>NZ_CALDPF010000001.1 GCF_937912035.1 uncultured Bacteroides sp.
CCAATGGTGTGATTACTGACATTGACGGTAAGTTTACATTAATGGTCGATCCTAATGGAAAGATCAAAGTTTCTTATGTTGGGTATCAGCCTCAGGTACTCGATGTAAAGGGCAAAAATTCTTTCAATATTAAATTGAAAGAAGACTCTGAAATGTTGGATGAAGTAGTAGTCACAGGATATGGTGGCAAACAGTTGCGTACCAAAGTGACCAATTCAATTGGCAAAGTAAAGGAAGATGTTCTACAAAAAGGACTCTTTTCCAATCCGGCACAAGCTTTGTCTGGGGCGGTATCGGGTGTACGTGTTCTTCAGACCTCAGGTGATCCAGGAGCTACTCCTACTATAATCCTACGTGGTGGTACCGATTATAACGGAACGGGATCTCCATTAGTGTTAGTAGACGGACAAGTCCGTGGAAGTCTGAGTGATATCAATCCTGAGGATATTGAGTCAATGGAAGTCCTAAAAGACGCCGGTGCCACTGCTATTTATGGTGCTCGCGCTAATAATGGTGTAATCTTAGTTACTACTAAACGTGGTAAAGAAGGTAAAGGTGAGGTCAGTGTAAAGGCTAAAGTCGGTATCAACTATTACAATAATCCTTATGAATTTATGAATGCCGGCGATTATATCTATTGGATGCGTACGGCATATCAACGTTCTGGGCAAATCTATAAAGATTCCAAAGGTAATTGGGTTGGTACAGCAGATATGAATAGTCTAAATAATGCAACTCCCTATGGTACGGGTAATCTCTATTTTGATCCTAGTACCGGGGCCGTACTTGATGGAAATAAAGACGTGCGTGCCGTATGGAGTACAATGAAATATACGGATGATCTGGCTTTTTTATTGAAGCAAGGTTGGCAAACCATGACAGATCCTGTATATGGTGATCAAATAATTTATAAGAATACAGATCCTGCCTCGTTCAACCTACATACTCCATCACTTTCTCAAGACTACAATATCAGTATTTCTGGAGGTAACGATAAAGGAAATTATTATGCTGGAATCGGATATAATAATACAGATGGTACAGCTACAGGGAATTGGTATAAACGTCTAACATTTACGTTTAATGCTGATTATAAAATCAAACCTTGGCTTACATCCAGTTCATCGTTTAATTTTGCAGATGCTACTTGGTATGGACTTTCTCCTGGTTCCAGAGGTGAAGTGGAATATTTCAATCGAATGCTTTCATTACCTCCTACATTCCGTGGTTACAACGCTGATGGTGAAATGTTATTAGGTCCTAATTCTTCTGATGGGAACCAGTCATTCAATTTAAGTAAGTTTAAGCGTGATAACAACACCGACAAATTTACCATGGTACAATCCTTCGATATAAAATTAATGAAAGGACTGAATTTAAAGTTGACAGCGAACTGGTACTTTGATGAAGCTAAATATGAAGCATTCAATCAAGACTACTTGTCAAGTCCCAATAACATGAATACATCTCGTTCTACATCAGCAGAATTTGATAGAACGCTCAATCAGACTTACAATGCGGTTTTAAATTATGATTATCAAATTACGAAAGATCATTATCTGGCTGCAATGTTAGGTTTTGAATACTACGATGCTTATCAAAAAGGATTTAACGCTTCTGGATCGGGTGCTCCGACTGACGATTTTGGTGATCTTCAATTTACAAGTAATGAAGAAGGAAAACGTAATATTGATTCATGGCATAGTCGCCAACGCATTATGTCTTTCTTTGGGCGTGTGAATTATGACTTCCAAAGCAAATATTTGGTATCATTCGTATTAAGAAAGGATGGCTACTCTAAATTAGCAAAAGACAACCGTTGGGGAGTATTTCCCGGAATTTCAGCAGGATGGGTTTTCGGAAAAGAGAAATTTATGGAATCCCTCCAACAAGTAGTTTCCTTTGCCAAATTGCGCGCAAGTTATGGATTGAATGGAAATGTAAATAAAGATTGGGTCGGTAATTACACAGTGCAGGGATCTTACGGAAGTAATAAATATAACGGCAATACTGGGTATCTATTAGGTTCTCTCCCTATTCCTTATTTACAATGGGAACGTTCACAAACTTTTGAAGTAGGTATGGATTTAAGTTTTCTTGAAAACAGAATCAATACTAACATGACGTATTACAATCGTAGAACGGAAGATAAATATGCCACTATTCCTTTGCCATCTTCATCAGGGGTTTCTGGTATAACCTCAAATAACGGTAAATTACAGAATCAAGGACTTGAGCTGGAATTTGGTTTTAAAGTGCTTGAGAAACGTGATTGGAAGTGGAATATCAATCTGAACGCTGCCTATAACATAAACAAAATTCTGGAATTGCCATACAATGGACTGGAGAGAAATCGTCAGAATGCCATGGAGGTGTATACAGGTCGCAAATTGGATGATGGCAGCTATGAGAAGATGTGGGTAGGAGGTTATCAGGAAGGACAGCGCCCAGGTGACATCTATGCATACAAAGCAGAAGGATTATACAGAAGCGAATCCGAAATTCCAGGAAATTTGATCGATAAGTCTACAGGAAATAACAGCTCAAACAATAAGATTTTGTATGGTCCGGAAGCATGGGCTAAATTAACAGATCAGGAAAAAAGTAAAGGTTTACCTATACAACCTGGAGATGTAAAGTGGAAAGATGTGAATAATGATGGCGTCATTGACGTATATGATCAAGTGAAAGTCGGTAATACAACGCCCAAATGGACTGGTGGCTTCAATACGACTGTATCATGGAAAGATCTGACATTATCAGCACGTTTTGATTATGCTTTAGGCTTTACTGTAATTGATTGGAAGACTCCTTGGATCATGGGTAATATGCAGGGAACTTATAATACAATCTCAGATACCAAAAATACATGGTCACCTGAAAATCCAAACGCCAAATATCCAACTTACACGTGGGCTGATCAGTTAGGAAAACGTAATTATGCACGTAGTAGTTCTATGTTCACTTTCAATGGTAATTATCTAGCTCTTCGTGAACTTAGCTTAGCATATAGATTACCCTCACAATTAATTAAAAAAGCTGGAATGAACGATGTTTCCTTCTCTATTACTGGACAAAATCTTGGCTATCTGACAGAAGCTGAGCATATGCACTCTCCTGAGAGCAGTAGTAATAATGGAGGATATCCATTACCACGAACTATTATTTTTGGAGTAAATGTTTCCTTTTAAAAAATTAACATTGTAACAAATATGAAAAAGATAACATCTATTTTATTATTCTTATCAGCGTTGCTGTATGTTTCATGTGACGCTTTAGATCTTTCGCCAGAAGATTATTACGGCAGTGGTAACTTTTGGACTAAAGAAGCTCAAGTAGAAGGATATATGAATGGCTTACACAATAATTTACGAAGTTCCTATACCATGTTTTATGTACTTGGGGAAGCTCGTGGAGGTACATCTCGTTATGGCACATCTTCGTTGGGTACATCTATGTCTTATAGTGATCCTATTAAAAACAATATGTTGACTAAAGACAATACCGGTATTAGTAATTGGTATGATTTATACGGTAGAATTATGCAGGTAAACCATTTTATATCGGAGGTGTCAAACGGATGTTCCTTTTTAAGTGAAAGTAAAAAAGGATTTTACTTGGGACAGGCATACGGTTTGAGAGCATTGTATTATTTTATGTTATATAAAACTTATGGTGGCGTACCTTTGATTACTGATGTCAAAGTGCTTGAAGGAGGAAAGATATCTGCAGATGCCCTTTATACGGAACGTTCTACTCCTGAAACAATACTCAAATTTATTAAAAGTGATCTTGAGGCTTCTGAATTAAATTTTGGAAACAATGTTACTATAGATAGAGCAATGTGGACAAAATATGCAACCTTAATGTTAAAAGCTGAAGTTTACATGTGGTCAGCAAAAGTGACTACAGGCGATCATCAAGCCACAGGAAATAGTGATTTGGCAATTGCTCAGACAGCTCTCCAGCCTTTAATCAACCAATTCTCGTTATTAGATAATTTTTCAGAGGTCTTCTCTAAAAAAGCAAATGATGAAATTATTTTTGCCATTCGTTTTAAAGATGGAGAAGCAACTAATTGGGCCGGTCCTTTTATTTATTATGGTAATATATTCGAAGGGCAACGCTATGGCCGTGATGGCAAATTAATGCAGGATACTTTAGATTTGAAAGGGACAGTAGGGCAATTCCTTCATGAATATAAGAAGGCACTTTGGGATTCATATGATGATGAAGATATGCGACGCGACGCTACTTTCATGGATCATTATGGTAGTGCCCAAAAGGAAGGATTTGGCATTGCTATGAAAAAGGGTATCGGTTCTGTCAATTCTAACAACCAGCGTATATTTGATACAGATATTATTGTATATCGTTATGCCGATGTACTATTGATGATGGCAGAAATAGAAAATGCCCTTTCAGGAAAATGTGCAAATTACGTTAATGAAGTACGTAAGCGGGCTTATGGTAAGAACTGGCATCCACAATTCGCATACACTGATGGAAGTTATGCTGACAATGAGTTAACTATTTTACATGAACGTGATAAAGAATTTGTTTGGGAAGGTAAACGTTGGTTTGATGTAGTACGTATGCACGATGCAAACGGAAAATCATTAGCTTTTTCAGTAGCAGCTAATTATCCCAACAATGAGACTCCTGATGAAAGAGTTCCATTAATTAAAGAAAGTGAAGCCCATAAGTTGTTGTGGCCGATAGACGTCAATACATTAAATAATGACCCAAAATTGGAACAAACACCAGGGTATGATAAGTGAGAAATTGAAGACATCACTTAGAAATATTCTTTAAATACCATCAATATAAGCCAACTGACAATAAATCAGTTGGCTTTTTATTGTTAATCTATTCTCCTGCTGAAAGCAGAGCACACACATTTTATAGACTTTAGGAAATTATTCTGATAATATTATTAGGGTATTTTCAACTCTATATACCTTAAAAGTAATTAAAAACACTTATTATAAAGAGGAGGCTATTTATTCTTTTCAAGTCACATACGAAACTTCTTCTTAAGATTGGAAACAGTCTATTTGTGTTTATAAATTCAATTACTTTTTCACAATATCGGCCATATACTAACTACGGTTGGCCATATAATTCTACTTTCGATATTACTTTATAGCTTTATAGCTGAAGATTGTATAATAATGTTAAATACATTATTGTGATTATTGCTATACTTGCTTCTTTCCTTGTCTTTCTTTTTCGCACTCGATCAAGAA
>NZ_CALDPF010000002.1 GCF_937912035.1 uncultured Bacteroides sp.
CACCGTTGCCGGCGTACTCCCCAGGTGGAATACTTAATGCTTTCGCTTGGCCGCTGACCGTATATCGCCAACAGCGAGTATTCATCGTTTACCGTGTGGACTACCAGGGTATCTAATCCTGTTTGATACCCACACTTTCGAGCCTCAACGTCAGTATCGGCTTAGTGTACTGCCTTCGCAATCGGAGTTCTTCGTGATATCTAAGCATTTCACCGCTACACCACGAATTCCGCCTGCCTCTACCGCACTCAAGAACGCCAGTTTCAACTGCAATTTTAAGGTTGAGCCCCAAACTTTCACAGCTGACTTAACATCCCGTCTACGCTCCCTTTAAACCCAATAAATCCGGATAACGCTCGCATCCTCCGTATTACCGCGGCTGCTGGCACGGAGTTAGCCGATGCTTATTCATAGGGTACATACAAGATTCCACACGTGGAATTTTTTATTCCCCTATAAAAGAAGTTTACAATCCATAGAACCTTCATCCTTCACGCTACTTGGCTGGTTCAGGCTCTCGCCCATTGACCAATATTCCTCACTGCTGCCTCCCGTAGGAGTTTGGACCGTGTCTCAGTTCCAATGTGGGGGACCTTCCTCTCAGAACCCCTATCCATCGTAGGCTAGGTGGGCCGTTACCCCGCCTACTACCTAATGGAACGCATCCCCATCGTTTACCGATAAATCTTTAATGGTATTATCATGCAATCTTACCATACTATCGGATATTAATCTTTCTTTCGAAAGGCTATCCCCGAGTAAACGGAAGGTTGGATACGCGTTACTCACCCGTGCGCCGGTCGCCGGCAATTGAAGCAAGCTTCAATCCCGATGCCCCTCGACTTGCATGTGTTAAGCCTGTAGCTAGCGTTCATCCTGAGCCAGGATCAAACTCTTCATTGTAAAATATTTTTATATATCCGTTAGGATATCTGTTGTCTCTGTTCAGGATACCGTATTTCTTATTATAATTGACGGTTTATCTTCTTTATCATCACACATTATTTAATGTGTGACGCTTGTACTACATTCTGTTTGTTTATTTAAAATCTTTCAAAGAACTTCTTGTTTAGCAACCGTATCATTTTCGATTGCGGATGCAAAGGTACGCACTTTTTTCATTCCCGCAATACTTAGCATAACTTTTTTTTCTAAAAAATTTTCACCTTAATAGCTAAATACCTGTTTTTCAACATAAAATAGGGATAATATTTTTTCATTATTGTTACATTCAAGTTAAATAAAGGAATAATATACACATTATTATATATATAATACAGGAGAAACATATTAATGGAAGATTTATGAAATGAAATCTCGTATGCAAAAATCAATTAGAAACAACCTATGATATGACAGTGCAAACTTACCGTTACACGAACGTGTAACGCGTGAAACACATACGTGTAACGAGTGTAACACGAGCGTGTAACGCGCGTGACACGTACGTGTTACGCTAACTTTATATAGAATTTTTCAAAAATCATTACTGATTTCTACTCAATTAATTCAAAATATTTTGAATAGTATTTTTTAACTCTATGTATATTCAATTATCAATATTAATCCTTAATTTTGAAAACATGAACTTAAAAACTATAGACATTATGAATACTAATCCAGTTTTCAGTCTGAACATTCCTACCAAACTGATGTTCGGATGTGGCGAAATAAAGAATCTTGCCACTGAGCAACTTCCAGGAAAGAAAGCCATGATTGTTATCTCAGCAGGTTCATCAATGCGCAAATACGGTTATTTGGACAAGATAATAGAACTGCTTAAAGAAAACGATGTGGATTCAATAGTATATGACAAGATACTTTCTAACCCTATAAAAGACCATGTTATGGAAGGGGCAGCAATATGCCGCGAAATGAAATGTGACATGCTTATCGGACTTGGAGGCGGCAGTTCCATTGATTCTGCCAAAGCCATAGCAGTAATGGCATGCAACGATGGCGATTATTGGGATTACATCCAGAGCGGTTCTGGTAAAGGACGTCCTGTAAAAGGTGCATTACCTGTCATCGCCATACCTACAACAGCAGGTACAGGTACAGAGGTTGACCCGTGGACTGTAATAACAAATACAGAAAAAACAGAGAAAATAGGTTTCGGATGTCAATACACTTTCCCGAAACTGTCAATAGTGGATCCTGAAATGATGCTTTCAGTTCCACCACAGCTGACTGCATATCAGGGATTCGACGCTTTCTTCCACGCTTCGGAAGGATTTATTGCAAACTGCGCAACACCTATCAGCGACCTTTATGCACTGGAAGCTGTGAGACTTCTCTATAAATATCTGCCTGTTGCAGTAAAAGACGGACGCAATCTTAAAGCAAGAGCCAAAGTGGCTTGGGGTAGCACTCTTGCCGGACTGGTAGAAGCTACATCAAGATGTGTATCGCAACATGCATTGGAACATGCCATGAGTGCAAAATATCCTGAACTTCCACACGGTGCAGGACTAATCACACTGAGTGATGCCTATTTCGAGACATTCAAGAATGACTGCATGAAACGCTACATGAAAATGGCGGAAGTAATGACTCAGAAAAAGAGTAACAGACCGAGCGACTTTCTAGAAGCACTTGCTCTGATGAAAAAAGAATGCGGAATGGACAATCTGAAGCTTAGCGACTGGGGCATGAAACCGGAAGATCTGCCTGAAATGGTTACACTTGCAAGAGACATAGCCGGAGGATTCTACCGCTTCGATGTCCGCCCTCTTACAGACGAGGAAGTTCTGGAAATATATAAGAAATCATACAAATAAAAACTTTCACAATATCTCCAATACCGATTATGGAATTGGAGATATTTTCATTATTGAGGAAAAGATATATCATAACATAAAACAATGGACTCACTAAAAATCAACAAAGTACAGATTAGAAATCTACAAATCGAAGATTATGACCAGCTGGCACAATCTTTCACACGTGTTTACTCCGACGGAAGCGATGTCTTCTGGACACACAAACAAATAGAAAAACTTATAAAGATTTTCCCGGAAGGACAGATAGTAACAGTGGTAGATGAAAAGATTGTGGGATGTGCCCTGTCAATAATAGTAAACTATGATGACGTAAAAAACGACCATACATACGCTCAGGTGACAGGTAAGGAGACATTCAATACTCACAATCCGAAAGGAAACATTCTTTACGGTATTGAGGTGTTCATTCATCCGCAATACAGAGGACTGCGACTGGCACGACGTATGTACGAATATCGCAAGGAATTGTGCGAGGAACTGAACCTGAAAGCCATCATGTTTGGCGGCAGAATACCGAACTATCACAAATATGCCGACAAGATGCGTCCTAAAGAATACATAGACAAGGTAAGACAAAAAGAAATCTATGACCCTGTACTGACATTCCAGCTATCAAACGATTTCCACGTGCGCAAGGTTATGCGTAACTATCTTCCAAATGATGAGGAATCAAGACATTATGCATGCCTACTGCAATGGGACAATATCTATTATCAGCCGCCTACACAAGAATATATCAGTCCAAAGACTTCAGTGCGCGTGGGACTAGTACAATGGCAGATGCGTTCATACAACACACTTGACGATTTGTTCGAACAGGTAGAATTCTTTGTTGACGCCGTATCCGACTACAAGAGTGACTTCATTCTTTTCCCTGAATACTTCAACGCTCCATTGATGGCTCATTTCAACAATGAAGCGGAATCGGAAGCAATACGTGGTCTCGCAACATATACAAACGAAATACGCGAACGTTTTATAAAACTAGCTATCAGCTATAATATCAATATTATAACAGGAAGTATGCCTCAGATAAAAGAAGACGGGCGACTTTATAATGTTGGTTTTCTATGCAGACGTGACGGTACGACAGAAATGTACGAAAAAATCCACGTCACTCCAGATGAGACAAAGAGCTGGGGACTTACAGGAGGGCGTTCCATCAAAACATTTGAAACAGACTGTGCAAAAATCGGTGTATTGATATGTTACGATGTGGAATTCCCTGAACTATCACGTATTATGGCTGATCAAGGTATGCAAATCCTTTTTGTCCCATTCATGACGGACACACAGAACGCATATAGCCGAGTTAAAGTATGCGCTCATGCCAGAGCTATAGAAAACGAATGTTTCGTTGTAATAGCGGGAAGTGTAGGTAACCTGCCACGTGTACATAACATGGACATACAGTATGCACAATCAGGAGTATTCACTCCTTGCGACTTCACATTCCCTACCGACGGCAAACGTGCCGAGGCTACTCCGAATACAGAAATGATTCTCGTATCTGATGTAGATCTTGACCTTCTGAATGAACTGCATACTTACGGCAGTGTAAGAAATCTGAAAGACAGACGAAATGATCTGTATGAAGTAAAAGTTAAGAAGTGAACTTAACAAAGAAACGTTATAATCGCCTGATTATAACGTTTCTTTATTTTTATTTCTGAGACAACTCCTCTAGAGTTTTACCCTCATATTCGCAAATAGCGTTCTTATATATCATAGGAATAGGAACAGGCTCTTTAGTGGCAACATCATAACCTACAAGCACCGTACGACACTGACATTTAATTACACCACTAGCCTTGTTTACTGCACGCTGTAGCAACGTCAAACTTTTATTTCCAAGATGAACTACGGTAGTTTCAATAATAAGTTCATCAGAAAAAAATACAGGTGCCATAAAATCAGCATTGATATTTGCCACCACTACACCAAATTTGTTCCAATCATGCAAATCACCAAACACATCCTTAAAATATGTAGTTTTGGCAAGATCGTACAAAGAGAAATACACTGAGTTATTCATGTGTCCGAACTGGTCAACATCACTGAACCGGATTTGAGCCGGTATTACATGCTTAAAATTGATTTCATCTTCCATACAAATATTCTTATTAGGTTATAATGTTCAAATATAATTCTTTTTTTTGTCATTCGTCCACTAATTGACGGAAATATTAGTAATTTTGCCGTCAATAAAATAAATATTCAATAAAAAATAAAACATTATGGAAAATAAACTTAGTAGAGAAACTCTATGCGTACAGGCCGGATGGCAACCTAAAAAAGGTGAACCGAGAGTATTGCCTATATATCAGTCAACAACTTTCAAATATGAAACAAGCGAACAGATGGCACGTTTATTCGATTTGGAAGAGTCCGGTTATTTCTATACAAGACTTCAGAATCCTACAAACGATGCTGTAGCTTCAAAAATAGCAGCTCTGGAAGGTGGTGTAGGTGCTATGCTTACTTCTTCAGGACAGGCTGCCAATTTCTACGCCGTATTCAATATCTGTGAAGCCGGAGATCATTTTGTATGCTCTTCTACTATCTACGGTGGAACATTCAACCTCTTTGCTGTTACAATGAAAAAACTCGGTATAGAATGTACTTTCGTTGATGCCGACGCCAGTGAAGAGGAAATATCCAAGGCTTTCCGTCCTAACACAAAATGTCTGTTTGGAGAAACTATTTCAAACCCAAGTATCAATGTTCTGGATATTGAAAAATTTGCACGTATAGCTCACAGCCATGGTGTTCCTTTGATTGTGGACAATACTTTTGCTACTCCTATCAACTGCCGCCCATTCGAATGGGGAGCTGATATCGTCACTCACTCTACAACAAAATACATGGACGGACACGCTACTTGTGTGGGAGGCGCCGTAGTGGATAGCGGTAACTTCGATTGGGAAGCAAACGCCGACAAATTCCCTGGACTTACAAAACCAGACGAATCTTACCACGGACTTGTTTATACAAAAGCATTCGGTAAAATGGCATATATCACAAAGGCTACAGTCCAGCTGATGCGTGACCTGGGTTCAATACAATCACCGGAAAATGCATTCCTGCTGAATTTGGGATTGGAGACCCTGCATCTGCGTATGCCTCGCCACTGTGAGAATGCTCAGAAGATAGCTGAATGGCTTGAAGCCAACCCCAAAGTAAAATGGGTTAACTATTGCGGACTGAAAAGTAGCAAATATTATGAATTAGGTCAGAAATATATGCCTAACGGTTCATGTGGAGTGATTGCTTTCGGACTGAACGGCAGCCGTGAGGAAGCCATAGAATTCATGGACAACCTGAAGATGATCTGTATCGTAACACACGTGGCAGATGCACGTACATGTGTGCTTCATCCGGCAAGTCATACACACCGTCAGTTAAGTGACGAACAGCTGATTGAAGCAGGTGTAGCTCCTGACCTGATACGTCTTTCTGTCGGTATAGAAAATGTAAATGATATTATAGCCGACCTGGAGCAGGCTATGGAAAAGGTAAAATAAACCAATCTATTTGTTTTAATAAAAAAGCTTCCGTGGCAGACTGATATTCTGAGACGGAAGCTTTTATTTTTCATATTATTCTATACGTGATTTAAGTTCACGCCGAAGGATATCCCAGTCATAATACACTCCGTCGATTACCGGGGCAGACGTAACTATATGAGTTTCATTCTCATTATGAAGGAAACGTACTATTACGTGTCCCTTTGCATTACGATAGAATATTATCTGCAAATTGGCAGCCATTGGCGCTATACGATAATCCTGCCAAGCCAGATGGTAGCGTTCCGGATCAGTCTCTGCTCGAGCGCATCCTTCTATCTGCATCAAAGCAAGCAGGCGAATAAGGGCAGTGTCGTGCCCAAAACGAAACGAAGCACATATATCCTCCCCACTCAATGCACGGTCAGCATCGAAGATAATCGTATCAAGAAGTGTTGATGCAGAAGAGGGACCTTTTCCTTCGTTAAGTGGACAAGCAGCATTGATAACGTACATACGATAGTTCAAGGCGCGCCAGAGAGTAAACAGTTCGTCAGGAGTGAACACAGTGTGAAGCGAAAGATTAAGATCTGTATTCTGTATGCTGAATATTACTCTGAACAGTGATTTATAGAATGATATCTCGTCTTCTGGACGTACTTCAGCACGGGAAAATACGGACGACATCAGGCGTTCCGGACGGAGTGTTTCCTGCTCAAAGCGGATGGCGTCGGTCTGCCATGGTGCATCCTCTGCCGAAAAAGCCTTAAGCTCCGGCGAGGTATATGACATATATCTCATCAGGTTCTGATTTGACATGGTATCTATATTCAATGAGGGGAATTCCAGCTGCATCTGACTGCAGAAAGCGTTCATGCTCATCAAACAACGTGGTACTACGCTAGAACGAGCTTCTACCCGCTTACCTGATGTGAACAGGCGGCTGAAACTGCGATACATTCGCTGGGCTATGCCTCTGTGCTGTGCAGCACCTAACTTTGTAAGTTCTCCGGCATGATTTTCTGCCTCGTCGTATAGTATTTGAAGCTTGCGAAGTATGTCAGAACCCAAAGGGGTAAGACCTGAATATGAAGCGGCTTCCTCAAGCGGCTCTATCGCTTTTATATAATCCACTTCATTCATCATATACCTTGAACCATGACGTCCGTAATGGCTTATATAGACAGGTGTGTACCCTTCCGGGGAAGGTGTACCTGTGGCCGGTGTACCAATTGAACGATCTATGCTGCCATATGGATAGGCGAAATATATTCCTCCGGCACGCATCGGGTTTTCCTTAAGTTCCTTGTTTATGCTTTCGTCTGTAATGCTTGATGAATACGCCTCACTCACAGGCAATGACGAGCTTATCTGCCAGTTTACTCCGCATGGATTGTTCTGCATATACCATATCACCGGAATGTCTTCATTATCAAGTATCCACATTTCTGTGTCATCGTCTGCCGATACTGCATGAAGTAGCCGGAAGCTACCGGCATGGCGACGTGTATCTTTCAAACGGAATGTACGCAAGTCGAAAGTACACAGACCTTCTGTCTTCAGACTTTTATATACTGAACGTGATACTATGCCAAAGAGTTCATCTCCTGAGAGTAGTTCATGATGACCGTCTATAGGCTGGAGATAACTCAGCAAAGTAGCGTTATCTCTGGCTGCAGGGCTCATAGTGTACCTTCCATGCTGCCATTTAAGGTTTCGCATTATTCCCCAGTCCATGAATAGTGTATCATTACTTTCGCTGAAATGGACGCTGTATTTTCTGGTCTGCCCGTATAGTTTATAGACGTAAGTCAGGGAATCAGGCATTGATAACTGCGCCCGAAGTGGGAACGATATCAGTAATGCCGGGAGCGAAACGAGCAGACTGAGTTTTATTGATGTAAATATTTTTTTCATGAAGTTAATGAAGTTAGGAAGGTTAATGAAGTTAATCTATATCCGGAGCTGTGGTTCCCCATCCGGCAGGATGTTTGCCCATCTTAAGAACCAAGCGACCTCCTTTTACAATATCCTTATGACGTATATATGAATAGGGATAGTCCACTCCATCAAGAGTAGCAGAAACTATATATTTATTCTTAGCAGAAAAGCCTTCAGCTTTGATGGTAAAGGTTTTTCCATCGCCGACATTAATGGTAGTTTCCCTGATAAAAGGCGAATGAATAAGATAATAATCCTGACCGGCATTTGGATATAGTCCTATCATATGGAATACAAGCCATGACGACATAGCTCCCGAATCGTCATTTCCAGGCAGACCAACAGGACCGTCGTTGTAATGACGACAGATTATATCACGCACGCAGTCGGATGTCTTGTCCGGACGGCCTATCCAGTGATACAGGCATGGGCTAAGGAATGAGGGCTCGTTATTCACATTGTAATATTCCTTACCGAAGAATGTATCAAGTCGCGAATCGAAAGCTTCGGCTCCGCCACACATTTCTATCAGTCCGTGCACATCGTGTGGAATGCTGAGAGAATATTCCCATGATGTGGCCTCGTAGAAGAATGTGTCCCACCACGGGCAGTGCCATGGGGCTTCGGATGTGACGGGGGTGTAGCGGTATGTGGGTTTGCGTAACTCGGAACGGCCGAACGGTATGTCGTCCAGCCAGCGGCCTTCTGCATCGCGCGGAAGTATGAATCCGCGGGCGCCGTCGTGCTCGTAATCGGAACGCCAGAGGTTCTTCCAGTTTGCCGACTGTCGTAGGTACTGCTCTGCAAGTTTGTCTTTGCCCAGTCCTTTGGCCACGAGGTAGATGGCATAGTCGCAATAGGAGTATTCCACTGTGCGGTTTCCGGCGCGGGGTATTCCGTATGGGATATATCCCAGCTGAAGGTACGGGATGAGTCCGCCGCGGCCTTCGGCTTCCTCGTTTCCTCCGGGAGGGACTGTGGCATCTTTCAGCATTGCCTCTAGAGCCATCTCATAGTCTATTCCTTCAAGGCCTTTCACGAAGGCATCGGCAATGACTATCTCGGCGTTCGAGCCTCCCTGGGTGCGGCCGTTGCTGTTGCCGCTGCGGGCGTCGGGCATGTATCCGTCGCGACGGTAGATGTTGATGAGCGAACGGACTATATCGGCTTCACGCTGCGGATCGATAAGGGTGATGAGGGGTGTGGACGTGCGGTATGTGTCCCAGATGGCGTAGAAATCATCGTAATACGGTTCGGGATCGGACCATAGGGGGTTCTCGCCTGTGCGGTCGACTGGCATGAGCATGGTGTGGTACATACCGGTGTAGAACATGCGTCTGTACTCGTCGGAAGTATCGTCGGAAAGGGTTATCCTGCCAAGCAGGTCGTTCCAGTCGGCCACGAGGCTTTCCCTTGTCTTGTCGAACGACCAATGTGGTATGTCGGAACGGACGTTCTGCTTAGCTTTAAGAGAACTGATAAACGAAATACCTATCTTTAAGTTCACAGTTGTGGCAGACGATGGGAAACGAAGCAAAACTCCTGTTTTCTCGGCAGAATCGTACTGTGAGTCATCGGTGGAGATGCAGCCAGACTTCCATGTGTAGGTGGTCTCGAAAGGGACATCAGTCTCGGCATAGAAATATACGGTATAAGCGCGTCCGTTGTTCCAGCCGCCGCGTATGCGCGAATAGCCGGAAAGGGAGTTGCCGGACTCGATACGGACTTCGGAGCCAACAAACTGCTGGGCTTCGCGGGCGTCAGGCACAGGGCTTTCACCGAGGAAGAATCCACAATCGACGAGCAGGGACTTGAGCGAATCGGTCGGATATGTGAATCTGTAGAACGAGGCGCGGCGCGATGTGGTTATCTCCGTACGTATGCGCGAATTGACGAAACGGGTGTCGTAGTAGCCCAACTTTATGTTCTCATACTCGCGATAGTCGATATGGGAGATGCGGTCTATCCCGCTGCCAAAGGGCATGACGAGGATATTGCCGTACTTCGGACCGCCGCCGGTACCGCTGACGTGCACCTGGGCAAATCCGTCCACCCGCTCGGGCATGGGGAGCCATCCACTGTTGGGGGCACAAGTGCAGTCAGGCGAAGGTTTTACCATTCCGTAGGGAGCTGAAGGGCCGATAAACACGCGGCCAAGGCCTTCGGAGCCTATACGTGGGTCAACGTATGTGTCCGGACCGGCCTGTGCGTCTGCAGCCAGAGGGAGCAGAGACAGGGCCATTGAAATGAATGATTTTATGATTCTGTTGTGTCTGATCATGGCGTAATTTTTTATGGATTATCAGTTTCTGAATTTATATCCGGACATAGAGCAGTCCGTGTTGACATCGCAGTTCCTGATGGTGACGTCCGACGCGCGGTCTATATAGAAGGCGTATTCCTTGCCGCGGACATATCCTTCGCCGTCGCACGGACGCTTGTCGTAAATGGCACCGGGATAGTCTGTCACTCTTCGCAAATCTATATCTACCTCGCTGAATGTTATGCGGCTCACCTTATCGGGAGTATCTCCGCCCACGAACGCTCCGTTCTCGCTGGTGCAGCGGATATTATGGAAACGGATATCACTTACATTTCCGCAGCGACCTTCTGTAGCCCCCTTAGGGAAACGCCATCCGGCATCTTTGTGATTGCCTCTCGCACGCGGATATGATGTGACATAGATTGGCTCAGATTTTCCCCACCACACATCGGAGAAGAAACGGCAGTCTACTATCATATTCGAGAATATCACGTCTGTGACGGTTCCTTCGTCGCGGTTCTGGATGCCGATACCGCGATTGCTGTTGCGGATCACACAGTTGTCGAACACCACGCGGCGAATGCTGTCCACATTCTCCGAACCTATCTTGACGGCACACGAGCGAGACGTCATGATGCAGTTGGTCACAACCACGTCCTCGCACACTCCGTATTCTTCAAACTCGCGACGGTTCTTCAGGCAGATGCAGTCGTCGCCCGACTCGATGTAGCAGTTTGAGATGCGCACGTTCCTGGAATGGTCGATGTCTATGCCGTCGCCGTTACGGATTTTCAGATTGTTCAACAGTGAAATGCCGTCGATGGTGACATCATTGCACCCTACGAGGTGGACTGTCCAGTAAGCGCTGTTCCGAATGCTGATATCGCGGATAATCACTTTCTCGGCATTGATGAGGGTGAGGACGTGCGGACGTGGGTCGAAATCGGTTACGGGCTTGAGCTCGTAGGAGTCATGAAGCTCGGCGCCCATGAATGCCACTCCGTTGCCATCTATTGTTCCCATACCTGTAAAGGATATGTTTTTCACGTCCTTGGCATAAAGCCACATCATTCCCTCGCCACGGTTCTCGCAAAAGGCACTGAGGGTGTATATGCTTTCAAGGGGATTTGCCAGGAGGCGTGACTCTGTCTCAAAATGATACTCGATGTTCGAGGCAAGGGAAAGTGGGCCGCTGAGGAATGTATAGCCTCGCGGGAACAGTACCTGTCCGCCACCCGCAGCGGCACACTCGTCAATAGCGCGCTGTATGGCTGCGGCATCATCGGTCTTGCCGTCGCCTGCGGCACCGTAATCGCGTACGTTGTAAACTCTGCTATCTGTTCTGCTTCCGCCACACGATATCAGCAGGAAGAGAAACAGAAGATTCAATAATAAAGATGTCGTTTTTTTCATGATATTTTGTTTTTTTAGTTGCAGGGTTATTTATTGCGTATTTTTGCGGCATTATTTAATTGCGGTGTTTTCACCTCTTCTTAATTCCGGAGCTATCGTATCTGAAGGCAGGAGTTATCGCCCTCCTTCCAATTTACTATATCATATCTGAAGGCAGGGTATTTCCCGTTTGGAGCTTCGTCGCCATAGACGCGGACCAGCTCCAGTTCCGTCACTTTCCTGAAGAGATAAGCACTCTCCCACTCCTTTTCCGGTCGGTCTGTATTCCATTTCACGGAACAGTCGCGCATGGTCAGTCCGTCTACCCCATGAAAAAAGAATGCGTTACGCGAACGTTTGTCCACAGCCTCTTCCGGCTGCATCGTAAGATGGAAATCGCTGACGGTTATATTACGGAGAGCCTCGTCGAAACCTTCCATACGCAGGCCGCTCTGGCTGTCGGCTATTACATTGCTGATTATTACGTCGCTTATACTTCCGGCAGGCCTGTCCGTCTTACCTCTTTTCTGGATTGTGAACCACAGAGGGTCTCCGTTTCCCCACCAGAAAGTGGCCTTGCGCCTTGTGCGGATAACAATATCGGAGAATATCACACGACAGACATTTCCTCCATCGCGAACTATTATGTTCAGCCCCCTGTTGGCATCGTCGATAATGCAGTTTGTCATCACAATATTCTCGAAATCGCTGTGAGTCTCTGTCCCTATCTTGAACGCTGCCGACGAGGATGTGAGAATACAGTTGTTTATAGTGATATTTCTTACCGGCTTGGATACTCCGTCGTGCATGGTCGATTTCAGACAGAGAGCATCGTCGCCAGTACGGATAACGCAATTACTTATCGTGACGTTGGTGCAGCCGTCTATGTCAAGACCGTCGGCATTCACTCCGTTGTTGCGGTCGGACTCTATGTATATGCCGTCTACCTTCACCCGGTCGCAGCCCTGGATATGGACGGACCAGAAGGAAGATTCTATCACTCTGATGCCTTCAATCCTGACATTCTCGCAATCCACCATGCTGAGGGCTCCCACGTATGGAGGGACTTTACGGAATTTGGTGCGATAGTCGGCCCCGTATCTCTTGGCATTCTCTATCTCGCGGCCTGTTATTGAATCTGTGATATGAGTCTGAGGGGCTCTGATGTATTTCTCGCGTACGGCACGGCAGTGCAGCACTCCTCCCCCCGTGACAGAGACATTACGTGCGGACACTGCCAGCAGAAGGGTTTCCACTCCACCGGTATCTGCCGCTCCTGATGAACGTGTGAAGTTGGCATAATCGGCTGCATTCCTGCTTGAATAAACAGTTGCCCCGGACTGAAGATGAAGGGTTACATTGTCCTTAAGCAATATTGTGGTGCAAAGATACTCTCCAGGAGGAACGACAACTGTCCCGCCGCCCGAAGAAGCACACTGGTCTATCGCGCTGTTGAATGCTGCTGTAGAAAGCACGGCAGTATCGCCGACGGCACCAAAATCCCTCACGCTGACAGCACATAAATAAGCGTTACCGACAGCAGCTTCCGTATTTACGGTACGCGCATCAATGTATGCAACACCCATGCCGATTATGACATTAAACACTACAAGCAATAGCCTGTTTCGCAAATTATTTTCTGCTTTCATAGTCACTGTTCCGATAATGTTTTTATTTATCCATCAGATTTACTTTTCCATCAGATTGGGAGGGCAATCATTTATGTCAGTACCCCATCCGGTCGGAGTGTCTGTCATCTCAAATACCATCACTCCTCCCGAGATTATATCATCATGAGAGATATAGTTTGCGGTATAATCCTTGCCGTTGAGCCGGACACTCTTGACGTAACGCTTCTCAGGAGATACTCCCGGAGCGGAAATTACAAAGATCTTGCCGTTTTCAAGACGGAACTCAACCTCCAGAAATGTAGGTGCGGAAAGAATATAATATTCACTGCCCGGACAGACAGGATAGAGCCCTATGGCCGCAAACATATACCATGCGGACATCTGACCAGCATCATCATTACCAGACAGGCCGCCAGGAGCATCGATATATTCGGTGTCCATAATATGTCGCACCGCATCTACAGTTTTCCAGGGTTGACCGACATAATTAAACATGAAAGCTATTTGATGGCAAGGCTCATTGCCGTGCCAGTATCTGTTCTCAGAGAACATGGAATCGAGTTTGGCTACAAAGGCTTCTTTTCCTCCAATAATGTCAATTAGGCCGTAAACATCGTGAGGAACATACCACGTATAGTGGCATGGAGCACCCTCGGTTATGAATTTTGTAAATTTGAAGGCGTTGTCATCGTTAAGGAATGTTCCGTCAAGATGACGTCCCTGGGCATAACCGGTGGCAGGATTGATTACGTTACGGTAATTCCCGGCTCTGCCGAGCAACTGACCGGCATCCTCATCCTTTCCCAATTTCTTGGCTACAATAGAGAGAACATAATCATCATAGGCATATTCGAGGGTACGGGATACCTGCTCGCAGGTATGGAATGCTTCCTTGACGGAATCTTCCAGAGGGATATATCCATAATCCATATATGATTTCAGGGCGCGTCTGCCGCATCCGTCAAGATATTCTTTTTCTGCAGGCCGGACAAAAGCGTTACGGCGCATAGCCTGATAGGCCTTTTCTATATCGAATCCACCGACACCCTTAATATATGCATCGCACAGGAGCGAGATACAATGGTCGCCTATCATGGCAGCTGTATAGCTGTTCCAGCACGGGAAAACAGGAAGCCATCCGCCCTGCTCGTATTTCAAGACTAGGGAATTCATCATCAGGCCTGCCCTGGAAGGAGAAATGATGTTCAGCATAGGATGCAGGGCGCGGTATGTGTCCCACACGCTGAAATCTTCGTAATACGTACCTCCGTCAGGGAGAGACATTACAGGTTTTCCTTTTGCAAACGAAGGATATCTGCCGTCCACATCATTGAATGTCCTTGGAAGGAAGGAGGCTCTGTAGAACGCTCCGTAGAATTTGCGTTTCGACAATTCATCATCAGACCGTACGCTGATGACTGCAAGATGTTTCTCCCAGATGGAAGTGAGCTGCGAGCGGGTAGCGTCAAAATCCCAATGCGGAATCTCTGCCTCAAGGTTTTTCACGGCGCCCTCGTTGCTGACAAAGGAAGAAGCGGCCTTGACGAGGACCTCTTCATCGGCCTCTACATCGAAACCGATATACACGCCTATACCTTCTTTATTAGAGATGACGGTATTACCACGGAAAATGCTGTCGCCGCAGAAAGTACCGATATCTGTAATGTCCTTCTGATATTCTATCACGAAATGTCCGTCGAATCCGGCATACTCGCCCCACCCCTGATAAATGCGGTGGACAGGGTTGTATCCGTAAATCCTTTTACTAAGGGTGTCGACGGCTATGTATCCCAGCCCCTCATCGCTGTTAGGATTGACCACAATATAGGCTTTTCCGGCATTGCGGTACGTAAATCTGAAAATGGCGGACCTGGAGCGCGATGTAAGCTCTGCCAGGACTGATTCCTCAGGCAAATCCACCGAATAATAAGCCGGAGAGGCAATCTCGGTATCGTGCAAGAAAGGAGTGGCTCTTTTCTCCGGACTACATCGAAGGCTGCCCGTAACAGTAGCCAGCGTCATAGAACCATAGTCCTGAGTACATCCCCCTACTATCCAATGAGAGTTTCTGAAACCCTGAAAAAGTGTGTCACGATAATAGTATGGAGATATACACTTAAGTTCTGTATCCTGAGTCTGCGGAGTCCAAGAGTTCATTCCGTTCGGTTCCAGCACGGCTGGTAATGTCTGTCCATATTCCTCTGTATGCTTTCCGAAGACGCCAGCATTCCTGGTAACACTTGCGGCTGTACCAATTCTGGTGTCAATGTATGAAATGAGATTCAGCGTATCAGTCCTCCTGCTACTGCAGGAAACACTGAGTGCAACAAAGACAATACATAGAATAAATTTAATGAAGATATCCAATTGTGTTTTCATGAATTAAAAATTAATTAAGGTTATTTGGTTATTAAATCATTTGTATATGGTTGTTCTATTGAAAACTATTGCACAAAAATATCAGATATTTCCATGAAAAGTAACAAAGGATACATGAATAACTATATAAGTTACAGGCGGTGATCACTCCCCCACCTGTAACCAATATTAAGATTAATAACCCGGATTCTGTTTCCAGTTAGTGTTATTGTTCAATACATCAATACTCAAAGGCCACAAACGGTATTGAGGATTCGAAGCATCAGGATTGAAATCGTACTTGAAGCCCCAGTCGCGTTCGAAATCACCGAAACGGATCAAGTCGTTACGACGCCAGTGTTCATCCAAGAACTCACGGCCACGTTCGTCCAGGATATCTTGCAATGTAGGTGCAGAAGTCAACAACGGAGCATTGACATATTTACGGATTTGATTGAACAGACTCATAGGAGTATCGCCCAATGTAGCTTCACCGCCACGGGTAATAGCCTCGCACTTCATAAGAATGATGTCGGCATAACGAAATATAGGCACGTCGTTATCCTGGTTACGGCCATATACGTTATAATCGTTGATATCAGGGAAGAACTTGATTGAGCGGTACCCCTGTGTCCAGCCACTTAATGTAGCGCCGCAGTTAAGGTCAGCATCAGGAACAACAGGAGGATTTGCATTAGGATCACTCTTTAGCGTAATGGATTTTGTAAACGTTACATTTTCCCCGCCATAGGTGTTACGCACTGTTGTAGGCATACCTGTCGCATTATCATACTGATAGACATCAAATGTAGCCATTCCGATATTCTCACCTGTACTACCGGCTATCACGTCATTACGGCGGTCGCCAGGCAAGCAGAACAATTCAACGAACTCAGGAGTCAGTGTCATGTTTCCACCTACAGAGTTTGTCATCTCGATGCTGTAGAAACCGTTACTGTTCTGACCACGACGCCATGTGCGGAAACGTGCGTATGTCATACCCTGTGCTGTCACGGCATCAAATGGAATTGCATAGATAAAGTCTCTGATATGCCAACCGTTAGTGTACATGAACTTAGTTTTGTAATCATCAGTCAAATCGAATTTGCCGGATTGTATGACACGGTCGCAAGCAGCAATACAGTCATTAAGCTTTTCGTTGGCAGCATTAGGATCCCATGAAGAGCTAGTAACATCCTTGGTATAGACATTCCAGTTTATATACAGTTTTGCAAGCAATGCATCAATCATCCACTGTGTGGGTTTTCCGTAAGTAGAAGCGTTTACTTCAGCCGTACATTTGTCGCGCACAGCAAGCAACTCCGATTCAATCCATCTGGCAACATCGGCACGTGGCGAACGGTCGATTTTCTCGCCATCTTCCAGTTTATGGTCGATTATAGGAGTATCTCCCCAGTGTTCCATAAGCAGGAAAGTATAGAAAGCACGCATAGCTCTTACCGGAGCAGAAGCGTCAGCATCCTCACCACCGAAATCCACGATAATAGTATTACAGTTTGTGATACCTGACTGTATATCGTTATAAACATTCAGCTGGTTTTTCGATGCGTCAGGATCTATCATGTGAAGCGAGAAGTTGGCCATGTCTCGTCCGTTAAGGTAGTCCGTATCAAAGCTGACAGCAGTATATTCATCCGAGTTACATGAAACACCTTCATCGTAACGTCTTCCCAAGGCGCCACGGAAAGCGTAGTACGCATTGTTTGTCTTAGCCTCAAGAGCGATTTCCGAGTTAGGATATTCTGTGTATTGAGACTTTATGTCTACATCAAGGTCTGTACATCCAGCAATGGTAAATCCCAGCAGAGTACCAGAAAGAATATATCTTGTTTTCATAATTTTTTCTCCAATGTTAATAGGTTAGAAATTAATGTTTAATCCCACCATGAAAGTACGTGTACGAGGGTATGTGGTATTACGCCAGTCTACACCAGGAGTCAGACCGCCCAAATAGATTTCAGGGTCAACGCCTTTATACTTCGTGATTGTGAACACGTTGTTGCAAGTAGCATACAGGCGGATATTATTGACCCAATTGCCTATTCTGCCGAAGTTATATCCCAAAGTCAGTGTCGACAGACGGAAGTATGAGCCGTTTTCCAGATATCTGTCAGAAGGAGCATGAGCACGTGAGTCGTTGGCATTCTGTTCAGAAGCAGCCTCGCTCAGAATGTTCTTGCCATTTGCCACCAGACCTACGTTGTTATAGTAGCAGCGTGTAGCATTAAAAATCTTGTTTCCTGCCACTCCCTGGAAGAAGAGGTTCAATGTCCAGTTTTTCCATGTAAAATCATTGTTCCACCCATAAGTAAGTTTCGGCTGTGCCGAGCCTGCCTTTCTGCGGTCTGTATCATCCGGAGCATCTGTTGTTCCCACTAGGTTTCCGTTTTCATCATAATCGTTGAACACCGAGTTTCCATTTTCGTCATATCCTGCCCATTCCCAAAGATAGAACTGACCGATAGGAGAACCTTCCATTATACGCTGTACGTTTGTGCTGGTGTAACCGCCCACATCAGGATTAGCCTGGTCGATATAGTCTACAGAATAAGTTTCATTTGACAATTTCTCCACCACATTCTTGTTGTGCGAGAGATTGATACTTGTGCTCCATGTGAAGTTACGTGTCTGCACAGGGATTGCATTGATTGTAATCTCGATACCTTTGTTGCTGATATCACCCACATTGGCAGTCATCCAACCGTACGGATAGCGGTTTGTAGATACAGGATAGTCATATATCAGATCTTTGGTACGCTTGTCATAGTATTCAATAGTACCGGTTAATCTGTTGTTCAGGAAACCAAAGTCCAAACCTATATTAAACATTCCTGTACTTTCCCATTTCAAATCAGGATTTGAGTTACGTGTAGCACCAAGAGCCCTGTAATCTGAAGTAGTGCCTGTTGCAGGATCTACATATGTGAACCAGTGAGTAAAACCATATACCTGACGTGAATAAAATGCATCGAAACCAAGCGAGTTACCGCTTACACCGTAACCTACACGGAGTTTCAGATCGTCGAACACATTCTGATCTTTCATGAATTCCTCTTCGGTGATGCGCCATGCGGCAGATACAGAAGGGAATGTAGCCCAGCGGTTATTTACACCAAACGCTGACGAGCCGTCGCGACGTACAGTTGCCTGAAACAGATATTTGCTATTGAAGCTGTAATTCACACGTCCGTAAAATGAAATCATACGCAGTGTGGAAAGATTGTTACTTATCACATCGTTGATATCGATATTGTTGGCCATACCTATATTGTGATAGCCCAGTTCATCATCATAGAAGTTGTACACCTTCAGTCCGAAACCATCGTTATTGTCAGCCTGTTCCCATGAATATCCCAACATAACACCAACCTTGTGTGCATCGGCAAAAGTATGATCCCAGTTTAAATAAGTCTCCATCTGCTTTCGGATGTTCTCGGCAGTGCTGCGGTCAGCCTGTCCATGACGAGAAGCTACGCTAGGAAGCTGAGTCTGTGTGCTGTTATAATTACTGTAGATAAACTGCTGGTTCTGGTAAGACAGGTTCATGTTCCAGTCCAGTCCGTCGATGATATGAAGCGTAGCCTTTGCCACTCCCTGCAGGAGTTTTTCCTTCGTATTGTAACGGTCCTCGTTAATCATAGCCACCGGATTGAAGTTCTGCGAAATCTGCAGGTTGCTGTACCAACTTCCGTCCTCGTTTCTCACAGGCACCAGCGGGCTGTAGTAATACATCGCATCGAGCACACTCTGTCCGGTGCCTCCTGTAGGACCTGTAGAGCTGTTGCGGATACTCGCATTAAGGCTGAACGACAAGTCCAGTCGGTCGTTCAGCGCCTTTGTCTGCAGAAACGAGCGTGCAGTCAGACGGTCAGTATCCGTACCCCTTATCGCACCTTCGCGTTCCAGAAAGTTGATAGACGCGCTATAAGATGTCTTCTTGTTTCCACCGCTTATCGATACATTATGATTGTGGCTGAATCCCGTACGGAGCACCTCATTCTGCCAGTTGGTGTTCGCAGGATTGTTCACGTCATAATAAGGAGAAAGGTCATATCCGCCACGCTTTGCAAAAGAAAGTAGTTCGTTGGCATCCATCATGTCGAGCGTATTCATAGACTTGTCCCATGCCACATATCCGCTGTAGTTCACACTTGTCCTTCCGTCCTTGTTACCCTGCTTCGTAGTGATGATGATCACACCGTTGGCAGCCTTCGAACCGTAGATAGCAGTGGCCGACGCATCGCGCAGCACGTCTATGCTCTCTATATCCTCCGGAGCCACTAGCGAGATGCTCACACCCGGAATACCGTCCACCACGTAGTACGGCTCCATAGCCTCGCCGCTACGCAATGATGAAGCACCGCGCAAAGAGATTGAAGCCGAACCGTTAGGGTCGCTCGTATTGGCAATTGTCAGTCCAGGAACCTTACCCTGCAACATCTGTGCCGGAGTGGTAACAACACCCACATTCAGATCCTCAGCCTTCACGGTAGTGATGGAACTGGTCACATCCTTGCGCTGCATGCTACCGTAACCGATTACCACGATTTCTTCCAAAGCTTCGGCATCCTCTTTCATTGTAACATTCAGTGTCGAAGAGTTCACAACCACTTCTCTGGTATGAAAACCTACATACGAGAACAAAAGTGTCTTGCCTTTTTCCACCTGAAGAGTAAAATTACCATCCAGATTTGTCACTGTACCGTTGGTAGTACCTTTTTCCACCACGTTCACCCCTGTCAGAGGTTCACCGTTCGTACTCCGTACGTTTCCCGTAACAGTCAGCTGCGCAAATGCCCATGAGACATTCATCAGAAAAAGAGCCATAAACAGTGCGAATGGCCTTAATCCCGCATTTTTCAATTGTACATTAAGCATAAAATTAGATTTTAAAAGATTAAAATAAAAGATTAAAGATTCATATCTTGATAAAGATTTTCTTCTTCCAGAGTATAAAGCCTGTCAGCGCCATAATCAGACAGTATATAATCGAATACGCCAGCGAAGCCAGATACTCGTCCGGTATCAGCGAAACCAGCAGCGAATATATCGCCGGCTTCATCCCGCTATGCGAAAGCACTATAGCCAGAATCTCGCTCAGAACATATAGAAACAGAGGGTTCATCCCGAAAACCAGGAAGAATGTCCATCCCTTGTTCAGTAGCCTTACGTCTATTATATAAATCAGAGCAGCCAGAAGCACTGACGCCCATCCGCAGGTGACAAGCACGTAGGTTGTCGACCACACCCTCTTGTTTATTGGCATCCATCCGGAAAGCGCATAGCCTAAAAGCAACATCACAACAGCAGCAACCATCATATACAACAATTTCTTACTAATAGGAATATTCTCAAGCAAGATTTTTCCACACATAAAGCCTATTAGCGTATGGGCTATGGCCGAAATACTTCCCACCAGGCCTTCAGGATCAATAGGACTTTTGGTATAAAGATGAGCCTGTCCGAATACCTCCCTATCCGCTATGGCTATAAAATTAGTGTCGTCGCAGCTATAACCGTTGCAAGTCAGGAGCAATACGGAATACATAGCCAATATTCCTCCAGCAATCCACGGGATATACCTGTGATTAACATATACCACCATCAGCGACACCACTCCGTAGCACAGCCCGATACGCTGAAGTACACCCGGAATGCGTAGGCTATCCGCAGGCAGAAAATCACCTCCGCACACATGTCCAAACCATCCTATGCCGATGCCGATAAGTATAATCAGAAACATACGGCGGAATATTTTCCTTATCACCTCACCGGATGGTCTGAAATCGAATTTCCTCAGCGATATATAAGTAGATATACCCACCATGAAAAGGAAAAAAGGAAACACAAGATCGCATGGTGTCAGGCCGTTCCACACCGAATGACGCAATGGGGCATAAGAGTATCTGCCTCCCGCGTTATTCACGAGAATCATACCGCAAACGGTAATACCCCTCAGAATATCCAATGACATCAAACGTTTCATGATTATCAGTTTTAAAGTAAAATGTTATAAAGTATTATTTGCCGAACACCCTATTGAAAACATCTTTCGCCACATCTATACAGTCACCTTTGGCCACTGAAGAATAATGATTGTCCGCCAGCGTCCACGGCTCCTCCATCGCATAATAGTCCAGCTTCACCTCAGGCTTTCCGTCGAGCACATCCTGCAGAGTCTTCCAGTACTCGCTCCAACGTTTGTAATAGAAATCCTTCAGTATACCGTTCCATTCCTTGTGGGCATAGTCACGAAGACCGCCATCATCGGCACACGTTCTGTTGCCCCATGTAGTAATCTGGACACGAGCATTCCACTCATAAAGACGCTTTTCATCATCGGTCACTCCTTTGTTCCTGGCCTGCTCTATCCATCGTCCCACCTTGAACTCCGGCCTTGTGGCCAGCAGTTCGTCCTGAGCAAGCAATATATCCAGGAATTCCTGTGAGTGAGCCTTGAAACTCTTCCTGTCAAAACTCTTGAAATCGGCTATAGTCTGATTGTAAATTATCCTGCCCCTGTCAGACAATGACTGACGTACGATATCTATAAGGTCATACTCAAAGTTATTGTTTCCTCTGTATTTGTCCGCCACGGACAGCATCAGCCTTGCCGCCTCCTCCGTAGATGTAGGGTCATAATAATTCTGCATCTTCGACCAGCTTGAAGCCTGGAAATTGTTCAGCCCCGGACGTCCGCAGAATATCGATTCGTGAGGTCCCTGCTGGTTATTACCGAAAGGACAATTGTATATTCCGTCCGCCAGAATAGCCCAAGCTGCACGTATAGTCTTGTCATCCGAACCATATCTTGCCTTTACATAACCGTCAAGCCATTCTTCTTTTGTGAATTTTTCAGGACGCCATGGCAATTCGCACATCAATTCGAACATCACAGGATTATTCTCGCTGCCTTCCATTGTCAAACCAATACCCTTCAGATGCTTTGCCAGAGGGTTATTCTTTGTCAGATAATAATTGTTTATCAGCTGATCCATACGTCCGTGAAGCCCCACATTTCCGCCGAAATTCTCCAACATGCAGAAAAGCCATTCATGATGTCCGTATCCCTCGTCACGCTTCCAGATAGAAGGAATACCCCACATAGGACGACATTCACTGAATAGATCCGCTATCAATAGGTCGCCCGTCTTCAGATCATTCATCATCTCCGGACGTGGATTCTCAGTCCATCCCTGAACTACCCATACTGCCTTAGGATTCACCTCCTTCATGGCTTTCATCACAGCCTGTCCTGCAGCGTCGAAGTCTATATCACCCGCATTCTCGCATTCATGAAAAGGGTCCATGGAATAATAATTCGCACGGCCAAACAACTTTGTGAGTTCCTTATAATAAAGAGAAGCTATTTCCGCGAAACGTTCATCTGTAGGAAGCAGGAACGAAGGACGTGTAAATCCGTTCCACAATTCAGGTTCTGCCACATTGACTCCAAGCTTCGTACCTGCGTCATGAGGAAGCATTCCGGAATATCCCGGTAGAACCGGCTCAATTCCGAACTCACGCATTCTTTTCAATATTTTTTTCTGAAGTTCTTCTTGTTGCTTATACCAGCTGTCAGGATTCGGACCTCCCCAACCTTCAAGATTATTCATTGCCCACCATGCAAGGAAGGCCGGACCGGCAATAAATTTGTTTACTTCCTCACTGGTATATCCAAGTTTCAGCAACATGTTTCGCCAAACACACTCCTGACCTACTGCAGCCAAAGGAAGATTTATACCGTGGAGCGCCATCCAGTCTATTTCAGTCTGCCAACGTTCCCAATCCCAAAATGCCATGGTATAAGAATAAGTACAGTAATTAAAATCATATCTCAATTTTGCGTCCGTCTCGCGGCGTTCCTTAACCTTTACCGGAGGAAGTACATCAGGTAAATCTGCCTTCATATTGTTCCAGGTGAGATTAATTCCGGCATAATACTTCAGATACCAGTTTATTCCCGTAGCTATATTAATATATGTATTGCCCCTGACTACAATTTTTCCGTTATGGGATTCAAGTTCGAAGAAATCCTTCGGTGCGTCTGTCTTTTCTATTTTAAACTTGACAGAAGCACCTTTATCTATTCTCTCCAGCATATCCTTAATCGGATTACTCCAGCCAGTGGATATGGATATAGAGAATATACAAAATATGGATACGATGCGTTTCATAATGTATTTTAGATTTTTGATTTACGCAAACGTATCCAATTTATGGAAATATAAGGTAGAAAATAGTTCAAAAATGGAGGAGAATAGTTTATCACCCTTCCTTGTACTTCATAAGCTCGCTAGGAAGTACTCCAAACAATTCTTTAAAACATTTCGTGAAATACTTCGGATCGTTAAATCCTACAGCATATGCCACATCTGCCACCGTAACCGTCTGTTCCGCCACTGATATATAAGACCGCGCCTGATTAAGCCTGAATTCTTTCATAAACTGCCCTATCGCCATTCCAGCTATGGCATGCAATTTCGAGTTAACCAATGTCTTGCTGTAACCCATGTCTCTGACGAAAGCATCGACACCATACTCCGAATCCATATAATGAGCCTTCATAAGTTCCATGGCCGTACGCATAAACACATTGTCCTTAGATTCTATTTTCAGATCGAGCGACTCCACTTCCATGCCCGAGGCAAAACGTTTTCTCACCTGCCGCCTGTACGCCAGTATGTTCCGTACTTTCAGAAGCAGTATATCGCTGTCGAAAGGCTTACATAAATAATCGTCTACACCTATCTCCAGACTCAGTTTCTCCTGTTTGTCCGACTTGATGGCTGTCAGCAATAGCAAAGGAATATGCGATGTAGCTACGTCAGACTTTATTCGTCTGGAAAGTTCGTTTCCATCCATTACCGGCATCATAAGGTCACTTATTACTAAATCCACCTTATTGCAAGCCAAAATTTCAAGTGCCTCCTTGCCGTCCGAAGCCTGTAGTACATTATATTCTGCCGAAAGTATTGTATATAGATATAGCCTCATATCCTTCACATCGTCCACTAGCAAGACTGTATCCTTTGTTCCGACTGATGCAACGTCGGCAGCAGCGGAAGAAGAAGCAATTATATCAGACGTTACCTCTGCCAATTCATCATTTCCTCGTTCCAAAGGAAGCATTACTCTGACAAATGCACCCTCTTTCCTGTTATTTCCAGCACATATTTTTCCACCGTGCATCTCCACAATCCTACGACAAAGATACAGACCTATACCGAAACCGCCCGCTGCACTTCTTCCCTCGGAACGCGACTGATAGAACCTTTGGAAAATAAGTTCTGTATCGTTAGGATCGATACCGCATCCCGAATCGCGCACATCCACCCACACACTATCTCCCTTTGTAGCACTTGGGATACTATCATCAGCAACCGAAAATACATAAACCGACACCTTCCCGCCGGGAGGAGTAAATTTCACAGCGTTCGACAGCAGATTCACAATAACCTTACGCAAACACTCCCCATCGAACATTCTATGGCGGAAGTTCATCCTATAGAATGCTTCTATCCTGATATTCCTTTCGGCTGCAAACACCTCGAAAGGCACAATCAACTTCTTAACGAAGTCCACAAAGTCAGTGTCCCTTTTCACCAGCACAAAGCTGTCAGCATCGAACTTCCTAAAATCCAACAGTTCGTTTACTAATTTCATAAGTGTATCTGCATTTCTTGAGGCTATTTCCAGCTGTTCTCTCACATCTGCCTGACACGTCATCCCAAGAGCTATCTTCAAAGGCCCGTCTATCAGTGTTACCGGAGTACGGAACTCATGCGTAACGCTCGTAAAGAAAGACATTTTCTCCTCCGTAGCTTCTTCTACCTTTAACGCCATCTCTGTCAGGCTCCTGTTCTTGGCATTCAGTTCAGAAGTTCTCTCTGCTACCTGTTGCTCAAGTTCCCTCTTCTGCTTCCTATACATCTCTGTCTTTACTTTATAGATATACTTCACCATCCCCAAAGCTATTACAAGCAAAATCACATAGAACCACCACGATCTGTAAAAATAAGGAGCCACCACAACTCTCATTTCCGTAATACCATTCACCCAACGTCCTCTCTCATCAGTCGCCCTGAGCTGAAATAAATACTCTCCGTCGGGAAGAAAGCTATATCTAGCCTCACACCCTCCATGAGAAGTCTCCACCCATTCATCATCATATCCCATAAGTCTATATGAATACTTTATTCTGTGCGAGTTAGCATAATCAAGCGTAGAAAAAGTAATAATAAGCCCTCTGTCGCTGGCATGCAATTTCGCCTCCGGACGATTATAATCGTCAGTCTTTGTCCTGTCCGGAAGGGAATAGACAGGTCCGCCTGCCACCCTCCACGACGTAATAACTGGCTTTCGGATTTCCTTATCTTGAGACAAGCTGAAAGGAGAAAAAGCTATAAGCTCGTTCATCATACCGAAATACAAAAGATTATTCTTTAACGAATAATGATATGCATTCCAATTGAACCTGTTGTCTGGCAGCCCATCTTCGCGGGTAAAACTGGCAAACACCTCTACACCATTCTCAAGGCTCAACGACGATATACCTCTGTTTGTAGACATCCAAATCACCCCGTCTGCATCTTCCACCATACCTATAACCGTATTTCCGGACAGCCCATCCGTAATGTCGTAGTTCACAAACTCGAAACCTTCAACATCCTCATCCTTCAACATATATAACCCATTTCCTTCCGAACCAAGCCATATACGCCCACTGCTGTCCTGCATCACACAGTTTATTTTCTCTATCTGGTGCGACCCAGGCTCAGTCAGTTTATATCTCATATAATTATATTCAATTTTACCATTTTCTTTGTCAAACGATGACAAACTCAGTACGAATACACCTGCTGAAGTTCCCCACCACAGCCTGTCTCTGTCGTCAACCATCATCGCCCTTACCTCTTTAAAGTCATTATCTATCCCACTGAACAAAATCCTCACGAAATGACACGTACGCCTGTCATAAAAGTGTAATCCACGAGTTGAACCAAACCATATTCCATCGTTCAGACTGTCCTCTGCCGCAGATCCTAAGAAATCGCTCTCCAACCCCATGCGGTCTTCCCTCTCATGGCGTATAAAAGTTCTGTTTCCATCCACATTCAGATCAAGTTCATTTATCCCCACTCCCCACGTATATGCCCACAGATGGTTTTGTGAGTCTATAAGAATACCACTCACTGCATTGTTACTGATAGACTCTTCGTTTGTATGTTCGAACATGAAGTTTTCAAAGCACTTTCCATCAGGCGTCATCCTATTCACACCACCATCAACAGTGGCAAGCCAGATATTACCTTCTCTATCTTCAGCTATCCCGTTCACTGCGTTCGGTCCCCTGTTATTAGTTCCCTCTGCCGAATAATTATACTTCCAGACACGTGTATGAACTACATCTGGAACCAATATATTCACTCCGTCCATCTGTGTTCCCACCCAAATATCATCTCCATCACAGAACAGGGTATTTATCCTATTACAGCTCACTCCCTCCGAAGGATTTCTATAATTCTGCCGAACATAATTAAAACAGTCTTTCTCCCTGTCGTACACATTCAGCCCGTTCAGTGTAGATACTAGGACTGATCCGCTAGCAGTCACTTCAACATCAGTTATGTATGCTTGACTCAGCATGTCCGGCTTGTGGTTGGAATATCTGTATCTTTTCACTGTATCTCTCTTCGTGTCATACTTGAACAACCCTCTGTTCGTCCCTATCCAAAGCAGGTCCTTGTCCTGACACAAGCAAAGAATTCTCCAGTCATCACTAAACGACGATATATTATCCGATAGAGATTCCACTCTCAGCCTTCCGTTCTCACCGGGCTCTATCCTATAGACCATATCGTCAAGACCAGCACATACTCCATCACCGAAATCAATAATGGAATATATATCAGTCCGGGTGACGAAAGGCATTGAAAAGCATTCCGATATTCGCCCCATATTATTGAACTTCAAACACCACAGATTATTACATGACGCTACCCACATGTTTCCGTTTCTGTCCGAATATATAGTCTGGACGTACGATTCAAACAGCCGACCGTCTTCAACCTTGTCCAACTTCAGTTTTACAACTTCCATACGACTTGACGAGATAATCGTAAGGCCTTCTTCTGTGGCCACCCATAACCTGCCAAATCTGTCTTCAGAAATACAGTTCACATAATTACTTTTCAATGATATAGGAGTAGTATGTGTAGTGAAGTTTAAAAACTGATATCCATCGTATCGTGATATTCCATTGTTGGTAGCAAGCCATATATATCCTGCAGAATCTTTAAAGATAAAATTGATGCAATTATTGGAAAGACCATTTTCTTCGTTTATGAAATAAAAACTATGATTTTGGAAAAAGTTTGACAATGCGTTCGCTTTTACACAGAATAAGTATAAAACTATTATAAATATATATTTTTTATAGTGTTGTAACATATAGTATTTAAAGATTAAAAGTATTACAAATATATAAAAAATATCACATATACTTATATAACAAAAAACAAAAATGAGACCGTTTCATTTAAAAACAGCCTCATTCTTATTTTTTAAAGTTTTAAGCTTATAATATTACAAAAGTATTTCCTTTTAAAAACATAAGTGCATTTTTATTGAACAGTTATATATCAGAACATTTTCTTTTCAGCACAACAGATAAACTCATCTGCTACCATATCCTTATAATAATAAACATCAGTGACAGGCTGATAGATATAAGACGAGAACTGATACAACTGAACTGCTGCAAATTTTCTGTCACGAGAGTACATATAATCCATTCTTATTCCTCCGGTATTACCACTTTTAACAGTCTTCTCTCCAGAAAAATCAGAACTCTCCAAAACCGATTTCAAACTGCGGAAATCTGCAGCTTCATAAAACTCACTCTTCACAGATATACGGCTGTCGGTCGGTGTATAGAACCAACTGTGGCTTTTCCAAAACAAGCGGAACACTCCAAGCAAAAGACACGCTGCTCCAATCGTCATTACGAGCATACTTAATGAAGATGATTCGTTTTCTTCAATTATTGAAAAATAAAAAGCTATTCCACCTATCAATATCAATATAACGGAAAAGATAATAGAACGTACATCTGTACGGCGCGAAACATGTTCATGAATATTTGTAAACAATGAATTTGAGTCCATAATTATAATTTGTCTGTTTTTCTTTTTAAATAAATACTTACCAATAATAAAAAACGATAAGGCAAAAGCCTAGTTATGGGATTGTAAGATACATTCCCATACACACAATAAAAAGACAAATTAACGGACTAAATAACAATACGGCACAACTGATACAGATACCTGACATGGCTACCAGTCATGCCAACACGAAACTTGTTTGAATTTAATAACTCATTTATAAAACTCTGATGCTGAATATATTCAGCTATCATACGAACTGCATATTTTGCCCATAACACAGAGGTGTTGTATATCTGCCTGGCAGTCAGTTTAACCATTACACGGATATTCAATGCCAGACTACCCAACTGACTCACGTCAGTGACCAACATTTCTGAGCGACTATCATCATAGTCGGACAAAAGAATCTTATACGTATACTGGTACTCCTTAGTATCGACATCAGCTACATCAACAACAATATTTCCCTCTGTGTTGTTAACAGATGTACATGGTACTACAATGGAGAGTATAATTCCCCAAAGAACAAGAACATATATGTATAAAAGTCTCCTCAAAAAATTATTATTTTTAATTTTACGGCTGTAAAGATAAGAAAAGATTAGATTCAAACAAAAAAATCTCCATATCTACCTTGAAAAGGTGATATGGAGATTTATATCATTATTGGATTATAAGTCTTATTCTTCTACGACCTGGAAATCTTCCTTACCAACTCCGCATACAGGACAAACCCAATCTTCAGGGATATCTTCGAATGCTGTTCCTGGAGCTATTCCGCTATCTGGATCACCTGTTTCCGGATCATAAACCCAATCACAAACTGTGCAAATGTACTTTTTCATAATGCTTTCTAATTTAAAATAAATGTTAGTCTATTGTTTCAATTTTAATTACAGAACAAATGTAAATATAAAATTGTTCACATCATAATCTATCGAGCAATATTTTTCTCAAATTTTCCATACCTTCTGACGCTCCTTTTGATATTACATGAATTTTACGGTTAGAAGAAATGTTGACAGGATTTGGATCAATGAGATAAACAGGTACATTACCACCTACATAATTCAGCAATCCTGCAGCCGGATATACATTCATCGAAGTTCCAATAATAACAAATATATCCGCCTTCTCCACATAATCGATAGCTGTTTCTATCATAGGAACAGCTTCACCAAACCACACTATAAAAGGACGTAGCTGCGAACCGTCATCGGCCAAGTCGCCAATTTTCACATCATAACATTCAGAAGATAGTTCCTTGATATATTCAGGATTATTAGGCTCACGGCTTGATGTAACCTTAGTTAACTCACCATGCAAGTGAATAACATTTTTACTTCCAGCGCGTTCATGCAGATTGTCGACATTCTGTGTCACAACAGTAACATCGAAATATTTCTCAAGTTCTGCCAGAATGCGATGTCCCATATTAGGTTCTACATTCAACAGTTGTTTACGCCTCTCATTATAAAAATCAATGACAAGTTTAGGATTTGCAGCATATCCTTCAGGAGTGGCAACTTGTTCTACAGGATATTTCTCCCAAAGTCCTCCTGAATCACGGAAAGTACTTATACCGCTTTCCGCACTCATGCCTGCACCTGTCAATACTACTATTTTTTTCATGATAATATGTACTATTTATACGTTATCGTTACAAAAATAAGAAAAATTATCAATCAAAACACCTCTGTTTCAAAGAAAAAAGATACCTTTGCCAACCGAATAAATTAATATAATAATATATAATAAAATTCATGGATAAATTCAGTTATGCCATTGGTCTTGGAATTGGCCAAAACTTGTGGAGCATGGGTGCCCGCAACATTCAGGTAGAAGATTTCGCACAGGCTATCAAGGATGTGCTTGAAGGAAACAAAACAGCTATCACTCACGATGAAGCCCGCGAAATAGTAAACAAGTTTTTCACTGAACTTGAAGAAAAGGTAAATTCAGAAAATATAGAAAAAGGAAAAGCTTTCCTAGAAGAAAACAAGAAAAAAGAAAATATCGTGACACTTCCTAGCGGACTTCAGTATGAAGTTATCACTGAAGGCAACGGAAAGAAACCTAAAGCAACAGATCGTGTACGCTGCCACTACGAAGGAACACTTATTGACGGTACTATGTTCGATAGTTCTATCAAACGCGGCGAACCTGCAGTGTTCGGTGTAAATCAGGTTATTCCTGGATGGGTAGAAGCATTGCAGCTCATGTCTGAAGGTGCTAAATGGAAACTCTACATCCCTTCTGAACTAGGTTACGGTGCTCACGGAGCAGGCGAAATGATTCCTCCTCACAGTACATTAATCTTTGAGGTTGAACTCATCGAGGTTCTCTAATGGAAAATCAAACAACTAAAAAAAATTAATATCTTAAAATTATTAGAATCAAAAATGAAAAAAGGTACAGCTTTAATGGTATTGGCTGCTGCAGCAGGACTTGCTTCATGCGGTCAAAGCGGTGCTCCTAAAGCAAACATGAAAAGTGACGTTGACACTCTTTCATATATGGTGGGAGTAAGCAATTCTCAAGGTTTAAAAGATTATGTTGTAGGTCGTCTTGGTGTTGACACTACTTATATGGCAGACTTTATCAGAGGTATAAAGGAAGGTATGAAAAATACTTCTGACAAAGAAAAGGCTTATATGGCAGGTATGCAGATTGGACAGCAGGTTAGCGGTGATATGTACGAAGCTATCAACAACCAGCTATTTGCAGGTGATTCTACAACAACAATGAGCAAAGAAAATTTCCTTGCCGGTTTCATTGCTGCAGTTGAAGAAAACAGCCTCGTAAGCGCTGATTCTGCTTCTATTTATGTACGCACTAAATCAGAGGAAATAAAGACTAAAGCTCTTGAAGCAAAATATGGAGAATACAAGAAGGAAAACGAAGAATTCCTTGCCAACAACAAGAGCAAAGATGGTATCAAGGTTACTGAAAGCGGACTTCAGTACAGAATAATCAAAGAAGGTAAAGGTGAAATCCCTACTAAAACTTCTCGCGTGAAAGTTCACTATAAAGGAACAATGATTGACGGTACTGAATTCGACAGCTCATACGAACGTAAAGAACCTACTACATTCCGTGCAGATCAGGTTATCAAGGGTTGGACAGAAGCTCTTACTATGATGCCTGTAGGTTCAAAATGGGAACTTTATATTCCACAGGAACTTGGTTATGGTTCTCGTGAAGCTGGTAAAATCAAACCTTTCTCTACTTTGATTTTCGAAGTTGAACTTATCAGCATTGAGAAATAATTTATTTCTACAACTGACATATAAAAAAATCCGGTAGATGATTTTTCTACCGGATTTTTTATACCCATTTATCAAGCTTTCTTCTCCTTAATGTCAGTGTGTGCCTCAACAACATTCACAACATAGTCACCCAGCTTTTCACACTCGGCTATAATATCCATGTAATGAACACCCATCTGATAATCATACTCTTTATTATTAACGTCAACCACATTCTGACCCTTCAATCTGTTTCTATAATTGTTTATCTCATTTTCCAGATTGAATGAACAATTAACATCTACCGTGTGGTGTGTATCTTCAACCAGTTTTATCATCTGCGACAAAGCCTGATCAGTAAGATTCATCATCTGATGTATATGGTCATACTGTGCAGCAGTAAAGTCATCATTGCCACGATTCTTACGGTTAATAGTACGTGCAATATTATAACAGCTGTCACCAATACTTTCTATTTCCGTAACTTCACGGAGCATCCCCCTTATCTGCACCTTACTTTCGGAACTCAATCTTCCTTCAGACACCTGATTAAGATATTTTGCTATCTCAAGCTCCATGTTGTCACTTATATTCTCGTATTTTTCTATTCGGCTGAACAGTTTGTTGAATTCCGATTCATTTTTGACATGCAACAAGTCGCGTACCATACCGAACATACGCTGAATACGTTCTGCAAAAAGATTGATTTCTTTTCTAGCCTGAAGAATAGACAATTCGGCAGTGGATAACATACCTCCGGAAATGAACTGCAAACGATATTCTTCTTCCTGCTCCTTTTGAGGAATAATCCTACAAACAGTTTTCTCTATAAAATTAACAAACCATATAAGTATAAGCACATTACATATATTAAAACATGTATGGAATGCTGATAGTTTGAATGATACGGCTACACCTCCAGCCTCAGACACATTCATAAAATCAGATACTATCCATTCCACCATTGAAAGAAACGGTCTGAACAATATCAACACCCAAACAACACCAAATATATTAAACATCAAATGTGCCATAGCTGCCCTCCTGGCCTGCGTATTTGCAGTCAAAGCAGCCAGATTTGCAGTTATTGTAGTACCTATATTTTCACCAAGCACCAAAGCTGCTCCAAGTTCGAAACTAATCCAGCCGTTGGCACACATAATCAATGTTATAGCCATTGTTGCAGCCGAAGCCTGAACTATCATTGTAAGTATAGTACCTATCAGAACAAACAACAGTACAGAGATGAAGCCCATATCAGTATAATTCTGCACAAAAGCCAGCATATCAGGATTATGGCTCAAATCCGGCGCATTTGTTTTCAAGAGGTTGAGTCCCATAAACAAAAATGCAAATCCAAAAATAAACTCACCAACCGACTTGCGAGAACTTTTCTGAGAAAACAGCAAAGGAATACCGAATGCCAGCAAAGGAAGTGAAAAAGCAGATATATCTACTTTAAAACCTAACGCAGATATTATCCAGGCAGTAACCGTAGTACCTATATTGGCACCCATAATTACACCTATAGACTGAGCCAGTTCGAGAAGACCGGCATTTACAAAACTGACAACCATAACTGTGGTAGCCGAAGAAGACTGTATCAATGCCGTTATAAGCATACCAGTCAAGACTCCTGTTACACGGTTGGTTGTCATCGCCGTTAAAATACTTCGCAGACGGTCGCCCGCAAACTTCTGTAAACCTTCGCTCATTATTTTCATTCCATAAAGGAACAAAGCGAGAGAGCCAAGCAACTTTAAAAAATCATAAAAAGAATATTCCATCTGTTATTATTTAGGTAAGATATAGACAATCTGAATATAATTGAGTAAATTGACTGCCAGTTAATCCAATTAGTAATACATATTACAATTATGTTACAAATATATTGCAAAAATAATAAAGAAACAAGAGAATTCCCAGAAGGAACTTCTCTTATAGAGATTTATAATCAACTTGGCTTGAACATGCCTTACGGTCCGGTAAGCGCCAAAGTAAACAATAAAGTTGAAAATCTTAACTTCAGAGTATACTACAACAAGGATATCGAATACCTTGATATCACCAGTGCATCTGGAATGAGAACATACGTACGTTCGCTATGTTTCATTCTTGTAAAGGCTGTTGATGACCTGTACCCCAGTGGAACAATATCTCTTGAACATCCGGTCTCAAAAGGATATTTCTGCAAACTTCATATTGACAGAACTATCGGGCTGGACGATGTATCACGTATTAAGAAAAGAATGCAGGAAATAATTAACGAAGATTTACCCATAACACGATACGAGCAACGGACAGAAGATGTAATAAAGATATTCCAGGAAAGAGGTATGACTGACAAGGTAAAACTTCTGTCAACTTCTGGACAGCTATATTCATTCTACTATAAGCTTGGTGATACATTGGATTGCTACTATAGCAGCCTTGTACCAAGCACAGGATACATCAAAAAGTTCGATATAGTGAAATATTATGACGGGTTACTGCTACAGATACCCAATAAGAATAATCCTGATAAAATAGAAGAACTTATCAAACAGGAAAAGATGCTTGAAGTTTTCCAGGAGCATCACCGTTGGAATGGAATTCTTGGAATAAGTACAGTAGGAGATTTCAACATAGCCTGCAATGAAGGTCATGCAATAGACCTCATCAATGTGTCCGAAGCACTTCAGGAAAGGAAAATCGTAAAAATAGCAGATGAAATATCTGCCCGTCAGACCGGAGAGAACAGAATAAAGATAATTCTGATTTCAGGACCTTCGTCTTCCGGAAAGACCACATTCAGCAAGCGACTAAGCATCCAGCTGATGACAAACGGACTGAAACCATATCCTATATCACTGGATGATTATTTCGTGAACAGAGACAACACTCCACTTGACGAAAACGGTAACCATGATTTTGAATCACTTTATGCGGTAGACCTTCCGTTCTTCAAGAAACAGCTTGACACACTACTTGAAGGAGGTGAAGTGGAACTTCCTAAATTCAATTTCACAAGCGGAATGAGAGAAAGCAGCGGTACGAAATTCAGATTGGAAGACAATATGATTCTAATCCTTGAGGGAATACATGCCTTAAACCCCGAACTGACACCAAATATTCCTGCCGACAACAAATATAAGATTTATGTATCTGCACTTACAACAATATTACTGGACAAGCATAATTATATACCGACCACAGACAACAGATTGTTACGCCGAATAATTCGCGACTATAAATACAGAGGAAGCTCGGCAGAAGCCACAATATCCCGTTGGCCTAGCGTGCGGGCTGGTGAAGAAAAATGGATTTTCCCTTATCAGGAAAATGCCGATGCCATGTTCAATTCAGCCCTATTGTTTGAACTTGCAGTAATCAAAGACCATATTGAACCTATCTTGAGAAAAGTTCCGAACAACTGTCCAGAATATTCGGAAGCACACAGGTTACTGCACTTCTTAAGCTATTTTGTCTCTATTCGTGACACGGAATTGCCTCCTACATCATTGTTAAGAGAATTCCTTGGAGGCAGTAGTTTTGAGTACTAAAAAGAAGAAACAGACACAAACACATAATTTATAATAATATAGAAACTCATACATATACGATGAATTATATATACCTTATAATATTATTTATTTCGTTACCATTATATGGCGTAGCACAGAATAATGAATCAGAGTCTATAAGCGTAAAACAGGATTCTGCGTACAACATCAAACAAAAGCAAATATCCATTAGCAATACAGACTCGTTGAGTACACCACTTGTAGCACCAATAATGCAAGCCGGAATGTACCCCTCGTTCGGTATGTACGGGATAAGTCCATTTTCTTACAGCTATGCCAATTGGGAACTCCACAAAGGTTTCAACGCTTCTCTTGGTATGCATGTCACATTCAGTCCATCAAAATACGCCCCATCAGGAGTAGGATTCGGACAGGATGCGGCATTTATGTATGCTGTGCCCATAAACAACAGATTCAGCGTAGCTGCAGGACTATACGCTACAAACATGGACTGGGGATTCATCAACTATAAAAATGTAGGAATAGCTGGAGTTGCCGCATTCAAGCTCAACGACCGGATAACACTATATGGTTATGGAAACAAGTCGCTGATGCCTCAGCGTTCCCCACTCTATTACCCACTACCAAACTTCTCGCCTGACAAACTGGGAGGAATGATAAATTTCAAAATAGGTGAAAGCTCGTCCATAAGCTTTGGAGTGGAGGGCATAAAAGGATACGGACCATACTATTGGTAACAACGTATGAGCATATTTTCTGGTGCTGACTATAGTCGGCACCCCTGCCGACTATAGTGGGAAGCATTGCTGACTGTAGTGGTAAGGATTGCCTACTACAGTCAGCACCAAAAGATATCAGATTTTTCGCACAATTATATTGGCAAACATTGTCACTGCATAGGATAAAAAATCCTAACTTTGCACCGTGTAAAGAAATTTCGAAAATATATGTCACAAAAAGTAACTGCTACTGAACTAGGAACCGAACCTATCGGTAAACTTCTTATGCAATATGCCATACCGGCTATTATAGCCATGACAGCATCATCGCTCTACAATATGGTGGACAGTATCTTCATCGGTCATGGCGTAGGTCCTATGGCCATTTCCGGTCTTGCCATAACATTTCCACTGATGAACCTAGCTGCGGCTTTCGGTTCTTTAGTCGGTGTTGGTGCATCAACACTAGTTTCTGTTAAATTAGGGCAAAAAGATTATGCTTCAGCCCAACATATACTCGGAAACGTTGTTTCGCTTAATGTAATAATGGGTATAGTGTTTACAATAATTACATTAATATTCCTAGATCCAATATTGTATTTCTTCGGAGCAAGTGAAGCCACTATTCCATACGCACGGGATTATATGGTTATCATACTATTAGGAAATGCCATAACACATTTATATCTTGGACTTAACTCCGTTCTACGTTCTGCTGGCCATCCTCAGAAAGCTATGTCAGCAACCATACTGACAGTGATCATAAATACAATACTCGACCCTCTGTTTATTTATGGTTTCAACATGGGTATAAAGGGAGCAGCAATAGCAACAATACTAGCTCAGATTATCTCATTGATATGGTTAATAAAAATATTTACCAACAAAAATGAACTGCTGCATTTCAAAAGAGGTATCTACCGCCTTCATGGCAATCTAGTATCTAATATAATAGGAATAGGTATGGCTCCATTCCTTATGAACCTTGCATCATGTTTCATTGTTATCCTTATCAACAAAGGACTTAAACTCTACGACGGAGACCTTGCCATAGGGGCATTCGGTATAGTAAACAGAATAGTATTCCTGTTCGTAATGATTGTCATGGGACTTAATCAGGGAATGCAACCAATAGCTGGATATAATTTCGGTGCACAACAATACCACCGTGTAAACCATGTTATGAAACTTACGGTTATTGCAGCCACCATAATAACAACTTCTGGATTTATAGTAGGTGAGTTCATCCCAAAACTTGCCGTATCGGCCTTCACTACTGATGAAACACTAATAAACCTTTCAGCCAACGGTTTGAGAATAGTTGTGATGTTTTTCCCTATTATAGGTTTTCAAATGGTTACATCCAACTTCTTTCAAAGTATAGGTATGGCACGAAAAGCTATAATTCTGTCATTGAGCCGCCAGGTTCTTATACTTATACCATGTCTATTCATACTACCTATATTCTTCGGATCGCACGGAGTATGGATAAGCATGCCTATATCCGACCTTGCAGCAAGCGTACTGGCAGCAATTATGCTATACAGACAGTTTGACAAATTCAGAAAGCATAGTGCTTAAGTTCTCACATATACATTTTGATTTTTAATTCATAAGAATTATATTTGTAGAAAGACATACTAAAAAACTTACAACCATGAAAGATAATTTTGTAATAAACCTCGGACGTCAGCTTGGTAGTGGCGGAAGAGAGATAGGCGAAAAACTTGCAAAAGAACTAAATATAGCTTTCTACGATAAGGAACTTATAAACCTGGCATCAAAAGAAAGCGGACTCTGCCGCGAATTCTTTGAACAGGCAGACGAGAAAGCATCAAAAACCATCCTTGGAGGATTATTCGGTTCAAGATTTCCTTTCCTTACTGAAGGAGCCTATCCATATAATTCATATCTCAGCAATGATTCTCTATTCAAGATACAGAGCGATGTTATCAGGGAACTGGCTGAAAAGCAATCATGTCTTTTCGTAGGAAGATGTGCGGACTATATACTTCGCGACCATCCAAGATGCGCCAATGTATTTATATCATCATCTCCCGAAGCACGAATAGAACGCCTTATGGCTACATTGGAAATATCTGCTGAAGAAGCTGAGGAACTTATGGAAAAAGCAGATAAGAAACGTTCTTCATATTATAACTACTACAGTTACAAGACCTGGGGAGCAGCAGCTACATATCATCTTTGCGTTGACTCTTCAGTACTTGGTATAGACGGAACTGTAGAGTTCGTAAAAGAATTCGTCACAAAGAAGTTAGGTCTTTAATATAAACTCAGGACACGGATAATTTTTAAATATACATTCACTGTCAGCCATAAAGCGTATTTATTGCTCTATGGCTGATTTTTTATTGTCTGTCACTCCTTTCTCATACAGACTTGGCGAAGTTCCGGTAATTTGCTTAAATACACGGTTGAAATTATTAGGCGTACTGAATCCTGTCTCATAGGCTATCTGCTGCATTGTCTTACCGCCATCCGAAAATAATTCTATCGCCCTGTTTACCCTATGTCTGTTGATAAACGAATTAAATCTTATGCCAGAATCATGGAGCAAACGACTTAAATTCCTAACTGAAACATTAAATTCAGCCGCAACCTGCTCAATCTTCAAGTTTCTGAAAGCATGCTCCCTCATATAGCATAATACTGGATATAACCTATGGTCATTAGGTATTGACATTGTCTTCAACAGGAAATCCACTTTATAGCTCAATGTAGGCAGAAGATTGAAAAAACTGATAGCAAAATCAAACAGCACGCCCCTATCTTCACTTTTTATACAATCGCCACACGAAGCCAAATATTTTATATTCTCCCCTATTACAGAATTGGTATTATATATACAGAAAGACGAAGTACGTATATTCTCAGGTTGACAAAGTGGAGAAAAATAAAATATCACCAGAGAAACCTGACGGTTATTACTGTTTATCTCATGTATCACATCGCCAGGTATCCATGCAATATGTTTCTCCGGAACAAAATACGAATCGCTGTCTATCTGGATATGCAGTGTGCCGGACAATGTATATATTATCTGATATTTTTCATGACTGTGTGCATGAAGGGAAATCTCCTCCCAACCGGTCTTCTTTATCAGAATATCATTTTCCGATGAAGAATTCAGTAAACTAATATAATCTTTCTGTTCCTGATTCATAACCTGAAGTTTTGGCTTAAAATGATAATCTTATTGCATAATTTGAAAATTCAGAACAAATTTAATCAATTAATTTTGCACATTCAAATAAAAAAGGTCTGTGAGGACATTTTTATTCAATCCATGATGCTTGGAGAAGCATTACATTAATAGGTATTATAACAGGTAAAAGGAGAAAAATGACAAAAAAGGTATTTATTTTATCAGCTATGCTTGCAGGAAGTATTTCATGTTTACAGGCTCAGACACGGATGCTGACACTTGACGAAATCTTCAGGCTGGCAGATGAAAACAGCAAAAGTATCAACATCCATTCATTGATGACAGACGAGGCAGAAAAAGCCATAGAGATAGCTAAGAACGACCTTCTGCCATCTGTAGGAGCAAAAGCTACAGCACAGTATATCAGCGATTGCGTTACGTTCGATCGTAATTTCGGAAACTGGGAAAGTGGAGAAATGCCACATTTCGGCAATTCACTCATCCTTAAAGCTACACAGGTTATATACGCCGGAGGAAGAATAAAAAACAACATAAACCTGAAAAGACTGGAAAAGGAATCATCCGTACAGGATGAAATCCTTAACAAACAAGACCTCCGTTTCCTTCTGGCCGGATATTATCTGGAAATATCAAAACTTAGCAATCAGAAATACGTTTATGAAAACAATATCAGCCAGACCAAACTTCTGGTAAAAGATATGCAGGCAGCATATAAGCAGGGAACAGCACTGAAAAGCGACATCACACGTTACGAACTGCAACTCCAGAATCTTGAACTTGGACTAACCTCGGTAAAAAACAGAATAAACGTAATAAGCTATAAGTTGGCTTCTACTATCGGTCTTGATCCTGAAATCAAGATTACTACAGACACAGCAAACCTTCTTAAACTGCCTATAGAAAATAAAAGTCAGGAACTATGGCTCAACAACAAGGAGGAAATTCCAATTATGAAGAAAGCCGACCTGAACATAAAAATGAGCGAAAACAAGATAAAAAGCATCAAGGGTGAATATCTTCCGGACATCAAATTTGCCATTACAGGCGAAATGACAGGTCCTATCATGGTTGAGGTTCCGCCATTGGACATAAACTTCGCATACTGGTTTGCCGGTATAGAAATAAGCTACAATCTTGATGTACTGTTCAAAGGAAAGAAAAAAATGCGACACGCACGCATAAACAGACAAAAAATGATTGTTGAAAAGGAATACGCCGAAGAAGAACTTGAAAACTCAATTCATGAGGCTTGCATAGGACTTGACGAGGCATATATCCGTATGCAGACCCGACTGAAGAGTGTGCAGCTCGCCCACGAGAACTACAATATAGTCCGCCAGAGATACCTGAACGGCTTGTCACTGATTACTGACATGCTGGATGCCGGCAACACTCAGCTTGACACTGAACTTCAGCTTGCCAACGACCGCATAAACATAATCTACCAGTATTTACTGCTAAAGAAAATTACCGGTACACTATAATCATTTTCCACAATATTTAGAAACAACATAAATATAGACAGACATGAGCAACAGAAAAAAAGCAATTCCAAATTTTTTCATTCTAATAATACTTGTAGCCGGCATAGCATGGGTATGCGGACGTTTCCTGAGAATAAGCAGCGATGAATATACAGACAACGCCCAGGTGAAACAGCACCTCACTCCGGTGAACACACGCGTGCAGGGATTTATCAAGAAAATATATTTCGAAGAATACCAGAAGGTAAAGAAAGGCGACACACTGGTGGTGATAGAAGATGTGGAATATAGACTGAAAGTGGCACAGGCCGAAGCTGACTACCACAATGCTTTGGTAGGAAAGAATGCGATGTACACCACTATCAACACTACTCAGAACAATATACTTGTTACAGATGCTGCTATTGACGAACAACGCATACGTCTGGAAAACGCAGAAACAGACTACAAGCGTTATCAGGAACTTGTGAAGGAAGAAGCAGTAACACCACAGCAGTTTGACCGCGTAAGAACAGACTATGCAGCGACAAAGGCACGATACGAACAGCTTATCAGACAGAAACAGTCAACATCGCTAGTAAAGCAGGAACAGACACAACGTCTGGAACAGAACGAAGCGGCAATAAAACTAGCCGAAGCTGCACTCGAACTTGCAAAACTGAACCTGTCATATACAGTGATACTTGCCACTACAGACGGCGTGACAGGACGTAAGGAAATTCACGAAGGTGAGCTTGTGCAGCAGGGACAAACTCTCGTGACACTGGTTGACGGTACTGAAAAATGGGTAATAGCAAACTATAAAGAAACACAGACCACAAACATGCACATCGGACAGAAAGTAAAAATCAGCGTCGATGCCATTCCTAGAGTGAGATTCGAAGGAAGGATTTCTTCTATTTCCGACGCCACAGGTTCGGCATATTCTATAATCCCTCAAGACAACTCTGCAGGAAACTTCGTAAAAGTAGAACAAAGAATACCGATAAGAATAGAATTCACATCGGAAAATAAAAAAGAAAATCTGGAACGCCTCCGTGCGGGAATGAACGTAGAATGTACAGTAGAAAACTAATTTAGCAAGAGGTTATGGCTGCTGTTAAACGACCACGTATAGCATACTATAAAGAAAATCTGCCAACCCCGCTATGCGTCTTCTTCTCATTCTTTTTCGCACTGGCTTTTCAGTTCAATGGCGGTGTGTTCCTACCCACCGCATTACAGATGTCAAGCGAACTTGGGTATATCAAAGAAGATGTATCCATGGCAGGTTATGCCTCATTCATAGGAATGACCATAATCTTCCCTATCCTTTTCCGATTGAAATTCAGGTTCACCACCCGCAGCATACTTCTAACCGTATGCCCTGTACTGATAGTGTGCAACCTTATCACCATGCATACAAGCAACATTGCTCTGATGATTGTGGTATGTTTCATTTCAGGTTTCTTCCGTATGTGGGGAACATTCGAGTGTTTCTCTAACATGCGACTCACCATTACCCCTGCCGGGGATTTCTCGACTTTTTATCCGGTCATATACATCATAGTGCTCGAAAGCATACAGCTGTCCGGACTTGTGGCTACTCATATCACCGACTGGGCAAACTGGCGCTACATGCACTGGTTTGTGATAGCTATGGTCAGTGTGGTATGGCTGTTTGTATTCCTTTTCACAAGACATTTCCGTCCGGGCAAGGTTGTACCTCTGTATAACATCGACTGGCTTGGAGCAGCCCTATGGGTTGTATTTCTGTTCTCTGTAGTATTCATCTGCATATATGGCGAATACTACGACTGGTTCGACAGTCCTGAAATTCGTGCCTGTGCCGTGATTGCAGTGATATGCGTATTGCTGAACTTCAACCGTATGCAGACACTGAAACGACCATACATAGAACCTGATGTATTTACATACCCCAAGTTTCCTATCATACTGTTGCTATTCCTAGTACTGTGTATATACCTGACCACCTCTACAGTATTGCAGACTCTCTTCATGAGTTCAATTCTGAAATACGATACTCTTAACTCCATATCGCTGAACTGGTATGCCTTTGCCGGTATTCTGTGCGGTTCAGGTATAGTGTTCTACCGTCGTGTGATACAGCACAAAGGATTCAAGATGCTTATTTTCATAGGCTTCTGCCTGCTTACGGCATATCAGTACTACATGTATTTCCTCATTCATCCCAACCTGAACATTGAAAGTCTCTACTTTCCTAATTTCATACGCGGTATAGGTTATGGTATGCTGTATATATCGCTCACTATATATATAGCGGTAAGTGTTCCGTTCAAACACTTCTTCCAGGCATTATGTGTACTGAGTTTCATACGAACGAGTATTGCTACACCGCTGGGAACCGCCCTTCTGAACAGAGCAATGAGGTATCTTGAACAGGACAATATAGCCACAATAAGCCGAAATATGGATCAGGTACGTGCATGGACCGAAGGAATTCCGATGAACACCCTCTATAACCTGATAAAAAACCAAACCACACTGACCAGTCTGAAGGAACTGTTCGGATGGGTGTGCATACAGGGAACCATATTCCTGATTATAATAATGAGTTACAGACTCTGGCGCGACCGTGAGGAAACATTCCGCCATCCTGTACATAAGGCCATAAATTTCCACAGGAAAGTAAAGACCAGAATGCGGAAAAGGATATAAAGACCATTAACTTATAAATTCTGTAACAAAAGACATTACGTATCCAATTTTACACTAACTTTGCCGAGTTTTTTGATTGAGGTAAAAAAAATGGATAACAGTATCAGCAATAAACGTACCGGAAGCAACGAAATAGATATGCTTAACGGTCCGTTGTTCAAGAAAATACTACTGTTTGCCTTGCCATTGGCAGCCAGCAGTTTGTTACAGGAACTTTTCAATTCTGTTGATGTTGCGGTAGTAGGACACTTCGTTGGAAGCGACGCACTTGCCGCCGTAGGAAGTAATGCACCGGTCATAGGATTGCTTATAAACCTGTTTATGGGTGTTTCTATGGGTGCTTGTGCGATAATCTCAAACCACATAGGCCAGAATGACGAGAACAGCATACGTAAGGCTATAAGTACAGTAGAATGTGTGGCTGTCATCAGCGGTTTCTTCTTGTTGCTGTTAGGACAAGTAGCGGCAAAACCCATATTAACATGGATGGGGACTCCACCGGAAGTGTTAGACCAAGCCGTAAACTACCTGCGTATATACTTTTTAGGTATGCCTTTTATAATGGTATATAACTTTGGAGCCGCCATACTGCGTAGTATGGGAGACACCCGCCGTCCTCTATATATTCTAATTGCAGCCGGCATAGTAAATACCATATTAAACCTATTGTTCGTAATATACTTCCAAATGGGAGTAGCAGGTGTAGCAGTTGCTACAGGAATAGCTAATGCTGTAAGCGCAACCTTAATTATAAGACTGTTACGCAAAGAAAAAGAGCCATACAGACTACATTTCGATAAAATGAAAATCCATAATGTAGAATTAAGCCGTATGCTAAGAATAGGAATACCGGCAGGAATACAAGGTATGATATTTTCCATATCAAATGTAGTGGTACAATCATCCATAAACAGTTATGGAGCCGATGCCATAGCGGGTTCTTCCGCAGCACTCAACTTTGAATATTACTGTTATTTCATAATCCAGGGATTCAATGGAGCCGCCATCAGTTTTATAGCCCAGAACTACGGAGCCGGAAAAATAGACAGGGTACGCAGGATTTTCTGGATTTGCATGTGCTCCAGCCTGGCCTTTTCCGCTGCATTCAATTGGCTTTTTGCATGGCAGGATAAATTTTTCCTAAGTTTCTTTTCCAATATGCCTATGGTACACCATTACGGTGGCATTCGCATGCATATTGTTCTTGCAACACAGTTTATTGCAAGCAGTTACGAAATAGCCGGTTCTTCGTTGCGTGGTATGGGAAAATCCATGACTCCTGCCGTACTGACAGTTTTCGGTACATGTCTGTTACGTATTGTCTGGGTATATGGAGTATCTCCAATATGGAGAGGATATGATGTTTTAATGATGGTATATCCGGCATCATGGATACTCACAGGAATATTAGTATGCACTGCATATTATATAACTTTCCGCACTGAAAAGTTCATTACAGACAAATCAAAGAAATAAAAATTAAAGACGATATATCACGTATCTGACAAGCAAATCAAATGTTTCCTGAAAATGTCCTGTCATTCAAATTTAAACGGCCTGTCATTTCAATCAAAACACCCTGTCATTCCAATTGAAATGACAAGGCGATTTGAAATACAAGTAAAAAAACTTTTTTCTGTCTTTATTTTATACTGTACACTTTGAAATTGGCATATCTCGAATTTCGGGTGAACATCTGTCTGAGCCCTATCCTACCCTTCGTTATGGCCGGAGCTGAGGAACCGTCAAAATAGAAAGTCTCATTCTTTCCGTCACCAGTGACATTCATATACAGCTGGTCGCCATATTTTATCACCTTGATATGATAAGTCACTCCTATCTTGAACAAACCAGTATTGTAATATTCCGGTTTCAGATCCGTACCGTTAAGATTATTTCCAGGCATATATCTACGTCCTCTGATATACTCGTCTTTATTCTCCGATGGAACACCGGTCACGGCATAACTGATGTGATATGTATTCATATTCCTGAAATATGTGCTCATGGCCGGAACTTTTCTCAAATTGTTCCATTTCGAAATATCCTCGGCATACTCACCTTCACCGGAACCTGTTGCCTGAATATAAAGGATATTCACAAAATAATACTTTGATGAATCCAGCCTGGTAAAATCGTATTCTATCATAATATTACCTTCAAACTCTTTCTTTGTCCACAAAACAGTGTGATGCGCATCATTATAAGCCTCATCACCGGCATAGACTTCCAGTCCACCGTTACGGTGAACCGCTTTGGCTATATCGCCGTCCTTAAACCATTGCTTCTGCCAATCCTTTTTGAAAGAGTCTTCAAATACCAACTTCATATCCTTAGAAGCCAGTTTCTGAAATTCACCATAATATTTTTCAGACTGGGCAAAAGCTCCTATCTGAAGAAGTAATCCTATCAATAAAAAAAATACTCTCATATAAATTACACTTAGTTATTAATTAAAATCCAGGAATAATATTCAAGCCGGCACGTATCTGCTTCGTTTTATGCAGTTTCATCCATTCATCAAGCAAAGCCCTGTGCCGCTTAAGCTCTGTTTCATATTTTTTCTCTATAGCAAGATTTCTCATTTCACCACGGTCTGTATTCATATCAAACAACTGTTCGCGATAATTTCCTTTATCATAAATCACATATTTGAAATCTTTTGTTCTCAAAGCCCAACCACGGGTGTTTCCACCTTTATCAAACATAGTTTCGGTAACTACGAAATTCTGATGTCCGGCATTTATATCACAATTTTCAACCAGTTTCCTATAAGAACATCCTGGCAATCCTTCAGGCATTTTCACTTCAGCCCAGTCGCATACTGACGCAAAGAAATCCACACCATTGTTTACCAATTGAGGTAATTCCTTTCCGGCATTCTTTTTTCCCGGAAGAACTACTATCATAGGAACATTGATCACCTCTTCATAAAGAGCCGACTTCTGATTCCACTGATGTGCTCCCATTCCGTCGCCATGATCGCTAGTAAAAATGATAACCGTATTTTGCCATAATCCGTTACGGTCTATTGCATCAACCAGCTTACCTATCTCCGCATCCACATGCTCCACAAGTCTGAAATACGCATTTCTGTATCTGCGCCAATCGTCAGGAGTATAGTTTGAAGTTGGATAAGCACTATAATTCAAGCTCTTCTCATACCTTATCACATCGGCATCATACGGGTTACGTTCATAATTCAACGGCACCCCCGGACACTCGGCAATATCAGCCTGAGGAGTATCCGCATAAGGAAGATTTTGCTGACGTGCAAATTCGCATATATTATGAGGATTATCAAACGAGGCAACAAGGAAAAAAGGTGATTTATGCTTTGAGTCAAGATAATTTATGCACGACTCTGCCAGACCGAAATCATTATGGTCGTGTATGTTTCTGAACCCAAATTCCATATCAGGAATAGAAGCCGTATGTACATGCCATTTTCCGGCATAAACACAATCATATCCGGCATTGCTCATAAGTACACCCAGACTTTGGCTCTTCAGATTTTCCGGCATAGGATTACCATTACTAGGCATACCTATCTCATGGGCAAAATGTCCTGTAAACATTGATGCCCTTGAAGGTCCGCTTAAAGGTGTAGAACAATAAGCATTACGAAACATTACTCCTGCCTCTGCCAAACGGTCCATGTTGGGGGTATGCAAGTCTTTGTTTCCCATACAACTCATGGCTGTTGCCGTTTGCTGGTCGGTCATAATATAAATAATATTAGGTTTTTCTTCTGACTGAACCAAGGAAGGAACAATCATTCCCCCAATTATAAAAATATTTTTCATATCAGATTTAATTTAGTCATTAAGTTATGCAATGTAAAATTACAGATTAATACATCTAGCAACTTATACTAGAATACAAAAGAATTTCAATATCGTACATTTATACGATAATAGCCTTTTCAAAAAGGACGTTCACCCTGAATAGTTCTTACAAGTTCCAATACTTTATTGACTTCCGTTTCACTACCCGATATTACCAATGACACACCGCCTTCTCTTCCTGATATTCCTCCTACACCGTATGGAAATACCTTCACATCGGCAAACTGGAGTATCGCTTCTATCTCGGTAAACACCGTACCTGTCCTGAACATATAAAGCCTTGGAACGGAATTCAGTCTTTCGTTACCGGCATTCAATGTATTCTCAAGTGCCTCAAGATTTGCCGTAGTCTCTTTCTCCAGACCTATCGGGATTATAAGTTCCGCCTTACCTTCGCCTACATAAGGAAGAAGTTTATATGTAGTACCACCATTGGGAGCACCTATACAAACAGCTGCCTGCTTCATGGAATAGTTCAGAAGGTTGCCTCCTTTCATCACTATGTCACCGGGTTCAAGCATTTTCAAAGCCTCGTCATATGTTACATCCAACACCTTTCCATCCTTTATAACCACTTCCTGCATCTGCCTCTTATCTGCATTCACCGGATACTGACCTTCGGGAGCAAAATGACCTATAACGAAACTGCCATGTTCAATACTCTTATTAAGCAATTCCTCGGCTATATAAGTATTTGTAGTTCCTTTAGTGACAATAATCATTCCTTTTTCAAGTTTTTCTTTCACCGAAGGCATTGCCATAATTCCTTTGGCTATAAGACGCTTACCTTCACTCACTGTCAGATTGACTCCGGCAAATACATCATCCTTCGGAGCCATTACTTCCGGAGTTGTTTTTACTACTTCTTTCTCTGTTTTTTGTGTACAAGATGTCATAAATATTCCCGATAAAAATAAACCCAATATTATTAAACTTACTCTATTCATAACAGATATATTTCAAAACGGTATGCAAGTTACAAACAAACAGACACATTAAAAAAAGGTTGCCTAAGAAAAAATCTTAAACAACCTTACAAAATTATTTACCAATCAATTATTACTGTTTCATCAAATACTCCTTGAAAGAAGCGAAATCCTTGCTCATAGGCACACTGAGTTTCTTTCCGCGCATGAACTCCTGAAGTTTCTCAGGAATCTTTACATCCGTACCTATAATGTTCTGAACCGTCTGAAGAAACTTGGCTGGATGAGCAGTTTCAAGGAATACACCTGTTTCACCCGGCTGCAATTCTTCTGCCAAAGCACGATATCCGCATGCTCCGTGAGGGTCGAGCAGATAACCGGTTTCTTCATATACCTTCTGAACAGTCTCGCTAATTTGTTCATCGGTATAAGTTTCACCCGAGATTTCTGCTGCAATTGCATCGTGACTTCCTCCGTACAAATCAATTATACGGGCAAAGTTACTTGGGTCGCCAACATCCATTGCATTTGCTATAGTAGCTATAGATGGACGTGGATTATACTCACCGGTCTTCAGATATTGATAGAAGATGTCATTACGGTTGTTAGCTGCTATGAAGCGTTTGATAGGCAATCCCATCTTCTTTCCGAACAGTCCGGCTGTGATGTTACCAAAGTTACCACTTGGAACACAAACCACTAAATTGTCAGCCAATCCCTGTTTCTTCATCTGTGCGTATGCATAGAAATAATAGAATGACTGTGGAAGGAAACGTGCCACGTTGATGGAGTTGGCAGAAGTGAGCTGCATGTGGGCATTCAGTTCCTTATCCATGAATGCGTTCTTCACCAAAGCCTGACAGTCATCGAATGTACCGTCCACTTCTATTGCCGTGATGTTCTTTCCGAGGGTAGTGAACTGTTTTTCCTGAATTTCACTCACTTTACCTTTAGGATAAAGTACATAAACATGAATACCTTCTACTCCAAGAAAACCGTTTGCTACAGCACTACCTGTATCACCCGATGTAGCTACAAGCACGTTCACCTCCTTCTTGCCTTCCTTACGGATGAAATATCCCAAAAGTCGTGCCATGAAACGTCCGCCAACATCCTTAAATGCCAAAGTAGGACCATGAAAAAGTTCCAGTGAATAAATATTGTCTTTAACCTTTACGGCAGGAACATCAAAGTTCAGTGTATCATAAACAATGTGTTTCAAAGTTTCTGCAGGAACATCCTCACCGAAGAAAGCGTCAGCCACACGGTAGGCTATTTCCTGAAATGAAAGGTTTTCTATCTCGTCAAAGAATGATTTTGGCAAAGGCTTTATCTCGTAAGGCATATACAGACCTTTGTCCGATGCCAGACCTTTTACCACAGCTTCTTCAAGCGATGCGTCCGAAGCTTGTTTGTTTGTACTGTAATATTTCATAGGTTTGTAAGTTTGTGAGTTTGTAAGCTTATGAGTTTGTAAGCATCAACCAACTAAAAAACTCAAGAACTAAAAAACTCAAATAATCTATTTCATAAATTCATTCATAAACTCGTCCCTTTCCATTGTACCATACACTCCGGATTTGCATGAAATCTCATCGTAAGTCTGTATGCTGTCAGGCTCAATTCCCGGATAATAAATCAGGAAAGGAACAGGCTCATTGGTATGAGTGCGATGTTCGCATGGTGTAGGATGGTCAGGAAGTACGGCAATAGCAACAGGCTCATCCCAGTCCTTTACTGCCTCATATATCGGACCGACAGCACGTTTATCTAGGTTTTCTATGGTCTGAAGTTTTAAATTCACATCTCCTTCATGTCCGGCTTCGTCGCTTGCCTCAATATGCAGATAAACGAAGTCATCCGTTTTCAGAGCTTCGATTGCAGCTGCTGCCTTTCCTTCATAATTTGTATTATAAAGTCCTGTAGCACCTTCCACGTCTATACATCTCAATCCGGCATAACGTCCGATACCACGGATAAGATCTACAGCAGTTATCACAGAGCCCTTCTTTATCTGAGGATACTTCTGCGACAATGGTTCCATCTGAGGTCTGTAGCCAGGACTCCATGGCCATATACTGTTGGCAGGATCCTTACCCTCAGCCACACGTTTCAAGTTTACAGGATGCGATGCCAGCAGTTCCTGAGATTTAAGAATAAGTGCATTCAGCAAATCTGCTGTTTCCTGAGCCTCCGGACATTCAGCCTTAATCATATTAGGGCGGAACGGCTGCAGAGGAATGTCATGAGGCGGAACGCAATGAAGATGCTTGTTACCGCCTTTTATTACCAACAGATGACGATACTGAACACCTGTATAGAAATGTATCCTGTCAGTACCAAGTCGTTCTTCAAGGAATTTAATAAGTTCGTCAGCCTCTTCCGTCGTGATATGTCCTGCCGAATGATTTTTAAGAGTTTCTCCTTCAACACATATAATATTGCAACGCATAGCCATATCTCCCGGCTCAAGGTCAACACCGATGCTTGCAGCTTCAAGCACTCCGCGTCCCTCATACACCGTAGGCAAGTCATATCCCATTACTGACATGTTTGCAACCTCGCTGCCTGGATGAAAACCGTCGGCTACTGTCTTCAGCATACCTGTACGTCCCATAGTTGCAAGCTTATCCATATATGGAGTCTTTGCGTATTGCAATAAAGTCTTATCCCCAAGGGCAGGTACTGGCCAGTCCGCCATACCGTCGCCCAGAATTATAATGTGTTTCATATCTGTTAGTTGTATTTATATATTCGCTATACTCATGATGTCGGCAAATACACCCGCTGCCGTAACACTTGCTCCGGCACCATATCCCTGAATGAGCATAGGATATTCATTATATCGTTCAGTAGTAATAAGTATTATATTGTTCGTTCCCTCAAGGTTATAGAAAGGATGATTTGCACCAACCTCCTGAAGAGAAACACTACCCTTTCCGTTTTCAAGTTTGGCAACAAATCTCCATCTCTTGTTGTTAGCCTCAAGTTCTTTTCGTTTAGCTTCAAAATCGGCATCAAGCTTACTGATGTTCTTCCAGAAATCATCAATAGAACCTTCAAAGAACTCATCAGGTATGAAAAGGTTCTTCTCCACATCTTCCTGATTGAGTCTGTATCCGGCTTCGCGGGCTAGAATGACAAGTTTTCTGATAACATCCTTTCCGCTAAGGTCTATTCTTGGGTCTGGTTCAGAGTATCCGCCTTCCTTAGCCAGACGTATAGTCTCGCTCAAAGGAACATCACTGCTCAGCTTATTGAAAATGAAATTCAATGTACCGCTCACAACAGCCTCAATTCTCAAAATCTTGTCACCGCTGTTGATAAGGTCATTGATAGTATTGATTACCGGAAGACCGGCACCCACATTTGTCTCGAACAGAAATTTAACTCCACGCTGACGTGCTATTTGCTTCAGTTCTTCATATATTTCATATTCCGAAGATGCCGCAATCTTATTGGCAGCCACGACAGATATATTATGACTCAGGAAATCCTTATAAAGACCGGCTATCACTGGACTTGCAGTACAATCCACAAACACCGAGTTGAATATATTCATGCCGATAATCTCATCATGAAGAACCTGTGGAGACGAAGGAATACCTTTCTCTTCAAGTTCCTTACGGTAATTTTCCAAGTCAATTCCTCGACGTGTGAAATATGCCTGATGTCCGTTTGCTATACCTACAACTCTTAGACGCAAACCACGTTCCTTCATCAGTTTTTCCTGCTGACTGTGAATCTGCTCAATCAGACTGTTTCCTACCGTACCAATACCGCATATAAAAAGATTCAATACCTGGTACTCAGACAAGAAAAAAGAATCGTGAATTACGTTAAGCGTCTTACGCAATGACTCAGCCTCAACAACAAAAGAGATGTTTGTTTCCGAAGCACCCTGAGCACAAGCTATCACGTTGATACCGTTACGTCCAAGAGTACCGAACAGTTTACCGGCGATACCCGGAGTGTGTTTCATGTTCTCACCGACAATAGCCACAGTAGCCAGATTGCCTTCTGCCATCATAGGCGAAATCTCACCCATTTCTATTTCTTTGGCAAACTCGGCATTAAGCACTTCACAAGCCAATGCAGCATCCTCATTTCGCACACCTATTGAAGTTGAATTTTCAGACGATGCCTGTGACACGAGGAACACACTGATACCGTTTTCGGCTAAAGTCTTGAATATACGGTGATTAACACCAATCACACCCACCATACCAAGACCTGTCATTGTGATAAGACAAGTATCATTGATTGACGAAATCCCCTTGATAGGTTTGGATGAATGGTCAGAGTCCTGTTTGATGATAGTTCCCGGAGCTTCAGGATTGAAAGTATTCTTGATAAGAACCGGAATGTTTTTATGGCATACAGGATATATTGTAGGAGGATAAACCACCTTAGCACCGAAGTTACAAAGCTCCATTGCCTCAACATAACTCAGTTCGTTTATAGGATATGCCGTACTGATTACACGTGGGTCGGCAGTCATGAATCCGTCAACATCTGTCCATATTTCCAGAATATCGGCATCAAGCGCAGCAGCGATAATGGCAGCTGTATAATCCGAACCACCGCGTCCCAAGTTAGTAACTTCACCTGTATTTTTATCTGTAGAAATAAATCCCGGAACAAGTGAGACTTTCGGAAGTTCTACAAAAGCTTCCCTTACCAAAGTATTTGTAAGCTCTGAATCAAGAATATGTTTGTTATGCTTTTTCTCTGTCTTGATAAATGTACGTGAATCGAACCATACGGCACCCTCTATCAGAGTGGCAACTATTATGGATGACAAACGCTCGCCATAGCTGACTATTGTGGCCGAAGTTTTTGGCGACAAGTCGCGAATAAGGAAAATACCCTGGAATATATCTTTCAGTTCGCTCAACAGTTCATTTACTCTGTCAAGGAGAACTTCTCTGTCTTTTCCTGCAGGAATAACAGTATAAACCATTTCAATATGACGGTTCACTATTTCCTTCATTTCCTTTTCATATGCCGAATCGCCCTCCGATGCCATTTTTGAAGTCTTTATCAGCTTGTCGGTTATACCTCCCAATGCTGATACTACAACTATTACTTTATCATCTATAGCTTCGACAATCTTTTTTACACTTACCATGCTATTGACAGAACCTACAGATGTTCCGCCGAATTTCAATACTTTCATACCTTTGAGATTATTGAATACGTTTCATTGTACGCCAAAGCAGTACAAAAAATAAAATGATTAAAACTTGAATAAAAAAGAAGAAAATGCTTACGTCCGTAAGCGTGTATCACGTAGAAACACATTATATATATACTCAACCCCGAGGGGTCATCCCAGTACCACATGATGTGACGATCATACGCCCCATTTCATAAATTGTGATATTGTTATAATGTGCAGTCATTTAGATTAAAATATTTGTTAAAAGTTTTATCGTTGGCAAATATAAGAACATTTTTCTACAATCAAGAAGAAAAATGATTTTTTTTGTAGTAAAACTCTATTTTTTTGTGACAAAACATACAATTCATTATTGATATAACACAAACAAGGAAAGTATACCAAATTAGTATACCTTCCTTGTTGATATTTATAAAAGATTGTTTTTATTAATACTATTTACTCAATAATACTTGTTTGATAAGATTACTAAACATCAGTCTATAAATCATGATAACTTTAGTCTTTAGCCTGATGTACTGTAAGTTGTGGGAATGGGAAACCTATACCCTCTTTATTGAATGTCTCATAAACTTTCTTGTTGAAATCAAAATAAACATCCCAATAATTGGCTGTAGATGCCCATGCACGTACCTTTATGTCAACGCTACTTGCAGAAAGAGCCCCAAGACCGATAAATGGTGCAGGATCCTTAAGTATTCTATCGTCTTCATTAATTATACGTTCTATTACAGCTTTTACTTTTTCATAGTTTTCACCATATTCAACTCCAATAACCCATTCTGCACGACGTGTATCCTGCTTACTATAGTTTACCACTACATTACTACTCATAGAACCATTCGGAACATAAATGATTTTATTGTCAACAGTAGCCAAAATAGTGTGGAATATCTGTATTTCCTTTACTGTTCCACTTGCTCCAGGACCGTCAATAAAATCTCCAACTTTAAATGGTTTGAAAACCAGAATTATAAGTCCACCGGCAAAGTTAGACAGGTTACCAGAAAGAGCCATACCAATTGCAACACCGGCAGAAGCAAGAATAGCAGCAAAGCTTGTAGTTTCAACACCTAAACGAGCAATAACAGCAAATGCCAATATTAAATTAAGAGTAATACTGAGAAGACTCTTTAAAAAAGTCTTTACGCTGATTTCCAGTTTGCGCTTTTCAAGGAATTTTGTCAATAACTTGCCTATTTGCTTAATTAGGAAACGTCCTATGACATATATCAGTATTGCTCCGATAATGTTTTTACCTGTTTCAATTCCCCAGTTGACAAGTTTGTCTAATACAGCTTCAATGTTTACTTTCGATGTAACGTTTGATGCAATGTTTAATAATGTAAGTAGCATAAAATTTATTTATTTAAAAGTTATTCGTCCAATATACCTTTTCCCTGGCGGATTATTTCAGGCTCATCTTCAATACAGTTTACCACAGTTGATGGCTCTAAACCACCTATACCACCATCTATCACTATGTCTGTTTCGTTACCGAATTTTTCGAATATCAATTCCGGGTCGGTAACATATTCCGGATCCTCATTTTCATCCATCGGAAGTGTAGTAGACAGGACTGGAGCATCTATCATCCGGCATATTTCCCTGATAATATCGTTGTCAGGTACACGTATACCCACTTCCTTTCTGTTTCTGAATATTTTTGGCAAACGACTGTCTGCCTTCAAAATAAACGTAAAAGGACCTGGCAGATTTCGCTTCATAAGCTTGAAAGTCGTATTGCTGACTTTAGCATATTCGCTTATGTTACTTAAGTCATAACAAATAATAGACAGATGATGTTTACGAGGATCGATTTTTTTTAGTTTGCAAATTCGTTCTATAGGACGTTCTTTAAGTGCATGACAACCTATGGCATACATTGTATCGGTGGGGTATATTACTATTCCTCCATCATTAAGAGTATCTGCGATATTCTGCAGGGTGTCAATGCTATTGTTTTTACTGTACAGTTTAATAAATGTACCCATAATGCTTTTTGTATCTGAAGTTTTGCGAATATAATAAATAATATTGAGAAACCTTAATTATTTCTGTTTCTTTCTCAATTCCTCTGCTATTCTGTATTGTATTTCTGCCTCATATTCCATTCCGACTGCCTCAAGTGCTTCACCAAAAAACTGGTGAGCCCCAGGATTATCAGGTTTCAGACTTGTGGCTCTGTCCAGATCGGAAACCGCTTCCTCTGTTCTGCCTGTAAAGAGTCTAAGCTTTCCACGGTTATATATGGCTTTAAAATTGTTTGGCTCTATCAGTAGTGCATGATTGAGGCAATTTTCAGCTTCTTCTATATTATCCTCATCAAAATAAGTCACCCCTTTCCTCACCCATGCATCAACAAACTCCGGATACAGTTCTATTGCTTTATCGAAATTGGCATGCGCCGCTCTGGTGTCTTTAGCTTTTGTAATACATTCATTACCCATGAGGTAGTATTCATACGCATATTTTTTCAAATTTTCCTTTTGCCTGCGAAGCTCATCCTTAAGTGCCTTGTTCTCATCTCTCAGCTTATTGATTACACTTAATTTCTTTCTTATAAATCTCTGTATAATAGGCTTTTCTATATCATATCGACTATGTATAGCTTTAAAAAAACTATCAAGAAATTCAGCAAAATGACCTTTATCAAATTCTTTCACTGCCTTTTCATATTCAATGTCAGCCTGAGCCTTTTTCATGGCACGGTCTATTGACATACTGTCATTGAACTTTTGGGCAAACTCTGCTATCTCAGGTTTTACGAATATGTCTGTACGTGCAATTTCCTTTTTCAACTGAATACCATCAAGAGAAGTACACCGGCTTAGTGCAACGTATGTTTGTCCGCCGGCAAACACTCCTCCGGTAAAATCTATAATCACACGGTTGAATGTCAGCCCCTGACTCTTATGGACAGTAATAGCCCATGCAAGCTTAATTGGAAATTGTTTGAATGTACCTAGTTCCTCTTCTTCTATTTTCTTTTCCTGCTCGTTATAGTGGTATCGTATGTTGCTCCAACTTTCCTGCTCTACATAGAATTCCCTTCCTTCCTCAGTTGTGATGCTAATGCTTCCGTCAGCCACGAATCCTGTAATTGTACCCAATGTACCGTTTACCCAGCGTTTTTCCATATCGTTCTTTATGAAAATTATCTGGGCACCTTTTTTTACAGTCAGTTCCATATTGGTAGGGAGACTGCTTTCCGGAAACTCGCCTTTTATCTCACCTTTCAAAACTACTGGTGGACTGTCCAACTCATCAAGTTTTCTTTCATTTATATAATCCACACTGTCTCTCCTTGTAGCGAGAGTGATGTACATATCGTTTTCGTTTTTTAAAATAGGTGCGTTGAAACGCGTATTAAGTAGTTGCAAGTCGGCTGCACGCACAGTATTGTTTCGTATATGATCAAGTATACCGACAAATGCCTTATCTGTTTGTCGGTATACCTTTTTAAGTTCTATTGAAACAAGTTCCATCTGACGGAATACATTTGCTGAGAAGAAATACGGATTAGAATAGAACTTGCTGAGTATTTCTTTTTCATCACTTTTCACAACAGGTTCCAACTGAAAGACATCTCCAACGAGTAACAACTGTTTACCTCCGAAAGGTTCACGCATATTGCCGGAATATACTCTTAAAATTTTATCAATAAAATCAATAATATCTGCCCTGACCATAGAAATCTCGTCTATAATTATCAGCTCAAGGCTTTTAAGAAGTTTCCTATGGTTGGAAGTATACTTAAGCGATTCATGTAGCCTAGCGCCTTTGAATTTGGGATCATCAGGAAGCAAAGGATGAAACGGAAGTTTAAAAAAACTGTGCATCGTACTTCCTCCTGCATTAATAGCCGCAATACCTGTAGGCGCCAAAACAACATATTTCTTCTTAGTGTTCTGACATATATACCTCAGAAAAGTTGATTTTCCAGTACCTGCTTTTCCAGTAAGAAAAACGGACTGATGTGTATATTGAATTAAATTTAATGCGTTCTGGAACTCTTGATTGCTTATGTCTATACCTGATACAGTCATTATGTGGACAGTAAATTTCTTTTTATATATTTTTGTTCTGCATGCGAATATAGCAATTAAATTTTAAAGTTAGGATTATTATACACATCATTTATTGGTATGAAAAAAGCGCCTGTAAAGTAATACAGACGCCTTTCTTTATTTTCAGGCCTCACGGTCATAATCTTCAAACTACAAGGGTCATTATGACCCGTTTTTTACTTTCTGTTTGCCATGTTTTCATTCAACATTACATAACCCCAAATCATTGGGTTAGCATTGGCAATCTTGTTAAAAATACTTTTTACCTTTTTCATAATGTTATCCTTTCTTCTTTAAGTTAATAATAACTTTTCTTTTTTCTCGGGCGAGCCTCACGGCCGGCCTTCGATTTTTACCTTAATCATTTTACCTATTAACCTTAAAATTATTTATGTGTTTAGTTAAGTTTAGGACCTTTCGGTCTTTAATTACACTGCAAAGATAAGGCCTTTTTCTTTACAAAATATGTTATACGACATATTTTTCTATTTTTACAGCTTTTTATTGATGTATATCAAAAAAAAGTATTATAGCTGCAATTCTGTCATGTAACATTGTCGGTTAGACCTACTATACTATCAATAAAGATGAGTAATAAAATTATTGCTATAAACTCAAGAATAATAGTTTTTTTGTAAGAAAGTATAAATAATATTATTATATTTACAGATATAAAAATATTTTATGATTATGGTAAAGAAAATCTTGTTTTTTTGTATTATTGGGTTTGTATGTTCAGAATATACCATTGCCAGTTCACCAAGAATAGACAGTTTGAGAAAAGAATTGTCAGAAATTAATAATGACTCTCAAGTAGAACGTCTTGCCGAAATTAATCTCCTGTTAAGTGAGGAATATGAGTCTGCAAATTCAGATTCATCAAATTATTTTACAGATAAAGGATTAGAGTTATACAATAAACCAGACTATAGCAGTTGGACATACCTTAGACTACTTAATTCAAAAGCCACATATTATTACTCTGTAGGTGAATTTAAAAAAGCAAAATCATTGTATCTGGATTTACTGTACCATGCATCTAAAATGAAAGAACGCTTATATGATTTTGAAGCTACCGTTTCGATGTCGACTGGTGTCACTTACAGAAAACTAGGCCTTCCAGATTCAACACTTTACTATTATAATATAGCTATTGATTATGGAAAGATTGCCGGCGACAAGAGCACTCTATCATCGATTTATTATAATATTGGAGCTATGTATTTCGCTAGCGAGAGATATGATGATGCACTGTCTAATGCAGAAATTGCCGCAAAATATGCAGAAGAGATAAATGATGTCAATATGTACATGTATGCCAGAATTCTGCTGGCTTCCGCTTATTCTAGAATGAAGAAATATAGTGAAGGAGCTGAGATTCTGAAAGATAATATTGAGAAAGCTATCAAAAATAATTTTACATTATTGGCCATGAGTTCTTTCAGTCCATTACTCAGTAACTATCAGCTATGGGGAAAAAAGGATTCTGCAAGAATTTACCTTCAGAAATATGAAAAGTATATAAATGACATTCCTTCAGGTAGTCCTACAGCTTTAGAAATGACAGCAGTACGTGCAAGCCTTTATAACTGGATGGGAGAATATAGGAAGAGTCTTGATTTACTGCTAAATAATCCGCAAATTCTTTCTCAAGTCTCGTATGAGGCTTATAACAGATTATTGGCGCATAATTATGAGGGATTGGGTGACTATAAAAATGCATTCAAAAAAATTCAGGATGCTTATGCTTACAGTGACTCTTTGATGAAAACACGCATAAACAGCGAAATGTCAGAACTTAATGCCAAACTTAACATAAATGCAAAAGAACTTGAAATTTCAAGACTTGAGAATGAACATGCTCGTCAGAAGGCAGCTAACGTTAGATTAGGAATTTATCTGGGTGCAGTCATTATACTATTGTCTATAATAATATTAATGCTACAACATAAACGTAAGATTCAACAAAAAGAATCAGAACTGGTTTCTGCAAAACGATATATAGAAGGACTTGAAAATGAGCGCAAAAGACTTGCAAAAGATTTACATGATGGAGTATGCAGTGACTTGCTTGGCGTAATAATGCAGGTTAAAAGAAAAGAAGTATCAGAAGAAGAAAAAAATAATATTATAAATCTACTTGAGAATATCAGAATTGGAGTAAGATCAATTTCTCACGAACTCATGCCGCCAAGTTTCCAATTCACTGATTTAGATGAAATGTTATATAATTACTTTATAAAGACTGAAGAACAGACAGGAATACACATTGAATATAATTCTGTTTCCGATACAGACTGGAAACATCTTCCCCATAAGGTCGGTTACGAGGTATACCGTATAATGCAAGAAATATTAAGTAATATAGTAAGACATGACAATGTCAAAAACATTCAGATAAAAATGGCTCATAAAGGTGGAATTCTAAGTCTAAATGTTTTTTATGACGGTAAATGGAATGATAAATACCACGAGGGAGACGGTATAGGAATGCGCACTATTGATGACAGACTGAAGACAATAGGCGGATCTTATTCTGTTAAAAAGGACAATTATGTATCTATTAATATAAACGTAAAACTGCCATAAATGTTAGGAGAAGCGTAAAAAATCACGGTTTTCAGTGAATTTTGTTTCTTTATATTTATGTTTCTTTGCATTGAAAAACAATTGTTATGTTGCAAATGAACGTAATTTAAATGTTATGATTTTGGATATGGATGAAATGAAAAACACTAATCCGTCAGTTTTGCTGGTAGATGACCATGCATTAATTCTTCAAGGAATTAAATTTATAGTAGATGAAATTCAAGGAATAGGAGAAGTGTGCACAGCATCTTCTGGCTCTGAAGCCATAGCATTAATGAAAAATAAAAAATTTGATGTATTCCTGCTTGATATAGAATTACCAGACTTGAGTGGTTTCGATCTTTTAGAAATTATCAGAAATAAATATCCTGAATCGCGCATAATCATCAACACTATGCATGAAGAAACATGGATCGTAAAAAAAGTGATACAAATGGGAGTTAATGGTGTTATTCTTAAGTCTGCAGACACAGAAGAAATTAAATCGGCCTTGGAATGCGTACTAAAAGGGGAAAACTATTTTTGTGATGAATTCAATAGAATAAAAAGAAGATTAAGACTTAAAGGGGACACTCCGGATTATCAATCATTATTAACCAACCGAGAAATGGATGTACTGAGAGCCATATCTTTAGGTATGCAGACAAAAGAGATTGCAGAATCACTACATGTATCAGTAAATACAGTTGAATCACATAGGAAAAGTCTATTCTCAAAATTTGAAGTTAGAAATGCTGTAGAACTTGTATTAAAAGCAATAAACAATGGCATTATACATCTTGATCCGAATAAGAATATCTGATTTCAGATACAAAATAAAATAACCTCTAAAAATTTCATAAATAACAAAGGGCAACACCTTTCAACATTTTGATTGGAATTGCCCTTTATTTCTAGTTTATGATATACTACGACATATTATCCTAAAACAGGAACCAGATATTTCGTAATAAGATAGCCACCACCTACAAGCCATATATAAAGGATTCCTGCCAAAACAAATGGTTTAGCGCCTGCCTGTTTGAACTTGTCTATACTTGTATCAGTTCCCAAAGCCGTCATGGCCATTGTAAGCATAAAGGTATCTATATACTCGATTGCTCCGTTCAGAGGAATTTCTTTTACGCTATCCACACCAAGGAGATATTGAAGCAATGAGTTAACACATATTATACCTATAAAACCGAAAGCAAACCATGGAATAGTGATTTTACTTTTCTGCGCTTTACCGTTTACATCTTTTGACTTACGTCCTGACAATGCTATACCCATTATCACAAGAACAGGGGCAAGCATCATAACACGAATCATTTTAGTGATTGTAGCTGTACCAGCAATTCCCAATGAATCAGTCGGATCCATTGCATTACCAGCTCCAGCCACATGTGCAACTTCATGTAATGTACTTCCTGTATATATTGCCACACCTGTATCTCCCAAAGCATCCAGCATTCCTGAACGATACATTATCGGATAAAGAAACATTGATATTGTTCCGAATATGACCACTGTTGAAACAGCAATGGCTGTTTTATGACCTTCACATTTTACTACAGGCTCAGCTCCAAGCACAGCAGCAGCACCACAAATAGCACTACCTGTAGCAGTCATCAATGATGTATCAGCATCCATTTTCAGTAATTTACCTAACCACACTCCTAGAAATATAGTTCCTGCCACAATTATTGTATCAATCACTACAGCCGGAATTCCCACTGCAGCCACTTGTGTAAGAGTTAATCGGAAACCATATAGCACAATTCCGGCACGAAGAATCTGCTTGGTACAGAATTTAATACCCGGTACCCATGTCTCAGGCAATTTATTTCTAAGGCTATTAGCATAAAGCATACCTAAAATTATACCTACTATCAGCGGACTGAATGACAGACTTTTTACAAAAGGAATTTCTGAAATGTAAAAAGCAGCGAAAGAGAATAATGCGATAAGTAAAATACCATGTATGGTATTGGCGCGATTTTCTTTTGTAAACATATCGTTATAGTTTAATGTTATAGTTTCTTGTTTTCGGCTGCAAAGATAGTGCATTTGACAATACGTTGTTTTTCATCTTATTTTATAGCTTATAACTTTTAGTAATAGCTAAAATGACGAATAAATACTGCTAGCTGCTTTTCCTATGTCGGGCATTATTGTTAATTTTGCATGCGAAATATAAATATGACAAAATGAAGAATCTAATTGGTATTTTTTGTGCTTTAGCTATCATTGTAGCAACATTTTCATCATGCAAAGACAAAAGCATGAAAATGAATAATCCACGTAATATAAAAGGGGTGGTAAGTTATAAACGTTCGTTCGGTGATCTGAACGCCGTACAGTTAAAATCGGCTAAAGCTATCGGTATATCACCTGTAGCATCACGCGAGGAAGCAAAGAGTCTTAAAAACAAACTTGTAGAAATAGAACCTTGCGAATATTATGACATGGACTCATTAACCCACTCTATCCCCTATCTTGTTCCTACAGCCAGTGTTTTACTTGAAAATATAGGCGAAAATTTTCTTGATTCACTCGAAAGCAAAGGACTTAATCCAAATAAGATTATTGTAACTTCGGTTACCCGCACTAAAGAGGATGTAAAACGTCTTAGACGTACTAATGTAAATGCATCTATGAACTCATGCCATTTTTACGGAACAACTTTTGATATAAGCTGGAAAAGATTTACAAAAGTCGAGGACCCTGACGGACGTCCAATGCAGGATGTGCGTGCAGACACACTAAAACTGGTTTTGGCTGAGGTTCTTCGTGATCTTAAAAAAGAAGAAAGATGTTATGTCAAATATGAACTGAAACAAGGATGTTTCCATATAACAGCAAGAAAATAACAGGATGAACAGATATTTTATCTACCTTGCCTACGACGGCACAAACTACCATGGATGGCAGATTCAGCCCAACGGTGACAGTGTACAGGAAACTCTTAATAAGGCTTTGAAAGTTTTCCTCAGAGACGAACGCATTGAAGTGGTTGGAGCCGGGCGTACAGATGCCGGCGTACATGCAAAACTTATGGTTGCACATTTTGATATAGACCGATGCCTGGATTGTAATATGGTAGTCGACAAACTGAACCGCCTGCTACCGCAAGATATATCTGTATACGATGTTAAACAGGTTAAAGAAGACGCACACGCACGCTTTGATGCCACTTATCGTACATATAAGTACTATATCACTGTACGCAAAGATCCGTTTGCCCGTCACTATTCCTGGAGATTATTTCAAAAGCCGGATATAGAGAAGATGAATGCTGCAGCAGCCACGTTGTTTGATTACACAGATTTCACAAGTTTCAGCAAACTACACACAGACGTTAAGACCAACAACTGTAAGATAATGCAAGCCCGCTGGACACAATGCGGAGAATATGAATGGGTTTTTACTATTAAGGCAGACAGATTTCTTCGTAACATGGTACGTGCCGTAGTTGGTACATTGGTGGAAGTCGGACGCGGGAAGCTCACTGTCGACGGTTTCCGCAAAGTGATAGAAGACAAAAACCGTTGCAGTGCCGGTACTTCTGTACCAGCCAATGCTCTGTTCCTCGTAGATATAGGTTATCCTGAAGATTTGTTCTTATAAAGATATATAACTCTTTCAACATTAGAGCAGTTGGATAATATTTTAAAGACTAAATACTTACTATAACTAAAAGACTCTAAAAATGTGGTTACTATTAGCTTTTTGCTCAGCTGCACTGCTGGGATTCTATGATGTATTCAAAAAGAAATCACTGGCAAACAATGCCGTTCTTCCCGTTTTAGGACTTAACACTTTATTCTCAAGTCTCATTTTCATTCCATTTATACTGATTTCATATTTCAGACCGGAAATGATTGAAGGTTCATTATTTTATGTACCTGAAGCAGGCTGGGAAGTTCACAAATTCATTATTCTGAAATCTTTCATAGTCCTAAGTTCATGGATGTTGGGATATTTCGGAATGAAACATTTGCCACTTACGATAGTAGGGCCAATAAACGCCACTCGCCCTGTTATGACATTGGTAGGTGCACTTCTCATCTTTGGCGAACGGCTTAATGTCTATCAGTGGATTGGGGTTCTACTTGCCATACTTTCATTTTTTCTCCTAAGTCGTTCAGGAAAAAAAGAAGGCATTGATTTCAAACACGACCGTTGGGTATGGTTTGTTGTTCTAGCAGCTGTTTTAGGAGCAATAAGTGGACTGTATGATAAATACCTTATGGGACAGTTTAATAATATGGTGGTACAGGCCTGGTATAACATCTATCAGTTGTTCCTAATGGGTGGCGTAATACTCTTTCTATGGTGGCCAAGGCGCAATCACGGTACCCCTTTCCGCTGGGACTGGTGTATTATAATGATATCAATATTTCTGTCAGCTGCAGACTTTGTATATTTCTATGCTTTGTCTATGGAAGACTCCATGATTTCAATTGTATCTATGGTAAGACGAAGCAGTGTTGTCGTTTCGTTCCTATTCGGTGCAATGGTATTCCGCGAGAAAAATCTTAAAAGCAAGGCTGTAGATTTGCTCTTGGTCCTAATCAGTATGTTATTCCTATATTTGGGAAATGTATTAGTATAATCTTACAGATTAAAAACTCAAAATAAAAATAATTTAAGCGATGATTAATTCAGTATTAACACTGTTAATCATCGCTTAAACTTTTATATTAATATAAAAAATAGACTGAGAATCATCTAATAAATAAAAAAGCCGCACCCGAGGCGTGACGAAACTCCGATAGACATGATTTGAGAGCTCAATTCCTTTGTAATCCACCGGCATAAATGCTACCCGAAGGCGTGGCCCGCCATTAGAATATGAAGCTTGTCTCGGTATTTCTTATAATTTGATGAGTTTCCCGATTCTGCAAGTGCGGCTATATTTTTGTATTACAAATATAATACAAAAAATTAATATTACAAAGTTTCACCTTCATTTTAATATAAAAAAAGCTGCTCTCATTTGTGAGAACAGCTTTTTAATGACTTTTTATTCCTTAGAAGCTATTAAGCAGCTTTTGCCTTAGCAACAACAGCTTTGAATGCTTCTGGATGATTCATAGCTAAATCAGCTAAAACCTTACGGTTGATTTCAATACCAGCTTTGTGCAAAGCACCCATCAGTTTAGAGTATGACATACCTTCCAAACGAGCAGCTGCATTGATACGCTGAATCCACAATGCACGGAAGTTACGTTTCTTATTCTTACGGTCACGGTAAGCATAAGTCAAACCTTTTTCCCAAGTATTCTTGGCTACTGTCCATACATTTTTTCTAGCACCAAAGTAACCTCTGGTTAAACCTAAAATTTTCTTTCTTCTTGCTCTTGAAGCAACGTGATTTACTGATCTTGGCATAGTTTTAATTCTTTTTTGAATGAAAGCGCCGATATTTTACAACCGGACTTAAAGCTAATACATTCGGTTAATAATTTAAATGATACAAAATACGCTTTTAAAGCTAAGATTACTTCATGCAAAGAAGTTCCTTTACCTGAGTCATGTTTGAACTGTGAACCAAACCTGAGTGTACAAGGTTTCTTTTCTGTTTCTTAGTCTTCTTAGTCAAAATGTGACTGTGAAAAGCGTGCTTTCTTTTGATTTTACCTGTTCCGGTAAGAGCAAATCTTTTTTTAGAACCGGAGTTAGTCTTGATCTTTGGCATCTTGTTTAAATTTTTAATTATTATTATTCTAAAGGCAATAACGCACTATACCTGCGCGTTATACGCTCTTGTTTTTTAATCTTCTTCCTCTTCAGTTTTAGCAGCCTTAGCTTGTGGAGCAGCCTTCTTTGGAGCCGGACCTTTCTTAGGAGTCAACGATATTATCATTCTTTTACCTTCCAGCAATGGCATCTGCTCTACTTTGGCATACTCTTCCAAGTCATTAGCAAAACGTAGCAAAAGAACCTCTCCTTGTTCTTTGAACAAGATTGAACGTCCCTTGAAGAATACGTATGCTTTTACTTTATCACCATCCTGCAAGAAACCAATCGCATGTTTAAGTTTAAAGTTGTAATCGTGTTCGTCTGTCTGTGGTCCGAAACGAATTTCCTTAACATTAACCTTAACCTGCTTTGCTTTCTGTTCCTTAGCACGTTTCTTTAATTGATAAAGGAATTTAGAATAATCTATAATTCTACAAACCGGTGGAACAGCATTGGGTGAAATTTCAACTAAGTCAGCTTCATGCTCTTCGGCCATCTTTAAAGCTTGCGCCAACGGATAAACTGCTGATTCAATATCATCGCCCACTATGCGGACTTCTTTGGCACGAATCTGTTCATTGATTCGATGTTGCCCTTTTAAATTGTCATTCTTCATTAATAACTTTTATTCCAGTTTGAATTACGTTTTTATAAATTATTCTTTAATAGTTTTTACACCGTTTTCATGAATATTTAATCCGTATTCATGAAAACGGTTGCAAAGTTACCATTTATTTATCATATTATGAACTTCTTCTGCAATATTTTTTGCAAAATCTTCTATTTTCATACTTCCCTTGTCGCCTTCACCCTGTTTTCTCACAGCAACTTCACCATTTTCAGCCTCTTTTTCACCTACGATAAGCATATAAGGAATACGTTTCATTTCATTATCACGTATTTTTCGGCCAATCTTTTCGTTTCTGTCGTCAACCAAGGCACGGATATCATATTTCTTGAGTTCCATACGAACTTTGTCCGCATATTCATTGAATTTTTCAGAAATAGGAAGAATTGCTACCTGATCAGGAGTCAACCACAATGGGAACTTACCAGCTGTATGCTCGATAAGAACTGCCACGAAACGTTCCATTGATCCGAAAGGAGCACGGTGAATCATAACAGGACGATGCTTCTGGTTGTCCGATCCCATGTATTCCAACTGGAATCTTTCCGGCAAGTTGTAGTCAACCTGGATAGTACCCAACTGCCAACGGCGTCCAAGGGCATCTTTCACCATAAAGTCTAGTTTAGGACCATAGAACGCAGCTTCACCATATTCGATTTTTGCAGGCAATCCCTTTTCCTGACAAGCTTCAATGATAGCCTGTTCAGCCTTTTCCCAATTTTCTTCTGATCCGATATATTTTTCACGGTTCACTTTATCTCTCAATGAAATCTGAGCCTCGAAGTTCTGAAGTCCCATTGAAGTAAACACGATTGAAATGATGTCCATAACACGCAGAAACTCATCCTTAACCTGGTCAGGGCGACAGAACAAGTGAGCATCATCCTGTGTAAAGCTACGTACACGAGTCAATCCATGCAATTCACCACTCTGTTCGTAACGACATACAGTACCGAACTCAGCGATACGCAAAGGCAGGTCACGATAAGAACGTGGAGAATTCTTGTATATCATACAGTGATGAGGACAGTTCATCGGTTTCAGGAAGTATTCCTCTCCTTCTTCCGGAGTATGGATTGGCTGGAATGCATCCTTACCATATTTTGCATAGTGTCCTGAAGTGACATAAAGAAGTTTGTTACCGATTGGCGGACACATTACTTCCTGATAATCATATCTTGACTGAATACGACGCAAAAAGTCCTGAAGACGTATACGAAGAGCAGTACCCTTTGGCAACCACATAGGCAAACCCTTACCTACTGTATCTGAAAACATGAACAAGTCCATTTCCTTACCAATCTTACGGTGGTCACGTTTCTTAGCTTCCTCAAGCAATGCTAAATATTCGTCAAGCATTTTTTTCTTAGGGAAAGAAATACCGTAGATTCTGGTCATCTGCTTGCGGTCTTCCTGTCCTCTCCAGTATGCACCTGCTACTGACAACAGTTTCACAGCCTTGATAGGAGCAGTAGAAGTCAAGTGTGGTCCACGACACAAGTCTGTAAACGCACCCTGAGTATAAGTCGTGATATGTCCGTCTTCAAGTTCAGAGATAAGTTCGCACTTATAAGTTTCTCCTCTTTCGCCGAACATTTTCAAAGCATCTTCTTTAGATATGTTTTCACGAACCAGAGCCTCTTTCTTGGCAGCCAGTTCCGCCATTTTCTTTTCTATTGCAGGCAGGTCACCTTCCTTGATAACAGCCTCGCCCGGATCCACATCATAGTAGAAACCGTTTTCTATAGCCGGACCAATACCGAACTGTATTCCAGGATAGAGTTCCTGAAGAGCCTCAGCCAACAAGTGTGCACTTGTATGCCAGAAGGCATGTTTACCCTGTTCATCATCCCACTTATAAAGTACGAATTCAGCATCTTCATTTATAGGACGACTCAAATCAATAGTCTCACCATTAACGCTGCATGCCAGCACATCCTGTGCCAGACGAGAGCTAATGCTTTCTGCAATCTGCAGACCGGTTACACCTTCGTTGTATTCACGAACCGAACCATCCGGGAAAGTTATTTTAATCATAATTTTATATTTTAATCTTATTTCATTTCAATATTATCCGCAAAAGTAGTAAAAGTTTCTTTAATAGGTTTCTTTTTGATATAAAATGTTATTCTTCTTTTACAGTAAAACGTTTTATGATATTATATGCAGAGAAGAGCCCAAGCTCACCGGCCTTACTCAAATCCTGTATTCCTAACCTGTTATTTCCCAGGAAGATGTGGGTAAGTCCTCTATTGAAATATGCGTCAGCCATATTTGGATCAATCTCAAGCACCTTATTATAATCAGCTATCGCACCGCGATAATCCTTCATTATTGTAAGAATGTTAGCTCTGTTATAATAAGCATACACAAAATCAGGAGCCAGTTCTATAACCTTATCCAAATCCTCGCGTATCTTTGCATAATCCAAAGATCTTACTTGAGCCGTCTTCTCATCTGTCGCAACTATTTCAAAACTCTTCTCGCGTTTCCTGTATTCAAGTTCCTTATAATGTATCAATGCACGCGTGAAATATGCAGGGAAGAACAATGAATCTCTGCTTATACATTCATTCAAGTCATTCAAGGCATTGTCAAAATCCTGTACAAGATAAAAATCCAAAGCACGCGAATAATAATTCAACGCATTATCAGGATTAGCTGCTATAACAGCCGACAGCTGGTCAATAGAACTGAAATGCTGTTTAACCAGCGTTTCATTCAATGCCATTTCATTATTAGTAATGATAAGTCTCTCAGGGAAGAGATGCTTCTCGTTCATCTGAGCTATCTTGTTATAGAAATTGATCTGCCTTCTTACCTCATCCTTACGCTCATAATAAGTCAACGCAAACATAGGCTGAGGCAAAATGTTGATATTCTTGTCCTGTACTCTTCCGCGATAATTTGTCTTGTATTTGCTTTCCGTATCATCATTGTCCGCAACAACAATCTTACGGTAGTTATTCATATTCTTATCCGACTTCTTTCTAGTTTTATCATTCGAAGCCGTATTGTTTTTCGTACCGGACTGAGCATCAATCTGAGCCTTCAGCATTACGATTTCGTCTGCATCAGCCCTCTTGAGGTCTCCCATTTTCCGATAAGCTTCAGCCCTGCACTGATAACCTGGCATGAAGTTAGGATATTCATCCAGAACAGCTGTATAGTCTTCTACTGCACCTTTATAATCGCCTGTTTTGCTTCGCAGCAGTCCTCGGTTGAATGCAGCCATAAGATTGTCCGGTTCAACACTGAGCACAAAATCAAAATCCTCAATAGCTCTATTATCATCGCCCACCTGCGCTCTGAGCAAACCGCGGTTGTAATGTCCTATAAGATTGGTTTTGTCGATATCGAGTGCTATATCATAATCCGCCATTGCACCACGCAGATTATTCTGATGATACCTGGCCAATGCCCTATTAATATATATGCCGGAATTTTTGAAAGAAAGTCTGGCCGCCTCATCAAAATCAGCTTCAGCTTCGGCATACTTTCCTCTCTGCATAAAAAGAACAGCCCTCGATGCCCACGGGTCAGGGTTATATCTGTCCATCTCTATCGCTTTGTCAGCATCACTCATAGCCTGAAGTGTATCCTTCATTTTCAATGACACTTCAGTACGCATCAGATATGCATCTGTATATTTAGGGGAAATGGAGATGAGTGTATCAAGTTCAGCTCTTGCTCGTGAATAATCCTTTTTCTGTATTCTGCATAGTATAAGATTATGCCATAACGCCTCATTTTCAGGTTCAATAGTCAATGCCTTCTGATAATCTGCAATTGCGCCGTCAAAATTTTCCTGGCGTATTCTTGAGATACCTCTTATCTGATATGAATTGGCAACAAACGGATTACGTTCTATCGACTCCGTACAATCGGCTTCTGCTCCCTGAAAGTCATCCAAATTAATTTTTGCCAGTCCTCTATAAAAAAAAGGCTCGGCCAAATATGGCTTTGCATTTATAACCTGATTAAAATATTGTATAGACAATACATAATCTTCAAAATAAAGAGCATTCTTACCTATGGTCATTACCCTGTCAGTATTAATTTGCGACAGGGCTGCCACAGGCATCATCAAGCCTATATATAATATGTATAGAAGCTTATTTATCATTTTACAGTCTTCACCTTGTAAGCACAACGAGCCTTACCTTCTACCATCTTGTTCAGTTTTCCCTTTATCATCTGTTTTCTCAGTGGAGACAAATGATCTATGAACATTGTTCCGTCCAAATGATCAAACTCATGCTGCATTACCCTTGCCAGATATCCTTCCACCCATTCATCGTGCGGATTCATATCTTCATCAAGATAAGTAACACGGATTTTATCCGGACGTTTAACACTTTCATGCACTCCTGGCAAACTCAAGCATCCTTCTTCCATTGATACAAGTTCTTCACCTGTTTCAACAATATGTGCATTGATATATGCTCTACGAAAACCTTTAAATTCAGGCATATCATCAGACAGCACGTCAAGATTTACCACAACCACACGGATAGGTAATCCAATCTGAGGAGCTGCCAAACCTACACCATCTGCACGATCCATAGTCTCGAACATATTTGTAATAAGTTCTTTCAAGTCTGGATAATCAGGAGTTATATCTTCAGCCACCTTACGCAAAACAGGTTGGCCATATACATAAATCGGTAAAATCATATTTATTGCAATTATTCTGTTTATTAATATTTTTTCGATTCCAAATAAGACTGTAGAATTATAGTAGCGCTTATTTCATCCACAAGAGCCTTGTTCTGTCTGTCCTTTTTCTTCAGACCTCCGGCCAGCATAGCCTGATGAGCTAGAACTGATGTAAATCTCTCGTCAACCAGCTCTACCGGCATGTCAGGGAGCAGTTTCTTCAGTCTGTTCATAAAAGGTATAATATTCTTCATATTCTCCGAATCCTCATAATTCATCTGTCTAGGATGTCCTATTATTATCCGGTCCACCTTTTCACGACTGACATAATTCTGAATAAAATCGGCAAGCTCGTGTGTAGATACGGTTGTAAGCCCGCTTGCAATAATCTGCATCGGATCCGTAACAGCAAGCCCTGTGCGCTTTCTACCGTAATCTATAGCTAAAATTCTACCCATAAGTGGCAGCAAATTTACAAATTAATTTATTAACACCTTATATATAAGACTTAAAAAATCCTAGCGCTTGGTTAATACACCAGACCTACATTGTCAATCCAGAGGGTATTCCCTGGAGAACCTACAAACGCTCCACCTATGCTTGACGTGAACTGCACGATGATATGAGTCGGAGTTTCATCCTTGCCAGCCCAACCGTCTTCTTTTATCATCACACTCTCACCTTTGCTGTTACGGGCATGATACCCACCGGTTCCCAAAGCCATAAGTTCAGGCACATAGTTACTGTTGCCGGTTATATCGCCATACATTATCTCGTATGTAGCACCTTCCTTCCAGTCTGAATTCTCCGAATATTTCACCGCAGCAGTACCTACTCGTTTTGCTATGATATTTCCTTCAGCGTCTTCAGTTCTTTTTTGAAGGAAACAAACCATTATTGCCGCATCTTTTCCTTTCACTACAGATTTTTTGCTAAATCCAGTCATACGAATTCTGTCTTTCTGGTCAGACATTTTTACTTTATAGTCATAACGTATGGCCTTTGGTCTTTTCGAGAAAGGAACTCCACAATTCAGTTTTTCTTCGCCGTCCTTGGTACCTGTTATAGGTTCTTTAATATCCCCAAGGAACATAGACCCTGATGCCAATACAGAAATATTTACCAGTCCCAATACCTTAACACTTTCAATATGAGTTTCCAAACGCGCACACTTACCATGCGTGAGTTTTTCTGGAAACACACTGGTATTTGTCTTTACTATACCTGCCACTTTAGCCATGACATTAGAGTTTCCCCATGGCGAGCCTCCTTGGTTTTTATATGGAATATTTCCGTCAAAATTCATCTCAGGACCCAGTTCATACAAATATTTAACGTTACCACCTATAATAGACGACTCTTCTATCCTACGCGTCACCCAACTGTCCATATCACCATATTTAAACAGTTCGAATTTTTCCTGCGCCATGACGGGAACCGCAAACATAAATCCTATCAAGCCAACATAATACCTATTTTTCATAAAAAGCTGAATTATATTTTACAAATTGCAAAGGTATAAAAAAAAGCGACAGCATACATGCCATCGCTCATAATATGATAATTATAATAATAAATCAGAATAATATGCTATATCAATACACTCGATACAACAACCATGATCCCTGGAAATCCTGACGGTTAGGATATTTTGCCTTAAAAGCATCTCTTGCAGCAGCAGCTTCTTCTCTGGTATCGAAAGATGCAACTATCACACGATACATATTACGTTCAGCATTGTATACTACTTTTGCGCTATATCCCTGACCATCAAGTGTAGACTTCAATCCATCAGCATTAGCTTTTACACCAAAACTACCACATACTACACTGAAAGCCTTAAGACCATCGCCTGAAACAAGTTCTACTTTCTCTTCACGCACAGGAGCTGGGGTCACCGGAGCTGGTGTTGTAGCAACTGGAGCAGCTTCTACTACAGGTGCAGTCTCCACAACAGCTTCCTGCTGGTTTGCAGCTTCAGCCAATTCATTCTGTTTAGCTTTTTCGTATGCTTTCTTATAAGCACTTTCACTTGATTTGCAAGAAGAGAATGCCAACACAAGGCATAATCCCATTCCTAAGACGAATAATTTTTTCATGTTGCCTTACATTTATTTGTTATAATAATCTGCTAACTTAATTTTTCGGCAAAAGTAGCAATATAAACCTTTTCTTGCTGTTAAAATCAGTTAATTATACAGTAGAGTAAATAAATTGTCAATTTTTATCTGATAAATGCGGACAAAATAAAATCTTTTTTATTAGATTTGTAGAAAGCAAATTTAAACACAGTATGATTATCATACACACTGATAAAACATAATTATCATGAAAGCATTAAACATTGTAGCAGCATTCTTGGGCGGGGTAGCTCTTGGTGCAGCAGCCGGAATTTTATTCGCTCCGGAGAAAGGCGAAGACACTCGTAGAAAAATAGCTGAAATCCTTCGTCAGAAAGGAATCAGACTTAACCGTGCTGAAATGGAAGACTTGGTCGACCAGATTGCAGCAGAAGTAAAAGATGCAGAATAAAAGCATTAACCTGACAGAAAATACATCGAAACTGTCGAGTTTAGAAACTTGAGAAAAAGTTCACTAGGGATTTTAAAAGGAAAAGCCGCTCACGCAAACGCGACTGACGGAACTTCCTTTTAAATTTCCCTTTTTTATTAATCGCTAAGTAAAAAAATAATATGTTTGCCAACGACAAAAGTATTGATAATCTTGAAGCGTTGTTTAAAGAGATTAAGAAATACATCGAGCTTCAGGGACAATACATCAAACTAGATCTGGTAGAGAAGCTAACCATTCTAATATCAACACTTATTCTGATCTGCGTTCTCATAGTTTTGGGAATGACAGCCTTGTTTTATTTTTCATTCATGCTGGTCTATACTATTGATTCATTCGTAAATAACATCATAGCCAGTTACGCCATAATAGGTGGATGCATTCTGTTGCTTGGAATAGCGATATACATGCTCAGACAAAAAATAATCTTCCAGCCAATGGTCAATTTTTTGGCACGACTATTCCTAGAGGATAAAGAAGAAAATAACCCTAAACCATAATATACAATGAACGAAACGACCAAATACAGCATACAAATCATCTCTGACAGGAAAAACAGCAAAAAAGCAGAGCTGAGAGCGTCAAAGGAAAGGATCCACGAACTGACGCAGAACCTTTTCTCACCACCTGAGACAAAAAGCAAAATGGATCTGATGATGCACCATTTCAACACCGGAATGGCTGCATACGACGGTATTATGACAGGAGTAAAGATATATAGAAGAATAAAAGAAATATTTTCCGGCAAAAAGCACAAAAAACTATCATAGGCCAACTGTTTATGACACGGTTATTTTTATTATGTTTGCGCTGAATTTCAATTTAATATTTATAAACCAAAAGAAATTATGAAGAAAACTTGGACAATCATCACTGTTATAGCAGTAATTGCAATTTTAGTAATTTACAGTATTTCATCTTACAACTCACTCGTTTCGCAAGACGAATCGGTAAGCACAGCATGGAGCAATGTAGAAAACCAGTACCAACGTCGTGCCGACCTTATCCCTAACCTTGTGAATACCGTGAAAGGATATGCAGCACACGAAAAAGAAACTTTGGATGCTGTTGTATCGGCAAGATCGAAAGCTACACAGGCTACTATCAGCATAGACGATCTTACTCCTGAAAAGCTTCAGGCATACCAGAAGGCACAAGGTGAAATAGGTGCAGCACTCGGCAGACTGCTTGCTATAACAGAGAACTATCCGGACCTTAAAGCAAACGAAAATTTCCAGGCTTTGCAGGCTCAGCTCGAAGGAACAGAAAACAGAATCAGCGTGGAACGCAGAAAATTCAACGAAATAGCCAAGAATTACAACACAACAATCCGCCGTTTCCCTAAAAACATTATTGCCGGAATGTTCGGATTCGAGAAACGTCCTTATTTCGAAGCAGCCGAAGGTTCTGAAAAAGCACCGGAAGTAAAATTCTGATACGACTATGAGAAGACTGCATTTCGTAGCAATACTGCTCGCATTGTGCTGTTGCATGACGGCTACCGCAAAAGAATATAAGGTAAAGGATGTTCCTATGGTACATCTCACGGATCGTACCCGATACGTCAGCAATCCTGACAATATTCTTTCCGCATCGACTGTTGCCGCCATAGACACCATACTGTTTTCACTGGAGCAGAAAACAGGAATACAGGTTCTTGTAGTTGCCGTAGAACAGATTGAAGGCGGCGACTGTTTTGATTTCGCATACCGCCTCGGACAGGAAAACGGAGTCGGACAGAAAGAAAAAGACAACGGTCTTGTCATACTTCTCGTAACGGGCGAACGCTGCATCCAGTTTGCCACTGGATACGGACTTGAAGGTGTATTGCCTGATGCCATCTGCAAGAAAATACAGGTGCGATACATGAACAAGGCATTCTCGCAAGGGAATTGGGATGCAGGAATGCTTGCCGGGATAAAAGCAGTCAGAGGATACCTTGACGGAGAAAGCGGAACTCCGGACAAGCCAAGTTCCGGCTCAGGAGAAGATTCTATAATATTGTTCCTGCTGCTTTTCGGAGTCATAGGATTTACAATGTTCTATCTTTGGCTTAACATCCGCAGGCAGAGACGTTGCCCCAAATGCCATAAACAGACTATGAAAGTCATTTCCAGACGTACGATAGCAAAATATCCTACATACCATATCGAAGAAATAGTGTCATGCTGCTCAAACTGCGGCCACTATGTACGCAAGGAACAGCGTGTGGATGATGAGAACAATCATCACCACGGCAGACGAAGCGGACCGTTCGGTGGAGGTATCTTCATGGGAGGAGGCTTCGGAAGAGGTAGCGGCTTTGGAGGCGGTGGCTTCGGAGGCGGAAGTTTCGGCGGAGGCAGCTTCGGAGGTGGAGGTGCCGGAAGTAAATTCTAATCAATATTTAAATGGAGTTTAAACAGTGTTTAATTGCTGTTTAAACTCCATTTAAGTATATCTCACAAGGTTTTCCACTTGAACGATGATCTAAATTTATCAATATTTTCAGTTGAATGTTTTTTTCTTCCCCTAAACATGAAAAATCAGCATTCTCAATCACATGGCAGCCATTAGCTTCGCAAATCTTATCAAAATCTATATACTTCTTCCCTTTCTCTGCTATTCCATGAGAGTCTATAATAATAAAAAGAGGCTTCTTCTCCAAAATAGAATAAAGGACCTTCTCACTCAGAAAGGTTTCTGTGGCGAAATACATATCCGTTCCGTATTCGTTTTTCTCAAGATTGGCAGTATGCAGCAATAAAGCCATATCTTCAAGAGTAGTAAGACTTTTAACATCTTCCAATTGGGGCATTCCATATTGACAATCAAGGACCATTGCCTTGATATTGTATTCTGACTTTTCAGGAACTTTTGTATAACAATCCAGATGAGTGCTCACGTGTCCTCTTGCGCCTACCTTATCGGCCTGTGCATCAGCACATCTGATCGCAGGAGAATTTTCATCCAATTTTATATGTAACTGTTTCATGTATTTCATTCATTTATTTTTATTTCGACTGATAAAAGTATATAAAAACCTATAATTTCATACTATTTCTAATGAGTAAATTACATTTTACGCAATAACGGGTTCATAAGATTTTGCAAACAATATTGTTTACATTATTTTTGTTGCAGTTAATGTCAAATTAAATTATGTCTATGGACGCAATTCAATTACTGAAAGACAGAAGAAGTGTCAGAAAACACAAAAAGTAAGACGTTCCGAGAGAACTCATTACTGAAATTATCCAACTGAGACGGTATGCCCCTTCTTGGTCCAACTATCAGATAGCAAGGTATAATATAATTGATAATAAAACTATTATAGAAGACATAGCCAACAACTGTATGCAAGGTTTGGTTTATAATACTAAAACACTCAACATAGCAAGTGGTGTAGTAGTATTAAGCTATGCAACAGGTAAAAGCGGTTCTTTGGAAAGAAAGGTCAAGCCGGAAGACGCCACTCCGGGTAACAGTGCTGCATAGGAATGTTTTGATGCCGGTATAGCTTGCCTGCAATTCTATCTTTCTGCATACACAAAAGGAGTTGCCACATGTGTATTGGGAGTAATCAACAACGAAGCTATTGCGAAAAGGATTGGCCTGCCTGAAAACGAAAAAGTTGCAGCGCTTATTGTTTACGGTTACGAAGAGGGTGAACATCATGAAGCTCCTGCAAGAAAAGAAGTAGAAGAGATTTTGCGTTTTATAGAATAACGATAATTACATAATTACCACACCCAAAGTTCAGCCTCCAAACTTTAAAAATAGTTGGAGGCTATTTTATATCATAACTTCTGTGCTATATAAAAACCATAGCTATAATAATCCTTGTACTTTTTGTAAAAGTCAACTTCCTGTATATCCCTTTGAACTATCATCTTAGCGGTTTCATCATTACCAAACTTCGCCAAAAAATCCTTATGACTTTCCAAAAGAGGAATGTAATAATTATCCAGCCAGCAATCTTCAGAAAGTATAAAATGACCAAGTACTTTATAGCCCGCTTCTTCAAGAATTCGGATTTTTCCCGCAACGGTGTCCATCTCAGAATATTCTCCGTTCCAAAAGTCTTCCAACTCTTTAGGACGGACATTAGTTATCCATGATAATTCAGAAACAGCCAAAATTCCACCAGACTTAATAAAATCTTTCCAATAGTTTATACCTTTCCTGAAACCAATATTATATACAGCACCCTCAGACCAAATAACGTCAAATTCCTCTTTTTCAAAAGGCAGACTATCCATTGATGCAGTCAACGTTTTGATTTGGGCAGACATATTCTCTTCTTTAGAATTATCTTCCAGTTTATCAAGAAATTCTCCAAACAAATCAACTGCAACAATTTCGCCCTTAAGTTTTTTAGCCAATGAAATTGTCTGACCTCCTGTTCCACAACCTATATCAGCTATCTTATACGACTTGTCAGTATCTATTTTAGCCAGTTGAATTGCAAGGTTTACAGCCTCATCACTACCCGGTCCCTGTCTTTTGTTGTTACGATGCATATGAATCATCAATTCCATTTCATCCATATTTCTGTTTACTATTTACTTTCCATACAAAATTATAAATTTCAATAGACATATAAAAGAGAACAAATACTTTTCTACACTAAAAGTGCCTGACATATTGAACAAGAAAAAATGAAATATTTCTCAAACAAAATTGGTTTCTCAGTTTTTTTTGTACTTTTACGTGTCTTATTAGTTTATTGAAAACAACAAAATTGACAAGATGACTGCCAGTGAGTATATTTATTTATAAATTCATACAGACATTTCTTGGTGCTGACTATAGTCGACACCACTGCTCACTACAGTCAGCAGAACTGCCCACTATAGTCGACAGCACTGCCCACTATAGTCAGCACCAGAATCTGCACTGTCATTTTCAGTTTAAAATAAAAAAAGAACCTAAAACATAAATTAAAAACCAAGATACAATGTACAACAACACGTTTGGAAATATATTCCGTCTGACCAGCTTCGGCGAATCGCACGGAAAAGGCATAGGAGGAGTTATTGACGGCTTCCCTGCCGGAATACATATAGATATGGATTTCATCCAAAAAGAACTCGACAGAAGAAAACCCGGACAGTCTGCCATAACAACGGCACGCAAGGAATCTGATCAGGTTGAATTTCTCTCCGGTATATACGATGGAGTTTCTACAGGATGCCCCATAGGTTTCGTGGTATGGAACACCAACCAGCATTCAGGCGACTATGACAATATGAAGGAAGTTTTCCGCCCGTCGCATGCAGATTTCACATATACCCAAAAATACGGACTGCGTGACCATCGCGGAGGAGGCCGTTCGTCGGCACGCGAAACAATATCACGCGTAGTTGCCGGAGCACTTGCAAAAATAGCCTTGAAACAGCTGGGAGTTGAGATTACAGCTTACACATCGCAGGTGGGCGAACTGAAACTCGACAAGGATTATACTTCATACGATTTGAACGAGATTGAAAAAAATCCTGTAAGATGTCCGGACCCTGTTATGGCTCATACTATGGCTGAACTCATTCTGAAAACAAAAGGTGAAGGAGATACTATAGGAGGAACTGTAGATTGTGTGATAAAAGGATGCCCAATCGGTCTCGGCCAGCCGGCATTCGGCAAACTACATGCGGCACTAGGTAATGCAATGCTTACAATCAATGCCGCCAAAGGATTCGAATACGGACAAGGATTCGGCAACATGAACATGAAAGGAAGCAAGCAGAACGACATTTTCTATAATGACAACGGAAAAATAGCATTCCGCACGAACCGTTCCGGAGGTATCCAAGGCGGTATTAGCAACGGGCAGGACATATACTTCAAAGTTGCATTCAAGCCTGTTGCAACAGTACTCATGGAACAGCCAACTGTAGATAAAGACGGAAACGAAACAATCCTCAAGGCGAGAGGACGCCATGACCCTTGCGTTCTCCCTAGGGCAGTACCAATTGTGGAAGCTATGGCAGCCATGACCATACTCGATTATTATCTGTTAAACAAAACAACAACTCTATAACCATGGAAATAAAAAAATACATTGAAGAAAACGAACAGCGTTTCATCGACGAACTTTTCAGTCTGATACGCATACCTAGCATCAGTGCCCTACCTCAGCATAAGGAAGACATGCTGGCATGCGCCGAAAGATGGAGACAACTCCTCATCGAAGCCGGTGCAGACGAAGCTATTATCATGCCCTCACAGGGAAACCCACTAATATATGCCGAAAAGAGAGTAAATCCTGATGCGCCTACCGTATTGATATATTCCCACTACGACGTGATGCCTGCAGAACCGCTTGAACTCTGGAAAAGTAATCCGTTTGAACCGGAAATAAGAGACGGACACATCTGGGCCAGAGGTGCCGATGACGACAAAGGCCAGGCAATGATTCAGGCCAAAGCTTTCGAATATATGGTACGCGAAGGACTATTGAAACACAACGTAAAATTCATTTTCGAAGGAGAAGAGGAAATAGGTTCACCAAGTCTTAATGCTTTCCTGAAAGAACACAAGGAACTGCTTAAGGCAGATGTTATCTTAGTATCGGATACAAGTATGCTTGGCAAGGATCTTCCATCATTAACTACGGGCCTGCGCGGACTGGCATATTGGGAGATAGAAGTTACAGGTCCTAACCGAGATCTTCATTCAGGACATTTCGGTGGTGCTGTGGCAAATCCAATCAACATATTGTGCAGCATGATAGACAAGATTACTGATGCCGACGGACGTATCACCATACCTCATTTCTACGACGATGTGGAAGATGTTCCGGCAGAAGAACGCGAGATGATTGCAAACATACCTTTCGATGAAGAGAAATACAAGAATGCTATCGGAGTGAAAGCTTTGAAGGGCGAAAAAGGATATTCAACTCTTGAACGCAACAGCTGCCGCCCTTCGTTCGACGTATGCGGTATCTGGGGAGGATACACAGGCGAAGGCTCGAAAACCGTACTTCCTTCGAAAGCATACGCAAAAGTATCATGCAGACTTGTGCCACACCAGAACCACGAAAAGATTTCACAACTGTTTGTTGACTACATCAACGAAATAGCTCCTGAATACGTACAGGTGAAAGTAACTCCTATGCACGGTGGCGAAGGCTATGTATGCCCTATTTCACTTCCTGCATATAAGGCAGCCGAAAAAGGATTTGAAAAAGCATTCGGCAAGAAACCTCTGGCAGTACGCCGCGGAGGTAGTATTCCTATCATAAGCGATTTCGAACAGATTCTTGGAATAAAGACAGTACTGATGGGATTCGGACTTGAAAGTAATGCCATCCATTCTCCAAATGAGAATTTCCCTCTCGACATATTCCGAAAAGGAATTGAGGCTGTGGTTGAGTTCCATAAGGAATACTCAAAATAACAGTTAATAACCAAAAAAATCTCCATATCTACCTTGAAAAGGTGATATGGAGATTTAATATTATCAGAACAACTTCTGCGGATATTCTCCGGATTCAATTAATTTGTTAATCTTATCTACTACAGACTGTCTATCCTCCGGATAAGTGACTCCAAACCAGACACTGTTGGTCTCAAGTACCTTCACCGATGCTTTAGATTCTTTTATCAGGTAATCAATCAGCAATGGAATAAAGAATTCACTTTTGATATTGTCAATATTCTCTGTCAGGAACTTTATGAAATACTCATTGCTGTATTTAAAATAATCAGGTGTAAATCCCCAGAAATTCATACTAACAGGAGTTGAATCATCAATAGCAACCCAGTTTTCATTTTCGTCGAGGTATTTCACGCTACCGTCCATTCTCTGGATTTTAGTTCTTTCCACTATAGACACAAGATTATTATCAGAATCAGTCTGACATATACCTCTTGAAACAGTACCGCTTTCGCTCAAAGTGTTTCCTATCGAGAAACCAACCATAGAATATCTGTTTTCCGTTCCTTCTGACAGATTTGAAAGATATTCAGCCATCACTTCAAAAGAATTTCTTCCGTAGAAGTCATCACAATTGATTACCGCAAAAGGCTCTTTAATAACATCTGCGCCCATCATAAGAGCATGGTTTGTACCCCATGGTTTTGTACGTTCTTCAGGACATTTAAACCCTTCCGGCAATTTATCCAGACTTTGGAATACTATTTCGCATTCTATATGCTTATCATATTTTGATATGATTTTTTCTCTAAAATCATCTTCAAAATCTTTACGGATTACAAACACCAGTTTTCCGAAACCGGCATTTATAGCATCATAAATAGAATAATCCATAATAGTTTCCCCATTCGGTCCCAGACCATCCAATTGTTTGAGACCACCATAGCGGCTACCCATACCTGCCGCCAATAAGAACAAAGTAGGTTTCATTTCTTCTCTTACTTTTTAAATTATTAATATGTCATTTTTTTGGCAAAGTAACCTTAAACAGTTCACTAGGCCTATGTTCCTGATAAATAATATCTACCATACGATTGACGATCTCAGGATGTTGTCCAGCAATATCATGATCCTCATGTAAATCATTTTTCAAATCATAAAGATGCGGAACACCTTTTTTAACAACAAGTTTCCAGTCGCCCATACGCACAGCCATCTGGTTCGTTTCATGAAACTCCCAATAAAGGAACTCGTGTTCCTTCTGTTTTTCATCATCACCTGTCAGTGTCGGCAAAAACGAGATACCATCGAAACAGTCTCCTTCCAGTTTCTTGTTGATGTATTTTTTAGGAAACTTCTTGTCTCCGATTATATCACAGAATGTCGGCATGATATCATAAAAAGCCAACTGATGGTCGTTCACTGTACCAGCTTCAACCTTTCCTGGCCATTTAACTATAAAAGGTACTCTTATACCACCTTCATAGCACTGCCTTTTCAAGCCTCTTAACTTTCCGTCTCTTCCAAAGAATTCAGGATCGGCACCACCCTCTTCGTGAGGACCATTATCGCTGCTGAAAATCACGATAGTGTTTTCGTCAAGTCCTTTCTCCTTCAGTTTTGCCATTATCTCACCTACGTATGCATCCAGACGTGTTATCATACCGGCAAATTCTGCATGTGTGTGCACCGCTTCATTATATCGACCTCCTTTACTTCCTCCCCATGTCTTGTCATGGAAGAATTTTTTCTTATAGAATTTCAGGATAGAGTCATTTGGCTGAACAAGCTCTGCATGAGGGAGAGTATAAGTGAAAAATCCATAGAAAGGCTTATCGGCAGACTGTTTGTCAAGCCATTTCAAAGCCTCATGATGAATCATATCAGCAGAATACTGTGTCCTTTTCCTGTAGTCATCACCGAACATAGGATAATCAATATTCTCATCAAGCGTAATTCTTATTGTTGCAGTATCCCCCGCAGACTTACTGTAACGGTTCAGGAAATTAGGATAGTACAGATGAGCCTGGAACTGACATATATAACCATAAAACTCGTCAATACCTCTCTTGTCCGGAGTAGAAGAAGAGCCCTCGTATCCTCCAGCCCATTTACCGAACATACCTGTAGTATATCCGTTCTTTTTCATTATCTCAGGCAGAATTATATGGTTAGGATCGTATGGTTCCTGTCCCACAACAGTATATTCGTCATTGTCTCCATACTTCATCAGTGGAGATTTTCCCCAATACTCTTTGTTACCCCTGACGTGTCCGTGTCCGGAATGCTGTCCTGTCATGATGGTAGAACGCGAAGGTGCACTGACCGGACTTCCGGCGTATGCCTGAGTAAACAGCATACCTTCACTGGCCATTCTGTCAATATTAGGAGTTTTAATATACTTCTGTCCATAACAAGCCAAATCGCCATATCCCATATCATCACACAAGATGAATATTATATTAGGTTTGGAATTATCCTTTTTTGATAACATTTCAACAGGCTGATTTGCAGCTCCGCAAATATTAGTAGTTGCGAGAGCTGCAATCATAGCCGTTTCATAACATAATAAATTATTGTTTTTCATGATAATATCTCCTTAATGTTTTCCGTTTTCCTTATAAATTAATTTCCATCTTTCCTCCCATGAGTCCGACGAAGCATAACTGTTAAGATATTTTACTCTCCAGTCGACTCCGGAACATTTTTTCTTTAACTCATCTTTCTTTATTTTGAAAGGACTTATAAGATTATTCTCAAACATGTGAGTCAAATCATTCAAAATGTACATTGTCTCAGCTCCTGTTTTTACATTATCCAACACAGCCAGTACATCATCCTTTGAGAAAGATTCACCCAATTCTGACAAGAAAACCATGGCACGGCTCCTTACAAAACTTCTTTCGTCAGTCAACAGTTTCTCTGCATATTGTTTCAAAGCTGAAGCTTTCTTTGCGAAATAAGAGCATGTAGTCAGAGCCCACATACGTTCCACCGCGTCATCCGATTGCAATGACTTCTTCAGCATATCCTCTACCTTAGCTGAATATTTCTCTGTTTGCAATTGGGCAATATCGGCAAATTTCTTTATTCTACCTCTATTGTTACTACCCCATGTGGCAGGATTTGCCATACCCTCTTCCAAAACAACTGTTTCCGGGAAGAATCCCAAATCTGCTTTCTTTACCAAATAAGCATTAAGTTCATTCCTCATTTCTGCCAGAACTTTTTTATACTTTTTATCATTGGCAAGATTATTCATTTCATAAGGGTCTTTTTCCAGGTCATAAAGTTCTTCCGGTCCGAAAGGCATGAAGAAAGAAGACTGATTTTCGTTAAGTTTTCCATCTACGAACATATCCTTCCATTCTCTGAAAGACAACTGCTTGTATCTGTACAATGCGAAGAGAGACTGTGTGTGATACGGCTGATAATTTCTTGCATATCTGTACTTGCCTTTTCTCAAAGTTCTGTTGAATGCATAGAGTTCGTCAAACCTGTCTCCATAACCAACAATGAAATCTTCTTTCTTTTCCTCACCCAAGAACGGCTGTCCGTCCATCTGTTCAGGCACTTCAGCACCAGCAAGCTTAAGGACTGTAGGAGCAAAATCCATGAAAGACACAGGCTTATCGGCCACACTACCCTTCTCTATTCCCAGTTTGTCTCTCCATTTTTCAGGTACATAAACCACTAGCGGAACGTGTATTCCTATATCATCTGTATATCCCTTTGTTCCCGGAAGCGAACCGCCATTGTCACCGAAATAGAATATTATAGTATTGTCCAGCACACCTTCTTCTTTGAGCATAGATATAAGTTTGCCAAGTTCCTCATCAGAATCATGTATTCTGTCATAGAAAGTAGCGTATGTATATCTTATCAGTTCTGTATCCGGAAGTGACGGATGCAGATAAACCTTAGAAGGATCATGTACAGTCTTTACGTTGCTGTAAGTTTCTTCATCAAACTGCAGTTTAGATTCATGAGTGAGCATATTGCTTCTTTGGAAAAAGAAAGGCTGACTCTTGTCTGTCCTGTTTTTCCATGAATCAAGTTCACCCTTAATATTATCCCACGCGGTCTTGTCCAACTTCACATTGTAATCTGTCTTTTGGGCATTGCACGTATAATATCCTGCCTCTCTAAGATACGAAGGAAACATTCTCAGTCCTTCGGGCATTGTCATGTTCTGCAGACGGCGATGGAAACTTCCGGCAAATCTCGGTGCATAACATCCCGTAATAAGAGTTGTTCTGGCTGCAGAGCTGACAGGAGCATTACTATAGGCATTTGTATAAGTCACTCCGTTTTGTGCCATCCACGAAACATTAGGAGTTTCGGCCCCGTTGCCATTATTATAAAGTGCAAGATAATGTGTAGAAAGGTCCTCAGTAAGGAACCACACTATGTTAGGCTTTTCATTATTGTTAGTATCAGCCATCAATGGCAATGCACTGAAGCATATTCCCATTGACAAAATCGGAAATCTAGTATTCATTTCGCAATTATTTTAAAAAGTTCTTTTTATTAAATCATAATCCGCCTTCGTAGTACGGATTTTTCTCAGTAGGTATTGGAGCGTCAGTATCAGATATCCATTTCTTTAGTTTCTTCAACATCACGTCTGCCACCTCAGGATATTTTGAAGCCACATTATTTTTCTCCATTATATCCTTATCCAAATCATACAGCTCGAATGTATCAGTTTCATAGAAATAAATCAGTTTCCACTCGCCGGAACGTACTATAGAGAAAGGAGTAGCACGGAAATCCATTCCACTTTTTTTATACGATTCCAGATAAGCAGGAAAATGCCAGAACAAATCCCTGTCCTTGAATTTCTTTTCCGAACCGTTTAGTAAGCAGGAAATATCCTCACCATCGAGTGACTTATCGGCCTTACCTCCTGCCATGTCAACAAGAGTAGGATAGAAATCAACACCACTTACAGCAACATCACATTTACTTCCCGCCTCAGTATGTCCCGGCCATTTTACAATGAGAGGAACTCTTATTCCACCTTCATACGGCATACCTTTTCCGCCACGAAGCATAAAATTGTCAGTCACCGGTTCCGAGCCACCATTGTCTGATGTAAACACTATGATTGTATTGTCTGCCACACCCAAAGAATCAAGTGTATGGCAAATACGTCCCACACAGTTGTCAAGACTCTCCATCATTGCTGCATACACAGGATTCCTGTGATACTTTCCTTTTTCCTTATTCTGATATTTCTCTATCAGACTGGCAGGAGCTTTTAGCGGAACATGCACAGCATGATGAGCCATATAAAGGAAAAACGGCTTGTCACCCTTGGAAGAATCAATCATAAACTTAACAGCTTCATCAGTAAGCCTGCCTGTGAGATACTCTCCTTCCTTACCTTCATCAAGTCCCGGATGACAGGCACCTTTCTTTTTATTACAATAAGGATAAAAATAAGAATACGGAGTTCCTGCACGGCATCCGGCAATATTCAGGTCAAAACCCTGCGACAAAGGTCCTGTTCCATCATTATCATCGCCCAAATGCCACTTACCTACATGACCGCAAGTATAACCCTCTCCCTTCAGGGCCTCACCCAAAGTCACGAAATCTGCCCTCAAATCCTCAGTATTTTCTATCGGTATAAGTTTCCGTTTCTTCTTGTCCCCTCTGGCAGAAGGACTGACGGTAAATATGCCATGGCGCGGAGTATACATTCCGCTCATAAAGCAAGCCCTGCTCGGTGCAGAGTTTGCAGCCGCAGCATAAGCATTCGTGAAAATCATTCCTTCCGAAGCAAGGCTGTCAATATACGGAGTTTCATGATAGTCACTTCCTGTATAGCCAAGGTCGTTCCATCCAAGGTCATCGGCCATTATGAAAACGATGTTCGGCTTTTCATTTTTTGCTGCACAACCCAATGAAAACATTAATCCACCGGTTGCAAGAAATATCCTTCCTAACATAACCTTGTTTCTCCTAATCTACAGTAATCATACTTCCCCACCAGTCCTTATTAGGTTTCCAGTCTTTTCTCAACATATTGAGTCTTTCCTTTTCTTTCTGTTCAAGGACTTTTGTTTTCCATTTCAGCTTGACCTTGGCTTCTTCCTTTGGATTATATTCCATATCTGCCACAGGCATCTTCGCTCCAACATCTTTCAGCCATTCATCAAGTTTGCCCTTAAGTTCCTTGACTTTTTCCGGATACTGGATATTCAAAGGCTCACTTTCGCTTAAATCAATGGAAAGATTATAAAGTTCGCATCTTAAATCCTCGTGATAGAAAATCAGTTTCCAGTCACCGTCACGTATTATAGAACACGGTTCACCACCCTGATTTCCATAATGCGGATAATGCCAGAATAAAGACCTTTCCGCTATATTTCCACCGTTAAGTAACGGCATAATACTTACTCCATCCACATGTTGCTGTTTCTGCAGCGGCAATCCTGCAAAGTCAAGAATCGTAGGATAGTAATCAGTACCGATAACAGGCACATCGCATTTGCTGCCGGGATTCTTGCATCCGGGATACTGGATCAACAACGGTTCTCTTATTCCACCTTCCCATTGTCTTCCTTTTCCACCACGCAATGGTAACAATGAGGTTGAATAAGCATCACCTGACGTCACTCCACCATTGTCTGATGTGAATATTACAAGAGTATTCTTGTCCAGTCCCAACTCTTCCATATTGTCAAGCACATAACCTATCGCATCATCCATTTGTCTGATTAGCCCTGCATAAACCGGATTATCCTGGGTTTGCCTTACCGGCAATGTTCTGTCCACAGCAAAACCCTTCTTGGCTATTCCCATACTGTCAGCCTTGTTTCTGAAATATTCCCAATTCTCTTGAGTCGTTTCTATAGGTCCGTGAACAGCATAGAAAGACAAATAAGCAAAGAACGGTTTCTTTTTCTTCTTCTGTTCTTTCATGAACTCAACTGTCTCACGTCCGAGTCTCATAGAAAGATTCTCACCTGCCGGTCCATCTTCAAGTTTAGGATTATTATATGGACTGAAATATCCTCCTTTGGGATTTCCGGCAGACCATCCACCCTTATTTATCATAAAACCATGATCTTCCGGCCATGAACCTTCCTCTCCCAGATGCCATTTTCCGGCAATAAAAGTAGTATAACCATTATCCCTCAGACATTCTGCTATCGTATATTCATTCTTACTGAGTTCCATGGCATATTCCGCAGGAAGGACTTTGCTGTGTCTGTTCATCTTACGCCAGTCCTCACCCCATTTTTCCCCTATCCAGTCCGTCACCCCATGTCGTGGAGTATATTTACCAGTCATTATGCTGGCACGCGAAGGACTCGAAACCTGACATGTGGCATAAGCATTAGTAAACAAGACACCATTTGCAGCCATCCTGTCCAAATTTGGTGTTTCATAATATTTACTACCCATACAGCCTAAATCATTCCAGCCATAATCGTCTGCCAGAATAAAAAGCACGTTAGGTCTTTCCTGCTTTTTTTCTACTTCTGCAGCATTCGCTGTAATAATTACATTTGTCAGTCCCAATATTCCTGCCGACAAATAGAATTTCCTGTTTCTCATTTTTTCTTCTGATTTTTAGGTTTCCAACTGAATTCTTTACTTTCAGTTCTTGCTTTCTGGGCAAGTTTTCTCAGTTCTTTAGCCTTTTCAGGATTAGAAGCTATTATATTTTCTGATTCATCAGGGTCTGTATTCAGATTATATAACTCTTCTACCATTTTTCCCGGTTTACTCATATTAAGTCTTACCAGTTTCCAGCCATCCTTCATGATAGACTGCTTTCCACCCTGCTCATAAAATTCGTAGTAGATGTATTCGTGCTGCTTAGGATTCTTGTCCGCACCTTTCAGTACAGGCAGATAAGAAATACCGTCGATACCTTCAGGTACATCAGCTCCAACAATCTCCGCTACTGTAGGAAGAAAATCCCAAAAAGTAGAAATATTGTCAGTTGTTCTCTTTTCCTTAATAACAGCAGGCCAGTTCACCACAAAAGGAGCTCTTACACCACCTTCATACAAATCGCGTTTGTATCCGCGGAAAGGACCGTTTGAATCAAAGAAATCAGGTTCGTGGCCTCCTACACAATGTACACCATTGTCGGATGAGAAAATGAAGATTGTGTTTTCCCACACACCTTCCTTCTTCAGCAAGTCAATAATCTGACCAACGTTCTTGTCAACTTCACTTACCATCGAAGCATACGCTGCCTTTGGTTTCATCTGAGTTTTAAAACCGGTTCCCTTGTTGTTAATATATGGCTTTTCAGGGAATGCATCCTCATACTGACTCAAGTCCGGATAATCCAAATCCGCATGAGGTGGTGTAACCGCAAAATATGCAAAGAAAGGACTGTCCGCATTTTTCTTGATAAAATCGAGTCCTTTTTCCATTATCATGAAATGGCTGTAAACCTCACCGTTCAGCATAACTTTCTTTTCATTCTCATACAGATATTCAGGGTAATAACGATGAGCAGCCGACTGGCTAAGATATCCGAAGAAATAATCGAATCCCTTGTTTATCGGACTTCCCTCTGTACCTGGACCGCCAAGCCCCCATTTACCGACACACATTGTCTTATACCCTTTCTTCTTCAGGATCTCAGCAACGGTCACCTCTTTTTCAGGAAGAGCCAAATCAAAAAAGCCTTCCGGAGTCTTCTGTCCTTTATTGCCTCTAACGAATGAATGTCCCGTATGTTTTCCAGTCATAAGACAACATCTGGAAGGTGCACTGACTGTAGAGCCGCTGTAATGGTGAGTAAATAACAGACCGTTTTCAGCCAGTTTGTCAATGTTAGGAGTTTTGATTTTTGTCTGTCCGTAACATCCCAAATCACCGATACCCATATCATCGGCCAATACAAAAACGATATTAGGCAATTTTTCCTGTGCCTGTACATAACTTCCGGCTGTTAAAGCCGCCAATGCTAAACCTGCAATCTTTTTATCAATATTCATGGTATGTAAAATTAAAACATTATCTAGAACTATCGCAAATTTAACCGCTTTAATATAGTATAAAGGGGGATTTTCTATTCAAATACGATGACAAATTATTCAACACAAAAAAAATCAGGGTGTCAAAAAGAATAAAATCTATTGACACCCTGATGCGAATTATATGGATTATGAAAGATGTGAAAATGAAATTACTATAGATTACTAAAATAATTGTATGACAAAACCATATCTATAGTTTCTCAGTAATACTCTATAGTCCACATGTACAGGATTACCCCAAGAGTTATCTCCTCCTACACCCATCTGACCGTAATCAAGATTCAGGAAGAGATTCTTTTCCTCTTTCAGGTCGATAGTGTTTCTTATAGGCTTACCGTTCACTTCATAATTTTCTTTAGGAGCATACTGTGCATTGAAGCAGATAGGCTGCAAACCTGTCACCTTCATGGCATGACCATCCTTAGATGTAAGAGTCAGTTCTCTCACGTCAGTCCTGTAGCCATTTTCCTGCGGTCTGGTGTAGATATATGCTAATTCTCTAACAGGCATTTCATAACGTCCCAATAGAGCGGAAGTCTTTCTGTCCGCATAGTTTTCCCATGGTCCTCTTCCGTACCACGATGCCTTTTCAAGTCCGCCGTTCACTTCAAACAACTGTCCGAGTCTTGGCATTGAAAGTTCGCGTTCCGCATGATAGTAAACAGGAAGGAAATCATTCTCTATCTTCACCGTAGCATCAGGATAGATGGTATATACAGTGTTGAACCATGCATCGGAGAAGTCCTCTTTCTTAGGATTTGGATTACACTTTATCAGAATCCTGGCATAAACCTTAACTGTTTTTATAACCTCTTTTCTTTTCACCTTTTCAGTTACAGCCTCAGTATAAATAGTGTCAAGCTGGCATCTCTGATGAGCTGTCTTCCAGTATTTCTCCTTGAACCAACCGTCATTGTCTATCTTCACGCGCCAGAAGTCAGGATGTACATCATTCTTCAGGAACTCATAACCGTTCTTGGTCAAAGCTGTCATCTGACCTGTAGCAGTGCTGAAAGCCACATTGAAGCCATCATTGCCGACAATGATTGACTTATCCGTTTTTTCCACGCTCAAAGTCTTGTCTGTTTCAGCCGGAACAAATTCAGGTCTGTACCAGTTCAATGCTATCTGTTCGTAAGCCACTTCATATCCGGCAGGCAAAAGATTCTCAGCATTCTTGGTTCTGAATTCCAATGTAATGAAATACTCCTTATCATCACCGATAACTGTAGTATAAGGAATCTCAAATCTTTCAGACGACAGAGGCTCTACATCAAGATTCAGACTACCCTTTTCCACTACCTCACCGTTTGCCTCGATCTTCCATGACTGGGCATACTTGTTCAGGTTGGTAAAACTATGGTTATTGGCTATCTCAAATTCCTTTTTAGCGGCAGAAATCATTTTGACTCTTATACCCTGGAAGACCTTCTTGGCTTCGTAAGCATGAGGATTATATCCCCTGTCGGCATTGATAAGTCCGTTCATACAGAATGCACCGCTGTTTTTGATGTTCTGAAGTCCGAAAGCACCACCATAGTCAAGGAATCTCACTCCGTCCCTGTAGTCTTCCATAGCCTGGTCCACCCAGTCCCAGATAAATCCGCCCTGAAGAGAAGGATATGCCTCAAACAAATCCCAGTAATCCTGGAAGTTTCCAAGACTGTTACCCATGGCATGAGCATACTCGCACAATATAAGCGGACGGTAAGTATCAGCCGACAAAGCATAGTTTCTCACCTTATCCATTCTCATATACATAGGACAGAAGATATCAGTATGCGCCTGAGTACCTGCCTGTTCGAACTGTACCGGACGTGTAGTATCAAAAGCCTTGAGTTTCTTGTATGCATTTCTGAACACAACACCATCGCCACATTCATTACCCATAGACCATATTATTACGGAAGGATGATTCTTGTCTCTTTCCACCATTCGGAAAATTCTGTCGTGATGTATATCCTGCCATGTTATATCGTCGGCAATATGATGTTTCGGGTTATAAGGAGCCTGAAGAGTGGCACCCAATCCGTGAGATTCTATATTAGCCTCATCGCAGATATAAAGACCGTACTTGTCGCAAAGTTCATACAGATAAGGGTCGGCAGGATAATGGCATGTTCTGATTGCATTGATATTCAGTTTCTTCATCAGTTCCACATCCTTTTCCACTGTTTCCTTCGGAACATAATGACCATACTTTGGATGATGTTCATGTCTGTTCACACCTCTTACATATACATAAGTACCGTTTACGAGCAACTGAGCATTCTTTATCTCCACCTTACGGAATCCTACTTTTGACGATACATAACTCTTTTCACCATCGATATCAGACTCTATCAGCAAAGTATAAAGTTCAGGAGTCTCGGCAGTCCATTTTCTTACATTCTCTATTTCCTTTCCGAATGAATATGTCGCAACCTTTCCCTTGCTGACTTTTACAGTCTTTACTTCCTCCATTACAGGCTTGTTGTCCTTATCAAGAAGCTGAACTTTCAGCTGTCCTTTCTGAGTCTTACCTGAAGCCTTCATGTCTACATCAAGACTGAACTCACCATCCTTATATGCACCATCAAGCGATGCAACAACACTGAAATCCTTGATAAATGTCTTTGGAGTGGCATAAACCCATACATCACGCTTTATACCCGCCAGTCTCCAGAAATCCTGACATTCCAGATAAGAACCTATTGAGAATCTGTAGACCTCTACAGCCACCATATTCTCACCCGGCTTCACATACTCAGTGATATCAAATTCAGCCTGCATCTTCGAATCCTGCGAATAACCGACTTTCTGTCCGTTCACCCATACATAGAACGATGATTTCACTGCGCCGAAATGAAGTACTATGCGCTTGTCCTTCCAGTCCTGAGGAATACTGAAATTCCTGCGGTATGAACCTACCGGATTCCAGTCCTTACGCACTACATGAGGATAAGGACTTCTGTCCAGAGCGAACTCATACGGATGATTCTCATAAAGCGGTTTGTCATACCCCTGCAAAGGCCAGCTTCCCGGTACGTCAATTTCGTCCCAGTCGCTTACATTATAATCTATCTTATAGAAATCAGCCTTTCTGTCTGCCGGTTTCTCTGCAAACGAGAATTTCCACTTACCGTTCAACGACACATTCATCGGGCAGTTGAAGTATCCGCCTTCGATGGCTGTTGCCTTATCATTATAATACCAAAACGTAGCCCTACCGTCTTCACGGTTTACGCCTGTCACTGATTTATCTTCGTATTCAAGAAGATTTGTGGCATTTGCAATACAAATACACGTTAAGAAAAAACTTAATAATTTAGTTCTCATGATATTTAATTTTCAAATTTAGAATTAAAAAAATGTCAGGTATGAATACCCTTTATCAAAACCTATCATACCTGACTTATACCCCAAAACAATCTCTATACCTTAATTTCAAATCAATACCTAGAAACCAATCTCAATACCTTAATACTAAATCTATGAATATTTTCATGCTGCAAAGATAAGTGGCTCCTAACTCACTTATGTCATAAAATCTAGTCATTCACAACATACAAATTGTTCAAGAAAAACAAATTGAACAATATATTATTCAAATTTTCAATCAGTTGAATTTGTACAGTTCATCAATGCTACCATAAGTACTACTGCGTTGTCCGTCAAAAAAGATCTTCCATATCGGAAAAGCGACATTTTCTTTTATATCACCATTATCCAGATATGCAATATTATTTTGCTGGTTCCATGTTTCAGCATTGTTTGCCGCATCTATGTCAAAGAAATGATAAAAACATCCTGAATAATATCCATAATTTATCCAAATAGTTTTCAGCACATCTCTAGTACTCTGTGACAAATGTCTCATTCCATCAGATGCATCTCCCCAAAACATTACATTATCAAACATTTTATCAGGTGCTTTTGATACAAAATTTTTAAGATTTCTATGACCATAAGTATCAAGATAATTCTCAAGAACATCTTCATAGCTATCACTCGTATTATTATATGTATCCATATACTTGGAAAAAGTAGGCTCCACATCCCATTTAGGATAAGTTTTCTGCACCCATGAGAAACCGGAACACTGCTCCTGAATATCTGACCAGAACGTTGAACTTCCTTCACATTCATCTATACCAACAACATCCGTACTACCCTTTTCGGCATATCCTTTAAAAGAAATTCCCATAGAAAGACCTGCAAAAAACATTATTTTATTCTTTAGCCAACCATTTGTCGCCTGATTGACCTGTTTTGAAAAATCCAGACATAAAGGCAGAAGAGAGTTCATTGCATCTATACGGTTTTCCACTGCATGTACTCCTATTAAAGCATCGTCATATCCACCATCTTTACATATATTTATTACATCTGCAAAAATATTCGCTCCATCCTGCAAATTTCCAGAGATGTCGCTACCATTATTCTGGAACCATTTTCTAGTAAAAAGCATAACATATACAGGTTTATCCATATTGGCATTATTCCAATCATGGACAGCCTTAACAAAACGCGCACATCCTATAGCTCTTGCTTCATTCAATATATCTTTTTCTTTTTGAGTTAATTTATTCCATATTGTTTTATCATCATTCTCACCACCGGGAAACTCCACAGTCATCTGTCCACCATCCTCAAGCTTTAACGCTATAAGATTAAGTCCCATATTAGCTAAATATTCTACCTTCTGATAATCTGTTATACCTCTTGGTTTTGCATAAATCTCAGCGGATGTAAGTTTACCTGAATTATCAAAATGAGGTACTGTATACGTTTTCCAATGTACACCTTTTAATGTTCCAGGGTCAGGAAGTGGAAGTTCACTAACTGATGACTCATTTTTTACCTGAAGCCTTATAACGTAAGTATATGTTCTTTGTTTACTATCAGTCAGAACAATACTTTTCTCTTCATTCCATATCCCTTCAAGACTTTCAGGATCCGGATATACAGAAACACCATCAGCAAGTCCGAATGTTACTTTTTCAATAAAATCACCATAAAATATATTTTCAAATATTATTGTATGGTTTTCATAATCAATAGCCCCTGAATTACTGTTTCCGTCTACCTGAAATGAAACATCAATTAACGGTATAAATCCGTCATCAACGTTATCAGAAACATCTTTGCCACAACTAACGAAAAACAATATTATTAATTGCAATAACAATAAATTATTTATCTTCATAAATCAATATTTAAAATGGATACATTGTAAAAGTATATTCATAATCCCTATATGGAACTCTGTATTCAGGACGTGGTATCGCTCCCCAACTGTTTTCACATCCCAGTCCTTGCTGAACCTTGTCAATAAGAACATTTGTCAAATCAGATTCTTCTACCTCAAAAGAATGTCGTTGATTCTTTTCCGAACCGTCATCCAATGAATCTATAGTATAATGAAGTGCAGAGGCAGAGAATGGATTATCCGAAATAATCTTCAGGCCGTGACCATATATATTACTAAGTTTCCACCAGCGTATATCAGTTTTTGTTCCATTTTCCTGAGGACGTATATACGGATAGAATTGTTCCGACACTGTCTGATTATATATACCAAGTTCTGTACTGTTATTTCTGTCAACATAATTTTCCACCGGTCCTCTACCATAATATGAAATATATTCAAATTCTTCAGGCATTACAAGTTGCATACCAAAACGGAACATATCAGAAATTTCAGCATCCTTATCAGTTACCATTCTCTGAGTCACCATAACGGTTCCCTCATTATTTATCTTATATGTCAAATAAATGTCAGCCAATACTTCTTTTGCAAAATATTCAGCAGATACGGCAACAATACCATTATCATCGACATTGTAATCTAAAGACTTTAATTTCAGATTTGGATTTCTCCACAAAGCGTATTTATTCTGTAATTTCGCACCATAGTCATTATCTGTAGGTGCTCTCCAGAAATTAGGAGCAAGCTCAGCTCCCTGTTTTATATACTGTACACCATTGACAGAATAAAAATCTAAAAATCCAGTATGTCTGTTAAACTGTATTTCAAAATTATCACCGTAAACAATCAGTCTTACTTTATTGGAATCCTTTACTTTCGGTACGGCAGTTTCAATATTACTACAAGTAACATTTGCCAGATTCATATTAGGGAATTTATACTCCTTAACCTGTATTTGGTCTTTTGCAACTATATGCCCTGCAGGAATAAAAGACTCTTTATTCTTCTGAATATATCTCACATTCAATAAATATTCAGCTTCGTCATTTATGTTTCCTATATCCAATTTAATACTCTTGGAACTCTGAGGCTTGATATCAAGATTATCAATCATTCCACTTCTAACAGCACTTCCGTTTCTCAACAGTTCCCACTGCATATAGTATCCGGAAAGATCTGTAAAGAAATTTTCATTATACACATTTATCTCACCATTAACAATATCCAAAGGAGTTGTCCAGATATTCTGATAATAATATGCCACTTCATACAAATGAGGATTAGGATTTCTGTCAGGATTTATCAAACCATTGTCGCAAAAATTATTGTCGCTCGGATCATAATTATTAAAATCTCCTCCGTATGCATAAATCATCTTTCCCTTATCACCAATCCATCTGCATGACTGATCCACAAAATCCCATATAAATCCACCCTGATATTTAGGGTATTTACGTATAAGTTCCCAATATTCCTTAAATCCTCCCATTGAATTACCCATAGCATGTGCATACTCGCACTGTATCAATGGTTTCTGATATTTGTCATTCTTACAGTAATCCTCACAATATTTATATCTATAATACATAGGACAGAAAATATCTGATTTACCATCCTTATGAGCTTGCTCATATTGTACAGGTCGACTATAGTCTTCTTTTTTTATCCAATCGTATGCTGACTCAAAATTTGGTCCATATCCGGCTTCATTACCTAATGACCAGAATATAATACTCGGATGATTGAAATTACGTTGTACATTACGTATGTTGCGTTCCATGTGAGCTTTAGCATATATAGGATTTTTTGCCAAAGTTTTCTCTTTGTACCCCATTCCATGAGACTCTATATTAGCCTCTGCCACAACATAAAGACCATACTTGTCGCACAACTCATACCAGTATGCATCATCAGGATAATGACATGTCCTCACTGCATTTATATTGAACTTTTTCATAATCTCAATATCCTGTCTCATTCTTTCACGCGAAACCACATACCCCTTGTCTGGATCTATCTCATGGCGGTTTACTCCCTTGAATAAAACAGGTTTACCATTAACAAGAAGCTGTGCGTTTTTAATCTCTATCTTTCTGAAACCGACCTTCAGGGGTATTATTTCAGACAAATTGCCTTCATCATTTACACTTGCTCTCAATGTATATAGATATGGAGTTTCCGCCGTCCATTTATTCGGATTTTCAACAGACAGGACTGTATGGACATCGCCACTTCCTTCAATATTTGCTGAAGTTATTAATGTATTGTCACCATCAAAAAGTTCCAGCAGGATATTGTTATGACCTTTTAATTTCAAACTTATATCAAGGCTTCCATTTTCGTATTCGCTGTCCAGATCCGGAGTAACACGTATATCATCTATGCGTTTCTCATTTCTTGCATACAAATAGCAGTCGCGAGCAACTCCGCTGTATCTGAAGAAATCCTGATCCTCAAGATAACTTCCGTCGCACCATCTGAAGACCTGAAAGGCAATAAGATTTTTTTCTCCATATTTCAGATATCTGGTTATATCAAATTCAGCCTCAAGCTTACTGTCTTCGCTATAACCCACAAATTTTCCGTTCACCCACAGATACATATTTGATGTAACAGAACCAAAATGGGCAAGTATATCTTTTCCTCTCCATTCTTTAGGAACTTCAATGATTCTTCTATACGAACCGACATGATTCTTTTCTTCAGGAACGTATGGAGGATTACTTTTGAAATGATTTCTCCATGGATAGGTTGAATTTACGTAAATAGGACTTCCATAGCCATTCAGTTCCCATACAGCCGGTATGGAAAAATCATCCCATGAGCTATCATCATATTCTAATTTATAAAAATCCTGCGGACGCTTCCAGGCATCTTCAACCCATAAAAATTTCCATTTTCCATTAAGTGTCATAAATTTTGCAGACTTTTCCTTTATGGCATTCTCCGCAAGTTCCAGACTCTCATAAGCGAAAAAATTCGCATGCATTGGCGCACGATTTATTTCATTAATATTCGGATCAAGCCATTCCTTGAATGTTTGTGAATAAACAACCGACTTTAATCCACAAAGTAATGCCAGACTTAAAAAAACTCTTCTCACCATAATATCTATATCTAAACCAAAACAAAAAAAGTAGTAACATAATCTTCATTTCAGAGAATGTTACTACTTCAATATCAAAATAAGGATCAAATTAGTTCCACTCCTCAAATCTTAAATCTTTCAAAGGATCCTGTCTTCTGATTAATGTTTCCTCAACTTTGTATTTCGTACCACTTAATTCGTATTCATAATTAAGATTAACCGTCATATCGAATGTTGATTCATCATAATTGTATGTTCCGCTACCATTGCTGATTGCAATACCTCCATCAGCAGTTTCTACAGTAACAGTATTATCATCATTAAAAGTCAGTTTAACCTTTTCGTTTGCTGCATCGACAGGCCTGTTAGCCACTCCGGTTCTGCTCACACTATATCTTCCAACTGTTGTCAGATTTCTTGTTATGTTCTTTGACAAATCAGATACAGCATAGTCCTCAGTCTGTATTACATTACCTGCATTATCCAAAGTAGATACTTTTCCTTTAACGTAATAAGTACCATGATATTTACTAATATATTTAATAGCAACTATACTATATTCCTTACCTTCAAGAACTCCGTCATGAGAACTTGCCACAACTTTAAAAGGTAAGGCATAATGTGTTGAGACAGCCTTAGGGTCATTATAGAAATCCTCTGTAAAATCAATCTGTACATCAGCAACGGCCAATGTTGGTTTTGACACATAAAATCTGCTTTCATCAGAAAGCTTATAATATGATTCAGGCAATAATTCAAGCCCTGTACCTTCAAGTAAGTTAGGGAGAATTCTGAACTCAGCCCAGTCTTTTGTATCAACTTCTCTTTTTCCTCCAATAGCTACACCTACTTTAATGTTCATATTTCTATCAGCAATTACAGTTCTCAACGGCTTTTGAGAAGCGAAATATACTTTAGTTTCTGTGTAATCATCTGTATAATCATCATAACAAGATGAAAGACAAGTCAATGATAAAAGTGCCAACAAGCTGTATTTTAAATTTCTTATGTTCATAACTTTTAATTTTTTATCATTTATACTACCAACCTAAGTTATTCTTTATATTTGGATTCTTGATGCATTCATTCCTTGGTATAGGACAATAATAGAATTTTACATCATTATAACTTCTCTGTTCAAGAACCTTTTCAGTATTGAAACTTAAAGTTCCGTCCTCAGATTCTGTAATCTCTACACCACGTACCGGTTCTGTCAGATTCATCAAACGTCTTCTCATGTCAAAATAACGCTGATTCTCAAATGCCAGTTCCAATCGTCTTTCATTCTGAATCAAATCAGCAAATGTAAATTTATCAGCAGCCATTTCATCAAGATATCCTGTATCGGTTATTCCACCTGATTTTGCTCTGATGTCTTTAATGATTTGGTAAGCAGTATATTTATAACCTTTAGGATTTTCTTTTGGTCCCCAAGCCTCATTGGCAGCCTCCGCATAATTAAGGAAAATCTCTGCTTTTCTGAACATAGGGTAATAATGCTTATCATTCGAACCTGTTATAGGATCAAGCATTGTATGTTTTTTTGACAGGAATTTTGCAAGATAATATCCGGAACGTGAAGCAAAAGGATCTATCGAAGGAGAGTCCTTTCCACCCATCACCATATCCAAAGGCATTTCTGTATCTGTTCCAAATGTAGCTCCATGATAGTAGATATTCAAATAAAAACGTCTGTCTCTGCTTTCATACGGACTGTTTTCATTATACTCAGATCTTTCATCGGAAATAGGATATCCGTCAATTGTAGGAAAAGCATCCACTAGATTCTGCGAAGGAATAGTGTTGGCACGTCCCATATAGTATGGAGGGAAATGTCTGTTTTCCAACTCCTTTGTATTATGGTAAGCTCGCATAATAAATTCTGACGGAGTTGTATTTGGCGCACTTGCAAGATCTGTAGCCTGCAGTGCATAAAACTCACCAAAACCAGGTTCGCACAAAGCTACATTAGCAGCTTCAGCAGCACGCTCCCACTTACTTTTATAAGAAGCTTCATCAACAACTGTATAATCACCCATGCCATTTAACTTAACAATAGCATCAGGCTGATATGCAGGACTTGCCGCATAAAGAGCGACTTTAGACTTAAGAGCCAAAGCAGCAAGACGTGTAGCTCGTCCAATCTCAGATTTTCCCCATACAGGATCATCTCCGGAATACTCCGAAGGCAATATTTCTGCAGCTTTATCACAATCATCCATTATCTGCAATGCACATTCTTCGTACGAATTGCGTTTTATAGAATTGAAATCCATTGCATCTTCTTCTGTCATGAAGTGTGCAACCAAAGGATATCCCAAAGCTTCACCGTCATTTGTTTTTCCTCCATATATCTGGAGCATTCTGAATCCCCAATATGCACGCAGGTAATAAGCTTCACCTTCAAGACGTTTTTTATATTCAGCATCCATCTCAGGATCCACAAGATTGTACTTTGTTTCATCTGTAAGACCATTTTCCAGAAACAGATTAATATACTGGAATTGCTGATATACCGATGACCATATTCCAAGCGGATTATTTGTTGCTGACATCTGTCCTGTAGCCAATGAATACACAGCAGAGCTGTAATTACTAGTCAACGCATTGTCTGTTGCAGCATCAAGAAAATTCGAGCCGTAACTGTCTGGTCTTTTCTCTATTGCATTATAAGCGTTATATAATACACCTTGAGCAATTTTAGGAACACTCCAAACATATTTGGTTTCCCACTGGCTATTGGTTTTTTCATCAAGCATATCGCTACATGAAGCCATGACCGAACCAATACCAAGTAAAAGTAGTAGTTTATTATATGATTTCATAAGTATTCAATTATAATTAAAATGTCATTGTAAGACCACCTGTAAATGTTCTTAATACCGGATAATTGTCAATACCGGCACCCATCATTTCCGGATCTAAATTTTTCTCTTCTGAAATAACAAACAAATTGGCACCTCTGGCAAATAATTTCAGATTTTTAATACCAATATTTTTCTTACTAAAATCAAAAGTATAACTCAATTCTATATTTTTCAGTCTGAAGAAAGATCCGTCCTGAATCCAATAGCTTGAATTAATAAAATTATTTGCACCTGATGTTGTTGTAAGTCTCGGATAATTTCCATCCGGATTATTTTCAGGATGATATCTGTCCAGTACTTCAACAGAATATTTATCTTCACCCTTATTCCAGTAATACGAATTGTTTTTCCATGTATTCATTCCCAGTTGTGCAGTACCAAGAACATAAAGATTCCAGCCTTTGTATCCTATATTGAAATCAATTCCCAGCTGTGTTCTCGGGAAAGTATTACCCAAAGTTGTCTTATCATTACCGTCTATTATCTTATCTCCGTTCAAGTCTGCATAAGCTATGTCACCAGCCTGACATGGTCCGAAAGACTGATATACATCTCTGTTTAAATCAACATCTTTTCCATAAAGTCCCAATGCCTGATATCCTGTCATAATATCCGTTGACTGTCCAATAGTTCTAAGATATTCTTCAGGATAATTGACTTCACTCCATGCCAGAAGTTTATTCTTGGACCATACGACATTAGCTCCTACCGAATAACTGAAATCATCAATTCTGTCTTTCCACTGAGCATAGAAATCAATACCATGATTACGAACTGTTCCAATATTGGTCGGTATAGTAAATGGTCCTAGAATATCCTGCTTAATTGCCTCATTATTACCTATGATGTTCCTGCGAAGTTCGTTGAAAAAGTTTAATTCGAAATTCAGTCTGTTACCAAGTACAAGTCCTTCAATTCCTATATTCCATTCATTAGAACTTTCCCATTTTAAGTCAGGATTTGCCAGTCTTACCAGATTTGTATAGTTAACAGAAGTTGTATTTTGCTCTCCAAAAGAGAACGAACCTCCATTATTCCATGCAGTCTTATAAAGTAACCAGTCGGTAGCACGATCGTATCCCAATATACCCCAACTAGCTTTCAGCTTCAAATAGTTTAACCAACTGATATTTTTAAACATTTCTTCATTAGACAAGTCCCATGCTGCTCCAACAGCCTGAGACAAAAAATACCTGTTGTCACCATAAAACTTGTTACTTCCCATCAAGGCCAATGTACCTTCAACAAGATATTTGTTATCAAATCCATAATTCAGTCTTAATGTAGTATTGGAATTCTTAATATCCTGAGAGTTTCCCAATACTTCCTGGTGGTAGTAATTATAAGCCAACATGGCTTCAACAGTATGTTTACCGAAAGTATTTTCATATCCGATATTTCCTCTCCATCCTGTTCTTCTGTCGGCATCCTCACCCATTTTTGACTGATTGTCCTGAAGATTCAGATCCTTCATCTTCACAAAACGGTTTGTACCGTCTGCATTCTGTCCGATTATTGCGTATGTAGGATATACATCTGTCTGACCTTTCTTATAATAACTATAATTATCGAAAGTGATAAAAGCCTGTGCAGACAATCCCTTCAGAACTTCATCAAGATGAAATTTCAATCCTAAATTGGTCTGACTTGTGATATACCTTTCTTCAGAATAGCCTCCATAGCCCAACTCTGCCAAAAGATTTGAAGGATGCCTCAAACTTGCACCAAAATAAGGGGTACCATCCTCATTCGGTTGTAATCCCAGAATCTCATTGTCTATAGTAAGAGGATATTCATTTGGTCTTGTAGAAGATATTGCCGACATAACTTCACCATTACCAAGTGAATTCAGATGTCTCACCTCAAACCTCATAGCAGCATCTGCTACCAATGATAGGAAACTGGTTGCCTTAACATCAAGATTTCCTCTTAAATTCAGTCTGTGCAAATCCGGTCTTTCACCTATTTTTTCCAGTCCGTCACCACCCACATAATTTGCTATTAAGGCATACTTGATTTTATCAGTACCTCCATTCATGTCAAATAACGCTTTACGGTAATTTACATTGTTTCCCATAAAGTAATCATAAAAATCAACATTAGGATAAAGCAAATCGTTCGGACCTGTAGAATTTTTATATCCATCAAGCTGTTGCTGAGAATAATAAGCAGGAAAGCCGTCATTTAATCTTGCTTCGTTATATAATGTAGCATATTGATACGAGTCAAGATATTGAGGAATCCTTGTAGTATTCATTATTCCGGCTTCAAAAGAAGTTCTGATTACCCTTTTATTTGCCTCACCACGTCTTGTTGTTATAACCAGAACTCCATTAGCCGCTCTTGGTCCGTACAAAATCTTGGCTGTCGCATCTTTCATTACTTCTATCTTTTCCACTTCTTCCGGAATAATATCATTCCAGTCTCTTTCAATTCCATCTACTATTACAATAGCTGTATTATCAGAATTACTATGCTGTCCTCTTACATAAATTGAAGAAGTGGCATTTCCCAATCCATTATTATTGCTACAAACCGTAACTCCCGCCAATCTTCCCTGAAGAATATTTGACAGATTAAAATCCGGCTGTGTATTTATTTCATTACCTGATATGGAATACACTGCACCCACAATATCACTTTGTGACGTTGAACCTCCATCATATCTCTGATAATGGTATTTAGGAGCAGAAAAAGGTTGTGTCTTTTTAAGTTTTATAATTTTGGGTACGTTACCTTTAGCTAAATCAACAACATAATCCTCATAACCTATAGTTTCAATTAGAACTTTACTATTTGCCTTGGCCTTTAAATTGGCCTTACCGTTAGCATCAGTATAAGTTGAAATAGCACCTTCAGCTGCTATAACCTCTGCATTCTTAACAGCATTACCATCTTCATCTACTACTTTAAAATTCACATCAATAAGTAATGATGCTTTATTCACTTTTGTTGTTTTTGGCTTTTTGGATTTCTTTTTTTGTGCATTGGCAGGCATACTTCCACCCAAACCTAACAACAATAAAAAACTTACAATATATATAGAATGTTTTTTCATAATCTAAATTATTTTAATTTTCACCATCCTGGATTCTGTGTAAGATTGTACAATGCTGCTACATCATCCATTGCAAACGGATACCAATAATTACGCATTTCAAATACCCTCTGTTCAGGAACGACATCGATTACTTCATAAGAAAAAGTACCGTCATTTTTCTTTGTAGCTTTTAAACCTTTAATAGGATACTGTTCTTTAAATAATTCATGAGCTATCATCCATCGGCGTATATCCCACCATCTATTATTCTCGAACATCAACTCAACGGCGCGCTCACGTCTATATGCATCTCTAAATTTGGTAGGGTCATTAGCTATATCTTCAGGAATCGGAGTAACTCCAACACGTGCTCTAACGATATCAAGAGCCTGTTTTGCCGATAATCCACAACCTTCAACAATGGCATTTGCATCTCCTGTCGCTTCAAATGAAGCTTCTGCCAAATCCAAATACATCTGTGTGTATCTGATAAAAACCGTTATCGTTCTATAAAGATTATATCCAAGTGTCCACTGATTACATTCAGGCCACAAAAACTTTTTACAGATATATCCGGTCTGTTGTCTTTTGTTTGAATGTTGGCTTTTTATCGTGTTATTATAGGTTGCACCATCAACATAAGTAGTGATATATTGTTTGACGCCTTCCTTGTTTACCCCCCATTCATCACCTGGACAAAGAATATTGTTATAAAATCTCGGGTCACGATCTTTCTGATATTCCTGTAAGTTATAACCGGAACGTGGGTCAGTAATTGGATAATAAACACCGTCATCACCTTTCTTTTCAAACATCTCTACCATATTTTGCGTTGGGGCATTATAAACAACGGCATCATTTCCTGTTCCGGAAGCAAACTCAGCAGGAATCCAGAAAGAGCGAATATATCGAGAATAGTTGTATGAATCCTGACCTTCCTGACTTCTGTTGTACCACAGATATTCAGGCTGCATATAAGGAGGAGCTGTCCAATAGAAAATATTCTTATATTCATCACCAGTCATTAATCTATATCCCAGTTCGGAATGATCTTGTTCTGCATATTTAATTACTGCCCAAGCCGACTGAGCAGCAAGCTTTGCCCTTTCCTTATCATATTCCATTACCTTAATGGTTTTCAAGTCATTCTGCATCAAAGGACTTGCATCATAAAGTTGTGCCATAGCCTTGAATGCCATAGCTGCTATCTTATTAGGGCGGCCAGTATTATCTGTATCCCAAGCATCCGGCAACATTGCAATTGCATTCTCAATGTCACTCATCATCCATTCATGAGATTCATGATAAGTCATTCTAGGAATATCTTCAGTTCCATCTCCGGAGAATAATTTGTCAAATTTAGGCATACCACCATATCTTTTAATAAGCTGGAAATACCACCAGGCTCTATAAAAATATGCCTGACCCAATATCTCATTTTTCTGTGTATCCGACAAGTCTTTTACTAAATCGATATCACGGATTATACGGTTAACAATTCTTATTCCTTTATATGATTTCCATATTGAAGTTCCACCTCCACTACTGCTATTACCTATTTCAAAGCTCGTAATAGATTTACTAAGCCAGTTACCATTGTTAACTGTTATAGCCTGCGAACTATTATAGATAGAAGCAAACTCATCTGAAATAGCACCGATATGTGTTCTTTCATTATTACAACCGTTATATTTATAAAAATTTTCCAGATACTGATAAGAATTATCCAGATATCCTCTAATTGAATAATAATCCTTATATACATCAGATGTTGTCAAACCCAAATTGGGGGACTTATCCAAAAAATCTTCACAAGAACTATTTCCCAATAAAATTGCCAAACCGCATATATATAATAAATTCTTTTTCATATTTCATTATTTAAAATGATAAACGTGCACCAACATTATATCGTTTCACTATTGGGTAAACAGATTGTCCACTTGTCTCAGGGTCTCTTCTGTAATCAACACCTGAAATAGTAAACAAATTATTACCATTGACATATATCTGACATTTAGTCAAACCAAATTTCTTAATTAAAGATTTTGGCAAACTATAATTAATTTCAAGGTTCTTAAGTCTAAGATACGAATGATTTGTATACGTATATGTACTACCCTGACTATTATAGTTGTTAGTAAGATGTACTGACGGTCTAACAATTTCAGTAGAATACATGTCTTCTACCGTCCATCTGTCAAGTGTATTAGGTTGTGCTTTAACTACAGAATTAGGGAAATCCCATAGCAAACTACCTATTTGCTCTTTATAGACATCCTGTGCTGCATAAAAATTAGCATTAACTCCAAAATTCTTATAAGTAAAACCTAATGTCAAACCAAATGTAGTAAGTGGATAATTCAATTCATCCATAGGAACCTGGTCTTTGTCGTCAATCACACCATCACAGTTATAATCAATATATGCCAAATCACCTGGAACCAATTTATTCTGTGTTCCATTGTTTATAAGGCTTGTTGAATAGTTGAATATATCATCTATTGAAGAAAGATTTCCAGTAGCGATATATTTCTTAGTCCATCCAATAGGTTTACCAGCATTTTTCAAATACTCATCAAGATTTCTCGGATCGTCTTTGAATACAATACGGTTTTCACTTACAGAATAATTGAATTTTACAAAATAGTTAAAATCCTTACCTATTTTATCATTCCATTTCAAATCAATCTCCATACCATGATTCTTGGTTTCTCCCAGGTTTACAGAAGGAAGTCCAACTCCCATCCATGGTGCAATGGTCTGCCTGGTCATCAATATTCCTGTTCTGTTGGATTTAAACAAATCTACAGTAAGATTCAGTTTATTTATAATACCAACCTCAAAACCGAGATTCTGCTTAATGGCTGTTTCCCATGTCGCATCCTCGTATGCCAAAGCACCCTCTGAATAAGTAGGTCCGAATGCCACATTCTGGTCATAACCGAAATTCACATTACCTCCTGAATTGAATATCTGTATATAGTTTGTAGCATTTGCACCCGCATCACTACCAACTTTACCCCAAGAATATCTGATTTTAAAGTTTGTCAACCACTTTTTCTTTATTTCCTGCATAAACGGCTCCTCTGTGACACGCCAACCCAAAGAGAAAGAAGGGAAGAAACCGAAGCGTTTGCCCGGAGCGAATTTCTCAGAACCTGTATAAGCAGCATTGATTTCACCTAAGTAACGTTCTTTCCAGTTATATGTGACACGTCCTACCCAGTCTTCTGAATAAGAAGGGAAATCTGCACCGGTCTCATTTATTTTTCTGTTAACAAGAGCCAATGCTGTAACATCATGATCTCCGAATTTTCTTGCATAATTGACAGCAAACTCATAATACAACTTTCTTCCGTAACCAGTCCAGCTATCATTGTTTGCACCCAAAGGTAAGTCTTCTACAGTATTATCATCCGGGAAACGCTGTTGTGTCAACAATGGATATGATATCGAACCATCTTCATTCACGATAGGATTGGAATAGTCGTATGTTCTAAGATATCTTATCGGACTTTGTTTTACAGCTTCAGAATCCATTTCACCATACACTTGTCCCTTAAATATACTAGATTTTCTATTCTGATAAGTAGTATATGACAATGATGCTTTTACAGACAATCCTTTAGTTATAAAGTCCAGATCCTGCTTCAAATATACATCATAAAAACCTTGAAATGTTTTATAAGTAACTTGTCCCTGTTCATTCATCTGCATCATCACATTACCTTCACCCGCTGCATTTGAACCCCATTCTCCATCTGAATATTTTATCGGAAACAAATTAGTCTCATATTTAAAGAACGGGTCAAAAATATAACTGTCATTTGTATCGGCACCACGATAACCCGGCTGATTTTCGTATCCCATCTTTCCGGCGATATTAACAGATAACTTAGTTGATTTTGTTATGTTGAAATCGAAATTTGTACGCCAGTTATATCTTTTGTAATAGAATCTTGGATCAAATTCTGAATTCTTTTGAGTATTATAAATATCTCCATCATTCAAATATCCCAAAGAAGCGAAGTATGTCATTCTTTCTGTACCACCGGATATATTTACATTATAGTTCTGCTGGAATCCGAAGTCTCTCAACATTTCATTCCACCAGTTTATATCCGGGAAATAATCATTATACGGTCCGTAATTTCCTGTTCTATATGCATTTTCCCATGCAGATATAGTTGATTCAGCAATAGTTTTATCCCATGCCAAATCATTTGCTACAGCTTCATTATACATCTTCATAGAAGTTACATAATCAGCAAATTCCAGATTGACAGTAGGTTGTTTAAAACCAAAATTAGCAGAAAAGTTTACTACAGGTTTTTCATTCTTACCGCGTTTGGTTGTAAGTAATATAACACCATTTGCTCCTTTTACACCATAAACAGCAGTGGCAGAAGCGTCTTTCAGAACTGATATAGATTCAATCTCGTTTACATCTACATCATTGAAATTTCTCTCAATACCATCTACCAATACAAGAGGAGCAGCAGAAGTCCACGATTCCTTACCACGAATAAAAAGATCAGCTGCATCATCACCAGGTTTGGAAGATGAATTTATAGCAGTAACACCAGGCAATTGTCCTTGAAGAGCTTCGGAAACTGTGTTAACACTACCTACAGACAACAATTCATCACCTTTAGTAACTGAAATAGCTCCTACACTTGATGCTTTTTTCTGAATACCATAACCTACTACCACTACTTCTTCAATCATTTGAGTATCCTCAGACATCAAGATTCTTGAAATTTTCATATTAGGTTTTACAACCATTGTTACATCCTTATAACCGATAAAAGATACAACAATCACGTCTCCTTTATTAGCATTAATTGTAAAGTTACCGTCAAAGTCTGTTATAACACCATTTGTAGTTCCTTTTACAGATACGTTCGCTCCCATTATAGGCTCATTCAAAACTTCATCCCACACTTGCCCTTTCAATGTTATCTTTTGTGCATATCCAGAACTGGATACAAGTGCACAAAGAAAAATAAGAATCAAGTACCTAAATTTCTCTTTGTTCATAAATTACTAAATTCTAAAAATTAATAAAAGGTTTATTATTTCTCAAAACTAAATTTCCAATTTTCATTTGCAGTTCTTGCTTTCAGCATAATACTCTTCAACTCTTTTACCTTAGCAGGATATAATCTTGCCACATCTGCTATTTCCGAAGGATCCGAATCCAGATTATATAATTCATACTTTTCTTTCTTAGGATTATTTACCTGAAGATGTACAAGTTTCCATCTGTCTTTTATCACAGCCTGTTTTCCTCCCTGCTCATGAAATTCAAAATACAGATAATCATGCTGTTTCTGCTCACCCTTACCTGTCAATGTGGGCAAAAATGATATACCATCTGTACCATTTGGAATATCTGCACCTATAAGTTCACACATTGTCGGCATAAAATCCCAAAATGCAGAAACATGATATGAAACGCTTCCCGGTTTAATAACTGCCGGCCAGTTTACTATATACGGTGTTCTGATACCACCTTCATAAAGATCTCTCTTAGTCCCTCTGAAAGGTCCGTTGCTGTCAAAAAATCTTGGATCATGACCACCTTCCTTATGTGTCCCGTTATCGGAAGAAAAGACTATTATTGTATTTTCTGAAATTCCTTTTTCTTTGAGCAAATCAACTATTCTCTGAATATCTCTGTCAAGACGAGTAACCATAGCAGCAAATGTGGCTCTCGGTTTATCCTGCGAACAATAACTTCCTTTTTTCTTATAAGGTGTTTCAGGGAATTTTCCATCATATTCATACAACTCATTGTTCGGCACAATCAGCTCAGCATGAGGTATTGTCGGTGTAAGATACATAAAGAACGGTTTGCCGGAGTTTTCTTTGATAAAATCCATAGCCTTTTCCATTATCAAATCATGGGTATAGACTTTATGATTAAGCATTACAGGATTATTATTCTCAAACAATTGTTTTGGATAATAGCTGTGTGCATTTCCTTGTCCTAAATATCCAAAGAAATAATCAAATCCCTGATTGTTTGGATGGCCTTCACCTGACGGACCTCCAAGTCCCCATTTACCGACACAGGCAGTAACATAATCCTTTGTCTTGAAGATCTCTCCAAGAGTTACTTCAGAATCTTTAAGATTCAGGTCATAGTGCCTACCGTCATCAGCCACATATCCTTTGTTTCCCCTTATATATGAATGACCGGTGTGTTTTCCTGTAAGAAGTACACATCTTGACGGGGCACTAACCGTAGAACCTGAATAATGCTGGGTAAATTTCATTCCGTTCTTAGCAAGATTGTCTATAGCAGGAGTTTTAATTCTGTCCTGACCATAACATCCCAAATCGCCTATACCCAAATCGTCTGCCAAAATAAAAATCACATTCGGCCTTGATTGTTTTTCTGCAGCAACTGATTTATTTGCAGAAACGAAAGGAAGAGCCATAGCAGCTCCGGAAAATAAAAAGAGTTTGTTTATAAATTTCATTCTATGGGATTTCATTATTATTAAAAATTAAAGTTAAACTTTTAATTACTTTCAACAATGCAAATTTAGGGATATACATATTCAAAAGCGGGTTATGAATTATTCATATAATGGGTATAAACTATTCATACCCGCCTTAAAATCATGATTATTCAACAGTTATTTTCATTTTATACTTCTTAAGCAAAGCTGATTCAATAACGAGATTAACCTCACCTGCTTCAGTCAACTTCAAATATCCGAGAAGGCGTCCGTTAACACATCTCTGCCTGTTATCTCTAAAGTTGTCAGCAGCATTTCCTTCTCCGCTTTCCAGACCGAGCAGTTTTGCAGGTCCGGTTATATCCAACTTCACAAGATTGTCCGCCAATACTACAGGAATATCATTTTCATCAACTATCGATATTTCTACATGTACTACATCACCAGGTTTCAGATTCTTGACCTTATCTACCTTAGCTTTTATTGCAAACGGTCTGCCACTGCTTTGTATTGAATATTCAGTAACTTCTTTTCCGTCATTGTATCCCTTGACCGTCAGCTTACCATAAGTGTAAGGAACATCCCAGTAAATAACTCCATTGGAATCATCATACGGTTTTCTGCTGCCAATCCGTTCTCCATCAAGAAACAACTCCGCTTCACTGCAATTGGTATATGCAACCACTCTTATCATCTCTCCATCTTCATAGTTCCACACTGCAGGGGCATTAGTCCTAATCTTATTATTCTTACCTATTGAATAGGTCCCTATATAAATATTAGGTGTCTCCATCCATAACGAACGGCGGAAATATCCGTTTGGCTTGATATATCCGGCAAGGTCTATCATACCTGTAGTGAATCCTCTTGACGGCCATGGTCCGGCTTCGCCAAGATAATCAAAACCTGTCCATATAAACTGTCCCATTATGAAGTCATTATCCCTTACAGCCTTCCATGCATTAAGGTCGTGTCTTGTCTCACTACCATAAAGCACTCTGTCAGGATACTTCTCATGGTCTTTTTTATACCTATATTCAGTATAGTTATATCCTACTATATCAAGTGCTCCCGGATATTCTGTCTCATTCGACATTACAGCTCCTGCAAGTGCTGCCGTAACAGGACGTGAAGTATCATATTTTTTGGCTTCTGTAACCAATTCTTTAGCAATCTCACCCAGACGTTCGGCACGAGGCTGGTTAGGCTGATAACCTTTCACATGGTGCTGGCTTATTCCCTCTTTATCAAGAACAGGATGTGAATACGGATCATTAGGATAGTCTACCTCATTACCTATGCTCCACATTATTATGGAAGGATGATTACGGTCACGTCTGATCATATCCGCAAGATCACGTTTACTCCACTCTCTGAAATACAGGGCAGAACCTTGAAATCCGGGTTTACCTTTATTCCATCCGCTTATCCACTTCTTTTTAGGATACTCCCATTCATCGAATGCCTCATCCATTACGAGAAAACCCATCTCATCGCACAATTCATAGACACAAGTTGCCTGTGGATTATGACTCATTCTTATAGCATTACAACCAATACCTTTCAAACTCTCCAACCGACGTTTCCACACAGATTTCGGCACAGCCGCTCCAAGACAACCGGCATCATGATGTATGCATACACCTTTTATCTTCATCGGCACATCGTTCAAAGCAAAACCTTTGTCAGAATCGAACGTCAGTTTTCTTATACCAGCTTTTATCTCTGATTTATCAACAATCTTACCCTTATGCTTTACCTCTGTCACTATGGTATATAAATATGGACTATCTATACTCCAAAGTTTCGGCGATTTGATATCGAGCTGCATCACGCAGTCCGATACCTCATCAGCCATAACCCTAAAAGTCTGGTTACCCTGTTTTACAATCTTACCGTCTTTATCAAATACCTTATTGACAACCTCTAGATCAAAATTCTTATCTACGTTATTATCGATTTCTGTTTTCACAGTAAGCAGTGCATTATCTCTTTTTATCTTTGCTTCATAACTTACTCCCCAAAGATTGATATGTACAGGATTGGCATAAACCAGATATACATCCCTATATATGCCAGAACCTGTGTACCATCTGGAATCTGCATCCTGTGAGTGGTCCACTCTCACTGCTATTACATTCCTTCCTCCAAAGTTTATATAAGGAGTAAGGTCATACATAAAAGAAACATATCCATTAGGACGTTTTCCTATCCATTTCCCGTTTATGAATACTTCGCTATTGTTATATACTCCTTCGAAATATACATATACCTTTTTATCTTTTGCTTCTGCCGGTATATGAAGTTCACGTCTGTACCACCCTATTCCTCCAGGCAGATATCCTGTACAACTTGCCAAACTTGGACTGGCTTGCATTTCTACACTCCAGTCATGAGGGATATCAAGCTTGCGCCATTTGGAATGGTCAAAATATTCTGCACCCCAATATTTGCCGTCTCCGAGATTAAAATACCAGTCTGTATTTATTGACTCACGCGTTCCGAATCCCTGAGCATTTACAGAAATATAGAAAAGCAACATGAAAAATAATAAAATCTTTCTCATAAAAGTCTCATTATAATTTAACAATTGTCACAAGTCATCAAAGAAAATTTAATTTATCATCAAAAAATTTCCATGTTATATTAAATCTACTTTATATGCTTCAAGTGTTTAGTTTAATATAATCATGAATGTATATTCCCAGTATTAATACTCTTATAATAATCATGATTATGGAATTAACTTTAAATCATAACATTTGGATTTCAATTATTAAATCGTCTCTTTTTCACAACAGACAATTAATCCTATAAAAAGTTTGAATAACTTGATTTTTATTATAAAGTTAATTCAAAGGGGACTTCATAAATCAAAGTCCCCCAAATCATTTATTATATTATTGATACTGTAATAGCACTTATCTTATCCGCCCACTTATTCCATTCGGTTGCTTTATAATCATCAACTGCATTTGAAGGTACATATATTTCAAGTGTTTTAAGAGCTGCATTAAAATCATTCTTAGAAAGTCCTTCTGGAGGTGTTGTCGGTAAACAATACATAACCAATTTATTACCTACATTTCCCAATGCAGCAGGGAAAGGCTTATACATTTGTGTAACAGACGAAGGTATTACAACTGGTTCTTTAATAAAGTTACAACCTTCAAAAGAAGACCATATTTTCTTCAAGTTAGTATTCTTATCGGTAATAGTACCATCAGCATTCATATAAGTATCACCAAATACAACTTTTTCATAATTTGTATTTCTAAATGCCTGTTCATAAATTTCTACAAGTGAATTTGGCAATCTAAGTTCTCCTGTCAATCCTGAGACCTGATTAAATGCCTGCTTTTCAATATATTTCAGATTATCATCGAAAACCAGTTTCTTTATAGTATTTTTTGAATTTCCATTACTACCAAAAGCTTGTGTTCCAATTCTTTCAATACCAACAAAACTCATTTCATCAACAGAAATCTGAGCACCTCTCATAAAGTTTTCAGGTATAACAGGTTCATCAAAATAAATATATCCTGTACCATTCTCAAATTTATGTATATATCCTTCAGGTATATTAGCCAGTGCATTCTCTTTCTTGTACATAATATAATAATCTGTTCCAACATTAGGTTCATCTGACGTGTCACCTCCTATAGCAAATATATACTGACCCCATTCTGACAAAGCCTTTCTATAATCAGTCACACTACTCTCCGGTACAAAAATATATTCCAATTTATCAGAAAAGCTCTGAGTATCTGCTGTTGGAGGAACTGTCGCCAAACAATATACTGTATATCCTACTGATATACCATTAAATGAGCCTGCGATATCATTAATGGTTTCAGGTAAAACAATCGTTGATATTTTACTTCCACTGAAAACATCTTTACCTAATGTTTCCAACTTGGAATCAGATGTAACAGCTGTCACTTTCTCCGCATTATCAGAATCATAAGTTAATTCTACATTTCCAAACTCTATTGTTTCAAGACTTGTTGTTCCAGAAAAAGCATTGTCACCAACAGAAGTGATTTCAGAAGGAACCCAAACACCAGTAACCGAAGTCTGGCCATTCAAAAGACCAGCAGGGACATTAGGTGTATCAAAGAATATCTTACCGATACCATTACTATATTCCGAAAGATAACCTTCAAGCACAATTTCAGAAGGAGATGAATATTGTATATAATAATTTGGCATTTTCAATACTATATCAGAAAGAATATTGCTCTGACCATATACAATATCAATTGCATCGTATTCTATTTCCTTTGCTGCGTTACCATTAAACAGTTCAATTTTAAAACCGTCAGTAAAGTCAACAGGAATAAAAGAAATCGTTACATTTTCAGATCCATTCTTTTCAATATCCATATTACATTTATATACGACCTTTTCTTCAGCCGTTTCAGCAAAAGTAACATTCGGAATAGAATCTGTAATCTCTATATTTGCAACTCCTGATATTTTTTCATTATTATTACCGGAAATTCTAATAGAGTCTATATGATAAGCATATTCAGATGTAATATTAAATGATATATCTGTATAAACCGATTGGAATTTCACACCATCATCTTCAAATCTACCTACAGCCAGATTTGCTACATCATTGACATCGGAAACTTCCTCTGTTCTTGAAACCTGAGTGGTTTGTTTCAAAGTCAATTCTTTAGAAACAACTGTTTTTACTATAGGCAAACTATCTTTATAAGTAAAAGTCGCACTGGTAGTGTAAGGATACAAAGCAAAAAGATTTCCTGTTGTCGCTGCCTCACCGGAAAATGCTGATTCGTTATATACGAACTGCCTGTTGTCATCTGGAGCATCAGTCGAAAAAACAGATACTGACTGTCCATTCTGGATATTTATTCCCAAACTTTGAACATCTGATACTCTAAATTCATAGTTTTTAGTTTCTACACTACCCCATCCAATAGGGTTCAGTTCATCAGATATATCTTCTTTACATCCGACAAACGATACTGCGGCTATTGCCGCTAATAACTCGATTCTATTAAAAATCCTCATACACTAATAGATTTTAATGTTAAAAAAAATATTTTTCACAAAGTAAGAGATTATATACTATGTTCAATTAGTATAAATTATTCAAAGATGGGGTAAAAAATATTCAACCTACACGTACCACTACATTACATTCTATAGTTCTTTTTCTTAGCCCTGTTCATCTTCATGTTAGGCTTCATCTTCTTACCTCCAAAGACATTGAAACGATATACAAAATGGGCCATTACGTAACTGTTTATACCATTGTACTCACCTATAGTTCTTATTGTGGAAGATATATTTCGCACTATATTGCTTTTCCGCTGTAATATATCGTAAGCTTCAATACTGACAACAGCACTTCCGGATAAAAATGATTTGGAGAGTTTAGCATTCCACAAAAATTCGTCTCTATTAAAATCAGAATCAGAATATCCCCTCCTACATTGGTTCACCATACCAGTAGTTACATTTATACTCCAAGGTAAAAATGCCGTAAATGATGCTCCATAGGAAAAATTATATGGTTCCTGATTATTAAATGGCCGTTGCTCATCTTTCTCGAAAGAATAATTTATTGCCGAATTTAAGGATATCTCTATATTGCTATTTCTATACGCCCCAGACAATTCTCCTCCAAGCTTAGTCTCCTTAATAGTATTTTTCAATGATTTATGTTCTTTTGAATCGTATATATATCCCACATTGTTACGATAACTTACAGTTGTCTTGACATGTATGGTAAACTTCTTATTCCTCAATGCAGTATTGAAACCTAACGATATATTACCGTTCCAATCACCATTGGTATTAACGGGCATCGTTGTACGCCCCCCTGTTTCCTCATTATATTTGGTAAGATTACTAATACTGTTCTGAACTATATTCAATGAGCCGTTTATAATAACCGATTGCTGATTGGTCTTGTTATATGTATTCATATTCAACCTTACATTATGGGTAAACGAAGGAACAAGTCCGGGATTACCTTGTCTAATATTCAGTGGATTAGAATTGTCTACCACAGGAAGAAGAGATTCCATTCCAGGCTGTGAACTTTTACCATGATAATTGAACTTTATCTGACTGGTTTTAGAAAACCTGTATCTGAAATCTATTTTCGGTGCAAAATTCAGAACATTACGAACCGTATCAATAAACTGGCTTCCTTTTTCATACGACAATACAGACCTTTGAGGCTGGACTGTTCCACCTACACTAAGGGTATATTTTGCTCTAACCACTTTAAATGTCAAGGATATGTCGTGATTAAAATAATCATACTGTGCCGACTTGCCCAAACTGTCCAGTTCTACATCTTTTATACGGTCAAACGTACTTTTGTCACTTTCAGACCTTTTATACAGAAATTGATAGCTCATTTGAAACAGACCTATACCATAAACTGGTTCGCTATACGTAATCTGAGAACTGTAATTTCTATTTATACTTGCATTGGTTATAAACTGACTTCTATAATTAACAGAATCATTGCCATACGAATCCGTTATCTTATAATAATGTGTGTCATTATCACGCCATCTGTCATTACCGGATTCATTATAACCGGCACCAATACGAAATCCGATATTCCTTCCTGTATCCCCTATCTTCCTACTAAGCAAGGCAGAAATACTCATATTCTTCCTTACAGATTCCGAATAATTATCCGATATATTAGAATTAATACTGTCTGTATACTCAAAATCTCCAAAAGTATGAGATCTGTTACTTTGTGCTTCATTTCCATTGTTATATAAGATATTTGGACGAATAAGTAATGTCGTTTTATCATTAGGCATATATTCTATCCTGAAATTACCTCTTAGCGAAATATTATTGGACAGTGTATTATTAGATGAATTTGAATATGTACTTTTATTTGTATAAAATCTTTCTGAAGAAATAACACCATTGACATCATTGTTGTTCCTTCTGAAATCTATGTTACCACCAAACTCATACTTTTCTCTGTTTAAGGCAACATTTAAACCTATATTCTGCGTTTCTACAATTCCGCGATTAGTCCTCCAGTTTGCTTTGGCCGCACTCGAAAAGTTCTTACCTGATACATTATTGGCTGAAGCGATTAAGGAATATTGGGTTTCATCAGAAAATTTGTTTACCATAGCTTTCCCACTATATCTTTTCTCCGTTCCACCCCCAGCATCAATATTACCAAACCATCCTCTGTTTTTACCTTTTTTGAATCTGACATCCAGAACAACTTCATCATTACCGTCATCTATTCCTGTCATACGTTCCATATCAGATTCTTTATCATAAGTTTTGAGCTGTTCTATCATTTCTACAGGTAAATTCTGAAGTCCGGTTTTCAAATCTCCACCGAAGAATTCCTTACCATTAACCATCAGTTTCTTCAATTCTTTTCCATTTATCTTTATTTTGCCATCATCATCAATCTCAGCCCCAGGCAATTTTTCTATAAGTTCTTCGAGAATAGCTCCTTCCGTCACTTTATACGCAGCAGCATTATATACAACAGTGTCTTCCTCAACCTGCACTGGCGGAGCCTCGGCTGTAACAATAGCCTCACCCAACATTATTGCATCAGTCTCCATTTTTAAGTTGTTCATAATAATATCACCGGATATAACAGATTCACAACTGAAAGGTCTCTCAATTGTTTTATAACCCATATATGACACCTTCAAGCAATAGTTTCCTGTTCGTTTCAGTGGCAATGAGAAACTACCGTTTTTATCGCTTGCCACCCCACCAACCTGAACAGAATCCGGTAATAAAAGAAGTTGCACAGCTGCAAATTCTACAGCCGTGCCTGTTTCTTTATCATTTATTGTACCTCTTATCGTTGAATTTGTATTTTGTGCCTTAGAATTCAAAGTAAAAAGTATCAAAAATATTAACTGCAATAAAGTATATAACTTTGTGCGTATCTTCATGTATTTTGTCCAACTACTATCTCAAAAGTTTAAAAATATTACCTATATCGATTCAGGCAATCCTACGACCTTTCCATTATCTTTATACCTCATCTCCAAGGGATGATTTTCCTCAAGCCACCTGCATAGGTCATCCCTTAAATTACGTGCTATATTTATATATTCTTTATTTAAAGATTTCATCAAATCATGTTCTTCAGAAATATCATCTGTAAGACAATAAAGTTCATATTTTTCTGTCTCGTACGAATATTTCAACTTATACCTCTTATCACCTATGCGCTTATTTATCATTGATGAAGGAACCTGCCTGTTATCCATATATCCAGGAAAATGCCAGTAAATAGCTTCTCTGTCAAGCTCAGCTTCCGGATTATTCAGTATCTCAGTAAACGATACACCATCAACCTTGTGTAATTTTTGTGATGGAAGTTTAAGTCCTGCAAGTTCAATAAGAGTAGGATAATAGTCTATTACATGTACAGGTTCATCAGTTACCGTTCCCGATTTTATCAATTTGGGATATGAAACACTCGTAGGTACTCTGACGCCTCCCTCGTAGAACATGCCCTTTGCACCTCTTAGCGGAGCATTGCTGTGACTTCCTCCAACACCACCGTTATCAGACATAAATATCACAATTGTATTGTCAATCATTGAATCAGACGTATCACCATCTCCATTCGGATCGTTCAAAGCTGCCATAATTCTGCCGACAGTCTGATCGAGCTGCTCAGTAAGTGCGGCATAATCCGGATTTCTATGTCTGTTGTCCTTATCTTTTCTTTGTTTATATTTTGAAATCAAGTCTTCTCTTCCTACTATAGCCGAATGAATGGCATGAAAACAAACCCACATACAAAAAGGACTGTTCTTATCGACAGTTGCCAATTGGTCTATTACACAATCACCTATAGCATCAGTAAAATGTTTTCTTTTGCCTACCAATGTCATCGGGTCATTGCCATTCGCTACCGGAATGAGATTTTTCTTTATATATTCTTCTGTATATGGACTAGCATATTTATTGTATACCTTATTATCAAATACCCAACCGCCATCCTGAGTCTGATATGCAAGGTAATTACTCAGTTTCTCACCCTTCATATTTACAGTCTTAGAACATGAAAAGTCATGAGTAAAACCATGTTCACTCAGATCGCCTCCCCATCCGTGTACTTTACCATATATATATGTCTGGTATCCTCCTTCCTCAAGAACTTCAGCAAATGTTATTGTTCCAGAGTCTATTGCTCCATTCTGTTTTGGTGGAATAATTCTTGCTTGCTGCTTAGTAATACCTCCCTTTTTTTTATTACCATACCTTGCCAACGATGTAACATTATAAACTCCATTATGAACAGCATACTGTCCGGTCAAGAGTGCGGCACGCGTAGGGGCGCTGTTCTGTTGGGTATAAGCGTTAGTAAACGCCATACCATTTGAAATCAGTTTATCGATATTAGGTGTCTGATGATTCTTCGAATTGGCAGAATATGTAGTCAATGGTGATGAAATATCATTCCACCCCAAATCATCTGCTGTAAGAATTAAAATATTTGGTTTGTCAGATTTATTTCCACAAACACCGGAAAAAGGTATAATAACACCACACAAAATAGGGAATAAACGTAAATTGTTCATATAATTAAATTTTAAGTTTACTAATAAAAAAGCTATACTTCCGTACATTTCTCAACATACAAAAGTATAGCTAATCAAATATTTATATTGGTGATTAATTATGCATCGAGTGCATATAAATTATGCATTTTCAAAGATAATACCTTAAACTTCAGATTATCCACCTTTCACAGAAAGATAAAAATAATAATATGCCATATACTTCTTAAATACATGGTTGCCATTTTCATTCACTGTTGGAATGTGTTCTCATTTAAAACGATTTTCTGATATTTAATACTATTTTTTATTAATTTCCTTTTCAAGCAAAGCTTTCAATTTATGTGCTTTTTCAGGATATTTACTAATTACATTTTTCTTTTCCGATATATCATCTCTCAAATAATATAATTTTGCAGGAACAACCTTTTTAGCCTTATTTACAGATGGCATTATGTATTTCCATTCACCTGTTGATATTGCCAATAATTTAAAAGATGATTCAATTACATAATCACGTCCCTTTTTATCTTTTCCAATCAGGACATTTAATTGGTTGGAGCTATCTTCAGCAGAAGCCCTAGGTTTCTGTACCTTAACCAATGAAGCCATCGAATCATACAAATCTATATGAGAAACCAAAGCATCCGAAGTACCAGATTTTACTCCTTTAGGCCAGTAAACAATAAACGGGACTCTAGTACCTGCCTCATATATACTATATTTGCTACCACTGAAATTTCCCCATGGTTTGTGGTTACCCAAAAGTTCCTTTGCCTGATCCTTATAACCATCATCAAGAACAGGTCCATTATCACTAGTTACAATAATCATTGTATTATCAAGAATACCTTTACGTTTCAAGGCATCAACAATCTGTCCTACAGTCCAATCAAATGACAGAATTGCATCTCCACGATATCCCGTTCCACTCTTGCCACGGAAACGCTCATGCGGATATCGAGGAACATGAACATCATTTGTTCCAACATACAAAAAGAAAGATTTATCAGACTCTCTTTCTATAAATTGCACAGTCTTTGCTACTATTGTGTCAGCAATATTCTCATCTTCCCACAAAGCCTTTCCTCCACCTTTAATATAACCTATACGTGATATTCCATGCACTATTGCCTGATTGTGTCCATAAGAAGGATGAAGTTTTGTAAGAAGTTCAGGATGATCTTTACCTAATGGTTCACCTAGGAATGGTTTCTTGTAACTTACATATATAGGATTTTCCGGGTCATAATTATATACTTTATGATTTTCAAGCCATACGCATGGAACACGGTCGCCAGTAGCTGCCATCAAAAAAGAATAATCAAAACCAAGATCTTTCGGTCCGGGTGTTATCACCCCATTCCAGTCTTGTGTACCTGTTTTATCACCCAAACCTAAATGCCATTTACCTATTGCACCTGTAGTATAACCTGCCTTTTTAAAAATATCCGCTACGGTGTACTGCTCAGGACGTATAATCATTCCCGCATCACCGGTTGCTATACCTGTATCATCTCTTCGCCAATTATAACATCCGGTAAATAAAGAATATCTAGAAGGAGTACTCGTCGAGGATGTACAATGAGCATCTGTAAAAATCAATCCTTGTTCAACCAGATAATCCACATTAGGAGTTTTTATAGTCTTATTACCGTAACAACTCAAATCACCATATCCCAAATCGTCAGCAACTATAAATATCACGTTAGGTGTTTTATTGATTTTCTGAGCCACTGTCGGTAACACAGAAAACAATGACATACACAGCGCTGTGTTAATTCTCATATTTTGCATAATTGATAATAATTTATTTCTGTTGTTTCATTGCTTTATAGAACTTTGATTACATTATAAATCAATAATTGATTCACAAATCATTTAACCTCTTCAAGAAGCAATACCATACTGGAATATTCTTTCTTCAAATCCTTAAGAACAGATAATCCGCTGTTCTTTAGAATATTTCCACTTATCACCTTATTATTAAAAGACACAGGTTTGTTTATGTTCTCCGGTGTAAGGTCTGTTATACGATATTTCTTGCTTTCATCAACTCCACTTAGAACAACATCAGGAATTACCTGATTAAGGAAATGCTCTATCTTGTAAACAAACAGTACAGCCTTGTCTTTTTCCGTTGTAGAATACATTAAAGAAGATATTCCCTTCCTGTCGTATGGAGATATAAGACGATACAAGTCACCGAACTGCACAATCGGTCTTATTTTTTTATATGAAGAAATAGCTCTTTTTGCAAAATCCTTATCTTTATCGGTCATATCCTTAGGTTGAATTTCCATACCGAGACGTCCTGACATAGCAACATCAAAACGGAATTTTAGTGGAAGAATTCTGCCTGTCTGATGATTCTTATTTGCACTTACATGTGAAGCCATAGCTATGGCCGGATAGAAATTAGAAACTCCCCACTGCATATATATGCGCTGAAGCGCATCAGTATCATCGCTTGTCCAGAATTCGTTAAAGTAAGGCATAAAACCATAATTTACTCTACCGCCACCACTGGCGCATACTTGTATGACGAGTTTTGGATATTTTTCACGAATACGTTCAAGTACACTATTCAATCCTTTATGATATTCAATATAAATATGAGATTGCTTGTCTTTCGGAAGATAATGAGAACCATAATTCATTAGCGGTGCGTTAGCATCCCATTTTATATAAGCTATCTCAGGATAATTTGTCATGAGATTATCAACTACACCAAAGACAAAATCCTGTAGTTTTGGATTGGTCAAATCAAGTATCACCTGTGTACCGCCACGACCAGTTGACAATGGACGATTATCCTGACTCAATACCCAGTCCGGATGCTTTTCAAACAATTCACTTTTTGTATTGGCCATTTCCGGCTCAATCCATATACCAAACTTTATATTGTTGTTCTTTGCAGATTCCAGCAATCCTTCTATACCTTCAGGAAGTTTTTCCTTACACACAACCCAATCACCAAGACTGGAACTTCCACCATTTCTCGGATATTTATCACCAAACCACCCGTCATCCATAACAAACAACTCTCCTCCCATAGAAGACATGTCCTTCATCATCTGATCCATCACTTCCTGATTCACTCTAAAGTACACACCTTCCCAACTGTTCAGAAGTATGTCACGTTCTACATTTCCCTGATTCAATTTATATTCTCTTGCCCATTTATGAAAAGCCCTGCTTACACCCCCTTTACCTGATGTACTATATGTCATTGCAAATTCAGGAGTTACAAACGTTTCTTCCGATTCAAGAATATAGTGAGAAGTTTCTTCGTTTATTCCCGCTATTACATCAAGTTCACTATTTGATACTACAAATTTTATCATATAATTTCCGCTCCATGCCAACGTTCCTCCAAAGACTTTTCCTGAATCTTCATGAGGACATCCATCTACCGTAAGCATAAATGAAGGATTGTCAGTTTGAGTATTACGGATTCCCTCCTTATTGGCAATAACTTTCTGTCCATTAAACAGTTTTTCTTCCTCCATCATATGTTCAGCTCCCCAAGTACCATGAAAATGCGTCAACCAGTTTTCGGAACGTTTAAAAGGAAATGTAACAGAAGCGAACTTATACATTGTTACAGGTTTCTTGGCATTATTGGTAATTTCTACCCATGTAGATATCACATCAGTACCTCTATAAGCCTTGAAAAACTGTTTTACCTCTAACGGATAAGCTTTATCAGTCATCAGTATCTCTGTATAATCTGCACTATCTTTTGAATATTGTCTTACACTGTCAACAACAAGTTCTACAGACATACTACCATCCGGATATTTTACAGCAAAAGCTTTCTCTCCATATGAACGAACGCCAAAACAAGAGTAATTGTCATGCCCAAACGCAATACCTGAATTATATATTCCTTTGATTTCATCTTCCGAAATTTTCGTGCCATAATATTGCAACTTAGCTTGTTTACCCTTATCTGCACTAATCAGTAATGAAGTATTTAGGGTCGATATCAAATAATCCTTTGCTAAAATACTTCCCGAAGCCAAAGCAGCAAAAAATAAACTGAATATTTTTTGTTTCATAGAATATTAACTTTTTAGATATTATTTTTTAATTTCACTCCACAAAGGAGGATTTACCCCCATAAGGTGACGTACAAAGAAATCAAAACGTTTATGTTCTCCATAATCTCCACCCATTGTATGATGCTCGCCCGGTAATACTACAAGTTCAAAATCCTTATTGGCCTTTATAAGAGCATTTACCACCTGCATGGTAGAAGCAGGATCGACATTGTCATCCATTTCTCCCACAACAAGCATCAAAGGTCTGGTCAGCAAATGTGCATTATCCACATTTGATGAAGCACTATATGATTCATCTACCGGATATCCCATCCAAAGTTCATTCCACCAAATCTTGTCCATACGGTTATCGTGACATCCGCATGCCGAATACGCCGCCTTGTAAAATTCAGGATGGAAAAGAACTGCCGACATTGATTCCTGACCTCCGGCAGAACATCCGAAAATTCCTACTCTATCTATATCCATATAAGGATATTTCTTCGCTGCAGCCTTAATCCAGGCAATATGGTCAGGCAGACCTGCATCCTTGAGGTTTTTATAACATACTTCCTCAAATTCTTTTGACCTGAACGATGTTGTCATACCGTCAACCTGTACAACTATAAATCCCAATTCAGCCAAAGAAGTCATCCACCCATTGTAAGATGAGAATGATTTCGGAACATAATGATTACCCGGACCGGAATAAATATATTCTACTACAGGATATTTTTTCTTAGGGTCGAAATTAGAAGGTCTATATATAAGTCCCCATATATCTGTTTTTCCGTCACGACCTTTAGCTGAGAATGATTCCGGAGCCTTCCAACCATCTTTCACCAAAGCAGAAATATCAGCTTTTTCTATGGTCATAATGATTTTTCCATTATCTGCACTGCGGAGCAATGCTACAGGGGCTTTATCTGAAGAACTATAAACATCAACCATATAATCGTAATCTGAAGAATACCAGCACTTGTGCATACCTTCTTCCGGAGTTAGCTCTTTCATTCCTGTACCGTCAAACTTTATTTTGTAGTAATGGATAAAATATGGATCTTCTTTCTTATCCACTCCGTTAGCCGAAAAATAAATCAATTCATTTTTCTCGTCAACATGTTGTATTTCACGCACGTACCATTTTCCTTTAGTAATCTGATGTGTCGGTTTACCTGTAGCACGGTCGTACATATAAAGATGATTGTAGTTGTCCCGTTCACTCGACCATATTATCCTTTTTCCGTCTCTCAGGTATTTACGGTATATTCTCGGATAGTTAACATATTTCTCTTCCTTTTCTTCTATAAGAGGACGGACAGAAGCGTCCTGAGCTGACATCTCAAGAACACGATAAACTTTATGTCCGCGTTCATTATATTCAAATGTGACAGCCCTACTATCGGAATTCCACGAAAAGTTAGTTAAATTATACTGATGACTGAATAATTCAGTAGACGGTATAAGTGATTTCTTTTCCGCTACATTAAAGATACATGGAACTTTAAAACGTAACTCATCTCCTGGCTTGGCATATTCCTGTTTATGGAGCTTTGGCTGCAGCTGATCTTTTGGAGAAGACTCTACGTAATAGACATAACGTTTTTCAGCAGGACGTATTTTACATGAAAGAACACTCTTTGAATCGGGAGACCATTTTATATATGATGAATAATAATTTCCCTTAGTTCCATCTATACTTAACTGAGTTTCAACTCCTGAAGACAATTCCTTCACATACACATTGTCATTTTTTATGAATGCCTCATACTTACCGTCAGGAGACAAGACCGAATTACCGTTTTTCTCTTCATCAACAACCATCCAATGTGGCCTGGCCGGAGCCGGTTTCAGATTTCCTTCACATACCAGTTTATTATTTTCAGTATTAAAGGACCATTTTTTACCAGAAAATTCAAACCTCACAACATTAAATTCCCTGTTTACAGATACTTTACCAAGCAACAATCGTGAAGGATTACACTTTTTGCCAGACTGTTCAGAGAGTTGTGACGCAAGAATCTGGTGATTGAATAATGAAGACCGCTCTGTAGTTTTGGCATTCACTCTCACATATTCATTTCCATCCTCTGAATTACGAATATACCAGAAACTATCAGTATCTCTAATCCAGTTAGGTTCTACACGTCCATTCAGAACACGTCGGAAGCTATAAATTTTCTTAACCTCGTATGCCCTGTTATAATCAGACAATGTTCCCTGTGAATACGCAAGAAAACTCCCCCACAAGAAAAAATTCGCAAAAACGATAAAAGACTTTAAATAACTGTTTGTCATAATATAAATAATTAAACTATAAAAAAGGTATAAAAAAGCAAAAAGCCATATCTTAATACAAGAATTATGTACAAAGATATAGCTTTCAGCAACTATCCTATATATATTTTTTATTCAGATTATATTATAATTTATGCATATACTAATCATTATAAAGATTCCACATACTTTTTAGGTGATATCCCTTTCACCTTTTTAAAAATAAGACTGAAATATTTCGGATCAGTAAATCCTACAGCATAGGCTACTTCTGAAACCTGCATATCTTTTGTCTTCAACAATTCACATGCCTTCTTAATTCTTACATCACGTATCATTTCATTAGGAGACAACCCAGTTAATGATTTCAATCTTCTGTACATAGTAGACTGAGTAGTATTCATCTTATCATAAAGAAGATCATTGGTAAAATCACTGTTTTCCATATTTTCTTCAATAACAGCAACCACTTTATCAAGAAACTCCTTATCCGACTCAGATAAACTTGTTCCAGTTTCTTCGACTATATTTTCTGAATCTTCCGACAAATATTTCTTTGCCACCATACGGCGGTTACTTATTATTGAGTTTATCTGAGCTATCAGAACAGACATTTCTATTGGTTTAGGCAAATAGACATCAGCTCCAGCTGCATAACCCAGTTTTTGGAATTCAGCCTGAGTTTTAGCGGTAAGCATAACGACCGGCAGGTAATAGAGTTCTTCATCTTCTCTTATTGATTTGCATAAATCTATACCGTTCATTTCAGGCATCACATAATCAGTAACAATTATATCAGCCTTACCATCAGACTTGAGATATCCCATAGCCTCCTTACCGTTATTTGCAGTATGTACATTATATACCCTTCCAAGAATTTTCTCCATAACAGAAAGCAAATCCGGATCGTCTTCCACCAAAAGTATATCTGTTTTCTGTTCATCCGAATCAATAATCATTTCTTCTCCGGCATTACCTTCTGCCAATGATGTTATGCTATCATCAATTTCATCAGAAGCATAACAGTCTTTGTCTGCCGGTAATGTTATAACAAATGATGTCATCTGACCGACAATACTGCTTACACTTATTACTCCATGATGAAGATCTACGAGATCTTTCGTAAGGGATAGCCCTATACCTGTTCCCTGAGTATGGAATTTTCTATAATCTCCTTCATAAAAACGACGGAACAAACCCGGTAATTTATTTTCTGGAATACCCTCACCTGTATTTTCCACTACTATTACAATATTCCGTTTATCATCCTTATATGTTTCTCTCAAACTAACTGTGATAACTCCTCCATCATAATTGTATTTCAAGGCATTGGAAAGAAGATTATATAAAATCTTATCAAGTTTGTCTATATCGAACCAAGCGAATATTGAATCCTGTTCACACCTGAAATCCATAGTTATATTTTTCCGTTCAAGCAACGGCTGAAAATTTTCGGCACAAACATTTTTTATAAAAGGAACTATATCATTATTACTAACCTTTAATTTCAAGTTTCCGGATTCTACTTTTCTGAATTCCATTATCTGCTGAAGAAGACGCTTTAGACGACGCAAATTTATCTGCATTATGTCAAGAGTATGAGAATCAGAAACATTATCCATTTTGAGACTTTCTACAGAACACTGCATAACGCTAAGAGGAGTGAAAAGCTCATGAGAAATATTGGTAAAGAATTTCAGTTTTACCTGATTTACTTCATCAGATTTCTGATGTTCTATCTGTTCTATCCTCAACTCATTCTGTAGCTTTATCCTATTATGTATTATTCTATATGATATGTATACAGCTACTATAATAATAACCCAATATATAATGTATGCCCACCATGTAAGCCATGGTGGAGGAAGAATCGTTATAGACATAGTTTCAACAGGAGACCAAACACCATTTTCATTACAGGATTTCACTGAAAACTGATATTTCCCCGGCTGAAGATTATTATATGATACTCTACGACGATCGGCCCCTACATATAACCATTCTTTATCAACACCGTCAAGCATATAGGCATATCCAACAGAATATGGTGATTTGAAAGTTAATCCGCTAAAAGCCAGCATTATATTATTTTGATTGTGAGAAAGAGATAACTTATCAGTATATGGGGGTAATTGACTATTATTGTTTCTCCCATAAAACTCTGATAACGGAACATTATTAACAGATAAATCTACTATAGCTGTAGAGAAGCATGTGCTGTCTGCCATATCCTGAGCAGGATTATAACAATCCACCCCATTATATCCACCAAATAACAGAGTATGATCTGACAAAGCTAAAGCTGCCCCTGGAGAAAACTGTGTATTTTTTATACCATCTATGGAAGTATAAAGTTTTACAGATGATTCGTCTGATATATTCATACGACATATTCCCCTACCTGTAGCCATCCATAAATTACCACAATCCTCAATTATAGAATATATAATATTATCTGATGATGTCTTTACCGAAGGTATCATTCTGAACTTTCCTTCATGCTGATCAAATTTACTTAATCCACCTCCATTAGAACCGACCCAAAATGTGCCATTTGAGTCACTGTACATACATAATATATTATCATAATTTAATTTTCCATTTTCAACTGAATATTCAGTTACATTATCATTTTTATCAAGTGAAAAGATTCCTGAAGCATCTGTACCTATCCATAACTTACCAGCATGGAAATACAGTGATGTAATTTGGTTATCTTTTATATAGTCAGCAACTATACTAACCTCTTTCTTTGTAAGATTTCCCTTGGTATAATTCAACAAGTATAACTTATTTTCAGTAGCACACCATAATTCTCCATTGTTTTTCATGCATATATCAGAAATAAACCGAATGTTACCAAATTTATTTCTTACCCTCATAAGTTTAGCTTTCTTGAGATTTCTGCCTACCAGACAGTATACTCCATCGTATCTTGTAGCTATCCATATCCTATCGCGCTTATTGTCTTTTTCAAAACCAACTATTGCATTACTTTTCTTAGAAAGCTTACTTAAAGATGGAATTTCTATTGTTTTTTTTCGGTGAATAGGATTCAAGCCTACTATATCAAGTACATCCAATCTCTCTCCAACAAAAAGCAAAGAGTCTTCATATTGAAACAATGACGTTACAATTTTTACCTTACTATTTTCTTTTGAGTTAAGCAAATCCAAATTATTAAACGGATAATTCCTGATTATCAATTTATTAACACCACTTCCCAAAACAGAAGTCCACAAAATACCTTTCGAGCATATATTGATTTTTGTAACCTCTATACCATTCAAATCAGAAGGGCCATAATGAATAAATGACGAAGTATTTTCCAGATCATTCATAAGGTACAAACCATTAGCAGTAGAAACCCACATCTTGTTTTCTCTTCCGTCATATTCTATATTAAACATTACCGGATTAGAGAGTTTATTAGATTTTTGTTCTACAGGAATTATAGTATAATCATACGAATACACATCTTGAGGATTATCCAATCTTATCAACGCACCATTGTCCCAGGTAGTAATCCACATTCTTCCTTTATTATCTTCTACAAAATCAGTAACACGATATGACTTACCTTTACACACCGTATCATAGAAAAAAGTATTGTTATTTTCAGGATTATATGTATAAAAACCTGATGCCCAAGTTCCAACCCATATAATACCATTCTTGTCCTCATATAATGAATTTATATATAATTTTTTAAGCTTAGAATCATCTATATGAGTAAACTCTTCTTTTTCATTATTATACACATACAGGCCTTGCGTCGTTCCCAAATATATATATCCATTTCGTGACAATAATAGCGACTTGATTTTCTTCAGTATCGAACTTTTTATTTCTATATGTCTTGTCTGTTGCTTTTTTGTATCAAACACAGCAATTTCTTTATTGGTAACAATCCATAGCTTGCCATCAGGAGCTTTTTCCATTAAACGAATTGAGTTCGATTTTAAAAAAAACGGTGACAAATAATCCGAACGGAAAACTTTAAACTCATACCCATCAAAACGTGCCAATCCGTTGGTAGTTCCAAACCACATCATACCCATATCATCTTCTACAATACCAGTAACTTCATTACTTGGCAAACCTGATGCAGCAGAATAGTTAACAATCTGCGGTTCTACAGAAGATACAGGAATAACACACAAATGTGATATTAAAATAACGAGTAATACGAGTAGTAATCTGGGATTCATTATTATAAAATTATTAGCGTTTTATTTTAAGTCAAACATACGTCATTTTTTATATACAGCAAAAGTAAAAAAAATGTCTTATAAATTTATCATAAGACATTCTTTCTATACTAATAAAATCAAAAAGCAACAATTCCCAACTTCTTCTTACCATCCATCTTCACCGTCAATGGCGACTCAAACCTCACCCAGCGCAGATATTTGGTCTCTTCCACAGCAGGCAGACTGTTCAGGAACTCCTGATTATAAATACCATCGTTCATAAATGCATTTATGGTGAAATATCCCACACCGAATGATGTCAGATTCTGGAAGAAATGGGTTCCCTGACTTGGGTCAACACGATAGTTGGTCAGGCCTGCCTCAACTATTATTCTTGCAGCTGAGATATTAGGCCATTTCACCGGTATCCCCAACCATGTGTCGCTACTACCCCACCGGCCTGGACCTACAAGTACATAATGCTTTCCTTCATCCAGAAATTTCCTGTTAAGTTTCTCTATATCGTATGCTATGAGCTGATTGTTCGAAGCCGAATATCCGTCAGTCTTGACATAAATTATATCACATATATCATCCATAACTCCATGACCAAGAGAGTTCTCACTCTTCAATATTATCTTATCTTCAGGAATCAGACTCAAGTCTTCATCCAGGTCTGCCTTTATGTCAACCATCGGACGTATCTGAAGAAGATAGAAAACTCCTGTCTTCTTGCTGGCATCGAAATTTACTGCAAATTCTATTTCAACAGGACGACGCATCTCGCCCTGACCATATTTCTGCGCCAACTGCAAGAGACGGGCCAATGGGAATACATCATGCTGGAGAATATTTGCAAACGTAATAATCTTTCTTCCGCCAGGATAGATACCGTCGCGTATCACCATATCGTATGGATCGTACGTTGACGCAATATAGTTCAGTGAGCCGTCGGCCTCAGCATCCTTGACATGCAGTTTCAAAAGATTGAATCCATCGTCAAGCGAGAAGTTATGCCCCGTGTTTTTAAGGTCGAGAGCATAGAAGCGTGTCTGTGTCTCGCGCAATGCTATATCCATTTCACTGGTTTGCAACACCTTGTCCGGATGATAAGGACATACTCTCAATGTAAGTCCTCCATCAACTATATATTTTCCGAGTCCCAAAGCCAAACTTACTGTTCCTTCTTCGGCAAGCTCGTCATTTATAGGATAATAATTTATTGAACGTGCAACACCGGAAATGGCAGGATAATATCTGTCTCCATACTGTGTACCAACCACTTCCTGAAGTATCACGGCCATTTTTTCCTGGTCAATCAAATTACTGGTAGCCTGCATGTACGCCTTGCTGTCTTTATAGAATACTGAAGCATAAACACCTTTTATGGCATCACTCAGCATACGAAGCATCTCGTACTTGTCCTCCATATATGGTATCATATATGTGGAATATATACCGGCAAAAGGCTGATAATGAGAATCTTCGAGCAAGCTTGAAGAACGTATGGCAAGCGGAGATTTAACCACATCGAAGAAGGCAAAGAAATCCTCTACCAGTCTGTCCGGAAGCTTGGCACGAAGGAAGGCCCTCAAGATAGTTTCATCATCAGCATCACTCAATGCCAACTGGTAAAGACGGTTGCTGTCCATAAACTCATCGAAAATATCTGTACACAGAACAACAGTCTTCGGTATGGCAACAGATGCATTCTCAAAATCATCGAAATCAGGATGACGCTTAATCATATTGTCGATAAATGCCAGACCACGCCCTTTTCCTCCCAATGACCCTTCACCTATACGGGCAAAATTGGAATAACGGTCAAAACGTTCACGCTTGAATTCTGCCACTACACCCTGATTTTTCATTTTCCTATAGCGTACAATGGCTTCGAAAATTATCTGTCGGTGGGCGTCAAGGTCCTGTAGGGAATCCCATGTCACCTGTTTCAAAAATTCTGCCACAGGGAAAATGGCGCGTGAATAAAGCCAGCGCGACACATGGTTTCGGCTGATATGATAATGGAAAGAATCTGCCGGAATAGAAAATACTATATTCTGCAGTTCCTTCAGGTTATGGACTCTTGCCACTTCCTCCTTGGTCTTTGGATTGATAAATACGAAATCTCCAAAACCGAAATTATCCGAAACAGCCTCACGAAGATCGATATTCATCTTCTTGGAATTTTTGTCAATGAATACTGCCTTACACTCGTCTGCATACTTACGGTTATCTTCCTCTGACGACTGAAGAATCAGAGGCATAAACGGATCACGACTACGCACTTCTTTTAGAAGTTTCACTCCAGCCAAAGGATCTATTTTGCCGTCATGTGGAAATCTGGCATCTGATATTATACCCAACACGTTATTACTAAATGTTTCATACAACTTCATCGCTTCTTCATATGAACGTGCAAGTACAATTTTAGGACGACCACGCATACGCAACGTACGCTGATGTTCGTTCAATGCCTCGGTTGCAAACTCCTGACTTTGCTTAAGCACAAACTTGTACAGATTAGGAAGAACAGACGAATAGAAACGTATTGAGTCTTCCACAAGCATTATCATCTGTACACCCACTTCCTTTATATCGTGCTCCAGATTCATCTTGTCTTCTATCAGCTTGATGATTGACACAAGAAGATCTGTATTACCAAGCCAGCAGAACACATACTCGAACACACTAAGGTCTTCATGCTCCATTCTTTCTCTGATACCATGCGAGAACGGAGTCAGAACCACGATAGGTATATGCGGATATTTGGCCTTGATGTCACGGGCAATATCGAAAGTGTCGCTGCTATCAGTTCCAGGCATACATATAACCAGATCAAACATGGTGTTTCCCAACTGTTTCCATGTTTCTTCCGGTGTGGAAACCTGAGTGAAGCGTGGCGGATAACGCAAACTGAGATTCATGTACTCTATAAAAATCTTCTCGTCTATACGTCCGTCGTCCTCCAGCATGAAAGCGTCGTATGGATTTGCCACAAGCAAAACGTTGAATATTCGTTTTGTCATCAGATTGGCAAATTGAGTATCCTTGAAATAAAGCTGATTTAACTTTAACTTACTGAGCATAGGATTTATGATTTATATTCTATATAACAAAAATCGTCATTTCAATTGACTTATGCAATAAATCTTTATCAAAAAAATGGATTGTTGCTAATGGTACAGCTCGAATTCAAGCAAAATGGGCAGATGATCGCTATATCCCCCCTTATATCTCATGCCGTTATACATACGGAATGGAGTGACACCACCATACTTATCGTCTTCCTCAAGCAAAAAAGGGAAGTCGATGATGCTTGCTTTAGAATAATCAGTCCTTATACTGCCCTCTCCCAACAGACTGCCGCTGACTATAATTTGGTCCAGTATACCCCATTGCCCACGATAGCGATAAGTACCTCCTTCCCTACCTTCCATTAGATTGTATAACGTATTTCGTTCAATATTTTTTTCTGGTCTGGAAGCTTTCAGGACTGAGGATATAGACTTGTTCTGCGGATAGTCATTGAAATCGCCCATTATTATAACATTTGGATTTGAACGGATACTCATCACACTGTCTGCAACCGATTTCAGTATTCCTGCAGCCATGAGTCTGAACTTTTCGGTTTTCCTCCAACCTCCTGAACGAGAAGGGAAATGCACAAGGAAAATATCCAGAGTATCACCTGTTACAATTCGTCCCGAAGCATGGAGAATGTCGCGTGTAGGCCGTCCGCCAATACTCGCAGTGGGAACATGAATGGATCTTTTGTCAAGCAGTCTGAAAGTGTAAGGCTGATAAAGCAGGAGTACATCTATGCCTCGTTCGTCGGGTGAATCTGTGATTATATATTCGTAGCCGGCTTCTTTCAGTTGGGAATATCCTACAAGTGTTTTTGCACAGAACTCGTTTTCCACTTCACAAAGGCCTATTATATCCGGAACATTTTCGCGCGAGGCAGAAAGTATTACGCGGGCAATATTTTCTACTTTTTTCCGGAATTTACCGTAATTCCAGCCCCGGGGGCTATCAGGCATGAATTCCGAATCGTTTTTGAGGGAATCGTGACGGCAGTCGAAAAGATTTTCCACGTTATACTCCATAACCAGAAAAGACTGTTGAGCAGCAAGGTCCAACGACATGAACCCTGCCACCCAACAAATCAAAATTCTTATAAAGCTCATAATCAAGCTTTAAGAGGTATATTCTTAAGAACATCAAGCAAATGTCTCCAGAACTTGTCCACTGTAGGGATAAGCATTCTTTCGTCAGGAGAGTGTACTCCACGCAATGTAGGTCCGAATGAAACCATGTCAAGAGAAGGATATTTCTCCAGGAACAGACCGCATTCCAATCCGGCATGTATAGCTTTAACCTTAGGTTCTGTGCCGAACAATACTTTGTAACTGTCTACAGCCACTTTCAGTATTTCAGACGAAGGATTTGGCTTCCATCCCGGATAACCATCGCCTGTTGTGACTGTTGCCCCGCCAAGTTCGAATGCAGAACGTACTGTCTGCGACATGTCTTTACGTGAAGACAGAATAGAACTGCGCTGGCTTGTAACAACCACAATCTGTCCGTCGCGCATCTTGACAGAAGCAAGGTTAGACGATGTCTCTACAAGTCCTTCTATATCCTGACTCATGGCAAACACACCGTTGTACACTGCATGGATAGAGTTGAGGAACTTGGTCATTGCAGTTTTCTCTATTACTTCCGGCAAAGCTGTTTCAGACTCAAGATCCATTCTTATGTTCGGCTCTGTAACAGAGAATTCGTTTTCTATGTCAGCAAGGAATATATTCAAATCCACTCTTACCGATTCCTTGTCCTTCATAGGAACTGCACATACAGCATGAGCTTCACGAGGTATCGCATTATGAAGGTTTCCTCCATCTATTTCCGCAATATATAAATCGTATTTCTGAGAAAGAAGCATCAGATAGCGGTTCAATACTTTGTTGGCATTGGCACGTTTCTTATTGATATCGTCTCCTGAATGACCTCCTGTAAGACCTTTCACAGTAACACGGAAGAAGAAATAACCTTCCGGCGATTTCACCATAGGGCAAGGGAACTGAGCTGTTGTTCCTGCACCTCCGGCACATCCGATAAACAGTTCGCCTTCGTCTTCAGAGTCAAGGTTGAGAAGGATATCTCCGTTCATGAAGCCTTCTTTCAATGCAAATGCTCCTGTCAGACCTGTCTCTTCATCTACTGTGAACAGACATTCAACAGGACCGTGCTGCAAATCATCCGATGCCAACACAGCCAACTGAGTAGCTACACCGATACCATTGTCTGCACCGAGAGTAGTACCTTTAGCCTTCAGCCATTCACCATCTATATATGTCTGAATAGGATCGTTTTCGAAATCATGTACAGTATCGTTGTTCTTCTCGCAAACCATGTCTATATGCGACTGCAGTATAACAGTCTTTCTGTTTTCCATTCCAGAAGTAGCATTTTTCTTTATCAGAACATTTCCGGCTTCATCCACTTTATATTCCAGTCCTTTACTTTCGGCAAAAGCAATTAGATAAGCACGTATTTTCTCTTCCTTTTTAGAAGGACGAGGCACCTGGCAGATTTCGTCGAAATAATGAAAAACAATCTTAGGAGTCAAGTCTTTTACTTCCATAATTATCAGTATTAAGTATTTATGTAATTATTAACTATGCAAAAATAAGTTAAATAAGTCGATTTACACATATATATTGACTTTTTTAAAAGCATTGTGAGGTTTTAATCGTAACAAAACTATATATTTGCACCACAAAAATAGTGAAAGGTGAGCGGAGAGACAAATGAAAAACGCAGTTTTTCAAATTTTGAATATCCTGAACCAAATCCTATTTGTCATAAAAACTATAGCAATGCTTAAAACAATACTCGCTACACTGATAATAGTAGCTGTCTGCATAGCACTATTATGTGTAAAAATACTTTTTAAGAAGAACGGACGTTTCCCTAACACTCATGTGAGTGGCAGCAAGGCAATGCGCAAGAGGGGAATCGGATGTGTACAGTCACAAGACAGAGAGCAGCGTAAAGTAAACCCTAACGCAATCTCGGAACGACAGAAAAATGAAGAAGAATAATAATTAACTTAAATGATATAAAGAATTTATGAGAAAGACTAAGTACATCCTCAAAGGATTTTTAGCTGTGGTTATGGCTGTAATGTTTGTACAGTGCGCAGGAAACAATGGTGAATCAACACAAACAGCAACACCTGTTGCAGCTTCCGGTACAACAAACATGAAGATTGCATACGTTGAAATAGACTCACTTCTTACAAAATACCGTTTTTGGAATGACCTGAACGAGCTCATGATTAAGAAGGAAGAAAACATCCGTACAACTCTTAACGAAAAGGCTAAAGCTCTTGATGCTGCGATGAAAGAATTCCAGCGTAAATATGAAAACAACGGTTTCGTAAGTGCAGAAAGTGCTCAGCAACAGCAGAATCGCATCATCAAACAGCAACAGGATCTTCAAGCTTTGCAGGAAAAACTTAGCAAGGACCTTGCAGACGAAAACCAGAAAAACAGCCTTCAGTTGAGAGACTCAATCAACTCATTCCTGAAAATATACAACAAGGATAAAGGTTATAGCCTTATAATCAGCAACACAGGCTTCGACAATCTTCTTTATGCTGATCCTGCATTCAATATTACACAGGAAATTGTTGACGGACTTAACGCACGTTACTCTGGTCTCAACAAATAATACGATTTCTGAAAATAATATTTAAAGAATATAAAGGTGGATTTTTCCACCTTTTTTTATTTTTGTTCCGAACAAAAACAATGCCTGTTTTGTTTTATAGTTAATTGACGACAACATAAAACGATAGACATTATGGAAACTTTTTACGAATTAATATCTTCATCAGACGTACCAGTAATTGTAGATTTTTTCGCTGAATGGTGCGGTCCTTGTAAAACGATGTCCCCTATTTTAAAACAAGTAAAGGACATGCAAGGTGACAAGGTGCGAATAGTAAAAGTAGATGTAGACAAAAATAATGCACTAGCTATGCAATACAGCATACAGTCTGTACCTACACTGATGATTTTCAAGAATGGAAAACAAATGTGGAGACAAAGTGGAGTAATAAACGCCGGAGAACTAAATAAAATCGTAGAAATGTTCAAATAATAAATAATTAAACTCTCATTTTTCATCATTTATTGCTCAAACATGGCTGAAAGTTTCACCATAACTTTTCAGCCATTTGTTTTTATATCAATCTTTTATATTTTTAATATACACATCAGCTCTAGTCAGTACATCACGTACAAAATTATAAGTTTCAGTACCCCTGAAATATCCATTCTTGCAAACTGGATCCTTATAATACTCTTCCTTATTCTTGAGCAACATATATACAGCAACATTTCCTTCCCATAGATATTTATCTTTCCCATACTTCTCTGCCAAAGCCATAGCATCAAACACATGACCTATACCGGAATTATACGAGGCAAGAACAAACATTATACGTTCATTGTCATCCTTTACTTTAGAAAAAATTTTCTGTAACTCCGATATATATTTTACTCCCCCTTTAATACTTTGCTCAGGGTCACTTTCCATTCCTGGAGGAATACCGTAAGCTCTGGCTGTAGAAGGCATCAACTGCATCAAACCTTTTGCACCAGCCCAAGAAACAGCTGACGGATTAAAATTTGATTCGGTATAGACCAAGGCTGCAAGCAATCTCCAGTCCCAGTTTATCTGCGACGCATATTTTCTGAACAAATCATCATAATATGATATTCTGCCATCTTTAAGTGAAAGAATAGAGCCCTGTGGAATATGTTTGTTAAGTTCAAAATATCTTCTGGCACTAGCCTGGAACTCGGCTGAGTTTATATTCTCTCTATGCCACTTATCCGCAGCCTCAGCCAGCTTAGGCGAAGTTTTCCTTACTGCCCATGCAGAACGCTGGTCAAAACTTATTTCCATATTTATATCCAAATTAGGATTATATGTTTTATTTATCCTAGCCAGTTCGTTATTGGTCACAGTATAATCTATTTTACCTTTAGCGACCATTTCAATAAGGTCCTCATTCGTTATACTGTCTTCGGTAACTTCGTGTATTGATATACCTCCCCCAAGCTCATGGTTCAAATTTTCAAGTCGTTCTTCATATTTTCCCGGCATGACATATACATCTTTTCCTACAAGTTGGGTAACATCATCCAAAGCATCATTACCATTTCTTTGAACCAATACCTGATGCGATATATTCTCTTTTCCACAATATATCAGTTCTTTTTTCCTTTCATTCGTTATGGCAAGATTATATGCTATAAGATCTCCTTCACCACTTAGCAAGGCATCCACCAGCTCAACTTCCGAGTTCAAGACTATGACTTTCAATTCTACACCCAGCGATTTTGCAAATCCCTGTGCAAGCTCATATTGAAATCCCATAGGAACTTCCCTATAATTAAAATATGATGCATAACTGTTTATCGTAAGAACTATAAGTTCTCCATCTTCAAGAACCTGCTCCAGATCATCATGAATAATTTCAACTTCATGTTCCTTGTTTATAACAAAAGTTATGGCTATCAAGGCTACAATAAGCACTATTATCGAAGGAATTAACAATCTACGTTTCTTCATCGTATTACATTTTAATAATTAATGAATATATTTCGCTATCTTTGCCGTATACAAAAATACTATAATAAATAAAATATACAAACTATGGTCAAGCACATTGTTATGTTCAAGCTGAAAGAAAGCTTGTCTGAAAATGAGAAAATTGAAATAATGAACAATTTCAAATCGGCTATTGAATCACTGCCTGAAAAAATCAAATTCATAAAAGATATTCATGTAGGACTAAACATCAACACATCCGAAAAGTGGGATATCTGCCTTGACAGTACATTCGATTCGCTGGAAGATGTAAAAGCATATTCTGTCCATCCAGATCACGTGGCTGCGGCTGGAATTATTAAAGAAGCAAAAGAAGACAGAGCATGCGTGGATTTTGAAATATAATTGAAACAGCCTATGAAAAAGATTATTAACCCCTGGAAAGGTCTCGACGGATATTACTGCTTCGGATGTGCACCCAACAATGAAGCCGGAGTAAAAATGGAATTCTACGAAGACGGAGATGATATAGTAAGTATCTGGCATCCGGAAGCAAAATATCAGGGATGGGTAAACACACTGCACGGTGGAATACAGGCTACACTGCTGGACGAAATCTGCGCATGGGTGATAGCAAGAAAGCTTCAGACTACAGGCGTAACGTCGAAAATGGAAACCAGATACATGAAATCCATAATGACTACAGATGATTATGTGGTGTTACGCGCACATATTAAAGAACAGAAACGAAATATCATACTGGTAGATGCATCAATCTATAATATGAAGGGAGAAGAGTGTACCAAAGCTACTTGCACATACTTTACTTTTCCAAAAGAAAAAGCGCAAAAAGACATGTTTTTCTACGGATGCGAGACTGAAGAAGAAGATGTCAATCCGCTAATTTGAAAGAAAAATCAAACTTTTTGCATTAAAAATTTGGAATTATAAATCTTTCACTATACTTTTGTCGCAAACAATAAGAAAAAGTTATGATTTTTACAACTGCTCTACATCACCATCATCATTTCCTGACGAAATAATCGGTAGGCTGATGGCTCATGCAGTTCATTATAGAAAAAGATTTATTCAAGGCTTGCCGTAAAACAAACGGTGAGCCTTTTTTATTAATGCAGATTATAAACTTTTAAAATCGAAAGATATGCTAAGAATTGCCGTACAATCAAAAGGCCGCTTGTTCGAAGACACAATGGCCCTGCTTGCAGAAGCTGACATCAAACTGTCAACATCAAAACGCACATTGCTCACACAGTCAACAAACTTCCCTGTAGAAATCCTGTTCCTGCGCGATGACGACATACCTCAATGCGTGGCAAGTGGAGTTGCCGACATGGGTATAGTAGGTGAAAACGAATTTGAAGAAAGAGAAGAAGAAGCTGATATTGTCCAAAGGCTGGGATTCAGCAAATGCCGTCTGTCTCTAGCCCTGCATAAAGAAATTGAGTATAACGGCCTGGAATGGTTCAACGGAAAGAAAATTGCTACTTCCTATCCGGTGATTCTGAAAAAATTCCTCGATAAAAATAACATAAAAGCTGATATACACGTTATAACAGGTTCGGTAGAAATAGCTCCGGGTATTGGACTGGCTGATGCCATTTTCGATATAGTAAGCTCCGGCTCCACGCTTATCAGTAACAACCTCAAAGAGGTGGAAGTGGTAATGAAAAGCGAGGCTCTGCTGATTGGCAACAAGAACATGAGCGACGAGAAAAAGGAAATCCTCAAGGAACTGCTCTTCAGACTGGATGCCGTGAAAGCCGCCGAAGACAAGAAATATGTACTGATGAATGTTCCTACAGACAAGGTTAAGGACATCATTGAAGTTCTTCCGGGAATAAAGAGCCCTACAGTCATGCCACTTGCCACAGAAGGATGGAGCAGCGTACATACCGTACTTGACCAAAAATGCTTTTGGGAGATAATAGGAAAGCTGAAAGCTATCGGCGCACAAGGCATTTTAGTTCTTCCTATCGAAAAGATGATCCTCTAACTACCAACACCTTTAAAAAAATGAACATAATAAAATATCCTGCACGGTCAGAATGGAAAAACCTTCTGAGTCGTCCCACATTAAACACGGCAACGCTTCGCGACACAGTGCTACAAGTACTTGGTGATATACGCGAAAAAGGCGACAAAGCCGTTATTGAATACGAAGAGAAATTCGACAAGGTAAAACTATCGTCACTCGAAGTAACTGAAGAAGAATTTGCTGAAGCTGAAAAAGCTACCGATAACACACTGAAGGAAGCCATCGGCAAGGCATTGGAAAATATTCGTACATTCCACGCATCACAAAAGTTTGAAGGACAGAAAGTCACTACTACAACAGGAGTTACATGCTGGCAGAAAGCAGTAGCCATAGAGAAAGTTGGTCTATACATTCCAGGAGGAACAGCTCCCCTTTTCTCTACAGTGCTAATGCTCGCAGCTCCGGCAAAGATTGCAGGATGCAAAGAAATAGTTCTGTGTTCACCTCCAAACCGTGAAGGTAAAATCAACCCAGCTATACTTTATGCAGCCAAGGCAGCCGGAGTAAGCAGAATATTCAAAGCCGGTGGCGTACAGGCTATAGGAGCAATGGCATACGGTACTGAAAGCATCCCTAAAGTATATAAGATATTTGGCCCGGGCAACCAGTACGTAATGGCGGCAAAGCAGGAAGTATCACTACATGATGTAGCTATAGATATGCCTGCCGGACCTTCGGAAGTAGCTGTGCTTGCAGACGAAACAGCCAATCCGGCATACGTGGCATCCGACCTGCTTTCACAAGCAGAACATGGAGTGGACAGTCAGTCAATATTGATTACAACTTCAGAACAGCTCATCAATGCCGTTAAAGAGGAAGTGGAAAAACAGCTGGCTGTATTACCAAGAAAGGAAATAACAGAAAAATCACTTTCACACAGCAAACTTATATTGGTAAATACCATTGACGAAGCTATAGAAATGACTAACGAATATGCACCCGAACACCTGATTATCGAAACTAAGGACTATATGCAGGTAGCAGAACGAATAGTCAATGCCGGCTCGGTGTTCCTCGGTCCATACACACCGGAAAGTGCAGGCGATTATGCTTCGGGAACTAATCATACCCTTCCTACCAACGGATATGCAAAAGCCTACAGCGGAGTAAATCTGGACAGTTTCACCCGCAAGATTACATTCCAGGAAATTACACGCGAAGGCATAATGAACATAGGACCTACAATTGAGACAATGGCGGCAAACGAATATCTTGACGCCCACAAGAATGCCGTGACAGTAAGACTTAAATAACGGACAAGACAATGAAAGAATTAAAAGAACTTATACGCCCCAACATATGGTCGCTTAAACCTTACTCATCAGCCAGAGACGAGTATAAAGGCGCTACGGCATCTGTATTTCTCGATGCTAACGAAAATCCATATAACACACCAAACAACCGTTACCCCGACCCATTACAGACAGAACTGAAAACTTTGGTTTCAAGGGTTAAAAACATAGGCAAAGACAGAATATTTTTAGGAAACGGAAGTGATGAGGCAATAGATATTCTCTATCGTACATTCTGTGTTCCCGGCGTTGACAATGCCGTAGCAATAGATCCTACATACGGTATGTACAAAGTGTGTGCGGATATTAACGACGTAGAATACAGAAAAGTATTGCTAGACGAAAATTTCCAATTCAAGGCTTCAGAACTTCTGTCAAGAACAGATAACAACACCAAACTGATCTTTCTATGTTCGCCAAACAATCCCACAGGTAACAATCTGTGTCACAAAGAGATAGAAACCGTATTAGAGAACTTTCAGGGAATTGTGGTAATAGACGAGGCATATATAGACTTTTCCACAGAAAAGTCATTCACAACAATGCTCGACAAATATCCTAACATGGTGGTACTACAGACATTCTCAAAAGCGTGGGGATGTGCCGGAATAAGATTAGGTATGGCATTCGCATCTGAAGAAATCATTTCAGTGTTCAATAAGGTGAAATATCCATATAATGTAAACCATCTCACCCAAACAGAAGCTATCAACATGATAGGCAAAGAATATCAGATTAAGGAATGGGTGAAAACATTACTTACCGAACGCAGCAGACTTATTGAAAAGTTCGGCAATTTGGATTGCTGCGAGCATATCTACCCTACCGATGCCAACTTCTTCCTAGCCAAAGTCACTGACGCAAAAAATATATACGATTATCTGGTAAATAAAGGAATAATAGTAAGAAACCGTACTAATGTCACTTTGTGCCATAACTGCCTCAGAGTTACTATAGGTTCGCGTCCTGAGAACGACAAACTTATAGAGGCTCTTAAAAACTATAAATAAGGAGAGACAATGAAAAAGATATTATTCATCGACCGCGACGGCACACTGGTGATAGAGCCACCTGTTGACTATCAGCTCGACTCTTTCGAAAAACTTGAGTTCTATCCTAAGGTTTTCCGAAATCTGAGTTTTGTGCGCGAGAAACTGGACTACGAATTCGTTATGGTAACCAATCAGGACGGACTCGGAACAAACTCATTTCCGGAAGATACATTCTGGCCTGTACACAATCTTGTAATGAAGACTTTGGAAAACGAAGGAATAACCTTCGACAATGTCTGTATAGACAGAAGTTTTCCTGAAGACAATGCACCTACCAGAAAACCACGCACAGGAATGCTTACACAATATATCGACAATCCTGAATACGACCTAGCAGGAAGTTATGTTATAGGCGATCGTGCCACAGATGTAGAACTGGCCAAAAATCTTGGATGCAAAGCCATTCTCCTGCAAGATGACAAAGAAACTCTGAAAGAGAAATCACTGGAGGAATATTGTTCCCTTGCGACAAAGGACTGGGACAAGATAGCCGAATTCCTGTTTGCCGGAGAGAGAAAAGCTGAAGTAAGACGAACAACAAAAGAAACCGATATCTATATAAGCCTCAATCTCGACGGCAACGGAGCTTGCGATATAAGTACAGGTTTGGGATTTTTCGACCACATGCTTGAACAGATAGGTAAACACGGAGGACTGGATCTTACTATAAAAGTAAAAGGAGACCTCGAAGTGGACGAACATCACACCATAGAAGACACAGCTATAGCTCTTGGAGAATGTATCTACAAGGCATTAGGCAACAAACGCGGAATAGAACGATACGGTTACTGTCTGCCCATGGACGACTGCCTGTGTCAGGTAGCACTCGATTTCGGAGGACGTGCCTGGCTGGTTTGGGATGCAGAATTCAAGCGTGAGAAAATAGGCGATATGCCTACCGAAATGTTCCTGCATTTCTTCAAGTCATTAAGTGACTCGGCACGAATGAACCTCAACATAAAAGCTGAAGGCCAGAACGAACACCACAAGATTGAAGGCATTTTCAAAGCCCTTGCACGAAGTATCAAAATGGCCGTAAAACGTGATGTATATCACTTTGAAGTTCCGTCAAGCAAAGGATGTATATAACAACAACTCATTAATAACCGGAGGAGGCTTAACAGCCTCCTTTTTTTGTTAATAAGAATTTCAAACCAACCAAAACAGTTAAACCATGTTATAAAACATTTGTTTTCGCGCACAAAACTTGCAAATTCAGGAAAAGTCCGTACCTTTGCAACGTGTTTTTCATAGTATTAGATTTTAAGGTTAACAAAGGTTGGAGTACAGCGGTGCTCCTTTTTTTATGCCCGTACTTTAAATACCAAATTTCCATAAAAACTTTACAGACGACTCTTTTCACTTTGACCGGCACCAGTTCCTTTATATTTACTCTTGGTTGAGTTGAATTTATATGAAAGCTGAATGCCAACACGTTGCCAGTCACGATAGATGCGATTTCCGTTATAAGAGTCTATTCCATAAACATTAAAGTGATAATAACCGGTACGAAGAATATCATTTGCTGTAAACGACAGTGTCAAAGCATTCTCTTTCAGGAAAGACTTGCTGATACGCGCATTAACCCTACCCTCAACACGAATTACAGCATATCCCATCCTGGCTGCTGTATTCATATTAGCCTGCAAGTTCAGAAACCAACCGTGAGGCAGATTAAAACTATTGTCCCATCCTAAATTGAATACAGGTTGCTTTCGATATACATCAATTCCTAAATTACGACCGTCTGCCGGAGAAAGCAAAGCCGATACACTAAACTGCGGTTGCCACATACCTACCTTGGGAGATGCTACAAGATTGAAAGCAAAACCATTGTATGCGGCCAGATTGGCAGCACCAAAAAGCAATACTCCAGGATGAGTTTCCTCATTATATGGCATGGTTATATTTGCAATCGAGTTTTTGGGACGGAAATATTGGATATTGGCAAACAACCATTTATAAGAAGCATTAAATGACAAAATATTAGTTTGACTAGGCTCAAGTCTCGGATTTCCGGTAGTATATGAATATTGTGTCCTATAGCTGATAGCATTAGTCAGCATACTATAAGAAGGGTTACCTTTCATCATGCGATAAGTAAGTGCCAAACTTAAATCACGGTACGACCAGTTGACAGATGCCGTAGGAATGAGTTCGTCATAAACAGGACTCTGCTCGTCAATACGTATTCCCTTATCATAATAATCTGTTTCCCTATGCTCGTATCGCAATCCTGCATTAGCTTTCCACTTTCCATAATTTATGGAATACCCCGCAAAAAGCGCAAAAGTTTTCTGCCGGATAAGGTTGTCGGCATCTTCAGAATAACCACTCTGAGTAAAAAGAGCATCTCTTTCCGTCAGTGTACCTTCCGATCCAAAAGATAATTGTCCTCTCCCCATAGATACACCAGCCTGCAATTTCGCCGCATAAAGTTTGCTTCTTGAATCAGAATTACTGTAAATTTCTTCTTTACTTCCGTCTTCGGCATATTGACTGGTACTCAACTGATTATTAAGGTAATCAGCATTAAAATCAATCATCCACCTTCCAAATTCACCCACATAATAAGCATTCACAGCATGGTTCAACCCGTTTTTAAACTGAGAAATCTGCTGAAAATTTGAATTATCAACTTCTACTCCATTACAGAAAGTTGTCGTTTCACCCCAAGATTCTTGCTGCCCTATTCCCAAAGTACTTTCCGGCGTATATCTCACACCGAAAGAATGATGTTCGTTCACTTCATAATTAAATCCGGTTTCAGCTGATAATCTTTTTGATTTGGACGTCTGTGTATCGTTGGCTATTGTTTCCCATTGGTCCTTCCCATAAGTTTGTATAACAGCATTAGTCTTTCCGTACGAATTATTTTCACTAACATATCCTTTTACAAAAATATCCAATCCACCGGTACGGTAATTCAATGCAACCTGCTGGTTAGCATTAGCCCAACTTCCTTGATCATACGCAAGGTTAACACTGCCACTCCATCCCTGCCCTCTTTGTTTGAGGGTACGAATACGGATTACCGCAGCTACATCCGCAGCATATTCCGGTCCGGGAGTAGTGATGACTTCAGCCGAAAGAATTTCTGTAGCACGGAGCCTGTCGAGTTCCCCTATATCACGCACCTTCCGGTTATTAATATAAATTTCCGGATTTCCGCTACCCAAAACCGATAAACTCCCATTTTTACTTGTTACAAACGGAAGATGAGTCAACATCTCATTAGCTGTTCCCATTTGAGCAAGCGAAGTACCGGCTACATTGACTTTCAAGCCGTTGGCTTGAGATTCTATCAACGGACGATTTGCGGTAACAGTCACTTCCTCCAGCGTATGAGCATCTGGAAGGAGCTGTATTAGATTCTTAGATCCTACAATCTGCAAAGCGGTTGCATAACCTATGTAGGAAACTTTCAGCAGATAAGGGACATCCGCTTCACCAGTCATCAGAAAAGTTCCATCCTCATTAGTAACACTCCCGTTTACAAATACAGAATCAACGGTAAGCAACAATACATTGCAGTAAGGCATAGGCTGTTGTTTTTCATCAACCACCATACCACGGATAGCAACCGGAGTCTTCTGTACGCCTTTCGACACAATAACGATATACTCTTCTCCTTTTCGTACATAAGTAAGCGGCTTGTTTTCAAGTATTTTTTCTACCGCTTGCATAATTGTATTTTCGTGAATGGATACAGTTACCCTATACGACTGTACGTCACTGTATGTAAAGAGGATACGATAGCCAGACACCTGTTCCAGTCTTTTTAAAGCAGTAGGCAACGTTTCGCCTTTAAACTCAATGCTGAAACGGTCCTTTGTTTGCGCCGGAAGTACCAGAGTTATACTCATAAAAACCAGCAAAAGATAAATACTCTTTCTTTTCATAACTTCTGTAAATTTATATTCTTCTGCAAGTAATACGTAGTCCTCCTGATATCGGGTACCACAAAAAACTATTTTTTCAAAAAAAATCAGATACCGACCACTACTTTTCCTTTTTCGAAACTTACCTTTACCCGTTGCATACTATTCAATAGTTCCAAAATATCCTGCAAAGAGTCACTACGATCGGCCTGAAAATGCAAACGTTCATGCATGATTTCTTTATGAGTAAAAACAATATCTACATTATACCAGCGTCCAAATTCACGCATAATTTCCACAAGTTCCACATTGTCGAAATAAAACTGCCCATCAATCCATGAGCGATAATCGATGCTATTCTCTACAGATGTCTTATGCATTTGTGCATCAGTATGTTCACCCGGTCTCAATTGCAACTCATTATGATTTCTGTCAGTCACCCTTACACTACCTTCCAATAGCGTAACCTGCGTATCATTACCCGAATAAGCCTTGACATTAAAAGAAGTTCCCAATACTTGAGTTTCCAAAGCGTCAGTCTTCACCATAAAAGGATGTTCCGCATCTTTGGTTACTTCAAAATAACCTTCTCCTTTCAAGTACACCTCACGCTGTTTCATTCCCTCAAAACTTTCCGGATATTGGAGAGAACTTTCAGCATTCAGCCAAACACTGCTACTGTCCGGAAGTATCACCAGCTTGTTCATTCCCCGCGGAATACACAAGGTATTAACACCATTCTTGGTTTCAATCGAAACAACCTGTGCTTCAAGATTTGCCCTAAATACGGTATATTCTTCAGAAACAGACGGACGCAACAACAAAAACAGGAGAACCGAAGCTGCAACCGACAAAGCAATACCAACATAAAGCATACGTGTTTTCTTTTTCGGTTGCGCAGACATCTCACTTAACGCTTTTCGGGACTTGAAAGACTGCCACTCGGCGTCTACATCCGGAGCAGTAGCATAACGGCGTGCCAGCGCTTCACGGCTATCTAATAAATCACGACAGATACGGACGCAATCCTCGTCGCCCAGTATGGCATCCAGTTCCTCTTTCGTAAAGTTTTCGGGATGCTCCATTGCGTCCAGCGTACGTACGATTTTATCTTCCATTTCCATAATACTATCTGTTCTATATAATTTACGTTCAAGAATTCTTTCCGGGTACCTTTTTTATGCCGAATTCTTCCCTTAAAAGCCTTAAAGCTTTCATGATATGCTTCTTGACACCACTAATACTGATACCGAATTTATCTGCAACTTCCTGATATTTCTTATTATCAAAATAACACTCCTTCAGAATAGTTTTAGTCGGGTCGGTCAATTGTTCGATAATTTTTTCAATGCGTTGCACCCGTTCTTCCATTTCATCGGGAAATGCATCTGTATCCTCTTCGGTGACAATCCGATAAAAATCGGCATATTGTTCCTCAACCTGCCTATGCCTCAAATAATCTATACAGCGGTTCCTTGTCTGTACATACAGATAGGCTGTAGCTGTTTCAGGCTTCAAATCCTCAAAATTCTGCCAAGCTTTCTCAAATACATCGTTGACAATATCCTTACATACCTCTTCGTCTGTAATGAAACGAAAGGCATAATAATACAAACGAGCATAGTTTTCCTTATACAACTGCTCAAAACAATGTATTTTAAAAAAGGATTTTTGCATATTAGTTCAGACTTTTCATTTTCTGATTCTGGTACAAAGGTAATATTTATATTTACAATGCACTTAAAGTTTATCTTTACAAATACGTTTTAGAAAAAAGATAAAATATCCCCAATTATATTCCATAGTAACACGACCTAAAATACGGCAAGATAAAAATGGGAAGATGTTACAACAATGGAATTCTACATAAAATTGAAACTGTGTCGTGATTGTTTATTAAATCATTCAGTAAAAAATATTCCCCATTTCACCTTCACATCTTTCACTGTGAATAATGAAATGGGGATTATGAACTTCGATAAGATTACGGAAAGTAAAAAATGTTACTTCTCCTACAAATTCATATAGTTTATTTTTCTATTATGATATACTCTCCGTTTACCTTTTTACCATTAATATAATATGTTGTTTCAGATTTTGGTTTATCCTTTTTCCACCAAAACTTATGATTAAAGACAATTATATCATTCTTACTTCCATCACCCCAATCTATCACAATTTCTTCATCATAATTATCATCTCTTGCAAGTTCTCCAAAGAATAGTCCATATTGAAAATCTTTTCGAGACTCGTCAAATGAATATAACCCACGAAACTTCGGCAAATAAGCCCTGGAGTTAGTTTTTTCATTAGGTTCTTCATCAAGAATATAGGTTTTTCCACGGAAAGTAATCTTTATTTCATTTCCTGCCATTGAATTTTCTGTAGCGGGATCCATTAAATTATTACCTGATTCATCCACCACATTTATGGAAATAACGATAGGTATAAAATCCCAAATAAGATTATCTTTTTTACAGGAAGTAAAAAGAACAGGAATTAATAATACACCCAATAATACTTTTAATAAAAAATTTGTCTTCATAATATGATTGTTCCGAATTCAAACTGATAATGCAACAGTATCAAATTCCTTGTTAGTTAACTGATTTATATTTTTCTTTCGGAGTAATATAACTTAATCTTTTCCTCGGTCTGGAGTTTAAGATATCCTGAACGCGCATTACCTGTTCCTGTGTTATATCTCCAAGATCCGTACCTTTTAGGAAGTATTGCCCATTCTACACATTGGTATTTGCTGGCATCTCTTTCTCATGAATGGTATGGTTTAAGAAAGCAAAAAAAACATTTAGTTTATTTGTACTCTCCACTTAAAACTGAATTATTTTCCATTGTCAGCCGACATAATATGTATTTGATTAATAAAAGGTTAGGGGCGTCTATGGTAACCTAATATAGTGGATTGGCTTCATTTCCACTAAGAAACCTTATCCATACCAACCCTATAACCCAATCTTTTATCGTTAACAAAGTACCTTTGTAATTCTTACCTATATCTTATCTATATCTTCAAGCCCCACTTTCTCATCTACAATCTAAAGCCGCCAATCTATATCGACACGTTTCTTGATGAACCTACGTCCATAAGTTTGTGAACATCTTTTTTATGCGATATCCTTATTTCCTTAAAAGTATGTATAGCTTCTTGTCCCATGTTTTTATATTCACGAACAATAAACATATATTAAATTTCGCAAGCAATAAATGATTAAAACAAAAAAGTCCAAAATTCTGATAATCCATAATATTAGAAATGCAAAGCAAAAAATACAATCATTCAGCTATCTACAAAGATATATATATATTATTACAAAATCAATTTTTTTCAGAAATAATGATTGCTCGAAAACAATAATAAGAATTTCAAGAATCATGAGTAGTATCTTTGTACTTTAGCAATACAATATACTAACAGACATCGTTAAACGCTATGAATCTTACAAAACAATCGGAGAAATCTTTGCTAAAGTCTAAATACAGACTTTTGAGACCTTCGACAGACTTTAAAAGGTCAAATTTTACTTGCAAAACTTAAATTAAAACACAAAAAAATCAGGTTGAATATTCAACCTGATTTTCTGAGCCTCTTGTCGGATTCGAACCAACGACCCCGAGATTACAAATCACGTGCTCT
>NZ_CALDPF010000003.1 GCF_937912035.1 uncultured Bacteroides sp.
CGAGCTGGGTTCAGAACGTCGTGAGACAGTTCGGTCTCTATCTATCGTGGGCGTATGAAATTTGCGTGGCTCTGACACTAGTACGAGAGGACCGTGTTGGACAGACCTCTGGTTTGCCGGTTGTGCCGCCAGGTGCACCGCCGGGTATCTAAGTCTGGATCGGATAAGTGCTGAAAGCATCTAAGTACGAAGCCGGCCACAAGATAAGATTTCTCAGGGTCGTCGTAGACTACGACGTTGATAGGATGCAGGTGTAAAGCTGGAGACAGCAAAGCCGAGCATTACTAATTGCCCGTTGACTTTTGTTATTGCGTAGCACAATGGGTGTTATATACGTTTAGCACTGAATAAGTATTGTGTTTTGCTAAAATTAGTTTTTCAGTTTGTGCTTCATGCAAGACTTGATATACAAAGATATTCAGGTGACTATAGCACGAAGGTTCCACCTCTTCCCATTCCGAACAGAGAAGTTAAGCTTCGTCACGCCGATGGTACTGCATATTGTGGGAGAGTAGGTAGTCGCCGTTTTAGATGAGAGATCCCCGAGGTAGAGATACTTCGGGGATTTTTGTGTTTATACAAATATATTACTATATTTATACTTTGAAAAATATAATATTAAAAATATGATTACAATAATAAAGGTTGAGGAATCGAAGAAAGAGTATATAGATGCTATTAATTTACTTCTTGATCAGCTTTCTTCCGAAAAAATATGTTTTAATGAGCATGATCTCTTGAATATTATCAACTGTGATTCAAGTTCCTTATATTTAATGTATATGGATAGGGTTATAATAGGCATGTTTACTTTGTGTGCATGTTTGTCGCCTACCGGACTTAAGTATTGGCTTGAAGATGTTGTAATAGATGAAAAATATCGGGGACAGTCGTTAGGTAAGGAATTAGTGAAATCTGCTATTGGGCAAGTGGCACTTAAAGGTAAATCAAAATTGATGTTGACATCCCGTCCTGAGCGCCTTGTTGCAAATAATCTTTATAAGTCATTGGGATTCGAGCATAGAAATACAAATGTATACAGGATGGATTTTAAATAGTATATAACATCTCATTATGGTAAAACGGGTAGACGAGATAGATTTCTTGAAATGTATATTTATTTTATTAATGATAAGCTTTCACCTTGTTTATATAGGTGATACTTATCCTTATGCAAAACAAGTTGTTTATACATTTCATATTCCTGCTTTTTTTATGATTTCAGGTTATGTGATGAGAGTGGACAAACCGATTGTCGGCTTTATGAAAACCGTATTATGGCTGCTGGTCCCATATCTGATTATGGAAAGCTCATATATATTAATGGCTTCCTTTTTACCCATTAGAGAGCATATACCGGATCTTTCTTTGGAAGTGTTTCTGGAAAAATTATTGTTTAAACCTATCGGTCCTTACTGGTATCTTCATTCATTGATAATATGTTCCATTGTATATTTTATGTCTTTCATAAGATATAAAGACAGTAGTGCTTTAGTTTCAAGGCTTGTGATAGCTTCTGTTACTCTAGGTCTCATTTCTTTATATTGGGGTCTCATTTCTCTTTCCAGTATATTATATTTTTTACTGGGAGTTTGTATCCGACAGTCGTCTACTGAATTTTTGTCCTTTTTCAAATCATCATGGTTGGCAATAGCTGGCTTTGCAGTTTTGATAATGTTTCCTGAGAATCTTGACCGGTTTACTATAGGTGGATTATTGATAACATATCTTGCTGTATCGTCGTTGCTGGCATTGTATAGTATTTTACCTCGTTTTTTGGCTGTATTCTTTAATTATATAGGAAGGCATACATTGGTATTGCTATTGTTCTCACCGATATTTACAGCTTTGGTAAAACCATTAGTAGGTTTTTTGTCTTTTGAACAAACAGGAATGTTGTTTCTTCTAGTGGCTTTGATAATTAATGTTGCGGGCTGTTTCGGGATAGGATTGCTGATGGATTATTTGGGAATATCAAGCTTTGTTTTCGGAAAGAAGAAGATAATGCAGCCTTTAAAATGATTATTGTTAACTATTAATATGTATTTTACTTGTTATTTATAATACGTATTCATATTTTTGTATTGTTGAAAATACCTATCGGATAAAAATTATTTGTAATATTAATCCTGATGAATAAGACTATATTAAGAGGATGGAATTGGTGTAGAAGATTTCGTAAACGTTGTGGCTACGGGGTACATTCTCCATCTGATTTTTTCTTTATAACTTTCGTAATATATGAGAAACTTCCATTTTATGCATATTCTTCGTTGCATCATCAGCGAAGATTAGTTGCTCATTTACCTGGTCATCGTGAAAAAGTGGACAAGCTTTTTTTCAGATTGATTAACTATATTCGTCCTTTAAAGGTTTTTGAGTTTGGAACCGGTTCCGGTATGACAACTCGGTATATGCAGGAGGCAAACTCAGAAATGAATGTATATACTTTTACTGACGCTATTAACTCACAGGTTGAGAGACTGTTTTCTTCAAAACAACATCTGCATTATAGTTGCTATAATCGTGATGAATACATAGATTTAATTAGAGAGTCAAAAGATATCAGTCCTAAACTTTTTCATATTGCACATACATCTGATTATAAAAAATTGTTTGAGGAAGTCATACAATATGTTTCAGGGGGTGACTGTTTGATTATTTCATACCCTTATGCAGATAAGTGTAAAAAGGACTGGTGGAAGAATATAATAAATGACAGTAGAACAGGGGTAACTTTTGACTTATATGATTTAGGTATCATATTCTTTGACGAAAAGCGAGTGAAGGAAAATCGCATTGTCAATTTTCTATAAATGTTATCCGTATGCAAAACATTTGTTTTTTGTGATTGGTTTAATATAGAAATAAAAAGTTTTAGATACCATGAAAAAAAGTTTCATTTATACGAAGACTGGGGACACCGGAACAACTTCTCTGGTGGGCGGAATACGAGTTTCAAAAACACATGCCCGACTTGAAGCGTACGGGACTGTAGATGAACTTAACTCGTTTATAGGGATGCTTTTATCTTCTATGGAAAAGTCCGGGATAAGAGAATTTTTGATATACATTCAGCATAAGCTTTTTGCCTTGGGTTCATATCTGGCTACAGATGTAACCAAGACAGACCTTAATATGGCTTCATGTATTACAGAAGAGGATATATCAAAGATTGAAAATGAGATTGATATTATGGATTCGGAGCTACCATTATTAAAAGGGTTTGTATTGCCGGGTGGATCTATGCAAGCTTCGATAGCGCATATATGCAGAACTGTATGCCGCAGATGTGAAAGGAGAATTCTTGAATTGGAGGAGAATGGCGTGTGTGAAATTGATGTCAGATGCAAATCTTTTGTAAATAGATTGTCAGATTATTTCTTTGTTTTGTCAAGAAAGTTAAATCATTTGTCAGAAAAAGAAGAAATTTATTGGAATAAGAGTTGCAAATGAATTTTTTTGTTATACATTTGTGCCTCAAATAATAAGTAAAACTTTTAAATAATAGATATACTATGTATTGGACATTAGAATTGGCCTCAAAGTTGGAAGATGCTCCATGGCCAGCAACAAAAGATGAGCTTATTGACTATGCAATGCGCTCAGGTGCACCTCTCGAGGTGATTGAAAATCTTCAGGAAATGGAAGATGAAGGTGAGATATATGAAAGTATCGAAGATATTTGGCCAGACTATCCAAGTAAGGAAGATTTCTTTTTCAACGAGGAAGAATATTAATAGCATACAAATAGGCTGAAAAACTGAATAACAGCGGGACAGACAAGATAACTTGTTTGTCCCGCTGGTGTTTTGTATGTAGAAATCATATAAGTGTTATTGATGATTATAATATAAATCTATTTCAATATTTTTTAATTTGTACTTAAATAAATGTTTTCTATATATTATTGAAGTAATAGTTCGTTATTTAATTTATTATGTTCAGTGATTTAGAAGCTAATTGGGAGTATTTGTCTCTTTTATTAAAATTAAAATGTAAATAAATATATAATATACGTCTAATAATGATGTATTAATAGCTGTTTGTTTGGTCTCTATAACAATTACTATTACTATTGATAGCTTTTTGTGAAAAAATATATGCAATATAGATTATTTTAATGTATTATAGAAGAAAAATGTCAAATGTTGTGTTAAAAAACTAAGAAATAAGCATATTGCTATGAAAATGAAAAGAAATTAGAAAATAATGCATATTTTTGTAATTAACTAGAGAAACTAAACTATTTATAAATTTAAAATTCAAGAGAGATTTTTATGAGAAGGAAATTGATGCTATTAATCTCCTGCCTCGTTGTGTTGGTAGGTGTGGTGAACGCACAAGTCTCGCAAGTGGCCGGTACGGTTACTTCTAGTGAAGACGGTTTGCCTATTGTAGGTGCATCTGTATTAGTGAAAGGTACTACTGTGGGTACTGTAACAGACATTGACGGTAACTTCAGTATTCCTAATGTTCCGGAGAATGCCAAGACGTTGGTTATTTCGTTTATCGGAATGAAATCAGAAGAAGTAGCTGTCGCTCCGACACTGAATGTTGTATTACATCCGGATACGGAGGTTCTGGATGAGGTTGTGGTGACAGGTTATGGTAACTTTAAAAAATCTTCATTTACTGGTTCTGCTTCGAATGTTTCCACAGAAAAACTGAAGGATGTCCCTTCTGTAAGTGTTCAGGATCGTTTGGCGGGTTCTGTTTCGGGTGTCCAGATTACTTCTACTTCCGGTCAGCCGGGTGCGGTGGCATCGGTGCGTATCCGTGGTATGGGCTCTATCAATGCAAGTAACGAACCTCTGTATGTCATCGATGGTGTGCCTATGATGAATGGTAATGTGAGTGAATTCTCTTATGCCAATTCAGGTAACAGCCTTATGGCGACACTTAACAGTAATGACATTGAGTCTATGACTGTGATAAAGGATGCGGCTGCTGCTTCTTTGTATGGTTCGCGTGCGGCTAATGGTGTAATTATCATTACGACTAAGCGTGGTTCGGCTGGAAAGACCAAGTTTAATGTGAAGGCTGACTGGGGTATGTCTGACATGGCGATTAATTATCGTCCTATCCTGAACGGTTCGGAAAGACGTGATATCCTTTATCTGGGATTAAAGAACTATATGCTGAACGGAGGTAAGTCTGAACAAGAGGCTATTGCTTATGCTGACAGTAAGATTGATTCTTATGCGGCTGAACCTTGGTCGGGATATACTGACTGGAAGGATGTATTGTTCAGAAAGGGTGCTCATCAGAATTATGAGGTGAGCGCGCAGGGAGGATCTGAAAAGACTCATTTCTATACTTCGTTCTCATATACAAAGCAGGATGGTATAACTAATGTGTCAGGATATGAGAGATTTACAGGTAGAGCCAGTGTAAACCATAAGGCAGACCGTGTGTCGATTGATGCAAGTGCCATGTTTACGAATTCTACACAGAATGTGAATAATGAAGGTACCAGCTTTGCCAGTCCGATAATGTGCTATGCAATGACTGCTTCTCCTTCTACTTATCCTTATAATGAAGACGGGTCTTTCAGTACGTTCTTCCCAGCACTGAATGGCGCTAATCCTGTTCAGACAGAGACATATAATTATAATAGAAGTGTGGTGAACCGTTTTATGGGTTCGATTGGTGCTACATGGAATATATGGGATAATCTGAACCTGAAGGAGATATTGAGTTATGACTTCAGCCAGAACAATGAAAGAGTATGGTGGGATCCGCGTACGAATGACGGACGTTCATCGAACGGTGTAATGCAGAGGGTGATGACGAACATGGCTAAGCTGAATACACAGACTCAGTTGACATATAACAAGACTGTAGCGGAAAATCATAATTTTGACGTATTGCTTGGATTTGAGACTGAGGATTATGGTTATGAATATGTATATGCAAATGGTAATACATATCCTTCGTATATGCCTGAAATAGAGAATGCAGGAAATACCAGAGCTTCGAGCTCTGTGAGCAAATATAGAATGACTTCTTTCCTAGGACGATTGAACTACGATTTTGCTGACAAGTATTACTTTAGTGGCAGTTACAGACGTGACGGAAGTTCACGATTGTCGCGTGCGAGCCGTTGGGGTGATTTCTGGTCTGTGTCTGGTTCTTGGAGAATTTCCGGAGAGTCGTTTATGGAATCTTTAAATCATATATTTACTGATGTCAAGCTGCGTGCGTCGTATGGTGTGAATGGAACACAGCCTACGGATTATTATGGTTATCTGGGTGTTTTCGGATTCGGATATAATTACAAGGGTAATGGTGGTTCGGCAGAAATGAGAGTGGATAATCCTAATATGAAATGGGAAAAGAACTATGCTACCAATATTGGTCTGGATATAACATTGTTGAACAGACTTTCGATGACCGTTGAATGGTATAACCGTGATACAAAGGATTTGCTGATGAACAAGGCTATTTCAGGTGTAACTGGTATCATTGACGGAAGCGGTGTGGCAAACACATTGATGAATGTCGGCGAAATGAGAAATCGCGGTGTTGAATTTGAACTCAGGTCAACAAATATCCAGAATAAGGACTGGTCTTGGACTACTACTTTCAACATCAGCCATAATAGAAATACTCTGTTGAAGCTTGATGGAAACCAGAATGAAATGATTAACGGTGTGCTTATTCATAGAGTAGGAGAGCCATATTATTCTATCTATGCATATGAATATGCCGGTGTGGATCCTCAAACAGGTAAGGAACTCTATTATATAAATGGAGAGAATGGCAGTCGTGAAACTACTACTAACTCGGCTGAGGCAAACAAGACTATAATAGGTGCTGTGGAACCTAAGGTGCAGGGTGGTTTGACTAATTTTGTGAGCTGGAAGTTTATTGACTTTAATATTACGCTGACTTATTCTATTGGTGGAAACGCTTTTGATTATGCTACATGGTTACAGTCTAACGGAGGTACTTATAATTATGTCGGCAATGTTCCTGCATACTATAAGATAGAGGATACATGGCAGAAACCTGGTGACAATGCGAAACTTCCACAGTTTGCATTCGGAAACAAGAATATTTCTTCGTCACGCTGGCTGATGCCTACCGATCATTTGAGAGTGAAGAACCTGACTGTAGGATTTACAATGCCGTCTAACCTGAGCAGTAAGCTTGGATTGGGTAAGGTAAGGGCATATGTAGCGGCAAATAACTTGCTTACATGGAAGTCGAAAAAACTGTATGTCGATCCGGAAACTCCGGTTAACGGTATTTGTACTTTTGAGACTCCGGCATTGAGAACTGTTACTTTCGGTATGGAAATTGGTTTTTAATTTAAAATAAGAATAAGAAAATATGATAACTAAAATATATAAGTCGTTTATATTTTCGGTGGCAATGTTGGGATTGTCATCGTGTGTGAACAACTGGCTGGATCAGGCACCGTCGAATGGTATTCCTACAAGTCAGGCTATAACTAACTATAATGATGCCAGAACGGCTATGTACGGTATGTACGACGGATTACAGGGAAATTCAACATATAGCGAATATTATGCTGCCAGAATGTTTTACTATGGCGATGTGCGTGCTGATGATATGCAGGCCAGAGATCAGGGTATGCGTACTTCTTCGTGCTATGAGATGAGATATACTGTGGATGATGCTCCGGCTATATGGAATGTGCCGTATAATGTGATACGTCGTGCAAACAGAATTATTGAGGCTGTTGATAATAAAAAAATACAGGATGCTGAGAAATATCAGAAGGAAGTGAACGATATTTATGCTCAGGCTAAGGTTGTCCGTGCTTTGGTGCATTTCGATTTGGTTAGGATTTATGGAAATCCTTATACAAGTGACAATGGAGCTTCTCTTGGTATTCCTTTTGTTGACACTGCTTTGGGTACGGACTCGCAGTTGGGTAGAGAAACTGTTGCAGGTGTTTATGAGAAGGTTATCAAGGATTTGACTGATGCTGTTAATTCCGGAGCTTTATATAAATCGGAAAAGGTAGGAGAGAAGCAGGGATTTATTGACCAGTGGGCTGCAGAGGCTTTGCTTACACGTGTCTATCTGTATAAGGGAGAAAATGAACTGGCATTATCTACTGCACAGAATATAATCGAACATTCTCCATATAAGTTATGGGAAGCTGATGAGTATGCTGAGGCATGGGATAAAATGAGTGCAAAACATACCAAGGAGATGATGTTCGAACTTATAAACAACGGTACTGACGATTGGGCGGACCGTGAAGGTATAGGTTATCTGTATAATGAGGACGGATATGCGGATGCAATTTGTACAAAGTCGTTTGTAGATATGTTGAAGGCTGACAAGAATGATGTCAGAATAAATGTTATATTACCGGTTCAGAATAAAATGGATGATAAGGGTAGTCCTACAGACCTTTATAAGAAATATGGTGATGAGCCTGTTTTCATTAACAAATTCCCAAAGGGACAGCAGGGTGATCCGCGTTTGCAGAATTTGCCGATATTAAGACTTTCGGAGGTGTATCTGAATGCTGCTGAAGCTGCCATGAAAATTGGTGGCGGAAATGTGGACTATGCTGTCAAGTATCTGAATGATCTAATCAAGGCTCGTTCGGTAGATGTAAATTCGGCAAATGTGGTTGATGCCGGTAGTATCACTTTGGAGAGGGTGTTGACAGAACGTCGTAAGGAACTGGTTGGCGAAGGACACCGTTTCTTTGATGCTATGCGTAACAATGAAACTATTGTCCGTTACGAAAGCCAGGATAATATAGGATGGCATTATGCTCTGAATGAAGATTCAAGAAAGTTCGACAGAACATACTTCAGGGCGATACTCCCTATTCCTGTAAGTGAAGTTAACGCTAATCCTGTTATTGCAAAACAGCAGAATCCGGGATATTGATTCTTTGTGAAATAATGCATGCTGGACGCCTGCAGAACACGGTATGAACGAGAAATGAACGTTCGCCGCATGTTCGGCAGGCGTTCATTTTTTTGTTCAAAAAAATTCTGGTGAGGAAATTACCAGAATTTGTTCAGCTCTTCGTTGTATTCGAAGCCGGCATCTTTAAGACGTGATATTATTTCGTCCTTGTTAAGGCTCAGATCATCACAAAGAGAGTCGAGTGATGGATAAAAGTCTCTGAGTTTCATGTTGATGAGGCTGAAAAGCATCATCGGGTCGTTTGGAAGTTCCATTGTCTTTTTGATTTTATATTTTTCGGCTGCAAAGGTACGCTTTATTTCCGTAGTTTTGTGTAATAATTACTAAAGTTTTCATTATTAGGGTGGTTAAGTCGGGAAAAAGCATTACTTTTGCGAAGTTTTAATGATCATTAATTTAGAAAAAACTGAAAAACAATGTTGGAGCTTGACTTACTCACTGCTGTTTCTCCTATCGACGGCAGATATAGGACCAAGGCGGGAGCTTTGGCTGAATATTTTTCTGAGTATGCGCTGATCAAGTATCGTGTGCAGGTGGAAATAGAGTATTTTATTACTTTGTGTGAACTTCCGTTGCCACAGTTGAAGTGTTTCGATCATGCGCGTTTCGAATCATTGCGTAATATTTACCGTAATTTCTCAGAGGCTGACGCTCAGCGTATCAAAGAAATAGAAAGCGTTACTAACCATGACGTGAAAGCTGTGGAATATTTCATCAAGGAACAGTTCGACAAGCTTGGGGGATTGGAAAAATATAAAGAGTTCATCCATTTCGGATTGACTTCGCAGGATATCAATAATACTTCTGTGCCTTTGTCTATAAAAGAGGCTCTGGAGAAGGAATATTATCCGCAAATACAGAAACTTATTGACCAGCTTGCTGCATATGCAGAGGAATGGAAGGATATTCCTATGCTTGCAAAGACTCACGGACAGCCAGCTTCGCCTACAAGATTGGGTAAAGAGATTATGGTGTTTGTGTATAGATTGCGCCGTCAGCTGGATATACTGAAAGCTTGTGCCATTACTGCCAAGTTTGGTGGGGCTACTGGTAATTATAATGCTCACCATGTGGCATATCCTGAGTTTGACTGGAAAGAATTCGGTAATAAGTTTGTTGCAGAAAAGTTGGGATTGGAACGTGAGGAATATACTACTCAGATTTCAAACTATGACAATCTTGGAGCAATATTTGATGCAATGAAACGTATCAATACTATAATGATTGATATGAACCGTGACTTCTGGCAGTATATCTCAATGGAGTATTTCAAGCAGAAAATCAAGGCCGGTGAAGTTGGTTCAAGCGCAATGCCTCATAAGGTTAATCCGATAGACTTTGAAAATGCTGAAGGTAACCTGGGTATGGCTAATGCTATTTTCGAACATTTGTCGTCAAAACTTCCTGTTTCAAGATTGCAGCGTGACTTGACAGACTCTACTGTTTTGCGTAATATAGGTGTTCCTTTTGGTCATACTATTATTGCGATACAGAGTTCGCTGAAAGGACTTGGCAAACTGTTGTTGAACGAGCATAAGATTTATGAGGACTTGGATAACTGCTGGAGTGTGGTTGCTGAGGCTATTCAGACAATTCTTCGCCGTGAGGCTTATCCTAATCCGTATGAGGCTCTGAAGGCTCTTACACGTACTAACCAGGCTATAAACGAGGCTTCAATAAAGAATTTCATAGAGACATTGGAGGTTAGTGAAGATATAAAGAAAGAACTTCGCGCAATAACTCCACATAATTATACTGGTATTTAATTTTATATTTGATTTATAGAGACATTTTTGGCCCGAGAGGGTAAGAGTATTAATTTTTTTGATTTAATTATTATGACAGAAAGAGAATTCAGACAAAATGGTGAAAACCAGTCTGGCCGCGATGGTAGAAAATCTTACAACAACAGAGAAGGTTATAACAGAAACAATCGTTATGAGGGTGGAAGTTACGGACGTCGTCCTAACAATGGATTTGAAGGTGGTGAGCAACGTCAGAACCGTTCTTCGTTCAACCCTCGTTTTAACAACAATAATAATGGTGCTGACCGCCAGCAGCGTGGAGGTTATGGCAATAACAATTATGGCCGTCAGCAACGTCCTTATGGCAATCGCCCATATGGAAACAATGAAGGAGGAGAACGTTCTTACGGCGCATCACGTTTTAATAACAACGGCGGTGATCGTCAGCAGCGTCAGTTTACTCCTAGATTTAACAATGATGGTGGTGAACAGCGTTCATTCCGTCCTCGTCAGGGACAGCAGGGTGGATATCGTCAGCAGGGTGGCGGATATGGTAACAACCGTCAGGGAGGTTTCCGTCAGCGTACCAATGACTATAACCCGAATGCAAAATATAGCATGAAGAAGCAGATAGAGTATAAGGATGTTCTTACTGATCCTAATGAACCTATCCGCTTGAACAAGTTTCTGGCTAATGCCGGTATATGCTCACGTCGTGAGGCTGATGAGTTTATTACAGCAGGAGTGGTTTCTGTAAATGGTGTAGTGGTGACAGAACTTGGTACTAAAGTTCATCGTAATGATGAAGTTAAATTCCATGACCAGCCGGTAAATATTGAAAGAAAGGTGTATCTGCTGCTTAACAAACCAAAGGATTGTGTTACTACTGCAGATGATCCGCAGGAACGTAAAACTGTGATGGATTATGTGAAGAATGCATGTAAGGAACGTATTTATCCTGTGGGAAGACTTGACCGTAATACAACAGGTGTTCTTCTGCTTACCAATGATGGTGAGATGGCTTCGAAACTTACTCATCCAAAATACTTGAAAAAGAAAATTTATCATGTATATTGCGATAAGAATGTCACAAAAGCTGATCTTGACCAGATAGTACAGGGTATAACTCTTGAGGATGGAGAAATACATGCTGATGCTGTAAGTTATGCTTCTGACAATGATAAATCACAGGTTGGTATAGAAATCCACTCAGGAAAGAATCGTATCGTACGTCGTATATTCGAACATTTGGGATATAAGGTGATTAAGCTTGACAGAGTTTATTTTGCCGGACTTACAAAGAAGGGATTGCGTCGTGGAGACTGGAGATTCTTGACTGAAAACGAAGTAAATATGCTCCGTATGGGGTCTTTTGAATAATATAAATTATTAAATGATGGAAATGATTCGTAGAACAAAAATTGTTGACGTGCTGAAATCACGCGAATTCGGCAGTATGGTCAACGTTAAAGGCTGGGTTCGTACCCGCCGCGGTAGTAAACAGGTAAACTTTATCGCCTTGAATGACGGTTCTACTATAAATAATGTGCAGGTGGTTGTTGATTTGGCTAACTTCGATGAAGAAATGCTCAAACAGATTACTACAGGTGCATGTATCAGCGTAAACGGTGAATTAGTGGAATCTGTAGGTGCAGGACAGGCTGCTGAAATTCAGGCTCGCGAAATAGAAGTGTTGGGCGTATGTGACAATACTTATCCTCTTCAGAAGAAAGGACACTCTATGGAGTTCCTTCGTGAAATAGCTCACTTGCGTCCGCGTACAAATACTTTTGGTGCGGTGTTCCGTATTCGCCACAATATGGCTATCGCTATACATAAATTCTTCCATGACCGTGGATTCTTCTATTTCCATACTCCAATCATTACTGCTTCCGACTGTGAGGGTGCAGGACAGATGTTCCAGGTTACTACCATGAATCTGTATGATCTGAAGAAAGATGAAAACGGTTCTATAATTTATGATAATGACTTCTTCGGCAAGCAGGCTAGTCTGACTGTGTCTGGTCAGCTGGAAGGTGAATTGGCTGCAACTTCACTTGGTGCAATCTATACTTTCGGTCCTACTTTCCGTGCTGAGAACTCAAATACTCCTCGTCACTTGGCAGAGTTCTGGATGATTGAACCTGAAGTGGCTTTCAACGACATCAATGATAATATGGACTTGGCTGAAGAGTTTATTAAATATTGTGTGCAGTGGGCTTTGGATAACTGCTATGAAGATGTCAAATTCCTGAACGATATGTTCGACAAGGGATTGATAGAACGTCTGCAGGGTGTATTGAAAGACAGTTTTGTACGTCTTCCATATACAGAAGGTATCAAGATTCTTGAAGATGCTGTAGCTAAAGGCCATAAATTTGAATTCCCTGTATTCTGGGGAGCTGACCTGGCTTCTGAACATGAACGTTATCTGGTGGAAGAACATTTCAACAAACCGGTAATCTTGACAGACTATCCTAAGGAAATCAAGGCATTCTATATGAAACAGAATGAAGACGGAAAGACTGTGCGTGCTATGGATGTGCTGTTCCCTAAGATTGGTGAGATTATAGGTGGATCTGAACGTGAGGCTGACTATGACAAATTGCTTACTCGTATTCAGGAGTTGGGTATTCCAATGAAGGATATGTGGTGGTATCTTGATACTCGTAAGTATGGAACTTGTCCTCACTCTGGATTCGGACTTGGTTTCGAACGCTTGTTGTTGTTCGTGACAGGTATGTCAAATATCCGCGACGTGATACCTTTCCCACGTACTCCGAGAAACGCAGAATTTTAATTTCAGATAAATACATCTTCATTATCAAAAGCTGTTCAGAATCTTTTTTTCTGGACAGCTTTTTTGTTATAGAATTCTTTTTCTTTTAAAATATAGTGTTATATGATGTTTTTTTTATTTATTTTCTTATATTTGTAGAAATCTATTAATAAACTTAAAATTCATAATGTTATGAAAATGCGCAGTTTCTTATTATTTGCATTATTCTTGCTGGTAGCATCTGGTAGTGCGTTGGCGCAAAAGGCTGAAAAGGTTCCTGTAAGTCTTAATGGCGTATGGCAAATGTGTTTTTATCGTTCTAATTCTCCCGGTGTGACCGGTGAGCTTAAAACAAGTAATTCCCTTAAGATTCTTTCTGATGATGGGCGTTTTACCAATATGGTGATGATGCCACACGGGGCTATAATAATAGGTGAGGGAACTTATGAAGTCAATTCTGAAAATTCGTATACGGAAATCATTGAGAGAAATTTGCATTTGCCACAATTAAACGGAAAAAAGAACGTAATGGAATTTGAAATGAAAGATGATGGCATAATGGTGGTGAAATATTTCCTAAAAGAAGATATAAATGGAAATAAAATAGATTCCTGGTGTTATGAAACGTGGAAAAGAGTTACTATGCCGGAAGAATATCCTGATAATATTATCAGATAATATTTCTAATTATGATTAGTATGTTTAGGCTACTTTTGTTTTTGCGAAAGTAGCCTTTTTAGCATAGTATCAGGTGATTAAAAATAGAAAAATGCGGAAAAACTTTGTCTGTTTCAAGAAAAGTTGTACCTTTGCAAGCCGATTATTATCAAATAGTGATAAAATTAAGATTCTGAGCACTTTATTCTTCTTTGTCCGGGACGGATGGAGTGTGAAGGAATTGTTTTTTAGTAGTTAACATTTTAAAAAAGATTTAAGAGTGGATACTTTAAGTTACAAGACCATTTCTGCAAACAAGGAAACTGCAACTAAAGAATGGGTTGTAGTTGATGCTACCGATCAGGTGGTAGGACGCCTCGGTGCTAAAGTTGCGAAACTGTTGAGAGGAAAGTACAAACCAAACTTTACTCCTCACGTAGACTGCGGTGATAACGTTATTATCATCAATGCAGACAAAGTTAAATTTACAGGTAATAAGTGGAATGATAAAGTGTATTTGAGCTATACGGGTTATCCTGGTGGTCAGCGCGAAATCACTCCTGCTCGCTTGATGGCTAAACCAAACGGCGCTGAAAAATTGATGAAGAAAGTTGTTAAAGGTATGCTTCCTAAGAACCGTCTGGGAGCTAAATTGCTTGGCAACTTGTATGTTTATGAAGGTTCTGAACACAAACACGAAGCTCAGACTCCGAAAGTTATTGATATTAACACACTTAAATAATAAAGAATGGAAGTAGTAAATGCATTAGGCAGACGTAAAAGCGCTATTGCTCGTGTTTTCGTCAGCGAAGGTACAGGAAAGATTACTATTAACAAGAGAGACCTTGCAGAGTACTTTCCATCAACTATTCTGCAGTATGTAGTAAAACAGCCTCTAAACCTTCTTCAGGTGGCTGAAAAATATGATATTAAAGTAAACTTGTGTGGTGGTGGTTTTACAGGACAGTCACAGGCTTTGCGTTTGGCAATTGCTCGTGCTCTTGTTAAAATCAATGCTGATGACAAGAAAGCTCTTCGTGCAGAAGGCTTCATGACTCGTGACTCTCGTTCTGTTGAACGTAAGAAACCAGGACGTCCAAAAGCACGTAGAAGATTCCAGTTCAGTAAACGTTAAGCGATTGAGTTTGTTAGTTTTTAAGTTTGTAAGTGTGTTGCAAGTAATCGGTTTGCGAAACTTCAAACTAGCTATGAAACTTAGAAACTCAAAAACTTAAATGTAAAAGCGTTTAGTATCTAAACTGTCAGGATTTTCCCTACAATTGTTTGCGGAGAAACTACCGGATAGTTGGTTCAAATTTAAACAAAAAAGAAAGTAAACGATTAAAATTAAAAACAATGTCAAGAGTAAATTTTGATACATTATTGGAAGCAGGCTGCCACTTCGGACATTTGAAGAGAAAGTGGAATCCAGCAATGGCTCCTTATATTTTCATGGAACGCAACGGTATCCATATCATTGATTTGAACAAAACCGTTGTAAAAGTAGAAGAAGCTGCCGAAGCTTTGAAGCAGATTGCTAAATCAGGAAAGAAAGTTCTTTTCGTTGCTACTAAAAAACAAGCTAAGCAGGTAGTGGCTGAGAAAGCTGCTTCTGTAAATATGCCATACGTTATCGAACGTTGGCCAGGTGGTATGTTGACTAACTTCCCAACAATCCGTAAGGCTGTTAAGAAGATGGCAACTATCGACAAACTTACTAACGATGGTACTTACTCAAACTTGTCAAAGAGAGAAGTTCTTCAGATTTCTCGTCAGCGTGCCAAACTTGAAAAGAACCTTGGTTCTATCGCTGATTTGACTCGTCTTCCATCTGCTTTGTTTGTTATCGATGTTTTGAAAGAAAATATTGCTGTACGTGAAGCTAATCGTCTTGGTATTCCTGTATTTGCAATAGTTGATACAAACTCTGATCCTTCTAATGTAGATTACGTTATTCCAGCTAACGATGACGCAACTAAGTCAGTTGAAGTTATTCTTGATGCTTGCTGCGCTGCAATGGCTGAAGGCTTGGAAGAAAGAAAGGCAGAAAAGGTAGATATGGATGCTGCTGGTGAAGCTGCTGCTCCTAAGACTACAAAGAAAAAAGCAGGTAGAGCTCGTATGGATAAAGCTGAAGAAGATGCTATAAATGCTGCAAAAGCTGCAGCTTTCGTTAGCAAAGAAGATGAAGCTTAATTCTAGAAATTAAATATATAAAATTGAGAATTGGAAATTGAGAATGGAACATATATGCTCAGATTCTCAATTCTCAATTCTCAATTTTGTTTTATAATGATATTATTAACTCTTAGTAAAAAGAAATTATTATGGCTGTAAGTATGGCGGATATTACCAAGCTTCGTAAATTGACTGGAGCTGGTATGATGGACTGTAAAAATGCTTTGAACGACGCTGAAGGCGATTTCGACAAGGCTATGGAAATTATTCGTAAAAAAGGACAGGCTGTTGCTGCAAAACGTTCTGATCGTGAGACTTCAGAAGGTTGTGTATTGGCTAAATCAACAGGTGACTATGCTGCAATGATAGCATTGAAGTGTGAAACAGACTTTGTAGCTAAAAATGCAGATTTTGTAGCTTTGACTCAAGCTATCCTTGATGCTGCTATTGCAAACAAGTGTCAGACTTTGGATGAAGTGAAGGCGCTTCCAATGGGTAATGCAACAGTTGCAGATGCTGTTGTTGACCGTAGTGGTATTACTGGTGAAAAAATGGAATTGGATGGCTATTTCGTAGTAACTGGCGCTTGTACAGCTGTTTATAATCACCAGAATAAAAATCAGCTTTGTACAATTGCTTCTTTTAACAAGGTTTGTGATGAAAAGGTTGCTCACGAAATCTGTATGCAGATTGCAGCTATGAATCCTATAGCTGTAAACGAGGCTGGCGTACCTGAAGAAGTTAAACAGAACGAAATCAATGTTGCTATTGAGAAGACTAAAGTTGAACAGGTTCAGAAGGCTGTAGAAGCTGCTTTGAAGAAGGCTGGTATCAACCCTGCTCATGTTGACAGTGAAGAACACATGGAAAGCAATATGGCTAAGGGATGGATTACAGCTGAAGATATTGCAAAGGCTAAAGAAATCATAGCGAAGGTCTCTGAAGAAAAAGCTGCTAATCTTCCTCAGGCAATGATTGAGAATATTGCTAAAGGCCGTCTTGGTAAGTTCTTAAAAGAAGTTTGTCTTTTGAATCAGGAAAGCATTATGGATCCTAAGAAGACAGTAACTGATGTTCTTAAAGAATCAGATCCAGAGCTTACTGTAGTTGATTTCAAGCGCTTTACTTTGCGTGCTGAATAATATCAAAAATATATAATAACTTAAACGTGAATCGTATGCCAAGTGCATCGGTTCACGTTTTTTTTATCCCTGCTAAGACTGTCGAAAGTTTATGTGTAATTTGAGAACTCTTCAGTTTTTATGTTGTTCCCACATGTGTTGCAAAATATAGCTTATATAAAGAAAAAGCGGTTATCTAAATTAGATAACCGCTTGATTTTCTGAGTGATCCGCTTGGGGCTCGAACCCAAGACCCCAACATTAAAAGTGTTGTGCTCTACCTGCTGAGCTAGCGAATCAATCCTATTTTGCTATCGTTGTTTCCCGATTGCGAGTGCAAAGGTACAACTTTTTTTTAAAACTCCAAAAAAATCTACTATTTTTTTATTGTTTTCTTTGATTGTTGGTTTGTTAGAAACTATAACAGGTTCTATATTGGTAAATATATATACTTTCATTATTGAAATAATATGAAAGATTATTGTATTTTTGTCTAAGTGTTATAAGATTTGGACATGAATAATATTCGGAAAAAAGCATATACTTCAAAAGAAATATTGACTATAGCTTATCCTATACTTATAAGTCTTGTTATGGAGCAGGCTATAGGTATGACTGATACTGCATTTTTGGGTCGTGTTGGAGAAATCGAACTTGGAGCTTCTGCTATTGCCGGGGTATATTATATAGCTATATTCATGATAGGTTTCGGTTTCAGTATTGGTTCGCAGATACTGATGGCACGAAGGAACGGCGAGAAGAGGTATTTCGAGATAGGTGATATATTTTATCAGGGAGTGTATTTTATGATATTTCTTGCGGTTGCAGCGTTTACTCTCACAGAACTTATAACACCTTGGTTGCTTCCGAAAATTCTCTCATCTCAAAATATCTATGATGCTGCCGAGAGTTATATTCACTGGAGGGCTTTTGGATTCTTCTTCTCATTCGTGGCTGTGATGTTCAGAGCTTTCTTTGTCGGTACTACTCAGACCAAGACTCTTACTCTGAATTCGCTAGTGATGGTGGGTTCGAACATTGTTTTCAATTATATCCTGATTTTTGGCAAGTTTGGATTTCCGGCTCTTGGAATAGCAGGTGCTGCAATAGGTTCGTCGCTTGCGGAGCTTGTATCGCTGATATTTTTCATTACATATACTGTCAGGAAAATAGACCTGAAGAAATATGGTCTGAACAGGTTCAGTTCATTCAATACGGATAAACTCAGAAGGATTCTTAATGTCTCCCTGTGGACAATGATTCAGAATTTCGTATCGCTTTCCACATGGTTTATCTTCTTTCTTTATGTGGAGCATTTGGGCGAACGTCCGCTTGCGATAACAAATATCATAAGGAATATCTCCGGTATCACGTTTATGATAATATCTGCGTTTGCTTCCACGTGCGGCTCGCTCGTAAGTAATCAGATAGGTGCAGGAAAAGCTGACAGTGTGGTCTGTACGGTGCATCAGCATATAAAACTGGCGCTGTCTATTGTTTTGCCGTTGACCATATTGTTTGCGGTATTTCCTACTATGGTATTAGGTATCTACACCGATATGCCTGATCTTATAGAAGCGTCAATCCCGTCGTTGTGGGTGTTCTGTACAACTACATGGCTTACGGCTGCATCGAATATCTATTTTCAATCGGTATCGGGTACGGGAAATACGCGTATGGCATTTATATTGGAGCTGTCAACTCTAGTGATTTATGCTGCATATATCACATTGATAATTCAGGTGATGAGGCTCGATGTGGCTTGGTGCTGGACTTCTGAACATGTTTACGGAGGATTTCTGCTTATCTTCTGTAGTATATATCTGCATCGCGGAAAATGGAAATTGAAAAGAATATAAAAAGAATACGGACCGTTTCATATGTCACACTGAAACGGTCCGTATTGGTTTATTGTTTAAGGCTTTTCTTATTTCAGTTTAGAGAGGAAACGTTCCCTATCTACTATATAGCGAATATGTTTTCCTTCACCTATCGTACCTTTTGAATCTGATGCAGTAACCTTGAATGTAAGCTTTCTGCCGTCTATTTCTTCAAGTATAGCTTCTGCGTTAACTGTTTCTCCCAAAGCTGATGGCTTGATATGAGATGTTTCCATCATTGCTCCTACAGTAGTTGAGCCTTCTGGCAGATGCGGTGCAACTGCTTTCATTGCGGCATTCTCCATTAAGGCTACCATTGCAGGTGTAGCGAAAACTTCCATATCGCCCGAGCCCATTGTGAGGGCTGTGTTGGCGGCACTTACGGTCACTGTGCTTACGTGTTTTAATCCTGTTTCCATTTGTATCATTTGTAAGTTTACTTGTTTGTTATATTTTTGCTGTTTTAATCGCTTACAAAAATAAGTGTTTTTCTTGCTGAAATTACGGAATTTTGTGATTTTTGTATTATGATTATATTTATAAAACAGAATATTTAAAAATTACAAGATTAAGCTTATGAAAAGACTCTTATTCGCAACGGTCGTTTCTATTGCCGGAGTGGCATCGTATGCTGAGGATTCTCCGTTATGGATGCGCTATTGCGCCATTTCTCCTGACGGCGAGCAGATAGCTTTTACTTACAAGGGTGATATTTACACCGTACTTGTCGAAGGTGGTAAGGCTTTGCAGATAACTTCCAATCAGGGACACGACACACATCCCGTGTGGAGTCCTGACGGAAAGAATATTGCTTTTGCTTCCGATAGGGAAGGTAGTATGGATATATTTATTGTAGGCAAGGACGGTGGAGTGCCACGAAGACTTACCACTCATTCCGGAAATGAGGTGCCATACGCTTTTCGCGACAATAGTCATGTGCTTTTTCAGGCTGCAGTTATGCCTGATGCTCAGGATATGACTTTCCCCAGTTCGCAGTTCCCGCAGATATATGAAGTAGGAACAGAGGGAGGCAGACCTGTGATGTTCTCGTCTATACCTATGGAGGATATCAGTATCAGTCCTGATGGCAGGTCTTTTCTTTATCATGACAAGAAGGGATATGAAGATGCGTGGCGTAAGCATCACACATCATCCATAACACGTGATATTTGGCTCTGCACAGAACAGGAAGGAACAGAAAAAAGTTATAGGAAAATTACTTCTTTCGACGGTGAAGATAGAACTCCTGTATGGACTCCGGATGGAAAATCGTTCTATTATCTGAGCGAGAGGGAAGGTAGTTTCAATATCTACAAGTCGGATCTTGATGGTAAGAACATTACACGTCTGACGTCTCATACCGATCATCCTGTACGTTTCCTTTCAGTTGCTTCAAACGGAACCTTGTGTTATGGATTCAATGGAGAAATATATACAGTTAAAGAAGGGGGATCTCCGAAGAAAGTCAATGTCAGCATTGTGGCTGACAGTTATGACAAACATCTGGTGAAATGGTTGAAATCATCAGGAGCTACGGAAATTTCAGTATCTCCTGAAGGCAAGGAGATAGCTTTTATATTGCGTGGCGATGTATATGTGACATCTGTTGAATATAAAACAACAAAACAGATTACCGACACTCCGGAACAGGAGAGGAATATAGATTTCTCGCCCGACGGAAGAAGTATAGTCTATGCGTCTGAACGTAACGGTCTGTGGCAGATATATCAGACCTCGTTGGTTAATAAAGAAGATGAGTTGTTTACATATGCCAATGAATTCAAAGAAGAAAGACTGATAAACAGTAATGTGACTTCATTCCAACCGCAGTATAGTCCTGACGGCAAGGAAGTGGCGTTTCTTGAAAATAGAACAACATTACGTGTACTTAATCTGAAGACAAAGGCTGTTCGCACAGTAATGGATGGTAAGTTCGAATATTCTTATAGTGACGGTGACCAGTGGTTTGAATGGAGTCCTGACAGCCGTTGGCTATTGTCCGGATATATCGGTCATGGCGGTTGGAATAATAACGACGTAGCTTTGGTCAATGCGTCAGGCAATGGTGAAATACATAATCTTACTCAGAGCGGATATACTGACGGAGACGCAAAATGGGTTCTTGGTGGTAAGGCTATGATATGGAAAAGCGACCGTGCGGGTTATCGCAGTCACGGCAGTTGGGGTTCTGAGGATGATGTATATATCATGTTCTTCGATCTTGACGCTTACGAACGTTTCCGCATGAGCAAAGAAGAACTTGCCCTTGTGGAAGAACAGGAAAAGAAAGACAAAGAGGATGCGGAGAAGAAGGAAGACGAAAAGAAAAAAGGAAAGAAGAAAGATGAAAAGAAGGATAAGGAAGACGAAGTCAAACCTTTGGTATTCGACCTTGAAAACTGTCGTGACAGAATAGTTCGTTTGACAGTTAATTCTTCTAATCTTGGCGATGCAGTTCTTTCAGCTAAGGGTGATAAACTTTATTATCAAGCAGCATTTGAAGGAGGCTATGACTTGTGGATGCACGATCTAAAGAATAACAAGACTTCCATTGTAATGAAGAATATCGGTTATGGATCTATGATGACTGATAAGAAACAGGAGAATCTCTATCTCTGTAACTCATCTATCAAAAAAGTGAATATTGAGAAAGGTGAGTCGAAAAATGTAGAATTCAGTGCTTCTTTTAATTATCGTCCGTATGATGAACGTCTGTATATGTTTAATCATATTTGGAAACAAGTTGAAGATAAGTTCTATGTTGCCGATTTGCATGGGGCAGATTGGAAAGGTTATTACGAAAACTACAAGCGTTTCCTGCCTTATATAAACAATAACTATGATTTCCAGGAAATGTTGAGCGAGTTACTTGGCGAACTTAACGGTTCACATACTGGAGCAAGATATTATGCACCTGGAACATCATTTTCAACTGCGTGTCTTGGTGTTTTCTATGATAATGAATATAAAGGAGATGGTTTGAAGATAAAGGAAATAATTGCAAAAGGCCCATTTGCAATCAAGAAGACAGATGTAACAGAAGGATGTATCATAGAAAAAATAGATGGCGAAAAGATATTGGCAGGGGCTGATTATTATCCTATGTTGGAGGGTAAGGCCGGTAAGAAGGTTCTTCTTTCTGTGTATAATCCAGAAACAAAAAAACGTTTTGACGTTATAGTTAAGGCAGTCAGTTCTGGAGAACAGTCCGATTTGCTTTATAAAAGGTGGGTGAAACGTAATGAACAGCTTGTTGAGAAACTCTCAAAGGGACGTGTGGCTTACGTGCATGTTCAAGGTATGAACAGTCCAAGTTTCCGTACTGTGTATAGCGAACTGTTGAGCGAGAAAAACAGAACTAAGGATGCTGTGATTGTTGATACACGTCATAATGGTGGTGGATGGCTTCACGATGATCTGGTAACGCTACTAAGTGGAAAGGAATATCAAAGATTTGTTCCTAGAGGACAGTACATTGGTAGTGATCCGTTCAACAAATGGCTCAAACCTTCATGTGTTCTTGTCTGTGAGGATAACTACAGTAATGCTCACGGTTTCCCATGGGTGTATAAGGAATTGGGTATAGGTAAGCTTATAGGTACTCCTGTTCCTGGAACAATGACTGCTGTGTGGTGGGAAAGACAAATAGACCCAAGTATTGTCTTTGGAATTCCGCAGGTGGGATGTATGAACATGCGTGGCGAGTATCTTGAGAACCAAGAACTCCAGCCTGACGTTGAGGTATACAATTCACCTGAAGAAGTATTGAAAGGTGAGGATAGACAGCTGGAGACTGCTGTGAAAAAAATGCTTAAAACTATTGAGTAATAACACTGCACATAAATTGTGTAAAGTGGTAAAAGGAAATGGCTGCATCGTATTTTCGGTGCAGCCATTTCCTTTAATTTATCTAATTATCTAAAATTCATTGTTTTTCTTTTTCCTTCTCAGCTTTCTGTTTTTTTTCAATCAGCATGTTCATGAAAGCCGAGCTGATGATACCGGTTGGGATGGCAATCATGGCAATACCAATCAGGCTTATCAGGCTACTCAGCAGTCGGCCTATTGGAGTGATAGGATATATATCGCCGTATCCCACGGTGGTAAAGGCTACTATGGCCCACCAAAATCCGTCACCAATATTCTCGAATGCATTGGGTTGTGCGTTACGTTCTATGTAATACATCAGAATTCCTGAGAAACCAAGCATGATGCCACATGCCGTATAAGATGTTATGAGTTCCTCCTTTACGGTCTTCAAAACTGTTCCTATCATCTGGAACGAACGCGAGTAGCGTATAAGTTTGAATATTATCAGAATGTATGCCAACACCACAAGATGTATATGAGGTGTCTCTTTGTAGATATAAATACCAACGAAAGGAAGTACGGCTACAAAATCTATAAGTCCGTAAAAGGAAAATATGTAATGCAGACGTGCTACCCATGGTTTTTTATATTGTGCATACTGTACAGGGGCTGCGGCAATCCTTAATCCGTATTCTATGGTAAAGACGAAAGAAGCCAGATAATTGAATAAGTACAGCCAGTTGCGATAAGGCGCGGATTCTTCAAACGAGCCGCATATAATTGAAATTATAGATCCGATAATGAAGAACAGTACGAAATACTGAAACCATTTTTTCATCAGTTGACGGTGTATGGATCTGTAAAGTTTCTCATGTCGTATAAGAGTGGTTATCTTCTCACGTATAGGTGATATGACATTGTTGGGATTATTTTTCATTTTATATAATAAATAGGTACTATTGGCAAATGTAAATAAAAACTGTGATATTTAAAATATCAGTTTGAACAGAGTGTATAATTTTTTGTATAATATGTGCATATGATTTCAACCTTATATGCCTATTTCTTGTTTTTCATTATATAAATACTTATTTTTGAGAAAAACAAATAACCGATATCATTATGAAAAAACACAAGCGAACCAATACGCTTAGTTTGTTGGCAGCATTGCCTTTAATATTGGCAGGCCAAACTATTAATGCACAAGAACAAGAATTAGACAAAGTCTCTGCCGATACTGTAGTAAATGTCGGCTATGCCACCGGAAGCATTAAGAAACTGTCCGGATCAGTGGAACTGATCAAAGAAGATCAGATGAACAAAATACAGATTGTAAATCCTATTGAGGCTATTCAGGGACGAGTGGCAGGACTTACTATCAATAAAGGGGGGAACGGAACGGCTGCTCTTGATGCGGTACGTCTGCGTGGAACTACATCCATAACGGGAGGTAACTCACCGTTAATCATTGTTGATGGTGTTATAGGGGATATGACTTTGCTTACCTCAATTTATCCAACAGACATTGAAAGCTTTACTATATTGAAGGATGCTTCCGAAACGGCTCAATACGGTTCGCGTGGGGCTTCCGGTGTAATAAATGTCGTGACAAAGAAAGGTATCAAGGGCAAGACAAGTATAAATTACAGTGGAAGTTTCGGTATTTCCAGTGTGTATAAAAGAATAGGAATGCTCGATGCCGATGAATACAGAAATGTCACCTCAGGTCTGGGATTGAGTATTATAGACAAAGGCTATAATACAAATTTCCAGAAAGCAATAGAAAGAACGGCCATAAGGCAGAATCATAATATTGCTCTTTATGGTGGCGGAGAGAAATCCACTTACCGTGTATCTCTTGGATATTTGGATATGGAAGGAGATATAATGAACGAGGGTATGAAGATGTTTACATCAAACATGAATCTGAACCAGAAGCTTATAGATAACTTGGTAGATTGTGAACTTGGAATATTCGGCTCGGTGAAAAGGGAAAGAAGTCTGTTCGATCTGCAGAAGACATTTTATTCGGCCGCAACTTTCAATCCTACTTTCCCCGGAGAAAAGAATTCTTCAGGTGCCTGGGATAATCTTACTACGGCCAGTCAGATAACAAATCCGTTGGCATGGATGGAGGTTGACAACCGTGAAGCAGCCTCATACTTCAGTGCGCATGCTAAAATAAACGTAAATCTTCCATACCGACTGAAGCTGGTACTTTTCGGCTCATATACATATAATAATACTGAGGACAGCCAATATTTACCTACAACAGTATGGGCTTACGGTCAGGGATACAGAGGTTTGAGAAGTTCGGAATCATTGCTGGGAAATATGATGCTTACATACAACAGACAGATGGGAAAACATTTTATAGATGTATTGGCATTGGGTGAACTCTCTAAGGACAGATATTCCGGATTCTATACTACAGCTACAAACTTTTCATCTGATTATATGGGCTTCAATAATCTTCAGGCAGGAGCATTGAGACCATGGGACGGTACAGGCTCTTATTTTGAAGATCCCAGACAGGTATCATTTTTGGGCCGTGTGAACTATTCGTATGATGACAGGTATGTTGTCACATTGAATGCGCGTACTGATGCGTCATCCAAGTTTGGCGAGAACCATAAATGGGGATTTTTCCCTTCAGCTTCTGTAGCGTGGAACATATCGCAGGAAGATTTTATGAGGTATGTTGATATAGTCGATAATCTGAAAGTCAGACTGGGATACGGACTTGCCGGAAACCAGGGAGGAATAAGTTCTTATACCACTATGAATCTGGCTAAACCGAATGGGGTAGCTCCTGTTGGTAACTTGCCTATGGTCACTTTTGAAACACTTAGAAATGTCAATCCGGATCTGAAATGGGAAGTGAAGAAGACTTTCAATGCTGGTGCCGACCTTGAAATGTATGGTAGCCGGTTTATTCTGTCTGTCAATTATTACAAGTCGAAAACAAGTGATATGCTTTATAATTATCATGTCAGCGTTCCTCCGTTCACTTATAATACCCTTTTGGCAAACATCGGTTCGATGGAAAACAATGGCGTGGAAATATCAGTAGGAGGTACTCCGGTGAGAACAGGGGATTGGGAACTTATGATAAACGCAAATCTCACCTATCAGCAGAACAAACTGCTGTCGCTTGGCGGAATGTATGAAGGTAATTATATATCAGCTGCCGAATATACAGCCATTGCCGGACTGAATGGTGCCGGATTTCATGGTGGAAACAACAATATAGTGTATCAGATAGTGGGACAGCCATTGGGCGTTTTCTATCTGCCTAAATGTACAGGGCTGAAAGATGACGGTAACGGAGGTTATGTGTATGGTATAGCCGATTTGAATGGAGACGGAGTAAGCATAGAAGATGGAGAAGACAGATATATAGCCGGACAGGCCATACCTAAATATATACTCGGTTCAAATATCAGTCTGAGATATAAATCTTTCGATATCTCGTTACAGATGAACGGTGCATTCGGTCATAAGATTTATAACGGTACTGCACTTACATATATGAACATGAATAACCTGCCTGACTATAATGTTATGGAAGAAGCTCCTAAGAAGATGATACGTGACCAGACGGCTACGGACTACTGGCTGGAAAACGGGAACTACCTTAATTTCGATTATCTTACAATAGGATGGCAACCTAAAGTAAAGGACGGACTGTGGCTGAAGGGTTGCAGACTGGCTTTTACTATAAATAATCTGGCGACTATAACCGGGTATTCGGGACTTACTCCGCTTATAAACAGTTCCGGTATAGACGGTACATTGGGAGTTGACGATAAACGCAGCTATCCTGTATCGAGGACATATACTTTAAGCCTTGGGTTGAACTTTTAAAATTTATGCGTATGAAACGATATGTTTACATCATAACAGCTTGTATCCTTTGTCTGTCATCTTGCAAGGGTTTTTTGGAAGAAAATCCAAAGGACGCAATAAACGAAAATCAGATAGCCGGAAATCTGAAAGAACTATACATGCACAGTGTTGCCACTCTTTATAATAATATTGGCGGATATAATGACAGTGAGGGGATACAGGGCACCGGAAGAGGTATATACGACCTTAATACTTTTACCACCGATGAGGCTATAATGCCTACGCGTGGCGCGGACTGGTATGACGGTGGATTCTGGCAGGGACTATATCTTCATGACTGGGGAACAAATAACAATTCTATTCTTGCCACATGGGAATATTTGTACAAGTCAGTCATGCTTTGTAATGAATCTGCCAGAAGAATAAAGGACTATGCAAAAGAACACAGTGGTGATGACACAAAACCTTTGATGTCAGAAGTCAGAGCTCTAAGGGCATTATTCTATTACCATCTTATGGATTTGTTCGGGAGAGTGCCGCTCATAAGGGAAACAGAAGTTGAGAAGTCGGTGAAAGAACAGGCAGAAAGGAGTGAAATCTTTTGGTTTATTGTAAATGAACTACAGGAATCCTTACCTTATCTGGCAGACGAACGTAGTAATATCCCCGGAGAGTATTACGGACGAATTACACGACATGTGGCATATTTCCTGTTGGCTAAACTGGCACTGAATGCCGAGGTATATACAGATGATGTATGGACTGACAATTTAAGACCAAACGGAGCTGATATAGAATTTACAATAGACGGAACAAGGATGAACGCTTGGGAGGCCACAATATATTATTGCGACAAGATAGCAGAGGCAGGATACAATCTGGAACCGGACTATAGGACTAATTTTGCAGTGTTCAATGAATCGTCCGTTGAGAATATTTTTGTTATACCTATGGACAAGACATTATATACCAATCAGTTCATATATTTATTCAGGTCGCGTCATTATAATCATGCAAAGGCTTACGGACTTGGTGGAGAGAACGGTGCGTCTGCCACTCTGGATGTTCTTGAAACATTCGGCTACGGAACGGAAAATGAAGATCCACGATTTGATTTCTGCTATTTTGATGACGATCTTACCGATCTAGACGGAAATCCTATAATGCTGGATGATGGAAAGACACGTTTGGTCTATGAGCCATGGAAGGTAGAACTTGACGTTTCAGGTAGAACGTACGAAAAGACGGCCGGAGCAAGAATGAAAAAATATGAAGTAGATCCAACAGGCTTCAAAGACGGAAAACTTATAGACAATGATATCGTTCTTTACAGATATGCCGATGTGCTTCTTATGAAATGTGAAGCCAAGGTTCGTAATGGAGAAAACGGTGACAGAGAGCTTAATCTTGTCAGGAGTAGAGTAAATGCCCCTGCCAGGAGTGCTACTCTTGAAAATATTCTGGATGAAAGAATGCTTGAACTTGCCTGGGAAGGATGGAGACGTCAGGATATGATAAGGTTCGGAGTTTACACTGAAGCATATAGCAGCCGTCCTCAGCTGGAAAATGAAGAAACCGGATTTACAACCGTATTCCCAATCCCTGAAAAGATTATTCAGATGAATAACTGGTTATTACAGAATTCCGGTTATAAGAAATAAAAAAAGACCTCTCTTATTGGAAAATGTCCGTAAGAGAGGTCTTAATCTTTTTATTTATATTGTTGGTTATTTATATTCATCCCAACTCTTGATTGCTATATCGTCTATGCTCATTGTGCAGAACGCGTTGATGAATGCGCTTGCAAGACGTGCGTTTGTAACAAGAGGAATGTTCAAATCCACAGCGGCACGACGGATCTTATAACCGTTTTCAAGTTCGGTTGGAGTAAGATCGCGTGGGATATTTACCACCATGTCTATTTCCTTCTTATGCAACATTTCGAGAGCCTGAGGATGTCCTTCTTCGCTTGGCCAGTAAACGCGTGTATTTTCTACGCCGTTTTCTGTAAGGAACTTGGATGAACCGCCAGTAGCGAAGATGTTGTAACCTTTAGCCTTGAGGGCACGTGCAGCCTGAAGCAAGTCAACCTTCTGTTTCAGTGTACCTGTTGACATAAGTATGTTCTTTTCAGGGATGCGGTAACCTACAGAAAGCATAGCTTTCAATACTGCGCATGAAGTGTCGTCGCCGATACATCCCACTTCACCTGTAGATGCCATATCAACGCCCAATACAGGGTCAGCCTTCTGCAGACGGTTGAATGAGAACTGGCTAGCCTTGATACCTACATAGTCGAGGTCGAACAAGTTCTTCTCAGGTTTTTCAACAGGCAGACCGAGCATAACCTTAGTGGCAAGTTCTATGAAGTTAATCTTCAATACCTTGCTTACGAATGGGAATGAACGGCTGGCACGCAAGTTACATTCGATAACTTTGATATCGTTTTCACGTGCAAGGAACTGAATGTTGAACGGACCGGAGATGTTAAGCTCTTTTGCAATCTGACGAGAGATACGCTTTATACGGCGTACAGTCTCAACATAAAGTTTCTGTGGAGGGAACTGGATAGTAGCGTCACCTGAGTGTACACCGGCAAACTCGATGTGTTCAGAGATAGCGTATGCCACGATTTCACCGTTCTGTGCCACAGCATCCATTTCAACTTCCTTGGCATGTTCTATGAACTGGCTCACTACTACAGGGTGTTTCTTCGATACGTTGGCTGCAAGCTGCAGGAAGCGTTCTAGTTCTTCCTGGTTAGAACATACGTTCATAGCTGCACCTGAAAGCACGTATGAAGGACGAACCAATACAGGGAAGCCTACCTTCTCGATAAATGCGTTGATATCTTCCATAGAAGTAAGCGCGCTCCATTCAGGCTGGTCTACACCGATACGGTCAAGCATAGCCGAGAACTTGTCGCGGTCTTCTGCATTGTCGATACTCTTGGCAGAAGTACCGAGGATATTTACCTTCTGAGCATCAAGACGAAGAGCTAGGTTGTTAGGAATCTGTCCACCTGTAGAAACAATAACTCCGTGAGGATTTTCGAGGTCGAGGATATCCATCACACGTTCGAAAGTCAACTCGTCGAAATACAGACGGTCGCACATATCGTAGTCTGTAGATACAGTCTCAGGGTTGTAGTTAATCATTACAGAGCGGTAACCTTCCTTGCGGATAGTGTTAAGAGCCTGAACACCACACCAGTCGAACTCTACAGAAGAACCGATACGGTAAGCTCCTGAACCGAGAACCACAATACTCTTGTGGTCGCCAAGGTAATGAACATCGTTAGCTACGCCGCTATAAGTAAGATACAGGTAGTTGGTCTGTGCAGGATATTCAGCAGCCAGAGTATCTATCTGTTTCACTACAGGCACGATACCTACACTCTTACGGTGGTTACGGATATCAACGATAGCATCTTCCATCTCACCCTTGTAACCGATTGCACGAGCTACCTGGAAGTCAGAGAATCCCTGACGTTTAGCCTTATAAAGCAGTTCGTTCGGCAACTGTGAAAGCTGAGTATGGTTGTTTCCCCATTCGTGGAGCTCCTTAGATGTCTGCATGATGTTCTGCAGCTTGTCGAGGAACCACTTGTCTATTTTTGTAAGGTCATGGATCTGGTCAACAGTGTAACCGGCACGCATAGCCTTAGAGATAACGAAGATACGTTTGTCTGTCGGTTCGCGGAGAGCCTTGTCGATATCGTCGATAACAAGTTCCTTGTTTTCAACAAAACCGTGCATACCCTGACCAATCATACGGAGACCTTTCTGGATAGCTTCTTCGAAAGTACGTCCGATAGCCATTACTTCACCTACCGACTTCATGCTTGAACCAAGCTCGCGGTCAACACCGTGGAACTTACCCAAGTCCCAGCGAGGAATCTTACATACGCAGTAGTCAAGAGCCGGCTCGAAGAATGCGGAAGTAGTCTTTGTTACAGAGTTCTTAAGGTCGAACAGTCCGTATCCCAAACCGAGTTTCGCGGCAACGAAAGCCAGAGGATAACCTGTAGCCTTAGATGCAAGAGCAGAAGAACGGCTCAGACGGGCATTAACCTCGATTACTCGGTAGTCTTCCGATTCCGGGTCGAAAGCATACTGTACGTTACATTCACCCACGATACCTATGTGGCGGATGATGCGGATAGCGAGTTCGCGCAACTTGTGGTATTCACTGTTTGTAAGAGTCTGTGACGGAGCGATGACGATAGACTCACCGGTGTGGATACCCAGCGGGTCGAAGTTTTCCATGTTACATACAGTGATACAGTTGTCGAAACGGTCGCGCACTACTTCGTATTCCACTTCTTTCCATCCCTTCAAACTCTTTTCTACAAGTACCTGTGGAGAGAAAGAGAAAGCTTTTTCGGCCAATACGTTAAGTTCTTCTTCATTGTCGCAGAAACCGGAACCAAGACCACCAAGTGCGTATGCAGCACGGATGATAACAGGATAGCCAAGTTCCTTTGCTGCGCGACGTGCATCCTCGATATTTTCTACAGCTTCACTCTTGATAGTCTTGACATTGATTTCGTCAAGTTTCTGAACGAAGAGCTCACGGTCTTCAGTGTCCATGATAGCCTGTACAGGAGTACCAAGAACACGAGTCTCATATTTTTCGAATATACCTGCCTTGTAGAGAGCAACACCACAGTTCAATGCTGTCTGTCCACCAAATGAGAGCAGTACGCCGTCAGGACGTTCCTTTGCAATTACTTTTTCTACGAAGTAAGGTGTTACAGGCAGGAAGTAAATCTTGTCTGCCACTCCTTCTGAAGTCTGCACTGTAGCGATATTAGGGTTGATAAGGATGGTTTCTATACCTTCTTCCTTAAGAGCCTTAAGAGCCTGTGAACCGGAATAGTCGAACTCACCGGCTTCGCCGATTTTAAGTGCTCCGGAACCTAACAATAATACTTTCTTTATATTTTCTTTCATTGTACTTTTCTTTTTAATGGATTACAGCAATTTTACAAACTCATCGAACAGGAATTCTGTATCTGTCGGACCACTCGCAGCTTCAGGGTGGAACTGTGCAGAGAACCAAGGATTCTTTTTGTGGCGGATACCTTCGTTAGAGCCGTCGTTCATGTTGATGAACAATGGTTCCCAGTCAGATCCAAGAGTATTGTTGTCAACGGCATAACCGTGGTTCTGCGAAGTGATGAAACATTTTTCAGTTCCCACCATGCGAACCGGCTGGTTGTGGCTGCGGTGACCGTATTTCAGTTTGTATATTTTTGCACCTCCTGCTTTCGAAAGCAACTGGTTACCCATACAGATTCCGAAGATAGGAAGTTTTTCATTCTGCATAGCCTTGCGTATGTTCTGTACTGCCGCATCGCAAGTGTCTGGATCGCCAGGACCGTTTGAGATAAACAGACCGTCGAACTCAAGAGAGTTGAAATCATAGTTCCATGGAACGCGGATTACTTCTACATCGCGTTTCAAAAGGCAACGGATAATGTTCGATTTAACACCACAATCCACGAGTACGACCTTCTTCTTGCCTTCGCCTTCGTTGTAGCGGATTACTTCCTTGCAGGAAACCTTGTCAACATAGTTCACTCCGGCATATTCAGCCTCAGGAATGTTGTCCGGTTCATCGTCGAATACGATTTTTCCCATCATCACACCGTGTTCGCGCAATACCTTAGTAAGCTCACGTGTGTCAATGCCTGTTATTCCCGGTATCTGCTCACGTTTAAGCCAGTCGCCAAGGCTTTCTACTGCATTCCAGTGAGAATACTTTTCGCTGTAGTCGCTTACGATAATCGCTTCGGCATGAATCTTCTCGCTTTCCATAAAATGAGGAAGTCCGTTTTCCGCGAAAGTGAAAGGAGGTACACCGTAGTTTCCAACCAAAGGATAAGTCAGTGTCATAAGCTGACCGGCATACGAAGGGTCTGTCAAACTTTCAGGGTAACCGGTCATGGCTGTGTTGAACACCACTTCGCCTGCTACCGGTTTCTCATAACCGAACGACTTGCCATGGAAGCGGCTCCCGTCGTCGAGGATCAATGTTACATTTCTCATTATCTGTATGTTTTTTGAGTTTTATTTTAAAACTTGTAATTTTCTTCTATATAGTTTATAAATGCCTGATTTACCAGTTTCACTCCGCCGGGAGTAGGGTAGTCTCCGCTGAAGTACCAGTCACCTGTGTGGTCAGGACATGCCTCGTGAAGTCCTTCAAGTGTCTGATATACTATCTCAACTTTAGCCTGTGTGCCGGCAGGTGTCAGCAGTTCCACCATTTTGGCTGATATTTCTTCGTCTGTGAACGGTGCATATATTTCTTTCACGTAGTTCACCATCTCTTCTTTAGGCAATCCTAATTGTGCTTTAGATTTGCTGTATGCATTTATTATAATGTCCTGCATACCTTTTTCTTCAAGCAGTGCTATGGCAGCCTTGAAAGCAATGAACTGCTCCATGCTTGCCATGTCTATACCGTAATAGTCCGGATAGCGCACCTGTGGCGATGATGATACTATTACTATCTTTTTCGGGTGCAGACGGTCGAGTATGCTTATGATACTTTGTTTCAGTGTTGTACCACGAACTATACTGTCGTCTATTATCACCAGATTATCTGCGTATGGCACTAGGCTTCCGTATGTAATATCATATACGTGTGCTGCCAGATCATTGCGGGTATTTCCTTCGGCGATGAACGTACGCAGCTTTATATCCTTAATTGCGACTTTTTCACTTCGGATACGCTGTGAAAGAATCTGTTCAAGCTCGCTGTGGCTCGGTTTATGCCCCAAGGCCTCTATACGTTGTACCTTCAGCTCATTCAGATAGTTGTCGAAACCTTCCAACATTCCGTAGAAAGCCACTTCGGCTGTGTTAGGGATGAAAGAGAATACCGTGTGTATAACGTCGTTGTCTATAGCTTTAAGTATAGGCTTGACCAGTTTCTCTCCAAGCATTTTTCTTTCGCGGTATATATCCATGTCGCTACCGCGGCTGAAGTATATACGTTCGAAAGAACAAGCCTTTTTCACTTTAGGCTCGTTTATCTGAGCCAGACGCATCTGTCCTTTTTTGCTTATCGTTATTGCCTGGCCAGGCTGAAGTTCGTTTATACTGTCGGCAGGAACATTCAGTGTTGTCTGTATCACAGGACGTTCTGAAGCCAGTACGAATATTTCATCGTCCATATACCAGAATGCAGGACGTATTCCCCACGGGTCGCGCACGGCAAAGCTTTCGCCGCTACCGGTCAGTCCGCATATCACGTAACCGCCGTCCCATGCCGGACTTGATGTCTTCAAAACGTTTGTCAGGTCTATTCTGTCTTCTATGGCATGAGTGATGTCCATACCTTCCAGACCTTCGCCTTTGCATTCTGTGTATAGCCTTTCCACTTCGCGGTCAAGGCGGTGTCCTACCTGTTCAAGCATTATATATGTGTCGGCATATTTGCGTGGGTGCTGTCCGTCGGCAGTGATTGACGCAAATATTTCATCAACATTTGTAAGGTTGAAATTTCCGCATAATGCAAGATTTTTTGCACGCCAGTTGTTGCGGCGGAGGAACGGGTGTACATACGATATTCCGCTTTTACCTGTCGTAGAATATCTCAAGTGTCCCATATACAGTTCGCCTGCAAAAGGAAGACACTTTTCTGCATATTTGGCATCACGCATCTGCTCAGGTGTCAGATCCTTGAAATAGCTGTGTACAGTTCCGAATATCTCGGTTATGGCTCCTGCGCCAAGTCCTCTTTCGCGGAACATGTATTCTTCTCCAGGTGCAGCCTGAAGTTTCACGCAAGCCAGTCCGGCAGCTTCCTGTCCACGGTTGTGCTGTTTTTCCATCAGAAGGTACAGCTTATTAAGTCCGTACATCCATGTACCATATTTCTGCTGGTAGTGTTCCAGTGGTTTCATCAGGCGTATCATAGCCACTCCACATTCATGCTTTAGTTGTTCCATACCTTAATTATCTATATTTGTATTGTTGTATATTGTATAATGCTGTTGGACGAAAAAAATCCCGGATATGCCGAAAAGCATTTCCGGGTAAATATGAATTTTTTGAAAAAGAAAAGTCAGTATTTTTGAAAAAGAAAATATAACATACGTATTTCTGTATGCTTCCGAAGTTCTACAATATAGAAAAACCGAATAAAATCTTTTCATCTTCTGGCTCTTAATAAAAATATATAATGTGTTATATTAAGTCTTTCTTATGTTATATTCGGGGTGCAAAGATAAGTATTTTCAATGAAATATATGCATTCCGTTAATACATCTTTAGAAAAAAATATTCGTATTACTGTTTTATTATATGTGATAAATATAAGGAACTATGATAAAAAAAATGGAAATACATTTGTCAATAAAAAAATAAGAAGTAATTTTGAACCACAAAATAAGAACTTATCCCGCCGAAATAACTCAGTTGGTAGAGTAACTCATTCGTAATGAGTAAGTCGCGGGTTCGAGTCCCGCTTTCGGCTCTTATTTTGACGGTTACAAAACGCCCTGTCATTCGAATTCAAATGACAGGGCGTTTTGTTTAAAATGACAGTTCATTTTTCTTCAAACGTATGAAAGGCTTATACTTTAGTTTATTTATATCTTCGTTTTGACACTATTTGAAGATTTTATTTATCTTTGTCGGCATGGAAAAATTTGAGCTTAACATATTGGGATGCGGTTCTGCATTGCCTACGATGAGGCATTCTGCCACTTCACAAGTCATCAACGTAAGAGAGAAGCTTTTTATGATAGACTGTGGAGAGGGAACACAGGTACAGCTGCGCAGATCCAGATTGAAATTTTCAAGACTTAACCATGTTTTCATATCACATCTGCATGGCGATCATTGCTTCGGACTTATAGGTATGATATCAACTTTCGGCATGATAGAAAGAACTGCCGATCTGCATATATATGCTCATCCTGATTTGCAGATATTGCTCAAACCTCAACTTGATTTTTTCTGTAAGGGATTACCCTTTGAGGTTATATTCCATGATATTGATCCTGCAGAACGGACTGTAATATACGATGACCGTTCGTTGACAGTAGAAACCATTCCTCTGAAACACAGAATGCCTACGTGTGGTTTCCTTTTCAAGGAAAAATCTCTACCTAATCATATTATAAGAGATATGATAGATTTCTATAAGGTGCCAGTGTATATGATTAACAGAATTAAGAACGGTGAGGATTTTGTGTGTGAGGATGGAACTGTGGTTCCTAACAGCAGGCTGACTGTACCTTCCGATCCTCCTAGGAGCTATGCTTACTGTTCTGATACGATGTTCTGTCCGAAAATAGTTGAGCAGATAAAAAACGTGGATTTACTGTTCCATGAAGCCACTTTTCTGGAAACTGAGAAGGCTAGGGCTAAGGTTACAATGCATTCAACGGCTAGGCAGGCGGCCGAGATTGCAAGGATGGCGGAAGTTAAGAAGCTGGTTATAGGCCATTTCTCGGCAAGATATGATGACGATGAATGCCTTTTGACTGAAGCGAAAGAAGTTTTTGCCGATACAATTTTGGCAAACGAGAATTTGAGTATAAATATTTGAATATAATACAGCATATTGTTTTTATGGTTAATAATAAAGAAGACGATATAAAAGAACGTTTGCATGATCTTGCTACTCGCCGTAAGGCGTTCGAAGATGTGGTAAGTGAGTTCAGCGAACAGCTGTATTGGCAGATAAGAAGAATGGTTGCTTCGCATGATGATGCAAATGACATCCTTCAGAATACATTTATCAAGGCATGGACTAATATAGATTATTTCAGAGGAGAAGCCAAACTTTCCACATGGCTCTATAGGATAGCTTTGAATGAGTGTCTAGCTTTTCTCAACAGGCAGAGAGCTCAGGAAAATATTTCTATAGATGAGGCTGATTCCAATTTTATAAATATGCTTGAGGGGGACCCGTACTTTGATGGCGATGAAACGCAGCTTTTGTTTCAGAAAGCCATACGTACACTTCCAGAGAAGCAAAGGATTATTTTCAATTTGAGATATTTTCAGGAAATGAAATATGAGGATATATCTGAAATTGTTGGGACTACTGTAGGAGCTCTAAAAGCTTCATATCATCATGCTGTGAAGAAAATAGAAGAATATTTCAAACAGAACGATTAAACCTTTTACAGTATTTTTTATCTAACATAAAAGGAAGGAGATAATAATATGAAGGAAGATACCGAATTAAAAAACAGGATAGGGAAGAAAAATCCTTTCAAGGTGCCTGAAGGATACTTTGAAAATGTTGTTCCCGAAATAATGAAGCAACTTCCTGAAGCTGATGTTCAAGAAAATGCAGAAATAACTCTATGGGAAAGGGTCAAGCCATGGGTTTATATGGTGGCAATGTTCTGTGGACTTATGTTTGGCCTGCGTGTAATGATGTTGGACAAACCTGTAGGTAAAGATATTGATAAAGTAAATATATCAATGACAGATTCAGTACAAGGTATTCCTGATGAATATATTGACCCTATATTGGATCAGGCTATGATGGATGACTATACATTATATATGTATCTGACTGATGCAGATTTGGAAATATATAATTAACCCGATTGTTATGAGCAGACTTATTATTATAATCACATTGTTTATGACTTGCTTGTCCATGCAGGCACAGGATAAAAAAGAGTGTATGAGCAAGGAGCAGTTTCGTGAAAGACAAAAACAATATTTTGTAGAAAAAGCCGGTTTGACTCAGGATGAAGCTGCAAAATTTTTTCCATTGTACTTTGAACTGCAGGACAAGAAGTTTTCGTACAACAAAGAAATGTGGGATAAGATACGAAAAACAAAAGAAGCACAAAATATTACTGATGCAGAGTATTCCAGAATAACTGAAGATGTAATAAAGACTCGTCTTACTATTGACGAATTGGAGTTGGAGTATTTGCATAAGTATAAGAAAGTGTTAAGTCCAAAAAAGATTTATAATATCCAAAAGGCAGAAATGAAATTTAGTCGTGAATTATTGAAAGGTGCCGGGAAGCATAAGAAATAGGGTTCAATAACTAGCGCTGTATACTGTCATAGGAGTAAAAAACAGGAAAAAAATAATTTTTCAAGAAAAAAACTTCAAAAAGTTTTGCATATTCAAAAAAAAGCGATACCTTTGCATCGCTTTTGAGAAATAAAGCACTTCGAAAGAAGTTTTGGAGAGGTGGCAGAGTGGTCGATTGCGGCGGTCTTGAAAACCGTTGTAC
>NZ_CALDPF010000004.1 GCF_937912035.1 uncultured Bacteroides sp.
TGTGGGAGAGTAGGTAGTCGCCGTTTTATAAGAGAGATCCCCGAGGTAGAGATACTTCGGGGATTTTCGCGTTTATATACACTTTGGTATGTGTATACTGTGAAAAATACTGGTTGTTGGTATTTGTGAAATATCAATGTCTTGTGAAAGATGTGAAAGTAAAATGCACATAAATTTTACATTACGATTAATTTATTGTAAATTTACCACATTGACAAAAAATTATATCTATGATAATAAAATCAATTTTAGATACAGACTTATATAAGTTCACTACATCATACGCTTATATAAAGTTGTTTCCTTATGCGGTAGGAACGTTCAGTTTTAAGGATCGTGACGAAACTGTGTATTCGGATGAATTTCTGAATGCACTTAAAGAAGAGTTCAACAGATTGAAAGGAGTGGGACTGACATCTGATGAACTTGAATATATGTCTGTCAATTGCAGATTTATGCCAAGAGTATATTGGGAGTGGTTGTCTTCTTTCCGCTTTAATCCTGAGATAATAGATGTTTATCTTGATGAGGAGCGTCATCTGCATATCGAAGTTACCAACTATTTATATAAGGTTACTCTTTATGAAGTTCCTATTCTTGCAATAGTTTCTGAAATAAAGAATATTTTTTTCAATCAGAAACCTTTGAAGGAAGAGGTTCTTGCTAAATTAGCCACTAAAGTGGAGTTGTCCAACTCGAATGCCATGCCATTTTCTGAATTTGGAACACGAAGAAGGTTTTCTTTTGAAGTACATGATTGGGTGGTAGATTATCTGAAGAAACATTCTAAATACTGTACCGGTACATCAAACTGCTATCTTGCCATGAAATATAATATGCGCCCTATGGGAACACATCCACATGAATGGTTCATGTTTCACGGAGCGCAGTTTGGATACAAGCATGCCAATTACATGGCCTTGGAGAATTGGGTAAACGTATATGATGGTGATTTGGGTACAGCATTGTCTGACACATATACTTCCGAATCGTTTCTGACAAACTTCAGTCGTAAGCAGGCAAAACTGTTTGATGGTGTAAGATGTGATTCCGGGGATGAACTTGAGTTTGTAGATAAACTTATTGACAGATATAAGGAATTGGGCATAGATCCTGTTACCAAAACAATAATATTCAGCAATGCCCTTGATTTTGAAAAAGCTTTGGCATTGTATAAGTATTGTCAGGGTAAAATAAGATGTTCGTTCGGAATAGGTACGAACCTTACCAATGACACAGGCTACCAGCCTTCGAATATTGTAATGAAATTGTCAAAATGTAAGATGAATGCCAATCAAGGCTGGCGGGAATGTATAAAATTGTCGGATGACATGGGAAAACACATGGGAAGCATAACAGAAGTTCAGGCATGTATGCATGAACTCAGAATAGAATGACTATTAAAAGAATTGATATAATAATAGTAATAATATAGTAGAACTATTAAATTGTTGTTAATTACAGAGAAAAACTTTCATTTTATTTCATTATTCCAAAAATATATATACCTTTGCATTGAATAAAAAAAGAATATTATATGAATACAATGTTTTTACATATTTTGCTATGCGGTATTATTATTCTACTGGGAACACTGGTGGGAAGTGAGTCGCGTGCATACTGATGTAAAAATATTAAGATATATCAAGCCTTTCTCACTTCCCTGTGCGAAAGGCTTTTTTTTGATAACTATATAAAATGCAAAGAATATGAGTGAGAGATTATTTATTTTTGACACAACTCTTCGAGATGGTGAGCAGGTTCCTGGTTGTCAGCTTAATACTGTAGAGAAAATTCAGGTTGCCCGCCAGTTGGAAGCACTTGGAGTTGACATTATTGAAGCAGGTTTTCCGGTATCAAGTCCGGGCGATTTCAATTCTGTCATTGAGATTTCAAAGGCTGTTACATGGCCTACTATCTGTGCCCTTACGCGTGCGGTTCAGAAAGATATTGATGTAGCTGCAGAGGCTTTGAAATATGCAAAGCATAAAAGAATTCATACAGGAATCGGTACATCAGATTCACATATCAAGTATAAGTTCAATTCAACAAGAGAAGAAATTATAGAACGTGCTGTTGCAGCAGTGAAATATGCAAAACTATATGTTGAGGATGTAGAGTTCTATGCCGAAGATGCCGGACGAACAGAGAACGAATACTTGGCCAGAGTGGTAGAAGCTGTAATCAAAGCAGGAGCTACAGTTGTGAACATTCCTGATACTACCGGATACTGCCTACCTGAAGAATATGGTGCAAAAATCAAATATTTGATGGAACATGTCAATGGTATAGACAAGGCTATAATTTCAACTCACTGTCATAATGACTTGGGTATGGCTACAGCAAATACCATTTCCGGTGTTTTGAACGGAGCCAGACAAGTTGAAGTGACTATCAATGGTATAGGTGAGAGAGCAGGAAACACATCTCTTGAAGAGGTAGCCATGATTCTTCGTTGTCACAATGACGTTGATATTGATACAAATATAAATACACAGAAAATCTATCCTACAAGCCGAATGGTTTCAAGCCTGATGAATATGCCAGTTCAGCCTAACAAGGCCATTGTAGGACGTAATGCCTTTGCACATTCGTCGGGAATACACCAGGATGGAGTATTGAAGAATGTTCAGACTTACGAGATTATCGATCCTAAGGATGTGGGTATTGATGATAATGCTATCGTATTGACAGCCCGCAGCGGACGAGCTGCCTTGAAACACAGACTTCATATTCTTGGATTGGATATGACTCAGGAGAAACTTGACAAGGTTTATGAGGATTTCCTGAAACTTGCCGACAAGAAGAAAGATATCTCTGACGATGATATAATGGTATTGGCCGGTGCTGACAGAAATGTGAACCACCATATCAAACTGGAATATCTGCAGGTTACAAGTGGTGTAGGAGTTCGTTCTGTTGCAAGTCTCGGACTTAACATTTCCGGCGAGCATTTCGAAGCTGCTGCTACCGGTAATGGTCCTGTAGATGCTGCTATTAAAGCAGTTAAGCAGATTATCAAGCGCCAGATGACACTTAAGGAATTTACTATTCAGGCTATCAGCAAGGGTAGTGATGATGTTGGTAAAGTACACATGCAGGTAGAATATGATGGTCAGATGTATTATGGCTTCGGAGCCAATACAGACATCATTGCCGCATCTGTGGAGGCTTATATCGACTGTATCAACAAGTTCAGAAAATGAAACTTAATTAATAATTAAAAATTAATAGTGATTGGTTTTGTTTATATAAAAAACAATAAACTCACAATTTTAAACTTACATGAATACTTTATTTGACAAAATATGGGATGCACACGTAGTGCAGAAGGTTGAAGAAGGACCTACCCAATTATATATAGACCGTCTTTATTGCCACGAAGTGACAAGTCCGCAGGCTTTCGCAGGTATGCGTGCACGCGGTTTGAAGTGTTTCCGTCCTGAGAAAATTTACTGTATGCCGGACCACAACACTCCGACTCACGACCAGGACAAACCGATAGAAGATCCGGTATCAAAAGCACAGGTGGATGCCCTGGCACAGAATGCTGCCGATTTTGGTCTGACACATTTCGGAATGATGAACAAGAAGAACGGTATCATTCATGTGGTTGGTCCTGAGAGAGGATTGACACTTCCGGGTATGACTATAGTATGTGGCGACTCGCATACTTCTACTCACGGTGCCATGGGAGCCGTAGCTTTCGGTATAGGAACAAGCGAAGTGGAAATGGTTATGGCTTCACAGTGTATCCTTCAGTCACGCCCAAAGACAATGCGTATCACTATTGACGGAAAACTTGGTAAAGGAGTGACTGCAAAAGACGTTGCCCTTTATATGATGTCGAAGATGACTACAAGTGGTGCAACAGGATATTTCGTAGAATATGCCGGAGAAGCTATCCGCAGTCTTACTATGGAAGGACGTCTTACGCTGTGTAATTTGTCTATCGAGATGGGAGCACGTGGCGGTATGATAGCTCCGGACGAAGTGACTTTCGAATACATCAAAGGACGCGAATATGCACCTAAAGGAGAAGAGTGGGATAAGGCTCTTGCTTACTGGAAGACTTTGAAAAGTGATGATGACGCTGTATTTGATAAAGAAGTCCGTTATGATGCAGCAGACATTCAGCCGATGATTACATACGGTACAAACCCTGGTATGGGTATGGCAATTACTTCGAATATTCCAACTACAGACGGTATGAGTGAAGTGGAAAAAGGTTCTTTCGAGAAATCTATGCAATACATGGGATTTGTTCCGGGTGAAAACCTTATAGGAAAGAAAGTGGATTACGTTTTCCTTGGAGCATGTACAAACGGACGTATAGAAGATTTCCGCGCCTTTGCTTCTATAGTTAAAGGACGCAAGAAAGCTGATAACATTACTGCATGGCTTGTTCCGGGCTCATGGATGGTGGACGAACAGATCCGTGAAGAAGGTCTCGACAAGATTTTGGAAGAAGCCGGATTTGAAATCCGTCAGCCGGGATGCTCTGCATGTCTTGCAATGAACGACGACAAGATTCCTGCAGGCAAATATTCGGTTTCTACAAGCAACAGAAACTTCGAAGGACGTCAGGGACCTGGTTCAAGAACATTGCTTGCAAGTCCGCTTACAGCCGCAGCTGCAGCAGTAACAGGAGTGATAACAGATCCAAGAACACTTATGTAATCAGTAAAATTGAGTATAACAATGAAACAGAAATTCAATATAATAACAAGCACTTGTATCCCTTTGCCTTTGGAAAATGTGGATACAGACCAGATAATCCCGGCACGTTTCCTCAAAGCTACTACACGTGATGAGAAGTTTTTCGGTGACAATCTTTTCCGCGACTGGAGATATAATCCGGACGGTTCGTTGAATAAAGACTTTGTACTTAACGATCCTAAATACAGCGGACAGGTACTGGTGGCAGGAAAGAATTTCGGAAGCGGTTCAAGCCGTGAGCATGCGGCATGGGCTATAGCCGGATATGGATTCAGAGTGGTAGTGTCAAGTTTCTTTGCCGATATCCACAAGAATAACGAACTGAACAATTTCGTTCTTCCGGTAGTGGTAAGCGAAGAATTTTTGAAAGAACTTTTCGATTCTATATATGCCGACCCTAAGACTGAGGTAGAGGTAAATCTTCCTGAACAGACTATCACCAACAAGGCTACAGGCAAATCGGAGAAATTCGAGATTAATGCTTATAAAAAGCATTGTCTGATGAACGGTCTGGACGATATAGACTTCCTTGTAGAAAACAGGGACAAGATAGCAGCATACGAAGAAGCTGTAAGTAACAGATAATAATTGAACTGATAAATATGGATCATCCTGTAATAGAAATAATGGATACAACACTCCGCGACGGCGAACAGACCAGCGGAGTATCGTTTGTACCACACGAAAAACTGATGATAGCCCGCATGCTGCTTGAAGACCTGAAGGTTGACAGGATAGAGGTGGCATCGGCACGTGTGTCCGACGGAGAACTGAATGCTGTCAGGATGATATGCGATTGGGCAGCACGCCACAATATGCTATACAAGGTAGAGGTACTTGGCTTTGTGGACGGAACTGTCTCTGTTGATTGGATACATGATGCAGGAGGCCGTGTGATAAACCTTCTTTCAAAGGGCTCGGAGAAACACTGCCGTTATCAGCTGAAGAAAACACTTGAGGAACATCTTGAAGATATTCGCCATACTGTGGCATACGCTTTGGATTGCGATATGGAAGTCAATCTTTATCTGGAAGATTGGAGTAACGGTATGAAAGACTCTCCGGAGTATGTTTTCGGACTTGTTGACGGATTGCTTGATGTAGGAATAAGGCGTTTTATGCTGCCCGATACTTTAGGTATTCTGAATCCCCTTCAGGTGATAGAGTATATGCGCAAAATGAAAAAACGTTATCCTGATTTGCATTTCGATTTCCATGCGCATAATGACTATGACCTGGCTGTCAGCAATGTATTGGCTGCAGTTTTGAGTGGTGTGAAAGGTCTTCATACTACAATTAATGGTCTAGGCGAGCGTGCAGGGAATGCTCCGCTTGCCAGTGTGCAGGCGATATTGAAAGATCATTTTCAGGCTATCACACATATTGACGAGAGCCGCTTGAATGAGATAAGCCGTACAGTTGAATCATATTCTGGTATAAGCATCCCAGCCAACAAGCCTATAGTAGGTCAGAATGTGTTTACTCAGGTGGCAGGTGTTCATGCCGACGGTGACAGCAAGAACAATCTTTACTTCAATGACCTTCAGCCTGAGCGTTTCGGACGTGTGAGGGAATATGCTTTGGGTAAAAACTCAGGTAAGGCAAATATCCGGAAAAATCTTGAAAGTCTGGGACTTGAACTGGATGAAGAATCAATGCGTAAGGTTACAGACCGTATTATTGAACTTGGTGACCGTAAGGAAATCGTTACTCAGGATGATTTGCCATATATCATAAGCGATGTGCTCAAACACGACACGGTAGATAAGAAGGTTAAGCTTTTGAGTTATTTCGTCACTCTTGCCCAGGGATTGAAACCTATGGCTACGTTGAGCATTGAGATAGACGGTAAGGTATATCAGGAAAGCTCAAGCGGTGACGGTCAGTACGATGCCTTTGTGCGTGCATTGCGCAAGATATATAAAGGAACACTGAACCGTAAGTTCCCTATGCTCGTGAATTATGCGGTAACAATTCCGCCTGGCGGACGTACAGATGCGTTTGTACAGACTGTGATAACTTGGAATTACGAAGATAAGGAATTCCGTACTCGCGGTTTGGATGCTGACCAGACGGAAGCAGCAATCAAAGCAACGATTAAGATGCTGAATCTTATAGAACAATGATTATGAGAAAACATTATTTTATAATCTTTGTATTGATATTGGTTGTAAATGTATTGTTGCGAAGGTTTGTCCTCGGCCCTGAATGGCAGGATAGTAATTTGTTGGTAAATGTTTTTATAGCTTTGATATTGACTTCTCTATATATAGTCATTGAAAAGTTTATATTTTTTATAATAAACAAGAATAGAAAAAATAAAAAGTGATATGGATTTTAAAATAGCAGTATTAGCCGGCGACGGAATAGGACCGGAAATCTCCGTACAGGGAGTAGATGTAATGACAGCCGTTTGTGAAAAATTCGGCCATAAAGTTTCATACGAATATGCCATCTGTGGTGCAGATGCAATAGATAAAGTGGGCGATCCATTCCCGGAAGCTACTTACGAGACTTGTAAAAATGCCGATGCAGTATTGTTCTCTGCAGTAGGCGATCCTAAATTTGATAATGACCCAACTGCAAAAGTCCGTCCGGAGCAGGGACTTCTGGCTATGCGCAAGAAACTCGGTTTGTTTGCAAACATCCGTCCTGTGCAGACTTTCAAATGCCTGGTACACAAATCCCCTCTTAAGGCAGAACTTGTTGACGGCGCAGATTTCCTTTGTATCCGCGAGCTGACAGGAGGTATGTATTTCGGAGAAAAATATCAGGACAACGACAAGGCATACGATACAAACATGTACACACGTCCTGAAATCGAAAGAATCCTGAAAGTTGGTTTCGAATATGCTATGAAGCGCCGCAAACATCTTACTGTTGTTGATAAGGCAAATGTTCTTGCTTCTTCACGTTTGTGGAGACAGATTGCTCAGGAAATGGCTCCGCAGTATCCTGAAGTGACTACAGACTACATGTATGTGGACAATGCAGCAATGAAGATGATTCAGGAACCTAAGTTCTTCGATGTAATGGTTACGGAAAATACATTTGGTGACATCCTTACAGACGAAGGTTCTGTAATCAGCGGTTCTATGGGACTTCTTCCATCTGCTTCTACAGGAGAAAGCACACCGGTATTCGAGCCTATTCATGGTTCATGGCCACAGGCTAAAGGGCTGAACATCGCCAATCCGTTGGCACAGATATTGTCTGTTGCAATGCTGTTCGAATATTTCGACTGCAAGGAAGAAGGTGCGTTGATCCGTCGTGCCGTTGATGCTTCGCTCGATGCAAATGTACGTACTCCTGAAATTCAGATAGAAGGCGGTGCCAAATATGGTACTAAGGAAGTTGGTCAGTGGATTGTAGATTATATCAAGAAGGTATAATGTTTCCAATATATTAGGAAGAAAAAATTTGTAATAGTATTTCATATTGGTTGTACGTAAGAGGTTTTATATAAATAAAGTCTTTGTATGTACAACCTATATGCAAATGCGATATTTGAAAGACTCCTGAATAAATTCAATCTCCTTGTGATAATTTATGTAAGATTACCTTATTCATGTGCAAGACTAGTTGATATTTAATTAACGTGTATCAGATTATAAAAATAATATAAGAATGAAGTCATTTTTTTTATTTATTGGTATTATCTTTTCTTTTATTTCTTTGGATGCACACAATATAATCATTGATACTTCTGAGAAATATCAAATTATTGATGGATTTGGAGCATCTGATTGTTGGACTGTACACTATGTTGGTAAATATTGGAGTCTGAAGGAAAAGGAAAAGGCTGCAGAGTATTTGTTTAGTAAAGATTTTAATGAATGTGGTAATCCAAAAGGGATAGGACTATCTATATGGCGTTTTAATATTGGGGGAGGTACAATAGAGCAGGGGGATTCAAGTAATTTGAATACAGATATTACTCGTAGAGCAGAGTGTTTTCTTGATGAGGAAGGACATTATAATTGGGACAAACAGATTGGTCAGCAGTGGTTCCTTTCAAAAGCAGCAGAGTATGGATGTAATTCTTTTGTAGCTTTTTCCAATACTCCGCCTGTTTATATGACGAGAAACGGAAAGGGGTATGCACCTAAAGATGGAAATTCTAATTTGCAACATGATAAATATGATGAGTTTGCTGATTTTCTTGTAAATGTGGTAAATGGACTTGAGAAGAAACATAATATACGGTTTGATTATATTAGTCCCGCAAATGAGCCACAGTGGGATTGGTCTACCGCTTATCAAGAAGGTTGTCCATGGCAGAATAAAGAAATTAAGAGAATTGTTGAATCTTTGGATAGATCAATATTAAATAAAAAACTTAGTTGTAAGATTCTTATAACAGAGGCTGGGGCGTGGGATAATTTATATGAACAAAGAAATAGGGCATCTAATCAGATATATGAATTTTTTGATAAAAATAGTTCTAATTATATAGGAGATATTAAAACATTGCAGAAAGAAATTTGCGGGCATAGTTATTGGACAGACGGTAATCATAAACAAATTAAAGATGTTCGTCAAAAGGTTTATAACGAAGCAAAAAAATATGGTTTAAAGTTGATTCAGTCAGAATGGAGTATGCTAAATAAGCCACCATTGGAAGGTTTCCCAGAAAACTATAATAAGGCTACATATATGGATATTGCGTTATTCATGTCTAAAATAATGTATGCAGATTTAGTATATGCCAATGTCTCCTCTTGGTCATTTTGGACCAGTATGGATATTGAGCTTTGGGGATTCAAAAATAGATTCAATTTGTTAAGACTTCATACACCTAAAAATGATGTTAATTCTATAGTTGACGGAGGTTATGTTTCACCTGTGAAAACTTTATGGGCCTTAGGAAATTTCAGTAGATTTATTAGGCCAGGATATGTTCGTGTTGCTATGTATGGATGTGATGACTTAGATGAAATAATGGGAACTTCATATATTTCTCCTGATATGCATGAATTAGTATCTGTGTTTATAAATATGGATAATGAACAACGTCAATTGAACGTTTCTTCTGATATAATGCAAAGTATAAATGAATGTAAATATTATATTACTGATGAAAATAATGATTTATCATGTAAAGACATGTCATGTGATAATTTAAGTGTTATAAAATTAAATCCTAAGTCTGTCACTACTATAGTATATAAACTAAAATAACGGTGTTAAAATAGAAAATACTATTATAGATAATGTTTTTATGTAAATACAAAACTTTTTCAGATATTTTTTGAAAAAACGAATTGTTTATTCTTTCATGTAGTTACTTTCCTTTAAAGAATTTATGTTCCTTTATATTCTTGATTTTTATTTCTGCGTCTTGATAGTAAGTTCTTCCGTTGTTGTCTATTTCTCCATTCTCGTCATATTTATAACGCTTGTCTTCAGGAACATTTTCCATATATTTGTTGAAATATTTTAAAGCATTCTCATAGTCATTTCTGTAATAATATCTGCATCCGATGGTATAGAACAACACATTTTCCTTGGAGTATTCGTATTGCTTTAATAAAGCGGCTATTTCACCTTTGGTGTCAAGGTTCAGCTCACAGCATTCTGCCAGCCCTTTGTAGAGTCGGATCATAACACTGTCTGTTGGCATGGTCAGCGATATGGCAGTATTCATGGCTTCTACACCTTCTCCTTTCCATGAAGTACGGGCAGCAGATTTGGCGAAATAATATAAGGCACCTGTGTTTGGTCCTGACGGTTGCATTATGCTTATAGCCTTTTTCAGATTGTCGTAAGCGGAATAAAAGTCATAGTTGCCGTAGTATGACATACCGAGATAGAACAGTGTCAGATAAGAATTGTCGCCCATTCTTTTCAGGCTTTCGTATCTTTCTATCGCTTTGGGGTACATTTTCATCATGCAGAAAGCTTTTGCATTTTGACGGTTCACGTCTATGTTGAGTGAGTCATGTCGTCGGTATTCTTCTGTAATGAGCATTGCGTATGAATACTGCCCATTGTTGTTTACCATATTGGCTATTCTGGATATAATCTGAGGGTCCAGCGAATCACGGCGAAATGCGGCATTATATCCGGCAAAGGCGGATAGAGGATCTTCGTTTTCGTATGTTTCTCCTAGCAGGCGGTAAGCCGTGGCAGAAGTGGAATCACGGTCTATCCAGTCATGACACGCTTTCCTCGCATTTTCCAGGTCGTCAAGAGCAATCAGGGCATTGATGTGTTTCTGTCTGAAGAAAGATTTGTCGGGGCTGAGTCTCACGGCATGAGCGTATGCTTCAGAGCTTTTCCTTACATCTCCAATCCTTCTGTAGCACTCCGCTACTTCTGCCCATGATTTTAGTGAAGTACTGTCCTGCTCAAGCCTCTTCTGGAGTAGCGGAAGTGCGGTTTGCCATTTGTTGAGTTCCTTACAGGCCTGTAGCCTGAATTCTGTACATTCCTCGTCAAGCGAGTCGGTACACGAAGTAAGCTCAAGAACCTTTTCGTATTCGTAATTATCAATGGCAATTCTTATGCTGTCCTTGTTTTGAGCCAGCACTCCAAGCGTAAAGGTGCATGACAAACAAAATAGATATATAGTTTTCATATCGTTTCTTTTAGTTTATTTAATCAGTTAAGATATTTTTCAACAGAATATCTGATGTTTTCTCCTCTCAGATTACGTTCCAGGATTTTACCGTCCGGCGATAGCAGAAAGATGAACGGAATTCCTCGTACTCCATATTTCTTCATTGCAGTTCTTTCAGTATCAATAATCTGGTTCCATTTTATGTTTTCCTCTTTCAGGGATTTGGAAAGATTTTCAGGCTTGTCCCATGTAAAGATACCAAGTACGGTAAGTCCTTTATCTTTATAAAGATTATGGACTTCAGCAATATTGGGAATCTCCATTTTGCAAGGCATACACCAGCTTGCCCATAAATCAATAAGTACATAGTTACCTTTTCCCAGATAGTCTGAAATAGACACGGGGTTGCCTTTATCATCAACACCTTTTATATCGACGAAAGGCATTCCCACCTGAGAATTCTTTTCATTTTCAGCCATTTCGGTTATATCTCTGACTGCTATTGTAGATTTCAGCCAAGGTCCAAGGCTGTGCAGTATCTCTACTTTGTCGTCTACAGGAAGATCGTGTATGAATCTTCTGTACATCAGATAATAACCTACCGCATCGTTTGTATGATTCTTTATGAATTCCCTGCATTTTGCAGTAATAACCTTGTTATGGACTTCATTTATGTATTTTACGTATTCCTCATATTTGTATGCGTCCTCCGGAAAGGCTATGCCATATTCCTTCATCTTTTGCTTGAGTATTGTATATATACTGTCTTCTGTATGTGAAATGATATTCATTTTTAAATTCATGGGTGTTCCGTAAACGTCCTCGTTCATTCCATTGGGATTGATTTTTATATTGCCAGGTTCAAGAATAAAACTGGAGAATTTGTCGTGTGAAAAATCAATCCTACAGTATGAAACCGTATCTACTGTACCCTTGAATACAAACCTGTTGCCTTTTATCACAGTTGTATCAATGTATTTTTGGTCATCGTATCGCATTATGTAGATAGTCTTACCGTTTAATTTAGAATCATTAAAGGTTCCTTCAACAATATATGTTCTGTTTTCCTGCTTTTTACTGCAAGAACTGAATCCCAGAATGGCACTACAAACTATCAGATATATAATGCCTGCTATTACTGATTTCATATTAATTTTACACATTGTTAATTTTTAAGATGTATAGTAAATAAAAATTCTCGTCCACGCAGAAAGCGTGTTGACTGAATTGAAGAAACTGTATTATAAGTAGTGTAAGAATACTCCTTGCAATTCAAAATATTAGTAAGAGAAGCTGATAATTCAATTTTTTTATTAATCTTCCATGTTAACTTAGTATCTCCAAAAAAAATATTTTTATAATTGGATTTAGAAATTTCATCACGATAAATTTCACAGCCCACTTGCCATATTAATGCGTCAATCGGAGTGAGTGTTATATTAAGGTAATGAATATAACGGTCAAATTGAGATACTTTATCACTACTAATATTAAGAGTTGAACGATTAAACTTAAAATCATAAGACCAATATATCCAATTGCTCGCCGTACCAGTTAATCGGGATCCTATATTCCATGTAGTATTGTGATAGGCAGTTGGAACTCCTTCTGAAATCAAATCTTTATTTATTTTAAGATACCCTCCGTTTACTCCTATGGAACCATTCAGAAAATTCAATGTTTTTGTGACATTACCTAATATATTTAAGTTTTGAGAGTGTGATGGTGTTTCCTCATAAGAACTGACAATGTAATTATCTACAAAATACTCTGATACCTTATAAGGACGGTTTGACCAGGATTTTATTGCAAACACATTAAAGAATATACCCTTTAATATATTTTTGTATCGGATTCTAGTTGAAATACGTTTATCTGAGTTTACATAAAAATCCTCAACACCTTGAATAAAAGTACGATAGTCCGATAGAATCGCTTCTTTTTGAATATCTCTCAAATTCATAGGAGAGCGTCCAAGCCTCCCGCTTAGTGATATGGAAAAACGGGGATTAGGAAGCCAACGAATATCCAGTGAAGGAGAATGAAAGTATTCTGACCGGTTAGCTATTTTTCCGTTAAATTGATAATAGGTATAATTGAACGGATATTGCAAACTAAATTCCATTTTTCTAAAAGTGTATTCTATTTTAGGAGATGCATATATTGAAATATAATTGGTTGTAACAGAATTTTCTATCTTAACCTGTTCCTCATGATTGGCGTCTTCTTTCAATAAACTTTTCATATCCCTGATGTATCCGCTAAATCCTCCCTCCAATGAAAGTAATAATCCTTTGAGATATAATCCGTATGATGCTTTCTCGTTGGTATAAAATGCTTGATTAGATACATACTGAGAAAATTTAGCTTCATCTGAGTTTGAATAGTCTACTACAATGCGTTGTGGCTTTTTTTCCCATTCATTAACTGAAGTCAGTGTAAGCAAATGCTTATCTCTGATACGTTTGATGAGTTTCAAATCATTAGAAATATAAAAATCAGGTGTATGGGCATTCTGAAAATTGGGGAGTGTGCCTGTCATTGCTGTTTCAGTATTTTCCCAGTTCAATTCAGTTTTAAGGGTATTATTCAGATAGTGTTTTTTTTCATTTCTTTCTATAGAAAAGTTTCCTGTTAATCGGTTGTTGTGTTCTACACCACTACGGTCCTCTGAAATTACCTTGTCACCATTACTTAGAAAGTAAGTTGATACTGTGGAAGAAAGTCCTGTAGCCCGATGGTTATAATAATCTATTTGTGCTTTAATTATACTGGATTTTAAATTCCACAAGTTGCTGGAGGAGAACATCCACGATTGATTAAAATTAGTTCGTGCAGCTTTTAAGCTTGGAGCTACTGGCAGCTGAATAGAAAAATAATCGCCCAGCTCAGTAGAACGCTTATTTGCAAAGAAATCAGTTACCTGATTTCGCAAATCTGTTCCAGTATTGTTACTTTTAAAGGTGGTGATGGTTTGATAATTGGGCATTACTGTCATCAAGAACAATTCTCCATTCCATAACCCTCCTTTGGGTGAGTTTCCCCATCCTCCGCCTAAATAACCATTCAATATCCATGCTGCCTTAGACTTATTTTTTAATTTCAGATTTATGGCTGCTTTATCTGAAAAGGCAATGTTTTGTAATACCTGCATAGGTTGATGGTTCTCCATGACCTCTACTGAAGCAATATCATCATGTGAAATGCCATTAGTAGCAATACCATATTTCCCGCCTAACAAATCACTACCTTCAATATAAAACTTATTAATATCCATTCCCTGATATTGAATCTTCCCGTCAACGGCAACATCTATACCTGGCATACGTTGTAATACATCTCCAATGGTATGGTCTTGTTTTTGTGCAAAGCTTGATACTAAATAAATAACAGTATCACCACTTTCACGTATTCGGTCTGCTTTTACTACCACTTCCTTCAACTCTTGAGTATCTTCTTCCATTTGGATATAAAGATGTTTTGTGCTTTGTAGAAGTGGAGCCGAATAAGTTTTCATACCCATCATGGATACATGAATATACAGCTTTTCTTCCGCAGTAACAGGCATTTTTATTTTGAATGTTCCATCATTGCCTGTTATTGTAAACTTTAAAAGCTTGCCATTCATATCTTTAACCATTACATTTGCCCCGGCAAGTATTTTGCCGGAATTCTTCTCTTCTACATTCCCTGTCACATTCCATTGAGCATAGGAGCAAATTGTAATAAATAGCATACTTATTATTAGTTTTATTCGCTTCATAATACTAGTCATGTGGGTAGTCTGTTTCTTCAAAATCGTAGTTTTTATGGGGTAATGGCTTTGATTTGTCCACCTTATCAAATTTTATATTGGAATTTATGCCATAAGCTCCAGATGACAAAATCAAATTCTTAACATTTTCTTGAAGAAATTTCCGCTTATTTTTTAATGAAGTGTTCCTGTCTGTTTTAATCCGACTTACATAATTAAAATATTCTATTTGTTTACCTGGATTCAATTTTATATGTACAGCAGAATATTGATAATGCCCCTTTACATCATGAGCCTTTAGTATTAATCCTGGTAAGCCGGATAATTTCCAAGGTCCTCCTGGCATGGGGATTTCAGGTGTAAACCAAGCATACCAGAGTCTGCCACAATAATTAGATGTGGCGAGCAAACATTCATATCCTCCAATAGTTGTTGTACTGTCTGTAATTTCCCATATCGGCTTTCTCCATTCTTCCTCATATATCCAATTGCAAAGAGAATGACGGGTATGATTGGTTACTTTTCCTGCCGGATAATTTATGAAAATAGTTTCATTCTCTGTTTCTCCAATTTCTTTAAGCATTTTGCCCCCATTTAACATATCATTCAAATATGTTTTGACATATTCAGGACTTTTTGCCATTAAAGAATCATAGGATTTATACTTATCGTCATAAAATACACTTATGTTCTTTCCTGCACAATATGTTAAATAATCAATTCGATAGTCAGTATCTATTTGAAGTGTATCTGTAACCATTCGACGTTCATATAATATTTCTATAATGGCAGGTTCTAACACGCGCTCATCTACAATACTTTTAGATTTTAATGGTGCTGCTCCAATCAAGATAACTGCCCAAATGAGATATAATTCTTTCTTCATTTTGATATGACTTTTTATTGAGTGAGTGTTACCTCTATTACTATATGATTATGACGAAGCCAAGCCACCTGTTAAATTAACCGGCTCGCTTGATGAATGATTTATAGATTTTTCTTAATCTCGTCCTCTATCTCTTTGTCACTTATCTTTTCGGCGTATCCTTGGAATTTCTTCAATATCTTTCTGTCTTTACCTATCAGATAAAATTGAGGAACACTACTTCCGGCCTGATAGTCATTAATAAGTTTTTCTATACTTTCCTTGTCGGCAGTGAGGAATTTGTATTTTATATCATTCTTCCTGATATAGTTCTCGCTCGATGATTTTCTCTTTACCCATGTCTCAACAGCTATGATTTCAAGCTCATTATTGTCGTATCTCTCCCTAAGACTGTTCAGGAAAGGGATAGAAACTTTACACGGACCGCATCCTATTCCTGTGAGCTGAAGAAGGATAATTTTCGATTTAATGTCTTTAAGCGAGATTTTCCGGTTGTTAATATCAGTCAGAGTCCATTTCGGAGCAGTCTTACCTGTCATGTCAATGGCGGGTTTCTCTTTTTTCTGTCCTCTTATGTACCGTTCATATCCTTCCGGATAGTAATCTTCTGCTATTATTTTTCCCATTCCCGAGGGGTTGAATACAAAGTCGGAACAGATTTTTTCATCTATATTATGTTGCATTTCCCTGCGATAGCGGTATGGCATATCATTTTCTTTAGAAATCCATACTTTGTAAATAGATGTAGGATCGTATATGTAAGGGTTTTCCGGCATATATTGAGCTTTTCCGAAAAATTCTACCTGATTCGGCATATTTATCGTCAGTTCCATAAGAAAATCTTTTTCCTCATCCTTCAGTATGAGGACAATGCTGTCGTTTGTGTTCAGCGCATAATCTATTATAGCTTTCATGTGATAAAAAGCCTCTTGCTTAATGATTCTGAATGGTAAAGGCCTTTTTCGTGTGAAGTCATCTATTACAATTTCTTTCTCTTTTTCTTCAATATACGATTGAACAGTTCCGTCATATACTGATAGAGGATGCTTGAATTCCTTGTCTGATGCAATTAAATATGAATAACCTATGGCGGTATCTTCAGGATTTACATGCTCGTATATTTCCCTCTGTTCGTTGTAAACAGGGTCTTTGTCACCCGGCTCCCAAGATTTAAGTACACAATGGTATTTTACGGAATTTACCTCGTTCATATTATCAAGTACTTCAGAAAGATATTCCCTGTCAGTTTTCTTTCCGCAGGCGGAAAACATTAACATGAATAATATGGAAATATAAATGTAGATATGTGTTTTCATAAATAGTGAAATTTGTTATTTGTGGTGAATTATTTTACGAATTTTTCAATCTTTTCCTTTATGATTCCTTTACGATACCCTGTCCAGATGTCTATTACCTTACATTCAGGAGATATCAGTACATAATGAGGTACGCCCTTTACACCGTATGCTGCCGCAAGTCCGTCGTTTACAGAACGAAGCTCATTCCACTGGTTCCCGGTCATGTTGTTCTCCTTTATGAATTTCTTCCATCTGTCCTCTGTATTACTGCCTATACTTACAGTTTCTAGTTTTTCTTTATAAATTCTGCCAACTTCTTCCATTTCGGGTATTGAGGCCATACAAGGCTGGCAACCTATACTCCAGAAATCCAGCAGGATATATTTGCCTTTGAATTCGGAAAAACTACGTTTGTTCCCTTCCGTATCGTACAAAATTCCGTCCACCATATTTTCACCAGTTTTTACAGTTTCAGTCATTTTCATGTAGGCTGCTATCTCTCGTCCTACACGCGAATTCTTGTCTTCCTCACTCAGGCGTCCGTATAGGGAATATACCAAATCTTTATGAGAATATTCAGGATTTTTATTTGTAAACAGATGCAATACCTGATAATAGTATTTTTCGAGCCACACTTTTGTCACCGGTGCTGTTTTCATGTATTCCAGCTCGCGAAGACGTGCCTTGTCCTCCAGTGGAAATACATGATTGTTTCTTATGGAATCTATCTGCTTTCGTATAGAGATGTCGCTTATATCCTTTCGGAACAATTCATATACTATCATCTCATTATTGAGCGCTTCAACCATTTCAGGCATTCCTGTTTTGGTGAACTCACTTTCGTATTTCTGCTCTGGTACATTGCTTTCCACTTCCCAGAAAGGACAAAGCATCCCTTCACCTTGTATTTTAATTTCAGCTCCGGAAGTTATCCATAAAGGTAGTACTCTCACAGAAAAGGACTCCTTATATATTGTCATCAATTCCAGTTGTTGAGGCTCTTTTGAAGTCAGAGTGTCTCTGAGAATGAATTTTCCTCCGATTATTGTGTCAGATACTATTTTAGCGGAGAACCTTCTGTCTTCTGCTTTGCATAGAGTGACAATAGTGCTGTCGGGGATATTTTCTATGTATCCCTCAATAAGGAATTCTCCTTCATGAACTTTCTGATTATTACCGTTACAACCGCCAGTTGTAAATCCTAATATTATGGATGATAGTATAAAGAGTGTTGTTCTCATTGTATTAGTCTTATATTAAGAATCCACTTTAAGATTCCTGCCGTTAATCACATCTTAAAGTGGATTCAGAAAATTGATTTACTGTAGTCTGAATGTTACAGGGACGGTATATTTAACTCTTACAACCTGACCTCTTTGCATTCCCGGTTTCCATTTGGGCATTTCTTGCATTACCCTCAAGGCTTCTGCATCAAGGGCGGGATCTACAGAACGCATTACTTTAAATTCTGTAGGAGTTCCATCCTTTTCAACTACGAACTGAACGATTACTCTGCCCTGTACGTTCTTTGCAATTGCTGATGCGGGGTATTTGATGTTTTTACTAAGGAAGCTCATAAGTTCCTTTATACCTCCCGGGAATTCAGGCATCTTTTCCACTACCATGAATACCTCGTCTTTGGTTTCCGCTTTTTCGGCAGGAGTTTCTACCACTTCAGGCTTTTCTGTTACAGCCTTTTCTTTTACATCATCAGTTTTTGTTGCTTCCGAAGAGCATGAAATGTTTCCGGCAAGGAGTAGAGCAAAGGCCGGAATGGCGAACAGGGCATATTTGATATGTCCCGCACCGTTTGTTTTTTTCTTGTTCATCATAATGATACGTTGTTTAAGGTGAGAAAAATTAAAATTATTCGATAAGCCGTACTTGTGACTGTATGTCAGTCCAAGCAGGTGATATTGATAGCTTTTTGTGGCGAATCCGGCATCCATAACCTTTCTGTCTGCCAGAAATTCAAGATTTAGTCTCACTTCGCGTTTCATAAGCCATGCGAATGGATTTATCCAGCAACATATATTTACCAGTTCGGAGATAATTACATCTATGGAATGTTTCTGGCGGACATGAGCCATTTCGTGAGTGAGAATTTCGTTCATTTCCTCTTCTTTCACATTGTCAGGATTCAGAAAAATCCAATTGAAGAATGAAAATGGTCCTGACTTGTCTTTCATGCATTTTATACGTATTCCGTTCACAGTCTTTTCCGGTGTGCGGAGAATAATCATATATAGGCTTATGGCCTGAACAATCAGTCTTATGGATAATGCCAATATACCGGCAATGTATATATTTTTTATCCATTCGGAAATTACAAATACCTGGTTTCCCGGTTCAGTTCCAGCCGTTCCGACTACTATTTCAGGAATAGTGGTGGAATAATCAAAATTTGTCAGCATTACCAGGCTGTCGCGTGTCTCCATCCATTCACGGATATCAATCAGCGGTATGATGAACGGAAGAATAAGTGCCAGCATAAGTATCAACCTTCTTGAATTGAAGAGAGTATCGCGTGTGCATATCAGTTTGTACAGTGCGTAAAACAGGATTATGCCCAAATTGACTTGAAGTAGGTATATCATAAATAATGTATTTTAAAGTATTTAACGTGAGTTCGATGAATTATAAGTACTTGTAAATTGGGTGATTAGTGAAAATTGTTATGTTTTTTTGGTGCTGAATTACAAAGATTTACAAACAATAATAGCTATGATCACCGAGAGCAAAGTTATATAATTATTTTGTATGGCAGATGATTTAGCTTCGCTGATTTTCAATTCTACCAAACGTCGTCCAACTGTATAATCTCCACTGATTCTATAAGTTCTGACAGGTTGACGTCATACTCCCTGTCATCCAATGTAGATACATCGAAAGACAACAGTTCTTCTGAATCCAATGTGACTTCTTTTTCTTTGATTGAGCAACTGTATAATAACACAGAAGCCAACATAGAGAAGATAAAAATGTGTTTGACTCGTTTTTTCATAACTTAAACTGTTAATTCTTATACATAAACCCTTGTCAACTTAGGTCCTTTATATTTCCTTCTTGAATTTACATATGACCAATATATCGTTGTCATTCTCATTCAATCTGTTCTTCATTCCGGTAATACGCTTCCTCACTTCATCAGACATATCCTTGTTTGTTTCCAGTGCCTCTTCTAGCTGATCTTTCAGGTCTGGTAGGTCATAGTAGTGTAGCCAAAGAGTGTCGTCCTTCATGTGCAGAAGAAAAGATATGACCGGTACGTCAATCCCGCCTAACATATCGTTCTTTATACGGACATAACGTGCCTTTTTCGTCTTCTTGTCAACCTGGAGCATTCTGTAGTGCTCTATGAACCATGGGTTGACCTCTGTCCCGTCCTTGTATTTTGTTTGAGTGGTGTAGTAGTGTGATGGTGATTCAGCACTACTCACAAGACATAGTTTATTGTATGGCATATTTGTGGTATAGACAGGATACATTGTGTTCTCCCTAATGTTGTAGTGGTATATCGTGTCGGCACGCGTCATATTAACATCACGTATGGAGAAACTGTATACAGGAGAATCCTTATATAGATGTGACGTATATATTTGACTGCAAGGTGATAAATTCATTGCATACTTTCCTGCCGGTATACTTTGTATTATGTTTCCCTTCCTGTCTTGAGTCCAGCATACGTTCTTGTCAGCCTTTTTATATCGGGGGTTCGTCTTATGAGCAAGAAAAGGAAGCATGAATACAAGTATATTGTCATTGTTTATGTATACTTCGTTCCACATGATTCTCTCAGGAAAGTATAAAGTTTCGTCCTTTATGAAGTTTCCCTCCATATCATAGGCATAGGCATGATTCTTGAAAGCCTCTGTAAGGTATATTCTGTTCTTTTCCTCATCTATTGTTCCTTCGCTTATCAGATTATATTCTCCCGGTCCTTGCCCTATCTTTCCGATATTCCCTATGAACTTGCCATTAGACCTGTCAAACAGTTTTACAGGAGTGTTTGCCATGAGGGTCATTATATAGTTTTCACTTATTACGACCTTCCATATCTTTGTAAACGCCTCCTCTGTAGAGTTGTCCAACTGTATAATCTCCACCGATTCCATAAGTTCTGACAGGTTGACATCATACTCCTTGTCGTCCAATGTAGATACATCTAAAGACAACAGTTCTTCTGAATTCAATGAGACTTCTTTTTCTTTGCTTGAGCAACTGTATAATAACACAGAAGCCAACATAGAG
>NZ_CALDPF010000005.1 GCF_937912035.1 uncultured Bacteroides sp.
GAATGGAAACGAGATTTATATAAAATTGTTGGAGGAGTCAAGGAATGTTAAAAAGAAGTTTTATGATATTATGTATACATATTTTTTGTGTGTTGTTTATGGGATGCGGCAAAATAAAGCCGGAATTTAAAGTTATGGAAAGTGGATATGAAAGTCAAAAAGAAGAATTAGACGAAAATAATACGGATATGCCGGAGAAAACAGATAGTTCTGAAATAGTTAAGGTGGAAGAAACTAAACCGATGTCTGTGGCACAGGCATTTAGTTCTGTGCTGTTGAATGAAACAGAAATGTTCTGCACTATAAGAGAGCAGGGGGAGTATACAGAAGTAATCAAAAGTAATGAAGGGTATGGTCTATTAAAAGAGATGCCTTATGCAGAACGTAAGGAAGTGATTTATTTTGCGGTTGTAGATTTAGATGGAGACATGATATCAGAGGTAGTTGTGGAATTGGAAAACTATGATTATATTGTCCTCAGATACAGGAAGGGGCAGATACGTGGAATGTCAGTTTCAAATAAGGAAATGGATCTATTTAAAAAGAATGGTTTATTTCGACAAATTAGTGGGTGTGATGCAGGCAGGATAGGAAAATTGCATTATATTGGTGATGTGATGGTTTTCGATGAAGCATTGCGAATGGCAGATCAGTATACGTTTTATTTGTATGACATAATATCAGATGAAAAGACATGGAGGGAAATAAATAATTTCTATTATGAAAGTCCGGATGTAGAATGGCACGATTATACAGAAAAAGCAGTTCATGAATGGATTATAGAGAACCCTTTATTTACAGAGATTTCGGTAGAAACTACAAAAAATAGTAATATAAGACAGGAATATCTAGATTCACTTTCTTATTTGATTGACATAACATATGATTATTGGTTAAAAAATGATGAGGAATATAGGAAAGCGGCAGTCGCTTATTATGAAGGCTGTCAAAAAGAGATGAATAAAATTTATGAGTTATGTCAGGAAAAATTATCAGAAGAAGAATTGGAAGAACTTCAAAATGAGCAGCAGGATTGGCAGGAAAATTTTGACCTGAGACTTGAAAAAGAACTAAGCCGTTATGAGATTGAAGATATGGAAGATTTACTGGAAATTGATGACAGAAGTGCGTATTTCAGATATGGAGAGATAACATTAAGACGTACATTAAGACTGGTAGACTTATTTTATGGATTTGGTAATTATGTTATTTAATCTAGAAAATATATTTGTATATGTTTTTTAGAATGGACATGAAAATTTAGAGATATTCGGGGTATTGTATATAGGAGATACAATACCCTCGAATATTATGTTACTATATAAATTTATTTTATACTAAATAGCCCAGTATCGTAGCCCATTTATTAGCGTTAGCCTGACGTATAGGTGTTTCGCTATTTTCAGTTCCAGGTCTTTCGTAACATCTGAGAAAATATTCTGCTAAAACAGAGCATGATTTTGTAGAAGTTGTAAATTCTGTAAATGTCATAGTAGGTTTCATGATTTTTAACCACTGTTCATTATGAGCTACTTCATACAAAATTCTATTTAGCTGATTAAGAATAGTGTTGCTTCTATTCTCTTGGTCGAGCCAATCTGTAAGATTGGTTGAAGGATTCCATTGAACCAATCCATAGACACCAGATTTATCATTTAAGTTATTCCATACACCTGGATTGATGGTACTTTCTGCTTCCATATTTCCTAATGTGGCATAAATTGCATCACTGGACCATCCATTATCTCTCAGATATTTGTAAATATATCGAGCATTTACTAACATTTCATATTGATTCAGGTATGAATTTGAGAAAAATGTACTGGAAATGGAAGGGACAGTTCTCGAAACTGCAGTAGCATGTGTTGTAGTTACCCAACCTTCTCCCTCTGTGGCAGGTTTAGCATTGGAACGGTAGTAATGAACCTTAACCCAGACATAGGAAGTACCATTTAAAGATTTTGTTACTGTTGCTACGTTTGGAATGTCATACATTAAATCGCCTTCATTTAAAGTCGCTACTTTTGTTCCGGCTGCGGAACTTCTGACATTTAATCCCCCAGAAGGGGCGCGTCTTACTGTTGTAGCCATAATATTAAGTTCTCCTTTTATGTATTTTTATAACCGGTTATGTTAGGTAAAAAGCAAAAAAGAGAATAAATGTAAACTAAAAATATAATTTTATATATTCTGTTTGATAATCCTTGAAATCAGTCCGACTGCAACATTGCGTTCTTCATCAATTCTTGTTACGACAAAGCTGACCTCATCTTTCTTGCCTGGCATACGGTTGTCATAGCAGCTGTGCGCTACGGCATTGACTCCGATATGGAGTCGGACAAAGACGGTGCCCTTGTGAATATCAGTGACGACACCGGCATATTTGCCCTGAATCTTACATTTGCTTAAGTTGGCTTTGCTGGTATTACCATTGACACTCTTCACATCAGCTTTTACGGTGATGTCCTGTAAAGAATTTACAGTTACACTCAAAATTCGAACCAGAATTTGTTCACCGACGTGGAAACTCTCCGTAGCATCGCCCAGCCAATCCCAGGATAAGTCTCGGGCAAGAATGGAACATTCTACACCGAAGATTTCTACACGGACGACTTTTTCGGCTACGGCAATGACTCTGGCTTGAACAATACGATCTTCACATACACGGGAAATTCCAGTGGAATCCGGCAGATAGAAAATCTGGCGTTTTTTATGCATTGCATCTTTTCTGCTGGCAACTACACTACGACTGGCGTTATCAAGTCCCTTAATGATGAAATCAATCTCACATCCAAGCATATTGCCAAGAATCTTATTTTGTCTCTGAATGAGTTCACCATAATCATGAACTTCGTCTTCGACCAGATTGATCATCATTTCCGCAAGAGGAATTACAATGCGCATTTCTTTGTAGTAAATGACGGCAATGGTTCCGCAACCCTCTATTCTTTCAATGCCGCCTAATATTCCGGTCACTACTTTGCGGGTACGATACGCATTCTGCAGTTCGTGCCAGATGGTGTCTTCCCGGCTTTCAGGAGTTTCCACGTCGGCATCTGCAGTTAGCGTAAGAATGGAAGAAGGAGCAGTTCTCTTGATAGGAGAAGCAGGTACATTGGGAATGGAGGCATCGTTGTTAGTAGCAGTTTCAGTGAGCAAATTAGTGTTCATATCTTCAGATTTTGTTGTATTAGGCATATTGGTTAATCTCCTTTTTAGTTTTATGTCATTATGGATTTTTTATCTGTAACTATAATTGTATATTCTTCCTCGGAAGGGAAGAGGGTTGGCGGGTCATCCGGAACATCAGCAAAAGGATTTTCCCTAACAGCAGAGGCCAGAGGTTTCTTTGGTGCTTTTGGTTTTTTGGGTTTCGGCTTAGGTTTCATCAAATTAAAAAAGTCCGGTTCTTCTGTTTCCGGAAGCTGTCGCCATGCCGGAATATGGTCGCTGGCCCGGCTTTCTTTTAGTTTCCTGCTTTCCGGATGGAGGGTATAGTCATATTTCCCAACCTTTAGTACTTTTTGACCACGCAGGATGATAAGAGCCTGGTCTAAGGGAAGGCGTAATACTTCATCCGGAGTCATCAGCTTACGCTTTCCAATGGAGCGGGTTTCCCGGTATTCCGGTGTGTAATCCGATACCCGCCAGGTATTCAGCTGCTTGGCTTCGCTGGCAACAGATACGCTTACCTCCCCGGTGCGGT
>NZ_CALDPF010000006.1 GCF_937912035.1 uncultured Bacteroides sp.
GTTAATAATATACGGTTACGAGGTTCCAAGCCATAAGAACGCAGTAAGTCGGAACGATAATGTTCTTCTACAAGTTCCTTGCATAATTTCACAATATGAATTGGTAATATAAGCTCCTCAATTCGTTTGGAAGGTTTAAGTTCAACAAGATAGTTTTCAATTTCATTTAATGATGTTGTTACATTTTCTTTATTCGGTGGTATATTAAGTGCATTTTGTTCTACTAAAGCATTCAGTTCTTGTTCTAGCCTATTGGCCAATACGATATGTTGTTTATTACGCTCTTCTGCAATAATAGACTCCGTCACCCGGCGAAACATTTTTTTATCGCCAGAGACAACACTCTTTACGAGTTCTATTATAAGGTCAGCACGTGCCATAAATTGATATTATATGCATTACAATAGTTTATTTTACAAAGGTATGAAAACTAATTTATTCTCTGCATATATATGATTATATTTCTTTTCTGGAATGGTCTTTCGATAGCTTTACTTCAGATTCAATGTATCAGTCTTACTTGTAATATTCCTCATTCTGTACTTTCAGATATTTTTTTTGAAATATATCGAATAGGCAAGAGCATGACAGGCCGGTCTGCCATGCTTTTGTCCTTTCCTGAAAAACGGCTCTTTACGGCAATCTGCGGAAGTAAAGCCTGCGTAGCTTCCGGGATTGCCGTAATGTGCTGTGGGAAACATCTTGTTAGAACGCCGTTTCAGGATTAAGCCTGTTCTCCTTCATTACCTCCCAATAAATGTTTGAGTGCCGGGTCATTCTCAATACGGATCAGTTCGTTCTCTACCAGTTCGACAATATCCTGTTTGATTTGTCGGTAGTTCGCTTGTATCTGCTGTTCCATTGTATCATTGCCGTCCTCGTCCAGAAAGCTGCTGATTTCGGGAATAGGTTGATAGGCTGCCGTTTCCTTTTGCACAGCTTCATTATCCACAACAATCTGTGCATGGAAGATTTTCTGGTCTATCGTTTCACCAAAATTGTCAGCTACGGCTCCAACAAACATACCTTGCGATAACGTACTTATTTTGCTGGCAGGTATAAGACTGTCCAGTTGGGTATTGATAGAAGTGGATGTATCATTGCGATTGATGCTCATGGATTCTCGTTTTTGCAGGATTTTCCCGAACCGTTCCGATAATGTTTTAGCCGTTTCGCCTACTACTTGACCGCTGAATACATTGCCGACAGTTGACATGATTACAGCGGCCTCTTTGTCTCCGTAGTCACGCTTTAACTGGCTGAAATCCTGAAAACCTAACACGACTGCGACCTTGTTGCTTCGTGCCGTGGCAATAAGATTATCCAGACCTTTAAAGAAGATAGTTGGTAGCTCGTCAATAATCACACAACTTTTGAGTTGCTTCTTCTTATTTATGAGTTTAACGATTCTCGAATTATAGAGTCCCAATGCTGCTCCATAGATTGAAATTCTGTCGGGATTGTTGCCCACACATAACACTTTCGGTTCTTTGGGATTATTAATATCCAGCGTAAAGTCACTGCCGGACATTACCCAATAGAGTTGCGGACTTATCAGTCGGGACAGCGGGATTTTGGCAGATGCAATCTGCCCCATTAACTGCTCACTGGCACCGCCTTTCCATGCGTCAATGAACGGACTCAGATAGTTCTCAAGTTCGGAATAGCTTGTCAGAATGGTGAATACATCCTCGTACCTTTTGTTTAGTAGTTCTATCGCATGGGGGAATGTACAATACTTGCCGTCTTCATAGATTTTTAAAAACCATATTATCGCCGTAAACAGGACAATCGGGGATTCCACAAAGAAGTCCCCCTGCTTCTGCACCCACGACTTATTGAGGTTGAGCATAATGGTATAGGCACTTTCGTATGCGTCCGTAATATCCTCCATGAAATCCGGGTGTATGGGATTGCAACGGTGCGAACGTCGCGGATCGTCGAAGTTGATTACATAGAACTTCGGCTGTACCTTGTATCCATCAGGATGATTCATCAGGTGGTTGTAGGCAATGGTCGAGAGGTCGGGAAACTTAAAATCATAACAGTACATCGAAAAGCCTTTTTCAATCTGCTGCTTGATAAAGTTATTCACCACTGCGTAGGATTTTCCACTGCCCGGTGGGCCTAACACGATGGACGCGCGGAAAGGATTCACGACATTTATCCAACCGTCGTTCCAACGCTTCTTATAATAGAACCGCGTCGGCAGATTGACCGAATACTCGCTTTCGAGAAGCCGCGTTTCCTGCATGAAGCTCTCGTTCTCGTTGTTGAACACGTCGTCCATCAGGTTGTGCTTCAAGAGGCGGCTCATCCAAAGACCTCCCATCAGCAGGCAGACATATCCCGTGCCGATAGTCAGGACATAAAAAGCCGTGATTGCGGGAACAGGCAACGGCAACGCCAGTATCCACCAGTTCAGGAAAAACAGCACGAACCCGGCGGCAAGTGCCGTCCAAATCCTTCTCCAAGTGATTTTCTCGCCCTTGACGCCTTTCGTGCCCAGACAGGACAGGGCAAGCAGGAGGACGGAAAACAGTTTCGTGTACAGGATGGAGTGGAACAGCCCCGCCGTGCGGTTGAAGTTCATCAGAATCTTGTCCACCACGCCGATGTTCACGCCCCACAGCCGTATGGCTTCATAGCAGAACCAGTACACGTTCATGACCACTAAAATAATACTCACGGCACGCAGGAAATCCATGATTTTCGCCAGTGCCCTCAAATCGTCTTCTTGTTGTGACATACGTTGAAAATTTTTAATTGTTGATACTTCTGTTACATTCCCAAGCCCTTGCGCTTCTTCTTTTTCCTCTTGCGCTGCATCGCCCGGATGAAGGCTTCCTCCTCGGCATCCACCGCCGGACCTTCGGGAGAGAGCAAGCCCATGCCGCCCTCCGTGTCATCATACCCGGAAACGGCCGGCCCGCACATATCTTCCCCGTTTTCCACCGGAATGGAAAGCGTGAGCGGCGGCTGTCCGGCATAAGGCAGCGTGAAGTGTTCCTGCAAGGCATTGGCGGAAAGTTCCTTGCCCATGCGTGAGCCGTTCAGCACACTTCCCGTGCGGTGGTCAATGAAAGTGACCCCATAGATGCGCCCTTCCTCCGTATGGCGCAACACCGTATCAATCCCTTTCTCCTTGAGCCGGGAAACGAACTTCTCCTTGTCATGCGTGTTTTCCAGCACGGAAAGGACGGTGCGTTTCGTCATTTCGGCGAGCTTCCTGTCTTTAATCTCTTGTTTGGAACGGGCAAATTTCCTCTCTACGGATTCATAGCCGACAGCCTTTCCGAAGAGCGAGGACTTGAAAGGGTTGCCCACCTTGTCGCCGGCATCGTCTGTGGCAGAATAAACCAGCCCATGATACTCCCTTCCGCGCACATTGCCCTGCGCTTCCTCCACCGTCACATTATACAAGGAAAGGAGGGCACGGTATTCACCCATCGACTGGAAACGGTACTGAGCGTTCAACGCCTTGACCGTGTTCCCTACCTGCTTCTTCACATCGCCTGCCGAAGCGTCCACCTTGTGCAGCGGTGTATCAAGACGGCGATTCCGGCGTTCCGCATCGTGAAGCCCGTACTTCTGTTCCAGCTCACGTGTAATCTGCTTGCTGCGGTAGAAATTGTTTCGGGTGTCGATGCTCCTGCCGTTTTCGTCCACCCTGACCGTCACGATATGCAGGGGGTGGCGGTTGATGTCCTCGTGTTTGAACACAAGATACGGCTGGTTGCCGTAGCCCATCTTTTCCAGATACTCGCGTGCGATGTCCTGAAGCTCCGTGTCGGTCAGCACATCCTCCGGGTGCGGGTTGAGAGATATATGCACCACCGGTTTCTCCACCCTCGACTGTGCGGGCATGAAGGATAGAAAATCCTCCATAGCCCTATGGATGTCCACCGTTCCCGAACCGTCATTGTAGATGCGGTTGGCGGTGAGCAGCCGCCCTTTCGCTTCGTTAATCTTCTCCCCGTTGTAGGCGAGTGCGCCGTACAACGAATTTCCTACACTGATTTTTGCGACCATTTCGCCTCCAGCTCTTTTGAAAGTTCCACAATCTGACGGCTCAGTTTCACGAGTTCCACGGTCTGCCCTTCCAGCTTGTAGAGCAACGCCATCGCCTTTTTCTCGGAGAAATGGCAACGCAATTCCTTCACGACTTGGTTGTAGTTCGTGCCGACAGCGCGGAACTGCGCATGAAAATCAGACAGCTTGGTGTAGTAGTCCACCAGCGTCCTGTCCACTTTCATCACCTTGAAAGACTGCCCGAAGAAGTGCGCCTTGATGAAAACCGACTTGGCGTAAACACCCGATTTCTCGAACATGGAGAGGAAACGGTTGTGTTCCTCCTCGTTGAAACGGACGGTGTAGCGGAACACCGCCGGATCAATTTTGGGATTTCTCCCTGCCTTACTCTTTTTTTCACTCATTTAAAATTGGATTTAGCGGTTTGACGGCATAAGCCGCTGCTTCGGGGCACAGATACCGCAGGTTTGAAAGGCTTCCCGACTTCGGAGGGAAAGCCCGCCCCCTGCAAGGGCAAGGCGTTTTCCGGGATGCTCAAAATATTTTGAGCGGCTGAAAACATACCTTGCTATGTTCAGGTGAACATAAAAATCCGCCTCCGGACGGATTGGGGGAATACCTTTCAAACTCCGGGCTGCGCCACCGGCTGCGTACCCTGCCGTTCGGGTGCAAAGTTAGGGTGATAAATCCGTGTCTGACAGAGGCGTAAGTGTGCCGAATGATGCCAATCGGCGCAACATGCTGCCACTTGCCGGAGAAGTGATACAAGTACTGAAAATTCATTGTTTATTTGCAGCGTGATTCGGATGTGGGACTGAAAATACACTCCTTCCGCCAGATGTTCGGACATCAATCCAAACGGATGAAAACAGGTGTACATATTCAGCCGGTTTTCCAAGCACACGTCCATGCGGACGGATAAAGGCGTGGGTGATTGGACAGACCGATGAATGCCCGCAGGCACAGCCGGATTAAAGAGTGAATAAATAAATGGAAGTGCGTGCGTATGTATGAATGGCAATACGCTACCGCTACCGGACAGATGTATAACCAAATAAATTATCAGACAAATGAAAGAAGCAACTTATGTGGCAATCTCCACGCAGAAAGGTGGAGCGGGTAA
>NZ_CALDPF010000007.1 GCF_937912035.1 uncultured Bacteroides sp.
GAGCATTAGCCTTCCAAGCTGAGGGTCGCGGGTTTGAGCCCCGTCTTCCGCTCTACAAAGAGTCCTGATTATGGGACTCTTTTTTTTATCCCCTGCATCGAGATGAATTTGGAACAACAAAAAAGCTACCGCATTTAGCGGTAGCTCCCTATATCTCCGTAAATACTTCTATAAAGTTTACTCAGCCTTTTCTACAAATTCTGTAATACCATTTGATACCAATAGGTTATACCACTGTATAAGCTTCTTTATATCACTCAGATGAACTCTGTCTCTATCGTAATTAGGAAGTACCTCTGCCATAAATTCACCCAACTCTTCTGCTGATGCCTTTTTATAATCCAAAGATGTCTTGTTACCACCTTCTTTTGTCTTTACTGCCTCAAAAACCTCAGACAGTGGAACTTCATCAGCATCAGTATACATTGCAATGTCACCCAACGAAATAACTTTATCAGAAGCATAAATTGGTAAACGCTTCTTGTCTGGACTTACAGACTCAACGATAAGCATATTCTTTCCTTGCGAAATAAGCTTATATAATCCCGGTTTGCCGGATATGGCCAAAATTGTTTTCAACATATTTCTATCATTTTTATTTATAAATTCCGAACAAAAATACAACTCACATTCGAATTACACAAGATATTAAATATCTTTTATAAGCTGCAACTCTGAAATAAGTTTGTCAACCTGGCTGTCAAGCAAAAACCTACCGTCATTCTCAATAACAAAATCAGACATTGAAATTTTGACGTCGTCATCCATTTGTGATTTAATACGCTCCATAACCTTTTCTCTATTGGTATTATCACGTTCTATTACCCTGTCAACTCTAATTTCAAGTGGGGCATGGACCATAACTATTTTATCCACAATATCATTAAAGCCAGCCTCAAACAATATAGCACTCTCTATAGCCACTATATTATATCCCAACAAAAAATAACGATCTGCCCACTTTAAGAATTCATTTTTTACATAAGGATGCACTATTGAATTCACTTTTGAAGCGTTTTCAGCAGATGTAAATATATACGAGGCCAAAAGTGGCTTGTTGATTTCCCCATCTTGATACACATGCTCTCCTAACAAAGATTTCAACGAGAATATTATCTCATCATCTGTCAGCATCAACCTTTTAGCCTCAAAATCTGAATCAAAAACAGGTATTCCTTTTTTAATCAACAATTTTGAGAGAAAAGACTTTCCACTTCCTATACCACCTGTAATACCCAATCTGACTTTCATTATTTTTATCTTTTAATTTTAACCGTCTCTTCTATCAAATAATCTACACTTGAAGGATTTACCCTTATATTTGACACTGCCGGATTCGTGGTTGTAGCCACTAAAGTTACATGGTCTGTACCTGAATTGATTACATCATCATATCGCACCCCTATCAGAAAATCCGATGACTGAACTGACGAATAATCAGAAAGCCCCACCTTAAATGTTACTTTTACCTTTGACGGGAAAGTACGAAGTGTCTTATTATCAGGAAATCCCAAACCTACAACAGGAACATCAACTGTTTTCTCAGAATACATGTCAACAGAAATTGAAACATCACAAAACTGGGGATCATATTTCACACCATCAATTTTTTTAAAAGATGTCCGTAATGATGTTTTCCCAGAAATGTCTTTACACTCAAGAGGTACAGTATATGCAGTCTGAATATTTTTTAACACCTTAGCTGGCGCATATATTACAACTGAATCAGGAACAATTGTTATATCAGATACATAATACTGCATTGCCGGAACAATATCACCGCTAACTGAGACCGGAACTTTCTTAAAATCACCACGTGAATATATAAATCCTATGGAATCTGGAGAAACCGACAGCAATCTTGTAGTTGGATTTAACTGCGAAGCTACTCTCTTACGCAAATCATCAGAAGACAGCAGTACACTAGAGGAAGAATTATCGTAATCTGCAAAATCTATCGATATGGGCAAGAAGGAACGTCCAAGCATATAATTCAACAAAACGGTTCCTCTATCCTCAACCTTAACCTTTACTTCATTCTGCAAATCTGACGTAATTATAACATCCTTTGGTACAGACTTTAATCTTAAAGGTATACTGAATTCCGTCTGGAAGGTTCCATCAAGCGTCTGCAACATCCAAAAACCAAATGAAACAGCAACAAAAAAAGAAAAAATCAAAAACTCCCTGCATTTTTCAGTAAGCAGGAAGTTTCTGATTTTTTCAAAAATGTCTCTAAAAATATCTTTGATGTTCTTTTTACCGAACAACATATCAAAATAGTTTTTATTTATTTACCTGTGCCTGAGCATCAGCATAGATTGAATTTCTATCTACTTTTATCTTTACACTTGGAGCTATTTCAACTACCACAGCATTATCTTCCAATTCTTTTACCTTGCCATAAATACCTCCGGCAGTAATAACAGACTGACCTATTTCAAGAGTCTTACGGAAATTAGCAATTTCCTTCTGTTTCTTGTTCTGAGGACGAATCATGAAAAAATACATAATGGCAAAAATAGCCACCATCATTATCAGGAAAGAATAATCTGCTCCACCCTGAGCTTGCAGCATTACTGTCAATAAGTTCATAGTTTCTTTATTTAATTTGATTAGTATTAAGTTTCGCTGACAAATATATCATTATTTTGTCAGCTTATTTTCCTTTTTTAATTTGTTAACTATTGCATCCAATGTACCGTTGATAAATCCACCACTTTTAGGAGTACTGTAAAGTTTTGCAATCTCAACGTATTCATTCAATGATACATTTACAGGAATATTCGGGAAACTAAGAATTTCAGCAAGTGCAATCTGCATTATCACAACATCCATCAACGCTACACGGTTCAAATCCCAATTCTTGGACGTCTCACCTATCAAATGACGATAATATTCGGCATTCATTATGGCACGACGGAACAAACGGCGCGCAAAGTCCTGATCTTCCTCATCCTTAAATTCTGGAAGAAGTTCCTGTTTGGCACCATTTTTAGGATCAAAACGCTTGATTGTCTTAAGAACAAAAGTGTCTACTATTTCTTTATCATCATTCCAATAAAGACTTTGGTCTTCAAGTACCTCATCAAGCTCTGTATTATTGAAAATTATATTTTTATATATTTTTCTCCAGAACTCGCGATCGTCATCGTATGATGTTGTCTCTGCAGACATATACTCGGCATATATATCACTCTGCTGGATTTTTTCGTAAAGAGACTTAACGAAATCCTCTTCATTATCCCATGTTTTCTTTTGGGCTACAACGAAGGCATTAAGATCGTTGTTAGCTTCCAGTTGGGCAATGAACTTGTTTTCAACAAACCTCATGTTAGGTGATAACTCCTCTTTTGTAGGTGCCAATTTATTCTTCGCAGCATCAATTCTCTTATTAGCATACCGCGTTACAGCCACCATAAGAAGCAAAAGATAATTGTACAAATCGTACGCTTTGGATAAACTGAAGAACAACTCTTTCTCTGCAGTATCCAAGTTTTTACCGCCATTCTGATAATAAGCGTAAATAATCTGAACTATTTTCAGACGAATAAGAACTCTGTTTATCATATTAATAAGATGAAATTTCAGCGGACAAAATTAATCATTTTATTCCTTACTGACAACATAAGTACGTATTTTTCTATTTTTTTTCACTTTTAGAATAAATTCTATACATAGTTTCTTTGTACATAAAAAAAAAATATTCAACTTTGGGCACGATTTATTTATTATATATAGTGACTATGGAAGATTTAAAAAAGAAAAGTATGACTGAAACAGACAAAGAGATTGTATTCTCAAAAGCAATTAAAGCCGGAAAAAGAATTTATTATGTTGATGTAAGAAAGAACAAGAAAGATGATATGTTTCTTGCAATCACAGAAAGCAAAAAGGTTATTTCCGGTGAAGGTGTCTCCCCTGCTGTAAGTTTCGAAAAGCACAAAATATTCTTGTATAAAGAGGATTTCGAGAAATTTTTAAACGGTATTCAAGAGGCCATTAAATTTATAGAGGAAAATAAGACGTCTGATTTTACTGTCGACAACAGCAATTTGGCTGAAAATGGGGAAGGAAATGATTTCAAATCATCGTCTGATATTAAAATAGACATAGACTTTTGAAATAAATATTATAATCAAATAAGAACTATATTATATAAATAAAAAAGAAGAAAAACGATACATTGTTTGGCTAATTAGAATAAAAGGCATATCTTTGCACCGCTTTTTTAAATTCATCGTGTGTATACCACATCGTGTGATGGCGAATTAAGCAATTTTTTATTCAACTTAATTTAGAGTAACACAAAATTTTTAAGAAAATGAAATCAATTGAAATTAAAGGTTCTTTGAGAACTGAAACAGGCAAGAAAGCTACTCGCGAACTTCGTAAGTGTGACAGTGTTCCATGCGTATTGTACGGAATCAACAAAGATGAAAATGGAAATCAGGTAGCAACACACTTCACTGTTACTAACGATGGTTTACGTAATTTGGTATATACACCACACATTTACGTAGTTGATTTGAATATTGACGGTAAGGTTGTAACTGCTATCATGAAAGACATTCAGTTCCACCCTGTAACTGACAGAATTCTTCATGTGGATTTCTTGCAGATTGATGAAACTAACCCAATCGTAATGGAAGTTCCTGTTAAATTGGAAGGTCTTGCTGAAGGTGTTAAAGCCGGTGGTAAATTAGCATTGCAGGTTCGTAAACTTAAAGTTAAAGCTTTATACAACTTAATCCCTGAAAAACTCATAATAGACGTTACTAACTTAGGTCTTGGTAAAACTATTAAAGTTGGAGATTTGAACTACGAAGGATTGCAGCTTTTGAACGCAAAAGAAGCTGTCGTATGTGCAGTTAAATTGACTCGTGCTGCTCGTGGTGCTCAGGCTGCAGCAGCTGCTAGTAAGAAATAAGTAATAGTTTAAACAACTAATACATTACAAATCCGTATTTAATGAAATATCTGATAGTAGGATTGGGAAATATCGGTGATGAATACCGTAACACCCGTCACAATATAGGATTTATGGTATTGGACGCCCTTGCTAAGGCGTCCAATATTGTTTTTAGCGACAAGCGTTATGGTGCTGTTGCAAACATGTCATTAAAAGGCAGGCAACTAGTATTGCTCAAACCATCTACTTATATGAATCTTAGTGGAAATGCTGTACGTTACTGGATGCAACAGGAAAAAATACCACTGGAAAATGTTCTTATTATAGTAGACGATCTGGCATTGCCAATAGGTACCCTACGCCTAAAAGGTAAAGGCAGTGATGCCGGCCATAACGGACTTAAACATATAGCGGCAACACTTGGAACACAAAACTATTCACGCTTGCGTTTCGGTATAGGTAATGATTTCCCAAAAGGAGGACAGATTGATTTTGTTTTGGGTGAATTTGATGATGAAGCCAGAAAAATACTTCCTGAAAGAATAGAACTTGCAGGCGAAATTATAAAGAGTTTTTGTCTGGCCGGACTCAATATTACCATGAACCAATATAACAACAAATAATTATGGCGGAAGCAAGAATTGACAAATGGTTGTGGTCGGCAAGAATATTCAAGACTAGAACCATAGCTGCTGATGCATGCAAAAAAGGTAGAGTTTGTATTAACGGAGCTCAGGTAAAACCTTCAAGAATGGTAAAGCCAGGGGATATCATCAATGTAAAGAAATCTCCAATAACATATTCATTTAAAGTTTTGCAAGCTATAGAAAAGCGTGTAGGTGCCAAACTTGTTCCTGAAATAATGGAAAATGTCACTACACCAGATCAGTATGAACTTCTTGAGATGAGTAAAATCAGCGGATTCATTGACCGTGCAAGAGGAACAGGCCGTCCGACAAAAAAAGACAGGCGCAGTCTGGATGACTTCTTTACCCCTGAATACTTTGATGATTTCGATTTTGATTTCGAAGAAGATGAGGAAGAGGAAAATGAAAACGATTGACATCAGAAAATAAAACAAAGCCGTATCAATAATATCCATGAGCAATGATATTAAGATACGGCTTTCTAGCGATTAAAGATATAGAATGAAAATATATGGGTGTTTTTGTGTTTCTTACGTATGCAAAGATACTTACAAAACACTATTGCCGATAAAAATTATGATGTACACGTAAAAGACTTATCTATCTGTATTTCAATTTATTGATAAATTTTATGATGTACATATCAGAAAACACCCTATATTAATACTTACAAAAAACAGCTTTCTACCCTAATAAAACTGTAGTTATTCTGAAAATAATCGAATATCGCTGCTATGTTTCATTTTGCTTACAAAATCCGCATAATCATCCATCCCCAACGATAAAAATCTTTCTCTTGACATATTCAACACATCACTATATCTACTGTCCACGGTACTGAAATCTATATTGTAAAGAATACGTAAGAAATCATCCGAATATTCAACAAAATCAGAATCAGCAAACGAAAGATACCACAAAGCATATTCAATACGTGAATTCATCACATCACGATATATACCGTCGTGAGTTTCTGATTCTGAGAGTAATACCAGGCGGTCGGCACACGAATATTTTTCAAGGATAATATCTTTGCTTGCCATTTCGTCCAAACATCTTGATGCCATAGCTGAGCTTCGTACCGAATCTCCGTTAGACTTAATCCATTCCGCAGCTCCGCATATCATTCTCTGCATGGTGATAGCCATTCGTCTGTTCGTCTCATCGAAATAGACAGAATTGTCTGACAGGTTTCCATATAAATATTGATTCATTATGTTTTCATAACATCTGTCTGCATCAACCGTTTTATCGAGTTTTCGCGCATTGAACGGAACAATCCTTTGAGCCATACCTTCAAGCACAAGGTAATCATCCAAATCAAGATACTCACCTATCTGCATCGATTTGGCTACGTAAAGAGGACGTTCCCAATTACAATTGCTTATCAAGTCGGCAAGTATAATACCGCTTCTTGTCAGATATGATCTCCCTTTAAGGTTCACTGTCATGGTTTCCGGTATTTCAATATCCTCTGGAATATACATTCCCGAACGCCTTACGGCATCTTCATCAATGCTGAAGTGTATCTCATCCGTCGGGATACATCGCATGGATTCATCATCAGAGGTAAGCCAGTATCTGACTATGTTTTTCCATTCCCACGGATCCTCGCCAAAAGGATATTCCCCCGGATGGTCATTATAATATGCTTCTATCTGATCTTTTATACGGACCGGCTTCCCATCATCGGTATATCCTGTTACAGGATTAACACGCACCACATCGTTCACACCGTCTCTGTAATACTTTCTTTCGAAGGATACAGGCAAACCTGGAGAAGAATGTGCAGGGCGGCACATCTGGTCGACATACCATCCACCGGTCAGGTACATAAGATTGCACACCCTAACATCAGTCCGCACTCCCTCAACTTCCTGTGCATACCATAGCGGAAACGTTTCATTATCACCATTCACGAACAGTATCGGATTTCCTTCTTCCTGAAGAGTATTGAGATAGTTATATCCCATATCGCGGCAAAGATAGCGGTTGCTCCTGTCATGATCGTCCCATGTTTGCGAAACAATCAACAGTACAAGACCTGCACATATCACTGCAGAAAAAGTCATTCCCACGCAATCTGTTATCCTACTGAATATTGCCTTTATGGTATAAAAGAGGGCTGCGGCACCCAAACCTATCCAAATAGCAAAGGCATAGAAAGAGCCCGAATAAGCATAATCCCTTTCACGGGGCGGCATAGGAACCTGATTGATATATAGAACAATAGCCAGACCTGTCATGAAAAACAATATCATCACGACATTAAACTGACGTTTTCCGACAGCACCTGTTCTCAATTGCCACACGATACCCATAAGTCCCAATATCAGTGGCAATGCATAATATACATTTCTACCTTTATTATTTTCCAGATGCGACGGAAGCAACTCATTATCGAGAACGAACAATCTGTCAATAAAACCAATTCCCGTAATCCAGTTTCCATTTATCCTGTCTCCATTACCCTGAATATCATTCTGACGTCCTACAAAATTCCAAAAGAAATATCTCCAATACATATAATTAACCTGAAAACAAAGAAAATACTTCAGGTTATCCATAAACGCAGGAACCTTTACAGACACATTTTCACCCTTAGCCTTATCAAAAAAAGTAACCTGCTTTCCTTTCATACCTCCAGGAATCCATGCCTGATATTGGTCCGCATGACTTTCGCTATACATTCGGGGAAAAAGCATACAAGTGACGTCCTCATACTTAGGACTGATTTTACTTCCTGTGACCACATATTTCTCATCCTTACGAGTCTTGGCAGTATCTGTCGTCCAGTTCTTCCTTCTATATATATCCTCTGTTTCTTCATAATCGTACATCAGATATCCATCCTTTTCCTTCAAGGCACGTACAGATGCAAAAGACTGACCATAAAGCAATGGAGTATCACCATACTGCTCGCGCCCCAGATAATCACGAAGAGTAAAAGGATCTTCTGGAGACTGTTGGTTCATAGGCGTATTGTCCGACGAACGTGTCAGTATAAGGGCATACGAACTATAACCAACAGTAAGCATAAGCATGCAGAAACTGACTACATACGACATACGCCACAACCTGTCATGAGCGGTTTTCTTGTAAAAGAACCATAACACAGCGGCAAGCACAAACGATATAAACAGCGTAAGTGGCATACTACCCTGAAACGTAACCCCCAACATCAATGCAGAAAGATATATCAATAACAATACAACACGGATATCATGCATTCTCACGCTCTCAATACACGATATAATAAGTAATATGAATAATATCACGGAATAGACTATCATACCTATGTTATATCCTGCTTCGAGTGTATTGGCAAAAAACAGTTCGAAAATTCCTGCCATCTTCATTACACCCGGCACTACTCCATATAGCACTACAGCTATGACCATCATACTGACGGCAAGCGACAATAATAATCCTTTTAGACCATAATTGGAGAATTTACGATAATACACTACCAGTCCGACAGCGGGAATGCACAACAGATTAAGCAAATGCACTCCTATTGACAGACCGATTATATATGACATAAGGACAATCCATCTATCGGAAAAAACACTCGCGGACTCTTCGTCCCACTTTAGAATAATCCATACCGTAAGGGCCGTGAGAAATGATGAAAAAGAATATACCTCCCCCTCTACCGCCGAAAACCAGAATGTATCCGTAAAAGCATACGACAGGGCTCCGGTAAATCCACACAACATAATCAAGGCTATTGAAGACGACGTATATTCGCTTCTGGCCTTACCGGCATATATCAGCGACGACGCAAGATACGTTATAGTGAGAAACAGAAAGAATATGCATCCTGCACTGAGAAGTGCGTTCATCACATTAATACAATACGCCACATCCTGCGGCGAAGATGCAAAAAGAGAAAACACATTACCAGCCAACATAAAGAATGGAGCACCAGGCGGATGACCGACCTCCAGGCGCGAAGCCGAAAGAATAAACTCAGGACAATCCCAGAAACTGGCGGACGGTTCTACCGTGAGAATATAAACCACAGCAGATATCAGAAACGCTATAAGTCCGCAAATCAGATTAACTCGTTTGTAAGCACACATAATTTACTCTGTTTTTCAGACAAAGTTAGTGTGATTATCAACCAATCGTACAATAGCGATACGGACATTAGTACCAACCGGAGTCAGAACGTATCTATCTGAAAAACAATGGATTTACATCAAAGCTTCGAGAAAGCGATGCAGACATTTGCTGTACAACACCTTCTCCCGTCTTGACATTCAGGCCATTCGGGCAGAAATTTCCGAGACACGGCCAGCCTCTATTTTCTTTTGAATTCTGAATTTAGCCTTAGTAATTGAACCAGGTGATATTCCATAAAATACAGCCAACTGTCCTGTAGTAAATCCCAGTTTAGTAAGGCAACTTATTTCCCTGTCACGTTCCGTCAATCCGTCTGCAGAATCTATCGTCTCAGAGAATCCAGGATATAATGTTTCAGCAAATGAAAAAAGGCAATTCCATTCGTCAGGTGTTTTAACAGGCATATACGAGGGTGAAGACTTCAACCTGTTTATCAGTGTAACTGCAATGATGTTTGTCTCGGACAATAATTGCGACTCGCGCATTTTCAACTGTTTTTCCTGTTGGCACAAGTCCGATTCACGATTGTCAAAATAATTCTTTCTACATATATTCTCTTGTATAGCATAGGAAAGGCTATTTTCAGCTTTTCTTCTGCCACGATAAAAGCAAACAGACAATGCAGACAACATACCGAAAACCAATATTGCACTGGCCGCATTCACGACATTGCTTTTTTCAGTTTCCTCTTTCCTCAGCAAATACTTTTCGTGCAAAAAATCAGCCTCCAACGAAATGAGCTGTTCCCTGCGCTTCAAACAGCCCAGCGAATCTGCCTTTACAGTATTTACCAAAGAGGCAAAATCATCTTTTTGCGGATTGAGAGCAAACAGTCCATATTCATCCTTGAAAACATTTTGCAAGCCTTTTGCAAAGGCAACCTGACGATACTTGTCCATGAAATATAAGGCAGTGTCCTTCTGATTGAGCATCATATAATCCAGTCCCAACTTTGCAGCCGACTCGCACAAAAGTCTGTCATCTTCTATCCTTCGGGCTATGTTGTACCCCTCACGGTGATTCTCTACCGCTTTCTCATACATTCCGTATCTGAAATGAAAATCTCCCAACCGGGTATATGCAGAAACCTTCAACACCGTATCCTGTTTTTCTTTCAACATGTCAACAACACTAAGGTAACATATCATGGCATTTTCAGCATCTCCTTCAGACTCGTAATATCCGGCACGCTCAAACAAAGCCGCAATATCACTTGAAACGTCTGCTGAATAATTACCGGCAGAATTACATGAAACCACAAAACAACAAAGTATGAATGAAAATATAAACAATAAAATATGTCTCATAGAATTACACCTTTATATATAATGCAAATGTAATACTTATATCCGCATATAACAAATCATCCGACCTGATAAAAAAACAGGCCGGATGAAACAAAAGATATTGTATATGAAAGATGAAAATGATTAGAACCTGCAACCTACAGTAAACAATACCTGATGACGGTTATGATCGACCAATGCTGAATTGTTTCTGTCAACAACTGTAACTCCATCATTAGCAAACTGATAATCGTCGAACATATAGAAGTCTGACTTATAAAAATCGTATTTATAAGCAACATCAGCATATATTACTCTGCCACTGTAACCTAATCCTAAGGTTATGGTATTGCGTGCCTTGATATTATGATATTCAGGATCAGTACGTGTTTCATCAAACCAGATATATTTATCGTTCATTGTTTCAACGTTCGGCACATAACGGACTGAACCATCCTTAAATGCAGAAGTTATATAATTATATCCCGCACGGAAACTGAATGACGGTGTAAGCATTGCTTCCATTCCGAGTTTTAATGTATGTACCCCTTTAAGATACTTATCTGTAGCAATGTTCGAGTTGGAAAGATCGTAGCCATTATAGTCCTTATAATTGATATAAGAATAGTCAGAATATTCATATTCTGCTCCTACTGCCAATACTCCACTGAACGTAGTACCCATGTTCACATTAAACTTCCACGGTGTACGCATACGGTAGTCCCACACATAATCCGGATTCAGATAGTCCGAAAGGTTTTCTGTATAAGGTTCAGGCATAGCAAATATATCCGTACCTAATGTTGACGTATATCTGTCTGTCAGCATATACCAAACAGGTGTATGTATTGCAAAACCTATTCTAAAAGGAGAATATTCAAACGGACGGGCTATAAATCCAAGCTTCAAGTCATAACCAGTTCCACGAGTACTGAACCAGTTGTTCAATGTAAAATTACCGTTATCTGCTCCATTATCATCAAGAAGAGTTTCCGAATATGAAGAATAACGATTATAATTTACATCATACACACCCAGTGTCACACCGAAATAATAACGGTCTTGAACATTGAAAGACATATTGAAATCATACAGGTTGATACCTCCTTCTTCACGACTATAGTATTCACCCATATCACCGTTCCATCCCATCATATAGAATCCTTGTTCGTCTGTACTGCCGTCAACAAGTCCTGTTCTGGCTCCCATAGCACCAAGGAATGGTGTTCCATAAAAATATTCTGATGTATATGGATTATCAGCATCAAGAACATTATCATAACTTTCTTGTGAACCATATCCTGCACCAATCATCATGTCAGTCATCTGCCAGCTTAAAGAAGAACCATTCAATGCACCTTTTGAAGTGAATTGCCTGTTAAAGTTCGCAGCCTTGTGATAATTAAATCCAAAGTTAAGATACCTCAAATTAGTCTTGTTACCAATCTTGTTTGAATAGACAAAACCTATCTGATCGAATGACGCCTTTGTACGACTGTCATTTACTTTGGTACCATTAAACGTACTGCTTGTCATATTCTTGTTAAAGCCAAATGAAGTTGCAACATTATGACTCCTGAACAAAGCAATACCTGCAGGATTTGTTCCTATTACGGATATATCAGCTCCTAAAGCTCCCATTGCGCCACCCATACCTACAAAACGAGCTGTTCCATTAAGTTCATTTCCTGTTAAACGGGCTGCATCATATTGTGTTTGTGCCAACAATACCGATACGGACATTGTCAATATAGCAAAAATATTTATCCTTTTCATTATTCTAAATTTATGAAGAACAACCTATTGATTATCTGCGACGACTGCCGCCACCACTTGAACGGGATACAGAACCTCCAGACGACCTACTATAACTACTGCTACTTCTGCTGAAACTGCTTCCTGACGAAGTTGTGTTCGAGCGCTGGAAAGTACTTCTTGTATTGCTATTATTATTGTTATAATAGTCCGAACTTCGTCTGGTACTACTTGGGCGATTATAATTCGAACCAGTTCTGTCAATATTAGTAGTACTACGACGTGTATATGTTCCCGTATTAGGACGTGTATACATATTATTTGAATTTACACGTGTACCGCCAGTACTTGTACCAGTTGATATTCCTTGATTTCTTACAGCAGTTCTACCCGGTCTTACAGACTGTGTAACTTCACCTCTAGTATTACTACCTGTTACCACCCTACCAACAGACGCACGTCTGGTTGCCGTATTAGCTCTATTCGTAGCAATTGCAGATGATGATTGTGGTCGTCTGGTATACGACGAACCTGAACCGGCAATTGAATTACCCCTGTTATACGACTGATATCTGCCCGGTCTGTAGTCTGAATGTCCTGAGCGATACCAACCACTGTTCCATCCATAATAAGGATAATGGTGGTGATGATACCATCCGGCTCCCCAATAACCTCCCCAGTATCCACCCCAATAACCGGCATACCATGGTGAGTACCATCCACCATAATACCAAGGAGAGTACCATAGAGAATGCCATCCAAAACCAAATCCCCATCCTGGACCATAGAAACCGTATGACCATCTCCAGTCCCACCACAAACTGTTTGTATATGTAGGGAAAATATAAGCGTACATGCCATCATCATATACATTCCAGTCCCATGAAGGAAAAGCTCCATAAACTACATCCCAATAAAGAGGACTACTTATAGGAATAGCATATCTAGGATTACGGAAACGTACTATTCTCATTGCATACTCATAGTCCATGTCTGAACCTTGGAAACCATTTACCCACTCACCACGTTCACTATATGGTTTTTCTTCGATATAGAGAGTATCATTATCATAGGTAAATGTATTGTCACGAGATGTATATCGACGGTTGTACTCGTCAACATCACGCACATTTCCCTTTACATCTTTAACAACTATAGCCGTATTCGAAGGCAATTCGTTAATCGTTTTGTTTGAGACTTCCTTAGGTACTACTCCAACCTTCTGACTCACCTCAGTCTTTTTCTCCTTCTTTGGGATAAAATAAAGGTCGTCAGTACTCTGAGCCATTGCCAACCACGGCAGGAAAGCAAACAGCATGGAAGCCAGTACTTTTCTTCTCATCTTCATATCTTTTTGTTTTTTTAGTTTATAAGTTTATTTCGTCATACTTTTATTTACGTACAAATATAATATGATAATATCATACTCGATATAGAAATTCCCTAATATATCATAGGGATTTCCCTATTTTGAGTATATTTGCACTATAAATAAAACAAAAAAATCCGAATATGAAATACTTCGAAGTTACATTTACTGTAAATCCATGCAATGAAACCGTAACAGACATTCTGTCAGCACTCATAGCAGAAACAGGTTTTGAAAGTTTTGTAGAATGCGAAGGTGGTATGCAGGCATACGTACAGCAATCACTCTTTGATGAAGATGCATTGAAAAGTATAATAGCAGATTTTCCTGTTTCAGAAACTGAAATCACTTATACCATAACCGAACCTGAAGACAAAGACTGGAACGAAGAATGGGAAAAGAATTTCTTCCAGCCAATAGTGATAGACAACAGATGCGTGATACACAGTACGTTCCACAAGGACTATCCTAAAGCTGAATATGATATTGTCATTAATCCGCAAATGGCTTTCGGAACTGGACATCACGAGACAACAAGCTCTATACTTGGAGAATTGCTTGACGCCGACCTGAAAGGTAAATCGGTACTCGACATGGGCTGCGGAACTTCTATTCTGGCTATCCTTGCAAGCATGAGAGGTGCAGACCCTGTAACCGCTATTGACATCGACGACTGGTGTGTAAACAATTCTCGCGATAACATAGCACTTAATAACATCAACAATATCACAGTAGAATTAGGTGATGCATCACTTCTCGAAGGACGCAAGCCATTTGATGTGATAATAGCAAACATCAACAGAAACATTCTTCTAAACGATATGGCCGCTTATACTGCATGCATGCACGAAGGTTCTGAAATATATATGAGCGGATTCTATGTTCAAGACATTGATGCTATCCGTAGTAAAGGTGAAAGTCTGGGACTGAAATTTGTACACTATCGAGAAAAGAACAACTGGGCAGCAGTGAAACTTATAATGGGGTGATCATACCGATAAGATGAGATGAAAAGTATTTGAAAATATATTGTAAAACGTTTTCAAAACAAAAGACGCATAATGACTGGTCAAGACAAGACCTTTTTCATTATGCGTCTTTTATATTATCTTATTAAAATTTCTTATTTCACATTCTTTGTAGCCTTGGCATAAATAATAAGTGCAATAGCCGAAACCGCACCGATACCAGTAAACCAATACCAGATGTAATGTGCATTGGCCGCATCGGCTTTCCACGCTTCTACAGAATCATAAAGTGCAGGGTCAGGGCAATATGCTGTGAGAAGAATACCTGACAAACCAAAACCAATTACTGAAGCAAGGAATGAGTGCAAATGGCTGAATCCGAGATACAGTCCTTCCTCACCTTTAGGAGCCTGCAATGAAAAGAATTCCATGTATCGTGGAGATATGAAACACTCAGCAAGTGCCTGGACTGCAATTCCGGCAATCATCATCACCGTAATAGGATGCATACCAAAAATATCTCCTTCAAACAAATTTCCGGATGCCATAATCAATGCAGAAAGAGGGATAAGGAACATTCCTACTGCCATTGATGTAAGAGCCTTGCGCTTTGCCATAAGTTGAGTAATTATATTCACAAATATTACCACAACGAATGGATTTACATTGGCAATCCACCCTGGCTTAGCAGTTTCACCAGCCATACGGATTACATACTTAGGCATTGTGGCATACATCTGATGCTGTATCATCCAGAAGCCTGTTACTATCAATATCAGCAACAGGAGGCGCCCGTTGGTAAACACCTTTCCCAAACCACGGAACACTTCTGCCATACTTTTTCCCTCACCCGATGTATTGGCAGAATGGAAGAAAAAGAATATGGTAAGGAGAGCGATGAAACACAACGTAGCAGAGAAGAAATTGATATATATGTAAGCCTCATCACCTACTATCGAACGCATAGGATCAACAAAACATTTACCAGTAAATGCCCCGATATTTACCATCATATAGAAAATGGAATATCCGCGCGCACGTGTCTCGGATGTTGTTTCCCTGGCCACAGAAGCAGAAATTATAGATTTGATAAAGGAACCTCCAATCACAAGTATCACCATTACAGGCACAATGAGCAGACGCAGACTGCTTGTTTCAAGTCCTGTGAAATGAGTTTTTTCGCCGTACTCTACCAGACCAGCAGACTCAAGCATGACAGGAAGCATACCCAATCCAAGATATCCTATTGTTAAGAGCGTAAATGCTATCAGTATAGCCTTACGATAACCAATCTTGTCAGCAAAAGCTCCTGTAAACATAGGAAGAAAATAAAGCCCTCCGGAGAAAAGACCTGAGATAAGACTCGCTTCAATATCGTTGAAGCCTAATGTGTTAGATAGATAAAGTGTAATTACGATAAAGATGGCATAATAGGCCATACGTTCAAAAAGTTCCGACAAATTGGCTGTCCAGAACGCACGAGAGAATTTTGTCATCAATTTTAAATGTATTAATGGTTAAAAAATAAATAGTATCTCATGATATAGTTTTACCAAACGGAGTCAAAGCCAGTCCAGCGAGTTTGAAATGCTGCATACCGAAAGGTATTCCTATCACTGTGAGACATAATAATGCCCCGAAAAGTAAATGAGTAAGAGCAATCCATATTCCGCCCAATAGAATCCATAAGAGATTCATGAATACATTCAAACATCCACCTTCGGCTGGAGTACTCTGAACTTTTACTCCAAAGGGGAAAAGAGCAAGCATTGCCAACTTTAAGGTCTGGAGACCAAAAGGAATTCCTATGATAGTTATCATAAGAAGGAAACTGGAAACAACATATTCCAGACATACGAATAACCCACCTAAGATTATCCATAGAATGTTCATCAGAATGTTCATAATAATGAAGATAATATGTGTTAGTTATTAATTGTTTGTTATATCATTCCTTAATAGTCAACTCCAGTAAATCACTCATTGACCCATTGAATACATTCAGATCGACTTGCTCATTAATTCCAGGTAAAGTACCGACATCCGTATGCTGCCAGAATTTCCATTCCCCCTCATATCTCACCGAATCTACGTAATAATGTGCAATCCAATAAGGATATGTATTAAAAACAGAATCGGACAAGTATTTGTTCTTGAATTTATAAGAAGTATATAATATCGGCTTTACTTTATAATGCCTTTCCACTCTATTAAGCCATATCAACAAATCTCTTTTCAACTTCACCGCATCCTTAGGCCTTTTCTCTATATCAAGTACCGGAGGTAAGTCACCCGCTTTCAATTTTACATTGTCTATAAAGAAATCCGCTTGCTTTATAGGATCTGTGTTAGGATTATAAAAATGGTAGGCACCACGTATAAAATGAGTGCTGTCAGCTTCGGAAAAGTTATAGTCGAAAGCCTTATCCTTAAAATCTCCTCCCTCTGTAGCTTTTATAAATACGAAGCGTACTGGAAACTGCGCATACTGGACACTTTTCAATGCTTGCCAGTCTATCTCATCCTGATGATGGGAAACGTCTATTCCATGTACTGCATATCCGTATGGCAGACAAACTCCGTAGGCTTTCATTCCGTAACACGGCTTCCACCTGTAGGAATACGGACGTATGAAGAAATAATAAAATCCGACCACGAATATCAATGCACCGACTGCCATTAATACGTAATGTGCTGTATCCGACAGTTTTACAGACTGTGACTGTTTCTTTGAAGTGGAAGATTTAGTCCTAACCGGTTTGCGACTTCTGCCATTTGCTGTTTGCAACGGTTTATGCCTTGTGGCAGGCTTTTTTGAAACCTTCTTCTCCACAGAAACTTTCGGTTCTTTTATCATGGTTAAAATTAATATTATAAAATCAAACAGAGAATTAAATTACAAGTACATATACTATAGTAAAAGAATCACCACAGGAGCATACATACTCTGTTGCTTGTCTGTGGTGATTCCTGGCAATTATTTATTATCAGTCATTAACCGATATTATTTAGCCTGTTCCAACTGAAGAGTCTTTGTTGGTTGGTCGCAAACTTCTGTAGGACCGAAGTACTGTATAGGACCTGGATAAACATATGCAGTTTCCTTAGCCCAAGCTTCACGCTGTGCGGCGAATGCTTTGAAAGGAGCACCGTCAAGTTTAACAAGAGCCTTCTGTATAACTGGTTTCATTTCGCCGTGACGACGTTCCATGTTCATCATCATTGTGATAGGCACACCACCTGCAATCCATTCAGCAGCAGGAGCAGTAGTGTTACGTACTGATGACATGTAACCAGTCTTACCACTTGCGATAAGCAATGAAGCTGTATAACCAAGTGAATAGCAGTAATCAGCATCGAAGTTAGATGGAGCAGCGCAACGTCCTTCGTAACCGAAGAAGTGGTGCTGAGCAGCGAACTTACCTACGTATTTACCTTCAGCCTTCCATGCAGCAAGTTTCTTGCCAACCATTTCAGAAAGAAGTTTTTCTGTTTCGATAAGTGATACCTGTACGTTTCCGTGTGGGTCGCGGTCGAGTGACAACTGACGAGCAACACCTTCTGGAAGAGAAGCATAGATAGCTGAATTTGCTGCAGAAAGTTTACTTATGATATATTCACGCTGTTTGTTAGGTTCGATGCTGTTGAATTCTTCGCCGTTAGCAGCAAGGAAGTCGTTCAATTCAGCGATAAGAGCCTTCATAGCAGGAATGAACTCGATAAGACCTTCTGGGATAAGAACTGTACCGAAGTTGTTTCCGGCAGCAGCACGGTCAGCAACAGCCTGTGCAATGTAAGTTACAACATCGTCAAGTGACATGTTCTTAGCTTCAACTTCTTCAGAGATAATACAGATATTTGGCTGAGTCTGAAGAGCACATTCAAGAGCGATGTGAGAAGCAGAACGTCCCATCAATTTGATGAAGTGCCAGTATTTACGAGCTGAATTACAGTCACGTTCAATGTTACCGATAACTTCAGAGTAAGTCTTACAAGCTGTATCGAAACCGAATGATGTTTCAATCATTTCGTTCTTCAAGTCACCGTCGATAGTCTTAGGACAACCGATTACCTGAACACCATAATTCTTAGCTGCATAGTATTCAGCCAATACACAAGCGTTAGTGTTAGAGTCGTCACCACCGATGATAACCAAAGCCTTGATACCAAGTTCTTTCAAAATTTCGTAACCTTTTTCGAACTGTTCTTCTTTTTCAAGTTTTGTACGACCTGAACCGATGATATCGAAACCACCTGTGTTGCGGTATTCGTCGATGATATCAGCAGTAAGTTCTTTATAGTTATGGTCTACCAGACCGCCAGGACCAAGGATAAATCCGTAAAGTTTGTTGTTAGGATTAAGTTTCTTGATACCGTCGAAAAGACCAGAGATAACGTTATGTCCACCAGGAGCCTGTCCACCAGACAAGATAACACCGACATTCATTTCTGCAGTGTTCTGAGCCTGTCCTTCTACGAACTGGATCAAAGGCATTCCGTAAGTATTAGGGAACAACTTCTTGATAGCTTCCTGATCGGCTACAGACTGAGTAGCTTCACCTTCCTTCACTGCAACCGCACCTGTCAGGGCTTTTGGTAATTTTGGCTGATAAGCAGCTCTTGCAATTTGTAATGCACTTTTTGTCATAATTTCAAAATTTATTTATATAAGGTGTATGTTATTTTGAGCAGTTATACGTTTTTTAAAAACGCTTTGTCATTTTAATCAAAACGCCCTATTGTTTTAATCATAACGTGCTGGCGTTTTATTTCAGATGCTTTTTCAACATTCTGTGCAAATTTCGCCTTTTTTTCGGAAATACGAAAATGACGGATAAAAAAAAATACACGACAGGAATAATATTTGACAAAAAGAGGTATATATTCCAACAAAAACATTATCTTTACGACAAAATATTTTTTATTAATCAATTAAAATCATAGAATTATGGCTAGTAGAAGAGACTTGAAAAAACATGTGAACTATATTTCTGAGGTAACTGTTGGTATGTGTATTATAGAAGGCATGAACGCCGAAGGTGAAAGACGTGAAGATATCGCAAACCTTGTAGAAAAGACACTAAACCTCCGTTCAGATATAATAAGCCGAATCAGCCATACTGAACCAGGAAATGTAAAAGGTTTCTACAAAAAGCTGAAATCGGATTTCAATACACAGATTGAAGAAGTGTTCAACAAGCTGAACGAAAAATAAGCCACTGACAGGAGGAAATGAAGAAAGCGCTTTTCAGTTTTATTTACTTCAAACTATTGGGATGGAAGGCTGAAGTCAATGTTCCCGATTACGACAAATGTATAATCTGTGCTGCTCCACACACCACTAACTGGGACTTGATAATAGGAAAACTGTTCATCGGTGCCATAGGCCGTGAATCAGGGTTTCTTATGAAAAAAGACTGGTTTTTCTTCCCACTGGGATACCTGTTCAAATGGATGGGTGGAATACCAGTAGACAGAAGCAAACGCACTTCATTGGTAGAGCAGACAGTGGAGCTGATAAAGAAAAGTCCGAAATTCCATTTGGCAATAACTCCGGAAGGTACACGTTCGGCAAACCCTAATTGGAAAAAAGGTTTTTATTACATAGCAAGCGGCGCAAATATACCTATTGTGCTTATAGGTATAGATTATCAGAAAAAATGCATCTATGCCAACAAGGCTATCATGCCTACAGGCGATATAGATAAGGACATGCGCGAAATAAAACTCTACTTCAAAGATTTCAAGGGGAAACATCCTGAGAAGTTCGATATAGGAGAGGTCTAAAAAAATAAAGAAAACGGCTGTAAATAATTTGATTTACAGCCGTTTTCTTTACCTGAAACTTTAGCAAATATACTAGAAATCAATAATAAACTCGTCGAAGCTGGTATTCTCTATTCCTATTTTCTCTTTCAGCCTCATCTTGCGTCGTGATATGCTAGCCTTTGCAATATGGTATATCTCAGAAAGCATGGACATGGAGAGTTCCATCTTTACCAGACAGCAAAAACGTATGTCATCATCTGTAAGCTGAGGACAAAGTTTCTTCAGTCTCTCTGTAAACATATCAAAGCAAGCATCAGTATTGCCTGTTATAATCTTCCAGTCTTCATCAGTCAGATGAAGTGCACCCTGAGCATTCTGTCTCCTCATAATCACAGGAAGAGTGATATTGTTAAGTTGTTTATAATAATCAATATTTTTATTCAGTTTCTCAATCTCTTTTTGTTTAAGTTCTTCCTGTTTACGTGCAAGCGATATTTCCATATCCCTACACTTCAACGTTTCTTCCATTTTCAAACATGTCTCCTCTCTCAAACGCTCTGTAAGTTTACGTTTATTTGAGCGGTAATGATGAAGCAATACAGATAAAAACATTATGACAAATAATGCGGCAAGTACAAAGTTTGAAAACATCAACCGACTTGAGGCTGCTTGCATCTCAGCCTTGTTGGCACGGTTTTTCTGGATGTTGTATTCATGTAAGCCATGCATTTTTTCCATAAATTCATCACGCCTGTCTTCTATCAGAGAATCAAGAGTTACAGTATATTTCTTAAGAAAATCATAAGCTTGAGGAAGTTTTCCAAGACTGTCGTACATTTCAGACATTGCCCTATACGACTTTATACGTGCAGACATATCTACACTATACATATTGGGAACTATATAATGTACTGCAGAATCTGAGTTCCCATTCAAAGTGTATGCCAATCCTTTCAACATTAGCAGTTCACTCTTCAACTGGGGAACCGGCCCCAATTCCAGACCTTTGTCGGCAAAATACACTACGCTGTCAGAATTACCAGAAGCCATATATGCCTCCGACAAATGTTTATATATATCCGACTTAGTATTATCGTTTTTATCATATAAATATGCCAATGCCTTCCTTAAAGTGGAATATACCTTCGGCATGTCTTTTTTATTCAGATAATATAATGCCTTTTCATGTAGAAAATCTATGTTTGCCGACGAATCGTGCAGTGACTTCAACAAGCGTTCAGCCGAATTTATGTATGACTTTTCCATATCATGCCTCATCTTGAAACGGTATATTTTCGCCAGTTCCAGATTAATCTTAAAATGAAGCATACTGTCCGACCCGGCATATTCACCAGCCATGACATAACTGTCTATCGCCCTGAGAAGATAAAAATTCTTATGCTGAATTCGGGCCTGATAAAAATAGGCCATAGCAAGACAGGAATCCATCTCCTCACGAGAAAACACCTTGACTGAAAAATTCAGAATAGAATCATTCTTTGGAAAACTGTCTTTATCGCACATGTCTTTCACCATCGACAAAACGTTTACTGCACGTTTCACATCGGCATCGTCACGACGCGAACAGGAAGACATGATAAAGACAAAAAGAAAAGAATATATCAGATATCTGAAAAAACTGTATAAAGACATAAAATCAAGATAAGGTTAATATTATTACGAAGATACAAAACCGTATTAATATCTAAATAATATACAGTCTTTTCAGATATATTTTTTTAGTCTTTTAAGTGTTATATACATGAATAAACTATCAATCCTCGAATAAGGCATTCAGTGCGGACTCCTCTCCCACTACCCAAACGATATCACCTTGTTGCAATTCTGCATCTACATCAGGCTGACGCAATGACATATCGCCGGAAGATTCCACTCCTACTACAAGGCAGTGATACTTGTTTCTAATTCCACTTTCGCGGATAGTCTTTCCTACAAATTTTGAATTTTCGGTCACGACAAACTGTTTCAGAAGCATTTCTTTCTTCTCAAAGTCATCATCCACACAACCCTCTGAAATAGCTTCTGCATGTTCGGCAAATGCCGACAACTGCGAGTCGGAACCTATAACCTGAATTGTATCACCCGGGAATATCCTTGTCTGTCCACCCGGAATATTGATTCTGTGCGTACCACGTATGATTGATGCCACATGAACTCCAAATCTTTTTCCCAAATTAAGTTCCATTAGGGTCAAACCTGCCCACAATGAATCTGCCGAAATCTTTATATCTGTCAAGTGTATATCCCTATCGAGCAATCGTCCTGCGTACTCAGGCTTTTTACTGCCTCTATAAATCATGAACATATCCTTCGACCTCATATTCTGAACAAAAGTCCTCTCCATCAGAATGGACTGTTTTTTCAGGAAACGTGAGAATATCATTGTAAGCACCACGACTATTGCTACTCCAACTACTATTGCTACGGATGCCTGAAACAAATGATTTATAATATAAATAACAAATATCACACCTATCACTATTCTGAGTATAACTACAGATATAAGAGGAGCATGATTGAACCTGCTGTCTTTCCACAAAGCCTTAAATTCTATAGAATGGTTCTTCTTCATAATCATGGCACGCAGGAAAGGCGATATGAGAATTATCGTTATGGCCGCACCAGCCCAGCGTCCCCACCTGTCACCCAAAGCTTCTATAAATAAAGGAAGAATAAAACTGAATGATATAAAAATAGCTGCTATAGTCAGAACGGAATATATCACAGTGATTCTAATTATAGCATAAATCAACGATTTCCAATTGCTCTGATAATTTGCCGGATGTGTAGAACCAGAATATCTTTCTATCATATTTCTCCACTTAGGTGGCATACGTTTATCAACAAAATTATATGCAGGAACAGAAAGACGAATCATATAAGGTGTCAGAAAAGTGGTTATTACAGATACGGCAACGACTATCGGATACAGAAAATCACTAGTCACATTCAAGCTTACCCCAAGCGAGGCAATGATAAAGGCAAACTCACCTATCTGTGTCAAACTGAAACCGCACTGCATAGACGTTTTGAGAGATTGTCCGGAAAGCAGTACACCACCGGTACCGAATATGGTCTGTCCTAACAAGATAGCTACTATTATAGCTACAATCGGCCATATATATTCAACTATAAGGTTTGGATCGACCATCATACCTACAGACACAAAAAATATGGCACCGAACAAGTCCTTTACAGGGGCAACCAGCTTTTCAATACGTTCAGAATCGAGTGTCTCGGCAAGTATAGACCCCATAATAAAAGCTCCGAATGCTGGAGAAAAGCCTACCTTGGAAGCAAGTACAACCATTCCAAAACACATACCTAAGGAGAAAATAAGAAGTGTTTCATCACTCATAAACTTACGCGAGCGTTTGAGAAATGTTGGAATGAGATACATGCCAACTACAAACCACAAGATAAGGAAAAACACCAATTTCAGAATACTGCCTACCATCTCCATACCTTCGAAATTCTTGCTTACAGCCATTGTAGATAGCATAACCATAAGTACGATTGCCAGAATATCCTCAATAATAAGAATACTCAATACAAGACCGGTAAACTTCTGTTGCCGTATACCCAAATCATCAAAAGCCTTATATATAATGGTAGTGGACGACATAGCAAGCATACCTCCCAGATATATACAATCCATCTGCTTCCAACCAAAAGTCCAACCTACGAATATTCCAACTGCTATCATACACAGTATAATGGTACATGCCGAAATCACCGCAGAACCACCGACTTTCATCAGTTTCTTGAAGCTGAAATCAAGACCAAGAGCAAACAAAAGGAATATCACACCTATGTCAGACCATGTTTTAATACTTTCAGCATCTGTTACAGAAGGAGTAAAAGTAAAATGTGGACTGGCCAGAAATCCGGCGACAATATAACCTAATACCAATGGCTGTTTCAACTTCTTGAACACAAGAGTCATTATACCGGCACATATCAATATCAGGGCCAAATCGCTTATTAAAGGAGCCAAATGAGACATAATCGTTATAAATAGTTATTACAACCGCAAAAATACTAAATAAAATAATAGCAAAAGCGGAAGTCTATGCAAAATATCACATAAACTTCCGCCTAATAATATCAAAAAGACAATACTTTTATTTTCTGAAAGGAGGTTTGACTACTATGGCTTTAAGTTTTCTGCCACGATTGTCCAGACATATTTCTGTTCCCGGCTTGGAGAATTCTGCCTTGACATATCCCATGCCTATACCTATCTTGCGTGTTGGCGACATTGTTCCCGATGTAACATTACCGATAACGTTTCCATCCAGATCAGTAAGAGGATAGCCGTGCCTTGGAATACCTCTGTCTATCATCTCAAAACCTACAAGCTTGCGTGAAACTCCTTCTGCCTTTTGTTTCTCCAGTGCGGCACGATTTGTAAAGTTCTTTCCGGCAACAAACTTTGTTATCCATCCCAGCCCTGCTTCTAATGGCGAGGTGGTATCGTCTATATCGTTACCATACAGGCAGAATCCCATTTCTAGTCGCAAAGTGTCGCGAGCTCCCAAACCTATAGGTTTGATGCCGAACTCCTCACCTGCCTCGAACACTGCATTCCAGATTTTCTCTGCATCCTGCGGATAGAAATATAGTTCGAAACCTCCCGCACCGGTATATCCTGTGTTTGATATAATGACATTTTTCACACCGGCAAGTTCGCCAACCTTAAAAGTATAATAAGGAATATCAGCCAGAACAATATCTGTTAGTTTCTGCAATGTATCAATGGCTTTAGGTCCCTGTATAGCGAGTTGTCCGATATTGTCGGACGAATTTTCCAATTCTGCACCGACTGTGTTATGCGAAACACACCAGTTCCAGTCCTTTTCTATATTTGCAGCATTCACCACAAGCATATATTTGTCAGGTTCGTAGGCATAAACCAGAAGGTCATCTACTATTCCGCCATTTTCATTCGGAAAACATGTATATTGAATTTTTCCCGGAGTAAGTACCGCAGCATTGTTCGAAGTAACCTGCTGAATGAATTCAAGTGCAGATGGTCCCTTTACCCAAAATTCTCCCATATGCGAAACATCAAAGACTCCAACACCCTGACACACAGTAAGGTGTTCTTCTATAATTCCTGAATATTCAATCGGCATATTATAACCTGCGAATTCATGCATCTTAGCTCCAAGCGCTATATGCTTCTCTGTAAATGGAGTAGTTTTCATAAGTATTAAGGTATTAAATTTATAGTTTGGATTTTCTGATATTTGTAAGGTTATAAAGAGAAACAGACAAGGCTCACCATTATAGTGAGACCTTGCCAGTTATAATCAATATCTGTTTGCTGTCAGCTCAGCTATTTTCACAATTACTTTTACAGCCTTTTCTATAGACTGTACAGGAACAAATTCGTATCTTCCGTGGAAATTCAATCCTCCCGCAAAGATATTAGGACAAGGAAGTCCCTTGAACGACAGCTGCGCACCGTCAGTACCTCCGCGTATAGCCTTAACCTTAGGCTCTACCCCGGCTTCTTTCATCGCACCGAATGCAATGTCAATGATGTGCATCAGCGGCTCAACTTCCTGACGCATGTTGTAATACTGGTCTTTAAGTTCTACAGCTACAATTTCACTGCCATATTTGGTGTTAATCTTGTTTGCACAATCAGCAACAAAAGCTTTTCTGTTTTCAAATTTTTCCCTGTCATGATCGCGGATGATATATGAAAGTTCTGACTGTTCCACTTCACCTTTCATGCCTATCAGATGATAGAAACCCTCGTAACCTTCAGTAGTGGCGGGAGTTTCATCAGCCGGCAGCATAGACATAAACTCATTTGCTACAAGCATTGAATTTATCATCTTGTTTTTTGCATATCCGGGGTGAACGTTTCTTCCTTTTATCACAATTTTAGCGGCTGCAGCATTGAAGTTCTCGAATTCAAGTTCTCCAACTTCCCCACCGTCCATTGTATAAGCCCATTTTGCACCGAATTTCTCCACGTCGAATTTATGTGCTCCCAGGCCGATTTCCTCATCAGGATTGAAACCGATTCTGATCTTTCCATGCTTGATTTCAGGATGTTCTTTCAGATAAGCCACTGCAGAAACTATCTCGGCGATACCTGCCTTGTCATCTGCACCAAGAAGCGTATGACCGTCTGTCACAATAAGATCTTCACCTTTATGGTCAAGCAATTCAGGGAACTGCAAAGGAGAAAGAACAATATTTTCCTTATTACATAATACTATATCAGTTCCGTCATAATTCTCTACTATACGAGGTTTTACGTTTTCGCCGCTCATATCAGGACTTGTATCCATGTGGGCGATAAATCCTATCACCGGAACAGGTCTGTCTATATTTGCAGGCAAAGTAGCAAACAAATATCCGTTTTCATCAAGAGATATTTCTTCAAGTCCAAGTTCCTGAAGTTCCTGCTGCAGATATTTTGCAAAAACCATCTGCTTTGCAGTACTTGGAGTAACACCTGTATTCTCGTCCGACTGGGTATCAAAAGTCACATACTTTAAAAATCTGTCTATTACTGTCATGTTTTTTATATGTTAAATTATTGATTGATGTAAAGTTAAAGAAATGGTTTCTAATAACAAAACTACATATCCTTTTTTTGGTAATTTTTCAGACTCGGCAACTCATTTAAAAAGAAATACATCATAAAAACCAAAAAGTATTATCAAAAGAACATCAAACTATTGAGTAAGTTTCGTAATTTTGCACCAAAATATATACAGACAGAATGAAATTATATCCTACATTATTGCTCATGGCGTGTTTAATAACGCTTCCAATGAAGACTTTAGGACAAGAAGCCGAGATTGTAAAACAAGGTATTCATATTGCCAGTGATACAACAGTCGTTCTAAGTAAAAAAGAACTCAAAAGACAAAAAAAAGCTCAACGAAACGTACATTATAATATTCTTGGAGGTCCTAGCTATACTCCGGACTTCGGACTACTGGTAGGTGGTAGTGCCCTGGTAACTTTCAGCATGAATCCAAAGGACAGTACCATGAAGCGTTCGGTAGTTCCTGCCTCCGTAGCATTAATGTTCAGTGGAGGACTGAATATAGTTGTGAAACCTCAATTATTCTTCAAGAACGACAAATTCCGTATCTTCGGACAATTCATATACAAGAACACCCAGGAGAATTATTATGGAGTGGGATATACAACTAACAAAAACTACATAAGAGGTAAAGAAACCAGCCAATACAAATACAGCGGAATACAAGTTAATCCATGGTTTCTTTTCCGCATAAAAGAGAGCAACTTCTTTGCCGGTCCGCAGATTGACTTAAACTACGATCACATGATGAATGTGGCTGAAGGTATAACACAAGACAAGAACTACATAAAGGCCGGAGGTACTGCAGACGGGTACAGCAATTTCAGTTCCGGTCTGGGATTCCTGTTAAGCTATGACACACGTGATATTCCTGCCAATCCGTATAAAGGTCTGTATTTTGATTTCCGCGGTATAATGTATCAGAAATGGCTAGGAGGCGACGACAATTACTACCGTTTGGAATTCGACTACCGCCAGTACAAGTCGGTAGGTAAAAGAAAAGTCCTGGCATGGACAGTACAGAGCAAAAACGTATTTGGCAATAATATACCTCTGAACAAGTATGTACTTAGCGGTACTCCGTTCGACCTCAGAGGCTACTATATGGGACAGTTCCGCGACAAGTCATCACATCTTGCAATACTGGAATATAGACAGATGTTCAATACCGACAGAAGTAACTGGTGGAAGAAAGTAGCCAACCGTTTAGGATACGTAGTATGGGGAGGCGCCGGTTTTATGGGACCTAATCCAGGCAAGATTGAAGGTGTACTGCCCAACGCAGGTGTCGGTCTGAGAATAGAAGTACAGCCACGTATGAATTTCAGACTTGATATAGGTAGGGACTTCGTAAACAAGCAAAACTTATTTTATGTAAATATGACAGAAGCATTCTGATAAAACATTTCATATACTAAAAAACTCCACAAGGTACGATGACCTGCGGAGTTTTTTTTATATATCTTATTTATATCAGAAACAGCTTGAACCGTCGAAACAGTGTGTACAAACCTTACACTTAGGAAGTCCGATAGCCTCAATCAAAGTTTCAAGAGTATTGAACTTCAGCGAAGTCAGTCCGAAACGTGCTCTTATACGTTCCACCAATTCCTTATACTCAGGAGAATCAGTAGTAGCATACTTGTCAAGTTTGGCATTCTCATCACCTTCTATTTCCTTGATAATACGGCGTGTGATAAGCTCCATGTCGCTCTTTGACGAAGTGAAACCGATAAACGGACATCCGTAAATAAGCGGCGGACAGGCTATACGCATGTGCACCTCTTTTGCTCCGTAATCATAGAGAATATTCACATTATCGCGAAGCTGAGTACCGCGTACTATAGAATCATCACAGAACAACAGTCTCTTACCCTGAAGCATAGAACGATTAGGTATAAGCTTCATCTTTGCTACCAACGAACGTAGATTTTGGTTACTTGGAGTAAAACTACGAGGCCATGTAGGAGTATATTTAGCTATTGCACGATGATATGGTATACCTTTTCCTTCGGCATATCCAAGCGCCATACCTACACCGGAATCAGGAATACCGCAAGCACAGTCCACTTCAGAATCGTCAGTCTGTCCCATCTTGTAACCGGACATGAAACGAACTTCCTCTACATTCCTTCCTTCGTATGAAGAAACAGGGAAACCATAGTAAACCCACAAAAAAGAGCAGATCTGCATTTTGTCATTAGGTTTGCGCATCTGCTCCAGTCCATCGGCGCGCATACGGATAATCTCTCCCGGGCCGACATATTTTTCTATTTCAAAATCAAGGTTTGGCAAACTGCTCGACTCGCTAGTTGCAGCATATGCGCCATTCTTCTTACCTATGATAATCGGAGTACGTCCCCACTTGTCGCGTGCAACGATTATACCATCTTCAGTAAGAATAAGCATTGAGCAAGAACCTTTTATCTTGTTGAATACATTCTCTATACCATCCACGAAATCCTTTCCCTGAACAATAAGCAATGCAATGAGTTCTGTCTGATTGGTTTTACCCATACTCATTTCTGACAGATGCATGTTCGATGCAAGCAGTTCACTCACCAATTCCTCCTCATTATTGATTTTTGCCACTGTCACTATCGCAAACTTACCCAAGTGAGAGTTTATCATTATGGGCTGCGGATCAGTATCACTTATAACTCCAATTCCAGCATTTCCCTTAAATTGAGGCAACTCAGATTCAAACTTGGTGCGGAAATAAGAACTTTCCAAACTGTGGATAGCGCGCATGAAACCCTCACCGGCAGCGTATGTTGCCATTCCGGCACGTTTGGTACCGAGGTGAGAATTATAGTCTGTGCCGTAAAACAAATCGGTCACACATTCAGCCTTAGAGACTGTACCAAAAAAACCTCCCATTCTTTTTATAGCAATTAAATTAGTTTTAGCGATACAAAAGTATAAAAAAATCAGAAAATATTCATAAGCATGAAGGCATAAAGGTTGCAAAAAAATCGTTCATACTACAATTTGAAAACAAAAAAACAAATTTTGCTTTGGATAAAACCCATTAAGCATTACCTTTACGCGAAATATAAACTTACGACACAATGATACAGAAAACATACAAGGCTTATCTTTTCGATTTTGATTACACACTTGCAGATTCATCTCGTGGCATTGTGATGTGTTTCAGAAACGTACTTGCAATGCATGGGCACCATGGTATCAGTGACGAAGCCATAAAGCGTACCATAGGAAAAACTCTGGAGGAATCATTTACCATACTTACAGGTATAAATGATAAAGAAACACTGGCAGGATACCGCAAGGAATATGTAGCACAAGCAGACAAACTTATGACAGCAAACACTGTATTGTTTCCGGAAACACTCTATGTACTGTCACAACTGAAGGAAAGAGGAGCAAAAATAGGAATTATATCTACAAAATACAGATATAGGATTATGGAACTTTTAGGAGAGAAACTGCCCGAAGGATTTCTTGACATAATAGTAGGAGGCGAAGATGTAAAGATGCCAAAGCCATCTCCGGAAGGTCTATTGTTTGCCATAAACCATTTGGGATTAGATAAAAACGATGTTCTGTATTGTGGCGACAGCACCGTAGATGCCGAAACAGCCCTCAATGCCGGTGTGGACTTTGCGGGTGTGCTGCACGGAATGACTACACGCAAGGAACTTGAAGCTTACCCGCATGCAGGAATTGTAACTTCGCTTGACGAACTACTATAAAAAATTTCCTTTGTCGGTAAGGCAGAATTTCCACCTAGGACGCTTTGGATTTTCCGAATAAGATAAATAGATTCCACCGGATTCTGTCTAAATTCATAAAAAAATGCGGGCAAATTTTAATCAAAACTTGCCCGCATTTTTTTTAACAATATCTAACAAGAGTCACGGCTTGGGGATAGCTACGATGCTGTACCAGTTCCAGCCAGGTGTTTGCTTGTAGGCCTCTACCGCCCCGGCGGGTACGCGGATTTCAGAGATGCTGGTGGCATCGTAGAAAGCCTCTCCATCGCTTCCTGCATCGGGAGGCGTAGTGGCCCGGCAGGTAAGGGTTTGGATGCCGCTAAAGGCAAATACCCTGCCTCCGATGCTCGTCAGTGCTGCCGGGAGTTCGATGGAGGTTAGGGCGGAGCAGCCCTCGAATGCGTAGCTTCCGATGCTGGTCAGCGATGCCGGGAGGTCGACGGAGGTCAGGGCGGAGCAGCTCCCGAATGCCAAGTATCCGATGCTCGTCACCCCGTCCGGGAGTTCGATGGAGGTTAGGGCGGTGCAGTACTGGAATGCGTTTTCTCCGATGCTCTTCAGCCCTTCCGGGATGTTGATGGAGGTGAGGTTTTTGCAGTTCACGAATGCATCCACACTGAGGCCCGTGACACCTTGAGGCAGCTTGGCAGTCGTGAGGGGGACAGGATCTGCGTAGAAGATTTTAACGTATTCCAAGTCATTTGTATTATAGGTGGCACCCGCAAGGTCGAGAGTCTGCAATGTCCATTCGTTCCGTTTGATGGCCTCCCAGTCGTCATCGTTGATCTCGCCGCTTGTCACGGTGATGGAGGTCAGGTCGGTGTGGTTTCCGATTATAGCGGCAAGCTGGCCGGGCTGGTGGTTGCCTATCGCCAGCTTAGTGCCACAAAAGACGGGGATGCGCCCGATGGTGGTGCTGCCCTTCTTGTTGTCCAGCATCACGAGGATTTCGCCCTCGGAGTCCGTGTCGGGAGCGGTGACGGTAAGGGTAAACCCGGTACTGGCAGAGCGGGTCAGGGCGATGTCGGCCTTCCAGCCCGCGGGAGCCACGATGAAGAGGTTGTCCGTGGTGAAGTCGGCACTACCTTCGGCGGTGCATTCTATGGTCGCTTTTTCGTCGTAGAGCAGGGAGAGGCTCGTAGGATTGAACGTCAGACTGATGCCCATGTAGCGGGGCACGGAGAAGGAGCCGCCGCTGTTGGCCAAAGTGAAGGTCACGTAGTCCGGGTTCGAAGTATAGTCTACGCTGTCAAAGAAGCTGTCGCCTTGCGGACCGGCAGGACCGGTGGAACCCGTGTCACCTTTCTTGCCGCTGACGCGTGTCCATGTCGCGCCGCCGTCCACGCTCAAGTAGATGGCATCGACTGCGATGGCGTCGCCCTGCGAGTCGGTGGTGATTTGCTGTTCGTTGAGCTTCGCGCCCGTGGCCAGCTGGGGCAGCGGGGCGTCGTCGCCGGCGGGGCCTTGGTCGCCTTGCTCGCCCTGCGTGCCGTTGGCGCGGATGGGGTTGCCGTCGATGTCGGTCAGGAGCTCGCCGTTCAGCGTCCAGTACCAGTTGCCGTCGTCGGCTTGCGTGGCGCCTATCTGCGAGGTGTCGCCCTTGTCACCCTTGTCGCCCTTCGTGCCGTGGTAGATGGTGATGGCTGGCGTGTTCAGGAAGCTGATGGTGAAGCCCACTTCCACACCGTCCTTCACGACGGGCGTCACGGCGGTGATGTAGTCCGTCGTGCTGAGCAGGGTCTGCAGCGCCTCGATGTTGGTGTTCGTCTCGGTTTGCCAGGCTTCGAGGGCGGCGATGCGCGCGGCCTGAGCGGCCAGTTCTTCGGTGTTTTGGTTCACTTGCTCCCAAAGTTCGGAGTCGTCGTACTTGCAGGCCGCGAAGGTCAGCGCGGCGAGCAGGAGGAGGGTTAAGGTCTTTCTTGCTTTCATATCTTATAAATTTTCTTGTTACATGGCATTGTTTGCTGGAAAGGTTCAAAAGTTTACGGCTCGGTGATGGCGGAGATTTTGTCCGCGTAATCGCTCCAGGTGGATGCTTGCTTGTAGGCATCTACCGACGTGGCCGGCACGTAGATGTTAGTAAGGGCGGTGCAGCCGTGGAAGATACTCCTACCCGGCGTGGGCGGCGTATCAGCCCGGCTGGTGACGGAGGTCAGGGCGGTGCAGTAGTAGAATGCGAAGTTTCCGATGCTCGTCATCCCGTCCGGGAGTTCGATGGAGGTCAGGGAGGTGCAGTCCCTGAATGCATTCATTCCGATGCTCGTCAGCGATGCCGGGAGTTCGATGGAGGTCAGGGCGGAGCAGAGCCCGAATGCGTAGTTACCGATGCTCGTCAGCGATGCCGGGAGTTCGATGGAGGTCAGGGCGGCGCAGTTGTAGAATGCGCCGCTACCGATGCCCGTGACGCCTTGGGGCAGCTTGGCAGTCGTGAGGGGGACAGGATCTGCGTAGAAGATTTTAACGTATTCCAAGTCATTTGTATTATAGGTGGCACCCGCAAGGTCGAGAGTCTGCAATGTCCATTCGTTCCGTTTGATGGCCTCCCAGTCGTCATCGTTGATCTCGCCGCTTGTCACGGTGATGGAGGTCAGGTCGGTGTGGTTTCCGATTATAGCGGCAAGCTGGCCGGGCTGGTGGTTGCCTATCGCCAGCTTAGTGCCACAAAAGACGGGGATGCGCCCGATGGTGGTGCTGCCCTTCTTGTTGTCCAGCATCACGAGGATTTCGCCCTCGGAGTCCGTGTCGGGAGCGGTGACGGTAAGGGTAAACCCGGTACTGGCAGAGCGGGTCAGGGCGATGTCGGCCTTCCAGCCCGCGGGAGCCACGATGAAGAGGTTGTCCGTGGTGAAGTCGGCACTACCTTCGGCGGTGCATTCTATGGTCGCTTTTTCGTCGTAGAGCAGGGAGAGGCTCGTAGGATTGAACGTCAGACTGATGCCCATGTAGCGGGGCACGGAGAAGGAGCCGCCGCTGTTGGCCAAAGTGAAGGTCACGTAGTCCGGGTTCGAAGTATAGTCTACGCTGTCAAAGAAGCTGTCGCCTTGCGGACCGGCAGGACCGGTGGAACCCGTGTCACCTTTCTTGCCGCTGACGCGTGTCCATGTCGCGCCGCCGTCCACGCTCAAGTAGATGGCATCGACTGCGATGGCGTCGCCCTGCGAGTCGGTGGTGATTTGCTGTTCGTTGAGCTTCGCGCCCGTGGCCAGCTGGGGCAGCGGGGCGTCGTCGCCGGCGGGGCCTTGGTCGCCTTGCTCGCCCTGCGTGCCGTTGGCGCGGATGGGGTTGCCGTCGATGTCGGTCAGGAGCTCGCCGTTCAGCGTCCAGTACCAGTTGCCGTCGTCGGCTTGCGTGGCGCCTATCTGCGAGGTGTCGCCCTTGTCACCCTTGTCGCCCTTCGTGCCGTGGTAGATGGTGATGGCTGGCGTGTTCAGGAAGCTGATGGTGAAGCCCACTTCCACACCGTCCTTCACGACGGGCGTCACGGCGGTGATGTAGTCCGTCGTGCTGAGCAGGGTCTGCAGCGCCTCGATGTTGGTGTTCGTCTCGGTTTGCCAGGCTTCGAGGGCGGCGATGCGCGCGGCCTGAGCGGCCAGTTCTTCGGTGTTTTGGTTCACTTGCTCCCAAAGTTCGGAGTCGTCGTACTTGCAGGCCGCCAAGATCAGTGCGGCAAGCAGAAAGAAAAATGTACTTCTCTTTTTCATATTCTTATATTGTTTATATTGACTTTGTCACCCATATTGGAAGATAAATCACACTAAACAATATTGACATGATAAGAAAAGATATCCTATCGCTCATATTTTACATGTTTTTTATATCTCATCAATATGAATTCCAACACATAAAATAAAGCAAAAGGATCCATGTACAAGCTATTTTAAATAATAAAATATGTAATAATTGTCAGAAAGGCATTTCTTTGCTGTATATGATATTTGTTTTTTGTCGTTTGAGATATTTTTTGTTGAATAGAATATTTTATCAAACTACTATTATGACTTCGTTTTCCTCCATTTGGCAGGAGAGAAACCTTCCCTTTCTCTGAACAGACGTATGAAATGGCTCGGCGACTGGAAACCTGATCTAGCTGATATATCGGCTATAGTAAGTTCAGGATATTTGTCAAGCAAACGTTTGGCATACTCCATCCTCAGACCTGTAATCCAGTCACGGAAAGAAACATTATATGTAGATTTTATATATCCGGAAAGATATGTGCGATTAGTATGCAAAGTTTCGGAAAATTCCTTTACTGTAAGTCCGGGAGTGATATAACCTTCGGCATCAATCCATGCTGATATTTTTTCTGATATTTCGGCATAGTGTGAGGGAGCCTCAATATATTTCTGTTCGTCGGATAAATCCAGAATCTCACCGGAAAGCATCTCCGACTCGAAAACACTTTCCACCTGCTCATAAAACAAAAGATAATTCATGTACGAGCAGAAAAGATAGATATAGAAAGGAACTGACGATAGAATCCATATAAACACATACTCATCGGGTAAGAATGTAAACAAACCACATCCCACACCATATATAACAGCCCACCAGGTGAAAAACGAAAGCCATCTGATGTATGTTCCTATATCGTCAGAATGAGAATCCTCAAACAAAACAACAGCGCGTTTATACGCCTTTATCAAACGCATGGCGAGAACTATGCCATACACAACAAGCCATGAAGCAAGAAGCAACAATCCCACATTCTGTATATTTCCCTCGGGAAGATAAATCAATACCACAACTGAAATGGCTGTAAACAATATCCACAACAGCAAATGGATAGTTAGCCTACGGCGAGTAATATAGAAACGATCAAGCAGGGTGGTAAGGGCAGAACTGAAAAGCCAGTAACACAGAAAGTATGTGGAAAGGTTCATCGTTATGGCAGAATTCACGTCACGATACCTGATCTCGAAAAAGAAATGTACTGAATAATTGGCTGCAAGCAAAAGAAGTGCCACCCCCATAATACGGCGCGAACGGAGATAATTACTAAAAATAGATTTGTCCGGAGTTCTTCCAAACATGAAATAAAAGCCGAAGAAAAGCATTAGGGGCAGTGCTACGCAAAGCGAATTACTGTATATAGAAAGATTCATACTCACCTCCTTGATAATGATTTCACAAACAAAATTAAGCATAAATCCTTACTATATATAGAATAATGATGAAAAAAATATATATAATATAAAGAAAACTTACAAAGTTTATCCACTGTATATAAAAATAAATCCCGGAACCGTGTATCGCTCCGGGATTTATTATTTCATGAAAATATATCAATTATTGAACAGTATATATCCGTTCAAATATGTGGCTATAACCAACCATAATATATAAGGTAGAAACATATAAAACGAAGGTTTATCATTTTTATATGCCATCATCATAAAACTGAGAACAGAAGCATCAAGCAACAATATATCTACAAATCCCCATAAAGGCATACGCATAGTGAAGAACAATATGCTCCAAAGGAAATTAAACACAAGCTGAACCATCCAGATTAAAGCACTTTTCTTGTCTCCTTTGCTCAATACTCTTCCCAATGAAAGCCCCATCAGCAGATATATAACTGACCATGCAATAGGAAATGCTATATTTGGCGGAGTCAGGGATGACTTATTCAGATTAGGGTACCACTCCATCATGGACTCAGACTGAAGCCTGCTTGCAGCAAAACCAACGCCGAAACATAAGAGGACAGGCCATATATAATTGATGATACGCTTCATGACATTCTATTTTTATCTTATAAACAACAACTCTCTATACTTAGGAAGTGTCCACATACGGTCATCTACCATAAGTTCAAGCTGGTCTATATGGTAACGTATTTCTTCCAGCATCGGAGCTATCTTGTCATGATAAGCGATTGCTCTTTCGCGGATAGACTCTATTCTGTTTGCTACCCTTCTGGCTTCAACCATAGCATCTACATTTTCCTTGATATAGGCAGTATGCTCAGCTATTTCTCTGATAATAGTTATATTTTCGGCAGACAACTTCTTTGTTTCTTCTTCACCGAATACCGACTTGGTCTTATATACATTATCCAACAACTTAGTCTGATATTCAGTAGCTACAGGAACTACATGGTTCATAACCAGATCGCCGAGCACACGTGCTTCAATTTGGATTTTCTTTACATACATTTCCCATTTAACCTCGTTACGTGCCTCAAGCTCCTTACGGTTCATTACGCCTGTTGACTCGAACATCTTGATTGTTTCAGGTTTCATGTAGTTGTCGAAAATCAACGGACAGCTTGTCTCGCAATCCAGACCACGACGTTCTGCCTCTTCTTTCCATTCGTCGCTATATCCGTTACCGTCGAAACGTATAGGCTTGCATATAGTTATGTACTTGCGGATAGTCTGAAGTATAGCTGACATCTTAGGTTCACCCTTTTCGATAAGCTCGTCAACTTCCTTCTTGAATATCATCAACTGTTCTGCCACAGCAGTGTTCAATGCTATCATTGCACTTGCACAGTTAGATTCAGAACCCGGAGCACGGAATTCAAATCTGTTTCCTGTAAATGCGAATGGCGAAGTACGGTTACGGTCTGTATTATCTATAAGCAGTTCAGGAATCTGAGGAATGTCAAGTTTCAATCCCAACTTGTCGCTCAATGACATGAACTCGTCCGCCTTGCTTTCTTCTATATGGTCGAGCACCTTACTCAACTGAGAGCCGAGGAATGAAGAAATGATTGCAGGAGGAGCTTCGTGTGCTCCAAGACGATGAGAGTTTGTTGCACTCATGATAGATGCCTTGAGCAATCCGTTGTGGTGATAAACGGCCATCAATGTATTGACAACGAATGTGATGAAACGGAGATTTTCTTCCGAAGTCTTACCCGGTGCCATCAACAGTACCCCTGTATCAGTACCAAGCGACCAGTTGTTATGCTTACCAGAACCGTTCACACCCTTGAAAGGTTTTTCATGTAGCAACACCCTGAAACCATGATTACGCGCAATCTTACGCATGAGCGACATAACAAGCATATTGTGGTCAACAGCCAAGTTACATTCCTCATAGATAGGTGCAAGCTCGAACTGGTTTGGTGCAACCTCATTATGACGAGTCTTGACAGGGATACCAAGTTCAAGTGACTGGATTTCCAAATCCTTCATAAATGCAGCCACACGTGTAGGAATAGCACCGAAATAGTGGTCCTCAAGCTGCTGGTTCTTAGAAGCCTCATGTCCCATCAGCGTACGTCCTGTAAGCAACAAGTCAGGACGTGCTGCATACAAGCCTTCGTCAACAAGGAAATACTCCTGTTCCCATCCCAGATATGAATATACTTTCTTTACAGAAGGGTCAAAATAGTGTATTACGTCAAGAGCAGATTTTGTCACTGCATGTATAGATTTCAAAAGAGGTGCCTTATAGTCAAGCGACTCTCCTGTATATGCAATGAAGATTGTAGGAATACACAATGTATCATCAACTACGAATACAGGTGAAGACGGGTCCCAAGCACTATATCCACGGGCTTCGAAAGTATTACGGATACCACCGTTAGGGAATGACGAACCATCTGACTCCTGCTGTACAAGAAGTTTTCCAGAGAATTCTTCAAGCATTCCGCCTTTCCCGTCGTGTTCTACGAAAGCATCATGCTTCTCTGCAGTACCTTCAGTAAGTGGCTGGAACCAGTGAGTATAATGTGTAGCTCCAAGTTCTACAGCCCATTTCTTCATTCCGGCTGCAACTTCATTTGCTATGCTGCGGTCCAAAGTGGCACCATTGTCTATTACGTCAATAAGCTTTGAATAAACCTTACTTGGAAGATACTTGAACATCTTCTCTCTGTTGAATACATATTTGGCAAAATATTCACCAGGACGCTGTGAAGGCGATGGCACATTAACAGGTTTCTTGTGAAAAGCCTCTTCTACTACTTTAAATCTTAATTGTGACATAATACCTAAGTTTGTATATTTTCTAAATTTATTGTTGTTATTTACATTCTAGTTTATATATTGTTGCATATTCTTTGGATTCCCTCCTTACATCTGTCTCTATCACCAAATGCCGTAAGACGTATATATCCCTCACCACTCGGTCCGAAACCTATACCCGGAGTACTTACTACTTGAGATTCATACAGAAGTTTGTCAAAAAAGCCCCACGACGTCATACCTTTGGGAGCCTTTACCCACAGATATGGAGCATTTTCGCCTCCGTAAGCTCTCAAGCCTATGCTCGTTAGCCCTTTTTTCATTATTCTGGCATTCTCCATGTAGTAATCTACCATGGCCTTTACCTCCTCTTTGCCCTTAGGAGTGTATATAGCCTCAGCTCCACGCTGAGCAATATATGAAGCTCCATTGAATTTTGTAGTCTGTCTTTTAAGCCACAGTCTGTTAAGTGAGATTCTTTCTCCCATTAGTGTAGAAGCAGTAACTTCTTTAGGAACTACAGTATATCCACATCTGATACCGGTAAATCCGGCTGTCTTTGAATAACTTCTGAATTCAATAGCGACTTTCTTAGCGCCTTTTATTTCGTAAATGGAATGTGGAATATCCGGTTGCCTGATATAAGCTTCGTAAGCAGCATCAAACAATATAAGAGTATCGTTTTCGAGAGCATAGTTAACCCATTTTTTCAGTTCTGATTTGCTGAGGACTGTACCAGTCGGGTTATTGGGGAAACACAAATATACGATATCAACTCTCTGTTCTGGTATTGGAGGAATAAAATTGTTTTCTGGACTACATGGCATATAAATAACATTGCTCCACCTATACCCTTCTTCAAGCGTTCCGGCACGACCACATGAAACATTAGAGTCTATGTATGCAGGATAAATAGGATCTGTTACTCCAATACTGTTATCATGTCGAAGAATATCTCCAAAGTTTCCAGAATCAGTCTTGGCACCGTCATTTATAAAAATTTCACTATGTTCCAAAGATATTCCCCTCGCTGCATAATCATGCTTTATAATGGCATCAATAAGAAAGCTGTATCCTTGTTCAGGACCGTATCCATGAAATGTCTCGACTCTTGCCTGATCATCCAAAGCCTTGTGCATTGCATCAAGACATGATTGCGGTATAGGACGCGTAACATCACCAATACCCAGATTTATTATATCAGCCTTAGGATGTGTTACCTTGAATGTATTCACCCTTTTCGCCAAGTCAGTAAACAAATAATTATCGGGCAGCTTTAACAAATGTTCGTTGACCAATGCCATATATTATCTCTTTTAGTCTATTTTGGCGCAAAAATACGAAAAAAATGTCATTCATGAAATATAATTATATGCTTTTGTATATCATGTTACACCGTTATTGCTGTTTTTTATCATATCATGATATGCTACATTTTTTACACTTGATTTATATCAATCATTGTTTTTTTTAATAACTTTGCATCGACTTATTAAAAATAAACATGTTAGACATATAACAAACAAACGTCAAAATGAGTTCTGTATTACCGATTTCGAATAGACAGCAATTGTTGAGAGAAACCAAAGATTATCTTCTAATAGCATTGGGAATGATAATGTATGCTGTCGGTTGGACTGTTTTTCTATTACCCAACAATCTTCCGTCGGGCGCTGTCCCCGGTATAGCATCTGTAGTATACTGGGCAACAGGTTTCCCCGTACAATACACTTATCTGCTCATAAATTTTGCACTTCTTCTTTTGGCTTTAAAAATTTTAGGGTTGAAATTCTGCCTTAAAACCATTTTTGCAGTCGGGGTTCTTACTTTTGCCACACCAGTGTTCCAACATTTTGTCAAAGGTTCTCTAATCAACGATCAACCTTTTATGGCATGTGTTCTAGGCGCTTCTTTCTGCGGGGGTGGTATAGGTGTTGCATTTTCTGCCAACGGAAGTACCGGTGGAACAGATATTATAGCAGCTATCATCAATAAATATCGTGATATAACTCTTGGAAGGGTTATCCTGATTTGCGACGTGATAATCATTTCATCCAGCTATCTTGTGCTTCACGACTGGGAAAAGGTTGTTTACGGATATGTGGTTCTGTTCATTTCCAGTTTCGTACTTGACCAGGTAGTAAACAGTGCACGCCAATCTGTACAATTCTTTATCATATCACAGAAATATGAAGAAATAGGAAAAAGAATCAACAAGGACCTACATCGCGGAGTTACTTTCATAGACGGTGTGGGATGCTACACTCATAACAATGTCAAAATGATGTTTGTACTTGCAAAGAAACGTGAGTCGAACACAATATTCCGTCTGATTAAAGACATTGACCCTAATGCTTTTGTTTCACAGAGTGCCGTAATCGGTGTCTTCGGTGAAGGCTTTGACAAAATTAAAGTTAAATAAAATCACACACTAAAAGTTCATGAACATGAATTCCAATTTAGATATAGCAAAAAGATTCGCATCATCTTTAAACTGCACTCTATCAAAGGATGTATTAAAAACGTTTGCTGAAATACTTACCCCAGAGAAGTATAAAAAAGGAGAACGAATACTTGACGAAGGACAGATCTGCGATTCACTATATTTCATTGAAAAAGGGATGACACGTCAGTTCTATTTCAAATACGACAAAGATCTGACTGAACATATAGGTTATGAAGATTCCATAATAATATGTTTGGAAAGTTATTTTAACGAAGAGCCAACCAAACTTATGATTGAAACTCTTGAGCCTACAATAGCATGGAAAATAAACAAGCATGATATTGTACAATTGGCATCGATTAACAGCGAAATAGGAACTCTATACAGAAGAGTGTTCGAGAAATCGCTTATTACATCACAACAAAAAGCCGATACACTGAGATTTGAGCCTGCAAATGAGAGATACAACAAACTAATGCAACAACATCCGGAAATTCTGAGAAGAGCGCCTCTCATTTACATTGCATCATTATTACAAATGACACCAGAAACTTTGAGTCGTGTCCGTTCCGCAAGTCTGAATTCTTAATAATCAATAATTTTAAAGGCAGGAAGCATTGAGGTATAACCTCTGTACTTCCTGCCTCTTTAGTTCAGCTCAGATTAGAATATCACACCCAGGCGGAAACCTGCATTATTCTGTCCATTTATATCACTCGTCAGAGTACAAGTCTTGTTCGTTCCGTAACTGTAGTATCCTGCTACGTGAAATCCCCAATATTTTGTCTTACACGGATATATATTAAATCCTATTTCAGGAGAGACGTAACCTCCCCATGCCTTATCATATAGACCTTTAACACCATAATATGTAGTGTTTCTGGCAAACATTGTTCCGGCTTTCAAACCTACATATGGCTCAAAATGCTTTCCATCATACAGGGTATAGTTAACTGCCAAACCGAAAGGCACCTGAAAGGCAGAACGCTGCTGGTCGGTAGTCAGACTCTCAGTAGGTGATATAGACAATGTCTGCCTTCCTACGTACTGATGATTGGTATGAAATGAAGCAAACAGACCGACATCCCATCTTGGTGCCACTTTATATTTCAGTTCGTAATTCATACCCCAGCCACTTATCTTATCTGCATATCCCGTAGAAAACGGGGCGTTCACCTGCCAGTCTACAACCAATCCCAAATTGCGTACATCCCATTGTGCTTTTGCCGTAAACAAAGTTCCGCATACAAAGCAGCAAAACAGCATAACTCTTTTTAATACAATATTTATAGATTTCATTATCAGCCCCTCCTAATTATTTGTTACTATTAATATATTCTGACTGTTTAAAGGCCTGTCCTACCGAATTCACCAGCAACTGTAAGTTATACATTCCGCTATATTGTGCTCCAGAAGCATTGGCATACCATACTACAGGAATATTCTTACTTTCCTGATTTTCTGTCAGGTCAACCATTTCCATTATAAGAGTATTAGTGTTATAAGAATAAGTAACAGGATATGGATAATACCATCCTCCCCACCATGGGCCCCAATAACCATAATCCCACCAACCACCAAAATATCCTCCGGAAACAATCTGATACGATTCATTCAAATACGACAGCTGAATACCGACATCAGCATTATCTTTATCATTAGGATCTGTAATTCGGATATATCCACGCTCATTCATATTGCTTTCCACTGCTTTAATTATCTTCATTGCATTTTCATCCTTCCAATAAGTAGCCTTATATTCTCCAGCTTCCAGAATACTGTCAGGCAAGAAATAAGTTTTATAAGAACCAAAATCCACACTACTGTCATAATCGGTATAAACAGCCAAATCGGCATCCAATTCAGTCATGTCCGGTTCTTTCTCACATGACACAGCCAATAGAGGCAGACAAATGTAAAATAGAAACTTTTTCATATTCATTTATATTTAAAGATTATCATATAGAACGTCCCTTGAAGACTCTACTCTTAGAAGAAGGAATTATAATCCCGTTTAAAGTCATCCTATTAGAACTAAAATTAGGTAATATTGTTACAGAAGCCTTATTACTTCCCGAATAAAGGCTTATATCTACCATTGCAGATATTCCGGTACCCAACACATTCATGGATACTTGGATATTTCCTTTCTTGTCTTTCTTGACTTCATAATTAGATACAGTTCCATCAAGTGTAATTCCTCCAAGACCATTAGGACCTGAAGCCGGAATATTGAATGCTACTTGAACGACAGACTTGTCGCCATTAACAGAAACAAAATTGGTACTGGATTCCACAAAAGCTGTCTGACCATACTTAAATACTACTTTATCCGCTTCAAGCGTAAAATCTTTCTCCGATATAGCCTTTTCAGCTTCTACAAACATCAGACTATCAAGCTTTTCCTGAATAATCTTCTTTTCCGCACTGGTCATTTCATTAAACTCCTGTGCATGTACGTTGCCTACCATTAGCGCAAACAACATAAATAAAGAAACAATGATTCTCATATTCTATTTTCCTTTCTTTTTTATCGATAGCAAAATTAAAATAAGAATATGATACCCAAAATAGAAATTTCCTATACGTCTATAGGGAAACGAGAATATTATTTAGGAACTTTTCCCCTATCTGTTCCTTATTCCCCAAATTACAAGTCAAGCCAATCAGTCAGCCATACTGTCCTTATATTCTTTCACCAGAGTAAGATAATTTTTGACAAGATTATTGTTTTTGAATACTTCAGGAGCCTCATCAACAATATCTTCCATGACAGGTGTCAAAAAAGGATATGGCAATGAATTGCCTATCATTATAAATACACCCGGACCAAGAACATTATCATAATTACTGGAAATAAATGCCTGAACCAGATTATCCATCTGACGGGCAACTTCTGCTCTTTTCTTCTCTATTTCAATCTGTACAGTATTTATATCTACACCGTCCATTATCATACGGCTTTCTTCTCTCTCCACCTCGTAAGCCTTGTCATCAATTGCTGTCTTATCTTCAATAAACTTATTGAAACTGTCATTCAGAGGAGTCCCTTTAATAGAAATACCGACATTATTTATTTCAATCTTAATATTACCCTCTTCCAATACAAGCGGCATGATACATTCATCATCCATATAAAGAGATGCCAACACAACAGAATCCACTTTGCCTTCCATTTGGAAATAACCATGTATAACCTCTGCCGAATCCACATTGACAAGCTCATCACCGGACAAGACTTTAACGAACAGCATTTTTCCGTCAAGTCTGGATACAGATGTAACACCATCAATCTTAAACTTTCTACCGCAAGACGTCAATGTTGTTATAAATAATAAGACAAAACAAAATCTAAACATAAAATCAAAAGGATTTATTTCGACTGCAAAGTTAGCTTCTTTATAAGTAGTCATGAAAATTATTATCACAAATTATACTAAATACGTGACGATTATACATTTAAAAAAGATGAAAACCAATAGTTGAACATCCCTACTTATTACAAAATGAATATTTTTATAACATAAAAACAAACTTATTTTATCCTTAAATGTTATCTTTGTATCCTATTTATGTTCTTTGATAAAGAAATGTTGGTCTTTTTCTTTTCAATTGGTCACTTTTGAAAATTTTAAACAATAACAATTCAAAAACTATAGTTAAATGAAGAAAATCAAAGTTTTGGCACTGGCACTTCTGTGCTCAGTATTCACGCCATCGAAGGCGGACGAAGGAATGTGGCTTCTGCAGCTGATGAAAGAGCAGAATCTGGCTGACAAAATGAAGGCACAAGGTTTGAAAATGAACATCTCCGACATCTACAATCCTGAACAGATTACACTGAAGGATGCAGTAGGTATTTTCGGAAGAGGATGTACAGGTGAAATCATCTCTCCTAACGGACTTATCCTTACGAACCACCACTGCGGTTATGATGCAATCCAACAGCACAGTTCAGTGGAACACGACTATCTTACAGACGGTTTCTGGGCTAAGAATATGGAAGAAGAACTTCCTACTCCGGGATTAACATTCAAGTTTGTTGAACGTATAGTCGACGTTACAGACAGAGTGAACAGAGACATCGAAAAAGGAAAAATAGAAGAAGCAGAATCATTCGGAAGCGAATATCTGAAGAAGATTGCTGCCGACGAGCTTAAGAAGAGTGATCTGAAGAAAGCTCCTGGCATCACAACTATGGCATTGCCTTTCTACGAAGGTAACAAATTCTACGTATTCTATATCAAGACTTATACAGACGTACGTATGGTAGCTGCTCCACCTTCATCAATCGGTAAGTTCGGCGGTGAAACAGACAACTGGATGTGGCCTCGTCACACAGGCGACTTCTCTATGTTCCGTATCTACACAGACAAGAACGGAAATCCAGCCGACTATAGCAAGGACAATATCCCATTGAAAGCTAAGAAACACCTTACTATCTCTTTGAGAGGTCTTCAGGAAGGCGACTATGCCATGATTATGGGATTCCCTGGAAGCACAAGCCGCTATCTTACTGAAAGCGAAGTGAAACTGAGAATGACAGGTACAAACACTCCAAGAATTGAAGTCCGCGAAGCAAGACAGAATGTGTTGAGAGCAGAAATGGCTGCAAGCGACAAGGTTCGTATCCAGTATGCAAGCAAATTTGCAAGCTCAAGCAACTACTGGAAAAACTCTATCGGTATGAACAAGGCCATCATCGACAATAAAGTGCTTGAAACAAAAGCTGAACAGGAAGCACGTTTCGCTAAATTTGCAATGGCTAAAAAGAATGCCGACTATCAGGGTGTCGTTGAAAAAATCGATGAATACGTAAAGACTGTTGAACCTATCCGCACTCAGTCAACTTATTTCAGCGAAGTGTTCAGAACAGGTATAGAATTCGAATCTTCTTATACTCTCTTCAACAACCTGAAAAAAGCTCTTGAAAAGAACAAGAAGAAAGATATCGAAAAAGCTGTTGAAGCACTTAAAGAAGAATTTGCAGATGTGCACAACAAGGACTACGACCACGAAGTGGACCGCAAGGTAGCAAAAGTCCTGATTCCTCTTTACGCTTCCAAAGTTCCTGCCGATGCTCTTCCTGAGTTCTACGAAACTATCAAGGCTAAATTCAACGGCGACTACAACGCATATATTGACGCTTGCTACAACAACTCTATCTTCGCTAACGAAGAAAACTTCAACAAGTTCATCAGCAACCTTACTGTAGAGGCTATCGAAAACGACCTTATGGTTCAGTACTCTGAAGCAAAAGCTGAAATGAGCAAGAAACTTTCTGAAAAGCTTAAAGCTGCAAGCGAAGGTATCAACCTGCTGCACAAGACATACGTAAGAGGACTTTGCGAAATGTATGCACCGGAACCAAAAGCACCGGATGCAAACTTCACGATCCGTCTGACTTACGGAAATGTCAAGCCATACGATCCTAAAGACGGTGTACACTATAAATATTACACTACTCTGAAAGGTGTAATGGAAAAAGAAGACCCACAGAACCCTGAGTTCGTAGTTCCTGCAAAACTTAAAGAACTTTACTCTACAAAGAACTTCGGACGCTATGCTATGGCTAACGGTGAAATGCCAACATGCTTCCTTACTACAAACGACATCACAGGCGGTAACTCTGGTTCACCTGTAATGAACGGCAACGGAGAGCTTATCGGTTGTGCATTCGACGGTAACTGGGAATCACTGAGTGGCGACATCAACTTCGACAACAACCTTCAGCGTTGTATCGCAGTAGATATCCGTTACGTTCTCTTCATTGTAGAAAAACTAGGAGGATGCAAGAATCTTATTGACGAAATGACAATCGTAGAATAATGAAAAAAACAATATTACTATCACTACTCACCACATTCACCCTCGCCGGACATGCCGACGAGGGAATGTGGATGCTGACCGACCTGAAAAAACAGAATGCGGCAGTAATGTACGATATGGGGCTTGACATCAGCATAGACGATGTTTATTCGCCCGACAACATATCGCTGAAAGATGCAGTGGTTCACTTCGGTGGCGGATGTACCGGCGAAGTCATCTCAGCCGAAGGTCTTGTACTTACCAATCATCATTGCGGTTACGGCTACATACAGCAGCACAGCTCTGTAGAGCACGACTATCTGACAGACGGCTTTTGGGCAATGACACGCGAACAGGAATTGCCTTGCGAAGGACTTACAATCACTTTCATCGACAAGATACTTGATGTCACAACTTACGTCAAGGAACAACTTAAGAAAGATGAAGACCCGGAAGGGCTGAACTACCTGTCACCGTCATATCTTTCGAAAGTGGCTGCAAGATTTGCCAAGAAAGAGAAAATCAAGACAGACGAATTCACAGTTCTGGAGCTCAAGCCTTTCTATGGAGCCAACAAATACTATCTTTTCGTAAAGACAGTATATAAGGATATCCGTATGGTGGGCGCGCCTCCTTCATCAATCGGTAAGTTCGGTGCTGATACAGACAACTGGATGTGGCCTCGCCATTGCGGCGACTTCTCAATGTTCCGCATCTATGCCGACAAGAACGGAAAACCTGCCAACTACAGTGCAACCAACGTTCCTCTGAAAGTGAAGAAACATATCGCAATCAACCTGAAAGGAGTGAAAGAAGGCGACTTTACTTTCGTTATGGGATTTCCGGGAAGAAACTGGAGATACATGATAAGCGACGAAGTGGAAGAACGTATGCAGACCACAAACTTCATGCGCGACACTATCCGCGGCGTACGCCTCAGAGTACTTGGCGAAGAAATGGCTAAGGATGCAAAGACACGCATACAGTATGCTGCCAAATACGCATCGTCTGCCAACTACTGGAAGAACGCAATAGGAATGAACGAAGGGTTGATAAAACTGAAAGTTCTAGACAAGAAGAAAGAACAGCAGGAACACCTTCTGGAATATGGCCGTGAAACAGGCAACAACAGTTACAAGGAAGCCTTCGATGCCATCCGCTCAATAGTGGCAAAACGCAGAAATGCCGTTTACCATCAGCAGGCTATCTACGAAGCACTAATGCTGGGAACAGAGTTCTACAAGGTTCCTGACACAGACGCACTCCGTAACGCTCTAGAAGCTAACGACAAGAAAGCCATAAAGGAAGAAACAGAAAACCTGAAAGAAGCTTACAAGAAGTTCTACAACAAGGACTACAATCCGGAAGTAGACCGTAAGGTTTCAAAACAGCTTATTGCTCTTTATGCAAAATTAATTCCGGCAGAACAGCGCATAAGCATTTTCAAGCAGATAGGTGAAAACTTCGGCGGAAATACAGATGCTTTTGTTGACGCATGTTTCGACAAATCTATCTTCAGAAGTCAGGCTGCACTTGATGCTTTCCTTCAGAATCCTGACATCAAGACTCTTCGTGAAGACCTTATGGTACAATATTCCAAGTCTGTAAAGGACGGATACAACGCTACATCAAATGCAATGAAAGCCGAAACAGACGCATATAATCTTGCACACAAGACATGGGTAGCAGGAATGCTTGAACTGAAAGCCAAGAACGGTACACCGGTTTATCCTGATGCCAACTCTACACTGAGACTTACTTACGGCAAGATTGGTTCTTACGAACCGGCAGACGGAATGGAGTATCTGTACTACACAACACTGAAAGGTGTTATGGAGAAAGAAGATCCTAACAACCCTGAATTCGTTGTTCCTGCAAAACTTAAGGAACTGTATGAAAAGAAAGATTTCGGTCCATACGCAATGCCGGACGGACGTATGCCTATATGCTTTGCCACAGGAACAGACAACACAGGAGGTAACTCCGGTTCTCCTGTATTCAACAGCAAAGGCGAGCTGATAGGAACAGGTTTCGACCGTAACTACGAAGGACTTACAGGCGACATTGCCTACAACCCACAGTTGCAGCGTGCCGCATGTGTTGACATCAGATATACACTGTTTATCATCGACAAGTTTGCAGGCGCAGGTCATCTGATTGATGAAATGACAATCATCAAATAAGCCTGTTTCCAAACCAGTGAATAAATAAAAATCGCGCTTTGACTCCCCTGTCCTACAGGAAACGTCAAAGCGCGATTTTATTTGTTATGATCTAAACGGTATTTAAATACCGCTTAAATCTTATTATCATTGGAAGAACAAGTCATCAAGACGACTTGTATTCTCTTCTTCCAGTTCAGAAACCTTATCCTTACATGGGTCAAACTCATCAGGAATATCGAATTTCTCTTCCTGCGAATATCCCAAAGTCTTGTCGGCATAAACCTTATTCATATATATACCCCAGATAGGAAGAGCCATTGAGGCACCCTGTCCGTCAGCCATACGGTCGAAGTGAATGTCACGTTCTTCGCCTCCTACCCAACATCCTGACACCAGACTTGGAGTGAAGCCCATGAACCAACCGTCGGAGTTATTATTCGTAGTACCTGTCTTACCACCCATATCAGCCGTGATGTGATACAGTCGTCTTACACGTCCACCGGTACCTTCATTAATTACCGCACGAAGCATTACAAGCATCTTGTATGCACTGCTTTCGCTTATCACCTCGTTGACCTGTGGAGAGAATGTAGCCAACACATTACCGTCGTTATCCTCTATACGTGTAACGAACAATGGTGCTGTACGTATTCCCTTGTTCACGAAAGCCGTGTATGCGCTTACCATTTCGCCAACCGAAATTTCGCAAGGTCCGAGGCACAATGATATCGTAGGCTGTATCTCCTTATTAAGAACACCAAACGAATGAATCAATCTGACCAACTCATAAGGATTAAGCTTACTCATAAGATAAGCCGAAATCCAGTTGTTTGAATTTGCAAGACCCCATTTCAGAGTAACTATCTCTCCGTAATGTTTCTTAGAACTGTTTCTCGGAGTCCATGCAATACCGTTCTCATCGAAATAAGTTCCCTCAACGTTTCTTGTCTCGTCGCATGGAGAGAAACCGTTTTCCATTGCAAGCGAATATAGGTACGGTTTGATAGTAGAACCAACCTGACGGCGTCCAACCATAGCCATATCATACTTGAAGTTGTCATAGTTAGGTCCGCCCACGTATGCCTTCACATATCCAGTAATAGGATCCATAGACATAAATCCGGCACGAAGGAAGTGTTTGTAGTATTTAATAGAGTCAAGAGGAGTCATGATAGTGTCCTTCTCACCCTGATATGTAAACACAGTCATCTCACGCGGAGTATTGAAAGCCTTCATGATTTCGTCATCCGAATATCCAGCAGCCTTCATCACACGGCGACGCTCACTCTGTCTTATAGAACGGTTCAGGATAGCCTCAACCTCCTCATTAGAAAGCTGATTTGTATATGGAGCAGTCTTTCTGCCTTTCTTTTCCTTGAAGAAACGAGGCTGCAGATATTCAGCCACATGTTCCTGTACAGCTTCTTCAGCATACTGCTGCATACGCGAATTTATAGTGGTATAAATCTTCAGCCCATCTGTATAAAGATTATAGTTTGAACCATCCTTTTTCTTGTTCTTTGCACACCACCCGTACAGAGGATTTGTTTCCCATGCAAGGGAATCTTCGTAGAACTTCTGCATCTGCCAGCCACGGTAATTCTTCTTCACCGGTTTCTTGGCATTCAGAACACCGCGAAGATATTCCCTGAAGTATGTAGCCAGACCGTCGTTATGGTCAACCGGTCTGTATTTCAACACCAATGGTAATGCCTGAAGCGAGTCACGTTCAGCCTCAGTCAGATAACCGGCCTTACGCATCTGGTCGAGCACTACATTTCGGCGTCCACGAGTACGTTCGTTGAAACGGCGCGGATTATACAGCGAAGGGTTCTTACACATACCTACAAGTGTGGCTGCCTCCTCGATACTCAGGTCCTTAGGCTCTTTTGAAAAATAAGTACCTGCCGCAGTCTTAATACCAACGGCATTGTTCAGGAAGTCGAACTTATTGAGATACATCGTAAGGATTTCCTCTTTAGTGTAATAACGTTCCAGCTTAACGGCAATAACCCATTCAATAGGTTTCTGCAGCAAACGTTCCATCACATTGTCGGCTGTAGGCGAATAGAACTGCTTTGCCAACTGCTGGGTAATAGTACTACCACCACCGGCATTCTTCTGCATGAATACACCACGCTTGATAAGGGCACGCATAAATGCTCGAGCATCTATACCGGAATGTTCACTGAAACGCACATCTTCTGTAGCCACAAGAGCATGCACCAGATTTGGCGACAAATCCTCATAACCTACATACAGACGGTTCTCCTTGCTGAGCGACCACGTACCCAACACCTTTCCGTCGTCAGAAATAACCTGTGTGGCAAACTTTAGATTAGGATTTTCCAGTTCCTCGATAGGTGGCACATAACCAATCTTGCCATCCGAGATAGCAGAAAATATTATATACGTTGCCAGCATTCCTATCAGCAGCAACGCCCAAAGTACGATGATAAATGTTTTTCTCATTGAAATAGCTTATTTGTTACATATCAGTTCCCTAATTCTCCAAAAAGGGAACAAATCGGCACAAAATTAGCAAAAGGTGAGCGCAAAAACAAATGAAAACTGAAGTTTTCAAATTTAGTCATGGCAGAATCGTATTCTGTATTTATATAATAAGGATTCAATTCATTTCATAAAGCCAATTAATTTGTATTTTCGGCCACAAAAAACTATATTTGTGCTTATAAAATATATAAACTATACTGTTGTTTATAAAAGCGACACTGTAATTTATACAAACAACACTGTTGTTTATAGAAACACAATTGATATTTACAGAAAATAAAAGCATAAAACAAACTTTATTACAGCAAGGAAATAACTTTTATACTAACCTAATAAACTTTTACAGAATATGGCAAAATACGTGATGCAGGAAATGAGAAACCTTCATAAAGAAGGAGAAACGCTACTCTACCCTAGAATGGTGATAGACGGTTGTTGCGAAACAGAAGAACTAGTAGAAATGATTACCAAAGGCTCCACTCTTAGAAAAGGTGAAGTTATGGCATCTCTTCAACTTATAGCAGACGGAATGGCAACATTAATGGCACATGGCCGTTCGGTACGTATTGAAGGAATAGGACTGTTTACACCGTCACTGTCGTTGAAAGATGGGAAGGAAAGAGAAGGCATAAACGATGAAACTAGCCGACGTAATGCTCAAAGCATAGAAATCGGCAACATTAACTTCCGTGCTGAAAGAAGTCTGATTCATGACACAAACTCCCAATGTAACCTGCAAAGACAAAAAGGCGACTGGCGATGCAACAGATCGAAATACTCTCCGGAAGAAAGACTTGCCCTTGCGCTGAAATATCTGGAATCAAACCCGACCCTTACTATTGGCGAATACAAAGAACTTACAGGACTTAGCCACACTGCTGCCGGACAGGAACTTAAGAAATGGGCGTCTACTCCTGAGTCTGGAATATATTTTAAAGGAAGAGGATCGCATAAAGTTTATGTGAAAAGATAAATATCCCAAATTGAGCGGAATTTTGAAATATTTTATGTACCTTTGGGCTTCGGTATTAAAAAATAAACATAAAACTGCTAATATGGAAAATAGAAGTTTAGTTACTATTGCCGAACATTCCAAGGAGAAAATACTTTATCTTCTGGAAATGGCAAGAGAATTTGAGAAGAAGCCGAACCGTAGCCTTCTGGCAGGAAGAATTGTGGCAACATTGTTTTTTGAGCCATCAACTCGTACTCGCCTTAGTTTTGAAACAGCAGCTAACCGTCTGGGTGCAAAAGTAATAGGTTTTACAGACCCTAAGGTAACAAGCTCATCAAAAGGCGAGACTCTGAAGGATACCATTATGATGGTGAGCAACTATGCTGACATTATCGTAATGAGACACTATCTGGAAGGAGCTGCAAGATACGCAAGCGAGGTAACAAAAGTGCCTATCGTAAATGCGGGCGACGGTGCAAACCAACACCCTTCGCAAACTATGCTGGACTTGTATTCCATATACAAAACACAGGGAACTCTGGAAAACCTGAACATCTACATGGTGGGCGACCTGAAATACGGACGTACAGTACACTCTCTCTTGATGGCTATGCGCCATTTCAATCCTACATTCCACTTCATTGCACCGGACGAACTGAAAATGCCGGAAGAATACAAAATCTACTGCAAGGAACATAATATTAAATATGTGGAGCACACTGAATTCAACGAAGATGTGATTGCTGATGCAGATATTCTTTACATGACACGTGTGCAAAGAGAACGCTTCACCGACTTGATGGAATATGAGAGAGTAAAAGATGTATATATTCTGAACAACAAAATGCTGGACAAGACACGCCCTAACCTGCGTATCCTGCATCCACTGCCTAGAGTCAACGAAATCGCTTACGACGTAGATGACAATCCAAAAGCATACTACTTCCAGCAGGCTCAAAACGGACTATATGCCCGTCAGGCTATTCTTTGCGACGTATTGGGTATTACTCTTGACGAGGTAAAAGCCGATACAGAAAAATAATAACAGGATATAAATACATTTTGACCATGAACGAAAAAAAAGAACTGCAGGTAGCCGCTCTTGAAAACGGCACTGTAATAGACCATATACCGTCAGACAAACTTTTCACCGTAGTTTCACTGCTGAACCTCAAGGACATGGACAGCAATATCACTATAGGATATAACCTTGAAAGCAAGAAACTAGGTAAAAAGGGTATCATAAAAATAGCTGACAAATTTTTCACAGACGAAGAAATCAACCGTATTTCTGTAGTTGCATCAAACATCAAACTGAATGTAATCAGAAACTATGCCGTTGTGGAAAAGAAAGAAGCAATCATGCCTGACGAACTGAAAGGTATAGTGAAATGCAACAATCCTAAATGTATCACAAACAACGAACCTATGCAGACTTGGTTCCACGTGACTGACAAGGAAAAAGGACTGTTGAAATGTCATTACTGCGAAAAAGAACAGCAGAAGGACAATATTAAACTTATCTGATAATGAAGCAGGACTGGAAACCCGGAACAATGGTTTATCCGCTTCCTGCCGTAATGGTGAGTTGCGGCAGTTGTGAAGAAGAATATAATATAATCACTGTAGCGTGGGTGGGTACTATATGTACCAACCCACCTATGTGTTACATATCGGTAAGGCCGGAAAGGCACTCCTATCCTATTCTGAAAAAGAATATGGAATTTGTGATAAACCTTACCACTAAAGATATGGCATATGCCACAGACTGGTGTGGAGTGAGATCGGGCAAGAACTTCAACAAGTTCAGCGAAATGAAACTAACACCGGGAAAAGCATCTGTGGTCAATGCTCCCATTATAGAAGAATCACCACTCTGTATAGAATGCAGGGTAAAAGAAGTGATATCACTGGGATCGCACGATATGTTCATAGCCGATGTGGTAAACGTTAAAGCCGACGAGAAATACCTTGATTCGGAAACCGGAAAATTCGAACTCGCTAAATCAAACCTTCTTGTATATGCACATGGAGGATATTATGAAATGGGAAAGAAGATTGGCAAATTCGGATGGTCGGTAGAAAAAAAGAAATAATCTGCCAATGAAAAGATTATGCTTGACTATATTTTCAGCAATAATGCTTGCATGCAGCACAAATCTGTATGCACAAGATATTATGCTGCATAATGACAAGCAGAAAAAACAAAAGATAAGTATTGGTATTAAAGGTGGATTCAACTCCACTATGATGTTTACCGACGAGCTACGCTATGGAGAGCAGGATATAACGGATATCCAAAACAACTATAAGGTAGGATACATCGGAACTTTGTTCATACGAATACCTGTAAAAAACAAACATTTCCTTCAGCCTGAAGTTTCGTATGCAGTATCGCAAGGAAGTATAAGCATGAGCAATCTCAGAGAGAATGCGACAATTCTGGAAGACAACGCACTGATTAAAACAAAAATATCATCCTTTGAAGTTCCGCTTCTGTACGGATATAAATTTATTGACTCATATCCGTATGGAATGTCTTTTTTCCTAGGACCTAAAGTGGCTTGGACCATAAAGAAACAAACCTCAAGCGAATATTCAGGTTTCTATCAGAAAAACATCAAAGAAAACATTAAGCCTTTCAATTATAGTGCAGTACTGGGAATAGGAGTAAATATATCAAATATATTCTTTGACTTCAGATACGAAATAGGATGTAACAACATTACGGAATCCATAGTTTACGATAAAGACCAGACTATGGAACCTTACAATGAAAAGGATCTGACACTCAAAAGACGAAAAAACATTATGAGTTTTTCAGTGGGGGTAATTTTCTGATTTAAACATTATATTATTAACATACAATACATTGATTAACTATGAAAAGAGATGAATTGATTTTTGGAATTATAGAAAAAGAACATCAGCGTCAGCTTAAAGGTATAGAGCTGATTGCTTCGGAAAACTTCGTAAGCGACCAGGTTATGGAAGCTATGGGTTCTTGCCTTACAAACAAATACGCAGAGGGTTATCCGGGAAAAAGATATTATGGTGGTTGTGAAGTAGTTGACCAGAGTGAACAGATTGCAATTGACAGACTTAAACAGATTTTCGGAGCTGAATGGGCTAACGTACAGCCACACTCAGGAGCACAGGCTAATGCTGCTGTATTTCTGGCAGTATTGAATCCGGGTGACAAGTTTATGGGACTTAATCTGGCTCACGGAGGACATCTGTCACATGGTTCTGCTGTAAATACATCAGGTATATTATATACTCCTTGTGAATACAACCTGAACAAGGAAACAGGAAGAGTGGATTACGACCAAATGGAAGAAATCGCTTTGAGAGAAAGACCGAAACTCATCGTGGGTGGCGGTTCAGCATATTCAAGAGAATGGGACTATAAGAGAATGAGAGACATTGCCGACAAGGTAGGAGCATTGCTTATGATTGACATGGCTCATCCAGCAGGACTTATTGCTGCCGGATTGCTTGACAACCCAGTGAAATATGCTCATATCGTGACTTCTACTACTCACAAGACATTACGCGGTCCTCGCGGTGGCGTTATCATGATGGGTAAGGACTTCCCTAACCCATGGGGAAAGAAAACTCCAAAGGGTGAAATCAAGATGATGTCACAACTTCTTGACTCAGCTGTATTCCCAGGTATTCAGGGTGGTCCGCTAGAACATGTAATAGCAGCCAAAGCTGTTGCATTCGGCGAATGTCTGCAGCCAGAATATAAGGAATATCAGATGCAGGTTAAGAAGAATGCCGCTGCACTGGCACAGGCTCTTATGGACAGAGGATTCACTATCGTATCAGGTGGTACAGACAACCACTCTATGCTTGTCGATCTGAGAACAAAATACCCAGACCTTACAGGTAAAGTAGCTGAAAAGGCTTTGGTATCGGCTGATATCACAGTGAACAAGAATATGGTTCCTTTTGACACACGTTCTGCTTTCCAGACTTCAGGAATCCGCCTTGGAACTCCTGCCATCACTACACGTGGTGCTAAAGAAGATTTAATGTATGAAATAGCAGAAATGATTGAAACAGTCCTTTCTAATGTAGATAACGAAGAAGTTATCGCTTCAGTAAGGGCTAGAGTAAACGAAAAGATGAAGAATTATCCTATTTTTGCTTATTGATAAATTTCCCAAAACTGTACATTTCAATAATGTATGGTTCTAATTTTAATTCTGTAAAAAGACGATAAGAGAACAATTTTATAATTGGACTTTTATCGTCTTTTATTTGTTTATATAAAACAAGTCCGGTAAAAACTATATTATAATTGAAATAATAGGCTATAAAAAGAGCATTTATAATAATATTTTCACGACTTCTTATTATATTTGTACTTATAACAACATAAACCCATAAAACTATGTTTACAATTCAAGCTAACCCTTCAGGCACAAGAAGTCTGAACATATCGGAAGAAAATCTTAAGACAATAGAAAAATATTCTCTGTTCCAGCAACTTATTGACAGCAACGGTATAGTTGACGAAAGTGTTCTGGAGAAGTTAAAACTCAATATACGTTCCATTATAGGTTCGTCTGAAAACGACTGTAAGGACTTGCTTGACCTCTGTCTGAACGTGATTTATCACGACAATATGAAGGCTTTCGGTCTGCATCAGCTCATCATGCTGTACATCAACTGGGAGAGAGAAAAAGGTAATATCGAAGAAACAGAAGAATAAACCTTGAAAGAACATAATCTAACGGACTGGTTGCCTACGACCAAGAAAGAAGTAGAGCTAAGAGGATGGGATGAACTGGATGTCATTCTGTTCAGTGGTGATGCATATGTTGACCATCCGTCGTTCGGAGCTGCCGTGATAGGAAGAATGCTTGAGGCACAAGGACTTAAAGTTGCCATCGTACCACAGCCAAACTGGCGTGACGACCTTCGTGACTTCAAGAAACTTGGAAAGCCAAGACTCTTTTTCGGAATATCAGCCGGATGTATGGACAGTATGGTGAACAAATATACTGCCAACAAGCGCTTACGAAGCGAAGACGCATATACTCCTGACGGACGACACGACATGCGCCCTGAATATCCTACTATTGTATATTCACAGATATTGAAGAAACTCTATCCCGATGTTCCTGTCATTATTGGCGGAATAGAGGCTTCACTGCGTCGTCTTACCCACTACGATTACTGGCAGGACAAGGTCAGACAGTCTATTCTGTTGGATTCAGGTGCCGACCTGCTGATTTATGGTATGGGAGAAAAACCAATCACAGACTTATGCAGACACATGTCTGAAAATCCAACCATACCGACAGATATTCTTCAGACTGCATACGTTTGCAAAAAGGAAGAATTCAAGCCCGAAGAGAATGACTTGAGACTTTACTCTCATGAAGAATGCCTGAAAGACAAGAAGAAACAGGCTGAAAACTTCAGACATATAGAAGAGGAATCGAACAAATATGCAGCACAGAGGATTATCCAGGAGTCTGGCAAGAAAGTGGTTGTGGTAAATCCGCCTTATCCGCCAATGACTCAGGGCGAGCTGGATATGTCGTTCGACCTGCCATATACACGCCTTCCGCATCCGAAATACAAAAACAAACGTATTCCGGCATACGATATGATAAAGTTCTCCGTCAACCTCCACAGAGGATGTTTCGGAGGATGCGCATTCTGCACCATATCGGCCCATCAGGGTAAATTCATAGTAAGCCGAAGCAAGGAAAGTATTCTTAAGGAGGTGAAAGCGATAACAGAAATGCCAGATTTCAAGGGTTATCTGAGTGATCTTGGAGGCCCATCTGCCAACATGTATGCCATGAGAGGAAAGGACGAAAGTATGTGCCGCCGGTGCAAACGCCCTTCGTGCATTCATCCCAAAGTATGTCCTAATCTGAATACAGACCACAGACCACTATTGGACATCTATCATGCCGTAGATACACTTCCAGGAATCAAAAAGAGCTTTATTGGCAGCGGTGTGCGATACGACCTGCTTCTGCACGAAAGCAAAGACCCGGCTGTAAATAAAAGCACTCAGGAATATACTCGAGAACTGATAATGAAACACGTGAGCGGACGACTGAAAGTAGCACCTGAGCACACAAGCGACAAAGTGCTTTACGTCATGCGCAAACCTCCGTTCGAACAGTTTGAAAGGTTCAAGAAGATATTCGACCGCATAAATACGGAACATAACCTGCGCCAACAGATTATACCATACTTCATAAGCAGTCACCCAGGATGTACGGCTGAGGATATGGCAGAACTGGCAGTTATAACCAAAAGGCTTGACTTCCATCTGGAACAGGTTCAGGACTTCACTCCTACTCCTATGACTGTCGCTACAGAAGCCTGGTACACGGGTTATCATCCTTACACCCTCGAACCAATCTTCTCTGCAAAAACGCAGAAAGAGAAACTTGCGCAACGCATGTTTTTCTTCTGGTACAAGCCAGAGGAAAGAAAGAATATTATCAATGAATTGAGGCGTATGGGAAGGAATGACCTTATAGACAAACTTTACAAAAAGAGATAAAAAAGACGAGTGAAACAAACGATAATTCTTATGAATATTTTGTTTCACTCGTCTTTTATTATTCAACCTTCAACTCCACGACTTCACGTACAAGATACGTCCCATCATATTCAGCGGCAAAGCCTTCGTCCCACTTTCCGTTATATTCAAGTCTTAATGTAGCTTTTACAGGCTTGCCGTTTTTTTGACCTTTAGTTATTTTGTCATACTTTTCAAGCAACTGGCCGGTCTTGTCAACAATCCAGAACTCTCTGTCGCTGCCGGAAGGAGTAAACGCTCTTACTTCATGTCCTATTCTTAATTCGCCTTCCATGGTGTAAAGCAAGTCCATAGAGGTTGAATCCGTTTCAGTTTCACACAGTTCGATACTGTTTTCATCAAACAGCGGCGCATCCTGACCAATTTCCATAAAAACAGCCTTGTCCGGAGCATTATCGTATATTTCAAAATATCTCATTCCGCTATTACCCGTTCCCCAACCATTGCACGTACTCGGAACAGGTTCCTGCTTCTTCATACTGTCTATCATCTCAACATAAACACCGTCAGGGAGCATTACATATCTGCGTACCCCACTACGGCCGGAAGCCGTTTCTTCAAACCTGCATGTCTGACTTTTATCCCAGTCTGCGGAGCTTGAAAGTATATCTATAACATCGTCTATACGTTTATTCTTCAACTGGAATATTCTGATTAAAGCGTGAGGAGCAATATCACCATTCCTTACCATTACCACACCAGGAAGCAACGGATCGACCAAAAGCCTTATGTCACCATTACTTTGAGCCATCAGTTTCAAACCGGCTCCGGAAATTTCTTTCCATTCAAATCCTTCGTATGGTTTTCTTTGAGACAGCGATACAGATGTATCATTCTTACTTGCAGTCTTGCTTGCCTTATTACTGTAATTGCACGATGTGCAAACAAAAAATGCTAAAGGCAACAACCAAATAAATCGTTTCATAATCAATATTTTTATAGACAAATCAAATATACATTATAATTTTGACATAAACATATTGTTTAAAAATAATTCTCATAAATATACAACTAAGAGACTTTTCAGACATCAGACACATTGATAACAAATTAGCCTAAGAAACAACGACCATACAATCAATTATAATAATTTTACCATACTCCATGAATGCCTGTTTCAATATACTCTTTGTTTCATGACAATATAATTAATAAAAAACCACTAATTCATAATTTAAATATTACAAATCAGTGGTTTTTAAAATATTCAATATAGATTTCCTTTTATCTAAATCGGTTCATATTAAATAGTACATTTATATTCTAAATAATACACTTACTTATAAAAATAATATCATCTTTTGTCGTAAAAAAACATCTGACTTTATTTAACACAAGTAAAAACTTCTGTATAAATATTATCCTCAGATTCACCGTAAAGTTCTACCTTCATAGATGTTGAATTCATTTCCAATATACCTCCAATAATAGATTCATCAAAACCTTCATTAAAATCAACAACGTGCAAAATTCCTGTTCTACTAAATGTCCCATAATCTAGAGCTTCTAGCGATTCAAAATTACCAGGCAAATAACTAATTGGTCTGTCATAATCAACACCAACTAATACATTACCATCCAATTTAAAGTTAAACGAATTAACTTTATTCCAACTACCACTATCATTTAAGAATATGTCAACCTTAAATGAATTATTTCCAAGACTAGATATCTCAAACCTATTTACATAGCTATCATAATCTATCGATTCATCTTGACTTTCTTGTTTAGTATTCTTATCATAATCATAGCTAGCATAACTCTTCACATTCCACTTTCCTGGTATTATAGAGGCATCCACAATTACGCCATAAGAAGTTTCAGCCTTTTGTTCTATAATAATAGTAATACTATCATCACCACATATTATTGTAATTTGAGCCTTACGTTCTACACCTGTATAATTTTTCTCCAACGATATAGAAATCACGTTTTCTCCAGCATTTCCCTGTTCTGAACTTAAAGAGACCCAAGAATCTTCAGTTGAGGCAATCCACGAATCATTAGCAATAAACTTAATAAATTGACTACTTCCATCTTCATCAGCTTTAAATTGCATTACTGCAGAGGCACCATCTGCTAAAACAATTTCACTATCAGCAGTACTTGATTCTTCACTACATGAGCATAGAGCAAAAGCTGTAAAAAACACAATAAAATAAAAGACTTTCATACTTTCAATTTTTATTAGGCTCAATCAAATTTTAAATTCTCATCACACAACTGAGCCATTAACCTGCGTAACAAGAATATTTTATATACAAAAATAGATACATGCCCAATAAAGTATTTAAATATTCGTAAAAAAAATCCCACAAAATTCAACAATTCATAAAAAATGTACACATTTTACAATAATACAATAAAAGCTCTTTTACTTTCCGATAAAATAAAATGAATTTTGAAAATAAAAACGCTCTGATATTTTAATTGAGACGACTTACGTCTGCAATAAAATATCAAAGCGTTTAAGATATGCCTAATTCAGTATTCTATTTATTAAACTATCTATAAAAAGATATAGGTTATTCTGTTTAAAATAACAAAATCTAATCTCACTTTTTACTTTTTTCAAGCTCCTGAAGACTTTCCATCTTCTTAGTCTCAAGGAATTCGTATATACCGCAAAGATGTTCTTTAACCTTCTTGTTGCCGAACTCATAAACCTTGGTAACGAGTCCGTCGAGGAAGTCACGGTCATGTGATACCACAATCAGAGTTCCGTCAAAATCCATGAGAGCCTGCTTCAGTATATCCTTGGTTTTCATGTCAAGGTGGTTGGTAGGCTCATCGAGGATGAGCAGATTCACCGGTTCAAGCAGAAGTTTAATCATAGCCAGACGGGTACGTTCACCACCGGACAAGACCTTGACTTTTTTCATTGACTCTTCTGGACCACCGAACATAAATGCACCAAGCAGGTCTCTGATTTTATTTCTGATTTCGCCTTTAGCCACATCGTCTATAGTCTGAAACACCGTAAGATTTTCGTCAAGAAGCGAAGCCTGGTTCTGAGCGAAATAACCTATCTGAACATTGTGACCTAATGTTAGGGTACCCTCGTGGTCTATCTCGTTCATTATACATTTCACGAGAGTTGACTTACCCTCACCGTTCTTACCTACGAAAGCCACTTTATCGCCACGTTCTATCGTCAGTGTGGCATTGCGGAACACCACATGGTCGCCATATGTCTTTCCTACTCCATCCATTATCACAGGATAGCTTCCACTGCGTGGTGAAGGAGGGAATTTAAGCCTCAACGCCGAAGTATCTTCTTCGTCAACCTCTATCAGTTCAAGTTTCTCCAGCATCTTCACACGGCTCTGAACCTGAAGTGTCTTACTGTATGTACCCTTAAAACGCTCGATGAAATCCTTAGTTTCCTGAATCATCTTCTGCTGCTCTTCGTACTGCTTCATCTGCTGTTCGCGACGTTCCTTACGGAGAACAAGATACTGGGAATAGTTCACCTTATAATCGTATATTCGTCCCATAGTCACTTCTATAGTACGTGTAGTGATATTGTCGACAAACTTACGGTCGTGGCTTATAACGATTACGGCCTTCGCACTGTTGATCAGAAACTCCTCAAGCCACTGTATAGACTCGATGTCAAGATGGTTTGTAGGCTCGTCGAGCAACAATACGTCCGGATTTTGAAGAAGAAGTTTTGCAAGCTCGATACGCATACGCCATCCACCGCTGAAATCGCTCGTAGGACGATTGAAATCTTCTCTCATAAACCCAAGACCGAGGAGAGCCTTTTCTACATCTTCTTCAAAATGAGTCATATCTATGGCATAGAACTTCTCGCTCATGGCAGCCACTTTCTCTATGAGTGCCATATACGAATCGCTTTCATAGTCAGTTCTTGTAGCCAGTTCGTTGTTCATTGCCTCTATCTCTTTTTCCATCTCCTGAAGGTGAGCGAAAGCCTGAGATGCTTCTTCGAACACAGTTCTGCCATCTTCTGTCATGAGATGCTGTGGCAAATATGCTACAACACAATCTTTAGGTGTAGTGACTTTTCCACGTGTAGGCTGCCTTACTCCTGCCAAAATCTTTAACAAGGTTGACTTTCCTGCTCCGTTCTTTCCCATCAGGGCTATACGGTCTTTCTCATTGATCTGAAAACTAATGTCACTAAACAAGGTGGTACCGCCAAATTCAACGGTCAATCCATCTACTGAAATCATATAATTAAAAGTTTTTAGTTTGTGAGTTTATAAGTTTTTGAGTTGAACTGCAATTACAAAATAAATTGGCAAGCAGACGGGGATATTGTCCTTATCCACTTGCCAACACACATTTCATATAAAATTAATATTATGCCATAAGCAATATAAGCAATTGAGCCGTAAGAATACGCAAGAACATACTCAACGGATATACTGTAGAATATCCTACGGCAGGAGCATCATTGCTTGACACCTGGTTTGCATAAGCCAATGCTGGTGGATCTGTATTACTACCTGCAATAAGTCCCATCAGTGTATAATAGTTGAGTTTATGTCTCCAACGTGCTACAATACCCATGATAATAAGAGGTATTATAGTGATAAGGAAACCTATACCTACATAAAGAAGACCGTCTCCCTCTACTACTGTCTGTACGAAACTTCCACCTGCCTTAATACCTACACTGGCAAGGAACAAGGCCAAGCCAACTTCGCGAAGCATCAGATTGGCACTCATTGTAGTATAAGTAACAAGTTTTACTTTATGTCCGAAACGTCCTATAAGTATGGAAATGATAAGCGGACCACCGGCAAGACCTAACTTAATAGGTGTAGGTATTCCCGGAATTGCAAAAGGAAGGCTACCGAACAGAATACCACAAAGAATACCTATAAATATAGTAACTATGTTAGGATGGTCAAGACGCTTCAACTGATTTCCCAGCAAACCGGCTACACGTTCCACAGCATCTTGCGGACCAACAACCATCACACGGTCACCTACCTGAAGAGTCAACTGGCGTGATGCGAACAGGTCCATACCTGAACGGTTAACACGAGTGACGTTTACTCCATACATACTATTGAAATGCAATTCACCAAGTGTCTTACCGTTAATGTTGGACTGAGTGACAAGAATACGGCGTGACACCATCGGTTTGTCTGTTTTGCCTTGAGCTTCCCAATCAACATTCTGCACCTGAGGGCCAATGAATGTTATAATGGCCTCCGAATCATCTTCAGCACATACAATGAACATCTTGTCGTTAAGTTCCAAAACTGTATTTGCTGTAGGAATATATACGCAACCGTCGCTTTTCATTATTCGGGAACAAACGAAATCGCGCGCAAGGAAATTACGTACCTGTAAAACCGTCTTACCCTGCAAAGCTTCGTTATGAACCTCAAGATTGAGGAAGAAAGGTTTCAGATGAGGATTGGCTTCTTCACCACGCTTGATTTCCTCTTCCTCCTTGCTTAAATCTATCCTGCATATTATACGTATGAGAATCATTGACAAGATAATACCCATAACTCCCAACGGATAAGCACAAGCATATCCCATGGCTATCTGAGGTCCGTTATAGTTAATCTGTGTCAAAGCTTCGTTAGCGGCTCCAAGACCAGGAGTATTGGTTACGGCTCCACATAGAATACCTACCATCATAGGTATATCCACCCTGCCCTGAAGTGCGAAATACAGTATCAAGGCTACAGCTATGTTCAGCGCCACTATGCCTACAGCAATCATATTCATGGCTACGCCGCCTTTCTTGAATGAAGAGAAGAAAGAAGGTCCGACCTGAAGACCAATACAGAACACAAACAAAATTAATCCGAAGTCTTGAACAAAATTAAGAATTGATGTATTTCCGGTAAATCCGAAATGCCCTACCAAAATACCTACGAACAAGACAAATGTAACCCCCAGCGAAATGCCGAAGACTTTAATTTTTCCCAATAACACACCCGCTGCTATAACAAAGGCATAAAGAGCAACTATATGGGCTATGGAATCGGGATTGAATAACAAATCACTTAACCAATTCATAGTTTATAAAATAACACATAAATAATTTCCAGCAAAAGTAGTTAAAAAACAATAAGGTATCAAATTAAACAGATTAAAAGTAACAAATCCTAAACTTTTTTTGCCATATAGAGTTTACAATAGTCTAAAAATATCTTCTGCATTATAAAATAAATGTTTATACATCGTGCATTTCCCGAGAGAAAATGGTTGAGATTGGAAGAAATTTGTATCTTTGCCTGAAATGGTACTAAAATAATCAAGTACAAATTTAAAATATAACCTATTTATATAAACCTAATCAACTATGGCAGATAGTAAAGAAAAACTCTTTTCCGATTTCCCTTCCGTAAGCACACAGGAATGGTTGGATAAGATTACAGTTGACCTTAAAGGCGCTGATTTTGAAAAGAAGTTGGTATGGAAAACCAACGAAGGATTTAAAGTAAAACCTTTTTACCGCAAAGAAGATCTTGAAGGACTGAAAACAACAGAAGGACTTCCCGGAGAATTCCCATACGTAAGAGGAATAAAAAAAGACGACAATACTTGGTTCATACGTCAGGACATAAAAGTCAATGATCCGGCCGAAGCAAATACCAAGGCTCTGGAATTGCTAAACAAAGGCGTTGATTCACTTGGATTTAAAGTAAAGGCTTCTGATTTAAGTACCGAATATATAGCCACACTGCTGAAAGACATCTGTTGTGACTGTGTAGAACTGAACTTCTCTACATGTCAGGGACATACAGTAGAACTTGCAGAATTACTTGTAGCTTATTTCAAGGAAAAAGGATACGATCCTAAGAGTTTGCAGGGTTCGGTCAACTTCGACCCTATCAGCAAGATGTTAGGCAAAGGCAAAGACAAGAGCATGCTTATCGCAAAAGCTAAAAAACTTATTGAGACGTTAGCAGAATTCCCTAAATTCCGTTGCATTACCGTAAACTGTGTTGACCTTAATAATTCCGGTGCATATATTTATCAGGAATTGGGATATGCACTATCTTGGGGTAATGAATATCTGAATCAGATGGTAGAGGCAGGTGTTCCTGCCGCTCTAGCCGCAAAGAAAATAAAATTCAACTTCGGTATCAGCTCAAACTATTTCATGGAAATCGCCAAATTCCGTGCAGCTCGTATGCTTTGGGCTAACATCGTTAAAGAATATAATCCTCAATGTCCTCGTAAAGACTGTTCTAACACTGGTGCAGACGGTACTTGCTACTGCGCTTGCAAGATGGTTGCACATGCTGAAACATCTAAATTCAATCTTACACTTTTCGATGCTCATGTAAATCTGCTCCGTACTCAGACTGAAGCCATGAGTGCCGCTCTGGCAGGTGTAAACTCTATCACTGTTACTCCTTTCGACAGTGTTTACGAAACTCCTAACGAATTCTCTGAACGTCTGGCACGCAACCAACAGTTATTGCTCAAGGAAGAATCTCACCTCAACCGTATAGTTGACCCGGCAGCCGGCTCATATTATATAGAGAACCTGACAGCTTCTATTGCCCAGCAGGCATGGAACCTGTTCCTGGCTACTGAAGACGAAGGTGGTTTCCTTGCAGCTGTAAAGGCTAACAAAGTACAGGAAACTGTAAATGCCAGCAACAAGGCTCGTCATGAGGCTGTTTCTAAACGTAAGGAGATACTCCTCGGTACAAACCAGTATCCTAACTTCTCTGAAATGGCAGGCGAAAAGACTCCAGAAGAATGCAAGTGCAACTGCGGATGCAGCCACGGAACAGAAGAAGCTGCTCCTTATATGGCTCTTGACAAGTCACGTGCAGCAAGCGAATTCGAAGCTCTCCGTCTGCAGACAGAACATTCAGGCAAGCGTCCTAAAGCATTCATGCTCACTATCGGTAACCTTGCTATGCGTCAAGCCCGCGCACAGTTCTCTTGCAACTTCCTTGCATGTGCCGGATATGAGGTTATCGATAACCTCGGATTTGCTACAGTAGAAGAAGGTGTAGAAGCTGCAATGAAGGCTAATGCAGATATCGTAGTGATGTGTTCAAGCGATGATGAATATGCAGAATACGCAATCCCTGCATTCAAGGCACTGAACGGACGTGCAATGTATATCGTAGCAGGTGCTCCGGCATGCATGGACGACCTGAAAGCAGCAGGTATAGAGAACTTCATCCACGTTCGCTGCAACGTATTGGAAACTTTAAAAGAGTATAACGAAAAGTTAGGAATTAAATAACTATGAAACCGAATTTCAAAAACATCGATATATATGCCGGATTCCAGCCTAAGAACGGTATGGAATGGCAGAAAGCCAATGGCATCGAAGCCAATTGGAGAACACCGGAACAGATTCAGGTAAAACCGGTCTATACAAAAGAAGACCTTGAAGGAATGGAACACCTTGACTACGTGGCAGGTATTCCTCCTTATCTTCGCGGCCCTTACTCAATGATGTACACTTTCCGTCCTTGGACTATCCGCCAGTATGCAGGATTCTCTACAGCCGAAGAATCAAACGCATTCTATCGCCGTAACCTTGCATCAGGACAGAAAGGTCTTTCAGTAGCATTCGACCTTCCTACTCACCGCGGTTATGACCCTGATCATCCACGTGTAGTGGGCGACGTAGGTAAAGCCGGAGTATCAATCTGCTCGCTAGAAAACATGAAGGTTCTGTTCGACGGTATTCCATTGAACAAGATGTCCGTATCAATGACCATGAACGGTGCGGTACTTCCAGTTATGGCATTCTATATCAATGCCGGACTTGAACAGGGTGCGAAACTTGAAGAAATGGCAGGTACAATCCAGAACGATATCCTTAAGGAGTTCATGGTGCGTAACACATATATCTACCCACCAGCATTCTCAATGAAGATTATCTCTGACATCTTCGAATATACTTCACAGAAGATGCCTAAGTTCAACTCAATCTCTATCTCAGGTTACCACATGCAGGAAGCAGGTGCTACAGCAGACATCGAGTTGGCTTACACTCTTGCCGACGGTCTTGAATATCTCCGTGCCGGTGTAGCAGCAGGTATCGACATTGATGCCTTCGCTCCTCGCCTCTCGTTCTTCTGGGCTATAGGTATGAACCATTTCATGGAAATTGCGAAGATGCGTGCCGCACGTATGCTTTGGGCTAAGATTGTAAAACAGTTCAATCCTAAGAACCCTAAGTCATTGGCATTGCGTACTCACTCACAGACTTCAGGATGGTCGCTCACAGAACAGGATCCGTTCAACAACGTAGGCCGTACTTGTATCGAAGCTATGGCTGCCGCACTTGGTCACACTCAGTCACTACATACAAACGCGCTTGACGAAGCCATCGCACTTCCTACAGACTTCTCTGCACGTATCGCACGTAACACTCAGATTTATATCCAAGAAGAAACTCAGATATGCAAGAACGTTGACCCATGGGGCGGTTCTTACTATGTTGAGGCTCTTACAAACGAACTTGCTCACAAGGCTTGGGAACACATTCAGGAAATCGAACGTCTGGGCGGTATGGCCAAGGCTATCGAAACAGGTATTCCTAAGATGCGTATCGAAGAAGCTGCAGCCCGCACTCAGGCACGTATCGACTCTGGCGAACAGACTATCGTTGGTACAAACAAATACCGTCTTGAAAAAGAAGACCCAATTGATATCCTTGAAGTGGACAACACAGCCGTTCGTCAGGAACAGATTGAAAACCTCCGCCGCTTGAAGGAAGGCCGTAACCAGGCTGAAGTTGACAAGGCTCTTGCAGCAATCACAGAATGTGTGAAGACCGGTAAGGGCAACTTGCTTGAACTTGCAGTTGAAGCTGCACGAGTTCGCGCTACATTGGGAGAAATCTCAGATGCTTGCGAAGTGGTAGTAGGACGTTATAAAGCAATAATCAGAACAATATCAGGCGTGTATTCATCAGAAAGTAAGAAAGATGCAGATTTCGCAAGAGCTTGCGAACTGACAGAAGAATTTGCGAAGAAAGAAGGTCGCCGCCCACGTGTAATGATTGCCAAAATGGGTCAGGACGGACACGACCGTGGTGCAAAAGTTGTAGCAACAGGTTTCGCTGACTGCGGTTTCGACGTTGATATGGGACCATTGTTCCAGACTCCGGAAGAAGCAGCACGCGATGCAGTGGAAAACGACGTTCATGCAGTAGGTGTTTCTTCACTTGCGGCAGGTCATAAGACTCTTATCCCACAGATTATCGCAGAGCTGAAGAAACTCGGCCGTGAAGATATCCTTGTATTCGCAGGAGGTGTAATACCTGCACAGGATTATGACTTCCTCTATAAGGCAGGCGTTATGGCTATCTTCGGTCCTGGTACATCAGTAGCAAAATCTGCTTGCCAGGTTATGGAGCTGTTGATGGAAACTGAAGAGTAATATTCTATAAGTCAGAAATAAATTATCCGGCCTTTATATGCTGCTTAAATGGTAATTAAATACTATTTAAACAGTGTTTAAAGGCCGGATTTTTATTACTTTATCAAATACTAATTTAATATACTAATCTATCGGCAAATTTAGATAATAAAATTCATGGAAAAGATACATTTCTTGCCGGTATCGGCAATATTTCAATCAAATAAAGTCAGACTATTATCCACCTGTCTATAGTTCTTGTCTCGGAACTGAAATTCACCCCAACCTTGACAACTTTTCTTCCGTCCGCAGCAAATGCTGAGGCATAGCCTTTCGCATTTACCTGAGCCATGGCTTCCTCGGCTGTTCCATTAAGCTTGAATTCCATGACATAGATATAATCAGAGGTTTTCAGCACGAGGTCAACACGTCCGCGTGAAGTATGATATTCTACTTCTGCATGGAAACCCATGAGCTTGAACACTATGTAGAGAATGTTCTGATAGTGCACTTCACGGTCTCGTGGAGCAAGTTCGTATGGTATATCATCGAAAAAAGTCTGCAGACGACTTAGGAAAGAATCCACATCACCTTTGCGGACTTCCTCTACAAAACGCTGGATTTCGTACGGAGATTTTGTTACGCTGACAGAGGCATAATTGGGAAGAAGGAAACGGAAAAAGCCCTGCTCAACCTCGCGGTTAGGGAAACCGAGAGTGTAGTTCTCGAACTCTTCATTATATCCCTTTATTGTAAGATAGCCACTCTGATAGATTACAGGAACCGGGTCAGTAGATGCCGCATCTATGGAATCAAGAACAGGACCGCTGGTCACTATGTCTTCTATCTCCTCTACATTGTAGTTATGCTGCTTCATCAATTCCACAAGGTATGTAGGCGTACCCGTAGCAAACCAGTAATTATCTATCTGCATATTGGCAAAGGTATTGAGGATACTGAAAGGATTATACATTCCTGGTGATTTAAAACTGAAATGATAGCCGTCATAATTCAGTTTCAGACGTGCGCAGGTTTCCTCATAACCTGTTCCAAGTTTCTCGGCCAAAGTGTGAATATCATCGTCGAAATATCTGTGCAATTCCTCTTCGGTTATTCCGCATATTTCGGAGAAACGGTTTATCATTGAGATATCCATCAGATTGTTCAAATCACTGAACACACTTACTTTTCCGAATTTTGTAACTCCTGTGAGCATGGCAAACTGTATGTATCCGTCGCATGACTTTAAGGCTCCATAAAAGGCTTTCAAAGTATTACGATACTCAGTCTGAAGTTCAGGATTGCCTATTGCCTGAAGCATAGGCTTGTCGTATTCATCTATGAGAATAACAGTGTTATGTCCGCTCTTTTCGGCTGCTCTGCGGATTACTCCCTGAAATCGTAAAGACAAGCTGGTTTCACTTTCCCTGCTACCATAAATATCTTCCCATCTGCACAAAGCGTCATTAAGAATACCTTCAAGCTTTTCTATACTGTCATATTTTTGCGTATTAAGGTCAAGATGCAGCACAGGATACTCTATCCACTTCTTTTCCAGTTTTCTCCATCTCCAGCCCGGCAAAAAGTTCACGCTTACCGGAGAAATACGCTTCGAGAGTAGATATAAGAAGACTCTTTCCGAAACGGCGGGGACGGCTGAGGAAATAATATTGACCTGTAGCCACCAACTGATATATCAATACTGTTTTGTCAACATAAATATAACCCTGTTCCCTGATTTTTTCAAAACTCTGTATGCCTATAGGATAAAGTTTGCTCATAACTCACTGTTTTTTAATCATATCAATACAAAGATATTACAAACAATATAAAGAGCAAAATAAAGACACAGTTTTCAAACTCTCTTCAGGATCAAATCCTGCTTTGTATAAAAAAAAATACAAGAAAAAACAGTGCCAACCTATATCACATTTCGGAAGCAGAAACATTATTACGTAAATAATCAGTAGGCAGGACACCTATATATTTTTTAAAACTTCTCAAGGCTGTCTCACGGGAACGAAAACCTACACTGAAGAAAGCATCTTGAACATTATCTATTTTTCCGTTTTTTGCCATTTCAACAAATTCAGAGATTCGTCTGCGATTAATCATGTCAGAATAGTTTTTATAACCAGCCTCCTGAATGGCCTTGGATAAATAACTCCTGTTCGTATTAAGCATAGACGACAATTCTATCAAATTCAAATCAGGATTTCTCCAAATCTGTTGTTCATCCATTAATTTATAAATCTGCTTTACAAGGGAATTAACTGTATCATCCTGAGTAATTAAATTATCAATAGTTGGACTTATTGTTTCCACTTTTATCTGTTCTCTAATTTCTTTTGAGACATTAAAGCGAACAAACAACTCATAATATGTAACAGAAGTACATAGATATATATTTACCAATAAATGAATTTCACTGACAATCGAACTTCCTGTAAGCATAAACATAATATACAGTGCGCCAATCAGTTGAATCTTTATCGAATAGGACAATATCCACCTATGGTAGGCACCACTTCGTGTATAATTATATGGTATATAAAACAACATTACGGTAAAAGGCAAGATGCCCAATAACAGTATGACCAATCTCAAAATGACATCAAATTCATCAATATGAAGCAAAAAATCTTCAAAAGACTTTAATTCGCGGCAATAAGGATGTATAATGGAAAGTACAACAATTAATGACAAACCAGGTATTAAAACAAAATTCCTGTATTTCTTTTTGAACCAATCGCTGTTTATAACTCTTACAGGATACAGATAAAGCATTATAATAGCTAAAATACCACCCATAAGGTTATTTACAGGAAGAACAGGATAAACTGATGAACGCAGAAAAAGCTCGTCGGACAACAAACGTAGAAAAAGCAATATCCCAGCTAAAATCCAAGTAAGAGACAAGTAACGACGTGAAAAATCTCCTTCATACCTACGTAACCACAAATATATTCCACAAAGAAAATAAGCACAAATTGCCCAGTTTAATATTATATTTAAAATATCCATAACTATTAATTTACACTTAAAAAAACGTTCACTTATTACATAAATCAATTACATAAAAGAGTACAAAAATTTTTTACCAATTGACTTAATACTGCCTTTCTGTTTATGAATTTGAGTGACAAAAATAATAATACAAAGTTCAGAAAATACACAAAAAAATGATTTGCCATTTATTAAATTTAATTTGCAAATGATAAATAACAAATCAGCAAATGATAAACAGAGAATATACAATTTGTAAAAAAAGACTTTACAACGATGTAAACTAGATAATTACGAAGTCATGGATATGACTATCATGCTTCTGTCTGTTTACGATAGCGGTTTGGAGTAAGCCCATCATGGCTTTGTACGAATGTACGATTGAATACTGAAGGAGATGAGAATCCACAAAGTTCACCTACTTGCCCAACAGGAATGTCCTTGCGATTTAAAAGCATCCATTCTGCCTCTTTAATTCGGTAACTGCGAACCACGTCACTAAAGCTGCTCCCGAAACCTTCATTGAAAACGCGTGAAAGATAAGTTCGGTTCAAAGGTAATATTTCCGTTACATCCATAAGTTTAAAGTTCGGATTCAGATATGGCTTTTTATTTACCATCCATTTGGCTATCTCTTCTTGGTAGAATGGTAATTTGTTGAGAAATGTACATTCGTTTGAATCAATATCAATAAAACAGGTATTGCCTTGAAACAGTTGTTCTTCTTTAAGCTCAGCCGTTCTGCATGCTTCTGCTTCATCCATGGTATCACTGAAAAAATCATTACTATAAGGATTATCCTGAAAAAGTCCATTATAAAGTGTATAGCAGAAGAAACATTGTACTGTGATATTATGTATAATAAATGTGTATGTGCTTCCATTAAAAAGTACAAGAAAATAGGCAACACCTATCAAAACAACCCCTATACCGTATTGTCGTAACCACGAAATATTTAAGTTTTCATCGTTAGAATAATTGTTACGGCACCATTGTTGATATAGTTTTTTATAATGCCAGGTGAGACGAAAAAGGAATGCAAGATAAACTACAATGGAAAAACACATAAAAAGACGATACCAAACATTAAACTCTCCTATATGTATCATTAGCTGTTCCATTGTATGTAGTGCGAGAGGTTTCTCACCAAGAAAGAACAAAACTATATAATAAAACATTGTTACTGATAGATAAGGGAGTAATAAGAGAAACGTACGTTTCAAGCTAAGCCACCCTGGACGTATAACTTCAATGGGATAGAGCAATAACACTATAAGATAAAAATTGCCGCTTATCAATACTATTACATTCGCTACATCAATTTGAGTAAAGTTCAAATCAGGATTCTGCATAAGCATTCCTATAAGACGTACTACATAAAAAAGCCCCCATGTCATCATTATGCCTGCAAGTATACGACGCGAACGATTGTCACGTGAACGTAAAAAGAGAAGCGATGAACCACCAATGCATATAACGGATATCATAGTAATCAATATTGGCAATATTTGAGTATAATCAGGCATAATGTGTAACATTTTATAAATAACAGAACAAAGTTAATAAAAACTCAATTAAAAAAGCACCAATATTTTTCCAATTGTAAAGCTATTTACATATATCAAAAAAGGCGATGGAGGTTCCATCGCCTTTTTATTAATATATGAATTATGTAAACTTTATACAAAGAATTTCAGTACGAATATTGCAGCCAGTATATACATACCGATTGTAAGTTTCTTATACTTGCCAGTAAGCAGATTGATAAGAACATAGCTTATCATACCAAGTACGATACCGTCTGAAATACTGTAGGCAAGAGGCATGAAGATGATACAGATAAATGCAGGTATAGCTTCAGAATAATCAGCAAAACTGACTTTAAGTACTGAAGACATCATCATCAGACCTACAAGAATCAGTACTGGTGCAGTAGCAGCTCCCGGAACAGAAAGGAAGAAAGGAGCGAAGAACAATGAAAGCAGGAAGCAGACTGCTGTTACAAATGAAGTAAGACCGCTTCTACCGCCTTCACCTACTCCTGAAGCACTTTCCACGAACGTAGTGATAGTACTTGTTCCGAGCATTGCACCGGCAGTAGTACCAATTGCATCTACCATGAAAGCCTGTTTCAGATGAGGAATCTTACCGTTCTTATCCATCATTCCAACCTTTGTAGTAACACCGACCAATGTTCCGATAGTATCAAACATATCCACAAACAGGAATGTGAATACCACTACAATCATTTCCTTTGTGAATATATTGTGCCATTCAAATTGCCAGAAGATAGGTTCTATTGATGGAGGTGTACTGAAGATACCATCAAACTTTGTGATACCCATAGGAATACCGATAAGTGTAGTAATAAGGATACCGAAAAGCAAAGCACCTCTTACTCCCTTAACCAAAAGAAGTGAAGTAACCACCAGACCTATCATTCCAAGCAAAGCTGTACCTGAAGTGATATTTCCCATACTGATAAGCGTAGCATCGTTGTTTACGATGATTCCTGCATTCTGCAATCCGATGAAAGATATGAACAGACCAATACCGGCACCTATTGCATTCTTAAGTGTGACTGGTATCGCGTCAACAATCTTCTCGCGCAAGTTTGTAACTGTCAATAATATGAAGATAAGACCTTCAATCAATACCGCAGTCAAGGCAAACTGCCACGTATATCCCATAGTGAGACATACTGTATAGGCAAAGAAAGCGTTAAGTCCCATACCCGGAGCAAGCCCGAAAGGCAACTTGGCATAAAAAGCCATCAGCAGTGTGGCAAAGGCAGAAGCTATTACTGTTGTTGTAAACAAAGCTCCCTTGTCCATTCCTGTAGCACTGAGGATGTTTGGGTTTACGGCAAGGATATATGCCATTGTAAGGAAGGTAGTGATACCTGCCAATACCTCTGTACGTACACGAGTGACGTTTTTATCGAATCCGAAAAGTTTTTCTAACATATTGGTTTATTTTTAATTATTGAATTAGAAAGACCATTTCATTGCAAGAGTTGGCATCCATTTCCAACCGTCCATCACTCCGAAGTTAGAAGAGATTTCCCACTCTGTACCTAAACTAAGATTGAACTTATCGGATACACCATCAAATTTATTCAGGTTTACCCAAAACTGTGGCTCTGCGATAAAGATAAAGTCGCGATTCTCAAAAATAGCTCCGTCTTCTCCTGCACCTGTTATCACTCCATGTTTTTCCTTCCAGAAATCAGCAAATCCACTGAAAGTAAGTTTATCCTTACAGAAATTAATATACCATGTTGCAGTAAGCTGGAAGTTATGAGGTTTAACATTCTTCTGAATTATCTTATAAGTAGGAGTAAAAGTGAATCCTTTTGAAAAATCAGAACTGTTCCAAGAATAAGTTGCTCCCAAAAGATATGCATTATTAAACACTGATGAGCTGTTCAATCCACCATTATATTCTACATGTGCAGAGAAAGGTCCTCCCCAGAAATTCAATTCGCGGGCAATTTCCCAATACGCACCGGTTACACCCTTATTAGTATAGTCCATATCCACGAAGAAGAATGTGCTACCCCATGAATCTGGCTTGAACATTTCTACAGTAGTAGTGATTTTAGGTCTTGTACTTTGAGAGTCATAAATCATACTACCGAAGTCATAATGCAACTGAATGTTCTGTGCACCCACAATCGCTGTTATCATACATACGATGATTGATAAAAACAGTTTTTTCATTGTCTTTTTTAGTTTTTAATAATAGTTATAAATACGAGCTGCAAAATTAATGAAAAGTTAGCATATCACAAAAGAAGTGATTATCTTTGCTCATCATTATATCACTATATATTATGAAGATACGTATTTTATCCATATTTTCTTTACTGTTAATATACATAAACTGTGTTTCGGCACAAGTTTCGGATTCTACATCAAAAAAATGGCAAGACAACAAGCTGGCTGTCAGGATTGTATTCCCAATGCAGAAAGATTCGAAAGGGAATTCTATAGATGGTATTTTCAATTATACTAGCTTCAATGCCGACTCTATCGTTTCACTGGCAGTAAAATCCGGAATACGTACCATAATTGCACCTGCAAAAACAGGCAACGCCTATCTGTTCAATACTGAGACATACACCGGAAAAATAGAAAAGGATATCATAAAAGAACTGAGCGAAGCATGCAGTGAAAACAAAATAAATTTTGGGATCTACTTTCCAGTCAAAGAAAAATTCAATTACAAAGAAAATCACCATTCAAACAATCTTGACAAAACCATAAAAAAACAAATAACCGAACTGCTCACCAAGTACGGAAAGATTTCGGAAATAAGTTTCGACATGAACCCCAAGACTCCGGAAGAGAGTAAAGAACTGTATGCGCTAGTGCACAAACTCCAGCCTGAATGTATGGTTAGTAATGATGCGGGAAACGGTCAATACGATTTTTGCAACATACTGAAATTTCATTTCGGAAAAGAAATACTTGAATGTTGCTGGCGATATGATTCATCTCTGTCATCATCACCTGCAGCCATCGAAATAGACAATGCGGAATCGGACGCAAAAAAAATTATAAGTCAAATGGCTGAGGCTGTATCGTTGGGTGGAGGTTTCATGTTTAAGATCCACCTGGAAAACAACGGAAAAATCAATGAATACGATAAAGAAATAATGAACAACATTGGATTTTGGTTAAAAGAAAACGGCCAGGCGATATACAATACCCTACACACTCCTTTAGTGGAAGATTTCGAATGGGGAAGCATCACAAGAAAAGACAACATACTGTATCTGATACTGTCGGGCAAATACCCTAAAGACGGAAGGATTGAAATGTATATGCCCGAATATGAACTGGAAAAAGCGGACGGTAAGCTTGCCACGTGCATACAGAAGAACGGAGTCATCGACATAGCAATACCCGCATCAGCATATAAAGGAAAGAGTATAAACGTATTGACATTAAAATTCAAACAGAACATAGGCGAACATAAGCCGGAACCAATCAGAGCCATAACTCTGAAACAAAGTAACGCAACACCACATTACAGCATTTCAGGTTTCGACTTTGGAAGTACATACAAAAGCACCGTAAAATACTCATGGTATTTCGAGCAGCTGATGCTGAAACAGCTGGAACTGCTGTATACAGAAAATGAGAAAGGAAAAAATCTGGAAATAGAACTGGACGGAGAAATACATAATGTGACACTAGACAGCGGTAAGGCATCATCGCTTCAAGTGGCAGAAGGTACCGTATGGGGTAAACAATACATCTGTGGTCCGGAAGAGATAATATTCCATTCATCGAAAGACATAAAAACAAACTTTGAAAATCCTCCGCTCAAGAACAATAGCTGGAAGGAGGTTCATATAGGCAGACATACGCTTGATGCCGATCATAATGCGACTTACTACATCATGCAAAACATAGAATCGCCAAGGGCGCAAAACATCATTATTGATGCAGGAGCAGGAAACGGCATCGAGATTTACCTGAACGGCAAATCAATAATGAAGCACCTGAATCCTTACGGATGCGATTTCAAGACAGAAAAAGTGTTACTTCCATTACGGAAAGGAAACAACCAGATTGTGATGAGAATATACAGCAGGATTGGCAAGAATATAAGCTACATACTGTGCCAGTCGCAAGATCAGACCATCTACAAACAGGACCTGACACTGCCGGAAATGAGCAAAAAGAAAAACCACAAACTTACCGTACGACAAACAGGACTCCCTTCCGAAAATGACGATACGGAACTTTCAAATCTGCGCATAAGACTCAGAAGAATTGCATTATAAAAAAGAAATACATATTGCCAAAACATTATGAACACAGAGCTGACACTTATAAGAATAACAGGCATCGACCGTCCTGGGCTTACAGCCTCAGTAACGGAAATATTATCAAAATATGATGTAACAATACTTGATATAGGTCAGGCAGACATACACCAGACACTATCATTAGGCATACTGTTCAAAAGCAAGGAGACGGAATCGGGGAATATAATGAAGGAACTCCTGTTCAAAGCATCGGAACTTGGTGTGAACATACGATTCTATCCTGTATCTGTAGAGGAGTACGAAAACTGGGTATCCATGCAGGGAAAAAACAGATATATAATCACTATATTGGGCAGAAGACTGACGGCGAAACAAATTTCTGCAGCAACAAAGATTATAGCGGAACAGGGACTGAACATAGATTCCATAAAACGTCTCACCGGACGTGTGCCACTTGACGAAGAGAAAGCAAGCGTGAGGTCGTGCATAGAGTTTTCCGTGAGAGGAAACCCGAAGAACAGAGTAGAAATGCAGCGCAGCCTGATGAAACTGAGCAGCGAGATGGGAATGGACTTCTCATTGCAGCTTGACAATATGTATCGCCGTATGCGAAGACTGATTTGCTTCGATATGGATTCCACACTGATACAGACCGAATGTATAGACGAATTGGCGGAACGTGCCGGTGTGGGCGAACAGGTAAAAGCCATAACTGAACGTGCTATGCGCGGTGAAATAGATTTCAAGGAAAGTTTTACGGAGAGAGTGGCACTGCTGAAAGGATTGGACGAAAGCGTGATGAAAGAAATAGCCGAGAACCTGCCTATCACAGAAGGTGTGGAAAGACTTATGTTCGTACTGAAACATTACGGCTACAAGATTGCGATACTTTCAGGAGGTTTCACTTACTTCGGTGAATATCTGAAACAGAAATTCGGAATAGACTATGTATATGCCAACGAACTAGAAATTGAGGACGGAAAACTAACCGGAAGATATGTGGGTGAGATTGTTGACGGAAAACGAAAAGCCGAACTTCTCAGACTGCTGGCACAAGTAGAGAAAGTTGACATTGCACAGACCATAGCCGTAGGCGACGGAGCAAATGACCTTCCTATGCTTTCTACTGCCGGACTTGGCATAGCATTCCATGCCAAACCTAAGGTAGTGGAAAATGCCGAACAATCTATCAATACCATTGGACTTGACGGTGTATTATACTTTCTTGGATTCAAGGATTCTTATCTTGATGAGAAAGGAAAACTGTAAATCACTCATACATCAACAGGATATAACAAAAGCTCTCATTAGTGAGGATATACTGTATAACCCCACAATGAGAGCTTTTTAATTTAGCGTAACACGCTCGTGTAACGCGTGTAACACTTCCGTGTAACGATCGTGACACGAACGTGTTACGGGTGTGACACGAACGTGTTACGGTATCTATGTCAATAAAAAAAGCGATGACCGCCCCATGAAATGAAACAGTCATCGCCATTATGTTTCTCAGATAATCTTACTCCTTAATTCTGATAAGCACGTTTGCCAATATTGCTGTAAGACCTCCTGTTGTAATACCTGACGAGAATATATTCTTTATTGTGTCAGGCAATTGTGAGAGTATCTCAGGAACAAGTTCCACACTCAGACCGAAAGAGAAACTCAATGCCATTACAAGTGTAGCCTTTCTGTCAATCTTCTGTGAAGCAATGATACGTATACCGGCAGCAGCCACTGTTCCGAACATCAGCAGTGTGGCACCACCAAGTACAGGTTCAGGCATAAGTGAGAATACCAGACCTACTGCAGGGAAAAGCCCAAGCAGGATTAGGAAACCTGCAATAAAATATCCCACATAACGGCTGGCAACGCCTGTAAGCTGAATCATACCATTATTCTGTGCAAAGATTGAGTTTGGGAACGAATTGAATATACCCGCAAGCATTGAATTGAAACCGTCTGCAAGGATACCTCCAGAAGCACGTTTTACGAATTTTTCTCCCTCAACAGGTTCACCTGATATCAAAGAGTTTGCGGTTACGTCACCGTATGCTTCAATGGCAGTAATCAGATAAACAAGTCCCAAACCTATTATGGCAGAAATATCAAACGATATTCCATATTTAAAAGGTACAGGAATATTGAAACCACCGTAGCTCTGCACTGCCGAGAAATCAACCATGCCTAAAGCCCATGCCACTACATAACCTACGAGAAGACCTATTACAATGGAACTCATACGGAGATAGCGATTGGAACTGCGATTAAAGATGATGATAAGCACCAGTACCAAAGCCGCAAGACCTACATGCTGGAATGCTCCGAAAGTACCGTCATTCTGAGCTGTTACGCCTCCGCCACATGCCGAAATACCCACTTTAATAAGACTCATACCGATAAGCGTCACCACAATACCAGAAACAAGAGGAGTGATAATCTTGCGTGTATACTTCAACACACGGCTGATGAGCATCTCCACAGTAGAAGCCGCTATAGTGGCTCCGAATATTGAAGAGAGACCGCCTGTAAGTCCTGCAGAAATGATAGGACCGATAAAAGAGAAACTTGTTCCCTGAATACAAAGAAGTCCGCAACCTATAGGTCCTACCCTTCTACACTGTATAAATGTAGAGACACCTGATGCGAAAAGCGCCATGGAAACAAGGAAACCAGTTGTCTCGATGTCAAGTCCCAAAGCTCCAGCTATGATAAGCGGAGGAGTGATAATTGCCACGAAAATGGCCAGCAGATGTTGCAAAGCCGCAAAAATGGTATCCTTCAAAGGTGGACGGTCGTTAAGTCCGTAAATCAGCCCCTCGCCCGGAGCTACGTTCTGTTCATTTTCCATTCTTTAAAATTTGAGTTTTTGAGTTTATTTGTTAGTTATTCTTCCTTAAGAACAATCTTGCAGTTGTCCAGACTTTCAATAATAGCAAGCGATTCAACATGAACTCCCATGCTCCTGAGCTGCTCTCCTCCGTGCTGGAATGATTTTTCGATAAGGAATCCCATACCTACCAGCTCGGCTCCTGCCTTGTTTACAAGGTCGATAATACCTTTAGCCGCATTTCCATTGGCTAGAAAATCGTCGATGAAAAGCACCTTATCCCCCGGACACAGATAATCACTGCTGACACAAACATCGTAGTTTCTGTCCTTAGTGAAAGAATAAACGGTAGTGGTAATCATATTCTCCATTGTACTTGGCTTTTTCTTCTTCGCAAAGACTACAGGAAGTTCGAGCAAATAGCCCACCATAATGGCTGGAGCTATACCACTGGCTTCTATGGTCAGCACCTTGTTGATTTTGGTACTGGCAAAACGCCTTACAAATTCCACCGCCATGGATTTCATCAGAATAGGGTCCATCTGATGATTGATAAAGTTGTCTACTTTAAGGATACCACCTTCAAAACATTTTCCGTCGCGCAATATCCGTTCCTTCAGTGCTTTCATACGTGCAACTAATAATTAAAAGAGTTTCTAAATGATTTTAGTGCGCAAAATTACAAGAAAATTCTTTATGTATTGCAAAAATATGACAATATCTTACTTTGAAGTACCGGTTACCACTATTTCATCCAATGTTATGACATTCCAATCCTTAACTTCATTGCCTGTCATTGTCAATTTTCCATCAACTAATCTCAGCGTAATTTTCGAAAAACTTCCTGCGGCAAAATTATTTCCAATATTTACAGAAGCTTCATATTCTTTCTCGCCATTAGTATAATTCAAAGTAAAACCTAGTGGAGTTTCAAGGCTTACAGGATTAAGAAGTACAGTAACAGCCGATTCCGATAAAGAAGACAAATCCGCTATTTCCAGAGTTGACGTTTCATCCTCACCCGATTTTTTCATTCCTTCTGAAGCCTGATCAAAAGAATACACATGAGGAGTGACTATACCTTCACCTGTAAAAGTGCATTTTTTCATTGAGAATGACTGTGCCGTCTCTTCATTGACAATATTAATATGTAATAGGGAATATACATGCTTGAAAGAATTCTCACCGGTGAAAGATACTACACCGTTATTGTCTGAGTATGATGTAGTACATTTTCCTACAAGAAAATCCTTACTGCCTATATCGTTCAAATTGCCTGTCTGAACAGAAAGATCAGGCATAGGAACTGAAGAACGAACAACCTGATCCGTTTTATCACACGGATAATATGCCAGAAATTCGAAATCGTCCGCACGGTTCTCCCATGTCACAGCATTCTCCGGACTCCATGAAGTCCCATTATATGTCCATAACACTGGATTTTCCTTATTTTGAATAAACATACCGACCTTGTCATTTGTGGAAAAAGTTACATGACCGTCAGCATCGGTAACTGTCCTTGACTTTTGTTGTTGATTTTGATTAGAACCTACTTCTACAAATAATTTTACTGATAAATCTTCGTTTAAAGACAATGTTTCATTACTGCATGCAGCTAAAAAGAGGGAAGTTCCCAACATATAAATAAATGTTTTCATAATATAAGAAATTAAATTTTGTAAGATTGTCGTATCAAATATAACAATTTTAATACAATTCAAACAAAAGAATAGAAAAAAAATCTATTTATTTAATATATTATGTATTTTTGTACTATTAATAAACCTAAACAAAACGATGAAAAAACTCTATTTATTATTTGCAATTGTATTACTTTCATACAATTTGTGTTTTGCGCAACAGGCAAAATACGTTTTCTATTTTATTGGTGACGGAATGGGTGTAAACCAGGTTCAGGGAACAGAACTTTTCCAGGGAGAATTAAACGGAAAAATAGCTATCGAACCTTTATATTTCACCCAATTTCCAATATCGACTGTGGCAACCACATTTTCTGCCACAAACGGAGTAACGGACTCTGCTGCGGCAGGAACAGCATTAGCCACAGGCAACAAGACAAAAAACGGTGCCATTGGTGTACTGAAAGACCTTGAAACTCCGGTTAACAGTGTTGCTGTTTGGGCAAAAAACAGTGGTAGCAGAGTAGGTATAGCCACAAGCGTCAGTGTAGACCATGCCACTCCTGCTGCATTCTATGCACATGAAGCAGGCCGTAGCAGCTATTATAACATCGGTACTGACCTCTACACTACAGGTTTTGATTTCTATGCCGGCTCTGATTTCATGGAACCGAAAAACAAAAAAGACAGTAAAGCAAAGGACCTATATAAAATGGCAGATGAATACGGCTATGCTATTGCCAGAGGATATAAGGATTATACCAAGAAAAGAACTAAAGCCGACAAGATGATTTTGTTCCAGACCGAGGAAGCATCATCTAAAGACAGAAGTGCTATTCCGTACGCAATTGACAGAACAGAAAAAGATCTGACACTCGAAGATATAACCCGATCAGCTATAGACTTCCTTTCAAAAGACTTAAGCAAAGGCTTCTTCCTAATGGTGGAAGGCGGTAAAATAGACTGGGCATGCCACAGTAACGATGGAGCAACAGCATTCCGCGAAGTACAGGATTTCGACAAGGCCATAAAACAAGCATACGAATTCTACAAACAGCATCCTGATGAAACTCTTATTGTAGTGACAGCCGACCATGAGACTGGAGGTATAGTATTGGGAACAGGCCAGTACAAACTGAACCTTAAAGCCATTGAAAACCAAAAGACAAGCGAAAGTGGATTTACAAAAATACTGAATGCCATGCGCAAGGAGTATAAAAACAATGTTCCTTGGGAATCTGTACAGAACGCATTAAAAGAAAATTTCGGATTTTGGGATGAAATAGAATTGTCAGAAAAACAAGAATCACGTCTGAAAAGTGTTTACGAAAAAACACTGAAAGGACAAGATGCAAAAATGGAAAAAAGCGAGTATGCACAAGATGAAGCTCTGGCTGCAGAAGCAAAACGTATAATAAACGAAATAGCCCTTATAGGATGGACCAGCGGAGGACATTCGGCAGGATATGTTCCTGTATTTGCCATCGGTGCCGGTGCACAGAACTTCAGCGGAAGACTGGACAACACACAGATTCCTAAACTGATTGCAAAATCTGCAGGATACATGATTAAATAAAAACATTCACATTTCGTTTTGACTTACTTATTTTTAATATATGTTTAGCGGCTGTTTAAACACTGTTCAGTAGCTTTCTCCTAACAGTGCTTAAACAGCCGCTAAACTTTATACAAATCCTGTTTCTACTCAAAAGAAAAATAATGACTGAGTTTTGTTATATCTTCTTTAGAAAATTCTTTCAACATTGATAACTGTGAAATATCGGTTATTTTTCCTCTTTTGCGTCGTAATTCCACTACAGCCTTTGCCTTATAAAAATCCATATATGGATGTCTTCTTAAATCATCTATATCAGCTTTATTTATACTGATTTTACGATATACATCCGACTTTATCTGAAACCATACCAACAATGTGGTATCTACATATTTTACTTCAAGCAACTGACTTACATCATAAAATCCTCCGAGACGATTCCTGTAGTTCACAATATTACGTGATATCACACTTCCTATACCCGGTATTTTCTTCAGGACCAAAGTATCGGCAGTATTGACATCAACAATTACTCCTCGTGAAAATTTTTCTTGTCTGGGGAATTTATGAACCTTCTTATTTTCTTCTTTCCCTACATATAAGGAAGTGTCGGAACTTTGTTTTTTTTCTTTTGTCAAAGCAAACGCTTCCTTCTCATCACTCTTTCTATATACATATTTCTTATCGTATTCACGTTTTTCCTTCTCGACCTTTCTATAAAGTGAATCAGCTATTGCCAATGGTTCAGCTGATATTTCATTATGCCTCTCACCCAAACTTCCAGTGGACAACAATCCTAAAAGAAGAATAAGCAACAGCAATAACAACAATATAGCCCTACGCTGTCCACGGGAATAAAAGAACCATTCCTTCCACATACAGATAATTCTTATTTAAACAATCCTAATTCGTTTAGGAAAATGAGCATGATGCCTAGAGGAGCGATAAATTTAAGAATAAAAATATATAGAGGATAATAAGTGGACTTTAGTGCACCGTAGTTGGTTGCCTCGCCTTTTACTATAGTCTTATTCAATACCCAGCCTACAAAAACCGCAGACAACATACCAGACACCGGTAACATGATTTTTGCAGTAAGATAATCAAGAGCATCAAAGAAGTTCATTCCTGCTATTTTGTATCCATTCCATAGGCCCAAAGCCAATGAAGACACAACCCCTATGGTCCAGCATCCCAAAGATACTATAGTAGCTGCCCTACCACGAGTAAGTCCAAACTTCTCATGAAGGAAGGCGGTGGATACCTCATGAAGAGATATAGTAGATGTGAGAGCCGCAAGCGCAAGCAGAAGATAGAAAGCCATGGCACATACCACAGCCAACAAAGGTACTGCCGAGAAAGCCTGCTGAAACACGTTGGGCAATGTTATGAATATCAATGAAGGACCGGAACCTGGATTAATTCCGACAGAAAAGGCAGCAGGAAAAATGATTATTCCAGCCAGTATTGCAACGAAAGTATCAATTACTCCCACGCTCATTGCAGTATGTCCAAGTCTGGTTTCCTTACCGAAATAAGATGCGTATGTAGACAAACATCCCATACCAAGACTCATAGAGAAGAATGCCTGCCCCATTGCTCCGAGAAAGACTTCAGGAGTAACCTTGCTGAAATCAGGCTTGAAAAGGAACTCAATACCTTTTTCCGCACCAGGAAGAGTGACTGAACATATAGCCAGTAATACCACAAGAATGAAAAGAACCGGCATCAAAATCTTAGAAGAACGTTCTATACCATCCTTCACCCCTCTTACAATAACGATGTGTGTCAGAAGCATAAACACTGTAAGCCATATTATAGGTCTTAATGGATCGGACGAGAATTCATTGAACATTGTTATAAATCCTTCGGCATTCTTTCCTTCGAAACCTCCTATAGTTGCTTGAAACAGATATTCCAATGTCCATCCTGCCACAACCGAATAATATCCTAAAATAAGAAAACCAGTAAGAACACCCAAATAGCCAACCCATTTCCATTTCGTACCTGGGGCCAGAACACTGAACGAACCTCCTGTACTGGCCTTTGCACTACGGCCTATAGTAAACTCGGCCACCATTATAGGCAAACCAAATATAAAAATACAGCCTAGATATATAAGTATAAAAGCGGCACCACCATGATTTCCCGCCTCGTATGGGAATCGCCATATATTTCCTAATCCCACTGCCGAACCTGCCGCCGCCAATATTGCTCCCAATTTACTTCCAAAACTAACTCTGTCGTGATGATGTTGCATAAAAAAACATATTAAATAATAAATAGAATTGTTTAGCGGCGCAAATGTACGAAAAATATCATATTTTTGACGAAGAAATAAATATTTATAACATGATTACATATTTAAAACGTTATCCGTTGTCTATTCTGGTGATAGCAGCCATCCTGTATCTGTCGTTCTTTAAACCTCCACAGACTTCTATCAGTGAAATAAAGAATATTGATAAGATTGTTCATATATGTATGTATGGAGGACTTACAATTATACTGTGGACTGAACATCTCAGACAACATTTTCCCCTAATCAAAAAACACCTTATTATCGGAGGAGTTCTATGCCCTATTATTATGAGCGGACTTATAGAAATTGGTCAGGCTACTCTAACCGAAACAAGAGGAGGCGACTGGTTTGATTTTCTGGCAAACATAACTGGTGTAGTATTAGGCAGTGTTTTCAGCTATTATATTTTACGCCCATATATATGGAAAAAGCATAACGATAAATAATGATATAAAAAATGCTCATCAAGCCTTGTTTTAAAACCCGGCATGATGAGCATTTTAAATATTAGGGGAAAATAGATTTAAGATTCCTTAACTTCCCAACCCAATGCACTTGCACCAAGGACAGCAGCATCAGCATCTTTAAGTTGAGAAAGCAATAATTTAGTCTTTCCGGCATAAATCTTAAGAACATTCTCATCCAAAGCCTTCTGAATAGGTTTCATGATAAGATCACCAGCTTTGGCAAGACCACCGAACAGAACAATCGCTTCAGGACTTGAGAAAGCTATAAAGTCAGCCAATGCTCTACCCAAAATAGTTCCTGTATATTCAAATATCTCTAAAGCAAGCTTGTCACCTTTGATTGCTGCATCGTACACATCCTTTGAAACGATTTCTTCAGCAGGAATTTCTCTAAGCAAGCTTGGTTCAGAACGGGCAACAAGGAACTCACGTGCAGTACGAGCTACACCTGTCGCCGAACAATAAGTTTCAAGACATCCCTTACGTCCGCATCCACAGATACGACCATCACGTTCTACAATCACATGGCCCAGTTCACCTGCAAAACCATCATGACCATAAACCAACTGACCGTTTACAACGATACCACTACCAACACCTGTACCAAGTGTAATCATAATGAAATCTCTCAAGCCGCGTGCTGCTCCGTATGTCATTTCACCAATAGCAGCAGCGTTTGCATCGTTAGTAAGTGCTGTAGGAATTCCCAATTTATCTTCAAACATGGCAGCCAAAGGAATAACTCCCTTCCAAGGAAGATTTGGAGCAAATTCAATAGTTCCATTATAATAATTACCGTTTGGCGCACCAACACCCATTCCCTTGAACTTCTCTGCACCTCCGAACTGCTGTAAAAGAGGAATAAGTTTCTTGCACACAGCATCAACATACTCATCTATTTCCTCATACTCTTGAGTCTTAATAGAATCGGAAGCCAAAACGTTTCCACGAGAATCAACTACACCGAAAACGGTATTTGTACCGCCGATGTCCATACCAACCACATAAGGTTTTTCCATATTTACAGTCATGACATTTATTGTTTAGGGTTAATTATTGAGACAAAAATATACAATAGACAATAATCTAACAAATTTTTCAAATAAATATTAATACGAATATATAAGTTTTTTTCTAATTTAGCTGCGAATTTATTAATCAATTGACAAAATGATTCAATTAAAAGACATAAACAAAACGTATCACAACGGTGCTCCACTTCATGTTCTGAAAGGTATAAACCTTGAAATAAAAAAAGGGGAATTTGTTTCTATAATGGGAGCCTCAGGTTCGGGAAAATCCACATTACTTAATATACTGGGAATACTTGACAATTATGACACTGGAGAATATACGCTGAATGGTGTACTTATAAAGAACCTAAGCGAAACCAAGGCAGCAGAATACAGAAACAGGATGATAGGTTTCATTTTCCAGTCATTCAATCTTATTTCATTTAAAAACGCGATGGAGAATGTAGCTCTGCCTCTGTATTATCAGGGAGTGGGTAGAAAGAAAAGGAATGAACTTGCTATGGAATACCTTGACAAACTGGGACTGAAAGAATGGGCCCACCACATGCCCAACGAACTTTCGGGCGGACAAAAGCAGAGAGTAGCCATAGCCAGGGCACTCATATCAAAGCCTGAAATCATCTTGGCTGACGAGCCTACGGGAGCGCTGGACAGCAAGACATCTGTAGAAGTAATGAACATACTGAAAGAATTACATGAAAAGGAAGGACTGACTATCATAATAGTAACACACGAGAGCGGTGTGGCGAACCAGACAAATAAGATAATTCATATCAAGGATGGTATAATTGAAAAAATAGAAGATAACATAGATCATAATGCATCACCATTCGGCAAGAACGGATTCATGAAATAATTTAAAAAAGAAATGATAGATCTTATTCAAGAAATATACGGTACAATAATGCGCAACAAACTGCGCACTGCACTGACGGGATTTGCCGTAGCTTGGGGGATATTCATGCTCATTGTTCTTTTAGGGGCAGGAAACGGACTTATACATGCTTTCGAAAACCAGTCGGCAGACATGAAGATGAACTCCATGAAGATTTACCCCGGAGTTACCTCGAAAGCTTTCAACGGACTAAACGAGGGCAGAAACATTTCGCTCAATGAAAGCGACATGAAAATAACATCCAAAAGATTTACCGGCAATATTACCACTGTAGGGGCTACAACAAGCCATAGTGGCATATTGACATACGGTAAAGAAAACGTAAGCATAACAATCAACGGTGTGTTCCCGAATCACACTGAAATGGAACCTATGCGACTCGTCAAGGGACGCTTCATAAACAAGCGTGACATGGAAGAGATGAGGAAAGTAATAGTCCTTCACCAGAAAACAGCAGACATTCTGTTTCCAAAATCCGAAGCTATTGGTAAATACATCACTTCACAGGGTGTTATGTATCAGGTTGTGGGAGTATACTCCGACCAGAACAGTTTCTCGCCAAGCGCACTGGTTCCTTTCACCACGTTACAGATTATCTACAGCAAAGGTGACAGTATCGACAATATAATTTTCGCTACACAAAATCTTACAGACCAGGCATCGAACGATATTTTCGAAAAAGAGTATCGTGCGGCAATAGGAAAGAACAATAATTTTGCCCCAGACGATGACAGCGCAATATGGATATGGAACAGATTCACCCAGTATCTGCAACAACAGTCGGCAACAAACATTCTGAATATTTCTATATGGGTTGTCGGTATTTTCACATTGCTCAGCGGAATAGTAGGTGTAAGCAATATAATGCTTATTACTGTCAGAGAAAGAACACATGAGTTCGGTATAAGGAAAGCGCTTGGGGCAAAACCTTCTTCAATTCTATGGCTGATAATATCGGAAAGTGTAGTGATAACAACATTTTTCGGATATTTAGGCATGGTAGCGGGTATTGCAACCACTGAATATATGAATATAGTGGCTGGAAAACAGGTTGTAGATGCAGGGGTATTTTCGATGACTTTTTTTGAAAACCCTACAGTAGACATAAGTATTGCCATACAAGCCACACTTACACTGATAATAGCAGGAACGCTTGCCGGACTGTTTCCTGCTAGAAAAGCAGTAATGATACGACCGATTGAAGCACTTAGAGCAGACTGATTATGAAACGATTTGATTTGGATACATGCGAGGAGATAATCCTCACCATAACGAGAAACAAGACACGCAGCCTGCTTACGGCTTTCGGAGTGTTTTGGGGAATATTCATGCTTGTAGCCCTTATGGGAGGAACCAAGGGTGTACAGGACCTTATGGCAAAACAATTTGTAGGATTTGCTACCAACTCTGGTTTTATGGGTACCAACCAAACAAGCAAAGCCTATAAAGGATTCCAGCAAGGACGTTTTTGGGAGCTCACAAACACCGATGTTGAAAGAGTCAGGCGAAGTGTTCCTGAAATAGAAGTTGTCACTCCGAACATAACGAAATGGGGAATAGACATGGTATATAAAGAGAATAAGACCTCCGGTACCCTTAAAGGACTTTATCCGATATATGCCAAGATAGAAGAGCCACAAATATCAATGGGACGATATATAAACGACATGGATATTATAAACAGAAGAAAAGTATGTGTACTCGGTAGCAGAATTTTCGAGAGTCTTTTTCCCGACAAAAGCAATCCATGCGGAAAATATATCGAAGTAAGCGGTATATATTATCAGGTGATTGGAGTCAACATGGCTGCCGGAAACATGTCTGTTCAGGGTCAGGCAGAAACCTCCATCATTATTCCTTTTTCTACAATGCAAAACAATTATAATTATGGAGACAAAATCCAAATGCTTAGTTTTACAGTCAAGAAGGGATACTCCGTGAGCGAAGTGCAGGAAAAAGTGGAATCCGTAATAAAACGCGCACATAATGTACATCCGGACGACAAACAGGCCGTAATCAGCGTAAATGCAGAAGCCATGTTCGGAATGATGGACAATCTGTTCTCGGGTATAGAAGTCTTGGGGTGGATGGTCGGACTTGGAACACTGCTTGCGGGTGCAATAGGTGTCAGCAACATCATGATGGTTACAGTAAAAGAAAGAACCACCGAAATAGGCATCCGTAGAGCTATCGGTGCACGCCCCAATGACATATTAAGCCAGATTCTAACGGAAAGTATGGTACTGACCACCATTGCGGGAATGAGCGGAATATCCTTTGCTGTTTTCCTGCTTAATATTGTGGAACAAGCTCTCTCCTCTCCTACTTCAGCTGCACATTTTCAGATAAGTTTTTGGGGAGCTATAGGAGCGTGTATTCTGTTACTCATATTAGGATTACTGGCAGGACTGGCACCTGCATTCCGTGCAATGGCTATCAAACCTATAGAGGCTATCAGGGATGAATGATATTCAATTTATAATGAAAAATTAAGAGTTAGTTGTTTAAAGCAAAATAGTACATAAAATAAGAAACTTAAAAACCAAATTATATGAAGAAATTTATCAGAATCGGTATAATGGTAGTCATTGCACTACTGTTCATCGGAACTTTCGTATTCCTTTATCAGAAATCACAGCCAAAAGACGTTGAATACAACGTTCTGAAAGTAGTAAAATCAAACATCGTACAGACAACAGTGGCTACAGGTAAAATAGAACCTAGAGATGAGGTACAGATAAAGCCTCAGATTTCAGGTATCATATCCGAAGTCTACAAGGAAGCCGGTGAAAATGTGAAAAAGGGAGAAGTTATAGCCAAAGTAAAGGTTATCCCTGAACTGGGACAGCTCAATTCGGCAGAGAGCCGCGTACGCCTGGCAGAGATGAACGGCCGTCAGGCAGAAATCGACCTTGAAAGAATGGAGAAACTTTACGAAAAGAAACTGGTGAGCAGCGAAGAATACGAAAAGACATTGCTGACTACGAAACAGGCCCGCGAAGAAATTCAGGCTGCAAAAGACAATCTGGAAATCATCAAGGAAGGTATCACCAAAAACAGCGCATCTTTCAGTAGCACACTTATCCGTTCAACAATAGACGGACTTATTCTGGATGTACCTATCAAGGTCGGTAACTCGGTTATCATGAGTAATACATTCAACGACGGTACCACTATAGCAACCGTTGCAGATATGGGAGACCTTATTTTCCGCGGTAATGTAGACGAAACTGAAGTAGGAAAAATATCTGTCGGTATCCCAGTAAAAATTACCTTAGGAGCTCTTCAGGACATGTCTTTCAATGCCACTCTGGAATACATCTCGCCTAAAAGTGTAGAGAACAACGGAGCAAATCAGTTCGAAATAAAAGCCGCAATTACTGTGCCGGACAGTGTCACTATCCGTTCGGGATACAGCGCAAACGCAGAAATGGAGCTTCAGAGAGCAGACGATGTATTAAGTATCCCTGAAAGTGCACTGGAATTCAAGGGAGACTCGACATTTGTTTATCTCCTTACAGACAGTGTTTCAGGTCAGAAATTCGACCGTAAGAACGTGACTACCGGAGTGAGCGACGGAATAAACGTTGAAATCAAATCGGGTCTGAAAGAGAATGACTTTGTGCGTGGACTTAAGAAAGAATAATGTATAACAGTTTAACAAGAAAACTGAAATGAAGAAAAATATAATCTTGACTTCTGCTCTGATGCTTCTATTCACCGCAAATGTTACAGCTCAGGAAAAATGGGATCTGGAAAAATGTATCACCCATGCCATAGAAAACAATCTGAGCATAAAGCAGCAGGAAGCTTCAAAGGAACAAAGCGCAGTAGAGCTGAGTACAGCAAAATGGAGCAGACTTCCGGACCTGAACGGTAGCACTTCGCATTCATTTAATTTCGGACGAAGCATACAGGCAGATAATACATATAAAAGCCTCAACACACAAAATACAGCATTCAATCTGAACACCAGCATTCCCCTGTTTACAGGTTTGAAGATAACAAACAGTATCTCTCTTGCCAAACTGAATCTACAGGCTGCGACAGAAGACCTGAACAAGGCCAAGGAAGATATAAGCATACAGGTGGCATCTGCCTATCTGCAAGTACTTTTCAACGAAGAGCTTGCACAAGTGGCACATTTGCAGGTTGAATTAAGTAATGAGATGCTTGCACAGAAAGAGGCATATTTCAAGACTGGAAAAGCTTCAGAGGCTGAATGGCTTGAAGCAAAATCAAGAGTTGCACAAGACCAGCTGTCTGCTGTTCAGGCTGACAACAATTACCAATTGGCACTTCTGGATTTAAGCCAGTTGCTTGAACTTCCGTCGCCTGATAATTTCGCTATCGTATCTCCTAAAGCTGATATGGACGAATATATGGGCAGCATCACTTCACCGGCAGACATCTACAATCAGGCTATAATGTTTAAACCTTCTATCAAGGCTGCACAATATCGTCTGGAAGGTGCTGCAAAGTCTATAAAGATAGCTCAAAGCGCATATTATCCTCAACTGAGCTTCGGAGCAGGTCTTAGCACAAACTATTATAAGGTGGCAGGAATGAAGAACCCTGTTTTTGGCTCACAGTTGAAAGATAACTTCAGCCAGAACTTCGGATTCCAGCTGACAATTCCTATTTTCAACCGTTTCAGTACAAGAAATCAGGTAAGAAACGCAAGAATCCAGCAAAATACACTCAACTGGCAACTTGAAGACAGCAAGAAAGCTCTCTACAAAGAGATACAGCAGGCATACTACAATGCCTTAGGTGCAGAAAGCAGATATGAAAGCAGCCTTACAGCCGATGAGGCGGCAGAGGCTTCATTCAATCTTATGAAAGAAAAATACGCTGAAGGTAAAGCCAATGCTACAGAATACAACGAAAGCCGTACTAGCTGGATGAAAGCCATATCAGAAAAGCTACAGGCCAAGTACGACTATATATTCAGAACCAAGATACTGGATTTCTATAAAGGCGTACCGCTTACTCTGAAATGAATTCAAACATATTGAACAGCGAAAAACGACAATACCCGACAGTATGTAAACTGACAGTATTGTCGTTTTTTTGTTATCCTAATTTTTTACCTTATAAAAAAATAATACAAATCACAACAAGAGAGATATATATTTTATGAAATTAATACTCTGTCACAATTCACGAACGACCCTACTTGAAGCATCCCTTGAATTCCGTGTTGAACTTCTGTCAATACGTTCCTTGCTTCTTCTTACCTCTTTTCTATTTTCATGACGTTCATACCTGTCATGCTTGTCATAGTCATGTTTTGGAGGACGAGGTACAGGAGAAGGTAGCGGTTTATTTGGACGAACCGGTTTTGTCGGAGGCAGAGGTTTTGCCGAAGGACACACAGGACGCGACGGTCTGACTGCCGGATTAGGTCGTCCAAAATCATGAGGCCTATACTCTGGTCTACACTGATAATGACCTACATAAACTTTATGATTATAATGCTTTTTGAAATTCTTCTTATAGTAACTTACACCACCACAATGCACACGTCCGTGTGTTCCCCTATATGAGTAATAATGCACAGGCAATCCATAATAGAAGAAACGTCTGTCAGGATATACTTTATATACGCGTACGTAACAAACATTATTCACCGCATATATAGGACGGAAGAAATAATCTATTGACATAAATTTTACATACGCCGCACTTGGCAGAACCCATCTAAGGTCATCGTTTCTTTCATCCAGATATCTGTAATAAGCATCCATTGCGCGTGCTTCGGCGCGTGATAAAGCCGAGACATACGGATCAACATTATTGAAAAAATCAAAATTGATTTCATACAAATCATTATACTGACGTTGGTTCAACTTCAGTTCGAAAGCCATTCTATCTGTCAGGAAACGGGCATTTACCCTTACATCGCCCAGATCAAAGGCATTTGCAGGCAATACAAACATACAAGCCGCGACTGCCATAAGCATTAAACAAATTCTTCTCTTCATAATCTTACTGTTTTTAATTTCCTGATACAAAAATAGGAGGATAAAAATCCTCCTACAACAGAATATTCCCAAACGTTTTTAGGAAAGTTCCTACAGCATATAGGATAAACCCTATATACAAATATCATCAAGCCAGACGTATTCCCTGTTCACCTTCAAGCACTATCAGACGTTTCTTGTATAAATCGCCTACCGCTTTCTTGAAAGTCTTCTTGCTTACACCAAATGTATTGTAAATCACGTCCGCATCCGTCTTGTCGTTCAAAGGTGTAAAGCCACCGTTACTGCGTATATATTCCAGAAGAGTGTCAGCAAAATCTTCTACCTTCTTCACTCCCCCTTTCTGAAGTTCAAGATCTATTTTACCGTCCTGACGAACCTGCTTGATATAAGCAGTCATCTTCATGCCTGTACGCACATCGGTAAATATTTCATTCTTGAAAATCATTCCTCCGAACTTGTTGTCAACTATCACCTTAAATCCAAGGTCTGTTTTCTGCCATACAAGTACTTCTACTTCATCGCCCGCATTATATTCCGGCATATCTTTCGAAAGATACTTCTCAACTTTTGCTGATGCCACAATACGATAGCTGTCTTCGTCAAGATGTACATGCACCACATACGAGTTCCCTTTCAGCATTTTCATCTTCTGCTCGCGGAAAGGAACAAACAAGTCCTTCATCAACCCCCAGTCGAGGAATGCTCCATATTGATTAACCCATGCTACCTCAAGACACGCAAACTCGCCGACCTTAACGTATGGCTGCAAAGTTGTAGCAATCAGACGTTCGTCCATATCGAGATAAATAAACACATTCAGTACGTCACCAGGTTTGCATCCCTGAGGAACATAACGTGTAGGCAACAATATTTCTCCATCTTCGCCGCCATCAAGATAAACCCCGAAATCCACTTCCTTTACGACTTCCAGAAGGTTATATTCTCCCAATTTAATATGACTCATAATTATATATAGTTGTTAGTTATTGGTTTATAGTTTTTAGTTATTGGTTTATAGTTTTTAGAACTTGGGTTTGATTGTCCTAATTATTAATTTTTAATTATTCATTATTAATTAAACAATCCTTCCATCAAGCATGTGAATAGTACGGTCTGTCTGTCCGGCAAGTCCTTCATCATGAGTTACTATAACGAAAGTCTGACCAAGCTTATCGCGTAATTCGAAGAACAGATTATGTAATTCCTCCTTATTCTTCGTGTCAAGGCTTCCTGAAGGTTCATCCGCCAGCACTACAGCCGGATTATTTATCAGAGCCCTAGCCACAGCCACACGCTGTTTTTCTCCACCAGAAAGTTCTGCCGGCTTATGCGACGCACGGTCCGCAAGTCCCAAAAACTTCAACATGTCCATAGCCTGATTACACGCATCTGTTGCCGAAGCCCCTTTGATCAAAGCAGGAATAGTGACATTCTCCAATGCTGTAAACTCAGGCAGCAACTGATGAAACTGAAAAACAAAACCTATCTCCCTGTTTCTGAAAGCAGACAATTCTTTCTCTTTCATACGGCTTACGTCTGTACCGTTGATTATCACTCGTCCAGAATCAGCCCTATCAAGTGTTCCTATAATTTGAAGCAAAGTAGTTTTTCCGGCACCACTTGGACCTACAATACTGACCACCTCACCTTTGTTTATATTAAGATCAATCCCCTTCAGGACCTGAAGTTGTCCGAAGCTTTTTGTTATTCCTTCAATCTGTATCATCGTTAAACTAGATTTTTCGTATAACATATTCCGCCAGATAGCATCCGAACACAGCCGGCATATAACTTACAGTACCGGTAGTGGACTTTTTGTTCTGCTCATCATCTATCAATATAACAGCATTCGGGTCGGCTTGTTCAGTGCTGAACACCACAGGCAATTTCCGCTTCAGACCCATCTTCTGCAACCGTTTTCTTACGGCCTTACTCAATCCGCAATGATATGTATCCCATAAATCGGCAAATCTGACCTGGGTTATATCACTCTTTGCACCGGCACCCATACTGCTGACTATTTTCAGTCCTCGCTTCAAAGCATTATATATAAGGTAGCATTTCGGCGCAACAGTATCTATGGCATCTACAATAAAATCAAACTTCGCACTGTCCAAAAGTTGTGGTATAGCCTCATCTTTCAGATATATAGGCAGAACTGTCAAATCCAAATCCGGATTTATATCCTTGAAACGTTCTGCCAAAACCTCAGCCTTTGGCCTTCCTATCACAGAATGTAGTGCCGGCAACTGCCTGTTTATATTACTCGGCTGAACAGTATCGGCATCCACAATAGTCATCTTCCCTACTCCTGCACGACAAATCATCTCGGCAGCATATGCTCCAACTCCTCCAAGTCCTACTACAAGGACATGGGAGTTTCTCAGATGCTCCATTCTTTCTTTTCCCAGCAACAGTTCGGTACGCTGTTGCCATTCTATATTATTGTCAGTATTCATCTATTACTCTTTCTTAAACCATTTATACAGATTATTAATCACAGTATCATAAGCTGTCGGACCTACTGCACGTCTAGGTTCCGAGAATGATATTATTTCTTCCGGATCTCCCCATCTGTCTGGATATATCATCAAAAGACTATTGTTTGAAAAATATTTAGAAATCTGTCCAGGCAGTTGATCGAATGACGGTTGATAAGACATGGAACCTTTACGGGCAGAAACTATCACAAATAAATGGTCGTATGCCATCTGACCTGTCAACAACAGTAAATCATCCCAATCTTCAAGCACAGAGTACATTGAGAAAGTATTTGCCCCTTCCCTATCAATAATTCTTTTCAAATATGCCAAAGTTTGTTCGGTAGCATAAAAATAGACTCTACATCCAAGAATCTTACCCATACGACACATCTGTACAACCCATTTTGAGAATCCTGCCTCGAATTCAGCCTGTTTTGGAACTGCCACGACGATGCGTCTTAAAGTATTGACAGGTACGAGGAATTTGGCAATCATAACCTGCCTGTGTGTACCCGAAAGCAGATTCTCGGTCATTGTACCGAAGAATGAATCCAGAATATTAGTCTTCCTGTGCAAACCAATTATAATGTCTGTAATATCATTTTCACGGGCTGTATGGATAATACCCTGCGCAATGTTCATATCATATCTCAACACTGTTCTGACAGATGTATCGGCTGCAGAAGCTATTATTGATGTTTTCTCCAGATTACGCTTCGACATCATCTCCTTAGCTTCTGAAGTATTATTATCATTAATCACGCTCAGAGCCACCAATTCTTTTTTCTGTTTAGGATGTTTTATCGTAAGAGCCATATTGACAAGTCCTTCGATCGTTTCCGGATTTGCAACAGAAATCATAAAATTCTCCTTATCGTTTTTCTTCTTGTCTGTATCCGTTTCTCCGTCATGCTCTTCAGCTACTATACGTTTTGCAGCGCGTTCTGTCACTACAGAACTTATTATACAGGTAAATAAGATCATTACTACCGTACCGTTCAACACATCATCATTAAGCAATCGTTCGCCTGAAGGAAGAATTATCTCATGACCGATCAGTACAGCAGCGAGTGTGGCAGCTGCCTGAGCATTACTCAAACCGAAAATAAGACTACACTCACTCTTTCTCATTTTGAATGACTTCTGCGTAATCCACGCAGCCAGCCATTTACTTATAGTAGCCACAACAGTCATCACTACAGCCACCTTCAGTGCCTCACCTTCTGTGAAAAGGCAACGCACATCAATTATCATTCCTACTCCAATAAGGAAATAAGGTATGAAAAGAGCGTTACCTACGAACTCAAGGCGGTTCATCAAAGGAGATACATGAGGAACATATCTGTTGATTACAAGTCCTGCCATAAAAGCACCCAGTATACCTTCCATACCTACTAGTTCCATAAGTCCGGCACCAAGAAAAACCATGGAAAGAACAAAAACAAACTGCATTACACTGTCATCGTATTTGCGGAAAAACCAACGGCAAAGTCTTGGCATACCTATTATAATTAATGCTCCAAGTGCCAAAACCTTGACTACAAGCAATACCCAATACAGGCTTCCAACGGTTTCCTCCTTATACATTCCCCCAATTACTGCCAGTACGGCCAGTGCCAGAAGAACTGTCACAGCAGTACCTCCGATAGTGATACTTACACTTCGTATTCTTGCAAGCCCGTAACGGCTAATTATAGGATAGGCAATGAGAGTGTGACTGGCATACATACTTGCCAAAAGCACAGATGTGACCAATGAATATCCCAAAAGCCACATACTTGTCACTATACCCAAAGCCATAGGAATGACAAAAGTCCAAAAGCCAAACACCAATCCTTTTGTCTGGTTCTTCTTAAAGTCGTCCATATCCATTTCCAGACCTGCCAGAAACATGATATAAAGCAAACCTACCTTTCCAAAAAGCTCGAAACTACTGTCGCGTTCCAATATATTGAAACCGTACTCACCTACAACTACCCCTGCCAGAATCATACCAATAATATGAGGTATCCTGAGTTTCCCCATTATGATAGGCGCAAACAGTATTATGACAAGCACTAAAAAGAAAATCCACGTGGGATCAGTTATAGGAAGGTTGATACCAAGTCCGGTTAAGCCAAGCAAATCTTTCATAAACATTTAATATATATACAATTTGAGACAAAAATATAAAATTTCTCCCGATTTTTCTACATGATATTCCAAAATATTCTATTTTTGCGGACAAAATGATGTTTTTATTAACAATTTAAGTTTAAAGAAAAAAAATGAAAGTAGCAATTGTCGGTGCGAGCGGAGCCGTAGGACAGGAATTCCTGCGTGTGCTCGAAGAAAGAAATTTTCCTTTGGATGAATTAGTTTTGTTCGGTTCTTCACGTAGTGCAGGACGAAAATACACATTCCGTGGAAAAGAAATCGAAGTCAAACTTCTGCAGCACAACGATGATTTTAAAGGTGTTGACATTGCCTTTACTTCTGCGGGTGCTGGTACTTCAAAAGAATTTGCAGAAACAATTACCAAGTACGGAGCAGTAATGATAGACAATTCAAGCGCTTTCCGTATGGACAACGATATTCCATTGGTAGTTCCTGAAGTTAATGCAGAGGATGCATTGAACCGCCCTCGTGGTATCATTGCAAACCCTAACTGTACTACAATACAAATGGTTGTGGCACTTAAAGCCATTGAAAACCTGACACATATCAAACGTGTTCACGTATCAACATACCAGGCAGCCAGCGGTGCAGGTGCAGCAGCCATGGACGAACTTTATGAGCAGTATCGTCAGGTATTGGCCAACGAGCCTGTTAAAGTTGAAAAGTTCGCTTACCAGCTTGCCTTCAACCTAATTCCTCAGATTGACGTGTTCACTGACAACGGATATACAAAAGAAGAAATGAAAATGTATAACGAAACACGTAAGATTATGCATTCAGACGTTAAAGTAAGTGCAACATGTGTACGTGTTCCAGCTCTTCGTTCTCATTCAGAAAGTATTTGGATTGAAACAGAACGTCCTGTATCTGTAGAAGAGGCTCGCGAAGCATTCTCAAAAGGTGAAGGACTTGTTCTTATGGATAACCCTGCCGAAAAAGAATATCCTATGCCATTATTCCTTGCAGGCAAGGATCCTGTTTACGTAGGCCGTATCCGTAAAGACTTGGCAGACGAAAATGGACTTACATTCTGGATTGTGGGCGACCAGATTAAGAAAGGTGCAGCGCTGAACGCCGTACAGATAGCAGAATATCTCATCAAAGTAAAGAACATAGGATAATTGACCATATCACATTAATGGTAAAGGAGGTTTCAGCCTAATTAAACTGAAACCTCCTTTTTATCTATAGAAAACCTGATTTTACAAGCTCAAAAAAATGTACTGTCGTTTTAAACAAAACGACTTGTCATTTAAACTAAAACAACATGTCATTTTTCTTAAACACATCAGGCCAAACATACGGACATAAAAAAAGGAGTACCGCTGTACTCCAACCTTTATTAACCTTAAATCTAATACTATGAAAAACACATTGCAAAGGTAAGGAGAAAATTTTAATTTGCAAATCAAGAATCAATAAATCAATGTTTTATAACACGATTTACAAGTCGTATATCTTTATTAACTAAACATCCTAGATATTCAAAGTATGTTCACAGTAATTCTAATAATGTTTGCAGGTATAATTTTAGGTGTTTTCACCCGAAAATATCAGCTGAGACCTATTAACAAACTAATAACTATTCTTATATGGCTATTATTATTCATTCTTGGCATAGAAGTAGGCAGTAACCGCGAAATTATAAACGGGTTAGCGACTTTAGGCTTGGAAGCCATAGTAATTACAATATGTGCAGTATTGGGCAGCTGTGTTTGCGCATGGGCATTATGGTATATACTCTACAAAAGAAAGAAAGGAGCAAAAGCATGAAAGGCAGTCTTATTATCGTAGGTTTCTTTGTTTTGGGATGTATAGTTGGAGTGTACAATATTCTACCATTCAATATTTCTGAAACAGACATTAGTTTCTATGCATTATGTGCATTAATGTTCTCCGTAGGACTTAGTATAGGCAACGATCCACAAACTATAAAAAACTTCCGTGCCTTAAATCCCAGATTGGTATTCCTACCTGTCATGACAATCCTCGGCACATTGGCAGGAGCTGCGGTGGCCAGCCTCATCCTGACGCACAGAACAACGGCTGAATGTATGGCTGTAGGAAGCGGATTCGGGTATTATTCGCTATCAAGTATATTCATTACCGAATATAAGGGAGCAGAATTAGGAACAATAGCTCTGCTATCAAATATTTCCAGAGAAATCATAACTCTATTGGCTGCACCATTACTTGTAAGATGGTTCGGAAATCTGGCTCCTATTTCATCAGGAGGTGCCACGACTATGGATACTACATTACCAATAATAACAAGATGCAGCGGACAGGAATTTGTAGTTGTTTCAATATTCCATGGTTTTGTAGTAGACTTCAGTGTTCCGTTTCTAGTTACTTTCTTCTGTTCATTATAATAAACATAGGTTAAGAATATTCACTTACAATACTGGCTCACAACAATCTTTTTGTTTTTAATAAAATAAAAATCTACATTTGTTTTTGTAAACCAAAATATGAAATCGAAATGAAAGCTTCAGAAATATTGAAAATATTGGTGTTAGTAATCTGTACATCAATCTTTATAAGTTGCCAGAAAGAAGAAGGCAGAAAAATTACAGGTTATGAGGAATACACTATCACAGTAGCATCAAAGAAAGTGCCGGGATTATTATTTGCCTCAGGTGACAATCATATATCTGAAGTATATGCGGTAATGAAGGAACATTCCGCAAAATGGGAACAGCTTGGAAATATTCAAGGATTTGAATACGAACCAGGATATGAATATACCATGCGCATAAGCGAGACCAGCTATCTGGATCGTAGCATGGGAGATCCGGCATGGACTGAATATGAGCTGCTGAAACTGATTTCAAAAGAAGAAAAAACATCTGATGAGGTTCCAGACAATTTTATCCCTGACTGGTTCTACACAGAATACTGTAGCAGTATTGGCACTGATTTCAGATATTATATTGATGCGGAAAATAAAGATATCATAGAAGAAGATTTAAACTCAAACCCAATAATTACATTCGGTGGTTTGAATTGCTATATGGACAACAACTGGACAAGATGGCTTCTTGTAAACGAAAAGAAGGAAATAGATATGCTTGGTTATATAAAGAAAGTAAACAAGGAAGGCATTAATTTTCCGGAATCATATAACAACCTCAAACCTAAAGGAACAATTGTCGGGACTATGGAATGGACTTTCATTATAGGCAATGATCCTGAGAACGAAGATAATGCAATAAAATATGATGTATTCATCTGCAATCCTTCAAAGAACAAATCTGCCGGTCCTACATCCGTTCCATCTTTCTACAAAGATTTTACACATTATTATCAGGAAAAATATCCTGAAGCCGGAGTCAGGGCTGTAGCGATAAATCATAACCTAAAATAACTAATGATGAAAACAATAAAACTATTCTTCCTAATCATAACAACTATAGTTGCCAGTTGTACACACCATACACAAACAATACACCGTGAAAACGGATGGTATCATTATGAAAACGACAGTCTTTCATTAGAGCCAATAGTAACTGTAAAAGAATTTAACAGCTTAAAACTGGATTCTGACATTAATGGTACATATGTTATTTTAGGACAGATAAGCAAACACAAAACAGAAAAATGGTCTGACGAAACAGAAAAATCAGTAGGAAAACAAATCGCTTTTGTTTTAAATGATTCCATAATCACTGCCCCTCAAGTAAACGACAGAATAGAAAGTGGTACATTTTTGATTTCATCCGTTAATGACAAGGATTTGCCTCTCTTATATAAACAACTAGTAAAAGAAAAGTCAGATTCCATAGAAGCTTTGTTCAAAGATTGGGAAAAAGACTCGCTATATTACACATTAGACCAAAGGCAGAAAGATTCCATTACAGTCAGTCTGGATTATATTGAAGCGAAGGACTGGCTGAACTTGACAAGAAAAGAATTCCATAACGGTAAGTAAACAATAAATATTATATCAAAATTATTTATAAAAAAGGCATTGTATAAAAATTAATAACTACCTTTATATCAGGTTATAATCTAAACATGTTTCAAACAATGTCTAAATTCAACACATACATGACAGGTATCGATACCGGCTTTTACAGAAACCTGTGTATTGAAAAAGGAGAAATGCGCCAATATAAAAAGAACGAATATATACAGAAAGAAGGAGAAGTATTTCCGTATTGTGGGTTACTGGAATCTGGTGTAGTAAAATACACTTGCAGAAATGCGGCAGAGGGAAAAGATTACAATATAGGCTTCTCATTTCCTGACGAATTTGTAGCAGACTATCCTTTTTGTCTTTACGCCATGAAGACAGAAATCAGCATTCAGGCAATAACTGATTGTAAAATATTCTTTTGTCATTCTGACATTATAAACAATGAATATGATGATACCGTAAACGGGCAACGTCTGGCACGTATAGCAGCCGAGCAACTGTTCAATCAGGTATATCTTAGATACATAGACTTATACCGTTACACTCCTGAAGAAAGATATATACAACTTTTGGAGAGATATCCTGATATTATCCAACTGATACCACTAAAAGAAATAGCGTCTTATTTGAGAATAACCCCTATCCATTTAAGCAGAATAAGACGGAAGCAAATTCTTGAGATGAAATAATAAACAAATGTTTAGAAAATACGATATATGAAACTAAACAAAAGTTTTATTTGGAACATTATATTATTTTTGTATTAACATAAACCTATAATTATGAAAGTCATGAAATTTTACTCATTCATCATCGCACTATTATGTGCAGTTTCCTTTACCGCATGCGACAAGGAAGATTTTTTTTATCCTACATTTTCTTTTGATGATAACGGAGAATGTTATCTACCAGATGTAGCCAATATATCAATGGAAGAGTTTAAATCGTCTGTTGTAGGCTATGGTTGGAAACATATCATTACACATGAAATAGGCAGAGACGGCAAATGTTCAAAAAAAAATTATTATGAGGACATGATTGGAGGAGGAGCAAGCCAATATTATTTTGAATCATCTTCATCAATCAAAGAATATGTTTATGTAGATGCTATTCCAGCTAATGGATATTTCACATATTCTTATGAATATGAACATGGAAACAGAGTCAATAAAGATGGGCATTCGATAATGCGTATCGTTTCTTTAAAAGGAGATGTTATGAAAGTTATCGAATACCTTGGTTTTCGTGATGAGGGGGTAGATATATACGGTTACTCAACTTTCAAACGTATGACAAAAGAAGAACTTGCGGAAGTGCAGAATGCTTATCCTACAGATCTATCGAATATTAAAGATATTACTACATCTGTAAACGACGAAGTCAATATCATATCCGGTGACGAATTTGAATTTGACATTCTTTATCACAACGGTCCATATTCCGTAAATGCAATAAACGAGGGATCGTGCGAAATAATATCCAACGGCAACCACTTCAAAATAAAATTGCTCACAAATGGAGCTTACATATCCGTATCAGACAGGTTCAGTCATTTTGAATTCAGTATTTTCTCTACTAGTGAAAAGATGAAGCCTATAGGAACAAACATATATGATTTGAGCTATAATGAAGTTGTATTCAACAAGACATTTGAGTTTAAAGAACCAACAGAAAACAGAACATTAAGTTATGAAAACTCAAGTATAGAAACTACTGTTCGTGAGGGATATGCAGGAAGTATTTTAAGTCAATTCAACCCTTCGTACGTACTAGTTTTCGATACTGATAAAAAAGCGAGATTTATACATTTAGAGAAAGGCAGACTTTATCTGAAAGAACTTCTTCCCAAAGAAACTTTACTTTCACTAATAGAAAAAGGGAACGGTAGCTCGATTTCTTATAAACTCGAACTGACTACATCCAACAGAAGAGTTTTCCAGATTTTACCATTCAAGGTTACTTACAAAGAAGAATAATTTCTATATTCCTTGCACAAAGTAACACACAGACAATCATGAGAACAAGAAATATAATCTTATCCATATTCATAACAACACTGTTTACATGCTGTAATTCAGGTGTTTTTATTGACAATTTCATTTCTGAGTACCCTGATACATGTCATGTAGTAAACGGCAAACCATATAAGCTGAATTTTGATTCCGATAATTGGAACGTATTAAATGTCTATAGCATGACATCTTTGAACTATGATATATACGACCTTGACGGAAATAAAACAAACAATCGTCTTCCTCTCGAAAATGGAGAGACGGCTATCATCTCATACCGGAGTACATATTATAAATTCCATATAGAAAAGAGAAACAGTAAGGAAATAATTATAACATGCGATAAAAATCTGGAGAATTATCCTATCAGTTTCAGCATGGTAGTAGGAAACCAATATACAAGAAGGACTATTAATGTACTGCTGAATCCTACAAATAAATTCGTTATTGACAAAGTGGAATACGATTTCGAAAATGATTTCTATTACAGTAACTACGTTGTAGAACAAGTTGACGGGATGACGGTAAACAATTCTAATTCTGAAGGACCTATTACATTACACTTATATCCATTCAAAAACTCACTCAGAAAAATTAAGTTTGCCCCAGATGACTATGAAATTTTCAAGAATATGGATAAGATTCTTGGTGAAAATCTTGCAGAAATACCTATACCTGATATTGTAGATGAAAAACCGGTTGTTCGGAACACTAAAGCAACATTCGGACTGAAGGAACAAAGTTTCTGGACAGGCAGGCTAGACAAGGACTTTATGGTTTCAACAACAGTTCAACCAGGAGAAACAAAAAATATAGAGGTATATAACAATATTGAAGAATTCCATGTAAACTACAGAGTATATGCTTCAAATCCAGACACAGGAGAAGAATATATTTTTAAAGGAAGACTCTACAGTGAAGACCCATTCGATTACCTCATGATTTTCCCTAAATTAGACCTGAAATAATGAAAAAATTTATTACAGCAGTACTACTATGCCTGATAGCAGTAAATATAAATGCAGAAAGACAAGACAGCATTCCGAGAAAAATAATACATGTGATAGGTCTTGACTTCAAACCGGCATATACTTTCCCTACAAAAGGTTTCTTCAGAGGAGAGAATTTGGCGCAATCCCCCATACGTACCAATCTTTCCGGACATATAAAATATGGGTTCAAATTCAGTCCAAACAGCTATATGGGGAAAATGTATCCTAACACCATTCAAGGTATAGGTATAGGTTACAACTCTTTCAATAACACAAAAGAAGTAGGAAATCCAATCGCCATATATGTATTCCAGACTTCCAGAATAGCATCTATCACCAGAAATCTTTCATTCGACTATGAATGGAATTTCGGTGCGTCATTCAGCTGGAAAAAATACGATGCCGAAAAAAATCCATTCAACACTATTGTCGGCTCAAAGACCAACGCATATATAAATCTGGGCTTCCTCTTCAACTGGCAAATGACAAATGAAATCTCATTAAGGGCAGGAATAGGTCTTTCCCACTATTCCAACGGTAATACAAGTTACCCCAACTTCGGTGTAAACACGCTTGACGGCCGTATAGGAGTGATGTGGTGTCCACAGGATGAAACTAAATCAGGATTGAGAAACTACAGACCGGCGATAACACCTAAGTATGGATTCAAACCATACATAAGCTATGACCTTATAGTATATGGTGCCACCAAGAAAAAAGGTGTATCCTGGCAAGATGGTACAGGAGCGGTCATCCATGGAAATTTTGCTGTAGCAGGACTGAACTTCAATCCGATGTACAACTTCAGTAAATATTTCCGTGCCGGCCTTTCCCTTGATGCACAATATGACGAAAGTGCAAACATAACTGACCATATTGCAAATACCGATACACCTACCGATGATGTGAAATTCTTCAGACCTCCATTCATTGAACAGTTCTCACTAGGATTATCAGCCAGAGCTGAAATCGTTATGCCGATATTCTCTATAAACCTTGGTATCGGAAAGAACTTCGTGTGCAGTGGAGATGATACAAACTCTTTTTATCAGACCTTTGTGCTGAAAACTCATATTACAAACAAAATATTTCTGCATGTAGGATATCAATTATATAAATTCAAGAATCCAAACAACTTAATGCTAGGTATAGGTTACAGATTTAATGCTCACAAGAACAGATACTGACAAAAATTTGAAATAGAACAATCTGAAATCATCATCATCACGAAAATAATTATCACATTTCATCATCTGTAATATTTTTTTCTTAACTTTGCGAACGTCTAAGAAATAAAGAAAAAACTCTTTAATTAAAATATTAAGATTATGATGACAATTGACAAATTCAACTTTGCTGGTAAAAAGGCAATCGTTCGCGTTGACTTCAACGTGCCTTTGAATGAAGAAGGTAAAATCACAGACGACACTCGTATCCGCGGTGCTCTTCCTACATTGAAAAAAATCCTTGCTGACGGTGGTGCTTTGATCATCATGTCACACATGGGTAAACCAAAAGGCAAAGTAAACGCTAAATATTCTTTAAGCCAGATTGTTGACGCTGTTTCTGCAGCTCTTGGTGTTGAAGTAAAATTCGCTCCAGACTGTGCAAAAGCTTCTGAAGCTGCTGCAGCTCTTAAACCAGGTGAAGTTCTTTTGCTTGAAAACCTCCGTTTCTATCCTGAAGAAGAAGGCAAGCCAGTAGGTATCGAAAAAGAAGATCCTGCTTACGAAGATGCTAAGAAAGCAATGAAAGCTTCTCAGAAAGAATTCGCTAAAACTCTTGCTTCATACGCTGACTGCTACGTAATGGACGCATTCGGTACAGCTCACCGTAAACACGCATCTACAGCTGTTATCGCTGACTACTTCGATGCAGACCACAAGATGTTGGGTTACCTGATGGAAAAAGAAGTTCAGGCTGTTGACAACGTATTGAAAGATATCAAACGTCCTTTCACTGCTATCATGGGTGGTTCAAAAGTTTCTACTAAGATAGGTATCATCGAAAACTTGATGGATAAAGTTGATAACCTGATCCTTTGCGGTGGTATGGCATTTACTTTCGCTAAAGCTAAAGGTGGTAAGATCGGTAACTCATTGGTAGAAGACGACAAACTTCAGTTGGCTCTTGACATCATCGAAAAAGCTAAAGCTAAAGGTGTTAATCTTGTATTGGGTTGCGACTGTATCGCTGCTGACGCTTTCGCTAACGATGCTAATACTCAAGTTTGCGACGATAGCAATATTCCTGACGGTTGGATGGGTCTTGATGCAGGTCCTAAGACTCGCGAAGAATTCAAAGCTGCTATCAAAGGTGCTAAAACTATCCTTTGGAATGGTCCTGCAGGTGTATTCGAAATGGATAACTTCGCTGCTGGTTCTAAAGCAATAGCTGAAGCAATAGCTGAAGCTACTAAAGAAGGTGCATTCTCACTCATTGGTGGTGGTGACTCAGTAGCTTGTATCAACAAGTTCGGTATGGCTGACCAGGTATCATACATATCTACTGGTGGTGGTGCTTTGCTTGAAGCTATCGAAGGTAAAATCCTTCCGGGTATCGCAGCTATCCGTGGTGATAAATAATTTGAGAATTATTTCATACCATAACAAGAAAAGGAGACCTTTTGGGTCTCCTTTCTTTTTATCTGAATATCAATGTGTAATTATTCATATCCTTGCATTCACTCATAAGTGAATAGAACTGTCTGTAGTTTTTCTTTGTTATCAGCTGTTCGTCAACCTTATAAGTATAAGTAACTTTTACTTCATCACCTGAAAGTTCATATTCAATACTCACCTCTCCCACTTCATTCGAAACTTTCACATTTCGTTTTTCAATCCACGTCTTGCCTTCAGGAAGCTTAACGTTATATTGCATTATGAAATTCAATTTATGTGGAAGCAACATATTCTCAGATATTGACGTATTAGCCGAATACGGATAAAGAGTTGCGGCAATATGAGTATCAGGAATTGTTACAGCAACATATCCCCCTGGCAATGTTCTTGAATTAGTCTCATTCAGTTCAATAGTCTTGATATTTTTTGTAGGCTTTTCAGGTTTGTCTGTTCTCAATGACGACTTTACTCCATTTAAATCTGTCACCGACATGTAATCCTGAACATCTGCATACCAACCGTTTGCGTATGTGTTCATCTCGCTGTCTGAAAGAACGGCTACTACACCGCTCAGTCCTACACTGTTCATATCTTTTGCCTCAACAAAAGCAACCTTTATCTCAGCATCAAGACCGGCTACCTTATGCAGCACATTATCAAGATTTGCCAATTCAGCACGTGTTCCGTACATTGAAAGCAAAACCTCCGAAGCCGGACGTACCCTATAACCAGCCTGACTTAACGACACTCCGCATTGTCCTTTCACACTATATAAATATGTCATGAACTTGTTTATAGCCATACGAAGTTTATTCTTGTCATCACCGGACTCTTTCTTTAATTCGGCAATCTTATTTTCAATAACACTCGTATCACCCACAGTGAACTGCTTCTTCAAAACATCAATAGCCACAGTATTGCTACCATACGTAGAAGCTGTAAAAGCAGGCATCATTCCACTTGCCACTTGCTGGACTATACCGATTGAAGCACTGTAAACCGGATACGAATAAGGGCGTGGGGCTATATTCTTCATATTATATGACACAGTCCTTATACCGTTGTCAACTCTCACATCAGGTTTTGCAGAAGAATTCAGTAATTCATAATTAAGTTTTTTAGATTCAGGCACATTTACAGTCAGCCTAAAATCTTCTATAGGAGAGAGCTCCTTAATCATGGTAAACACATCCAGTTCGCCACACATCGCAGCTTTGGTCTTGATAGAATAATCAAGCACAATGGTCGCTCCGAGTTCAAGCCCTGTATGAACCACTACCATCTCCTTCAGATGATTGTAAGCTGGAGCATCAGCCGCAAAAGAAGGCAGTACTTCTACAAAAGCATTGGCAGGAGTAATCACCTTGCTGCCATCCTTCTGTATTGTATAAGATTCATTAATCTTCAGCTCCTGAAATTCTGGATTATATACAATGAACGTTTCTCCATATTTGCTGTTCATTGCAGCATGAGTGAAAATCTTCAGTTCCTTATATACCCTTTCCTCCATACTTCCGTCCTGATTCAGAGTATATGTCTTATATAGTTTTCTGAAACTTGCCTCCGAAGCGGAATAAGCCGGAGCTACTATCAGAAGCAAGCATACCAGACATAAATATTGTTTTATGGTTTTCATAATCTCCTACTTTATTACTTTCTAACTACGATATACTCACCAAACGATTTATAGGCATTCACTGAATTACGGAAATCATCCCAGTCTTCTGCCGAATAGACTCTCTTGTATAAAGACAGTCTGGTATCCAAAAGAATCTTACCACCATCTTGCTTCAAAATTCCAGCAAAATCAGCGGCCTGACCGTCAATATTAACATGCTTTTCGTCGCCAAGCATCTTATATCCGGAAGGCAAAGAAAGCTTTTCTTCCACCTCGACAAGGCGCGAACATGAATCCTTGAATCCATACTTACGGTCCTTCAAGTCTATATTTACACGCAGGAAAGTAAATACCTGTGTATAGAGGTTATTCATCACGAATGGTTTGAAAATCAGTTCACCGTCGCCAGTCATAGCATATTCAGGTATCTCGTAGGTAAACGTTATGCTTATAGGTGCCTTCTGATAATCCTTAGGAGAACGTCCGTAATCAACACTTTTCATCACAGCTTTAGGAGATACACTAAGCAACTGCTTTTCCATCGTATTTCGCCATTCACTCTGGAATCCTGTTGTAAATATACGGCGTATATTGCTGTCGCTCTGTCCTTCGGCAGAAATTGTGAATTTTCCCACTAAAGTACCGTCGGACTTCAGACGGTTTTCAGCTTTGATGCGTACATAGTGGTTTTCCGGAGCAGAAACTGGAGTGACACAAAGATCCGAACCTTCAGGTATGCCCGGCAGATAGTTCTGCTGCTGTTCGGCACTGCTCCACAATTCACGACAGAAAGGAACCCATGTAGGATCAAGAGGCATAAGAGTACCGTTGTCTAGTTTCACCACAGCCACACAATGATTAAAGTGGTCGGCAGGTATGCTTTCCACTCTGCTTCCAGCCATGGTCATTGCAGGATAAGCCTCGAAGCCGGCCATACGGAGAAAAGCGACCAATGTTCCAGCTATATCCTTACACACGCCACAACGGTCTGTGTAATTCATTTTCAGATTATGGAGAGTGAAACCTTCACCCTTTCCCATTGTTATTCCGGCATAACGGATGTTATCGGCTACCCAATGGGTAAGAACTGCTATTTTCTCCATTTCGGATTTCTTGCCTTTTATCAGCTCATCAACTTTCTTCTGTGCTTCAGGTATGGCATCAAAACTGCCGTAATCCTCATTTACCTTATTGAACCAACGTGACTTCTCCATCCAGTCCGGTGTAGTTGACATCATCAGCTTCGGAGCAGCATCGAAAAGGTCAACCATATTAGGTTCCTTTTCGAAAGGCATTACATCGTCCATCGCGAATGTATATACCTTCCTGCCATCGTCATAACGCATTGATGACGAACACTCTCCCTGATAAAACTGGAACTGCAGCTCTTTTTCCATAGGCATACCTACACTATATACCTTTCTGAGAGTCGGCTCGGAAACCCAGAAAGGAACAATATCATAAAACTGTCCGCGCATAGGAGGAATGAAACGAGAGTCATCATCTTCCCCAGCTCCAAGAAGTGCGTATGTGAAACCTTTCTTATCTATTTCATAATAGATTACATCTCCCGGTTTCAGATTATCCAGCTGGAGCATAATCTGTCGTGCACCCCAGTATATCATTCTTGCAGGTGCCGCATAGTCGCAGGTTTTGTTTACATCAACTTCGGTACATGTTCCGTCTTCATGATATATCCTGACAATCTTGAATTTTGCAGCGGCAGTCAGCGGATCATAATCATATTTCAGGACACGGTTTGTCATTACTCCCTTCAGAGTCTGCACCTTTATGGCCTTTACTATTGAGAAAGCACCCTGTCCGGTTGGCTGTACTGACACATTTGTGCTGTCAAGCAACGTGACTGAAGCATAGTCTGAATATTTGTCCGACTTCAGAATTTCCTTGTAATCGGCAAACGGATTTGCCTGAGAACCAGCAGAAGATATGAACAAAGATGCAAACAAAAGAAAAACTTTTATCTTCATAATATCATTATTAACAGGTTTAAAAATCGAGATATTATCAGAACTGGAACATCGCGGTAAACACTATACGATTGTTCTTTACAAGATGTGTATCAACTACCTTTCCCTTAGAATCATTGTCTCCATACCATGCTCCCGTCCACGAATATTCTGCACCGAATTTCCAGTTAGGAATATTATATGTAAGCTCGGCTGACGCACTTGACAGCTGATCAAGGTTTGTACCAGTACCTATCAGACCGGCTACGTCTTCCTTTGCACCAAGATTTTTAAGATAGCCGGCAAAAACGCCGAAACGCAACTTGCTTCCATATACCATGTTTATCCACGAATGAGAAACTCGCAAAGGAGCATATTCCTGCTCTCCTGTACGACTGTCAACAGATGTCACTCCATATCCTCCTACTGTACTTGTCATTGTAAGATTGGAGCTCAGCAACGTTTTTGCCGCGAGAGAGAATTTATCCTTCACATATTTCACATGGGCTTCACCGGAAATTCCTGTTATACGTTCGTTCACCTTATAAACTTTACCTCCGGTTTCCGACTGTGTACGTGGAGTCATAGAAGACACATGCACTCCGGCACCAAGAATCATTCCCAGTGTCCTGTAGTCCGCGCCGAAATAGAATTCAGGAACACAACTGTTCTTTATAAAATTCTGGCTTTTCACAGTTGATGTAGTTCCCGGAGTATTATTTGCCGGACCTACAGAAAGATACTGCGACTGCCATATAGCCGAGGCTGTAAGCACCATACCTTGAGTAGTAAACCTATACCTCAATTGTGGAGCACGGCTGAAAGGCTGGAACGGTGCACCCATATTCAGGTTCAGTATGTCGGGAGCCACATCGCCATACAGAGGATGCCATGTCTGACCTACAAGCAATGCAGACTTGCCCCAGTCCAGATTGAAATATACATGTCGCATACGGAACATTGAAAATGAAGTTCCCGAGCCGCGGAAATCCACTTCCAGCTTTGCAGAAGTCTTGATTTTCCCCATCAGTTCAGGACCTTTCACGTCAATTCCAAGACGTGAATACAGGGTATAGAATCCACCGTTGGCAAAACTGTTAAGGTCCTTGCCGTCGGCATCAGGAGATATGTCTTTCGGATACATATAAAACAATCCGTCAACAGTTTCCGAATTGGCTCTTGAATTATAGAACAAGTCGGTACGTACCTGACCGTAAAACTTGTAGTCGAAACCCTTTTTTTGGGACATCATCAAACCAGGTAATGCCATAAAGGCCACCAAAATCAAACTTTTCTTCATCTCTTTCCTATGTATTATTATTCTAAATAAACTGCGGTACCCGAAGCTGTAACCATAAGCATACTTCCGTTTCCACCGACAGTCTCAAAATCAAGATCAATTCCTATGACAGCATTAGCTCCCAGACGCATGGCCTCATCACACATTTCTTTCATAGCGCTATCCTTAGCCTGACGCAAGACCTCTTCGTAAGAGCCTGCACGTCCGCCCACAATATCACGAATACTTGCAAACAAGTCTCTGAACATATTCGCACCGATTATAGTCTCTCCTGAAACTATTCCATAATAATGCAGAATACGCTTGCCTTCCACATTATTGGTTGTTGTCATTAACATATTATCTATATTTTAGTGTTTAACAGATTTTCTATACCATGCCACAAACCATATTGCAGCCACTATGACACATGCCGTTCCTCCCCAGTAAGATATAACAGGCGAAAGGCTGAAACCTTCCGGAGCTATCAATATATATGTGGAGCATACGCATGTCATAAACAAGGCTGGAATGAGAGTCACCCAATAGTTCTTCTTATTCTTCACAAGATATACAGTTATTGCCCAAAGTGTAAATACCGAAAGTGTCTGGTTACACCAAGCAAAGTATCGCCATATAATCTTGAAACCTTCGGCATTACTGAAACTGAATACCAGAAGTCCCACTGTGAGAAGGAATATAGGAATACATATCAGCAGACGTTTTGCGATGCTTCGCTGTTCGATACCGAGGAAGTCGGCAACGATAAGACGTGCCGAACGGAGTGCAGTGTCACCGCTAGTGATAGGAGCCGCAACGATACCCAATATGGCAAGTATTCCACCGAAAGTGCCCAGCCACTGGTTGGAAATATCTGTAGCCACCTTCGCACCCGAATAAGCTATGCCTGTGGCCTTGTCCACAATCCCGTTTTCGTGGAAGAAATATGTAGCAGCCGCAGCCCATATCAAAGCTACTATACCTTCTGTCACCATTGCGCCATAGAAAATAGGGCGGCAATGCTTCTCGTTGACCATACATCTTGCCATCAGGGGTGACTGTGTGGCATGGAAACCGCTGATTGCTCCACAGGCGATAGATATAAACATCATAGGGAAGATAGGGTTCTTCTCATATTTTGTACCGAAACCGTCCCACATTTCAGGAAGTTCAGGAGATTTTACATAAAGCATCACAAGAATTCCAACCGCCATAAACAACAAAGCAAACGCAAACAACGGATATATACGTCCTATGATTTTGTCGATAGGAAGCATTGTGGCAAGGATATAATATACGAATATCACAATCATCCAGAAATACATATCCATATAATCCGGAGTCATACCCGCCAGCAGTTCTGCCGGACCCGACACGAACACCGCACCGACCAGAATCATGAGCAGTACGGTAAATATACATGCCACTTTTTTAGTGGTCAGTCCCAAATATCTTCCGATAATTTCAGGAAGGCTCTCTCCGGAATTACGTATGGAAAGCGCTCCAGAAAAGAAATCGTGCACTGCTCCGGCAAAAATAGTACCGAAAACAATCCAAAGATAAGATGCCGTACCGAACTGCGCACCCATTATGGCTCCGAATATAGGACCAAGACCGGCAATGTTAAGAAACTGAATCATGAAAATTTTCCACGTAGGAAGAGGAATAAAATCCACCCCATCCGCCATAGTCACGGCAGGAGTCTTGCGCGATGCATCCGGCTGGAAAAGTCTGTCAACGTATTTTCCGTAAACCAGATAGCCTACAATAAGTAATACTAAAGCTAAACTAAATGTTATCATAATATTTTTTGTTTGATTTTCTTTATTTTCAGTTACAAAAGTAATGTTATTTAATCAGAAATAAAACATAAAACCACAGATTACTCTCATTATAAAGATTTTTCGGCAAAGTCTTAGTATCTTTGCAGCCAAAATATCAGTAAAATGCAAAGAATCATAATTATACTATCCATGCTGGCTATATTCTCAGCCAACATAAAAGCCTCATCCAAATATGAAATAAGGGCTGCATGGATTACAACCATAGGAGGACTGGACTGGCCTACAGTAAAAGCGACATCAGCATATGGAATAAAGCGTCAGAAAGAGGAACTGTGCAAGCAGCTGGATATGCTGAAAGATGCAAACTTCAACACTGTTTTGTTTCAAACACGACTAAGAGGTGACGTGATATATCCTTCAATCTGTGAAACATTTGCAGAATCACTGGCAGGCAAGACCGGCCGCAATCCGGGATATGACCCGCTGAAATTTGCCATAGAAGAATGTCATAAGCGAGGAATGGAAATTCATGCCTGGATGGTATGCATCCCTGTTGGAAATGACAGGCAGGTTAAACTACTTGGCAACCAATCAGTCGTAAAGAAAAAGCCGGCAATGTGTATTCATTTCAAGAATGCATGGTACCTTGATCCGGGCAATCCAGAAACAGCAAAATATCTGGCAGCAATAGCAAAGGAAATAACAATGAATTACGACATCGACGGAATCCACCTGGACTATATAAGATACCCTGAAAACGGTGAAAACTTTCCTGACGGAAAGACTTTCCGCAAATATGGGAAAGGGAAAACTATCTCGCAATGGCGTAGGGACAACATCACATCAATAGTGAGAGAAATATATAATGACGTCAAGCGCATAAAGCCATGGGTAAAAGTAAGCAGCTCGCCGGTTGGTAAATATAACGACACACGCCGCTACAGTTCGAAAGGCTGGAACGCATTCAATGCCGTATATCAGGATGCAAAACTATGGTTGGAGACAGGGATACATGATGCCGTATTCCCGATGATGTATTTCCGCAACAACCAGTTCTATCCTTTTGCGCTTGATTGGGAAGAAAACAAACACGGACGATTCGTGGTTCCCGGACTGGGAATATATTTTCTGAAACAAAAGGCCCACGAATGGGACATAAATGAGATAATGAGACAAATATATTTCACAAGGCGCAACGGACTTGACGGACAGGCTTTCTTCAGAAACGAATTTCTGATGAAAAACACATGTGGTCTGACAGATAGCCTGAAATGCCGGTTCTATGCCTATCCGGCAGCCGTACCTCCAATGGTATGGCAGGACAGCATTGCTCCCGCACAGCCTGTAAATGGAGCAATATCATTCAGGAATGACAGTGTGATGATGAAATGGGAAAAGCCTGACTCATGTAAAGAACACATCACATACCGCATTTATGGATCTGCAACATATCCTGTTGATACAGACAACGCTAAAAATATTATAAACACAAGATTAATCGACAATAATTTCGTATTTACGTCAAAAGAAAAAAACAAACTATTCTGGGTTGTTACAAGTGTTGACAGATATGGCAATGAAAGCAAGCCACTGGAACTGAACATTCCCAATAATACAGACACACTGTTATGCATAAACAAACTGCCAGAAATAGCAGACGGAAGCCTGATAATAGTAAATGATATTACAGGTATGGAACTTTTCAGGACACAATGCAAACCCACAGAACTGATAAGAAAACTGAAAAAAGGAATATACAAGATACAAATAATAAAATCTGACAATAAAAAGAACATCACATTATTTTTGACAGAACCGAATCTGTAAATCTTACACTTACACAATGCAGTAAATGAAACTTCAGTTATTTTTTACAATAATTGAAGTTTCATTTGTATTAATATCCAATAAATTAAGTTCTTATAAAGAAAAAAACTAAATTTGCATAGACAGCCCTATTAATTAACCTTTTAAACAGTATTACCATGAAAACATCCATCGCATTCCTATTTTTATTTTACAACTTAATATTTTGTACAGCATATTCCCAAAGTGTAATAGAAAAGAAATCACTTATTGCAGATTCTCTGTATCAAGCAGGTAAAACAGACTCGGCACTTCTGGTTAACAACGAAATTATAGAATTGGCAGAAAATGAAGGAAATATAATAAACATTATTGACGCATATTCTTCAAGAGGTGTTTATCTGCGTTCTACTGGAAATCTGGAAAAAGCCGCCGAGGCATATGACAAAGCATTAAAACATATAATATCATTACAGACAGAAACAGAAGAAAGTTTACAAAGCATCGCAACGCTCTACAATAATCTTTCAACGCTTTATTTGGACATGAAAAACCCCGAAAGAGCATTGGAATACGCACAAAAAGCAGCAGTTATAGCCGACAAGTGTCACGACAAAATATTCCGTTCACAAATATACTCTGTGGCCTCATCCATATTCATAACGCAAAAACGCCATGATCTCGCAAAAAAATACCTTTTAATATCAATAAAATTGGCGAAAGAGACAAAACAACCTGAAGCGGAACTTAATTCCATTACATACTACATGCTGACTTTATTCAGAACAGGCGCAAAAGAAAACGAATATTCGCACTATATGAGAAGAGCTTCAGAGTTATCAAAGGAAATAAATTCTTTTATGAGCCTCGTAAATTATTATCAGGTGCTTTTCTACATTCAGAATGAAAAGAAGGCATACACTGATGCCATAAAAACAGCCGAAAATATTTTGTCGCTTAAAGAAATATCAAATTATCCTTTTCTACAATATGACATATACAACAACCTTCATCAGATTTACAGCACAAACCATGATTACAAGAGTGCTTATGAGATACTGAACAAAGCAAAGACTTTAAGCGATTCACTGTTTAATGACAACAAAGGAAAACAAATAGAGGAATTGTCGGCCAAATATGAAGCAACAAAGAAAGAACTTGAAATAAAGGAACTTAACGAGCAACAAGAAAAAGACAGAGTGCGCATATTGCTTTTATGTATAACCCTGTTGTTTGTAATTATCATAGCCGTATTCATTACAATATACCTTCAAAAAAGCAAAAGACTTCAGGCTGAAAAAATGAAAAGCGAAAACGAAGCCCGTGAAAGGCAGTTCCAACAAATACAGCGTAAAACAGAACTGAAACTTACGAAAGAGTATATTGACAAACTGGAAAAAGAACGTATGCGTCTTGCCGGAGAATTACACGATGGCATATGCAATGACCTATACGCCTTGGAAGTAAACATACGGTCTGATAAAAATAAAATCCCTGATGAATGGCTTTCATCATTGACAGAAGCACGCGATAATATCCGCAGAGTATCACACGAACTACTTCCACCAGAGTTTAAAGAAGCAAGTATAGCGCAGGTGATATACAATTATATTGAAAGCCTGAGTGTCATGGGTTGCAAAATCTCATTTAAGACATTACCTGAAGAGTGCGACTGGACTGTACTACCGGAAAACATCTCTCTAAACATATACCGTATCATACAGGAAGCTGTATCAAACTCTCTGAAACATGCCGATGCGAAAAACATAGAAGTAAAAATGGAATGGATATTGCCTGATCTGGTAATAACAGTCTGTGACGACGGAAAAGGAATGAAAGATTCAAAAAAAGGAGGAGGAAAACGTATTTTAAAAGAAAGAGCCGAGACAATAAATGCCGAGTATAACATAGAATCGACAGACAAAGGAACATGTGTATATGTGAAGATTCCAATTTTCAGATGAAAACTACGGGTTACCGTGGGGTATATTCAACAGACAAGACCTACTTTTGTTAAAAAATAAAATACAACTACACATGGGAACTGATATAGTAATAGTTGATGACCATTCATTAATACTGGAAGGATTGAAAAGCCTTTTAAGCACATCATTAGAAGGTTCGAGGGTACATATTGCCCAAAATGCGTCACAACTTCTCAGCTTGACTAAGAAATATCAGTTCAGTGTATTTATAGTAGATATAACACTCCCTGACATGGACGGATTTGATCTGATACACATCATTAAGAACAAATTTCCCAATGCCAAAATCATAGTAAGCACCATGCACGAGGAGATATGGATTGTAAACAAACTAAAGACATCTGAAATAGATGCCGTTGTATTCAAATCATCTGCCGGAGAACATATAGTTGAAGCAGTGAGAACTGTATTGGAAGGCGGAACATATTACTGTCCGGGATTCAGGAAAATATATAAAGAAAAAGAAAGAAACTACTGTATAATAGACGAACAATCCTCTATTCCTACTTCACGCGAACTGGATATCCTAAAAGCAATTGCCAAAGGAATGAGCACACACGAAATCTCCGAGAGTTTGTTTATTTCCGAAAACACAGTGGAATGGCACCGTAAAAATCTGATGCTAAAATTTGGAGCACGCAATGCCACCGATTTAGTAGTAAAGGCACTCTCAAAAGGTTTCCTAAGCATCCCCTTAAAATGATTTTTCCAAAGTCGTAAATCATATCGTCAAATAAAAAAAATCATAGTTATGAAAAAGTATGGAATATTTCTGTCTATCTGTTTTTTGTTATGTTATACTCCAGTTATCAATGCCAAACCAGACAAAGTGGATTATCCTGAAAACGGATTGATGCATCATTTCGAATTCAACGGTAATCTTAAAGACAAAATAACAGGAAGAAACCTGGTCCCAATGTTACCTGAACCTTACAGTGACAGAAAGCCAGAATATGTAAAGGATGATGACGGAAACGAATCAGGAATAAAAACATTCCCTATGTTATTACGTGGAAATTACTCCATGGAAAAGTATCCCGAAATAAGTGTAGTCATACGTTTCAGGCAGGATAAGGAATACGATTCCGATTTTTCTTTTGATTATCTCATAGCTGGAAATTTCAGCAAGAACGACATATCATGGTATTTCGACGAACATTATGCTTTCTGCCTGAACAAGAACAATCATCCGTATATATACACTGAAGATTACAAAACTGAAAAAACAACTGAAGATGGTACAGAAACAATAAAGATTAAAGGAATAGACGGTTACCTGAAACGTCCTGAACTAGGAAAATGGAACACAATGGTCTTTACCGTAAATCGAAAAGACAGTACTATATCCTTAGCCAACAATGGTGTAAAAGTATTGTTGAACAATTTTTTTCCTCCTTATGGCAATAAAGAATGTACTGGAATAGGTCTATTTAAATATTCATTCAACGACAAGAACGACTACAGATATCCGGAAGGTGTTATAGATGATATCCTAATCTACAACAGGATTCTCACGGATGAAGAGACGTGTACGTTACAGGGAGTAAAGTCAATAGAATACCGTAATCCGGAATTGACATTAATGGAAAATATTGAAGACAGTTTATTTATGCTTTTCGTTCTGCTTATATGCCCAATATTATCACTGATATTCTGTATATTCAGACCAAAGCAACTGCCAGAAGTCAAATTGGACGATGTAAATGCTCCCATACCGGACATATCGTCACCTATTGAAAATGCCTCTGACATTCAAGCTCTAAATTTAGGATATAAGGCACTTCATCTGATGATGCGCAGATTTGAGACTAAGTCTACCATAAGTAAACCCGACGATCCAGACCTTATAGCACTTATAGAAGCTACAGAGGTTGCACCCGAAAGAATTCCGTTTTTCAGGGCCCTGTCAATTCGTCGTAAATTGCTTATTGCACATAATCTTCTTGATAAAGACGAAAGAGTGCGCTTTTTAATCAGCGAAATTACCTATGTTTACAACAAGGCGATGAAAATCACATTTGTCGGAAATATTGCCATTTTGCTTATCCCATTCCTTCTATTCTTTCTTCCGGCTCTTACAGTGAACGTAAGTCATGCTTTCGGAGTTGCATGGGATAACATAGGGCCCATTTTGTTTTTGATGTTTTTATACATCGCATGCTCTCTCGGTCCTGCATGCACATTTCGTGCAGACCCTGAAGATGAGAATGAAGATATAAAATATGGTTTTGAGAGATTAAGATTTGCGTTTACAAAACCTGGCGAGGAACTTCCTCGGAGGGAAGGTAGATTTATGTTTCTTTCTTTCCTAAATCAGGGAGCGATGGCAGGTATTAATTCAATATTCCTCATAGGAACCATTATAAATGGTATTATATACACTATTTATAATTTGATTTTTGTTGTTCCTTATTCAATAGTCAACTATGGAGGTAAACTATTCTTAAGAAAAGATACACTCTTACCAGTTATAGTGATAGCAGTTTTAATAGGTATCGGTACTAGCGGAACATTCCTTAGCTCGCTATTCGGAATAATTGTCTTTATTGCTATGTTCGTATATGTAATTGCATGTTGGATTGCGTTTGTCAAGAATGTTATAATGCGTGCATTTATAGATTAATATTTGAAGGTTCTAATTTAGCAATCATATCTTAAAATCACTAACATTAAAATTAAGTGTTACCGACACTATATTTGAAGGTAACACTTGATTTTTTACTTTAATTCGATATTTACAATTTTATTTTATCAATTTGACATAATGATATTTTCATTTTCCAAGAATAAAAAAATCAACATAAGCCCTCATGCAAAAATGAAATATCAAACTCTCAATAAAAAGCATAAAATCTTTTATCCATAAAAAAACACACAATAGTCACATAAAGATACAATAGCAACAATAATTCAAATATTTAATCACATAAGATTTAATATACCTATCATTTTACTAGACATAAAACAGCAATTAAAAACTTGCATTCAGAACAAAAACAAGTGTTTTTTTACAAAAAATATTGACAATTCATCAATTAAAACAGAAAGAAAAAAAGTTTTTCCTAAAGAGACAAAGGATTTTGTAGATAATAACCTGACGTTTTATATGAAACGTGCTGGCATTTTAATTAACTAATTTAACAACAAATGAAAATATACAAACTTTATTGTCAACTATAACAAAGAGTCATTATTAACAATTCACACTTTTCTGAATAAACATCAAATAATATCAAGTTATTAAATAAGCACTTACCCTTGCATTACGCAAGCTACACATCTAATTTGCTTTCCTTTTGAAAGAACAATAAAAGCAACAACTTGAACAGTCGCCACATATTTTACCACACATAACTCACAAAAACTCACACACCAAACCACTAATTTACCGCCTGCCAACTTTGATATATATCAGATTTTGAGTATTTTTGCAAATCAAATCGATTTTGAAAATTATAATTTATAATATATCATCACTCATGAGTAATCAAAGATACATGCAGCGCGGCGTATCGGCATCTAAGGAAGATGTACATAACGCTATCAAAAACATTGACAAAGGTATTTTCCCTAAGGCTTTCTGTAAAATAATTCCTGATATTCTTGGCGGAGACCCTGAATACTGCAACATCATGCACGCAGACGGTGCGGGAACAAAATCATCACTGGCATATCTGTATTGGAAAGAAACAGGCGACTTGTCTGTATGGAAAGGTATCGCACAGGATGCTCTTATCATGAACATCGACGACTTGCTCTGCGTAGGAGCTGTTGACAACATACTTGTTTCTTCAACTATCGGACGTAACAAACTGCTCGTTCCGGGTGAAGTTATCTCGGCTATCATCAACGGTACAGACGAACTGCTTGCCGAACTCCGCGAAATGGGTGTAGGCGTTTACGCTACAGGTGGCGAGACTGCCGACGTTGGCGACTTGGTTCGTACTATCATCGTGGACAGTACAGTGACTTGCCGTATGAAGCGTTCAGACGTGATTGACAATGCAAACATCCGTCCGGGAGACGTTATCGTAGGTCTTGCATCTTACGGACAGGCTACTTACGAAAAGGAATACAACGGCGGTATGGGCAGCAACGGTCTGACAAGCGCGCGTCACGACGTATTCTCAAAATATCTTGCAGAGAAATATCCTGAAAGCTACGACAAGGCTGTACCTGGAGACCTGGTTTACAGCGGTAATCTGAAGCTGACTGACTCTGTGGAAGGTTCTCCACTTGACGCAGGTAAGCTGGTTCTCTCTCCTACCCGTACATACGCACCTGTAGTAAAAAAACTGCTTGATGCTCTCCGTCCTGAAATCCACGGTATGGTTCACTGCTCGGGTGGTGCACAGACTAAAGTTCTGCACTTCGTAGGCGACAACTGCCGCGTGGTTAAGGATAACCTCTTCCCTGTTCCTCCATTGTTCCGCACTATCAAGGAACAGAGCGGTACTGACTGGGACGAAATGTACAAGGTATTCAACATGGGACACCGTCTTGAAGTATATCTTTCTCCTGAACATGCTGAACAGGTTATCGAAATCAGCAAATCGTTCAACATCGACGCACAGATTATCGGTCGCATAGAAGAAAGCAACGGTTCCAAGGAATTGATTATCAAGAGCGAATTCGGAGAATTCAGATACTAAAATTTAATTTAACCACAAGGCCTATGGAAAAAGAAAAGAAAGGATGCCTTATACCTTTAGCTTTCTTAGCTGCAGGCATAATAAGTTTTTGTATAGGATTAGCATATGATATCCATATACTTTATGTATTAGGATTCCTGATACCAGCATACGGCGGTACTATGTACAGCCAATACACTGGTAAAGAGAAGAAATGGAGTCCCCTGAAACATATTCTCGTTTCATTTCTTATGCTACTGATTGCTGCTATTGTATGTTTTATACTATACGGTAAATTGTGGTGACACTTAGACAGTGGTGCTTATGGACAGCAATAAAAAGGATAAAAAGAATGGATGCCTTGTTCCTGTAATCATATTGATTATTGGTATTGTATGTCTTTTAATAGGTATAGAATTTGATTTACCTGTAATAAAATATTTAGGATTTGGATTTCCGACCTATGCAGGTAGTATGTACACAGAGTTCGTATCCGGCAAGAAATGGACTTGGAAAAAGCATACCAGTTATATATTGTTAATGTTATTGGTATGTATTGTACTTACATTTATTATGCATGGAAGGCTATGGTAATAAAACTTAATGCTTATGGACAATAAAAAGAAAAACAAAAAGCAGTCAATAAAAATAACTGTTCTGGCTGCATTATTATTCATAGCAGCTACATTTATTATAGGTTTTGGAGATACAAACGACATACCTATAATAAAAACGTCAGGATATCTGATAGGAGGAGAGTCTGGCGGTATATTCTTCGGATATTGGCTTGACGGAAAAGACCAGATTGACTATTTTTTCAAAAATTGGAAAAGATGTCTTATCACTTTTATTATTGGACTAGTCCTGATTGGTATACCTATAACATTACTGGTTGACGGCAGATTGTGGTAAAAAAACAAAACAAAAAGATTTAAATGGCGGAAAATAACACCATACTGGAAAAACTTGAAGGACTGGTATCACGTTTTGAAGAAGTATCTACACTGATTACTGACCCGAACGTGATATCAGACCAGAAAAGATATGTAAAACTTACAAAGGAATATAAGGAACTGGGCGACATCATGAATGCACGCAAGGAATACCTGCAGTGCATCAACGGTCTGGAAGAGGCCAAAATGATGATGAACGAAAGCGACCCTGAAATGAAGGAAATGGCCCGCGAAGAGGCTGCTGCCTGCGAGGCACGCATTCCGGAACTGGAAGAGGAAATCAAACTTCTGCTTGTTCCTGCCGACCCTCAGGACGACCGTAATGCGATTCTTGAAATCCGTGGCGGTACGGGTGGCGACGAGGCGGCTATCTTTGCCGGCGACCTGTTCCGTATGTATTCGAAATATTGCGAAACCAAAGGCTGGCGACTTGAGGTATCAAGCGCTAACGAAGGTGCAGCAGGAGGTTTCAAGGAAATAATATGCTCCGTAACGGGAGAAAAGGTTTACGGAACTCTGAAATACGAATCGGGAGTACACCGAGTGCAGCGAGTACCTGCCACTGAGACTCAGGGACGTGTACACACATCGGCCGCATCGGTAGCTGTACTGCCCGAAGCCGAACCTTTCGATGTGGAAATCAATGAAGGCGAAATAAAATGGGATACATTCCGAAGCGGCGGTGCCGGAGGACAGAACGTAAACAAGGTGGAATCCGGAGTTCGTCTGCGCTATAACTGGAAGAATCCTAACACCGGAGTTGTGGAAGAGATCCTTATTGAATGTACCGAAACACGCGACCAGCCAAAGAACAAGGAACGTGCGCTCTCGCGCCTGCGTACATTTATATACGACAAGGAGCATCAGAAATACATTGACGACATAGCTTCGAAGCGTAAGACTATGGTCAGCACCGGAGACCGTTCGGCTAAGATCCGTACTTACAACTATCCTCAGGGGCGTATTACAGACCACCGCATAAACTATACAATCTATAACCTCGGCGCATTTATGGACGGGGATATTCAGGACTGTATAGACCATCTGATTGTGGCTGAAAATGCTGAAAGACTGAAGGAAAGCGAACTATAGAAACATGCCCAACGATTTACAAAAAAATTGATATGAGAAAAATTATCTTATTGATATCTTGTTTTTGCTTTTCACTTTATTCTTTCGGACAGGATTACAAAAGTGAACTTAGCGCAACAGAAGGATATAAAGGAAGTTTTGAAATAGGATTTGCAGCCGGTGCCGGAGATGCAGGACATAATCGCGGAGAACTCCTCATAACCAACGGATATCAATTCAACAGATATTTCTCGGCAGGAATAGGAACCGGAATACAGGTTTGGCAAGTTACTCAAGATGTAACATTGCCATTGTTTGCTGATTTTGAAGCAACATTCATGCAAAAGACAATATCTCCTTATGCAAACATAAGATTAGGTTACTGTTTTGCCCTTACAGAAGATGAAATTTTACCTAAAAACGGTATTTATTTCAGTCCTACAATCGGGTTCCGCTGGGGAATAAGCAAAAACAAAGCATTAAAGCTGGGTACAGGCTACTTAGTTCAAGGCAGTAAGATAAAACAGAATTTCAATACTCCAAATCAGTTTACCGAAACAACATTCTTTCATTCACTGATCGCTAAAGTTGCATTAGAGTTTTAATGAAACCATATAAAAGACTTAGAATATGAACAAACAACAGTTATTCGAAAACATCAAGAAGAAACAGTCATTCCTCTGCGTGGGACTTGACACCGACATCAAGAAAATTCCTGAACACCTTCTGAAAGAAGAAGATCCTATATTCGCCTTCAATAAGGCTATAATTGACGCAACAGCACCTTACTGTATCGCTTACAAACCAAATCTGGCTTTCTATGAAAGTATGGGTGTGAAGGGATGGATTGCATTCGAAAAGACAGTAGAATACATCAAGACAAACTATCCTGACCAGTTCATCATAGCAGACGCTAAACGTGGTGACATCGGTAATACTTCGGCTATGTATGCACGTACATTCTTCGAAGAATTGAACATCGACTCTGTAACTGTAGCTCCATATATGGGCGAAGACAGTGTTACTCCGTTCCTTACTTACGAAGGCAAATGGGTTATCCTTCTTGCTCTTACATCAAACAAAGGTTCACACGACTTCCAGCTCACTACTGACACAGAAGGCGAACGTCTATTCGAAAAGGTATTGCGCAAGAGCCAGGAATGGGCTAACGACGAAAACATGATGTACGTAGTTGGTGCTACTCAGGGACGCATGTTCGAAGATATCCGTAAGATCGTTCCTAACCACTTCCTTCTGGTTCCTGGCATCGGAGCACAGGGCGGTTCGCTGGAAGAGGTTTGCAAGTACGGTATGACTAAGGAATGCGGACTTATTGTAAATTCAAGCCGTGCAATCATCTATGCCGACAAGACTGAAAACTTTGCAAAAGTGGCTGGCCAAGAAGCACAGAAAGTACAACAACAGATGTCTGAACAACTAAAAGCAATCCTCTGATTGATATAAAAAAAATAGTTTCAGATTAAACTTTCTTAAATTTAGCTGATATATATATTTAGATACTTTACTGGACTTAATATCCGAAATGACATGTATTTTTCACAATAATGTCATGAAAATGCTAAACAATATTATCATATATTCCGGATAAATTCAGCAGATAAAACAGTTATATCATCCTCACAAAGGGCTGATATAACTGTTTTTTTATTGAAATCTACCTATTTATATGAGTAAAGATGCAAATATTTTGCTTTTTTCTCTGATATATAAAAAAAAAACACGTAATTTGCATAAACAAGTAAATGAACTTACTTTACGTTTATTAAGGGTAAGAAAAACAATAAAACAAAACAAAAGGAACAAAAGAAGATAATTATGGAGTTCTCAGCTAAACAAATTGCAGAATTTATCCAAGGAATTATTGTAGGCGACGAAAATGCTACAGTACATACCTTTGCAAAAATTGAAGAAGGTATACCGGGAGCATTATCGTTTCTGGCAAACCCCAAATATACTAATTTCATCTACGAAACGAAGTCATCAATAGTATTGGTGAATAAAGATTTCATACCCGAACACGAGGTGAAAGCTACGCTTATCAAGGTTGATAACGCATACGAGAGCTTGGCTAAACTTATGAACTTATATGAAATGAGTCAGCCAAAGAAAACCGGAATAGATCCATTAGCTTCAATCTCGGAAAAAGCTAAAATTGGAAACAGCTGTTATGTAGGTCCTTTTGCTTGCATCGAAGAAGGAGCTGTTATAGGCGACAATGTTTATATTCATCCACATGCAACGATAGGAAGCAATGCTAAAATAGGCAACAATTGTATTATATATCCGCATGTAACTATTTATCACGACTGTCGCATTGGTAATAACTGTATATTACATGCCGGTTCTGTTATCGGTGCTGATGGATTCGGATTCGCACCGTCATCTGAAGGATATGAAAAGATTCCTCAGATAGGAATTGTGATATTGGAAGATGATGTTGAAATAGGTGCAAATACATGTATTGACCGTGCAACAATGGGCGCTACTATAATTCATAAAGGCGTAAAACTTGACAATTTGGTTCAGATTGCCCATAACGTAGAAGTAGGAAGCAACACTGTAATGGCCTCACAAGTTGGTATAGCCGGTTCGGCAAAAATAGGTGAATGGTGTATGTTTGGCGGACAAGTGGGAGTTGCAGGTCATATTAAAGTGGGAAATAAAGTAACCGTTGGTGCACAGTCAGGTATACCAGGGAACACTAAATCGGATATCGCAATAATGGGTTATCCGGCTATAGACCACAAGCAGTTTGCACGCTCAGCTATCATTTACAAGAAACTGCCTGATATGTATGCAGAATTGGGCAGACTACATAGAGAAATAGAAGAATTGAAAAAACAAATAAACAAATAAAACACCCATGTTGAAACAACAGACTTTAAAAGGTAGCTTTTCACTGAATGGCAAAGGACTTCATACTGGAGTTAAACTGACAGTGACATTCAATCCTGCTCCGGAACATCACGGGTATAAGATCCAAAGAATTGACTTAGACGACCAGCCTATAATCGACGCTGTAGCGGAGAACGTTATTGATACGACAAGAGGTACAGTATTATCAAAGAACAATGTAAAGGTAAGCACTGTAGAACATGCTTTGGCTGCTCTATATGCAGCTGGTATAGACAACTGTCTTATACAAGTAAACGGTCCAGAGTTCCCTATTTTGGACGGAAGCGCAAAAGCATACGTGGAATGTATAGAAAGAGTTGGAATAGAGGAACAGTCTGCTCCAAAAGACTACTATATAATAAAATCAAAAATAGAATTCCGCGACGAGGCTACAGGCTCATGTATAACTGTACTGCCTGACGACAGATTCAGTATAAACACTTTAATTTCGTACGACTCGAATATTCTAACAAACCAGTTTGCCACACTTGAAAATATGGCAGACTTCCCTACAGAAATCGCTTCTGCCCGTACTTTTGTTTTCGTACGCGAAATTGAGCCTTTGCTTAATGCCGGACTCATCAAAGGAGGTGACTTGGACAATGCAATCGTAATATACGAAAAGCAGATGACACAGGAAAATTTCGATAAACTGGCCGATGTAATGAAAGTTCCTCACATGGACGCAAGCCATTTAGGATACATCAACCATATTCCTTTGGTATGGCCTAACGAACCTGCAAGACATAAACTTCTTGATATAATTGGTGATTTGGCTCTTATAGGTAAACCTATCAAGGGAAGAATTATTGCTACAAGACCGGGACATACTATAAACAACAAATTCGCAAGACAACTCAGAAAGGAAATTCGTCTGCACGAAATCCAGGCTCCTATATATAACTGCAACGAAGAACCACTGATGGACGTAAACCGCATACGCGAATTGTTGCCTCACAGATATCCGTTCCAGCTTGTCGACAAGGTTATTGCTATGGGAGCAAATTATATAGTAGGCGTGAAGAACGTCACTTCAAACGAACCATTCTTCCAGGGGCATTTTCCTCAGGAACCTGTTATGCCGGGAGTTCTTCAGATTGAGGCTATGGCTCAGGTTGGTGGATTACTTGTACTGAACTCGGTAGACGAACCTGAAAAGTATTCTACATATTTCATGAAGATAGACAATGTAAAGTTCCGTCAGAAAGTTGTTCCTGGCGACACATTGATATTCCGTGTAGAGCTCATGGCTCCTATCCGCCGTGGAGTTTCTACAATGAAGGGATATGTCTTTGTAGGAGAGAAAATCGTTTGCGAAGCTGAATTTATGGCTCAAATCGTAAAAAACAAATAATATAAATATGATAAGTCCTTTAGCATATATACATCCTGAAGCACAGATAGGAGAAAACGTTGAGATTGGCCCATTCGTATATATCGACAAGAATGTTGTAATAGGTGACAATAATATCATTATGCCTAATGCAAACATCCTTTACGGAGCACGAATAGGAAATAACAACAGAATTTTCCCGGGTGCTGTAATCGGTGCAATACCGCAGGATCTGAAATTCAAAGGTGAAGAAACCACAGCCGAAATAGGTGATAACAATACCATAAGAGAAAATGTTACCATAAACCGCGGTACAGCAGCAAAAGGAAAGACTGTGGTAGGAAGCAACAATCTCCTGATGGAAGGTGTACACGTGGCTCACGATGCTATAATCGGAAACGGATGTATCATTGGTAACTCAACCAAATTTGCCGGAGAAATCATTATTGACGACTACTCAATAATCAGCGCCAGCGTACTGATGCACCAGTTCTGCCGCGTAGGTGGTTATGGAATGATACAGGGCGGAAGCCGCTTCAGCAAGGATATTCCACCGTTTATCATAGCAGGTAGAGATCCTATCGCATACTGCGGAATAAACATCGTCGGACTGAGAAGAAGAGGTTTCTCAAACGAATTGATTGAAAATATCCACAACGCCTACAGAATAATCTACAACAGCGGTAAAAACACTGCTGAGGCACTTGAACAAGTGAAACAGGAAGTACCTATGAGCAAGGAAATAGAATATATTATCTCGTTCATAGAAAATTCGCAGAGAGGTATTATCAGATAATCATTTTTTTGTATATTTACAAAATAAAGATTTAACACTATAATAAAGATGGTTTACAAATTCAGACTCATATCAGACGAAGTCGATAACTTCCTAAGAGAAATTAAAATCGACTCAGACGCTTCATTCTATGATTTACATGAGGCAATCCTTAAGTGTACAGGTTATAAAGATGACCAGATGACTTCTTTCTTTATTTGTGATGATGATTGGGAAAAAGAGACAGAAATCACTCTTGAAGATATGGGCACAAGTAGTTCTGACGAAGACATCTACATCATGAAAGATACTCCGTTGAGCGAACTTCTTGAGGACGAAAAACAGAAACTGATATATGTTTTCGACCCATTGGCAGAAAGAATTTTCTTCATCGAACTGTCGGAAATCATTACAGGTCAGGATTTGAAACATGCTATATGCTCACGTCAAGAAGGTGAGGCTCCACAGCAGACTATCGATTTTGATGAACAGCTGAATACAGGACAATCGCTTGACTTAGGTGAAAATTTCTACGGTGATGAGGATTATGATATGGAAGATTTCGACATGGACGGATTCGACATGACAGAAGGTAATCCTTACGACGACGATAAATATTAATAATAATATTGACTAAACAACGAAGCGAAGAATACGGCTTCAACTACAAATGTTGATAATCCGTCATTCTTCGCTTTCTTAATTTATAAAAACTGATGAACGACAAGAAAACTCTCATAGTACTTATAGGACCAACAGGTGTAGGAAAGACTGACCTTAGCATAAAAATAGCAAAGAAATATGGTTCGCCAATAATCTCTGCAGACTCAAGGCAATTATATTCCGACCTAAAGATTGGTACAGCTGCACCAACGGAAGAATATCTGAAAAGGGTAAAACACTATTTCGTCGGTACACTGAAACTTACGGACTACTACAGCGCGGCACAGTATGAGAGCGAAGTCATCAGCCTTCTTGAAGAACTTTTCAAGACCAACAACACTATTCTTCTGACCGGAGGCTCCATGATGTATATAGATGCCATTTGTAAGGGAATTGACGATATTCCTACCGTTGACAACGAAACACGACAGATGATGATGGAGAAATACGAGAAAGAAGGTTTGGAAAGATTATGTGCCGAACTGAAACTGCTTGATCCGGAATATTACTCGATAGTTGACCTGAAGAACCCCAAAAGAGTGATTCACGCTCTTGAAATATGCTACATGACGGGAAAAACATATACTTCATTCAGAACAGGAAACAAAAAACAAAGACCTTTCGATATAATAAAAATAGGGCTTTGCAGAGACAGGGAGGAGTTGTATGACCGTATCAACAAAAGGGTGGATATCATGATAAACGACGGACTGGTAGATGAAGTGAAGTCTGTATATCAATACAAAAACCTTAATTCGCTCAATACAGTTGGTTATAAGGAAATAATACAATACCTGGAAGGGAACTGCACTTTGGAGTTTGCTATTGAAAAAATAAAGCAGAATTCACGAATATACTCCCGCAAACAAATGACATGGTTCAAGCGGGACAACGAAATCAAATGGTTTCGTCCTGACAGAGAAGAGGAAATAATGGAGTATATCGAAGCGGAAAGAGGAAAATAATCCTAATAATTCAGATATAAAAGAAGTAGCGGAAAGACTACTTCACAAGACGTGAGAATGTAGTCTTTCCTAATATCTTGGACTGGAATATTAATGAGAAACTGTATCTGTGTCTGAGTTTATCTACCCTTGTATGCTCAAGATTGTATTCTCTGACGGATTTATATTCCTTACGCATAGACAGGTAATCCTTTCTTGCCTTCATTACAGCACCAGCGTTTGAAAAATCCAACTTTAACAAGTAGAAAAACACAGCCAGATAATCAAGGAAACAACGTACAGTCATCACCTTTCCCAATTCTTCGGAAGGTAGATTCTTATACATCATCAACAGATTGTTCCGGAAATTAAGATATGTCTTGCGGGGATTTTCTTTCTTCAGTGTAGCTCCGCCAACATGGTATATCTTGCTTTCCGGAATACACATCAGGCGGTATCCCCTACTCAGCAAACGCCAACATAAGTCAATTTCTTCCATGTGAGCAAAGAACTTTGAGTCAAGCCCTCCCACCTTAGTGTAAACTTCTCGTCTTACAAACATTGCTGCTCCAGAAGCCCAGAATATTTCCGCAGGCTCGTCATACTGCCCATTATCATGCTCCAGACAGTCAAACACTCTTCCACGGCAGAACGGATATCCATACTTGTCAATATAACCACCTGATGCTCCGGCATACTCGAACTTTGATTTATCATGATAACTTAATATCTTAGGTTGACATGCCGCAACATCACTATGTTCCTCCATATACGACAGTATAGGTTCTATCCATCCTTCTGTAACCTCTACATCACTATTGAGCAAGACCACATATTCCGAGTCAACATGGTTCATCACCTTATTATATCCATCGGCAAAACCAAAATTCTCCGTGAAAGCAATCAGTCTGACTGTTGGAAATTCCCGACTTACGACATCTGTAGAATTGTCTGTAGAACCATTGTCCGCCACACAAATCTCAGCCAGTTCAGAATTGGTGAATTTCACGACAGAGGGCAGAAAAGTTCGCAACATTTCCGCCCCGTTCCAGTTCAGTATAACAACAGAAACTTTCTTCATGCGATATACATGTTAACAGAATTATTATTCTAAAATCTCGGACAATAAAGACTCACCGTCTGAACTGAAATCTCCCAATCTTACCTTTACCAGTTGATTATCCATAGCTTTCTCGCTATCCAGTTCCACACGGATATAATTATCAGTAAATCCATGCATAGGCATTCCAGGCTTGGAATGCTCTGCCAGCACAACGGCTTCTTTTCCTTTATGACGGGCATAGAATTCCTTTAACTTCACATCTGACAGTTCGAGCAATCTCTGACTTCTGGCATGTTTCTCTTCAGGAGATACCACATAGTCAATCTTCAATGCCTGAGTGCCTGGACGCTCTGAATAACTGAACACATGCAGCTGGGTTACATCCAATGATTTTATAAAATTATAGGCAGACTCAAAATATTCAGGAGTCTCACCCCTGGTACCAACTATCACATCGACACCAATAAAAGCATCCGGCATAAGTTGTTTGATTTTTCGTATTTTAGAAGCAAAAAGCCCTGTATCGTATCTGCGACGCATCAGTTTTAGAACTTCATCACAACCTGACTGCAACGGTATATGAAAATGAGGCATAAACCTCTTCGATGTCGAAACAAAGTCAATGATTTCATCTGTAAGAAGATTTGGTTCGATAGAAGAAATTCTGTATCTCTCTATTCCCTCTACCTTGTCCAGTTCTTTCACAAGGTCGAAAAAGGTTTCACCTGTAGTCTTACCAAAATCTCCTATATTAACTCCTGTAAGTACTATTTCCTTTCCACCCTCAGAAGCAACATTTTTAGCCTGTTCAACAATATCAGAAATATTTCCATTTCGACTTCTTCCACGAGCAAAAGGAATTGTACAATATGAACAGAAATAATCACATCCGTCCTGTACTTTAAGGAAATACCTAGTACGATCTCCCCTAGAACAAGAAGGCGAGAATTTACGAATATCCTTTGTTGCTGTTGTAATAGCTTCACCATGAGATTTTTTCTCCAGTGTTCCCAAGTATTTCATAAGATCACCTTTCTGTTCAGCCCCCAATACAAGGTCTACTCCTTCAATATCAGCAACTGTGTCGGGCTTAAGCTGTGCATAACAACCTGTTACAATAACATAAGCTCCCGGATGCGATTTGATCAATTTATGAATAGCCTGACGACATTTTTTATCAGCTACCTCAGTAACAGAACATGTATTTACAACTATTATATCTGCTTTCTCTCCTTTTCTAACAGTTCTTATACCTGCATCCTTCAATGATTTTCCTATAGTTGAAGTTTCTGCAAAATTAAGTTTACAACCTAATGTATAATAAACAGCTTTCTTATCCTGAAAAACGGTAGTATCTATCATAAAAAATAATATTTTCCGCAAAGTTACTCATTATTTCAATACATATATTAATTCATATCAAATAGCAAGTATATAAATGCAAAAAAAAGAAAAACACTTTATGTTAAATAAGTATAAATAGGCTGCAAAACATATTTTTTAGCAAAATTCATACACAAAAAAAGAACAACGTATCAAAAAACTATATATCTTTGCACCGTCAATTAAGATAACAACATAAGTATTACAGAATTTTAAAAGCAAAAAAAGATGAAGAAGTTAGTATTTTTATTCGTTACATTCGTTGCAGTATCATTTGCATCATGTGGTGGTAACAAAAACGCAAACACAGAATCTACAGAAGCTGCTGTAGTAGAAGAAGCTACTCCTGCATGCGATTCAGTATGCTGCGACTCAGTTGCTTGCGATTCAGCTGCTTGTGATTCAGCTAAAGCTTGCTGCAAGAATGCTGAATAATTATCAGTAGTTCTGATTAGGTAAAAAGGTTAAAGTCTGTGGGATAACAAAAAATCTGCAGACTTTTTTTGTGCCTATACATTTAGGAAAAAGCGAGATATAATGTTATTATACATAAATATCTCGCCTTAATATACAATAAAATATCTCAGAATAATAAAAGCCTCATCAACTGCATAGCCATATATAAAAAAGCTTCGAATAAAATCTAATTGATTTATTCAAAGACCAAACGGCCGAAAAAATCAGGACAGTGGAAACATGGTTCAGGAAGATTTATAGGAGACCATGAAAGAAAATGTGGAGTTTGCAACAGATCACCACATTTATAGAAATTAGCACGTAACACACGACCTGACAATTCTTTAAAATCATGACTGAAGAAAGAAGATACAGGAATAATCAATGAAAGTTCCCATGAAATCTCACCTAAGCGTTCCTCAAAAGGTTCTCTTCCCAATGAAGACCACCTCTTAATACCTGACAGTACCTCCTGAGAAGCAGGGTGTCTGTCGCCTTTCCTACCATAGTTAACTAATATTGTTCCTGCACAATTACATTCAAAATTATAATATTCGTTCTCATCTTCAGAACGGACAAAAAACTCACAGCACGAATCTTCCCACACTCGGCCCTGATCGGAAGCTGCAACGGCACGAACACTTGCTTCAGTTACTCTATAATTAAGCAATATTGATTCTCCGCAATGTACAATTCTAAATTCTACTTTTGGGCAATATGGATAATCAGGCCAATTTACAACGTTAATAGGAATAAACGCTATTGAAGCATCGTCCATTATTCTACTCACATTCTCTGCATCAGCTACAGCACAAGAGAGTTTCTTTACATGAATTTCTTTCATAATTATTAAAGTTAAGTTATATGGTACAATGCAAATATACTAAAACTTCAAATACAAATACACTTTTGCCAAATAAATTTATATTTACACCTTTATTTTATAAACATTTGTAGAATAAAAGAAGTTATCTCTTCTCCCAAAAACTAGGTGCAAACATTAATAATATGCCAAACAATTCCAATCGTCCTATAAGCATCAGAAAAGATGAAACCCACTTCGCAGCATCAGGAAGAGCACTCCAAGAATAAGCAGGACCAAAGCTACCAAAACCTGGACCTACGTTTCCAATGCTAGATACGGCAATACCCATGGCTTCCATCATCTCAAGTCCTAAAATCATAAAAATAAACCAGCCAACAAATGTACATATAATGTAAAGCATAGCAAAAGTTGTCACAGTAGAGATAGTAGAAGATGAAACAGAATGCCCATTGACCTTTACCGGTAGTACGGCACGCGGATGCATAAGCCTATTAAACTCATTCTTAACATTCTGCAAAATAATAAGAAGACGCATAGATTTCACCCCACCAGCCGTTGAACCAGTACAGCCACCTGCAAACATTATATAAACCAAAAGAACCAAAGTAAAATGCGGCCATGTAGAATAATCATCAGTTGCATATCCACATGATGTATGAATCGTTACAACCTGAAAAAAAGCACGTCTAAAGGCTAGTTCAAGTCCATACCCCTTTAAAAAATACAATGCAAATGTTATAATAGCTGTTACCGTTCCTACAGAAAACAAGAAACATCTTGTCTCGACATCTTTCAGCCAATGCCAGGTTTTTCCTTTGAATATCAGAAAATATAAAGAGAAGTTTATAGCTGAGAGCATTGTAAATATAGTTATAACATATTCAATAAAAGGCGAATTCCAATATGCCACACTATTCTGTTTTGTTGAGAATCCTCCGGTAGCTGTAGATGTAAATGCATGACATACCGCATCAAAAATACTCATTCCTCCTATCCACAACAAGAATGCTTCAACAATAGTAAGCATCAGATAAACCATCCATAACCCCTTGGCCATCTTGCTTATCTTTGGATGTATCTTGTCATGATTTACCCCAGTTGCCTCAGCAGAAAAAAGGACTTGATTTCCCACTCCGAATATAGGAAGTATTGCTATAGTAAAGAACACAATTCCCAAACCTCCTATCCATTGTGTAAAACTACGCCAGAACAACATCCCTTTGGACAACGATTCTATATTATCAAGAATAGACGCCCCAGTTGTTGTAAACCCGGACATCGTTTCAAAAAATGCGTCCGTAACAGAAGGTATACTGCCACTTATATAGAAAGGCAACATACCAAACAAAGTAAAAAACAACCATGTAAAAGCTACAATACAATATCCGTCTCTTCTGGATAGACTTTTGTCTGCATTCTTACCCAAAAACATAAACAGACTGCCTATACCAAAATTTATCAATAAAGAATAAACAAAGTGTATATAATCACTTTCATTGTATAAAAGGGAAACCAGTGTACATACCAAGAACATCACCCCCTCTAAATAGAGAAGTATACCAAGAATTCTGAAAATCATTTTTCGATTCAATAGGCTATGTCCCCGACCGGCCTCAATATGCATTTGTGAACTGATGAAGTCTTCCATATCTTATAAAATTAAAAAAGAGGCCACTAAAGCCTCTCTTACGTCGGGGTACCAGGATTCGAACCTGGGACCCCCTGCTCCCAAAGCAGGTG
>NZ_CALDPF010000008.1 GCF_937912035.1 uncultured Bacteroides sp.
CGGCAGAGAACGGAGGATTTGCAACCACTGCATCGAACTGCATATCATCGAATGCGTCCCATTCAAGCGTATCGCCATTCTCTATTTTGAAGCTGCTGAATCGGATACCGTGCAGCAACATATTCATTCGGGCAAGGTTGTAAGTAGTCGGATTTTTCTCCTGTCCATAGATATATGCCGCCTTACCGATACTTGCTGCACGGAGCAATAGTGAACCACTACCGCAAGTAGGGTCGTAAACATTACGCAAACGGTTATGCCCAAGAGTAACAATCTCCGCCAATATGCGGCTGACCTCTTGCGGAGTATAGAACTCACCGGCTTTCTTGCCTGCACCGGCAGCAAACTGACTGATCATATACTCATAAGCATCGCCCAAAATATCAATCTCCTGAGAGGCCTCCACTCCGAATTTTATATCATCAAGTGCAAGCAGAACATTGCTTATAAGCGTATTCTTGTCATCGGTTGTCTTTCCGAGCTTAGGGGAAGCAAGGTCAATATCCGAAAACAGACCACCAAAATCCTCTTCGCTGTCACGTCCGAGCGTACTATCCTCAATGCGTTTCAATGAGCGTTCCAGCATCGGAAGGATATTTTCTTTCCGCTTGATAGTTTCGATTACAGACGAAAACAAGAATTTCGGTTCAATGAAATAGCCTATATTTTCCAAGCATTGGTTCTTGACCTCTTCCTGCAATTCCGCAGCATCCGAATCGGTCATTTCCCATAATTCCTTGAATGTAACTTCATCATCCTCCAATGCACTGTTGGCGTATGTTTCTATCTTCTCCGACAGGTATTTATAGAAAATGAATCCCAAAGTAAAATACATAAAATCGCTTGCCGACATATTGCCGCGCAAACGGTTTGCGACCGCCCAAAGCTGGTCACGGAGTTTCTGTTGCAGTTCTTCACTCATATCCTTATTGCTCTATATTATTCTGTATTACATCACTTTCCGGCAATGGTATATTGCTTTCAATTATACTTCTCAGGTCATCCAGCACTTTCCCTTTATATGAGAAATATTTTGCCCCTTGATATGCACCCGATGTATTTCGTTTCTCTTCCGGCATAAACGTACCGACAAAAGGGGACAATTTATAAATACGACCTTCGTATTCAACGGAATCATCGCTTGCTACCTTGACTTCCGTATCCGTAGGAATAAAGGTAACACATTCCCCTATTTTAATACCGACCATGCTGAATTTGAAACGTCCTCGCTTTACGGTTCGTTTCTGCACGACAGGCAATGAATCTTTTTCGTTATGACAAACCGGTTTATTATCTACATAGACCGTAACAACCGCATCATCAATCATCTTGGCTATGTCATTGAATATATCCAAAGCTATTTGAGGCGGTACATTGAAAAACTCCCGATTCTGACGAATACGCAAATCCGTCAACCGATCAATAGTCTTGTGTACATGCTTTTCAACATCGTTATATTTGACCGTCTGAATGGTTGCATAAATCTCAAAAGGCAACAGAACAGCCGTGTTGTCAAGTTCCTTGGAACGTATATCTACAGGCCGCGCACTTTTACCGATCTTGACCCAATCCTCACGAAAACTTGGATTAGTCAAGATATACACATATCCGGGTTCATTTGTCTTTACCATATCAGTATTTCTTTTAATCCCAACTGAAAGTGCGTATGATATTACGCAATCTGTCTAAAATCCTCGTCAACGCCTTTCTCGTCTTTATCAATCCGAGATGCTTCTCTTTCAATGCTTTTTGTATGATTTCCGGCTGCTCTTTTTGCAGGTAGTCATATTCTTTGAGGAAGTGATTCAATACCGATGACGATATTTCCTCTTCCTTAGCCAATGAGTTGACGGCATTTTCTCGCTCAACGGCAATATAGTGGTTCAACCGTTCTTCCAAATCGCTTGTACCGTCAGCTTTACCTCGCTGAATCATGAAGTTTTCCTTATCGTCATCCACATTCTTTTGAATGAAACCATCGATAAGTTTGGCTTTGCTGCGCATTTCTGCGTCTTTAATCATCGTATCAATGATATTCTGACGGCGTTCTGCGTAATCGGCACTATATGGGTCAAGTTCTGCAATGAGTTCAAGGATATATGCCACATTGATAATGTCGCTATGTAGGAGTTCAAGGCAGAAATCCACATCACCGAGGTCTCCGTCATCCGGAACATCTGTATCATCATCCGGTTTGGGTGACGGTGCTGGATCAACGAGTGCAAAAGTATCATGGATATCAAGATACTTACTTCTGAAATCCATAAATTGCTGTTCCGTCATGCCGAGATCATCAGACTCTTCATTATAATCCTCGTATATCTGTATTTCAGCATGTTTACGGATAATATCACGGAACGCCAAAACAAACTCTTTCTTAGCTTTTTCACTCTGCAAAAGGTCTATGCAATTTGTATCCGGATATTTCTTCAAAAAATTGGTAGCAAGCTCCTTGTATTCCTGTTTGACTTCTTCAAACGGAGGTCGCACTATTTCTTCCGGATTGTTACTGTTGCTGAACAATTTGATAGCGGTATCAACATTGCTTTTCAAATCACGGAAACACACAATCTTTCCGAAGCGTTTCTTTTCATTCAGCACACGGTTTGTCCGGCTGAATGCCTGCAACAAGCCGTGGTATTCCATATTCTTGTCTACATAAAGCGTATTGAGTTTCTTGCTGTCAAAACCGGTAAGGAACATTCCGACGACCAGACAAAGATCAAGCGGCTTCATATCAGCTCGCTTCTTTTTCATACGCAGGTTAATGTCATCATAATATGCACGGAAGTTCTCTGTCGTAAACGATGTCCCGAACATTTCATTGTAGTCATCCATGATGGCTTGCAGTTCATCAACCTCACCGGCACTGTCATTCAGATAAGAACCTGTACCCATTCCTGTCAGATCATCATCTTGACTTCCATTGGCTGCATAAGTAAAAACTGCACCTATACGAATCTTGGGATTCAGTTCCTTGAATATCTTGTAATAACGGATAAGCATCGGTACGGACTGTACAGCAAACAATGCATCGAACTCTCCGTCAAATGTTGACTTATTGAAATTATTAAGGATGAATTTGGCGATTTCCGTCATGCGATTGGCACTGCCGTTCTGCACTTCCTCACTGCCATGATAATATTCTACAAGGAAACCGAGAACATTTTCATCGGCAATGGCATCTTTAATCAGATAACGATGTAGACAGTTGCCGAACACCTCTTTGGTCGTATGCCCATCAACTGCATTCTCTGTAAAAATAGGAGTTCCAGTAAATCCGAATATCTGGGCATTATCGAAGAATTGCATAATCTTCTTATGACTCTCCCCAAAGTGGCTGCGGTGGCACTCATCGAATATCATCACGATACGAGAATGGCGTATCGAATCAATCTTGCTGCTATACCAAGTTTTGCTTACGGCAGCATTGAGTTTCTGAATGGTGGTAATGATTATCTTGGAGTTGCTATGCAAGCGTTTTACCAGTTCATCCGTATTGTCCGTACCGTCAACGGCTCCCGGTTCGAAGGCCTCGTATTCTGACTGGGTTTGTGTATCAAGGTCATGGCGGTCAACAACGAACATTACCTTATCTACATCATCCAACTCCGAAACGAGCTGTGCTGTCTTGAATGAAGTCAATGTCTTTCCTGCTCCTGTTGTATGCCAGATATAACCGTTATCATTGGAGTTCTGCACCCGATCCAATATCTTTTCTACAGCATAGAACTGGTATGGGCGCAACACCATCAAACACTTATCACCTTCATGCAATACAATATATTTCCCGATAATCTTGCCGAGCGTACACTTTTCCAAGAAAAATACAGCAAACTTATCCAGTTCATTGAACGGCAGATTCGCCGTATCCGTCCAGTTAAATGTAAACTTATATCCGCCATTGGGATTGTTGGCAAAATAGCGAGTATTTACGCCATTGGAGATAACAAACAGCTGAATATAGTCGAACAGCCCATGAAAGGATGTCTTATGATAACGTTGAATCTGATTGTATGCCTGCTTGAGTTCTACACCCCTACGTTTCAATTCAATCTGAACCAGAGGGAGGCCATTGATAAGAATCGTTACATCATAGCGACACTTTTTTCGTCCCTCCACCGTAATCTGGTTCGAAACCTGAAACTCGTTCTGACACCATTGGGTACGATTAAGGAATTCTACCCAAATGCGCTGTCCGTTAGCAGTATCAAGAGGATATAGGTCACGAAGTTTCTTTGCCTTTTCAAAGCGAGTACCACCTTCAAGATATATCACTATCTTCTCAAACTCTTCATCCGTAAATGAGTTACGACCAACTTCCGCCAATTGTTTCTTGTTGTGAATTTCCAACTGCCGTTTGAAATTGGCATAAAGATTGTCTTCTTCAGTAATCTGGACATATTCGTAGCCCATTTGCCGAAGTGTGGCTATAAGTCCAGCTTCCAATGCCGCTTCGCTCTGTATTGACATATTCTTGTGCCCTATTATGGTATTATTACTTATTTATTCCGGCTTACAATATTTTGATACCTAATGCATTTTCTATCTTGCACAAGGTTTCCAATGACAAATTCTCGCGACCTTTCAACACCTTGGAAACATATTGCTGAGTGCAATTCATCTTCTCGGCCAACGCTCGTTGTGTCATGCTAAGTTCTCCCATTCGGTTCGACATGATTGCTGCTATAGCCTGCGAATGGCAAACCCAATCTTTGCTTTTGCATTCCACCGTTTCCTCTTTTACTTCCAATGCGTTGCCTATCTTTTCTTCTGCCATTATATGCATCAAAAATACCTTTGCCCTATTTTGTAGGCAAAAGTACTATAAATAATTGAGACGGCACAACTTTCAGGTTGTTTATTGACAAGTAACTAAATTTAAATCGCCATACTATTTTTGATCATTAAGTTGGAATCATTACCCTAGCACTATTTTTCATGCATATAGTCTTCAAAACTAATTGGTTTATAACAATCAGGAATTTTCACCAACTTCTTTTTGTTGACAACGAATGAAGGATTGTAATGCCAATTATAAAAATTTGAAATAGTAAAGTAATTAAATAGTGCAAGAATGAACGTTATCACAAAAGAAATGGGTTTGAAATTACAAAAATCATTAATCACTTGTACTGTATCATCTGCAGCAACAAAATAGTAATAAGACATTGCCCCTAACGTAATAATCATTATGAACAAACCAACTACAAATAAAGTTGTAGAACGAGTTTTTGATTTTGCAATTTCATAATCAAGAATTTTTTCTTTTTGTTCTGCTCGTTGTTTATTTTCTTGCTCCCATAAATTCTTGATTTTCATCTCAAATATCTCCTTTTCCTTTTTTATACCTTCTTTCTCTGAAACAAGTTGATCTTTGTCTGCTTTTAGAACTTCATTTTCTTGGTATATAATTTTTTCACTATTTTTTAACTCGGCTTCTTTGCTTTCAAGTTCGTGCATACGTTCATTATACTTTTGTTGCATTTTTACTTGATTATCCTTAATTTCTTTTATCTCACCTTGAAGCATTTGAAATAGATTATCAAATTTTTGGGCACGATTTACCTCAATTTGCTCCTGCCGCATAGATTCATCTTTGACCCTTGCCGCAAATGCAGCCTCATCTTTATGTGCAAGTTCATTAAGCTCTTGCACATCTTTTATTTGCCTGCTTGCGATACGAGTTGATAAGTTAACAACATCCCTATCCGTAATTTTATAGATTTCGCGATATTTTTGGATATTATCATCTAATTCTTTAATAATCCTTGCTTTAGGCAAAGATGAATTTAAAGTATATGAAACTAAAGATGTTATCCCCATTGTAGCAACATCATCACTAGTAATATCAATTGTCGGATTACTCAACCAAAGAATATTTAACAAGTCATCTACTTTAATAATTTCTGGCTGATGCTTCTTGCAGCTATATAAATCCTTATACTCTGTATCCGAATAATCATTATCATGACTTATCGCATTATTGACAAACCAACAGTTAACTTTACCAAACTCTTGGATATACTTTTCCCCTCGCTTCTCCCTAACATAAACCAAAGCCATAGCATCATGCAAGGCTGCTTTGTCCGTATTTCTATATTTGCGAATTATAGAAAATTCCTTGCTAAATTTCGCCTTTCCTTGCCATTGTTTTGTTTGTGGTATAACATGGAATTTGAAGTGATTAACAAGTGTATCCTCTAAATTATCCGATATTCTATTTAAATCCGTGCTAGATAAGTGTCTTCTATCGCAAGCATTATAAATATCTTCACGATTTATATTTTTAGCAATAATTGCACTGCTTAAATTTGTAGATTTAAATAACAACAATGCCTGAATCTCCTCTATTGTATCTTTCAGAACTGTAAACTTATAACCTAATTTTCGGCTTACGTCTATAAGAGTATTACAAGTTTCGGTTGATTCTGGAGTATTTAAATCCAAGAGGCTAATAATGAAATTTGTATCTAATAATAGTTCAACATTCATATTGGCATCAGACGGCTGATAGTCCAAATAACATGAAAGCATTGAACCCAAATAAATATCACGAATCTTTTCAAAAATCTCAGGGACTTGTTTAAATGTATCAATAAATTGCGCTATAAGAACATTGTGAGAAGAATCTATCGTAGCTTCACTACTACCATTTGCCAAATAATATGATATCTCACTACGATTTTGTTCTACAAACTTAAATAAATCAACGTCATTATTTGTAGTACCTACATTATACGCTTTACAAAAAGTTTTAAACATATGCACAACTTTCGCCACATCCTCTTTACCTTTTTGTATCAATTCAGAGTAGTCTTCAAATATAAATTTATCAATCCAAAATGAGCCATCATTAAATATCCGCATGTCCTCACGACCATTCGTCTTATTTATTTCTGAAGCAATAACTTTTAAAATATTATTTAAGACGGATATAGGAATGACCAATGAAAACTTTTTCTCAATAGCATCAGTAATTTCTTTCATGCTATTTCCCTTCACCACTCCTAATGGATATAGTTCAGATAGTGCATTTTTTACTATAGGAATAAAAATATCTAATGGACCATGAGCTAATGTCCCTTTATCATAGATATGTGCAAGCACACTATAAGCTATGGCACGATTTTGATAATTCAGTGTTTCAGGCATAAAATTTATACAGTAAAGCTAATTAAACATTAGTAACTTAATCTGACAACATCTTCCGGCAACATAGTATTTCCTGCCTCATCTTTTGGAGCATTCTTAAGAAACAGCATCGGAACTATGGTGTATTTCTTGGCAAACGGCAGCAAATTAGCCTTGCGGAGGAGTTCAGTTGTTAACTGTTTACCATTCTCTTGAGTTGTCCATTTACATTCACCAACCAGCAGATACTTTTTATCAAGCGATTCAGCCATCACATCGAATTCGACCTGTTCCGGCTTCTTATCCTCATTGATAACAGAACCCCACCAGCGTTTTGCCTTGCCGTAAACCACTCCATTGACAAGATTTCCTGTTACGGCATCCCGACATAATTTTTCCC
>NZ_CALDPF010000009.1 GCF_937912035.1 uncultured Bacteroides sp.
CAAATGTTACCGTATTTGTCTTCAGTTATATCTGTTATTCCATTATGACTTATACATTATTTCCTGAGCTGGAGGAAGTTTATTTAAAGGATGCTTGTCAGGGTGATTCTCCTCGTAGGAAGCAGGGGAATCCACATAGAGGGGCAACGTCTGTCGGAATCATAGGTCTAAGACCAAAAACAGAAGACGGAGAAGATTACTACCATCCGGATGGGAGCGTCGCGAAACTAAGAGCTTGTTGCTCTTCTATGTATTTTGAAAAATCAGAGAGGATTGAATGGAAACTAACGTTTCAGGAAAAGTGCGTACCGGATATAAAAGTGAAATTGATCTAGGAGGTGTAATTTTATGACATGGTATAATGATATGACCGTACAACAGAAGAGAGATTTTAAGAAAGTGATAGCAATAAGTGTAATAGGAGCAAGCATAGTTTTGATTATTCCGATAGCTTTTCATTTTGTTTAGTATAAAAATTTAATTTGAGGAGCGTGATTACATGAAACTAACCTATAAAAAGCAAATGATTATTGCAGTTATTATTATCATTTTGACAAATATTATGACAGAAATATTTGATTTTTGGATTTACAGAAGTGTAGGCTTTGTTATTTGCGGTTTGATGTGGATCATACATCCTGTTTTGCCGAATGGAGCGAAGTATCCAAAAGAACATTATTATGGACAAGGATTGCAGGTGTCGTTCTAATTCTTATCGGTGTCTTTACAAGAGTGCATATTTAGGAAGGTGGGAGTGCATCATGAAAAAGACTATAAAAATTGGATTAATTACTATTTTGATTATAGCAGTAGCAGTCTGTGCATGGTTCATCGGATACCATACAAGAAAAAGTCAGGACAATCTGCCGTCCTTAGAATCTATTGCTGAAATGGATGAAGCAGATATGAATGATTTGTTGGTTGGTTATAGAAATTATCAACTTGTTGATGTGTGGGAAGATCCAGATATAAAATCTGATAACACATGGATCTGGAAAACTGATGAACATACCCAGCTTCAAGTAAGTTGTAATAACAAAGATAAAGTTGTTGTATGCAGCCTTGATTCTGTTTTTCAGGCTGTAATATTGGAAATCTTTGACAATCATTACTTGGTTGAGCCGGTAGAAGGCAGTCCGGAACTTCGCAGTTCTGATAGAATCGAGGTTAAAATAGAACACTTGGATCCTTCGTTGGAACCAGAGGTGGGCGATATCATTGAAATTGTCCATAGTGGCGAAATCATGGAAAGTGATCCGGCAAGATTGCAGGATGTATATAGTATCCGTGTTG
>NZ_CALDPF010000010.1 GCF_937912035.1 uncultured Bacteroides sp.
TTGGAAACGGGATTACAAATCCCGATAAAATATCCATTGGATTGCAAATCCAATGGAACAAAAATGAAACAAAAAAACGAGGGAACAACCAAATGGCTGTTCCCTCTACCAAAACCTTAACTATGAAATTGTACCACTCCAGCTTCACAGCTGATAATGATACTCGTTTATTCAAGCCTTAACTATGAAAAACGATTTTACATACGTTTTGTTAAATCGATATGCGAATATAAATATAAACTCTTTTTCTCCAAATTTATTTTATATGTTATACAATATAATTATATTATCTCCAAATTTCAACTTATCCGAACTCACCCATTCCCAGACAGCTATTGAAAATGCAATAGACAATAGCCCTGATGAAAAAAGTTTGGAAAACCTCAAAAATCTTTGTAAAAATCTTTTGCAGCCTTTGCGTGATAAGCTTGGGAAACCTATTCATGTCACAAGTGGTTATCGTTGCGAAGAGCTTAACCGCCTTGTTGGCGGTGTTCCGACGAGCCAACACGTTAAAGGTGAAGCTGCGGATTGTTATTGTACGGATGGTCCTGAATTTCTGCTTCAAATTCTTCTCGACTCGGGGCTGGAGTTTGACCAGGCTATTGTTTATAAGAAGAAACGTTTCTTGCATTTGTCTTTGAAAAGGGGTGGCGGGAACAGGAAAATGGTTTTGCGGAAATAGAATAATACTAAACACTATTATATTATTCATATAATCCATATTTTACCAATAACAAACAAAATATTGTTTCTACAAAAAACGACAAAAGGCTGATACAAAAAAATGTATCAGCCTTTGTAATTGCATTTATCTATTTTGGTTTATTATGCTTCCTCAATAGCTGCCTGCGCCACTTTCATAAACGATTATTTCCCAATAGGTTACATTACCGGTGTATGTGAAGTGTATGCGCTTTGGTATGACTTTTTTCTAAAGCTGCTACTTTCTTAGCATTATTATTCTATCGCAGCTTGTGCCTCTCCAATACATATCTGTATTTCAATAAGATGCAATATTTGTGTATGTAATCTGTATGCATCTTGATATAATCACATACAATGCTTAGAGCAGTTGCAATAGATATTAAGGATGAAGATTTGACCTCTCTCTGTAACGAGATGACGCATTCATTTAAATTTCAGTATTGTTTATTTCCTATCTTTCAATAGCTCAATAATCACGTCCTTATCCTTCAGGTTTGAATCAAGACGTAAAATCTGTGAGTTCAGACTCTCTATTTGCTCTTTCAGAAGCTTGATTGTTTCCCTCAGGTTCTCTGTTTCTTTCTTTTCGCTGGATAACTGTACGGCCAGTTCTGCATCACCTATCAAATTATTTGCATTACCGTCCAATGAAACGGCTGCAAGATGTGCCGAAATATGATGCTGTTTCGGACAGAAAAGGGAAAAGAAATTGAAGTCCAATGCTTCGCTGACTTTAATAAGCCTGCTCGTTTCCATTGTCTCCCTTTCCAGTATGCGGTTTATGTGCTGCTGCGGTACACCTATTTTGCGCCCAAGCTCAGATTTGCTTAATCCAAGCTCGTTGCGTCTTTTGTCGATAGCCTGACCTACATGCACGTGTTTTATGTCATTATCCATACTTGTTTAAAATTATATATTCTTTATGTCTGTATAAACACCTATACATTCTCCATTTTCTATTAACATATACTGCCTGGGGCCTAATGAACTAACTTTTGAAAATTTGTTTTCGATATTCGAAAAATTGTCCATAATTTCATTTTTAATATTTGTTATTGTACCATTTTTATATTCAGCTTTATTTTCAAGACCATTTAAGTTGATTTCCATTTTCTTTTTTAATTCATAATATTTGGGAGCATAAAAAAAATAGAAGTTTGGATTATGCCTCTTTGCGCATAGTACTAGACGTTCTTTATAATAATCAGTATCGTAGTTTGAATACATTTTACTGATTAATATATTAACCAATAGATATTCAACTTCGGCTGCATAAGCTATTTCCATTATTTCTAACATATAGCTTTTTGAAAAAGCATTTCTCCATTTTTTGATTTCAGAGTAATTAGATCCAACTAAATAATTTATGGAAAAATCAATCTTTTCAAATTTTTGCCTGTAATCGCATCTTAGTCTATTAAGATCTTCTAATCTTTGTTCTGCACTACTGATATCTTCAGGTTTAAAATTTTCTAATTGATTTACTTCATTTATCCATTGGGAATTAGATTGTATAATACTATAATCTTTTTGAAATATGTTATTTATTAAAAAATCAAGTTTTTTGTTTATGATAGATAATTGTTCTGATATTTTATTTTGGAAATATAGTCCTGTAACTAAGGAAGTTATTTGAAATACTAATAAAGGGGTAGGAAATGAAGCTGACACAAATTTACCTTGCTTATAAAAATGTCCATCTTTCATTTGATAACCATGAAAAATATTAGGGTTATCTTTCCAAACATGAAGCATATCAGTTGGTATATTAACGCATTCGAGCAAATTTCTTCCATGATTGGAAATTATTCCATCTTGTATTGCTGTTGCAATAATGGGACTAACTGCCGACTTAAAATCTAAGTTAACAGTTTTGCATTGTCTCATAATAGAATCTTTATCTAAAATTGTCTCATCGTAAACAGGCTTTAATTCTGTAAATTCTTTATTAGTCTTTTTAATTACAGCCTTGAATTCTTTTGTCCTATTTGATTTATCAATCCAATGTTCAATTTGATCAATTGTTACTTTGCTTACACCGCCAGCGACGGTACTTGCAAGAAGAACTACTATATTATCTTTTTTTATGTTGGGTATTTTCATTTTTCTATCTACATAGTAATATTGAAATTGTACATATTATGTACTTGTTTCAAAAAATACATCTTAAACAATAAATCATCAAACAAATATTTGGTTATATAAACCATTTTATGTTACTTTGCAATGTAACCTATTCATTTGGTGAATACAAAGTTAAACATTAAATATTAAACATCCAACAATTATGTCTAAAAACTTAGAAAAAATCCGTCCGGCACTTGTTGCCCTTGAAGTAGGTGAATCCGTTTCATTCCCCATTTCACGTTTGAAAAGCGTCCGTACACAGGCCTCAGAACTTGGTGCCATCTACAACCGCCAGTTCAAGACCAGAACTGACAGGGAAAATCATACCATTACGGTCAAACGAACAATATAGCAACCAAATCAGGTTTATATGAAAATATTACAGTTTCTGGACCATCTTATACCATACGAAACATTTCTGAATGATCTCTCCTCCAGAATTGTCAGGCAATTGAAGGCTGACAAGGATGATCCTGAATTCATCAGCCAGAGGAAGGCATACGAACTTTTTGGTCGCAGGAATGTAGAACGGTGGAAACGTCAGGGAAAGGTGGTTTCCTATAAAAGACCGGGTAAGGTGGAATACCGCACAGCAGACCTCAGGCTTCTGCAGCGTACCACCCAGGACTATTTTGATGAAAGTCAGCCGAAACAGGCAGAAAAATCGGTCAAGAATGATAAATGATAAACATATTATGGCTAATATTTTAATAGTGGTAAACTATATGTGTTTAATTTAGCCGTGATACTCTATGAAATATAAAGAAAACAATTATAATAGGTACAGGAATGTGCGTCAGTAACCTTTGTTCGCCAGCTTATAGTTTAAAATAAAGTCGGACAGGTATTTGTATCGCACATTCATAATGATTTTATAATAATGAAAGAACTCAGACCAGCGTGCGATCCAAACGGTGTCTATTCAGTCAAGCGCACCTGTGCTGAACTCGGTATCAGCAACAAGACACTCAAAAAATACAGAGATAACGGATATATCCAACCGCTCAATCCTAATAATGTCAGCCGTCCGAAATACTCCGGTCAGTCAATAATCGATTGTTGGAACCTGCTCAGTACGTTATGATAAGCGAAACGACCATACGGAAAGTAAGGGAACTTGCCATAGAAGACGTACTCAGTCCTTATGTCAGACTATCCAGGAAAGGCTCAACCCTGATGGGACTTTGTCCTTTCCATACTGAGAAGACCGGTTCCTTTGCTGTCACTCCCAGCAAGAATCTCTTCCACTGTTTCAGCTGTAACCGTGGCGGTGATTCCATTACGTTTGTAATGGAAAAGGAAAACCTTTCCTTCAGTACCGCCGTGGAATTTATTGCCAGAAACCATAATATTCCGGTAGAATACATCAGTGAAGAGCGCAGTGAGGAACAGATGGCCGAAGCTAGGCACCATGAATCACTTCTGACAGTTCTCGATACAGTCCAGACCTTCTTCCTACAAAATTTAAGAGCAACAGACAAGGAAGAGAGCCTTGATGCCAGGACATACGCATACAGCCGGTGGCATGAGGAGTTCTGTGCCTTTGCCGGAATAGGCTATGCACCGAAAGATGGTCAGGCCTTTATAGATTTCTGCAGAAGCAAGGCTCTGAACGAAGAACTGCTGTACGAACTCGGCATGTTCAAGCGTGGTGAGGACGGCAACACATACGCCATGTTCCGACAGCGTATCATGATTCCCGTGAGAAACAGATGGGGACGCATCATTGCCTATACGGCCAGATATATCGGAGACAACAGGAAAGCTCCCAAGTATATCAACTCGGCAACAAGCATGATTTACTCCAAGGGAGAAACAGTATTCGGTATTGACCGTGCAGCCAGACTGCGTGATGCCGACTATTATATCATTGTGGAAGGTGCTCCTGATGTCCTGAGAATGCAGTCAATAGGATACGACAATACAGTAGCGTCACTTGGAACAGCTTGGAGTGACAGCCAATTAGAGCAGCTGAAGAAGTATGTATCCTCACTCTGTTTCATTCCAGATTCAGATATTGCGGAAGGCAAGCCATACGGACCGGGATTTGAGGCGGTGATGACCAATGGGGCTGCAGCCATAAGAAAAGGATTCCATGTAACAGTCAGGGAACTTCCTTTTGCAGAAATACCATCCGAGGCAGAAGGAGAAGTACAATATGCCAAGAATGATGCCGACAGCTATATCCGCAGCAGGGAAGATTATACTTCACTTCCGGAAAAGCATTTTGTCATCTGGTTGGCACAGAAACGTTTTCTGGTAGCCAGTTCCATGGTAGAGGAAAGAAAGTGTGTTGCGGAAATAGCAGACCTGTTGCGCTATATAAAAGACCAGCTTGTGTATGACCAGTGCATAGAACAGCTTTCCAGACTGCACGGGAAGGTAAAGCTATGGCGTGATGCCGTTACCCAGGCACGTGGTGAAGCCAGGAGAAGGAACGACAAACCTGCAGCCATGAACGAGATGCAGCGTGAAGCGGAACTGCTTCGCCAGTTCGGACTGTTCGTCAGGGAAAACTGTTACTACTCCATCGGTGAAGATGATGATGAACCGTCAAGAATCTCCAATTTCATCATGGAACCGCTATTCCATATCGAGGATGAGATAAACGGAACCAGAATCTTCCGTATGAGGAATATGTACAATGTATGCAGGGTCATAGAACTGAAGGAGTCAGAATTATGCTCACTGAGCAACTTCCAGCAGAAAGTCGGCTCACTGGGCAACTATGTATGGCTAGCCAAGATAGACAAACTCAACCGTGTAAAGGAATACCTGTACTCAAAGACCGATACGGCAGAACGTATCAGAAAGCTCGGCTGGAATGCGGCTGAAGGATTCTTCGCTTTCGGTAACGGAATATTCCTTGCAGGTACATTCAATGCCGTTGATGATTTGGGTATTGTCCGTGGAATCAACGGCAAGGCCTTCTATATACCGGCCACTTCAAAAATCTATCTAAACAATCCGGAGATATTCCAGTTTGAAAGACTCATGGTACATGAGAACCGTAACGGGATAAAACTGTATGATTACGTAAAAAGACTTATGGAAGTGTTCGGTGAGAATGCAAGCGTAGCCTTCTGCTATCTGCTTGCCACCCTCTTCCGTGACATCATATTCAGACGCACCCGCCACTTTCCCATCCTGAACCTTTTCGGTGAGAAAGGAACCGGTAAGACAACCCTGGCTACTTCCCTCCAGTCCTTCTTCCTGCACGGAGTTGATCCGCCCAATCTCGGAGTAACTTCCGTACCGGCCATGAACGACCGTGTATCACAGGCCGTCAATACACTTGCCGTGCTGGACGAATACAAGAACGACCTCGACATACGCAAGATAGCCTATCTGAAAGGACTTTGGGGCGGTGGCGGCCAGACCAAGAAGAATACGAATACGGACGGTATGGCAGCACAGACCATTGTCACTACAGGTGTAGCCCTTTGCGGCCAGGACAAGCCGACACAGGATATGGCACTCTATACCCGTGTCATCTTCCTTGCCTTTTCAAAGACATCATTCAACCAGAATGAGAAAAGAGCCTATGAAGACCTCGTATCAGTCTGCAACATGGGACTTACCCACCTCACCCTGGAGATATTGGGACACCGGGAACTGTTTGAGAAGAACTTTCCGGAAATATACTCCATTACCAAGCGTGAGCTGGCTGCGAAACTGGATAATGAAACCATCCATGACCGTATATTCGGGAACTGGGTTATTCCACTGGCCACCTTCAGAACACTGGAGACAGTAATTGACGTGCCTTTCAGCTATGCAGAATTGTTTGATACGGCAGTCAGGGGAATACGCAACCAGAATGAACTGGCTCAGGAAAGTTCGGAAATAGCGGACTTCTGGAGTATGCTTCAAGGATTCCAGACTTCAGGGAAATGTATTGAGAAGGCACATTATCGTATAAGGTATATGAAATCCTTCCGTCCGTTGTCTGTCAAGGAAGATATAGAATTTAAGGAGGCACGTCCGATTCTCTATCTGAACACAGCAGCCGTAGCATCACTGTTCAACAGCCGGAATGCAGGTTCCACCTCCAACCGCTCGAACTGGTCCACCATCATGTCCTACCTGAAATCCCATGCTTCATACCTGGGTCTGAAACAGGACAGATTCACCATACTTCTGCCAAGCGGACTTCCAGACTATACCATTGACATTGTAAATGGAGAGCAGGTTAAAAAGGTAAAGGTAAACCGACCGAAGGCATTATGCTTTGATTATCTCCAACTGAAAGAGACTTTCGGGCTGGATCTTGAGACTGAGGTTGTGGCTGAAGTGCAGGACATGAAGGAAGTTTTGTCTGACAGATCAGATTCTCAGCCTTCAGTTCCGGTACAACAGGATTTATCATTTTAATCATCAGGTCATATATGTAATAAAGGAGATTGATATAAATAAAAAAATAAAGAAGAAGCTTGTTTTGGATATGAAAATCAGCAGAATATTTTGTTTAATCATGATTTTTACATATCTTTGCAACACAAGAACCCGCCAAGCCTCTTCACAATGCTTAAATCGGCGGGTCGTTTTTTATATATGAGATACACCAAACAATATTCATCCCCATCCGAGCTTCTGGTAATTTTAGAAAATCGTGGACTTGATTGTTCTGACACGGAAAATGCTGAACATATATTACGGTCTATTGGTTATTACCGGTTATCCGGATATTTATATCCCTTTTTAAAAGCTCCGAAATCAGAACATATTTATAAGATTGACAGTACTTTAGATAAAGCACTCAGTTTATATGAGTTTGACCGTGAATTACGTCTGCTTTTATTCAATCAGATAGAACGTATCGAAATAGCAGTAAGAAGTGCCATAACGAATATAGCCTGTGAAGAAACTGAAGATGTGTTCTGGATGTCCAAACCTGAATATTTTGCGAACAGTGAAAAGTTTAATAAGACTATACAACTTGTGGATAAGGAAATTCAGGCCAGTCGTGAAGATTTCATTCTTCATTTTAAGGAGTCATACGAGGAACCATACCCTCCATCATGGATGATTGCGGAGATTATTCCATTAGGAACTCTTACCAGAGTCTATGAGAATATTTCAAGTAATCAGATTCGCAAAAAAATAGCCAGATATTTTGGCTTATCTGTTCCCGTGTTCATTTCCTGGATGACTATTATTACGCTTACCCGTAATTCATGCTGTCATCATGCAAGATTGTGGAACCGTTCTTTATCTTTACGTGCTCTCACCATGACAAGACCGCTCAGACCTTGGTTGGAAGATGATGTACAACAGGGACGAGTCTTCTTTACACTATGCATATTGAAACATTTTATAGACATAATACGGCCTGATAATGATTTCAAGCAGAATCTTTTAGTCCTTTTGGAAAAATATCCGATGATTGACACACAAGCTATGGGATTCGTTGATAACTGGTTGGAACAACCCCTTTGGGAAAGTTGATTTGCATCGTATATTGTTTATTCAAAAATATTTAGCTATTCAGATATAAGTATTATAAATGAGATGTTAAGTTTTCTATTGCATCTCATTTATAATATTTTCAGTATAACACTGACTGGTTTTCAGTACAGATTTACTATGTCCATGCCTTTCTTCATTGCCTCCCTGCAGGTGTAGAATGTTCCACCATAAGGTTTGCCGTCATAAAAGGCTATCACGCCACATGAATGCTCCAGCATGAAGTCATTGCGCCTTAGAAGACACCCGTGAAAATAGTGTTCACTCAATACGATAACCCGGTCAGCCCTGGAAACTATATTCTGATAACGTTCCTTTTCAATTGAAGGCCATCGGCAGTTCTGTCTTCTGAAAGGAACAACGGCAATGAGCCGTATATCCGGATACCTTCCCTTCAGTGATAATACTGTTTCAGCGGCCAGCATGTCGAATCCCATGGCCATGCCTGAATAGAAGCAGGTTATACCCGATTTGCAGGCGACGGACACGGCTTCAACAAGCCGTGCCCTTATTTCATCCTGCCTTTCTATGGGAACAGTTCTGTGTCCCGTGAAAGCCAGTGACTTTGATTTTTCTGATAATATTCCGTTCATAGTTCTATTCTTTATAATGAGTTCTTGCAAGGAAGATGCCTTCAATGACATTCGCTCCGAAACTCTCCAGCTGATTCGCATACATACCGAAACTGATTCCGCGTGTTATTACATCATCGAAGACTATTACTGCCTTACCTCTGAACCACTCTTCTTCAAACTCGATGATACTCACCTTTCTGATTTCCTTTTCAGCCTTGTGGTTTTCATGAATAGCAAGTCTTTCTCCGCATACCCTTACATGGTCATATCCGTTTATTGCTCCTGTGAGTTCACATACCCTTTTGCAGAAGTCCATGTACCTGATTTCATTCTTTCTTACTGATGATACCGGAACCGGAATGAATACCAACTGAGAACATCCATTTCCGTGTTCCTCAATCATTCTTGCTGCCGTCATCTGTGCTACCGCTTCATAAGACCTTCCATCCTTGAAGTCATAGACTAACTGTCTGCCGGCGATTTCCTTCTCGCCCACATTCTGAATACGTTTGGGAAAATACTTGCAGAACCATGTCTGTGGCTTTTCCAACTGCTTTCTGATGCTTTCGTCCATCTGTACCATACGCTCTGATTTTTTTCCCTTCTGTCAGCAAGTTTTTCAACTTGCCCGAAGGATATTTTTTGCAGTTCTCAGAAGCGCAGGCATTCAATATGGCAAACTACAAGGGAAGCTGAAAATATGCTCAACCCCGTTTGAGGAAGATTTTCAGCCCTGTGTTTGACGTTTGCAATGCCGGAGATACCTTTGCAAAAAAATATCTGCAGAGGCATGCTGAACAAACCTGTGGCTATAATGGTACATTAGTATAACCATGTATCCCTTTCGCATCAGATGTTTTCAGATAATAAAATGCACCCGTTTCAGGGGTGACAGTGTTGACAGAGAGTATCTATCAGTGTATCAGACACTTCATATAGAAATCATACGTTGACAAACGTTGACAAGTGTAGCCACAATTTTCTGTCCGCTAAAAATCCATAGCCAAACGTTGACACATTATAATACTCTATTCTTTATAAGAAAAATCAGAAAGAATATAATGTACTGTATTACAGTAATTTCCCAGACTGACTTTATACCGGATTTTCATTGGATTTGCTGTCAACGCTGTCAACTATCAAATATATTCCTTCCTGATTTTCATAAAAAAGATTCGCTATCAATCGCCAAACCTGCTGTATTGAATATGACAGGTAACATATAATCCATACAAATCCCACAATCTCCGGAATAATCCCATATTTGACGTATTGACAGCTAATAATCAGTTATTTACATTTGCAGTATCCCATAAACGAAAAGATTAACCAGCATGAGATATAATGAAAGTCGTTCCGGAAAAGACATATTCAGTAAAGGAGGCAGCACGCTACCTGGGTGTTCACCGCTGCACCATCTATGCCTATATCCGTTATCTGGAAAAGCCGCTGGCTTTCCTGAAGATACCTGACAAGGCAAAAAGGGTGTTCAGAGGAATCGACCTGATAGCCTACAAGGAAACCGGTCTGCCCAAACGTGGCCGCAAGCGTAAGGAACACCGTTAGTTCAGTCTGTCCCATGGAATGGTATCCAGGACATTATATTGGGCATTCATAGCAGCAAGTTCAAGAGCCAGCAGCCTTGCCCTTAGCCTGACATCCTCCATGTCAGCCATGGCCTGAAGGAACTCCGACGCTTCCATTACTCATGACTGAATCATCCATTCCTTTGCACATTTCTCAGGAACAACGGCACTGACGAAAGAGAATATTTCTTTTGCTATCCAGCCGGCTGTACAGTCACCGGCTTCAATGGTAAAGCAGAACGGCACACCGCTCGAAGTCTTTCGTTTGAAATTGAGAAACCGAATTCCATCCATGTTTTCCATAGAAACGCTCCACCCATGCCGGATAGAGATATTAAAAATATTACGACAATTTTCCATTTACCATATAATTATAGTTTTGTTTTCATTTACCTGCTATAATAAGCAGCCGGTCTTGTCCGTGACGGATTGGACCGGCCACTTCTGTTTTCATACAGCCTATTCAAACCTTGCAAGAAAATCCTGAAGCCTGCTGTCCTGAATCTGTTTCAGCGGAACGGGCTTAAAGTTCTGCTGCTGTCTTACCTGAAGCTTGCCAAGTCCCTGAGCACTCAGGTCAAGCTCCACATCCGAAAGCTCATTGAGGGAAACATACCCGTATTCATCCTCCATGAGTCCGACTACGATACTGAATAGAATCACATCGTCATCCTCCCTGTTTCCTTCAAGGATAAACCACTTTACAGAACCAAGGGCAAAAACCGCACGACAAACAGCTTCTTTTCCCTTGCCGTCCTGGGAGTAGAGCGGATAACCCTCCAGAGCTTCCGCCAGTTGTGTTGTCATCAATCTGCACATATCAGTTAAAAATTAAAAGATTGTTTGATACTCATTCTTTTTGTTTGCATAACACTTGATTTTGAAGTTCCAGTTCTTTTCCCTCCAGTAAAACTCATTGAGCTTTATGGCTGGGAAAAACCGTTTTATGTGCATTTGTGACTGCGGACCAAAGGGAGAAAAAGACAAGTGTGAAGTCAGAGAATGCAGACGGAATACCCAAATTTTTGAAGCATGAGAAAATTTGCGGAAGGCTGCCGTCAAGTCCTCAGACTGAAAGCGCAAGCGTCACTTGGCGTTACTCCAGTCCGAAGTATCTTTGCACATAAGAAACGGTTCCGGCTATGATGCTCCAATGATTTCCTGATATTCAGTATTCAAAGATTTCTGAAGAGCATAGTATCTGTTTTCAGACAAACCACCGGTAACCGGTTGCCAATGTCAGGGCCTTTGAAGTGAAGAGCAGCGCAACCTTAAAGGCTCTGTCTTTGGTAACTGTCCTGATTTATCTGCATGATTGTATGAACCTGTCGGGTGAAACTTGCCTGGTATCGGGATACGAAGCAAGTCAGCCGGTTAGTTTCCGTTGCATAAGGCAATTTGTTCCGGCATCGTATGAAATACGAACAGTCGGAACAGCTTGCCTGTATTTTAAGATGGGTATTCAAGGTAATTAGCCGTTCCTGTCTCATGACTTAAATTGTAAAGCATGAGAACTTCAAATAATTGATATAATTCGCAATTTTTATTGTAAATTACCTTGTTTGAATGATGTGTATTAGAGTTTTATTAATTACATTTGTAATGTAGGAAAAATAATCATCAATAATGTGGAAACGATGAAGGATATAAATCGAATTAAAGTGGTGCTGGTAGAAAAGAAACGAACCAACAAATGGCTAGCAGAACAACTTGGTAAGGATCCAGCTACAGTTTCTAAATGGTGTACTAACACTTCTCAGCCTGGATTGGAAACCTTATTACTGATTGCAAAAGCTTTAGAAGTAGATGTTAAAGACCTACTAAATTCTACTAAATAGAATCAGATATTTAAGTATTAAAAACAATTTAATGATGAGGTAACTTAATATGCCCAAAAACAAAAATGCAGATTATCGGTTTCAAGTCTTAGATAGATGCTTTAGTGATTTTCGTCATAAATATAATATCAAAGAATTATTAGAAAAAGTTAACGATAGACTTTATGATACAAATGGATGTAAGTCTATGATTATGGAACGTCAGTTGCGTGGCGATATTAATGCTATTCGTAAAATGCTTCCTGACGGAATATATCTTGAAGCAATTAAATATGATGGAAAAAAATGTTACTATCGTTACTCTGAACCTAATTTCTCTATCTTCAAGAATGAACTTTCTGTAGCAGAAGTGCAAAATCTTCGTGCTACCATTGAAATGTTGAGCAAATATAGAGGGCTACCTTCTAATGGCTGGCTAGAAGAAGTCATTTCAAACCTTGAATTAAGATTTGGTGTAAAAAGTAATGCTGAGAATCTCGTTTCATTTGGGCAGAATGAGCAATTAAAAGGTATTGAATATCTTTCTGATATTATTGATGCGACAATCAGCCATCAACCATTGGATATTGAATATATTTCGGCTAATGGCAATTATCATCAACATACATTACATCCGTATTTTGTGAAACAATATAACGGGAGATGGTTTCTATTTGGACTTGATGAAAAAGAGGAAAGGATAAAGAGCCTTGCTTTTGATCGTATTCAAAGTGTATCAAATAGCAACCTGTTTTTCAGAAAAAATGAAAAAATTGATTTCAATACTTATTTCGATCACGTAGTTGGTGTAACTGTACCGTATGAAACAGAGGCCAAATTGGAAGAATTTCAGTTGAAATTCTCTCCTAGACGCTTCAAGTATGTAATATCAAAGCCTATACATAAATCACAGAAAACGATAAGTGAAGATGACTGTATTATATCATTAAAATTATATCATACTTTGGAGTTAGAACAACAGATTTTTTCTTTTGGCCCTGATGTGGAAGTCCTCTCTCCCGCATGGTTTAGAAAAACTTTTGCAAAAAAAATAGCAGACTGTATGAAAAAATATTTTTCTATGCAGAACTTTTGCATAGAAAAGGCCGAACTTTGCAAAACCAACAAGACAATGGACGTTTAATTTAAATTTTTTGTAGACATGATACAGTTTGTTTCTCTTTCTTCTAAAGCGCAGACTCTCGTAAATCATTACGTAAACCTTTCTCGTGCTAAAAGTCCATTTGATGATAATATACTGAAAAAATTATTGATTTCAGTATATAGCCGCACTGCAAATGCAGATACCGAACTATTACATATTTTAGAAAAATACCTAATAAATTTAGGTGATTACTATACCGATGATGAAATTGATATTCTTATTTCAGAATATTCAGCTCTTGCTATGTATTGTCATCAGCATGATGATATATTCTATAGCTCTTCAGGTAACAGAAGAAAATCAACGATTGCAGGATTTCAAGATGGAGCAAGTGACTTTTTAGCTCCAATTGATTTGGTAAATATGTGTCTTAAAATAGCTGATTGTAAGACTGATAGTAATATTTATTTACCATTTGCTGGTACTTGTTCCTTTGCCTTATATCAGTCAACCTCATGCCATTATGATGCAGATGAGATTAGTACAGAAGTTTGGGCATATTCTAAGATTTTGCTCTTATCTCAAGGCATTGTAGCTAATTTGAGGTGTAGAGATTGTCTGGTTCGTGATGATAACAGTAAAGTATCTTCACCACAATATGATTATATATTCTCTTTTCCTCCTATGCTGTTTGGGCGTGAAGAGCGATACATCGCAAATACTTTCCTTCTCCTTGCACAAAATACTCTTAAAGATAATGGAGAGCTTTATTGTCTATTACCGATATCATTTTGTTATGGAAGAGATTGGTTAGAATTTCGTGAGTCAATTCTAAAGAAAAGTGCGAATTGGTATTCTGTTATTGTTATATCTTTACCACCATTGTTCAAGCCATATGCCTCTATTCCTATGTGCCTTCTGTGCCTTAAAAAAGATGATAAAGGTACAATATGTCTTGTAGATGCCAGAGATGATACTTTTTCTGCATCGAAAGATTTGGCTGGTTGGAAGCAAAATATATTGAAGGCTGACAGTATTATTGAGACTATATCAAAACAGGATGAGAAATATGTATGGATTGGTAAGTCTGAGGATTTATCAGGCGATATAAACCTTCAACCTTCTCGATACCTTATAAATTATATTCTTCCTAAAGCCAATGATGGGGAAAAATTATTCAAATTGGCAGATCTTGTTGATATAGTTCCTTTTAGTGGTATTGTAACAAACAGAATAGCAGAGGAAAGAGATATTGCTTTTATAAGTATAAAGGAACTTTCATCCTCCTATCTGAATTGTGATATTTATCGTAAAGAGATACCTGTTTCTGATAGAAGAATAGGATATAGAATACTTACGTCAGATTGCCTATTAATATGGTTCATAGGCGGAAAGTTTAAGGTAGGAAGACTGCACGGGGTATCTAAAACTGAACCGGTGGCATTAAGACCGGAGATTTTTGCCGTGAAGTTAAAATCCAAAGCCATTACTGAAGACTTTTTACTTCGCTGTATTATGGCTAAGGAAACAGAATTACAAGCCAACAGATTGTCAATAGGCAGTGTGATACCACGTTTAACTCAACCAGACTTTTTGTCTATATCAATTCTTGCGCCCTCCCGTATTGCAAAACAGGAGAGTCTATGCAAGGAAGATACAAGAAGCAGCTTGACCGAATCCGACCGTCAACTATTAGAGTCTGCAGAATCCTTTCGCCGCGATATTCACATGAAAAAGCATGCTATAGGACAGACTATTTTCAATCTGAATAACTGGATGAAAGTATTGCAACGTGCTCGTAGAGATGGCAATGGGGTTGTGGATGATAATGCCGTTGTTGGTACAATCCATAAAACTAAGGTTACTGATATTTATTCAAATCTACAAGCTATCATGCAGGAGTTGCAGACAAAAATTAGCAAATTGGATAGCGGATATGGTATGCAATGCCGTGAAATTTCATTAACTGATTTTATTGAAGACTATATTCAGAAAAATCCAAGTCCTATTTTTCAATATGTCTTTGATGCAATATCAAATCGTGCCCAGCAGGCAATTACCGATCTAAATGGTGAAGTTGTAATTGCAAAAGGAGATCCAATAGGATACGTTCATTTTCCGCCTGAAGCTTTGACCATTATTTTTGATAATATAATTAATAATGCCAGTTGTCATGGTTTTGAAGGTGTAACGAATTCTCAAAATATGGTTAGAATTGAGATTATGACAGAAGGAGAAAATTTCATTGTGAATATCTCCAACAATGGGAAACCATTACTTCCTGGTTATGACTCTGAAAGTGTACTTACCTATGGAATTTCTTCCAAAGAAGGTAATGGACACTATGGTATAGGAGGATATGAAGTACGTAAACTGATGCAGGAGTTTGATGGTGACGCGAAATTTATATCCAATCCTGAAGATGAGTTTTCTGTTACATATAAACTTATCTTTCGTAAAAACAACATTATTGCTTCATTTTAACTAATTTAGAGTATTATGTGTGATATTAAATATAAAGTTTTGTGGGTTGATGATCTTAGTGGAACACAAGACGAGATTTTTGCAACCGGTTTTGAAAGTGTTGCAGACGAAAAAGGTATAGAACTCGTTCCATTTACAAATTGGGAAGAAGCCGAACTGGAGTTAAAAAGGAATTTCAAGTCCTATTCTGCTATTATTCTTGATGCGAATTGCAAATACGGTAAAAATGACAGCAAGACCGATGAGCTTTTTATCCCATCTGTTGTATCGTCACTGGCCCGTATGTTTGGTGAGAAAAGACAAACTATACCTTGGTATATACTGTCTGCTGGAACAATGAGCAAGTTTGATGATATTGTTCAAATAGCGCAGCGCGACCATGCTACACATAAGGAAGAATGGGGGAATTTAGTATATCTAAAAGATGCCATAGATAATTCACAAAATTCTGTGGATGTAATGTTTACAAACATTGTAAAAGTCGCCAAAAGCCAAAATGCCAATATTATAGCGTTTAACTTTAAAGATGTCTTTAAGTATCTTGGCGAAGGAAAACTAATATGTAAGGAAGCTCGTACTATTATGATGGATATGCTCTGCGCATTCTACTATCCTGCTGATAATTGGCAATTTAAATACGAGGGCAATCCTCTTCGCAAGGTTATGGAGTATATCTTTCGTTCCGCATATAATTATGGCTTATTACCATTAGAGTGTTTTGAACGTGATAATCAGCTAAATTTGCTTGAATCCAATCGTTATATGTCTGGATTAGAAACGAAGCACAGTGGGTTACGTTATGGTAATGAAAGCGATACGATATTTCCTAAATCTATTGGCAATATTACACTACAGATACTAAATTTCACAAATGTTGATTCTCATACAAATGAGGAGCACCCCTACACTATAGATGATAAGGATCTAGAAATTTCTGAAAACGAAAAGGAACTTTATTTTTCGTATGTACTACAGTTATGCCATGTCATTAAGTGCTTCGGTTCATTTGTCGACAGCCATTCAGACAAGGAAGCAAATAAAGGGATGAAAAAAGTTGTGACTGTACCTACCTCTCCCAATAATACCCTAACCAACTCTCCAGTCGGTCAAAAAGCTTTGGTTCAGAAGGGAGAAAGTGGTCCATACATTCTGAATTGCAGATTAGCTCCTTGTTTTGAAAAATATGTTGGAAGCTATGCTACAATAATTGATGTTAATCAAAATAATGGGAAAGATACTGATGTCTTTCCCTATTATGCCAAAGTAAAAATTGAAAAATAAAAGATATATGACTGAACAGGAATTAGCTAATGTGATATGGGATATTAAAGAGATTATCCGAAATCTATATGATGATGCAGAGGTGGAAGACGTAATTCTTCCGTTTACTCTTTTGCGCCGTCTTGACTGTGTCCTCGATGAACACCGAGATGCCATTATGAAAGAAATGAATGCCATCAAGGACAAGCCGATCCTTATGCAAGATATCAAATTAAAGAGTCTGCTCAAACAGCATAAACTGACATTCTTTAACAAGTCTGGATTGTCTTTGGAGCGTTTGTTGGGTGCACCTGACCAAATAGGAGCATCTTTCCAAACTTATCTAGACGGATTCACTGATAATGTGAAAGATATACTTGCAAACTTTGTTCATACTGATACATCAAGCGAAACGCTCGATCTCTCTCCAATTTACAGCCGATTAGAACGTCACGACAAGCTATTCTCTGTTATCCAGCTTTTTGTGCAACGAGCAGACCTTCACCCTAATGTAGTAAGTAATTCCATGATGGGAACTGTGTTTGAAATTGTAGTCCGCCGTTCAAAAGAGTCCAGCAATACGAAAGCCGGCCAATTCTATACACCGCGTGAAATTGTTCGTTTACTGGTATCACTTACAATGTGCGGTAAAGAGAATGAGTTGTATGAACCTGGACGTGCATTTTCTATTTACGATCCTTGTTGTGGAACCGGTGGTATGTTGACTGCCGGACGTGAATATTTACAAGAAATTTCCGGTCGTAAAGATTTAAAAGTGTATTTGTATGGACAGGAGTTGAATGAAAAGACCTATGCCATTTGCAAATCAGACCTTTTAATGAAGGGTGAGGACCAAAATCTGGACCGACAGTTATTCCGTGGTGATACATTGGGCGATGACAAATTAGAGGGAAGTACATTCAACTTTATGCTTGCAAACCCACCATTTGGAATGGATTGGGGCAAAGATGAACGTGTAAAAAAGCGTGTGATGGATGATAATTGTCTCGGAGGACGTTTTGAAGCAGGATTGCCAAGCAGTAATGACGGTTCTTTGCTATTCCTCCAACACATGATTTCCAAGATGGATAATCAAAAAGGTTCTCGTATTGGTATTGTTCTGAATGGATCTCCCTTGTTTAATGGTGAGGCTGGTAGTGGCTGGAGTAACATTCGTAAAATGTTACTTGACCGTAACTTGCTTGACTGCATTGTGGCATTACCTAAGAATCTGTTCTATGGTACCGATATTACTACTTATCTTTGGATTCTCGACAACAAACGCCCTGCCGAACGGCTCAATAAGGTATTGTTTATTAATGCTGCTCATACAGAGTACACCAAACTGCTGCAAAAGAATTTAGGTAAAAAGCGTTTTGAGATTGCGAAAGAAGATGATATTCTAGGGATGTATAGAGAATATAAGGATGCCATCCGTGATATTGTATACGAAAAAACGGGTAAAGTAGAGCAACTTCAGGTAGCACGTCTGTTAGATTACGACGACTTCCGTTATACTACCGTAGTAACTCGTCGCCCATTGCGCCTATGGTATGAAAACATCACGGAGAAATATGCGGAGCTGCGCGAAGACGAAAATTTTGATGCGGATGCGAAGAAGAATGCCATCCTGAAAATGGTAAGCGAGATAGATGGAATTGATAAAAAACGCTCCGATTGTGAATTCTTTGCTTATTTGAAAACCAAGAAAATAAAATATACAGCAACTGAATTAAAATTGTTGCGTATGATGTTCGGTACTATCAGCGAAGAGGCGCCCGAAGTACACGAGAAGCCATTGGATGTAAAGAGTGATTTTGTTGCAGATACGAATCTGAACGACACTGAAAAAATTCCTCAAAAGCAAGATATAGACGAATATTTTGCCCAAGAGGTTCTGCCATACGCTCCCGAAGTATGGATGGACCGCACCAAAGACAAACTCGGTGTGGAATTTCCATTTACACGTATATTCTATAAATACCGTCCACTTCGTTCGGTTGATGAAATTTTAGCAGAATTGAGATCGTTAGATGATAGTATCAATATCTAATTACAAATGGTATGAAGTACGAAGAATATAAAGATAGCGGTATAGAATGGATTGGTGAGGTGCCGAGTCATTGGGAAGTAAGAAAAATAAAGACTCTGTCGATTGTTAAGCGAGGAGCTTCACCAAGGCCGATTGAGGATCCTAAATATTTCGATGAAAATGGAGAATATGCTTGGGTTCGTATTGCTGACGTATCTAATAGTGAACGATATTTAGAAACAACGACGCAAAAATTATCAAAATTAGGAGCATCATTAAGTGTAAAAAGAGAGCCAGGGGATATTTTTATTAGTATTGCCGGAACTGTTGGAAAACCAATTATTACGCATATAAAATGCTGTATTCATGATGGATTTGTTTGGTTCCCATTTCTAAAACAGAATTCTGAATTTCTATATTATATTTTTATGTCTGGACAACCATATCTTGGATTAGGGAAAATGGGAACTCAATTAAACCTCAATACAGAAACCATCGGAGATATTAAAATACCCATTCCACCTCTCATAGAACAGCAAGCTATTGCCACATATTTGGACGAGAAGTGTGGAGAAATAAACCGGGCAATCGATGTTCAGAAAAAGAAGATTGATCTTTTAAATGAACTGAAACAAACCATCATTACTGATGCTGTTACTAAAGGACTTGACCCAAATGCACCGATGAAAGATAGTGGTGTGGAATGGATTGGCCAAGTGCCAAGACATTGGGAGGTAAGAAAAATAAGGACTCTATCCATTGTCAAACGAGGAGCTTCTCCAAGACCTATTGAGGATCCTAAGTATTTCGATGAGAACGGAGAGTATGCATGGGTCCGCATTGCAGATGTATCTAGTAGTGAACGATATTTAGAAGAAACAACGCAAAAATTATCAAAACTGGGAGCATCATTAAGTATAAAAAGAGAGCCTGGAGATATTTTCATTAGTATTGCAGGAACTGTTGGGAAGCCTATCATTACACATATAAAATGTTGTATTCATGATGGGTTTGTTTGGTTTCCATATTTAAAGCAGAATACAGAATTTCTATATTACATATTTATGTCTGGACAACCATATCTTGGATTAGGAAAGATGGGAACTCAATTAAATCTTAATACAGAAACCATAGGAGATATTAAAGTACCCATTCCAGGGCTTCAAGAGCAACAAAATATTGTAAAGTTTCTTGATGAAGAATGTACTAAGATTGACGCCCAAATCTCTAAGGCAAATCGACATATCGAATTATTAGAAGAGTTGAAACAAAGCATCATTACCGAAGCAGTAACAGGCAAAATAAAAGTATGTTGAACCGATAAAGAAATTACAATATGAATCCGCTGAATGAAACCGTATTTGAAGAGCACATTGCACAATATCTTGCGGCAAGTCCTCTATATAATCAACGCAAAAGTTCACAGTTTGACATAGACAATCTTGTGGACCGAGAGATGTTGGAGCATTTCTTGCAAGCACAAACTATGGTTTGGCAGAGACTTCAAAATCATTTTCCTGGTAGAGAAACAGAAACTGTTGTAGTCGAAATAAATAAATTTCTAAATAGAGGAGATAGTTTGCTCACACTGTTCAACAAAGGCATAACAATCAAAGGTACAAAAATCAGATTCATGATGCCTAAACCAGTGTTGGAGAACGAAGATTCGAGTAACTATCAACTGTATTTAAGCAATCGCTTTAGCGTAGTCCGTCAGATGCATTATAGTACGGCAGCAGACGATAGTGGTAACGAATTAGACCTTTGCATCCTACTCAATGGCCTGCCTCTAATGACCTTTGAACTAAAAAATGAGGGTACAGGTCAAAACTATGGACACGGCATCTATCAATACCGTTACAACCGTTCTTCGGTAAACCGCATGCTTCGCAATTGTCTGGTACACTTTGTGATGGACAACAGTTTTGTGTTTATGACCACCAAACTTAATGGCGAGCAGACTCGTTTTTTGCCATTCAACAGAGAAAGTACAAATCCTGTCATTGAAGGTGAATACCCTACTGCCTATATGTGGCAAGAGATATTGCAGGCAGATTCCTTACTTAACATCATAGAACATTTCATCAAACGATATAACGATGAAGATGGCAAACCAGTAGTCATCTTTCCCCGTTTCCACCAATTAAGAGCCGTACGTAAACTCTGTAAAATGGTGATAGAAGAAGGACCTGGACATAACTATCTGATTCAACATTCGGCAGGTTCTGGAAAAACCAAGTCAATGGCTTGGCTGGCTCATCAACTTGCCAATATGACCAATGCCGACCACACACCGATTTTCGACAGCATTATAATGGTTACAGACCGTATCGTGCTAAACAGAAATATGGCGGATGATGTGGTGAATTTCCAGACAGTTGCCGGTACAGTCAAAGATATTCGTCGTGGTTCAAAGAATTTGGCAACTGCACTCAATGAAGGAAATAAAATCATCATTTCTACAGTGCAGAAATTCGCATTTGCACTAAAAGATTTGAAACGCGATACCCAACGAAAGTATGCTATCATTGTAGATGAAGCGCATACCGCCATAGGTAATGAAAGTGCAAAGGATTTGGTAAATGCTCTTTCTACAGACAAAGATTTACAGAATCTTCCAGATTTCAATCCAGAGGAATATGAGGACCAAACAGACGCAATGCTTGCATATTTGCAAGTGATGCGACGCATGATGAAACATATTAGTTACTTTGCCTTTACAGCTACGCCCAAAGACAAAACATACGCTCTCTTTGGTATTCAGGATGGCCCGAACAAAGGCAAAGCCCACGATCTCTACTCTATGAAACAAGCCATTGACGAGAAATTCATTCTTGATGTTTTGGCAAACTATAAAAGCTATCTCACCATGTTTGAGTTGATCGAGAAAAACCCAACCAATGATCAAAAGAAATTCTTTGAAGAGAAAAAAGCGCTGAAAGTAATTTATGGCGAGCTGAACAAGAATGCCTATATCATGCTTCGAAAAGCTCATATGATGTTGGAACATTTCATGCACCATACCATCAATAAAATCGGGCATAAAGCAAAGGCTATGGTTGTCTGTGACTCAAGACGTGCAGCGGCTGATTACAAGCGTTTACTTGACAGACTTATTGTAGACAACTATGATGGTAAAATCAAGACATTGGTAGCTTTCTCTGGCGAAGTAGAAGACAGTCATGGGCGTAAATGTACAGAAGCGAACATGAATGATGGTAACGTTTTTGATGACGGTATTCGTGAGAAGTTTAAAGAAGATGATTACAAGATTCTTATCGTTGCGGAAAAATTCCAAACAGGCTTTGATCAACCATTGCTTCATACGATGTATGTAGATCGTATTTTAGGTGGCATACAATGTATTCAGACATTGTCTCGTCTGAATCGCTGTTATCCTGGTAAGGAAGATACAATGATTATAGATTTCAGAAATGACCACGAAAAAGTGCAGAAAGCATTTCAAGCGTATTATACAGAAACAACCCTTGAAGGTGAAGTAGATACGCAACGCATTTATACACTTAAATGCGACATCGAGCAGTGGAATATTTTCAACGAGATGGAAGTTGATGCTGTAGCCAAGGCATTAGTCTCCAGTAACGGAGTGAGCGGTGTGCCAACTATTCTTAAACGGATAGTTGATGAAAGAGTTATGCCGCTTGACGATAATGAAAAAGACCGTTATCGTAAAACGGTTTCACGTTATGTCCGCCAATATGGTTTTTTAGCTCAGCTGATTGACTTCACTGATCCCGACTTGGAAAGATTCTATATCTTTTGTAAGATTTTCTACAAGTTCCTGCCATATACTAGAGAGACTCTTCCGATGGAAATTTTGGATTTGATAGACCTTGACAAGTTGCGTATCCAAATGTCGTATGAAGGGCAAATAAAATTAGAAGATGAGGAACAAACACTTCGTTCTTCGCGAATAGGAGAGCCTGGACAAAAGAGACCAGATAATGAGTTACCGGTTTCAGAGATATTGAACATGGCCAACAGCCCATTTGTTGGATTATTAAACGAAAACGACAAGATTCTCCGACAGATTTGGGATGCAATCCTTTCAGATCCTGAAGTAGTAGATGCGTTCCATGCTGGGAACAGTTATGATATTTTGATCAATATTGTCAGAGAAAAGTTTGATGAAAAAATAGCCCTAGAGATTGAGAAGTATTATAATTTTGCAGAAGTTCTGGAAAAGGAACAGGCATTCAGTCTTGCACTTGTCCGCAAGTTTGTAGATGCTTTGGCTGAAAGAACAGCGAGAAATTCCAATTTCCCATATGATGAAGAACAGTTGAAAGAGATTCTTTGCACTGTTCTCAAAGAAGAATTTGAGGTTATTAAAAACAGACTGCGTAATATCAAAGAAATTGTGGATACATTTTTCTTCACTCTCAATGAAACCAGTATACCACAACTTGATGGTGTTGATGGACTGATTAAGACCGCATTGAATAACGTATTTGCAAATACGACTATTGGTTTGTTGGAGAAGCGAACTTATTTCAATTCATTAGTAGCAAAATATGAAGCATATCTGAAAAAGTTATATTACTTGCTCAACGAAGATGACGTGCCTCGCAACCCGAATACACCGGATAAAACTCCAGGATTATCCGAATGTATCTTTGCATTTCCTTGTTTGAAAAAGCTCAAATATAGCGACGACAAATGCGAACAAAAATTCAAAGGTTATCTTGATTTATTAAGGCAGTGGCGTAATGACGAAGCACACCTTTCTCCAAATGCGACAGAAGAAGAGATTAACGCTGCTCTAAAAGTAGTCACATCCATGTACCTTTATGTAGTTGGTAATAATATAACTGATTTGGAAAGTGCAGGGAAATAATAAAATGGCTTTGAGTAAAAAATACTGTATTAATAATGTTGAGTAAAGCTGGAAGCTGTGCTGAATAAATATAAATGGAGTTATAGGTGTTGATTTTTTCAGAAAAAAAATCAACACCTATAATCTGTTTTTTCGTAATAAGGCAAAATGATTCTCCAAGTACATAGCGTGCAATATTAAATATTACATTTAAAGGAAATGGCATAAACTTTTTCTTGCTATGCAAAAAGAATGCATAGATGATATATTACTTTGCAATCAGAAAGAACGAAGTTTAATATATATAAATTAGTTTCAGCGTATGAAAGAGTTAAAATGTCCACAATGCGGTAGTGTATTTTCAGTTGATGAAGCAGATTATGCTTCAATAGTAAGTCAGGTCAAAACTCAGGAATTTGATGCCGAGATAAAAGCACGTCTTGCCGAAATTCAAAAACAGAGTGAAGTAAAGCAAGAAGCTGAATCGCTTAAGCTTACCCGTAATTTTCAGGATAGACTAAATGCTAAAGATGTAGAGCTTTCACAAAAGGATAATGAAATTATAAAACTCAAAGCACAGTTGGATAGTTTTAATCAAACTAAACAACTGGAAATTAATGCAGAACGCTTAAAGGCTAACGAAGAGATTACAAAATTAAAATCTGTTATTGAGCAGAATGAGAATAATGTTCGTGTTGCCATACTGGAAGAACAGAACAAAGCGAAGGACATTATTCAAGAAAAGGAAAACACACTTATTGAACTTCGTAGTCAGATTGATGTAACACAGAAGGAGGCGACAATCCGCGAAAAAAACATCAAGGAGGATTATGAACGTCAGCTTAAGCAAAAGCAGGAACTAGTGGACTATTATAAAGATCTCAAAGCTAAGCTGTCCACAAAGATGATCGGAGAGTCATTGGAGGTTCATTGTAGTAATGAGTTTAACCGTGTTCGTACAACTATGTTTCCCAATGCATATTTCGATAAGGACAACGATTCCAGTAAAGGAAGTAAAGGAGATTTTATTTTCCGTGATTATGCTGATGACCTAGAGTACATATCAATAATGTTCGAGATGAAGAACGAAATGGATGAAACGGCAACAAAGCATAAGAATGAAGATTTTCTTGCCAAATTGGATAAGGACAGGCGTGATAAAGGTTGTGAATATGCGGTTCTTGTATCATTATTGGAACCTGATAATGATTTTTATAATGAGGGAATTGTTGATGTGTCCTACCGCTATCCTAAAATGTTTGTGGTTCGTCCCCAGTTCTTCATGCCTTTGATTTCATTACTCACACAAGCCTCAAGAAAGAGCGTTGAATATCAGCGTGAACTCATTATGACAAGACAGCAGAGTATTGATATTACCAACTTTGAGAATAAATTGAATGATTTCAGAAATAAATTTGAGAATCACTACCAGCGAGCAAGCGATAAGTTTAACAAGGCTATTGAGGAAATCGACAAGACAATCAAGTCTCTTCAAAAGATGAAAGAGGATTTGTTAAGTTCAGGAAATTATCTAAGGTTGGCGAATAATGATGCGGAAGACTTGTCTATCAAAAAACTTACACGAGGTAATCCTACTATGAAACAGAAGTTTGAAGAAGCAAGAACGATAGTTAATATATCTGGCAATGAAAACAATTGACCAGTGTCACTTGGTCATGGTATCATATTGGCACAAGTATAAAACTGCTAATCTCCAAGTATTAATTTAATTGGTATATAAATTTTAATTATCAGGTATGAGTAATACATATATTCCCAAAAGTGTACAGCATGAAGTATGGTGGAAAGCTGCTGGACGATGCGAATTTAAAGGGTGTAATAAACCCTTATATAAACATGGCGTTACATTGGACGAATGTAAGATTTCTGAGTTGGCACACATTATCGGCGATTCAGAAAATGGTCCTCGTGGAGATAAAAAATTGTCGAAAGTATTAGCAAAGGATCCTAAGAATATTATGCTGATGTGTCCTGAATGCCACAAGTATATTGACAATGAAGGAAAAGAGAAGTATACAGCTGAAATGCTTTTTGATATGAAGAAAAGACATGAAGACCGAATTGCTAGACTGACTGCATTAGGTGAGGATTTACAAGCTCATGCAGTTACATATGGTTCAAAAATTGGGAACCATCAGCCTGACTTTTCCTTTCCTCAAATCCAAGATGCTTTGTTGCCAGACTTTTATCCTGTGAATGATATGCCCATAGATTTAGGCGGTAATTGGCCTACTGCAAAAGAATGGGATGAATTTTGGAGAAGAGAAGTTGAAAATCTTGAATATAACTGCAAAGATAAGATATTAGACAAAATAGACAGATGGGAATATAAACGTATTGCTCTCTTTGGTTTTGCTCCTATGCCTTTACTAGTTAAACTTGGAACAATGTTAAATAACAAACACGAAGTTGTTGTTTATCAGAAACAACGATCTGGCGGTTGGAAATGGTTACAAGAGAAAATACATACAGATTATATTATCAATAGACCTGAAAATCCTCGGTTAAAACCTGTATTGGTTTTATCATTAAGTTTTCCTATCGCAGAAAGGATAAAGAAACATAATCCTAATGCAAGTATCTGGGAAATGACTATTGATACGCCTAATCCTGAATTTTTAAAGTCAAAACAGCAACTTTATGATTTTGGCCGCCAAATTGAGTTACTTTTGGATGACATTACTAAGGCTTCCAACGATCAACCCTTAGACCTTTACCTTTCTGTGCCAGTTGCTTGTGCTATTGAGTTTGGTAGAGTCTGGATGCAGAAAGCAAATAGTCCATTGAGGATATATGATTTGGACAAACAAGTAGATAATATTGATAAATTAGCAGTAACAATAGAAAATAAAAAATAATGATAGAAACGTTATCTTTTGAGAAGAAAAGGGAACTTAACAATTTGTTCCTTAGTGTGGCAGAGAATCTTGATATTACTGAGACTCAGTTTAATAATCTAACAAGAAGTTATAATGCCGTAGGAAAGTACTTAGAGGATGATCCAAATTTTAAGGATTATCATCCGGTAGTTACACCACAAGGCTCTTTAAGATTAGGAACTATTATCCAGCCTATCACTGAGGATGGAGATCTTGATGTGGACTTGGTGTATCGTTTGATTGAGAAACATCCAAGCTGGACGCAGAAACATATCAAACAAATGGTGGGACAGCGCTTGAAAACTCATGGCGTTTACTGCGATATGCTCGATAAAAAGGAAGGTCGCCGATGTTGGACCCTACTATATCGTCAAGACTCTGACAATGCAAAGAAACGCTACCATATGGATATTTTGCCTTGTGTAGCTGATTCCAAGTTCAATTCTAATATGGAATTATATAGAAGCAAATCTTTCTCATCAATCAAACTGGATAATATTGCCATACGAATTACAGACAATAAAGCCCCAAACTATGACAATAGCACTTTTATATTTGATTGGCTGAAAAGTAACCCTGATGGCTATGCAATGTGGTTTGCAGACCGCTGTAAATATTATACAGAAAAAAGAGAAAATATTACTGATACCATTATGCCAATTGGTAAGTATATCAAGAACAAATCTGTTTTGCAGAGAATTGTACAGATTCTCAAAAGGCATCGTGATATAATGTTCAAAAATGACGAAGATAAACCAATTTCTATTATCATTACTACTTTAGCAGCAAGGGCGTACAAAGGTGAAGATTCACTTCTAGAAGGTCTTATGAATGTTATATCCGCAATGGAAAACTATATAACAAAAGACCAGTCAGGTAATTACGTTATCAGTAATCCAACCAATTCTGAGGAGAATTTTGCAGATAAGTGGCCTACACACCCAAAAAGAAAAGAAAATTTCTTTAGATGGTTGAAACAGGTTAAATCCGACGTGAATAGTATCATTAGTGCAACGGGAATAGAATTGAGAGAAAATGTGGGACGTTCATTTGGTGATGCCTTCTCCAAAAACTTGTTTAATTTACTAACTGAACAGCATAAGGTTTCTGCGATTAATGGGGAAATTAAAATTGCTGCGACTGGAGCTTTGGGCAGTATAGGTAAAACATTAAACGCCAAAAACACTTTCTATGGTAAGAAATAGACGTATCACAGCTATCCAACAGGTAGCAGCATTGAAAAGCCAATATGATTCTAATAATTCACGATTGAGCATAAGACCTCATGGATTCACATGGCTTTTCAATGTAACGCCTACAACCCTAAGTGATACATATACATTAAAAATAGTATACGATGAGCCGTTTTACCCTCAAGTATATGTAGTATCCCCTAAGCCTTTGCCACTAGCAGAAGGAGCGGAAAAACTTCCTCACACATATGATACAAAAAAGCAGCTCTTATGTTTATTCAATCCACGTCTTGGTGAATGGAATAGTAAAATGATTATTGCTAATACAATTATTCACTGGGCAATAGAGTGGCTGTATTATTATGAAAATTGGGTATATACTGGTAAGTGGATTGGAGGTGGACATGGCAACTGGGATGCAGATTTTATTAGTAACATAAAGGAACAAAAAGTAAAATGAAAAAATACGGAATTTAAAGTAATCATCCGTATTTTTCATTTCACTTAACAATATTATAAAGTATAAACTCTCTTTAAATTTGGTTAAAAGATTTAAGTATATAATATTATAGGTCTTCGATTGAACAATATGTAAAACAACAAGTTTAATCTTAAATGATTAAAACAGTGGAACTTCAAATGACCTGATTACACATTGCGCTTCCTTATCCATAATGAACCAGTATTCAGAACGGTATGGTTGTCCGTCTGAATCAGTGGCTTCATACTCAATCTTCACTTTCCAACCGTTGAACGGCTTGCGTTCCTGTCTGCTTTCATCACCTATAGGCTTCAGTTCACCGGAAACCATCAGAGAGCGGAGTGCCGTCATGGCATCCATCTGACGTTTCATCTGCCCTGACATCCCGTGACATTCTGAATCCGGATTATCAAAATCCGTATCCTCCATAAACCTGCGGCTGATTTTCATCATGGCCACAGAAAGAGCCATCTTCTCCTTCATGGTAACATACTCACGGCCAAATACAGAATCCGGTTTGCTGATGCCCACAATCTTTACGGATTCTGGGTTGTCCACTGAAGCCATCAGTGCCTTTTTGGCCATATCCTGTGCCTTATTCCCGCTGTTGCCGGAACAGCCGGTTCCCATTCCGAGCAGAACTGCCACTGCAGGCAGTATCAGAAGTTTCTTTCCCTGTTTCATATCTTTACGATTTGAAGTTTGTCCGGAGCCAGACCGAGGCGTTTGCGGTAAATGGAACCGTCTTCCCGGTACATCTCCAGTTCGGATAAAGTAATGTTCTTCTCACAAAGCTCCTTCGCCTCTTCCAGTGTCAGCTGATGGCCTCCTATATTCCTCCATATGGCGAATGAACACGGTGCTTCCTGATTGCTGTAGTTGGAGCAATTGAAAGCCCTTGTTCCCACACGTACCTCGCCGCCGCAGTGCGGACACCTGCCGATAACAGACTGCATATTGACTGCACCGTCATCAGCAAGTTCTAGCACCGTCGGGAAAGTCTTTCCTTCCTTGGTGGAAAAGCCGTCCAGAAGGATACGGCGTTTCTCCAGAAACTCGGCAACCTCCTCGTCATTCATTTTCCGGTTGCCAATGATGGCATTGATGTTGAGCACACAAGAAGGATGCTCACCTGTGTTGTTTTCGCAGCGATAGCCCTTACATGTCTTCACCACGTTGCCGCCGCAGAACGGGCAGCATCCTATAATCTTCTTTTCTGAATCCATATTCCTGATAAGTTACATTGTTTGAATTAATTGAATGAGAATCCCCGGTTCCAGTCCGCAACGATTCCACCTATTATGTTCTTGCCGGACATCACGCTTGCCCAACCTTCCGGGTCAAGAGAGAACCAGAGGTCGTTCCATGAGAGTGTGCGTACCTGCCATGCCAGGATAAAGAGGTCGGTATTAACAGTCTCCAGTCTGGTCAGTACCTCGTTTGCAATGTAGTACCGCTCGGAAGAACTGAGCAGGTTTACCTTGTGCTTCTCCTTGCCTCCGTCAGAACCGCCTGTATCATAGCTTCCGGAAGTCACCAGCTGCTTCATGAACGGATAAAGCGCAGCCATCTGGGTTGCGGCATCAGCCAGCTCGTCCGAGACGATTGCAGCAATGGCCGTTCCCTTCAGGTTACTGCCGACTGATTTGAGCAGCAGGCTGCAGTTCTGAGGTATCTCCGTGGCCACCAGTTCCCCGGCACGCTTAATCTGATAGAGATTCTGCATGGCACCCTGTGCATTGGAAAGATATTCCAGCATCTTGTCCTCCACACTGTGTACCCTGTCGAGTGCAACCGTTACGGCAGTCTCGGCAGCGATAATTTTCTCGTGTGCCTTCTGGCGTTTGTCATAGATATTCTTCAGTGTGGATGTCTGTGCAAAGACAGCACCCGTCAGTGTAGGGTCTGTCTGTTGTGCAAAAGTGTCCGCACCTTTCAGCAGAAAAACTGCAAGGGCAGCCGCTACCGTTATTCTTATCTTGATTCTGTCCATATCATTCAAATTTTACGTCCTTTATTCCTTTGTTCGCTCAGATTCTGTTCACGTTCCTCTTTGTGTGGTGAAATCACCGGCTCCATCGGCCTGTTCAGCAGACAATCGTTCCAGTCCTTGAAAGCCTTCGGAGGAAGCCATTGTCCCATACGGTACCGGATGTTCAGCTGCCTGGCAACCTGGGCCAGTAGGGGACGCTCCATGTCAGGCTCGAATACCTTTCCCTTCGCTTCAATCCGGATGCCGCCGTCAGTCCTGCTTATCTTCATCTGAATACCTTCCTGCAGAGCCATCATGCGCAGTCCGTATATCCTCCCGGCCAGGTCATTGTCAAAACAGTCGAAGGCACGTGCATTGGGAAAGCGTTCCATGACTCCGGTTATCTGCCTGTCAGAGAATGTGCCGCCCAGTGAAACCAGAGCCGCACTGTCCCCAATCTGTATCCGGTTCATCTGGTAGAAGGCCATGGCATCAAATGCAGATTCACAGAAAAACACGCTTCTTACATTGTCAGGACTGATACCCGAAGGAACAGCCACCCATGCCGAAGATGATGAATCCGTACCGGCAGCTTTCGACTTGTAACCGCCATGTCCTCTGATTTCATACCCCCTGACTTCATTTCCCTTTCCGTCAGTATATGGGAATCCGATATTGTAACCTTCAAACTTTCCGTTGTTCCTGTCCCTTATAAGGGAAATAAAAGGCGAAAGAGCAGTTACGGTTGCTTTGGACAGTCCGCGCCAGAAGAACAGTCCCGGTATTTTTTCGGTATCAACCGGCTTCACCACATATCTGGAAGCGTCAAACACGCCGCATGATTTTCCTGCCGATTTTACATACTCCCTGTCCTCCCTGTATTCAGGTTCAGGCATGTTGGCAAAACGTGCCATGACCTTGGCTATCTTCTGCCACTCATCCTTTCCTGATACCGTAAAGGAAGAAAGATTCTCACGGATGAGTGTCACTACATCCCCCTTGGAACCGTCACGCCGGAAGAAGGTCTGTGCCGCCTTGTCGTTGGGATGGCTGACAATCAGCGTATCCCTCCTGTTACCGCCTTCACCAAGTACCAGCTCGATGTAGCGTCCGACACCGGCCTTCCTGTCCAGATGGTATCCCAGGGCATATGCAATGTCATCAATCCCCACACGGGATTTCATTTCCCTGAAATTAACCTTGTAGTCACTCATGCTTTCCGATTTAAGATGTTATACAGAATTTCATATACCAAGTCCTGTACCGGCATTCCGGTTCCGGCCCATCATGGTAATCTCGGGTTCGTATGTCTTCCGTGCCGTCATGTTCAGGAAAGCCTCTTTATCTTTCCAGTCCGTAAGCTGGAAGAATGTCCTGGCCGTTTCCTTGGAAACCTTCTTCAGTCCCAGCTCCACACCATCGTATGACGCACGGATGGCATAGTCTCCGGAACGGGTCTTGACAATAGCCGCATTCTTGAAAGATTTCTCTTCGTCAGCACTCATTGAAGTCAGCGGATCATTCTTTGCCAGATAAGGCTGCTCACCGAGAGCCAGACGCTGTTTGTCCACATGGTCAAGAATCAGGTCCGAAGCCTTGTTCACGTCAGCCATGACCGATACTATAAACTTGGGTTCCTGTTTCAGTACACCAATCCACGAGCCCAGATAGGCAGCCGAGTTATCCGTTATCCTGGAATCAAATCCCATGGAATGACTGATCATGGCACCCGTAAGTTCCGCCACCAGCTCCTCCTTGGCGTATTTCGGGTCACCGAACCTGCCGCCCATCTCCCTGTTCAGACGCTCCGGTGTCATGGTGGAGTGAGTCATTTCATGTAGCATGGTGGAATAATATTCCATTCCACCACGGTAGGTTTCTTCCGGAGAATCACCGATATTGAACTGCGCCTTCATGGGCAGCACCACAATATCTTTTGAGGGAGAATAATAGGCACCGTTCTCACGTTTGTCGGCACGTATTGGGCATAGCCACTGCTGCGTCTCTACCATGCGGTCGAGTGCGGCATGGGTGTACATACCTTCCGTATCCCGAAGTTCCGGAACCTTGAACCTGTCCATGAGCTTCTGCATCCTCTCCGGCTGTACTTCTGCCAGATTGGTCTGCGCCACATTGTACACCGGGAATGACTTGATGAAAGGAATGACATCCATATCCTTCTTCTCTTCCTTGCTCATTGCACGGTATTCCTCCGTGCTTATCCTCTTGCCGTGACTGTCCTTTATCATCATATCCCAGTATACCACTGGGAAGGCCTTTTCACCCTTCAGGACATGAGCCTTCAGGTTATGCGCCTGCTTGAAGGTCAGATATACAGGAAGCTGGTAGTTCATGGCTGCAGTATGCATCTGAAGGAAGAAGGAATTGGAACCTGAATAGTTGCGGCCACCCACATTCTGCGGCAGTCCGGCATACCCCGATGCACCGCCAATCCATCCCTGTTTCCATCCGGTATCCTTCATCTGCTGCATACGCTCAATCATCATTGCAGCGAAGCGGTCTATGGCCGCCTGTCCGCTGTTTCCCTGAGAGTCAGTTCCAGATGCCATAACTGTCGTCATCCATTACCTGACAGTCCATCTGCTCGATGTCCGTCTGTTCCACATAGAACTCAGCAGATTCATCCGAAGGGTCCGTACCGTGTGAACAACACCACTCCAGATAATCATCTGCATTCTCACTGTCCATAACAAAACGGAGGAAACCGATTTTGCCCTCCAGCAGAAGCTCCACAAGCTCCTCATGATTCATTTTAGCTGACATATAACTTATATTTTAGTTTTCTGATTATGTTACATTTTCATAGAAGTAGTTTTCTCCACCTTTGCGGTGTTGGCGGCAAGCATACCTGTTATTTCCGTATTCAGATATTTGGCCGCAATCTGTTCCCTTGTGGCCGTCTTGGTCTTGAAAAGAGAATAGCCGTCATCGAAGGAGATTTCATGCCGGGAAGTCTGTCCCTTTTCTCCGAGGTCAACCGACACCTTCCATTTGTTGTCATTCCCGTCCTTGGCCACACGCACACCCTTGGGGTCAACACCTTCTGGAAGCTGATACTTCTCGTATGCAGACTTCAGATGCAGACGTTCCCCGAAGTTCTTCTCAATAAGCTGGTTTGGAGTGGCCACCCTGTCAAAGTAGGCATTAAGGTCCTGGCGTGAAGCCACGGCAGACATGTTCGTATCCCCAACCTGAACATAGAACTTGTATTTTCCAAAGTCAGGACGCTGCTCATCTTTCTCCTTATAGACATTGAACTTGTTTACGGTTATAGAACCGTCCGGTCCTGCAATTTCCATTGGCATACGAAAGGCTTCCTCAGATACCTTCGGCATCAGCTTTGTCGGATAGTAGCGTTCCATCAGCTGTGGCACCGTCATTTCCTTGTTCTGATAGGCCGCAAGGTCTGCTGCATCCATCTTCTGCGGCTTGAGTTGCTGTCCGTCAATCTTTGCGGTAAAATACCAGTCGGCAGGATTAGTGGTACTCTGGTAGACATGACCATGAGTCACCTTTTCACCGTTGGCAGTCACCATCTGCGGCTCACGGGGCTTTTGTTCCTGGGCTGTCTCCGTTTTCTGTTCGCTCTTCTTTTCGGTCTTTACCTCATTATCCGTCCCGGTCTCAGCTTTGGTTTCGGCTTTGGCCTTCGACTTCTTTTCCCTTGCAGGTTTTACATCAACAGTGTTTTCCACTATTCTGTCAGGGGCTTCCTGCACACCCTGTTCATTTTTCTTCTTTCCCATATCTGTATTGTTTTGAATGGTTCTGTCATTATCCTCAGCCTTGTCCTGTCCGGCCTTCTTCTTCAAAGGACTGTCCAGTGCATCACAGATTGCAACCCTTATTCCGGAACGTATCAGTCTGGGCAGATAAACGTCAAGTGCTGATTGAGGGAATGATGCAACCTTTACAGGTCTCTTGTAGTCAGGCAGCATCCTGTCTGTAATCTCGATGGCAAGCACTGCGGCAGCCTTTACGGCATCCTGCTTATAGAGTTCATAGAAACTGTTCCGTCTGAACAGCAGCATGGCATCCGGATGCTTCTTTTTCAGTTCGTTGAACTGCCGTATGATACCGTTATCATTATCTGAATCTGTCTTTTTGGCCATAGGAATCAGTATTAGAGTTTAAGGCTGTTTGCTTTTGTTTCCTTCCGGGATGGAGAGAGTGAAATGGCACGCTCAATGGACTGTCTGTCCACCACCTTCTGATATTCCCAACGGTTCTTGTCAGTCATGACAAGGCCAAGGTATTCAGGATGAATCTCGTCATAGCGGAGCTTCTGCTGCCTTTCCCATTCCTTCATGTCACCCTTGATAAGCCTGAATCCCTGCTGCTCCTTCAGGTCAATGCCGATTGAAACCTTCTCACCGCCCACATTCAGTTCAACCGGTTTTCCCTCCCGTACCTGCTGCTTCTGCTGCATACCCAGTTCAATGTCGTTCACCTTCTCCATGTCCTTCAGACGCTGCTCCAGCTTGATATCTGTAACACGTCTGTGAATGACGGATTTTGTTTCCGGATCAAGCTGTAGATACTGCTGAGTCTTTTCACCGTTTACGTTGACCGCCTTCTGTATTACCTCACCTCTGGCCAGACGTTCAGCCTCCTGCTGAGTGAGATTGAGAACCTTGTTACGTTGCCTATCCAGTTCGGCACGTACCGGATAGGCAATCAGAGCCGGAGCACCGTTTTTGTCTGTAGTCATCTGAAGCTTCATCGGCATGGTGATGATACTTCCGTTCCTTGCGTTGATGGATACCTGCATGATGGGAGTCACTTCACCTGCCTTCAGCTTTTCCTTCACTTCCATGGGTAAGCTGTCCGCCTTTTCACGATCGATACCCAGTATTGCCAGTTTTTCGTATGGCATCAAATCGGACTGATTTCTGTTGTACATTTCCATATTACTGTAATTAAGCTGTTATATTTGCGGTTCTAACCGCCTGAATGCCACAAATGTATTTACGGCAATCCCCTGAAAAAGAAATGCGCAACACTATTCTGATTTCACTGATGTTAATGCTGCTGCCGATAAGCGTATCGGCACAGTTCTATACGATAACCAGAGATTCGGGAATTTTGCCAACAGAAAGACGAAAAGAGGCCTATAAGCATGTAGGAAAGGATGTTACAGAAGGGGAAAAGAATAAGATAATAGTAAATGATACCCCGACAGTTAGACCTGACAATCAGAATAAATCAGAAGATAACAGCCGGAATAGTGACAGAAAAGCATCCCTGAAAACAGAACAACAGCAAAAGAAAACAGATGATATTACTAAATCAGAAAACAATCTTCCTGAACTTACCATCCCTAACCTTTATAAAGAAATCATAAGAAACAGAATCTTATACCCCAAAATCGTATTGGCTCAGGCTATACTGGAGACCGGATGGTTCCGTTCTTCAGTATGTCGGAATAAACACAATCTTTTTGGACTTACCAATCCACGTACAGGGAAATACTATGAATTCAATCATTGGACGGAAAGTGTCAGAGCTTATTACACTAAAGTGCAATATAAGTACAAAGGTGGAAACTATTTGCTTTGGCTTGATGAGATTGGGTATGCGGAAGATCCAAGGTATGTTTATGAAATTATTAAGATATTGAAAAGTTCCTTTAATTAGTATATAATTATGAGCATGTTTAGAAATTGACTAAGACTTCAAGTTCAAATACTCAAATATGAGTGGAGGCTTAATTGAAATATCATACAAAGAGTCGATTAACCTTCAAAAGTAATTCTTTATATTTACATGCTATATCAATAAAAAGTTATGGATAGCTATCTCAGTTGAATTTAAGTTTAGAAAAACAAAAATTCTAATAAGAGAAAGTTTACAAAAAGAAGAGCAAGTCAAATTGTTCCATCTTTTCAGTATTAATCATTATGAGATTCAGAGAAATATTATAACTATTGAAATATGAATAACCTCATTTATAATACCCAATACTTGTTTCAGCATTTTTTAAAGGAACGAAATTGTGAGTACTTCAATATTCCAGAATATCAACGTGGTTATAAATGGACTTCCAATAACGTAATGCAGCTTTTAGATGACTTGTATAACTTTAGCAAGAAAAGAAACAATGAAGAATTTTACTGCTTGCAAAACATAACTCTTACAAAAGAGAGCGTTGAAGGGAAAACATATATGAATGTCATTGATGGCCAGCAACGACTAACGACATTGTTTATAATCCTTTCCTTCATGCAACGCAATCTTGCAGATAAGATAATACCGGTTGATTCGAATATATTCAAATACTCCGTCAGAGATTCAACCAATAAGTTCTTAAAAGAGAAAATTCAGACCGGCTATTTGTGGATGAGTGACATTGAACCTAATGATGCAGAAAGCAAAGACCAGTTCTATATCATGGAAGTAGCAAAGAGTGTAAAAGAATGGTTTGATAATCATCCCAATGAACTGTACCCTGATATAATTCTTAACCATATCAAACTTATAGTCAACGAAGTGAAATCCGGTGAAGAAGAAACGGTCTTTGCAAGTTTAAATGGAGGTAAAGTAGACCTTGATGGTGCTGATTTGGTAAGAGCAATTCTGATAACAAGAGCAGCCAGGCAAAAATATCCGACCATTATATCGCAAAAGACCATCAACCAGTTTACTAATGACGATATAGATTTTAATATTAATATCAAAGTATCATCTAATGGTAAAATACATGAATATCGTGTAAAACTCGGTGTAGAGATAGATAAAATGAACCTCTGGTGGTCACAAAAAGATGTGAGAGCATATTTTGAGCAGCTTTTACCTAATAGAATTGAACGTAACCGTTCATTCAATTATAGTGATTACCCTATAGACTTGCTTTATTATGCCTTTTTCGAAGCATTTAAGTCAACATTATTCAATGAACAAGAGAAAAATAGAGACTTAAATTTAAAACATTTTGAAAACGGAATAGATTTTAACAGTCGCCCAGAAGATGATCATCTTGAATTATATAAAGAATTGCAGGAACTTCATTTGACGCTTGTAGACTGGTACAATGACTCTGAAATTTATAATCTTGTTGGGTACCTTATGTACAATTTCAAGAGTGATATCATCACCTTTGAGTTACTGTACAAAATATGGAAAGATGCTAGGGGAAAAGCTGATTTCAAAGAAAAAATCAAACGTCTGATACGATATCAGTTGGCCTCTCTTTATGGAGAAATGGAAAGAGGTGAAATCAATCTTCTCAGCATACTAAATGGTGATATAAATGAAGCATTGGAAGAAAATTTGAGAAATCTTCGAAAAGATATTCTCAATACTTCAACTATGAACTGGTATAATAGTGATATTACCCTTAAACTTTTACCCTTACTTGATATTCTGCCACATACAATACAGAAGGGAAAGAAAACAAATAAAGTAATAAAGCCTTTGAAACAGCAATATTTTAAAAGAACGCCTTCAGAAGATAAAGAACATGTACGCTCACAAACAAGACAACTTGATGAAGAATCTATGACTCAAGAAGACGTAGAGCTTTTAATTGAAGAAAACAGAAGGGGATTGAATTCTATCGGAAATATTGTACTATTGCATGAAAGCATAAATAAAAGCTACAAAAACAAAAAACTAATAATGAAGATGGTCAGAATATACAGCGAACACTTAATGGACGATGTTAATGCTTATATACGGCCACATACATTGGATGTATTTATGTCAAAAATGAGAAATATCAATGAGAACGGGATTGATGAGGATGAGATATTTTGGTCAGATGAAGATATTAAACGAACAGCAATCAGCATAGACTCAAGCCTTGCTGATTATCTTTCATTCCCTGAACTTACGGATAATAAAAAATTGGAGGAAAACTGTCATGACAATGGATAAATTAAATATAAAAGAACTATTGGAAGGATTCAACTTTGTTGTCCCTGAAATTCAACGTGAGTATGTTTGGGGAGCAGTCAAGAACAAACGTGTATTAATTCAATTTTTAAAAGATCTTGATCAGAAACTTTCACAGGGAGATGCTAATATAGGTTTTTTATATTCCTACAAGTCAGGGGCAGAACATTATCTTATAGATGGACAGCAACGTTATACCACTATTCTGTTGCTTTGTTATTATCTTGCTGTAGATGAGGGAAAGGATAATCTGGCACATTTTATTGACATGTTAAAACTCAATCAGAATATTCAGGCATTCTCCTACCGTGTACGCTCTTATACAGAGTCATTTCTTCAAAATCTTTTTAAATCTGGAATAAAAAATGCAGATGCAGTAACTGACCAGACGTGGTATAAAAGAGATTATAAAGACGATACCACTATAACGTCTATGATAGGAGCATTATCTGTATTTGAGGCAGAACTAAAGAATTGCTGTAACATACAACTTGAAAGAATACTTAATCACGTAACTTTCTGGTACTTTGATGTGGATATGACATCTCAGGGAGAGGAGCTTTATATTACAATGAATAGTCGTGGAGAAAAACTGACAGATTCCGAACAAATTAAGCCCCGTTTATTGAAAGTTTCTGCAAAAAAAGAGTTCTATGGAAAGAAATGGGATGATTGGGAAGAGTTTTTTTATAAAAAACAGCTTAGGGGTAAAAGGAATATAGATTCAATTGATACAGCGATGAATAATATGATAAGAATCGTTCTTGAATTGAAAACCTTACACGAGCATAGTCGTATCAATCCCGTTGAAGATGCTGGACTGATTACCATTGAAGACATTGCAAAATACATGAATGCTATAATTGAGTTGTATAAAATAAACGATGGAAATTACATACTTGAAATTGCAAGACTGTATGGAGATAGCAAAGAAGATGGTGACTTCTATGTCTTAAAAGCCTTACTTACAGAAAGGCTGAAAGATAAGAAAGATTTGTATGAGTATGAACGTGTTTACCAGACTGTTAAGAATCATGTCAGAAGGAATAAATTAAAAAATTTACCATTTCTAACGTTTTTAAAAGAGTATAAAGAATCTTCTAAGGAGTGGTATGATTACATTCTTACAGAAAAAGAATCTTCCAGCAATATATTTAATGGACATGAACTGGAAAAAATAAATATTTGCAACAGTTTAGGATACTCAGCCGAAAAAGCAATATGGGAATTGCAGTCACATCCATTCTGGAATGGTGAAATCAAGCAAATGATTAACTGGTCTAAGTTAGGAGAAAGTTTTTCACTTGAGAATTTTAAAATCAATAGCCGATGTTTCAATCTCTTATTTGACCAGAAGCAAGATGTAGGGTGGACAAGTGATTCCGTGCGTCAAGCATTGATTACATATCTTCCTAAATATCCATTGGATGATTGCTTTTTTGGCTTTACGTCGTCCCAATGGAAGGAAATAATGTATAATAATTCAGATAGATTTCAACAATTTCTACAACTGTTTATTGATATGACTAAGCAAGAACGTAATGCAAAGTTGGATGAAATAAAAAGTAGTTATGATGAAAAACCTGAAAATAAATGGGCTGAATTTGTACAACACGATTATTTATTAGGATACTGTAACACCAAACGTATTCAGTACCGTAATGAATATGGTATAGAATGTGTGCAAAATTGTTATAAGCAGCCTGTATCTGTAAAAAATATGCATCTTTATCATTATTTGAAAAGTCATTTAAATGAAAATAAAACTCTTTCAAATGGTTGGATATGTTGGATGGATAAAAGTGGATGGAAATCTGTAATCAAAATTTACAATGATAATTATCCATTTAGATTTCATATTCAGTACAGAAAGGATCATAATGAACAATATAAGATTAAACTCATATGGAATGGTGATTCTTTATCGGAAGAAGAAAGAAATCTAGTTGAAACTGTCGGCTTTATTCGAGAGGAAGAAAGATATGTTTTCTATGTGTCGTTAGATATGAGTAATTCATTGAACGTTATTCGTCAAATTGTAATAGCATATGATGTCTTTTTAGCAAATAGATAAAAAGAATAGATGTATAGGATAGAAAGCATAGAATCCATATTTGGCTATGCTTCCCTGTACAAATCCTCTTGTTCCGTCATATAGATAAATAATCATGCAGGCCATTACAACACCAATAACCCCATATTGCATCATGAAAGCAAATGTGCAAAAAAATTGCATACCTCTACTATATGGGAAAGAGTGTCCATATACATTAAAAAGATAAAATATAACAATAACAAGAATCCCTCTCCACTCATAATCCACTCCAAGCCAGAAAGCGAGTCCGGCCATGCCAAGCGTCCAAAGGAATCCCAGTACCAGACTACGTTGCAAAAGATTTTCAAGAACCATAAGCGTGGCCACACCCAAAGCCAGTGTAAACATCACATTATGTGTCCCGTCAGCACCATTCAGCAGATACCAGGGTATTTCACTGATTACGGCAAAGCCCAGCAGAGTAAAGAAATACCTGTACCTGCTTCTTGTATGAATAAACCCTTCCGCTATCAGGAAGGCAAACACAGGAAAAGCGATGCGCCCGATACAGCGCATCGTTTCGTATAATACGGTACCGTGCTCCATCAGATAGAGAGCAATATGGTCTATCACCATGGAAATCATGGCAATGACTTTCAAGGCACTGCCGCTAAGTCCGAATGCCGGTTTTAAGGTCATATTCATAAATTACATATTTAACTGATACCGAGAAGTTCCTTTACCATATCCTCCACTTCCTGGTTCACACGCTTGAAGTTACGGTTGAGCAGGATTTCCTTCTCTTTGTCGTTCTTGAACTCATATATTTTTGGAAGAGAAACATAGTGCTTTTCCTCGTCCTTAATCTTCTTCATATCAAAGTGTGTCTTGCAGAAATACTTGGTGGTCTTGAACTCTTCCGACTGCTCGATGTCAAAATGGTCAAGCATACTGTCATCGGTAGCAGTAAAGTCACGTGCCGCCTGTCCGGCCAGCCAGCCTGTTGCCATATCCGCAATCTTGGCTGCAGGAACCAGAAAGTCCATCTTCTCAGAGATTGTGGTTGATACCTTGTGGTCATTGATGGAAACGGAGCGTGAAGTCTGCTTTGCCTTTCCGAACACATCATTCTGTGCCCACTCCAGCGTCTCCTTGTTACGTGCCGCACCCATGAAGATATTACCGCAGGTGGTGATAATCTTCTGCATACCGACCTTGCCGTAGTCAGCCTCCAGCTGAGGAAGCTCCTGGAAACCTAAAGTCACGGCTACCTTGTTGGAACGTGCCGTACCGATAAGACGGTCTATCTTGTGAAAGTACAGTGTCGGAAGCTCGTCCACGATAATGCTTACCGGGATGTTACCCTTTGAGTTCACCCTTGTAATCAGACGATTCAGAACCAGGGCATTGAGCGATCCGATAACCTGTTCCTTTTCCGGGTCATTGGCAATTACCAGATAGCTCGGATTGGCCTTGTCAGAAATCTTCAGGTCAAAATCATCCCCGGTGAATACCCAGTAGGCTTCCGGAGACACAAGGCGTGCGGCGTTCACACGAAGCGTACCGACCATACCTTCCAGCTGGTCATTCGCCTTGTTTTCATAAGCACTCTTAAAAGGAGCCATCAGCGAAGCAATCCTGTCATCCTGCATCAGGATATTGAATACCTGGTCGTATGGCCTTCCCAAGAATGAAAGCACATGCGGCATATCCGAGAACTCGCCGGTTACAGTGTCCGGCTCCACCTCATTGCCATGCTCGTCCTCATACCAGCACCTATGAATCAGTATCTTCCTGCCTGTCCTGTCCTTATAGCTGTATCCGTTCAGGTCAACAAACATACGGTCCTCGTCAGTCGATACGTCATTGCCGTTCTCATCCACGAAATCAAGCACCACGTTACCGTCCTTGTCGATGGCATTGAAGTCATCCCAGTTGCGTATGACAATCTCCAGCTTCATTCCCTCCAGTGATATGAAACGCTTCAGTTTCCTGCCGTTCCTGAATCCGACCGGATGGAAGTTTACAAAGAAATAGATGATGGCTGCCAGGAAGTTTTCCGCAGAGTTGGTGAAGAAGGCTTCCGATCCGCCCTTCTTCTCTCCACCTCCCTTGTTGAGCGAGGCCAAAAGAGTAGCCGCCGTTTCAGAAGCGGCAGCCAAATCCGGGATATATTTCCGCTGAATCGGATTGATACGGTTGGAGTATTCCACATCGGTAAAATTTACTATACGGAATCCGCAGTTCTGAGGCAGTTTACCGGCTTTCCTGTTCTTGCAGTACTGATAGAAAAGCGTCTGTGCAAGTGTCGGAAACTTGAAGTCATATACCATCATGGCAAATCCCTTTGCTGAGTGCTGCCTGATGAACGGGTCAATGATACCGAAAGACTTACCCGACCCCGGCGTACCCAGTACAATCGTACCACGGAACGGATTGATGATATTGATCCATCCTCTGTGCATCTTCTTTTTCCAGTAGTATATCATCGGAATGTTTACCGAGTAATCGTTGCTGACCAGCGTTTCCGACTGCTGGAACGATTCGTTCTCAAAATTGAAACGGTCCTCACCAACCTTGTAGTTGTAATATTTGGCAATACTGTCCAGTCCCTGATGTACCAGCATGGTACCCACCACCGAACAGACCGCATACAGAAGACGGTTGGCCGGAAATCCCAGCCAGCTGAATCCGAAACTCATGTCATGGAATACAAAACAAAGCCCCACAAGCGTCAGACCGGCAAGCACGGGATAGATAACCATTGTCCTTACATTGAATTTCAGGGACTTTTCAGCCTTTGTGCCGATACAGACAATACAGATGCATATCAGTTCGGCCACCTTGCATCCCGATACGGAATTGAATACCCTGAACCGTGCTAGCAGGTCGAGTACGAACTGAGTAACCCTGTTGTCAGCCGTAACAGGCAGGTTCATGATGATTTCAATAATAAGAAAGATATAGATGCAGCTCCTGAAGTAGTTGTACATCTGCTGCTGTTCCCTTGTTTCCTCAAATGCCATACGCCGTAAAATTTATATTGTCAGAGAGGAATCTTTATACCCAACAACAGACCGTTGCGGAAGGTATCCCCATGCAGGAAGTTCACATTGTTCTTTTGTATGACAGAGAACTCCAGTCCGCTGCGGAACACATAGCTGTATTCAAATCCGGCCTCCAGCCCGAAGAAGAACTTCTTCTGTACCGCACCGAACTGAGGCCCAAGACGAAGGCGCATCATGCCGTTCTTGTACCGTGCCAGACGGTGTTTGTAAACCATACCGCCATCCCAGAAATATCCTTTCCAGAAATTGTGACATACCGGTTTCTGCCAGTGATTCCCGACCTCACCATATACTTCGACCGCATTTCCGTATGAAAGCGGATACTCATAACCCAAAGTAGCATTCAGCGTACTTGGAAAAAGGAATCCGGCATTGACGGAAACCTTTCCGGTCTGTGCCGATGCACCGATGAATGCAACCGAGCACAACAGAATGAACAGAATCTTCTTCATGGTCTATCTTTTTATGGAATGATCAATATAATGGTAGGGGTAATAGTCGGCACCGTCCAGAATATCCGAGTCGAAGCCGTCTGCATTGAGAATATCCTCATACTCGATGGTGAGTACCACCACACGTCCGCTTATCTGGTTCTCGGAAATCTCCAGACGGAGCACCTTCTCTTCAGGGAAAGTCAGTTTCGGAATCACAAGTACATTTCTGTAGTCCTTTTTGAACTTACGGGTGTTGTTCATGGAGAATACTGGAGTAAGCTCTATGGTCTGTGAATTGGTTGCCTTTGTTTCCTTTTTGTCAGTAAGTTTTACCCTGATTTCTTCAATGTCGTATGCAATTCTGGTCCTGTTCTTCAGCGTATAGTCCAGAAAGAAATAGTCACCAATGGAATAGATATTGTTGATGTATGCCCTGATTCCGTTTTTATTGGATACAATCTGGTTGAACTTTCTTCTGCTTCCATAGACAACCCAGGCATATCGTGCAATCTCAGCCATCGGCATGGAAACCTCCGGATTGATATAGGACTGTGTCTCATTGTAAGATACATTGTAGATGGTAGAAGCATATTTGGGTGATTCGGTATAGAGGATGTCATACTGGGCGATATGACGCTCACCGATAATGGTTAGTGTACCCAGCAGTTCGTTTTCCTTGTAACATTCAGATAATATGGAATCATTCTCCAGATAAGGCTTGATGCGGACGATATTGTCCGTACACTGATTGCCTATAATTTTAGTAGTGGAAATATCCACCATTTTGATGTTTTCGGGCATGACAATGTGCGTGGTCACTTCCCGGTTGATGTATATCTTCTCGTTGGCCGACATATGTACGGCTATGCCTGTGATAAAGCATATTATCAGAATAATTCTAGTTTTCATATTCTACTATTATATTTTGATGACATTAAGATTTATATTGAAAAACTGCACTTATCTTGCATCCTCCGAGTTTATCAGATAAACGATGGTATTGTATTTGATTTTTGCCTTGTTCTTTCTGATATTGGAAGATATGGCAGAAGTTGCAGAGTTATACATGTTCTGCAGTGACTGGAGGGCAATGGCCTCCGTGGAAATACCTGTACCGTAACCGTCACTGGATTCAAAACTGATATTCTGCTGTACCGTATTGGAACCTGCATCCTTCATAAAATCACGGAATGCCGATTCAGGCACATAGAAACCTTCCATACCGTCATTGTCAAATACAGAAAGCTTGACCTTGATGAACCTATCACCGATAAGTATACTTGTTATGGATGCCCTGACACGCTGCTGTCCGAAACCTGTTACCGTTCCATAGAGGTAAGTTCCCTTTTTCAGCTTTGTACCGCTTACCGTCACATCATCCAGAAGCTTGAACCGCAGACGTGTACCTTCATGCGCCTTTGTAGTCTGGTCAATCATGGCACGTATCAGTTTGTTTTCGGCAAATTCATCCGGAGCAGTAACCGTATTGAACCTGTCGGCATTAGTGTCATCGGACTTGATTACCAGACTCGGACGGTTACGTTCCCTTTCCTCCTGACGTACTCTGGATATGGAATCAGCCCTGTGCTTTCTTTCCGCTTCCTCTGCTTCCGGGTCTTTGATACCCAGTCCGCTTTCAATGGCCTTCTGCCGTTCATAGCTCCTTCGCTGAATCTCTGCAAGGTCACGTGCAAACTCGTCCTGTGAGGAATATCCCATACCGCCGGAAGCCGTTTCACTGTTTCCCGAAGGACCGTTCCCGTAGGCGTATGCATTGATATGCTTTCTTGATTCCGCAAGGGAACGCTCCAGTTCTTCAAGCTCCCTCTGCTGCCGCTGTCTTTCAGCTTCAGCTGCATCCAGTCGGTTCAGCTCCTCCTCGCTGTAGCCGTGTTCCAGTTCCTCCTTCTTCTGTTTTTCTTCTCCGATACCGCTTACGGCTGTGAAGGCATCCTCGTCACCGAAACGTCTGGACATCTCATACATCTTGTCTCCGGCTTCCTCGGCATTAGCCTCCGGAAGTTCCATGTTGATACGGTCTGTAGCTACCGTTCCGGCAGTCTCCTCACTGCCTGAGAAGGTCTGCATCACAAAGTATACCAGTGCGCACAGCGGAACGAATATGACCAGCGGAAAGATATACTTGGGCTGTTTGAAATTAATCTTAATCATGGGTTATCATTGTTTTTAATGGATTTGACTATATTTTCCAGCTGCCGGTATTTGAGGATGATCCGCAAGGAATCCTCACGGCTCTTTACAGGTATGGCAATCATGGAGTCCAGTTCATGACGCAGTAACTGTCCCTTCACCGTCATGTCCGTCAATACACTGCGGTGAATGTCCTTGTTTGCCTGGATGGTACGGAATCCCTGAAACACCGGTTCCATTACGGCTATCGAACTGACATCCGGCTCACTCTGTTTCCCGTTACCGGAATCTATGGCAACGGTACTGACAAGTAGCAGAAGCAGTGTTCCTGCTACACCTGCGAATGTAGCTTTCGGATGCTTTGCCGCCCATCTGTTTGCCAGTCTTATCCTTGCGGCCAGACGGTATCTTGTTCCGATGACACCCAGTTTGGGCTGCAACCACGACCTGACAAGCAGATGCGTTTTCAGACGGCTTTCCTGTATCTTTCTTCTGAATGATTTCATAATATCAGTATATCAATAGTCCAAATCCCTGTTTTCAAGAGTTCTCCAGCCGGTAATGAGCAGACCGTGCGGATTGTTCCTTGTCCTCGGTACGGACTCGATGTAACCGGTTGTCACCATCGAGCGTCTGATGTCCCTGGTCCTGCGCTTGATAAGTTGCGTACCGTAATAGGTGAATTTCCGTTCATGTTCGTCAAACTGAATGGAGTCACACATGATGGTGCAGACAGCCGAAGAGGAAATGATGTCCGAGTAGAAACCGTTCTCGTCCATGGCCTGTTTCTGTTTCAGTGCGGTTCCGTCAGCCATATACATTGCTTTCCCTACCGTCCATTTGATATAGTCGTTGTCGGGCGGCAGGTTGAAGAAATACTGGTGGAACAGCTGTATGTGCGCCTTGGCCTCCATGGTGAAGTTGGCTTCCAGCCGTGCACGCTCGGCAAGAAACGGAATGTCTCCGTCAAGTACATAAATCTGCTGCCTTTCCTCATTGACCAAAGAAATGCAGCACCAGACCGTAAAGGCACAGATGACGGTGCAGCCTCCGATTACCGCAAATACCGTCATCATAGCCAGTCTGGTTTTCTGTGCAAGGGATTCAATAAACATATTGTAAAAAGATTTGAAGTTATTTGACTAATGATTTGACAGCCGAACCGGCTCCCTTCATGGTTGAACCTACCGCACCTCCGGCCATGGTACCTGCTGCCGAAGTGATGCCCATTGCAGCCGAACCGGCAACGGAACCCGTACCCGAGCTTACACCTCCCGGAATCAGCCATGAAGCCACTTCAGGAACGAAGCGTATGATATAGGCACCCACGAGCATACCCATGGCATACATACAGTTGGAGCCTATTCCCTGCAGTCCCAGTGCGCCAATCTGTTCCCAGGAGTTTACCGAGCCATGAAGCAGATGGTCGTATGCCACCAGATCCTGCTGCAGGTTATAAAGAAGGATGAAGTCTATATAATAGATGCACATATAGGTCACGAATCCCCATAACGAGAGGGAAAGGAATTTGGACATCCACTGGCTCCAGGCCGAGTTCCATGGCTGTGCCAGCGAGAGGGCAAACATGATCGGACAGAATATCATCATGATGGCCATGAAAATCCTCTGTGCCGCGAGCATCCCGTAATACGACATCTGGAAAATCAGTTCCCCGACAAAGCGTATTACATCGTTTATCCATTCACTGACCTTCGTCTCAGCCGCCACGGCAGCCCTCTGTGCGTAGTTGTTGATGGTCGAGCCCAGATTCTCCACATTATATATCAGCTTGTCCCACCAGGCTGCATCCTGACCGATTTCGGCCACCTGCTTTGCCGTGGCTATGGAGTCCTGCACGGTTCTCAGCCTGTCGAGATATTCACTCTGTTTCTGTGCCACCTTCAGCTCGAAGGCCGCCACTTCCTTATTCTTTGCCTTGGCCATAGCCCATGTAGCGGACTCCAGACTCTTTCCCGGAACCTGCAAAGCCGAGCATATCCATGAAGAGGATGAAATACACAGGGAAATGCCGATGATACGCAACAGTTTCATGACATCCATACCACGCCTTCCGAGCATCATCATCCAGCATTCGTATGAACCGACAGACAGGGCCAGGCACAGACCAAGAGCCTTTGCCATTGAAACGGCATCACCGAGAACGGCCACATTGGGAAATGTCTCCATGGCCGTCAGCAGCTTTTCCAGACTTTCGTCAATGGCCGGAAGTCCTATTGTCAGTGGAATAAACAATAAATTCATGATTGATTATATTATTTGTTTAATATTATTACCTGAATTGTTATCAATTATAGAGAATGTCTAATAGTGTGTAGCAGCAACGGCACAAAGGTGTGCAGTCCTGTTGACCAGTTCTGCCATCCTGGATTTGGCTTCCTCGTATGCCTTCTGCCGCTTGGCGTTCTCCAGCCCATAGCCGACACCGGTTTTGTGTATATAGGCTATATCCGCACAGAGTATTTCATTCTGACGGCTCAGCTCGTCCACCTGATAGCGGAGCTTGCTGTCACTCTTCTGCATACAGTAGAGCAGTCCGTCCGTGATACAATCCTGCATACGGTTGAACTCGTCCTTGTAAGTGGCATACATCAGGTCAACATTTCTGTCAGCTTCCCTTGCCAGTTCTTCCTTATACAGTTCCTCGATATATTTGCGCTCACTCTCCACTTTTTTGATTTTCTGTCTCTGCATCTCTTCGGCAGTCACACGCACCGGCATGATACGTTTTACATCAGACTTTGGTTCCTTGAAACGGACACGGAATCCGGAATTGAACCAGTCCCATTTCCAGTATATTTCCGCACCTGAGTATTTCTTATGCAGGAAAAAGTAATACCAGTCCGGAGCAAAATCCCACGGACCGTTTTCCATAGACTTCCACTGCTTCTGCTTTTCACTGTCACTGACTATGCTTTGGGCATTGGCAACAGTAACTGTACCTGTAACTGACATACAGAACAGGCACAATAACATTATTCTAACCTGCATATCCCTGATTCCATTTATTGATTACACGCTCAGCTATCTCATTCTTCACATTGGAGTTCAGTATCTCCCAGATATAGTCCGGCTTCCATCCGCAGTCCGTGACAAGGAAACAGTACAGATTGGCATTGTCTATGATGTACCTTGCCCTGTCGATGGAAGCCTTCAGTGTCATTACCAGATTCAGCTTCTCATCCATGGAAGCCTTCATCAGGTTTATACCCGAAGCAGCTACGGATGCATACAGTCTGTAGCAGTGTTGTATCTCCCTTGATATTGCCACGTTGGCATCGGCATAATACCATGCTACGAAAGGCTTCTTTGATACATGACTGAAGGTATTGCCGGTAAAGTCCTTGTATTCCGTTACCAGCTGATACAGTGAGTTGGCCGTTGAAGAGATTGCACCAGCCAGTACCAAGTACGAATAGGCATTGTTCAGTCTTGTATCCAGAGTGGTCCGGACATCATTGAACTTTTCCGCACCCTTCTCAATAAGCGACTGCTCGCCATAGCTTGTGGCCACTCTTGTAAGAGCCTTGTCCTCGTCCTTCTTTATGGCCTTGTGCAGGGCAATGAGTGCTTCGATGGTCGGCAGGTCTTTCGGTATTATGAAAGCGGAAGCCTTTACAGGCAGCAACAGCATTATAATACCGGCTGATATGATACTTATATTCCTGAGTTTCATGACAGAGATATATGAAAGATTAATAATTTGAAGCAACCAGGCCGTTCCAGTCCTGTACAAGATTTCCCACATGATTCTTCATGGTTACCACATTTGCCCATCCTTCAGGATCTATGGCAAAGAAGAGGTCGTTTGCAGTGGCATACTGTGCCATCAGAACCATCCCTTCCACCTTGTAGCGTATCCTGTTCAGGTCAGTATAGATGCTGTTGGCCAGTGTCAGCCTTTCATACCTGTCCAGCAGGTTGTAGCCGTCATCCTTTTTTTCTGCAGTTGCCTGTCCCTGCAACGGATTGGGAATCATGGCATTGTTCACAATATTGACGAAGTTGCCGACCAGCTGCTGGGTTTCCGCTACAAGGTTGCCGAGTTCGTTCAGACAGAGCAGCCTGTTTGAAAATCTGGCCTTATTTACCGTGCTGACAAGTACCGGAACATTTCGCAGAATATCCAAAGCACACAGGCCTATTTCCTTATAATAAAGACTTTCAGTCCCGAAACCGGATATGTTCTCCATGCTCAGCTTGTATAGTTCCTTCATGGTAGCCATGCTTACCGTATAGAGTTCCACTTTCTGCTTCTTTGCTGCAATGGTATCCACACGCTGGTTGTGCTGTTCCTCGATAACTTTCTGTGAAGCGGTATTGGCCATGACAATCTTCAGGCAGTTGCGGTCGAATACGATTCTCCAGGCAGCAGACATATTGGCTGATGCCGATACCAGCAGTATCGCAATCAGCATGAATCTGAATTTTACCATAGTGACATAACTTTTTGATGTTGGTTGACTTTTCTTGCAAACTCCAGATACAGAAGCCCTCCGTCAGCCTTGCGGTCTTCCTCGATACGGGTGATGGCCTCCTGCAGCGTACCGTACCGGGCAAGATAAATCTTCAGTGCCTCTTTCTCGGTACGTTCTGTAGTATATGCCCAATAACATTCCGGTGCTTCCTCCACACCGTACACATCCGAGTGCTGTCCCCGGCAAATCCACACCTCCTTGAAGTAGCTTCTTCCCTCATGGTTGTTCAGCGCATTGATGGTGAAAATCTGCTGACGCTGTATGTCAGTGAGTCCCAGAATGGCTGCAATATCCTCGTACCTGTCCTTGAACTTGGTCTGGTCAAGCAGAATCTTCACATCCGAGTTGTTGATGATGGCCTCCTTCACGATAGGGGAATCAATCACGTCATTAAGCTCCTGTGTGACCACACCGGCTATTCCGTGGAACTTCCGGACGGTCTTATACAAATACTTTATATATTCCGCCATGGTAGGTGAAGCAATTGCCTTCCATGCCTCTTCAATGATAAGAGCCTTCCGTCCCTTTTTGATACGCATCTTCTGTAGGAACACGTCCATGATAATCAGTACCACAATCGGGAATAGCACCGGATCATCCTTTATTTTATCTATTTCGAACACAATGAAACGCTCGTCAAACAGGTTAATGTCGAGGTCGGAGTTCAGCGTCATCTCCAGTTCACCGCCACGGTAGAACTGTTTCAGTATGGCCGCAAAGTCATGTATATTGAAACTGATTTTCTCCAGCTGTGTAATCTGCGGTATGCGTTCCAGGGCAAACTCATAATAGGAATTGAACGATAGTTCCTGAACCTTCAGCCTGCGTTTCTGTTCCTCCATGTGGTCAATCTGCCTGTCTATCTTAATCAGCATGGAATTGTTATAAAGTTCCCTTTTATATTTTTCTATGATGGCAAGTGCACGTTCCTTTTCCGATTCTGTGGCAGCTTCATCATTTATCAGAGCAGTCAGTGAACGGCACTGTCGTATCAGCTTCAGACGGCGTACTTCGGAAGGCAGCAGCAGGGCACGGCTTTCAGCCTTCTCCTGAACCTCTTCCGTATTTATCTGCCTGTCGATGTCCTCCATGCTGTGCGTGTACTGTTCATAGTCATCCTCCATCTTGGCGGCAACCAGCAGTTTCTGCCTCAGTGCCTCACGCTCACTGTCGCTGAACCTTTCAAACGGATTGAAATAGGCCTCGTAATATTCCACGATGGTCTGGTTTATCAGCATGTCCTCAATCTTTGTAGGAAATGCGTTACCTTTGAATATCAGGAATATCAGCGATTTGAGGAAGTTCTTCTTCTCCCCGAAATTAAGCTCGTATTCCTCCTTCGTGACCTTGAACGGATTCATGGAAATGGGCTTCTCCTTCGAGTAGGCTATGTATGTACCATTGTAATATCCGCATATACCTTCGTAGGAATCACCCGTATCCACCATGACCACATCCGTATTCTGTTCCAGAAGCTGACGTACCACACTGTTCATGTGGAAGGACTTGCCGGAACCGGAAGGACCGATACAGAAGAAGTTGGCATTGTCCGTCATCTTCCTTTTGCCTTCCTTGCCGGTAATGTCGATGCAGACAGGAAGTCCCTGACGGTCGGTGTAGTATGTGGTCAGCGGTGTATCCTCAGACTCCTTCAGATGTTCCTTGAAGAAAAAGCACAGGGCAGCATCCGAAAGCGTCAGGAACAGGTCATAGTCCGGGTTGAAGGCATAGCCGTTACCGGGAAAACAGTCCATGAAAAGCTCCAGCTGGTTGTAGGCTGTTCTTGACGGCATGATGCCGCACTCATACAGCTTTGTCTCCAGAAAGGAAGTTACCGGAGTAACCTTGTCAGGGGGGCAGCTCACCAGAATGTTAAAGTTGCAATATACAAGCATGGTACTGTCAACGGCCAGCCTGTCCAGCACTTCCTCAATATCGGCCTTTGCAATACGGTTGCTCGGGTCCGGCATGGAACCGTGACGCTTCGCCTTGGCCTGAAGCTTGCGCAGCAGCTTCCTCTGTCCCGGTATCTGAATGACCTGGTTGAACACCACACAGTCCGAGTAGGGGACGCCGGTCAGGAAAGAAAGCAGGTCGGTTGCGATACCGTACCCGTTGATGTTCATCTGCGTGTACGGCTTTATCATGGAAGGCAGATTAATCTCGTCAATGTCCACCAGCGGATAGGAACGGATAATCCGGTCACCTGTCCTGAGATATTCGTCTGAAGCCTTGAAGTTGGTCATTGAGAACGGTCCGTGCCGGAACTGGAATGCCATGAAACGGTGACAGTACTCGCTGACTTCCTCCTTGCCGAGCTTTCTGTGCCGGATATGCTTCTCCGTCAGAATATCATCCGTCTTTGATACCTTGGCATGGAAATCGAGCCATCTCTTCGGGTCATACTGGATGAACTGGCTTCTCTGGGCCTCCTGGGTGAGGATAAGAAAAGTCCTTATCTCTGTGAATTCCCTTCCCTCGAAGTATCTGAAATAACTCCTTGTCAGGAACTCCGCATCGTCCGGCACGTCATGGTGATATGCCTGTCTGCACATAATATCCTGCTTCTGCAGTGCATATCCCTCACCGATGGTCTGAAGGATATTGGATAGCACGTCATGAAACAGCATGTACTGCTGCGCATCCGTACAGAGCTGCTGGACCGGATTGGTTATTTCAAAGATAACGGACGGCTCGCCTCTGGCCGAGAACAGCACTACATTGCCGTCCGTCTCCTCCAGCTGCGCATAAAGTCCGTCAAATATTCTTTTCCTTTTGTGTGCCATACTGTATAAAGTGATTTACTGTTCTTTTCTCAGGTTTCTGTAGATATAGATACCTCTTGCCCTTTTCTTGTTGTGGAGTCCTCCACGCTGCTTGATGTAGATGGTTATCAGTCCCACCAGTGCCATGACCATCATGGCTATGAATCCTGCAACCTTTCCCAAAGCGATTGAGAAACCGATGAAGCCTACGAATGATACGCCTATGGCTGCCGCTGCCAGAGTGAGGAAACGACCACGTATGCCCATAAACTCCAGCGGTTTCTGCAATCCCTTGAACACAGGGTATCCTTCCTGATTCATTGTCATGCCGGGAAAGGATTACTGGAAGAACAGCGGGAGAGCTTCCGAGAGTGCGATGAATGCAATACAGCCTCCGATGGTAAGCATGATGGTCTTTTTCACGTCCTGGTCTCCGTTCTGCATCTTGAAATAGACGTTGAAGGCACCAACCAGGACGATAACGGCAGCAATGGCCTTCATCAGGTTCGATACCGGAGTCTGGTAGGAACTGACTTCCTGGGTGGCCTTGGTAAAACCTGCTGCACCCTTGCTTCCTGCCATTACGTTGGATGTGGAAATAACGAGTGCAATGGCCGCCATCACACTCTTCTGTGCAAAACTTGAACCGATGAAACGCTCCGTAAGATTCCGGGCATTTTTCTTTATTAACTGCATTTCTGAATAATGTTAAAGGATTTCATCGCCAAAGAAACAGATGTCACTAAAGGAACGGTATATATGTCAGGCATTCTCACAGCTGAAGATAACGGCACCGAGGTCACTGGTACCGGTCTCTGCCAGCCTGTTTATTTCCTGAATGATATTCTCTACCAGAATGCCGTCAGTCATGATGGCCTCCCGGTAAACGTGTCTGGAAGATTCTGATTGGGATGCAGATTTTTCTGTACCGTCAGAATCACTATTTTCATTCTCAGCTCCGGGATTCTCAGTATTATTCTGTTCTGAGCTTTCTTCTTTTGATTCAGGCTCATCCCGGTTTATCCTTATCGGCCTGAAGTTTCGTGCCTCTTCCGATATGTCAATGTCCTCTTCTTTTTGGCTGTCCTGCTCGGCATTCTGTGCGGCCTTTGCCCTCTGGAAGTCCATGAAAATCATTGCCGCATAGTAGAATACCATTGCCACGAAGAGAAGGAATACTATCTGTCCGTACTGCATGGCTGTTGTAATATGATGTTGGATGAAAGAGCGGAACTGTCCTCCGGAAACGGAAGGATATGCAGTCCCAGTCTGATACCCCGGCTTTCCAGACGTTCCCTGCGTTCCGTTGTGCCGGTATAATAAATCACGTTGTGTTCCTCACTGATGATGTATCCGTTTGACTTCATGTTTGAGCGCACCCTTACCTTTGCCCTGTTTGAAATGACACGGATACCGGTTATGGGTTCCAGACCGAAGACGATACGCCGTCTTTCCCTCTTTACCATCTGGGTACGGATACGTGAGGAAATCAGGTGTTTCTCTTCACTGCTGCGTTTCAGTCCGAGTGCAGCGGCTATGCGTCCGACACTCATCCGGGTAATGCCGAGAGCTTTCCCTATCTCAGAGAAGGAACACTCCTGGAAATGATTCCTGATATAGTCGGCACGCTCCATCCATCTGGATTTGGCCATTTTTACAAGTCCAAGCTCACGGGCTTTCAGCTTGACGGTCGATTCGCTCAGATTGAGAACGGCAGCGGTATAGGCCGTGGTCTCTACCGGATACAGCTCGACAAGAGCGGCCAGCATCCTGTCGTTCCAGTCTGTCTTTTTCATATCCTACAGATTATAACTGTTAAACAACGATTTCTTTTCCCTTCTGTATTCTGCCAGACGTGGCAGGTATGACTTGAAGAATGCCCTTACGATGGCATTCACCAGGTCAGAACGGCATCTGCCATGTATATCGCAGTCGTCCAGTGAATCCGCAAGGTCACGGTCAAGTTTGCAGACAAGCCTTTCTGTTTTGTCTGTTCCCGAACCGTCCGATTGCAGGAATTCCATGAACTCATCCCAGCATCCTGTATCCGAGAGGGAAACAGCAGTATCCTTTTCCTGTGCTTTGTTATTATTTTCCTTTTGCTCAACCTGGGTTTCTACGGAATCTTGCGTCAATATAAGTTCTGAATCATTGATGCCTCTTGTCAGGTCATCTATTTCCGGTATATCCTTACTCATAGTGTTATGGTTATTGAAGTGTTACTGATTATTCTGGTTCTTTATTCTGATTTTCGTTACTGTCCTGTGAAGCTTCATCAGACGGCTGTGCCTTCTTTTTCTTCTTAGGTTTGGGATTCAGATTTTCCGTCAGCTGTATGCCTTTAAGTTCTTTTTCCCTTATCGGTTGAAGTGTATCGAAGATACTTTGATAAACCTTGTCAAAGACCGGTGTAACGATAGCGGCCTGCATATCAAGTGCCGCCATAGTGCTGAACCGTTCCATATCCGCACGTTTGGGAATCTTCGCAGTGACATATCCATAGTTGGAGAAGGTATCCCTTGCATTGTCCCAGATGAGCAGTTCGGAACGCTTGCCGATTCTTCCGTCATTCAGATTGGGAATGATGAAGAGTCTGGCTTTCATCCTTTCACCGACAGCCTTTTTCAGCCGGTCAACAAACATGAGGAAACTGGCCGTTGACGGAACGGTTACCAGGTCATAATGAAATGGAACAATAATAATATCCGAGTTGACGAACATGGGTATCAGCCCTTCCGCTTTCAGACTGCTCGGTGTGTCCATCAGAACAACGTCAATTTCGGGATCGTTGTGCAGTTTCTCCATAAGGGAAGTCATCATCGCCTTGTTGTTGGCTTCGTATGCCCATACCTCGTATGGCATTTCCTGTTCACCGTATTTTCTAATGTCAGCCTTACGGCATTTCATGATGGAGTGCTGGAAGTCGCAGTCAATCACCACAACCCTTACACCCTTTGTCACCAGATAGTTGGCAAAGGTTACGCAAAGGGTAGTCTTTCCGACACCTCCCTTCTGATTGGCAAATGTCACTATAACCGGAGTCTGTATCATTTCAAGTATTGATTGATTTTGTGACAAATGTATTAACCAAGGTTATCAGGTAAGAAATGTACAACACAATTGTGATTTAGGTTGGATAAACCGAAGTAAGTAAGATAGAATTTATCAGTCCATTATAATTATCTTATCTGAAAAGGTTACAATTAAAAATACGTTATACCATAGATAAAATTTATACGAGTATAAATAAAAAATCGCTACATAATTACCTCTTATAGAAGTTACATTATGCAGCGATTTTTTTATTTAACAATGATAATTTTTCCTCTCTTATTATACTTAATGATGATTTATTTATAACCAGTCGTTTTAAAATAGTTTGCTTTAGCTATCTGATAATTAATTTTTGCAGAAACAAACTCCGCCCATGACTTTTGCCAGATAGATTGTGTGTCCATATAGTTCACAAGGGTTTCCATCCCTGTCTCATAATTCTTTCTACTTTCACGAAGGCTTTCTGTAGCTTCATTAAAAGCGGACTCCGTAAGTTTAATTTCCAGTTCTGACTCGTCCAGCATATTTAAAGCTTGTGAAACTTCCAACTGCATTTTCTCTGTAAATTCATCTCTTTGAACTATTGCCATCTGCTTTTCTATTTGGGCAGATTTGACTTTACGCATACCTTCTCCCCAATGAAACAGAGGAACCTTAACTGAAACCATAACAGCGAACACATCATCAGAAATGAGCTTCGTACCATTTAGCTTAACTCCATTCATGTAATTGTATCCTGCAACAAGTCCAACACGCGGCAGGAAATCACTTCTTACAGCTTTTATTTCCTGGTTCTTCAGTTGGATATTTTCTGAAAGTATCTTATATTCCAATCTGTTCTCTACTGAATGGATATTTGTATCTACAACCTTTATGTCAGATAGGTTATTTATTACATCTATATCCTTATTCATAGGCATACCCATCAGATGGCAGAGGCTCATTTTAGCCAGACGGACAGAATTTTCACTTCTTTTAAGAGACAGCTTAGCTTCATTGATTTTTACTTTTACCTTCAGTAATTCATTCTGTGATGCCATCCCTGTACTATAATAATTCTCCACAGTACGGTATAGCTCATCTACAGTTTGCAGAAACTGTTGCGATACTTTCTGCAGTTCTTTTGCCTTGACCACATTCCAGTATGCTTTTTCCGTTTCAAAACGTATATCAGACTCGGTTTTTTCCTTATTTAACCCGGCTATTGACAATCCGGTTTGAGCCATCTTCCTGGCTGCAAAAAGTTTTCCGCCTAAAAACAGTGGTTGTTCTATCTGAACGCCACCTGTATAGGTGTTGTTCAGATTAAGTTCAGCAGCTACAGAAGGCATCAGTTCTGCACCAAAATCTTTATCCGCATAAAGATAGCCACCTGCAGCTGATAACTTTGGAAGGAAATTGCTGTTCATGTTCTTTAACTGCAATTGGGCTTTTTGTATAGAAAAATCAGCCAGTTTCCCCTGCTTGTTATTTGCTGCTGCAATATCACAGCATTCTTCCAGTGTCAATTGTTGGGAATATCCCCAAAGAGAACAGAATGAAAATATACAGGCAATTATAATCTTTTTCATAATCAGTCACATTTTATTTTAAAGAATAATGCATAAAATACTGGTATAATCATCAGCGTGATGATGGTACCCACAAGTAGACCTCCCATAATGGCTACTGCCATTGGTCCGAACATGGCATCGGATGTTAGCGGTATCATTCCAAGTATCGTAGTCCCGGATGCCATCATAACGGGGCGAAGGCGTGAGGATGATGCAGCAAGAAGTGCATCTACCGGTTTTGCTCCTGCATTCATCTGAGCTGTAATCTCATCGATTAGTACAACTCCGTTCTTTATCATCATACCGATAAGTCCCAGTGCACCGACGATGGCTACAAAACTGAACGGTTTTCCGCTTACCAGGATTCCAAACACAATGCCGATATAAGCCAAAGGAAGACATAGGAAAATAATGATGGGTTTCTTGAAATCACGGAACAAATAAATCAGAATACCAAACATCATGATGATGGCTATCGGAAAATTCATGAACAGGTATTTGTTTGAATCAGTACTTGCCTTATATTCACCCAACCATTTCATGGTATATCCTTCGGGAAAATGTATCTGCTCCTTGATTTTCTTTTCCAGTGCCTGCCGTGTATTTTCAGCAGTGTATCCTGACGCATTGTTGCATTGTACCATTATAGCACGCTGTGCATTGTAGCGATATACTACAGGATCTTTCCACACATAACTCAGACTATCAGTTACTGAATTCACAGGTTTGGCATAAGTGAGACCTATAATAAGATCTTTTTTGTCTGCACCGCTCATCAGTACGTCTTTAACCCGCGATTCGTTTGTTAGAGTGTTGATGTCGGGCATTACATTCCACAACTGGACATTGTCAAGCTGATCATAACCGGATGTTTTAAGCAGTATGTTCTGTGAGATGTTACCATCGTAGAAGCGACCCACTGGAATTCCATCGGTTGCGGACAGTAATGACATGCCGGCATCAGTCCTGCTCAGTCCTGCCCTTCTTCCCAATTGCTGGTCATAATTTATATTGATGTCAAGCACAGGATCATCCCAGTTGTCTGTAACCAATGTTGCTGAAGGCTCCTGACGCATAATATCCTGTATTGAATCTCTTAAATTCTTCAAAACCTGAGGGTCTGGACCAGATATAAGCAGCTCAACGGGGAATTCCATGTACATAATATTATATTTCTTCAAACGGATAAATGAATCGGGATAACGACTGTTTAAATAGGCTTGCCATTTTTTCATACAGGCATCGATATCCTTATTGTCTTTGAAGTCAATAATCAGTTCACCGTAGCGGAGACTCGGATCGGCTACCGAGCGTACAAGGTTATAACGTGCAGGTGTACCACCTAACGACATGGTTACATGGGTTACTTCTTTTTGAGATTTCAGGAAATCCGTTATTTCTGTCAGATCCTTTTCCACTTTTTCAATTCGTGAACCTTCCGGCAGTTTATATTCCATGTAAATCTGATTGTAAGTCAGGTCTGGAAAGAATGTCTGTGGCAACAGCCGGAAGCATGCCATACTGACGAGCAGCAATGCTACAACACATGTGAGTGTGATAAAACGGTGTCTGAGAAATACCATCAGCATGCTGCGGAATTTGCGATACAATGGTGAATTGAACACTTCGTCAGAAGAAACATTATTGTCAAGCTTCAAGTAGCTGTTTGCATGTATCGGCACATGTACAAGAGCCAGCACCCAGCTCAACAGTAAGGATACAGCTAGTACAACAAACAGATCACGGGCATATTCACCAGCCATATCGGGAGACAATGAGATGGGCATGAAAGCAATGATGGCAATCAAAGTAGCTCCAAGAAGCGGACGAGCCGTGATATTGGCAGTATGCACCAGTGATTCAGGCCTTTTCATACCTCTTTTACTGTCCACAAGAATACCATCAACTACCACTATTGCATTATCAACCAGCATACCCATGGCAATGATAAATGCACCAAGAGATACCCTTTGGATGGTACCGTCAAAATAGTAAAGTCCAACAAAAGAGCCTAAAACCGTGATTACAAGTCCTGTACCTATAATCACACCGCTTCTGAATCCCATTGTAATCATCAGGATTACTATGACAATTACCACTGACTCTATCAGATTTATAATAAAGTTATTGATAGCATCATCTACACGCTCTGGCTGATAAAAAACCTTATGAAATTGAAAGCCTGACGGCAGTTCTTTCTGTAATTCTTCCAAACGCGCGGTTACTACTTCACCGACCTTCAGAATATCATAACCGGATTCCATGGCTATTGCTATGCCACAGGCTGTTTGGCCGTCATAGACAATCTTATTACGCTGCGGATTTTCATATGCCTCTCTTACATCAGCTATATCTTTCAGACGGAACATATCTGATTCATGCCCGTGAATCATCAGATTACGGATTTCATCCAAGGAGTGAAACGTGTCTGACACATTTACACGCATTCTTTCCTCACCGCTGTTGAAATAACCAGCATAAACGGTTTTGTCCTGATCCTGAAGGGTTGTAATAATCTCTGCCGGTAAAATTCCAAGACGGGCCATTTTGTCCTTGTCAATAACTATTTCAACAGTGGGTGTAGCAGTACCATAAAGCTGTACATTGCGTATTCCTTCCAGATTTATCAGCTCACGCTGTATGAACTGGGAATAATGCAGCATGTCACGCTCAGAAAAGCCATCGGCAGTAATGGTATAAAACATACCATAAACCGCACTGAAATCGTCTAATACCTGTGGTACAGAAGCACCGGAAGGCAATTGTGATGTACAATCTACAATTTTCTTTCTCAGCAAATCCCATTTCTGTTCCAGATCTTTGCTTGGCACTGTTGTTTTCAGAACTACTTTTATCAATGAAAGGTCATTCATTGATTTCGACTCTATATAATCAATGTCTCCCATTTGTCTGATGGCTTTCTCCAATTTGTCAGAAACTTCGAGTTCTACCTTGTGGGCATCAGCACCCGGATAGACAGTCATTACAAGTGCCTGCTTTACCATCAGCTCCGGATCTTCCATTTTACTCATAGAGTAGAATCCCCACACACCTCCAACTATCAATAAAGCAATAAAAAACTTTATCAGAGCCTTGTTTGTCAATGCATATTCAGAAATACTTCTCATAACATTCCTCCTATATTTGTTTTAGATGGGGCAGACATGATGTTTACGGCTTCCCCTTCTTTAATAGAATGAATACCGCTTACTACAACCTGCTGTCCTTCATTTATTCCGGATACTGTTACCTTGTCATGGTCTATATTCCGTATTTTTATATTTACTTTTTTAGCAATGTTCTGTTTTTCCAAAACCCATACTGATGTTTCGTTGTTCGAGTTCATAATGGCCGAAAGTGGTATGCTTACTGTTTTCTCAATATCAGGTGAAGAGAATGTCAGTCTTACCTGACAGTTTTTTCCGGCGACAATCTTATGCTCTGCTGCATCTTTCGGCTGAATAATAAATTCAGCTTTATAAAGTTGTGCCGCATTGGCCTGTTGACTGATACTGCCAAGTTCTAAGTTTATGTGTTTGCCATTTATCTCCAGCCAACTGCTGGTAAGGCTGTCAATTCTTTCAAAATCTCGGAAAGGCAGGAATACTTCTACCTTCAGGGTATTCTTTGAAATAAAAGAAATGACAGGCATGCCGGCTTGTACAATTTCCCCTTTCTGGTGGTAGATATTTTGTATATAGCCATCAAAAGGGGCTCTAATATTGGTATATTCTAAAGCATCCTTGGCAGCCTGATATTTAGAAAGTACAACTTTATGTGCAGCTTCTGCTTTCTCAAAATCATTGGGTGATATGGTTTTGGACGCATAGAGTTGCTTAATACGATTAAACTCATTATCCGATTGCTGGTATGCAGCCAATGCAGCTTTCTCATTAATCTCATAATCATGGGAATCCAATGTGGCAAGCAAATCACCTTTTCTTACTTCCGTTCCTGATTTGTCCAATAAACTTTCAATTTGTCCGTTTACTCTAAACGAAATAGACAAATCGTCCTGTGGCTTAACAATGCCAGGATAATTATGATTTTCACTCAGGTTATTGACTGTAGCAGTGGTAGTTTTAACCAAAGGAGCATGGTGTGCTTCTTCTACCTGCTTTTTACAAGAACTAATTGTAGCTATCAAAGCTAAAGCAACTAAACTTAATATTGATTTTGACATAATACATTTGTTTTTTACGCCGCAAAGTTCTGTATAAAAAGTGGATGATACATAACCGTTTATTCCTGAGTGATGTTCTAAAATCCGCAATGATTGAAATTATGTTCTATTATTCAAGAAATGCGTTCCATTATTCTGTTTCATATTGAAAATAAGATAATAACGGATAACTTTGCGAAAAAAACTATGAACGGAACAACAAAATTAATGACATCAATTAATCAGGTTATCAGAGGTGATGTATCCTGTATTGATGATAACTTTATTATTATTGACAGGCTGGATAAAATTAATATTTCTACGTCGAGCTGTCCTATAAGAATTAATGCTGCTACTATAGGTGTATGTTTTTCAGGAGAAATGATTATAGATATAAACGGGGTTGAACACCAGATTAATCCTGGAGAATTAATTATAACACTGTCAAATGACATAATTCAATATAAAAAGATATCAAATGATATCAAAGGAATGTTGCTTATAGTCTCACAAAATTTTCTGGAAGATACATTAGAAAGGGTTGACGAAACTTTGCCTCTGTTTCTTTATATACAAAAATACCCTTGTATGAATCTGTCAATTAAAGAATGCAGTATGATACAAAACTACTATAACTTCTTTGAAATGCAGTTGGACTATAAACATCCTTATCCTTTTCAAAATAAAATTATCCGTTCTATCCTGCAGGCTTTTATTTGTTATATCACAAGTATTTTTGTCATGGAAAAAGACTTGAACAGACATAACAGGAATGAAGAAATTTTCAGACAGTTTATACAGCTTACTATAAGCAATTTCAAGAAAAGAGAAAAGCTCGATTTTTATGCACAGAAACTGTATATATCAACTAAATATTTGTGCGACATAATTAAGAGGACTAGTGGTCATACACCAAGAGAATGGATTGACCATTATACAATTCTTGAAGCAAAGATTTTGTTACAGACTACAGATAAAACAACAGAGCAAATATCTTACGAATTAAATTTTCCTAATCCTTCTTTTTTCTGTAAATTCTTCAAAAAAAATGTGGGAATGACAACAAAAGAATACAGAATGTCATTATTACGATAAGTATACATTAGCAATACATTACTTTATATCATAATCCTTATTTAGGATATAACCACCGTTAAGAAATCTTTTTTAAATGTTGTAGAAAGTTAAATCACAAGATTACATAACCAATTTCTTTGGTATTGATGTAATTGTTTTTACATTTGTGTCTGACAATAGTGTCAGAATAATAGTCAAACACATATAAATATATGATTAAGTTAGGTTTAGATGTAGGTTCAACAACTGCAAAAATGGTTGCTGTAGATAAAGAAGGTCGTATCATATATTCAAAATACGAAAGGCATAATGCGAAGGCAAAGGATGTGATTATTTTAATGCTTAAAGAACTGGGAACTATAGTAAATAATGAAGATATTGCTATAAGAATAACAGGTTCAGTTGGAATGGGACTTTCAGAAAAATATGGTATTCCGTTTGTGCAGGAAGTGGTTGCAGCAACAAAGGCTGTTCAGAATAAATATCCACATATAGTATCTATGATAGATATAGGAGGTGAAGATGCCAAAGTTGTTTTCTTTAAGGATTCAGAAGCTGTTGACCTACGTATGAACGGCAACTGTGCCGGAGGTACAGGGGCTTTCATAGACCAGATGGCCATTATTCTTGGTGTCAGTGTGGATGAAATGAATGAACTGGCAATGAATGCTACACATGTATATCCGATAGCTTCACGCTGTGGCGTTTTCTGTAAGACTGATATACAAAATCTTATAGCCAAGAATGTGAGTCGTGAGGATATTGCAGCTTCCATTTTCCATGCAGTAGCAGTGCAGACGGTTGTAACCCTGGCAAGAGGATATGATATAAAGACTCCGATTCTCTTCTGTGGCGGACCTCTTACTTTCATTCCTGCTCTTAGAAAGGCTTTTATCGAATATCTGTCAGTCAATAACGATGACATTATCTTACCGGAAAACGGAACACAGCTTCCGGCTCTGGGAACAGCACTTGCTCATGTTGAGAAGGAGTATATAGTTTCTTTGTCCTCGCTTATCGCGACTTTAGAGAAACCAGAAGAAACTGCTGTACGTAAAGACGGTCTCAAACCTGTTTTTTCAAACTCTGAAGAATATGATAAGTGGAAAGAAGAAAAACAGAAGAATGTTGTAAAAACAGGAACTCTAAAACCAGGTAAACAGGAAGTCTATATAGGCATAGACTCAGGATCAACAACAACTAAAATCGTTGTGACTGATAAAGATGCAAATCTTATCTATTCATTTTACAGCAACAATGGAGGAAAACCTATTGAAACAGTAGAAAAGGGATTTAGAGGTTTGCTTGATGAATGCAGCAAAACTGGAACACAGCTTGTCGTAAAAGGAAGCTGCTCTACCGGTTATGGTGAAGACCTGATAAAAGCTGCATTCCAATTGGATTACGGTATAGTTGAAACTATTGCACACTATATGGGTGCACACCATTTTGACAAGGAAGTATCCTTTATTCTGGATATTGGCGGTCAGGATATGAAAGCCATTTTTATAAACAATGGTGTAATAGACAGAATAGAGATAAATGAGGCATGTTCTTCCGGTTGCGGTTCCTTTATAGAAACATTTGCCAAGACGCTTGGTTATACAGCACCGGAGTTCTCTCAGGCTGCCTGCCGTTCCACTTGTCCGGCTGATCTTGGAACCAGATGCACAGTCTTTATGAACTCAAAAGTAAAACAGGTACTTCGTGAAGGTGCTACGGTGGAAGATATTTCAGCCGGCCTTGCTTACTCAGTAGTGAAGAACTGTCTGTATAAAGTTCTTAAACTGAAAGATACTTCCGTTTTGGGAAATCATCTTGTTGTTCAGGGTGGTACAATGAGAAACGATGCCATTGTAAGAGCTTTGGAAATCCATACCGGTATGAAAGTTACAAGATGTAATATACCGGAACTGATGGGTGCATTCGGATGTGCCCTTTATGCCCGTGAGCATTCCTGCCGTGAAATTCCTTTTGAGACCATGGTAAGCATGGCCGGATTTACCTCACGCACCTTAAATTGCAAAGGATGCGACAACCAGTGTCCGGTTATCTGTTATCATTTTGAAAACGGGAAACGCTATTATTCAGGCAATCGGTGTGAGAGGGTTTTCACCAACGGAGAAAAAAACATGAAACGTGGTGAAAATATGTATCAGATAAAGAATGAACTGCTCTTTTCACGTAAGTCAATAGCTGATAATTCAACTCTTACAGTCGGTATTCCGCGTTGCCTTAACATGTATGAGGAATATCCGTTCTGGCATACACTGCTGGAGTCATGTAACATCAAGGTCGTGCTGTCGGATGTATCCAATTACACCAGATATGAATGCAATGCCAGAATGGTCATGTCTGATAACATCTGTTTCCCTGCAAAGCTTGTTCACAGCCATATACAAAATCTTATAGACAAGAAAGTTGACAGGATATTTATGCCTTTTGTCATATTCGAGCGTCAGGGCAAGGAACAGAACAGCTATAACTGCCCGATTGTTACCGGTTATTCTGAAGTGATAAAAAGTGTCCAGGGTTCCGGTGCTGTTATAGATTCCCCGGCCATTAACTTTAAAGACAAGAAGCTGCTGTTTAAACAATGCGAAGAATATCTTAAATCCCTTGGTGTTGATTCACGTAAAGTAAAGACCGCTTTTGAAAAGGCATGTCAAGAACAGGACAGATTTATAAATGAACTTATCACCAGAAATGAGACAATATTAAACAAGGCACTCGAGGAAAACAGAATGACGGTTCTGCTTGCCGGACGTCCTTACCACACAGATATGCTGATTCAGCACAAAGTGTCTGACATGCTTGCAGATATGGGTATAAGCATAATTACAGATGATTTTGTGAGAAATAAAGAAACAGACCTGGATGACGTTCATTTTCTTCCTCAATGGTCATATCCAAACAGAATACTTCGAGCTGCAAAATGGGCATGTGCGCAGGATTCAAAGATTCAGTTTGTCGAACTTACTTCATTCGGCTGCGGACCTGATGCCTTTCTTGTTGATGAAGTCAGGGATCTTCTCATTAGAAACGGGAAAGTATTCACTCTTCTGAAACTGGATGATGTCAATAATGTAGGTTCGATGAAGCTCAGGGTCCGTTCATTGATTGAGAGTATCCGTCTGGCAGAAGAAAACAAACATACAGGACACGCACATCATGATTTCAAGACTGTACCGGTATATGACGATGAGTACCGGAACAGGAAAATCCTTGTACCATTCTTTACGCCGTTTATATCTCCTCTCATACCGGCTGTTATGAAAGTGGCAGGTTACGATGTTGAGAATCTTCCTCTAAGTGACAGTCAGTCATGTGAATGGGGGCTAAAATATGCCAACAATGAAATATGTTATCCTGCAACTCTTGTTGTTGGAGACATCATTAAAGCTTTCAAAAGTGGTAAATACGATCCGGACAATTCTGTAATAGCCATGACGCAGACAGGAGGCCAGTGCCGCGCCAGCAACTATATTGCCATTATCAAAAAAGCCCTGGTAGATGCAGGATATGAAAACACTCCGGTCGTTTCACTTACCATGTCAGGTTCAATAAAAAATGACCAGCCAGCTTTCAGGATAAACTGGCTTAAAGTATTGCCGGTTGCTTTCCGTGCAGTCCTCTACAGTGACTGTATATCCAAATTCTACTATGCGTCCGTTGTAAGGGAAAGAAACAAAGGTGAAGCAGAAAAACTTAAGGACATGTATCTGAATGTGGCAGATGAGCTGATCCGCAAAAACCATTCAAAAGAACTCCTGAATTATCTTTCTCTTGCCGCAGCAGACTTTAACAGGATATGTATGGAAAAGGACTGTCCTAAAGTCGGCATTGTCGGAGAAATATATCTGAAATTCAACACTTTTGCACACAGGAATTTACTATCGTGGCTGTCAGAACGCGGTATTGAGGTAGTACCTCCGGTACTGACCGACTTCTTTATGCAAAGCTTTGTAAACATAAAAGTAAATGTTAAGTCAAATATATGTGGTAAGGATTATCCTGACTTTGTTTATCTATGGATTTATAAAATAATTCGCAGAGAAATAGATAAATTTAATGATGCAGCTTGGAAGTTCCGCTATTTTACATGTTTTGAGGATATATTTGAACAGGCAGAAGAAGCACGTAAGGCTATATCATTGAATGCACAGTTCGGTGAAGGTTGGCTTTTACCTGGCGAGATGCTGTCATTAGCCAGAAAAGAAGTGAAAAATGTCATCAGTTTACAGCCTTTTGGCTGTATTGCCAACCATATTGTTTCTAAGGGAATAGAAAAGAGGATAAAAACTTTAGTCCCTGATATTAATATATTATCTTTGGACTTTGACAGCGGTGTCAGTGAAGTGAACATAATTAACCGTATGCTGTTGTTTGTAGATAAACTTGAAAAATAATAATTCAAAATATGGAAAATAATATTCTGGAAGAGAAAATTATAGCTGTAGCTAAAGAAGTCTTTATAGAAAAGGGATTTGACGGTGCAAGTATGAGTGATATTGCAGCAAGAGTGGGTATAAACCGTCCGACTCTGCATTATTACTATCGTACAAAGGACAAGATGTTCCAGGCTGTCTTTTTGTCTATTATACAGTCGTTCATTCCAAAGATACAGGATGTGTTCGTAGATGACAATAAGCCGTTTTCAGAGAAAATAAAGATTGTTGTTGATACATATCTTGAAGTTGCCAAAAATAATCCATATATGCCTATGTTTGTAATGCGTGAAATAAACCGTAATGCAAAAGATTTCATAAAGGCTGTAAAACCCGTATATATGGATAAGTTTCTTAATCAGATAGCAATATATCTGCAGTCTGCCATGGATAAAGGGGATATAAAACAAGTCCCTTTGAGAATAGTGTTCAACACATTCTATGGGCTTATGTCATTCCCTTTTTTGAGCAAGAATCTGATATTTATGGAATCAGATAAAGAGTTTAATGATCTGATTGATGAGTGGAAACCATATATGGTAGATCAGATGATACATTTGTTATGTAAATAGACGCGATTAAAAATAATAATATAGTATGAAACAGATTCTTTCAATTTTAGTTCTGACATTATGTGCCTGCTCTTCCAATAATAACATTAATTTGACAGGCCGTTGGATAGAGGTTCTTCCACAGGGAGTATCTTATGTACAAGGTATGGACTTAAAAGAAGACGGTTCTGCAGAGTCGGTAGGTATGAGGACTTTGCTTTATCATCAGTGGAGTGTATCGGATAACAAACTGATATTGAATGGAGAAAGTATAGGTAACGGACAGACTATCCAGTTCTCTGATACAATGAGAATTGTCAGATGTAATATAGATACGCTTGTCGTAGAAAGAAACAACAGAAATATTGTATTTATCAAGGATAATGGTACTTCAAAAGCAGCGAATAATGAACCCACAAGAAAAGCATATGATGGCTTTGTATGGAAACAGCTCTCAGGTGCCGGTCTCACACTTTGGGCCCAGGAAAATGAAAATATACGATTAATAGCTGATCCGTCTTTACCGGGTATATCAATGGTAAGAAAAGGAGATAAAATTCCACATAGACTTATACAGATTTTTAATCTACCTAATAAGGATATAAATGATGTTATCAGAACATTGGAAACTTCTTCAAGCTGGGATAAAGGACAGACTTGTAAGTTTGAAGAAATAAAGTCAATGAAACAAGGAGTCAGAAAATTCATTATGGTTCCTGATGGAGATTATGCTACGATAATCAATGAAAAGATGCAGTCAGAACCTGTTCCTGCTCCATGCAACGGATGGGGTGTCGGTAACAGTGGAAAACGATACTTCGAGATACATGACAGTAATCCGGGCAAGGCTATTTTCATTGAAATAGGCCAGGATGCTCCTTTATTTGACGAAAACAGCATCTCATTTTCCGGTTCAACGATTTCTCAGCTTAATGGTGAAATATCTAAAGATGAATTATATACATTGAAAGGTACATTGACTATTGGTCATGAAGTTCGTTCTTTTAAACCTGAAGACAGTAGCGAAGAATATTGGATAGTGGATAAAACAGACTCTTTGAATGATATATATGATAAGGCAACTAAAGGACGTAAGAATGGAAAGCCGTTGCAGGCAGTTTTGAAAGTAGAATACAACGGAAAGTGGAATGATGGCTTTGCTGCGGATTATGCTGGTGTGTTTTTTGTAAGGGAAATTATTTCTGTGAAATAATAGTTGCTGGATAATTTACTGTTGATTGACGTATATATTTGGTTATAAACCATAGTAGAAACTCCTTTAGTGCAAGGTGCAAGCCTCTTTATATATTAAGGGGCTTGCACCTTGCACTAAAAGTGTAGCAGAGAGCTTTGGAAAATATTTATTATCAATCATTTGGCTTTTAGTTCGAAAAAGATTACCTTTGAACCGTGAATTAGTGATGACGGAGGTTGTCAACAAGGGTTCATTAGAGATTTGGCAGTTTTGCTACAAAAATGCTACAGAAGAAAGTGTTGACAAGTGTAAAACTAATTGATATACAGAGTTGAAGCTGAAAGGTTCGAGTTCCCCAGCTTCCGCAAAAGCTCCATAATCAATGATTATGGAGCTTTTTTGTTATTTTTATTTTCAAATTATAAGAGATTAATTTATTGGGGATTAAGTAAGTGTCTTGCCAATTGTCTTATTTGTTTCATACTTGGAAAAGAATATTTGAAGTTATTGATTTGTACTCTACGTTCAAATAGCATCATTATTAGTAGTATAACAGCTCCGATTATAAGATATCCGAATATTTCCTTAACTGAGACCATATATATCTGTTGGTTTACCAAAGAAACCAAATCGTTGTAAGGCATTTCAATAGCCCGGAGGTTAAGAGAGTCTATTTCAGAATTTAAAACGGTAAGATTTTTTCTCTGTAGATACAACAGCATGTTATCTATCAGGGACATGCCTATAGGAGTTCCTAACGACATTCTCATAAAACCTATAATACATAAAGACTGGAAATTGTGTACAAAAGGTACGATGTAGGATATATACAGTGTAAGTATTATGTAAAGCCATAAAAGCGCAAATCCTCGAATAAAAGCCGGGAAGTAGAATTTTTCAATGTTACATTCCGGATTTATATAGAAATACATCATGACAAGATATACAATAAAAAGGCAATATCCGCTAATGATAATACCTCTCAATCTTTTTCTTTTTCTGAAAAACGTGTAACACAGCAAAGCACTTATTATCATGCCTCCTAACGAGAAATATGACAGATATGAGATATTCTGCTGGTCTAATTTGAGTACACTTCCCATATAAGGATTTTGTAACATACCGGGAGCTGCCTGAATAATGTATATTGCACCGAATAGTACAAATATTTTCATTAGCTTCGGATACTTCCATGCTGCCGGATTTATATATGGTCGTTTGATACTTTTAATATTCATATATTGTAATATTGATGCTGCCGTTAAAATTATAATGGCAAATCTAATATGTAAGGAATGTCCCCATTCTAGATATTTACCGTATGTCATAATGAATAGTAAGGCTGTAAGAATAACTCCCCATAGAATAAAGCCCAGCCAGTCTATTCCATATAAAGGGATACGTTTTCCTTCTCTGTAATGACGTATCAGTACCATTATGAATATTGCTGTAATCACCAACGATAGTATTACAATCCATTGAAAATAAATCCAGGATGAGTGACATACAATATCTGTAATAACAGGTGTAAATAATTGCGAACTGCCTTGCACTATTACAAATACAACAGAGTAAAATATGGCATAATTCCTGCTCGGTGTAACTATAAGCTGAATACAGACCATTGCCTCAAAAACGGCAAGCATTCTGAAAAATCCTGCAACAAGACTTACGCAACATAGCAATGCTACATTGTCAGTAGCGAGCAGACAAATATGGCATAATATTACTACAAAGGATGATGCCAACATGAGTTCTCTAGTGGTAAATCTGAACCGGAGCCTGAATAACATCGGAAAACTGATATTCATACCGATAAAAGCCATAAACCCAATCATAGTGGCGTCTTCCTGGATAAAAGAGAATCTGCCTACTTGCATATTCATGGTTGCCATGTGTGATGCTCCAGATAGAAGAAATACAAACGACCAAAGAATCATTATCCATAATCGCATTCTTTCAGGAACAAAGTTTCTGAAACATCTTATGCTGTTCTTTTCCATTTTCAATATCTAACAAGACATTCAACGTTCATTCCCGCACGGAGTTTTCTGATAAGACCTTTATCAACATCCGACTTATCGAACTCTATGCGTACCGGTATTCTCTGTTCTACCTTCACAAAATTTCCTGTAGAATTATCTTGTGGAACAATGGAAAATGCAGATCCTGTTGCATCCGACAATGATGAAACTGTTCCGGAGAATTTCATGTATGGAAAGGCGTCAACTTTTATCTCCACAGTTTGTCCTTCAGCAATATGAGCTATCTGTGATTCACGAAAGTTGGCCATAATCCATTTTTCATTACCGTCCACTATATTCAATAAAGTCTGTCCGTCTTGTACCAGCTGTCCTTCCTGAATGTTTTTTCTTCCAATTACTCCACTGCATGGAGCTGTCAGTATAGTATATGAGAGATTCAGTTTGGCAAGATTCTTTTTTAAGGATGTCAGTTTTATTTCTGATTCTGCCAGCTGTATGCGTTGTTCTTGCTGTCTTTTTTTAAGTATGGCGTTTGACTTTTTTTCTTTGCTGGTATTGTATTGTGCAAGTTTTACCTGATAATCAGCCTGAGCATTGTCAAACTGCTCCTTGGTCACAGCCTCTTTTTTTATAAGGTTCTCGTATCGTTTGTATGCAGTTAGAGCATTTTCTTTTTCTGCTTCGTTTTTCTTGATTTCCGATTCCGCTATTATAATTTCCGATTCTGCTGTATGGAGTAATATTTCCGATTCTATTTTTTGTGTTACAGCTTTTTGATATGCAACTTCCGCTTCATTTAATGCCAAGATATACTGTTCATCTTCAATTATCAACAGTGTATCTCCTTTCTGTATATTCTGAAATTCATTGAAGTATATTTTCCGGATATACCCTTTTACACGATTGTTCACAGGTACTACAAGTTGTCGGACTTGTGCATTTTCCGTATATTCAACATTCCCAATATACAAACAATTGTTTACTATATAAAATCCTGCCAAAACAAGCAGAACTATGGCAATATAACGGATTATACGGTTTATTTTATTCCTCTTTTCATTTTTATTCTCCATATTATAACTCTCCCATTATTTTTTTTATGATACAATACTGATAATATGCCTCAATCTGTATATCCAGATATTCTATATTTGCCTGCAACAGATTGTTACGGGCATCCAGCATTTCTGTAAGTATGGCGGTACCGCCGGAATACCTTTCATAAGTAAGATTATACAAGTCTTCAGCCAATCGAATCTGTTCTGTCATGATATCGAATTCTTCCAACAACTCATTTAGCTTTGTCTTTACGGTAAATAATTCTGTTTCATTTTTTCTATACACCAATTCGGAATGTTCTGCCATAGACTTACTTAAACTTTTAGCAGATTTAATTTTACTTTTGTATTTGTATAAATTCCCTATGTTGTATGACAGTCTGATACCAACTCCCCAGTTGTTTATATTTTTGTTAAGCGGAGGTGTGGATGATGATAAAGGCCCGGTAAGATTGTTTTCAAACCATCCGCTTAATTGAGGCCATTTTACTGATTTCACAAATGCCTCATTTGCTAATGATTCATTATATTGATTAATGCTTTCTATATAAGACAATGAATATGCAGGTTGTGAATTTATTTCCCTTAATTTTTGAGGCGATGGTATTTCTTCATAAGGTATAACTACTGTATCTTCAGGAAGATCTAAAATCCTTGTAAACTGGAAATTTAGTATTTTCAGTAAATTATTGTTTTTAATAATAGCCAGTTCGCGCTTTTGTAATTCAAGTTTATAGTATGTAACGTCACTTCTCAATGCAGTACCCTGTTCATATCTATAACTGGTTTCTTGTAATAGCTTATGGATTCTTGCTCTGTCTTTTTCAAGGATGTCATTCATATTCATATATTTAATGTACTGCAAGAGCCAGTCGGCAAGCATAAACCTTATATCCTGTTTTTTTAGCTGAAGCTGAACGTCAAGAACTTTATTGGTTGATTTACGTAACTCTTTTTCCTTGTTCAGTGCCATATCCAATATGGGCTGGTTAATCTGCAAAGAAAGATTATTTGAAAAATGTGGTAAAACAACGGATTCGATATTCGTGAAGTTTCTGTTCATAATAGTAGCATTTCCCTGATAACCGGCTGTTGCAGTTATGTTTATATCCGGAGTAAACTGCATCTTTATATGTTCCAATTCATGCAGGGCATTCTCAATTAAATATTCCGCTTCCTTTATAGAATGGCTTTTAATGTCTGCAATATCAAAAAACTGTTGCATTGATAGTTTTATTGTATCGCTTTGAGCTATGACATCTGTACTTATAATCTGAAGCAATACAGTAAAAAAGATAATTCTGATAAATTTCATGTCGTTTTTTTATTTTGCAAAAGTAGAGGTTGCAGGGTACTCAATGAAGTTTTATCTTTGCAAAAAATGGTTTTAAGTGGATATTGAATATAATTTATATCATTGGTAATGGGAAATTTGGTATCATATAATATTATCAATTTACTGAAGGAATCAGAAAAACAGGAAATACAAAAATATGCTATAACAGCATTCCAAATAAATAAAGGGTGTTTAAATGACGATACTGTCATAGAAAATCAGTTTTATTTATATATGCTGATTACTGATGGTTGTGGCAGATTTGAAATAAACAAGCAACCTTATGAAGTTTCTAAAAATGGTTTTCTTATAATCTCTCCCATACATTTGTTTAAAATAATAGTTGTAGATGATAATTTCTCTGCAAAGGTGCTGCTTACCTACAAATCTATTTTGGATATTACACCTTCAATGGAAAAGGTATTCAAGCAATTAAACAGAAGTTTGAAGATTTACAAGAATCCGTTTCTGCAACTTAATGATAATGAATGTCTTTGTATATCAGAGAATATGAATAATATAAAAAGAAGATTATCCCAGACAAATCATCATCTACACGCTGAGGTCATACAAAATTCTTTTATTACTTTTTCTTTGGACTGGATTGATATATGGAATAACTATCATTCCATATTTGCATACTCAAAAGAGCAGACAAGAGCTGATGAAATATTCTCTTCATTTGTTAAATTGTTGAGAGTTAATTATAAAGAAGAGCATAATGTTTCTTATTATGCTTCAAAATTGTCATTATCAGAACACCATCTCAATGTGGTTATTAAAGAAATAACCGGACATTCAGTTTCTACATTAATATATGAATTGCTCTATTGTAAAGCTTGTATATTACTTAATCAATCAACAAATTCTGTAGACGAAATTTCCGAGGTTCTGCATTTTTCTGACGCTTCATCCTTTTGTAAGTTCTTCAAGAAAAGAGCAGGCATAACTCCATTGAAATACCGTAAAGAATTAAATAGCTAATGGAAAGAAACGTTTTCATACCGTCAACTATAAATATCTGTTTAATTACATTATTAGGCATGTAATAAATTATCAATTTAAGTATATTTTTTATATTATCCTTCAATGAATATAAATCTTATAATTCCATCATTATTTATCCTATTACTGTTTAAAGTATAAAACTGCTTTTAGACAGTAATAGAATAAACAACAAAGGACTATCCGGATTTGGATAGCCCAGTTATATGTGTCCTGCAAAAAATAGAGTCTGTCATCTTTTTATTGATCTTCCATCATCAACATCATCATAGCTACCTTTCTGTCCAACTTCCCACTCACGTTTCTCACTATGGCTACCACCACCTACATCACGCAGCTTGGCCTTGCCTAAAAAACGTGAAGTAGACTTTGTTTGTTGCTGGTATTTTTGTAGTTCAATTTGTTTCACAGATTGTTTCTTTAGCCGGTCAAGATTGAAGTTTTCTTCAGTAAGATTTATAATGATATGCTGATTGAAATTTATGACATAAGTTGCATCCTCTTCCTGACGTATAATAAAGCCCTCTTCACGAAGTTGGCTTTTGACCGAAGTTACAGTTTCATCATTGAATATCTCACGCAACCGGTTTACAGCATCAGTGTAGTAGTGTGTTCTTTCCGGAGATATATCTACCAGATCTGTCCGAGAAACCTTGAATATCTTACAAAGCAAATCCCGTTCAGCCTCAGTAGCCGGACTGAACATCTCAACCATAGCTATACGGTTGTTACGGTCGATAGCTTCTGCCATAAAAGGTTTCAACGGACGGCTTTGGCCATCAAAATAAATGATGCCTTTCTTGATATAGGCACGCTGCTTCCTTATTTTACTGTATATTTCACTTTGGGTAATCTTCGGATTTAGTGTAAATAACCGGTCAATATAGTCCTCTATCCGGTTGAACCGCTCTTCAGGTGTAGCAAAGTCCAGAAGTTCCTCTACAGCCAGCACTCTTGCACCATGAATGACAGTCCTGTTTGCATGATCAACGAGCATATATCCGTAGGGTGCATCCTTCTTGCCGAAGAACACAATATCAATACCGAACTTCGTTTTCAATTCCTTTTGCAGCTCCTCCTTGTTGGAACTTACGTCACGGTATTTCTTTAATATACTTCTGAGCTGACGGCAACGAGTCCTTTCCCGATAGCCACTCTTGAAAAGACTTTCTATTTCAGTAAAAGGAATTTCCTTCTGAACCTTTCCACCATACTTGACGAATACATTCCCATCTTTCTGATAGACCTCATATCCCATGGAAACCATGATTGCCTTAAACTGGGCAAATGAAGAGAACGTGTACAGCTTGGCCAAATTAATGTCATCTGCCGTTTTCTTTTTCCTGTCGTTACCAAGAATACGGTCAATGACTTCCTGAGAACGTCTGCGCTCATGGCTGTGCTGAATCTTTTTTCCATCAGGTGCCACTCTCGAAGTGACAATATGAAGATGGGTATTCTCTGTGTCATAATGGGAGTAAACAAGCAACGGCTGACCAGATTCTCCGTATCCTATTTCCTTGAGATACTGGTGTGCAAAATCCAGCAACTCATCTTCCGACATTTCGTGTCCCTTGCATGATATGGCCACATGAAACTGTGGTTTCCTGATTCTGCTGTTCTGTGAACTGTACTTCTGGAGATAACCGACCAGTTCACTCAGGGTTGGTTTGTGAAATGTTCCGAGTGTACCGAAATTCAGAATCTCGATAAGCCGTGCAACACCTTTCGAGACTTTATGTTCATTGTAACCGACAGCATGAAAGTTCGTGCTTCCCGGTAATATGGTTGCTATCATATTTAATTCTAATTATCATGGTTTATGTGACTGAGAAACCGAAATACTTCAAGTTCATTAATCTACGGTTACACAATAATAATATCTGAAATGACTGAATACCGTGTAACTGATAACTCAGATTCTGACAGCTTTCTGTGTCAGAGAATCAAGGTCTTTCTTTATTCTGTTCAATGTTTCCTGAGTTTCAAGAATAACCGGTAACAGAACTTCCTGAATATAGCTGGGAGCGAGTAACCCGGCTACCGCAAGCTCATTGGCACGTTTAACCGACTGATTAAGGTTTCCTCCTGCCCAGGAAAGTTCATTCTGATATTTCCGGTAAAACAAACCCAAATCATTCATCAGTTCAAGTTGTCTTTTGGTTCCGATATCTGAATACTCTGCCAGTGCCGAGCGTATATAATGACTCACAGATGAATAGGAGGCAGATTTCTCCTTAAACTGTTGTACTTCCTCTGGTGTCATTCTGACCTTGATGTACTTGGTTCTCTGATTCTTCATGCTTGGATACATTGGTGGTTAGGTTTCCCGGACCTTCTTTCGCCATGCGAAACAGCGGCTATCCGCTCCGATGCGCCAGCATTCGGCAAGTTACTTTTGAGAGTACGAAACGGGGTTTTGTGGCCACAAAAGTACAACTTGCTTGGAAAACTCTGCACGGCAGAACGATGCCTTCCGGGAATGATTATTATACCCAAATTTACCGGAGAAAGCTGTTGCAAACCGAAATCAACAACACAATTCTTTGGAGGCATATTCCTGCTTACCATGTGCTGTAACATCCGGTTGTCCTGGAATATCCATATAGCGGAATATTGTTGTATAGAGTCCTAGAACCTATCAAGCCAATTTCAATGTGTTCTGAAATAGATGCTACAAGCATTATTCAATCATAGAACCATACAAATCGAAGTAATCAGTAAACAATGTTCCGTTATCTATGGTTGGATAAACCAAAGTTTCAAAAACACACAAGATGTAGTTATATGGAATAGATGGCTATTGTTCTCATAAAACCTATATCCAATATAATATGTAGTCCTGATACCATGATAGTATGGTAAAAGTATCCTGATTATCTAAGTTATTGGAATCCCAATAAAAGGGAAAATAAAATCTTGTTGCTGATTCAGCTGATGAAATGGCTATCGGGAAATCTTATTTTATCTGAACTGTATTGCAGAAACATTCAGGTAGAATAATCATGTAATCAGAGTTTGGAGATTCCTCGTTATCATGATGATATAACACTGATAATCAGTAGAAAATCTACTCGGATAATAAGAAAATAGTGTTGCGCAAATTTCTGTATCTCATTGATTTTTAGTATATTTATATAATTAATAAACTCTTATACTCATAAATATTACACATTATGTTTGAACTGCTGTTGATTATATATCTGCTGCCGGTACTTATTATCGGTATGCTGCTCCTGAAACTAGTATTCTGGCTTTTTAGGATTGCCATACGTCTGACTGTCTGGTTGGTAAAGAAGGCTTTCATATTGACATGGAAGCTTATCATACTTGTCTTTGCTATAATTATAGGCCGTGAAATCATGCCCTGGAATCAACCGGACAAATAGAAAGAACCGTATCAGTGAGTGAAATGATACGGTTCTGATAAAGATAAGTAGAATCCTCCCTTTGTGTTAATGGCTTGTTTCAGTTTTCCGATTACATGAATCCTTTTCCCTTGCTTCTTTCATACACAACTTCCTTCTTGGAATCACAGTTCATAAGACGGAACTGAACCATACATCCTATAGGTATATCCTTGGGTAACTGTTCAACCAGTCTGTCGATAACCTGGTCTACATTACTGAAACCAATGTCTGTTATTTCACCGATAACGTCACCTTTGAAATATGCACGGCCATAGATCATCATCTTTTTGGTGATACGGAACATCTTGTCTGCCGGTGTCTCGAAGTCACGTGCCTTGCCTTGCTTGCTCTTCTTGCTGCTGAAGAAAATGAAGTCAATCACTTTGGCATTTAGTTCCCAGGCAGGAGTGAAGTCTATCTTGACATAGCCTCTTGTTATATTCAGTCCATGACTATGGTTCATGCCGAAAGCAACTTCATACAGATTGGCATCACAGTCGTTTTGGGCAATTGTAGCCCAGGTATGACGGAAAGTATAATAACAGTAGTAATCCTCTTTCTTCATTCCCATATCAGCACATATCTTTCTGATTCCAATGTTTACGTTGGCATTGAAACTGTCCGGATTGCTGTAACGCTTATGGAATTTGAAAAGATATTCGTCATTCTCGTCTGAAAGATACTTGTCAAATGTGGCCTGAATGAACGGTTCCACACGCATTTCAATATAGGCTTCGTCTTTTCGGCTGTGCTTTGTCTTAGCTCTTTTATATCCGATAACTCCATCCTTATAGTTTTCTTTTTTAAGCTCAAATATATCTACGGTATTTATTCCACCCAAGCACAAGGATAGGAGTGCCACGTCTCTGCCCAGTTCCGGAAGAGATGAAATCATTTTGGTTTCCGGTAGAGGACGATTGAAAAACTCCCTACATGCCTCTGCACTGATGGCTCTTTGAACTGTACTGTCAGATTTTGGAATGGATACTTTTAACCAAGGATTGTATTTGATTCGCACGATACCACGTTCTTCATCGTTCAGCTCTATAAGTGCCCTTTTGAATATCTGTCTTAAACAGGTTGGGTACATTTCTTTCGCCCTGTTCGTCAACGAAAGGCTATTAATCCATCTTGTTAAAACAGAAGATGACAAGTGAGTAAACATCACTCTGGTTGTTCCTAAATATCTTTCGAGGTGGTTTACAGCCAGGCGATAGTTCTTAGCATTACGTTCATGTCCTTCAGAGGCCATACGGTTAATGAATTTTGTAGCATAGTCACTAAAACATATTTCCTCATCTGAATGGATAAGGAATTCAATTAGTTCAGCAACAGAATAATTTGAGACATCCTTACGGTTTATCATATCGCTATAACGTAGGATTTCTCGTGAACAATATTCGTTGACCACAATATCCTTGATTTCGCCATTCTTGGTGATTTGCTTGTCCGTAATGAGTTTATCGGTTTTAATATAACCCATTCTTGAACGGTGGACAACACGAATGTACACTGGATAAAATCCGTCAGCTCTCTTTTTTCTTACGACTACTTTAAATGTTGCCATATCAGATTGATTTATAAGTTATTAAATGGTGTATGCGTTGGTGTATGCGCCACTGTTCAAAAGTGTATGCGTGGTGTATGCAAGTACCGTTTATTTGGCTCATTTTTTGCGGACAAATGCACGAACCGCCTAAAAACAACTTAGGCTGTAACGCCTGATAAACAGTTCGTTACAGCCTAAATCAAATATTATCCTATATAGCTTATGCTTCTTCAATAGCAGCCTGCGCCGCCGCAACCCTAGCTATAGGCACTCTAAATGGAGAGCAGCTGACGTAGTTAAGACCTACTTTATGACAGAATTTGACTGAAGAAGGTTCGCCGCCGTGTTCGCCGCAAATACCGCATTTCAAATCAGGACGGATAGCACGACCTTTTTCTGTTGCCATACGAACTAGCTGACCTACACCTTTCTGGTCGAGAACCTGGAATGGGTCAACCTTAAGGATTTTCTTTTCCAGATATACTGGAAGGAATGATGCGATGTCGTCGCGAGAGTAACCGAATGTCATCTGAGTAAGGTCATTAGTTCCGAATGAGAAGAATTCGGCTGATGATGCGATTCGGTCTGCTGTGAGGGCAGCTCGCGGAACCTCAATCATTGTTCCTACTTTGAATTCGATTCTGTCGTTCTTTTCGGCAAACAATTCTTCGGCAGTTGCACGGATAACCTTTTCCTGTTCCTTGAATTCGTAAAGAATACCAGTCAATGGAACCATGATTTCAGGCATTGCTTCAATACCTTCGGCTTTCAATTCCAAAGCAGCGCCAAGGATTGCTCTTGTTTGCATGGCTGTGATTTCAGGATATGTGTTGCCAAGACGGCATCCGCGGTGTCCGAGCATAGGATTGTGTTCGCACAGTGATTCAACTCTCTGCTGGATATATTTCACGGAAACTCCCATTGCTTCTGCCATTTCTTCCTGTCCTTTCAAATCGTGAGGAACGAATTCGTGCAATGGAGGGTCGAGCAGACGCACTGTGACCGGACATCCTGCCATTGCCTTGAATATTCCTTTGAAGTCTGCCTGCTGATAAGGAAGAATCTTTTCAAGGGCTTTCTTGCGTCCTTCGGAATTTTCGGCAAGAATCATTTCACGCATTGCCTTGATTTTTTCTCCTTCGAAGAACATATGCTCTGTTCGGCAAAGTCCAATACCAACGGCGCCGAAGCTTCGTGCAATTGTGGCATCGTGTGGAGTATCGGCATTTGTTCTGACTTTCAGGCGTGAATATTTGTCTGCCAATGCCATTAATTCTGTGAAGTCTGCTGATAATTCAGCTGCTTTTGTCTGAACTTCACCAATATATACTTCGCCGGTAGAACCGTTTATTGAAATATAGTCGCCTTCTTTCAATACTGTTCCATCTACTTCGATTGTTTTCTTCTTGTAATCGACATTCAATGTTCCGGCTCCGGAAACACAGCATTTTCCCATACCGCGGGCAACCACGGCAGCGTGTGATGTCATTCCGCCTCGAGCTGTAAGAATACCTTCGGCAGCTTCCATTCCTGCCAAATCTTCAGGAGAAGTTTCAAGGCGAACGAGCACTACTTTCTTTCCGTCCTTATGCCAAGCTGCTGCATCGTCGGCAAAGAACACGATTTGTCCTGTAGCTGCGCCCGGTGATGCCGGCAAGCCTTTCACAAGCACTGTAGCTTTTTTCTGAGCTTCTTTGTCGAATACAGGGTGAAGAAGTTCGTCGAGCTTGTTCGGTTCGATGCGCAAAAGAGCTGTTTTTTCGTCAATGATTCCCTGGTGAAGCAAGTCCATGGCGATTTTCACCATTGCTGCGCCGGTGCGTTTTCCGTTACGAGTCTGCAAGAACCAAAGTTTTCCTTCCTGAACTGTGAATTCCATATCCTGCATGTCACGATAGTGCATTTCCAGTTTTGTCTGCAGCTCGTCGAGCTGTTTGTATATTTCCGGCAATGCTTCTTCCATTGACGGGTAATTTGCAAGGCGTTCTTCTTCGGAGATTCCGGCACGTTCTGCCCATCTCTGTGAACCAAGTTTGGTGATTTGCTGTGGAGTTCGGATTCCGGCAACTACGTCTTCGCCCTGGGCATTGATAAGATATTCGCCATTGAACACGTCTTCGCCTGTTGCAGCGTCACGTGAGAAGCAAACACCTGTTGCAGATGTGTTTCCCATGTTTCCGAACACCATTGCCTGAACTGTAACGGCTGTTCCCCACTCTGCCGGTATTCCTTCCATCTTTCTGTAAAGGATTGCGCGTTCGTTCATCCAACTGTTGAACACGGCACAGATGGCACCCCAAAGCTGTTCGTAAACAGATGTAGGGAAATCTTTTCCTGTCTGTTTTTTTACGGCATCCTTGAATTTTACAACCAGTGTCTTTAGGTCATCTACATCAAGCTCGTTGTCGAGTTTTACACCTTTAGCTTCTTTTACTTCTTCAATTATAGCTTCGAACGGATCGATATCATCTTTATTTACAGGCTTCATGCCAAGAACTACGTCTCCGTACATCTGTACGAATCTTCTGTATGAATCCCATGCAAAGCGTGGATTGCCTGTCTTGCGTGCCAAACCTTCAACAACTTCATCATTAAGTCCGAGGTTAAGAATAGTATCCATCATACCAGGCATTGAAGCACGGGCACCTGAACGGACTGAAACCAAAAGAGGATTTTCAACATCTCCAAATTTGGAGTTCATCAGTGATTCAATATTTGAAATAGCTTCTTTGACATCGTTTTCAAGAATTGATACAACTTTATCTTTTCCCAATTCATAATATTCTGAGCAAACTTCGGTTGTAATGGTAAATCCAGGAGGAACCGGAACTCCTATCAAATTCATTTCTGCAAGATTCGCACCCTTACCTCCAAGTAAATTTCTCATATCGGCTTTACCTTCGGCATTACCATTTCCAAATTTGTAAACTCTTTTCTTTTCCATAATTTAGTAATAATTTATGCCAACCATCAGTCAGAAACTAGTTTCAGCATCTAATACATTAAAGAAGATATCGACAGTAAAGTGAATAACTTCATTAAACTTATGGTTCGCTTTAGTTTGTTTTAAGTTAACATTTATTGTTTTATTCTGTTGCAAATATATTCCTTAATTCAACTTATGCAATAACTTTTTTTAAAATATTTTGCATGTTTTAAAACTTAAATAATAATTCTTATCAATAGAATATATATCTTTATGCGCGCAAATTTGAGATTTATGAATAAAAGACTATTTGTTTTATCTTTATCACTACTCACACTGTTTGCCTGCGAGCAAAAGCAACTCCCTGAAAACCCGAAAGATAATGAAGAATATGTGGATAATTCCGGAAATCACTGGCTGTGGAACGCGATGCTTATGCGATGGATGATTACTTCGCCTATGGGTGTTACTCATTATTATTATCCGCAATCAAACGTATGGCAAAATTCGAACGGAATGAAAACAACTCCTCCGGTAAATCTGAAGGAAACGGTTCAGAAAACGAAATCTTCTTCGTCTGGTGTATGGGGAAAGTCGAAAAGTGTGTTCGGTAAAACTGGTAAATCATATTCTATACGTTCATGAAAAGGATTGTTCAGTCTCCCAGAAATGATTTCAGAGAAAAAATAGAATCTCTTGGTTTTGACTTCCATCAGGATTATTGGCTGGAAAATGCCTGCTATGAATTCAGCAGCGAGGAAATAGGAATTTTGGAAGAGGCAAGCCGGGAATGCTATAATATGTATTGCGAAGCTGTTGAACGTGTGATTAGAGCTGACAGATTCGATGATTTGTGCATACCTCGCAATATTGTTGATTTTATAAAAACCAGCTGGGAAGAAGACGACCTTTCGCTGTACGGACGCTTCGACTTTGCTTTTGACGGAACTGACACGATGCCGAAGCTGTTGGAATTCAATGCCGATACTCCTACTTCTCTTCTGGAGGCTTCAGTAATTCAGTGGCAATGGCTACAGGATAAGTATCCGCAAAAGAATCAATATAATGCCATCCATGAAATACTTGTTCAAAGTTGGAAAGACATTCACGAACAATATGGACAAGACAGATATTATTTTGCCTGTGAGCATGATTATGCTGAAGATACGTCAACTCTGAGATATTTGCTTTCCACGGCTCAGGAAGCGGAATTGCCTACGGCGGAACTGGACATCTGCGATATCGGTTTTTCGGAATCCGACAATCAGCTGACCGACCCTGCCGGCGAGCCTATTGACTGCCTGTTCAAGCTGTATCCGTGGGAATGGATGTTCAATGAGAATCTTCATGCCTGCAAGGCGGATTGCCTCTTTATAGAGCCTTTGTGGAAATCAATGATGAGCAACAAGGCGATGCTTGCTCTGTTGTGGGAATTCTTCCCGGACAGCCCATATCTTCTGCCGGCATATAAATCTCCGGAAAGACTTGGGAATTCTTATTGCCGAAAGCCTGTGTTCTCACGCGAAGGGGCAAATATTTCTCTGGTTAAGAACGGGAATGTCATTGAGGAAAGTTCAGGCGACTATGGTGCCGAAGGTTTTATTTATCAGCAACTTGTGGATATTGTTCCACAGCATGGGAAATATCCTGTTATCGGAAGCTGGATTATCGGAGGCGAGCCTGCAGGAATCGGCATAAGAGAAACCGATTCCCGCATAACTGACAACCTGAGTTATTTTGTGCCACACTATTTCTAGTGTTTTATTCCTTCGAACATATCCATTCTGTCTTCTTTGCTGCCTGAGGTCTTGCCGCTGAAGCTGTTGAATGTCCAGCTGAGGGTAAGCATTATCTGAGGATATTTAGGTTTTATCCTGGTGAGCGACCTCAGGTCTGATGTTTGTATGTCGGATATATATTTTGCCGTTCTGAAAATATCTCTGAACACAAGTGAGGCAGTGAGTCTTCTGCCGAAAAGCTGCTGACGTATTGCCATATTTGCATACCAGTATGCATCTGTCCGTCCCTGTGTTGTCACTGACGGACCGACGAAACTTGCGTCGAACTGAAGTCTGGTGTATTTAGCAACGTCAAACAAATTGTTCCACAATATGTCGTAATTGGTGCTTGTGGCAGTGTTTCCTCCGGCTGCACGCTCATTTTTCACCTTGTAATGATAAAGACTGCCGTTGACAGTTGTTCCCCAGAATTTGAAAGGGCGTAAATTGACGCTCAGTTCAAGTCCTGTAGAATAATCATGCCCAACATTTGCCATTGAGTCCAGAGTCACTCCTGCCTCGAAAGGAACTCTAAGTCTCTCGATTTTGTCTTTCCTTGAACGATGGAAGGCGGTGACTGAAACCTGGTTTTCACCGAAATCCTTTCTATAATTCAACTCATAAGAGTTTATATATTCCGGGCGGATATCAGGGTTTCCTATCTCTGCCGTATAGAAATCTCGATATGTAATGTAGGGCTCCATGTAGAATAGTTGCGGACGAGTGGTTCGCCTTGAGAATGAAGCCTGCAAATGATGTTCACCAGGGAAATCATAGCCTACGTGTGCAGATGGGAAAAGCTCGAATCTGTTCTTAGTTCTGTCGGCACCTTCAACGGAACTTCTCAGAACTGTGTGAGTATGTTCTCCCCTCACTCCTGCCTGCACATCAAATCTGTTCCACGACTTAGCCAGGATGGCATAGATGGAATTCACGCCTTCCTGGAAATAGAAAGTGTTGTAGATGTCGTCTCTCCAGTAGAAATGTTCTCCCTGCGGATTCCACCATTCCATTTTGTAGTCTCCATCTTCGAGATATGAATAATACTGATATCCGGCTTCGAGGCGCGCTGTTTCGTTTATAGGAAGCGTGTAGTCCAGGTTGGCACGCAGAGTTTCGCGGTGTTCGGCTTCGTAGGCTCTGTGTCCCTGAACTCTTTTGCCTTCGAGACTCATCAGGTCGTTGAAGAAATATTCAAGGGCATCGCCACCATATTTATAGTACGCGCTTGCGGACAGTTCGTGCCCGTTATCATTGAAGCGATGCTTAAGGGCAAAACTTCCGAGGCCATATTTTTCTGAGTTATCATAGTCGTCGATACTTCTGTAATATTCTGTCTGCGGTTCGGAGCCATTGATGCTGCGAGTTTCCTTGTAGTTCATTTCGCCTTTGCGCTTGTTTCCTCCATATCCGCCTTCTACGTCAACGGAAATGCTGGTTTTGGGCAACTCGATGCTCCAGCCACCTTTCAAGGAATAATTGTAATTGTCTCCGGTTCTTGGTCCGACGGAATGAGACGTTGTAGTCTGGTCTCCGACTATCGTCATTTTTTCCTGGTCGAAATCACTTTTTCGCAGTCTGTCGGTCCACTGACCGCCAACGTACCATCTTGAGTTGGTGTTCTGCTTGGTCAGCAGGAAATCTATATTCCTTGACAGCCATGTGCTTCCCGAGAGATTGACCATTCCGCTCAATCCCTGTTGCGAATGTTTTTTGGTTATAATGTTTATAATTCCCACATCACCGTCGGAGTCATGTTTAGCCGATGGAGTTGTGATAATCTCAATATTTTCAATTTGTCCGGCAGGAATATGTTCCAATGCCTGAGTGCCGGAGAAAACGCTGGGTTTTCCGTCAACATAGACCAGGAAACCGCTGCTGCCTCGAAACGTCACTTCGCCTTCTGCGTCCACGCGTATTGATGGAGTGTTTTCGAGAATATCAACTGCCGAGCCACCGCCAGCCATCATATTTGCCGAAGCTTCTACAATTTTCTTGTCCAACTTATAGACCAACTGCCTTTTGGAAGCCACAACTTCAACTTCAGAAATTCCCATTTCGAGAGGCTTCATACTTAGGTTTCCCAAATATTTATCCTCATTGTTGATAACGATATCTTTTACGGTGACAATATCATAGCCAATGAGCCGCACCATAAGTGTGTATGTTCCGTTCTCAACTTCATTGAAAATGAATTCACCTTTCTCATTCGGAAATGTTTGCATAACCGGCTTTTCTGAGACACCATTTTTATACAGGAATAAATCTGCATAGTCGATTACTTTTTCCGTTCCGGACTCGAGCAACTTACCTTTGATATTGCCGTCTGAATTATCTGCCCATAATGAAGCCGAAGTCATCAAGGCTAACAAAATACAGGTTGTCTTTTTCATTTGATAATTAGTAATTAAGTTTCGCTTAAAAATTGACAAGAAAATGATTTCACAAAGCAGCACAGCAGTTATGGAAACCACTGTGCTGCAATACATATTTAAATATAATTAATCAGACTCTGTTATACTGTTTTTTCTCTTCCGGAACAATTGAAGTCAGTCCTTCAATATTGACAGGTTTACCCGTCTGGATACTCTTTCTTGCCGCGATACCAATCAGGCAAGCCAAAGAACCGTCTCTGACGTTGGCACACTGCTTCATTGGATCAGGAACATTCGGTTTGAATATCTGGTCTTTCAGCAATGCGTCGCCACCGCCATGTCCGGAAGTTCCAAAAGGAATATGGAAATATTGTCTTTTTCCGAAATTCTTGAAAAGAATTATTTCGTCATAATCACGATCGGACATTCTGTTGGATTCTTCAATCCATGCGTCAATTCGTCCTTCAGTTCCGTTGAAAGCAATTCTGTATCCTTCATAGGGAGAATAACTTGTCAATGAATATGAAACCTGGACACCGTTTTTATATTTGATTGTTGCAGCCATCTTGTCATAAATATTTACATCGTTGGCAAAGACACAACCGTCTCTGTTGTATTTGTCATATTTATAATTGTCAACATACAACTTTGTGAGGAATGAGTCTTTTGTTATGTCCCAATAGTAATTACATTCAGACTTATGACTGCACATTCTACAATTCTCACCTCTGAATTTGCCATTTTTGCCATAGTGTTCAAGTGCTCCGACGCAATATACTGTTTCGGGATCACTGTCTATCCACCAGTTCAGCAAATCAAAATGATGGCAGGCTTTGTGAAGCAGCAAAGAACCGCTATTCTCTATTTTTCTATGCCAGCGTCTGAAATAATCGGCACCATGAGAAGTGTTCAAATACCAGTGGAAATCAACGGATGTCAACTCTCCGATTTCTCCATTTCTCAACAGTTCCCACATTTTTGCTCTGTGAGGAGAATATCTGTAGTTGAAAGTTACACGGACTTTCTTTCCAGTTCTTTTCTCTGCATCCAAAATTGCCTGGATTTTCTGTTCGTCGATAGTCATCGGTTTTTCGGTTATGATATCTGCTCCATACTCCATTCCTTTGATTATAAACTCATGATGAGTACAGTCTATTGTACAAACAATAAGAACGTCTGGCTTTGTGGTACGCATCATTTCGTCGAAATCCAAAAATGTCGGACAACCGGCTCCGATATGCTGACTGGCAAAATTCAATCGTCCTTCATTTATATCACACAAGCCGACGAATTCTATCAAATCAGGATAATCCCTAACGAGGTCTTTTCCCCACATTGTAATACCTCTGATTCCGGTTCCAACTAAAGCAACACGCATTTTCTTTGCAGCAGCTTCTTCAATAAAATCATTTGCACTGACTTTTTCAAAAGGAAGGTTTCCTAAAATGGCAGTTCCTGCCAAAAGACCTGAAGAGGCCATAAATTCACGTCTGGAGATTTTTGTCTTTTCCATCGCACATCACACTTTAAGTTAACAAAATAAATTTCAAATCAGGCATAAAACATAAGTTTATGCCTGACTATATTGGTTTTTCAACAAATATTTCCGGTAAATATACAATATTTTCCGTATTAAATACAAGAAGTATGATTTTTATAAGTCGGAAGAATCACTTTTCAGACTTTTGTAGATATAATCCATATCCACATGTTGTCTTACCCAATCGGCCAACTTATCATATTGCTCATTTTTGAATGTCGCATAATCAAAGTTATCATTTACAGGATTTTTATCGAATCCTTCAGCCAGATGATTGAGAACGTCAGTGTTATCCAAAATACCGTGCATATAACTTCCCCAGCAATTCGGGCCCAGATAATATCCGTCTGTGCGCCCGTCTTCCAGCAATGCTACAGGTTTTTGAGGAGCGTCGCCTATAATAGTTGTCCGTCCCATATGTATTTCATATCCTTTGCAGGATTTCGTCTCAGGATTTTTGCCGTTAAGGAAAGAGAAGTTGCTCTGTTTAGTAATTTTCTCCGGCTCAATAACTGTGCACTGAGGCAAAAGTCCCAAGCCCGGAATGACAGGAATATTTCCTTCCAATGCATCCGGATCTTCCAGCCTTGCTCCCATCATCTGATATCCACCACAAATGCCGATGACTTTCTTTCCGTTCTTGAAGCATTTCACTATTACATCAGCGACTCCATTGGCACGCAAGTGCTGCAAGTCTGCCAAAGTGTTCTTTGAACCGGGCAACAATATGATATCTGCCTTTTCGATGTCTTCCGGATTATTTGTATAATATGGATTAAAACGCGGGTCCATTTCCAGAACATCAAAATCAGTGAAATTGGACATGCGCTTGAGCAATATTATTGCCACATTGATTTTTCCGCTGCTATAAGTTCTCATCTTCCTTTCCAGGACAACAGAGTCTTCTTCTTCAATCTTGATATTACTGAAATAAGGAACGACTCCTACAACCGGAACACCGGTCAGGTCTTCAATTATTTTCCGTCCTTCGTCGAAGAGAGAAATATCTCCACGGAATTTGTTTATGATTACACCTTTTATACGCTTGCGTTCTTCTTCAGTCAGCAAAGCTATTGTTCCATATACGGAACCGAAAACTCCACCACGGTCGATATCTGCGACAAGATATGTGTCTGCTCCGGCTTTTATTGCCATTCTCATATTTGTTATATCACGGTCGCGCAGATTTATCTCGGAAATACTTCCTGCTCCTTCCAGAACTATAGGATTGTATTTCGACTCCAAGCGGGAGAACGCTGCTACTGCTTCCTTGAACAATTCCTCTTTCTGAAGTTTCATCCCGAAATAATCCTTTGCAGACATATTTCCAATTGGACGACCGTTGAGAACTACTTGCGAACCTTTGTCGCTAGTCGGCTTCAGCAAAACGGGATTCATATCAGTATGAGGCTCGATGCAGCAAGCTTCTGCCTGTACGACCTGGGCTCGTCCCATCTCGCCGCCGTCGATAGTTGAATATGAATTCAAAGACATATTTTGTGCCTTGAAAGGCGCAGGAGAATATCCATCTTGTTTGAAAATTCGGCAAAATGCTGCATTGATGACGCTCTTGCCAGCGTCGGAGCAAGTGCCGACAAACATTATTGGTTTTAAACGATCTTTCATTATTATAGTGTTTGAACTATTTCTTACTTGTGTAGGGCAAATTTATATATTCTTATTTTTATTGACAACACACCATATTTATATGGCTCATAAAAACAAGAATCCCATCCAGTGCAAGACTTCTCACATTGGATGGGACTATATTATTAAAAAAGTTATTGACAGAGAATTACTACAGTATCGGGATTTTATCCCATTTTGCTTATTTTACGCAATTTATCTTCATCAATCAGCTTTATTTTTCTTCCGTCGATTGCTATTATTCGCTCTGCGACAAATGTTGAAAGAGTTCTGATTGCATTTGAAGTTGTCATATTCGACAAATTAGCCAAATCTTCGCGGGCAAGATAAATACTCAAAGTAGCACCGTCTTCTTCCAATCCATAGCTATCTTTCAGGAATAACAAAGATTCTGCCAAACGGCCTCGAATATGCTTTTGAGTAAGATTTACTGTTCTCTCATCTGCAATACCCAAGTCTATTGACAGCTGGCGAATAAAGAACATTGCCAATTGAGGATTTGCCATAATCAGGTCCGTGACAATAGTCATAGGAATCATACAAACTGTTGATGCTTCGAATGCTGAAGCATTAGTCAAATAATCTTCCTGAGCAAAGTTTGCTCTATAGCCAAAATACTGGATAGGCTTTATCATTCTGATTATCTGGCTTCTTCCGCCAACACCATCTTTGTAGATTTTGACCTTTCCTTTCAGAAGGCACATCATCTCTTTAGGCTCATCACCTTCACAATATATCAATTCGTTGCGCTTGAAGTGCTGTATAGACGAATTGTTTCGAAGAATATCGCGTTCTTTTTCAGTCAATACTCTCCAAACTTCCGACAAACTAGCCGAAAAATCTATTTCTTCTCTTTTTTGCTGCTTTACCACGACTGCTATATAACATACTTATCAAGCACAAATATATGGATTTTTATTTTAAATCAAAAAAATGTATGAAAGATTTTTTATTAATTACTTATATCATGAATTTTATTACTATCATATCATTCAATGATTTATATCATTTACTCTTATTATCCAAATTCCTTTTATTTTAGATTGCTTATTCAAGTACTCTTTTAAGCTTTCTCTATTTATAACGACTCTTTTCTCAGCTGACGAAGCATGAATAAATTTAAGCATGCCATCTTGCCAATAAGCAAATGCCATATGTGAGACATCCAGGCCTTTAATACTTGTTACAAAGCCAATTATATCTCCATTTTTGATTGAACAACTTGCCTTATCGAGCGATTCTTTGGGAATATAATAATAGTCTCTCTGGTTTGCTTCTTTTTCATAATCTCGGATAATGGCGGTCCATTCCGGATTGGATTCGAGCTGTTTATACAAATTTGGATGAGAAGAGATAAAAGACAAATCCAAATGATATTTTATGTTTCCTTTTATTCCGGATGTAATATCTTTCAATATGCCTTTCTTTTCATTATAAGTTTTCCAGTCTGCAATATAATGCAATCTTTCCATATAAGATACTTTTCCATTTCTATATCGGATATTCTCCAACGTATTACAATAGTCTGCAAAACTCTTTCCTCCGGTCTGAAATGTACGGACCAAGGCAAGAACTGTTTCAACTAATGTAGTACAATCCAGTTCCCTTAAGTTCACGACCAGAGTTTCCGGAGTTTTCTCCAATGTTGAAGCAACATAAGGCAAATCGAGAAATAGCTTTGCAGTACTGATTATCTGCTCTCCTGCCGGCTCAGACGACTTGTCAGACAGAAAAGCAATATATTTCTCAACTTTCAGAGAATCTTCCTTGTGATAAAACTTTCGGTCTTGTGCTTCAGCCTTTGGTAATCCAAGGCTGAAAACACACAGAAACAACAATATTAATTGTCTCATATTATTCCTTTTTATTATTCAACAATTCTTCAAGTTTCAGAAGCTCATCTCTGTATTGTGCTGCTTCAATAAATTCCAGCTTCTTGGCAGCTTCATTCATTTGCTTTCTTGTTCTTTCAATAAGCTTTTCAAGCTGCTGGACATTCATATATTGTGCAACAGGGTCGGCTGCAACCGGACGTTCCGGCTCAACATAAGCATAAGGCTCGGCATTCTGCTGCTTTTCGGCTACAATAGAAACACTGTTCTTTACGACCTGTCTTGGTGTTATGCCGTGAGCTTCATTATAAGCCATCTGCTTTTCTCGCCTACGGTTGGTTTCATCCATAGTCAGCTTCATGCTTTCTGTTATCTTATCTGCATAGAAAATAACTTTTCCGTTTACATTTCTTGCTGCACGTCCAGCTGTCTGTGTAAGCGAACGGTGCGAACGCAAGAATCCTTCTTTGTCTGCATCAAGAATAGCAACAAGCGAAACTTCCGGCAAGTCCAAACCTTCTCTCAACAAGTTTACTCCGATAAGAACATCAAACAGGCCTTTTCTCAAGTCGTCCATTATCTGAACTCGCTCAAGAGTGTCCACGTCGCTGTGGATATAATTACATCTCACTCCCATTCGGCTCATATATATTGTGAGTTCTTCCGCCATTCGCTTAGTAAGAGTAGTGACAAGGATTCTCTCGTCCTTAGCTGCACGCACTGTTATTTCTTCCATCAAATCATCAATCTGATTCAATGTCGGGCGAACTTCAATAATCGGGTCAAGCAATCCGGTCGGACGAATAACCTGGTCAACAACAATTCCCTCACTCTTCTCCAGTTCATACTCTGCAGGAGTGGCACTCACATATATGGCGCAAGGAGTAAGTGACTCAAATTCATCGAATGTAAGCGGGCGGTTGTCCATAGCCGAAGGCAAACGGAAGCCATATTCCACAAGGTTTTTCTTTCTTGCATAGTCGCCGCCATACATTGCCCTGATTTGAGGAATAGTAACATGGCTTTCGTCCACAACAAGAAGGAAATCTCTAGGGAAATAATCAAGAAGACAGAAAGGTCTTTCGCCTGCGGCGCGTCCGTCAAAATATCTGGAGTAGTTCTCGATTCCGGAGCAATGACCGAGTTCACGAATCATTTCCAAATCGAAGGTCACGCGTTCATACAGACGTTTTGCCTCGTAATGCTTTCCTATTTCCTTCATATACTCGACTTGTGTGCCCAAATCCACATCAATCTGGCTGATTGCCTGGTTGATTCTTTCCTGAGTGGTGACAAAAAGGTTTGTAGGATAAATATTCAATTCGTCCTGCTCGTCAATCTCCTGCCCAGTCTGAGGGTCAAAGGAAGATATGCGGTCTATCTCGTCTCCCCAGAATTCGATTCTGTATGCGACACCGTCAAATGTTTCAATTGCAGGGAAAATGTCAACAGTATCACCGTTGACTCGGAAGCATCCGCTTTTAAATTCCAGCTTGTTGTTTATATACAGAGCATCCACGAATCTTCTGATAAGTTTGTCTCTGTCAATCTGCATTCCTCGCTCGATATGAGTGACCTTTTCGGCAAATGCTCTCGGGTCCGCCATACCATAAAGACATGAAACAGACGAAACTACAATTACATCTCTTCTTCCGGACAGCAAAGACGCTGTGGCTCTCAGTCTCAGTTTGTCAATCTCGTCATTAATCGCCAAATCCTTTTCTATATAAGTATCGGTAGATGGCAGATATGCTTCCGGCTGATAATAATCGTAATAAGAGACAAAATATTCAACAGCATTATTCGGGAAAAAGGCCTTGAATTCGCTGTAGAGCTGAGCTGCGAGCGTCTTGTTATGGCTCAATATCAATGTCGGCTTCTGAACTTCCTTGATAACATTCGCAATCGTAAATGTCTTTCCCGAACCAGTTACTCCGAGTAATGTCTGATATGGCACTCCATTCTTCAATCCGTCAGACAAAGCCGCAATTGCTTCCGGCTGGTCTCCCATCGGACGGAATGGTGATGATAATTCAAAATTCATTCAATTCTTTGTTTGAAATCGTCAAATTAGCAAATCTGGTTTTCTATATCCGATATTAATAGTAGATTTTTTCCTGAGGAATTACCAACCATAATATCAGATATAACAGAATTCCTGTTCCCAGCATGAAAAACATAAGAACATATATAATACGTACGATAGTCGGGTCAATATCGAAATAATTTGCAATTCCGGCGCAAACTCCGGCTATCATTTTACCATTTACAGGTCTGAGAAGTCGTTTTGGATTTTCCATACTGATTCATTTTAGTTATTAAAGAATAAAATAAATAGAATATAAAACACAAAAAGCTTGCTTTATACTTTCTATCTTATTCAAAGATATAAAAGTAAAAAACAAATGTCAAGTCTATTTTAGCTCTTAGCCATAAAAAAAGTAGCGACATCTTCTAGAAGCCGCTACTTATCAGTATATATGAAATTTCACTCATTAATCAAACAACCTTCTGAACTTAGCAAAAATCTTTTCCTTCATGGATTTGTTCGGCATGAAGTTTGGAGAATTTTCCAGTCCGTTAAGTGTTTCTTTTTCTGAAGAAGACAATGTTTCAGGAACATAGACGCTGACGTTAACAAGCAAATCGCCTGTTCCATAACCGTTCACTGAAGGAAGACCTTTGTTTCTCAAGCGCAATACTTTTCCCGGCTGTGTTCCCGGTTCAATTTTAAGTTTGGCTTTACCGTCGACAGTAGGAACTTCAACGCTGCATCCCAAAGCTGCCTGAGGGAAGCTCAACAGCAAATTATACAACAAATCGTTGTCGTCACGAATCAAATCAGGATGTTCTTCTTCCTCAATCAGGATAAGCAAGTCACCATTGATACCGCCGTGTCTTGCAGCATTACCTTTTCCGTTCATTGACAACTGCATGCCTTCGGCAACGCCGGCTGGAATATTCAAAGTGATGATTTCTTCATCGCGAACAATACCTTCACCATTACATTCCGGACATTTCTTAACGATAGTCTTTCCTTCACCACCGCAAGTAGGACAAGTTGTCTGAGTCTGCATCTGTCCCAAGATTGTGTTGGCAACACGTGTAACTACACCTGAACCTTTACAAGTTTCGCATGTTTTTGTTCCTTCGTCGCCATCAGCACCTGTTCCGTGACAATGCTTACACGGAACATATTTCTTAACCTTGATTTTCTTTTCAACTCCGTTTGCGATGTCTTTCAGAGTCAGCTTCACTTTCACACGCAAATCAGAACCTCTGTTTACGCGTCGTCCGCCACGTGAACCGCCACCGAATCCGCCAAAACCGCCGAATCCGCCAAAATGACCACCGAAAATATCACCGAACTGAGAGAAGATGTCATCCATAGACATACCGCCGCCGAATCCGCCTTGTGAAGATGCGCCTCCAACTCCGGCATGACCGAACTGGTCATAACGCTGACGTTTCTGCGGGTCGCTCAACACATCATAAGCTTCAGCCGCTTCTTTAAACTTTTCTTCAGCGTCCTTGTCGTCCGGATTCTTATCAGGATGATACTGGATTGCCTTTTTTCTATAAGCTTTCTTTATTTCATCTGCTGACGCATCTTTGCTTACGCCCAGCACTTCGTAGTAATCTCTCTTTGCCATCTTCCTTCCTTTAATTATTCTCCAACAACAACTTTAGCGTGACGAATCACTTTCTCATTAAGCATATAACCTGTCTGAACGCAGTCAATAACTTTTCCTTTCAGGTCTTCCGTAGGAGCCGGAATAGTAGCGATTGCTTCATATATATCAGCATCGAATGACTGTCCTGCTGTTTCCATAGCTTTCACGCCCTGTGAAGTAAGATATGCAATAAACTTGTTGTAAATCAGCTCAACGCCCTCTGCCACAGCTTCAACATTATCTGCTTTACGCACGTTCTGCAATGCACGTTCAAAATCATCTACAACAGGAAGAAGCTGAGTCAAAGCATTTTCTCCACCATTCTTTATCAATTCTGATTTTTCTCTCAGTGTTCTTTTACGATAGTTATCGAACTCTGCCATCAGGCGAAGATGTGAATCGTTAAGTTCATTATATTTTGCCTGCAACTCAGCAAGTGGGTCAGCCACTTTGTCAGTTTCCTCAGTGTTGTCTGACGAATTTACCTGCTCTTCATGCAAATTTGTCGCATCCTGCTGAACATTTTCCTGTTCAACATTCTCATTAATTTGCTCTTCGTTATGTAAATCTTTCTGGCTCATATCTAGTAATCTTTTATTATTCTTTTGTTTAACAATGTGTTAAAAGGATATCTTCAGAACTTTATCTTTTTACTGATTCCTTTTACATTATATTATACAGCAAAAAGGTTGCCAAACTTCAAAAGAACTGACAACCTTTTGTGTTTTAGTTGACGAGAGACAAGTTAACGAGTTGATAAGGTAAAATATCTTGTCAACTCGTCTCTGTAGCCTAGTCTACTTTAATATCTATTCTCCGACAAAAACAGCAACTTTCTTATGGTCTGTTTCCACTGTCTCAAATTCAGAAGAAACTGCACTGCTTCCCATCGGAACATTTTCATTGCGATATTCCATACGGCTGTAAACGATGCTTCTTGCTGAAGTATGGAATTCTTTTGCACCTGTTTCCTTTTCAATAAGCTCAATATTATTTTCACGGACACCGCATCCAGGCATTATGATTATTCTGTCTCCAGCCTTGGCAACAAGTTCCTTCAACAAAGGAATTCCTTTTACGGCATCAGATTGCTGTCCTGAAGTAAGTATTCTGTCACAACCTAATTCTATTAGCTGCTCCAAAGCAGTAAATGGGTCGCGGCACACATCGAATGCACGATGGCAAGTTACAGACAATGGTTTTGCTGCATCAATAAGTCTTTTCATCAGAGGCACATCTATATCTCCTTCTTTTGTCAGACAACCGAACACAACACCATGAACACCCAACTGTTTGCAAAGTTCGATATCGAGCAACATCGATTGTATTTCTGCTTCAGTGTATAAGAAATCACCTCCACGTGGGCGAATAATAACATTAATGTCAATATTCGACGTCAGAGCTTGAGCCGTTTTTATTTCTCCATAACTTGGAGTAGTTCCGCCTTCCGGAATTCCTGCACATAACTCAACTCTGGTCGCTCCGCCTTTCTCCGCCTCTACACAGCTTTGGGCAGAATTGGCACAAATCTCTATAATTCGCTTCATATAATCTGTTATTAATGTTTTTGAGTGCTCAAATATGTCGTAACACAAATGAACAACTTACAAATTCATATTCTTTCTCACTGCAAAGATACATCTTAAAATCCATATTTCACATATTATAATGTAAGTTGTATAATCAGCTGTTATGATAGTCAAAACTAATTTGAAGTGATTCAAATCTTCATTCTTAAAAAGAATAACATATCTTTGAACTCACAAATAATAATTGTATAACCTAATTTAATAAAGAATGAAAAGGAGAGAATTTTTCAAAGGAGCAGGAGCTGCTACAGTTATGGCTGCAACCGCAGGAACAATTTCATCTTGCACGTCGGAAAACAAATTGAAATCCGGTGAAATATATCACACAGTTCAGTTCGACCTAAAATATCCTGTCGGCTCTGCTGAAGCAGAAAACTTCATTAAAGACGGTGTAAGAATACTTACTGCTGTTCCTGGTGTATATGAATTCCAGGCTTGCCGCCAGTGCAGTCCGAAAAACGACTATCAGTATGCTTTCCTTATGAAATTTGCCAACCAACAGGATTTCGACAACTACACAGCAAATCCAGACCATTGCAAGTTTGTGGAAGAAAGATGGAACACTGAAGTCACACGTTTCCAGGAAGCAGATTTCCAAAGTTTCTGAAAAAATAAAATCATAAATAGATACTCAAAACAAAAGGAGTCTTGTAGCCAAACGGCTACTTGACTCCTTAAGCCCCAAAAAATCAATTATACAGGTCCTTATTATGGGACATAAACACCATCATAAGGATTCTGGTCGCCATTAGGCCAGATATCATCAACCATTGATGTATTATTCTTCAATTCTGAAGACGGTATCTGATAAATGAATCTCCATGAATGAGCCGGCAACTGAATTGAACCGCCATAAGCTACATGGTTACCGCCACGAACCAACGGTTTCTCAGTACGAATCATATCAAATGTAGCGAAACCTTCACCATAAAGTTCTTTGCGTCTTTCAATCCAAATTGCTTCAAGCAATTCCTGTCCAGAGGCTTCTGTACGTTTTGCCTGACGCATATCCTGTAATTGCCACAATAATTCTTTTGCTTCGCCTTCCTTGCCCTGGCGTGCACAAGCTTCAGCTGCATTGAGCAACATTTCATCAGAACGCATCACAACTATTGAACCACGACAATCTTCATTATCCCTGAATTTCATTGAAACCCAGAATTTCTGTCCGGAAGTATTTTCCCACTGCTGCATCTGCTGGAAGCGGATATCTGATTCATCGAAAAGAGCTACGAAATCATCAGCTAAGATAAAGCAAGCGAAAGTCCAGCACGAACGAGTATTGTTATACCACATTGCAAATGGAGAATAGTCACCCATATTCTGTTCTTCAGTCTGCTTGATTGACCAAATCCATGAACTCAATGTATGGTCATTGAATCCAGAAGTATATTCATCATTAGATGTCAACGGATACTGTGCCAAAACTTTTCTAGAATATTCTTCCGACTTAGCCCAATTATGCATAACCTGATATACTTCGGACAAAATACCATCCACAATTGCCTGGTTGAAGACATTAGGATTGCTACTACTGCGAACAAAACCTTCGAGCATAGGTTCTGCAGTTTCAAGGTCAGACAGAACCTGCTGATAAGTTTGCTCCAACGTACCACGCGGCTTTCCTTGAGTTGCTTCAGTTGTCGGTTCTGTATAGATAGGCACACCAGGCATATCTTTTGCTATAGCATATGTCTGCTGGAACAATCTTGCAAGGTTGAAATAAGCCCAACCTCTCATTGCAAGAGCCTGGCCTTTTATATATTGCTTTTCTGTCGCATCACCTTCACAATCGTCGATATATGTAATTACGGAATTAAGGTTGTTGATAAGGCGATAATGGAATGTCCATAGCTGACCTGAACGGAAGATGTCACCACGAGTTTCTCCCCAATAATTATAATTGTAGCCATACCAACCACCGCCATTATTTATTATATCTTCACCACACATATCAGAAATCATCTGTATAGAAGGAATTCCCCAGTCATCACTACGGTTAGCACCACCACCGCTATAGCACTTCATTTGATAATAACAACCATTCAGAGCTGCTTGTGCACCGGATACTGTAGTGAAAACCTGAGTATCAGAAACGTCTGTTGAAGGATTAGTCTCAAGGAAATCGCTGCAAGATGTCATAGAGCCAACTAAGGTCAAACCAGAGAAGGCACACACTGTCAATATATATTTTACTGCTTTCATATGAAATACTCTTGATTAAATAAGTTCAACATGGATATTATAAATTCAATTGCAGACCAAAAGATACAGATTTTGTTGTCGGGAAACGGTTACTCGTACAACCATCTATACCCTGTTCCGGATCAGTACCACGGCGGGCTGCACTACCCCAAGTCAGCAGATTGTCACCCTGTACATAAAGTCGAAGTGAGTTAACCTGGAACTTACGTGTCCAATTCTGTGGCAATGTATAACCCAAAGTCACATTACGCAAACGAGCAAAGGAGTTGTTGAAAATAAACTTAGAAGTATATGCATTCAAATAGTTTGCATATGCTGTAGAAATGCGAGGAAACTCGGCATTAGTATTTTCTGGCGTCCATGAATCGAGCATATCAGGGTGCATACCATAACCGATACGGTAAGACATCATCTGTGAATAGTCACTATCGTAAAGTTTTCCTCCGATACTATAATAAATCATGAATGACAAATCAATACCTTTAAATGCAAAATTGTTAGTTATACCTCCAAAAATTTTAGGAATCGCATCACCAAGATACTTCTTCTGTTTGTCGCTACTCACCTGATTGTAATCTTCTGTTTTTACTCTTTCCTTGACATATTCATTACCGTTTTCATCTGTAGCGTAAACATTCATCCAGTACATATCGTTACCAGTTTCCGGGTTTACACCTGCATATTCAGCTCCCCAGAAATTATATCTGGATTCGCCTTCGCGCCATTTGAACACACCTGAGTTAATTTCTTCTTGCGGAAGTCTGGTGATAGTGTTCTTATAATGTGTACCGTTTAAATCTATTGTCCATTTAAAATTCTTATTATTAATTGCAGCAAAGTTCAAAGAAAATTCCACACCTGTATTCTTTACATCACCGATATTACGGTTGATACCGCTGAATCCTGTAGAAGGAGCCATTGGCAAAGAGAACAGAAGGTCTTTTGATTTACGATTAAACCATTCAAAACTACCGGAAAGACGATTAAAAAGTGCGAAATCAACACCTATGTTTGTCTGCAAATTAGTTTCCCATTTCAAAGTATAATTCGGAAGACGGCTAATCAACAAACCCGGTTCGTTGTAGTTGTTCATACCAGTTGCGTAAAGTCCTTGGTAAGCATAATAAATTTGATCTGAACCAGACATCAGATTATCGTTACCCACAGCACCATAGCTGGCTTTCAGCTTCAAGTTATCCAACCAGTCTGTTGTTGAAGACATAAAATCTTCATTTGATATACGCCAAGAACCGCCGACAGACCAGAACTTACCCCAGCGATTGTCCGGATGGAAACGAGAAGAACCATCAGTACGGAAGCTGGCAGATACATAATAACGATCTTTATAGTCATATTCAGCACGGCTCAGGTAACTCATAAGGCGATAGTTATCAGTATATGAGTTCATAGAGTTCATCTCAGAAGCAGCACCGATTTCAGTTATACCAAAGAAAGGCAAACCACGTTTAGATGCATCGAGATATTTATAATTCATTGAATAAGCTTCCTGACCAACAAGGATATTGATTGAATGGTCGCCAAAAGCCTTTTCATAAGTCAAAAGGTTGTTCAATGTCCAGGAGAAAGTACGGGCAGAACTCTTGTAAGCTTCACCGCCATAACCTGCTGCAAAACCATATTCACTGTTTGTATATCCGTCGTAAGTATAACCAACATAGTCGAAACTAAAGTTAGTACGCCATTTCAATCCAGGAATAAAGTCAATCTCGAAATATGAACGCGCAGAAGCGTTGTCATTCATATAAGGATACTTATTATATTCATTATCGGCTACAGTGTTCCATCCACTCCATCCTGTACGGTTGTCACCATAATCGTAAATCAATTTACCATTGTCGTCACGGGCATAAGCTCCTGCTTCAGCATCCCACTTATATATAGGATAAATGGTAGGCATAGTGCGGAGCATCCAAACAACAGATTCACTTGAAGAACCTTCGCGTTTGCTATGTGACAAGTTAATATTAGTTCCAACCTTTAACCACTTGTTTACCTGATAATTCAAATTAGCACGGGTAGTGAAACGTTCAAATTCAGAAATAGTGAAAACGCCCTTGTCGTTCAAGTAGCCGGCAGAAAGATAATAGTCAGCTTTCTTTGACTTACCACTGAAGTCAACATTATATTCCTGGCGAAGACGAGATTTCATCAAAGCTCCTCTCCAATCGCCAGAGTAAAGCAATTCAGCATCAGGGTTCATTTTACCGTCAAGACCTACTGGCTGGTCTACGCTGAATGGATTTATACCAAACTGTCCGGTAAGGTAAGTTGAAGCATAGTTGGCAGCATCGCTCTGAGCATAGCCGTTATCCATATAACCATTATAAAGGGCTTGCCATGTTAACTCAGAATATTCCTGCGGAGACAATGCACGAGGCAAATCTACAGCAAGGCTTGACCAACCCCAAGATGAGCGGAAATTAATCTGACCTTTCTCGCTGTTACCCTTCTTTGTTGTAATCATCACAACACCATTTGCTGCACGTGAACCATACAATGCAGTTGCTGAAGCATCTTTCAAAACGGTCATAGATTCGATATCTGCCGGGTTGATAGCATTCAGATAACCATCATAAGCAGTTCCATCGACAACATATAGCGGAGAACTTGAAGCATTCATTGAACCAATACCACGAATCATAATTGTAGCATCTTCGCCCGGCTCACCAGTACTGTTCAAAACCTGAACACCACTACTCTGTCCTTGCAAAGCCTGTGTAACGTTTGATGCCTTGATTTTTTCCAATGATTCGCTCTTAACTACTGTAGCAGAACCCGTAAAAGAAGATTTCTTTCCAGTACCATAGGCAACTACCATAACTTCGTCCAATGCAACCAAATCTGGTTCCATAACAATCTTCATAGTTTTACCGTCAATCTTAGTTTCGATGGCTTTATAACCAAGATAAGAAACCAATAAAGATTTTGTTTTTGGGGAAACTTGAATAGTGAAATTACCATTTAAATCGGTAATCACTCCGGTATTACTCTGTTTATCCATAATAGATACACCCACCATTGGTAAACCGTCTTCAGAAGAAACGACAACTCCCGAAATCATCCTCTCTTGCGCTTGCAACGTTTGTGAGAATATTGCTGCAAGACCTAGCATTGGTAACAATTTCCTCATAAAATAAACTCTAATAATTAATAATTAAAAAAACACATTGAAAAGCACGAGTCTAATCAAGAAAAAGGTTAACACTTCAACTAAACTAAAATAATTAATCTACATTTCTCATAGCGCTTTTCTCTAATCACAAATAAAATGAATTATTATTAAAAATGCAAGTTTTTATTAAAAAACACCATTAAAAATATATAATTTATAACATATTTCTTCTTTAATATTGCCTTTCTCTCATCTATTAATTCGAGATTTACTATTTTACAAGACAACACATGAAGCAATTTACACATTATCTATATGTAAGTAAAACAACAAAATATATGTCATTTTGATTAAATATAGCGTATTTATCTGATTGCTTTAATATTTATTTTCTTGCGTTTTTACTCAAAACGAGCTATAATTCTGGACTTTTTCGGGAATAATTACAACATTTTCGGCAAACATCTACAAGAAATCTTGGATACAACTATAATTATCTTGCTATACTATTATATTTATTCATCTATACATCTATATATATTTACCAGAATGTCCGGATAAATTTCCCGGAATCTAAATAATTTGTCGAAAAAGCGCCTAATTCCTTGTCCAAATTCGTCTGGAAGAGAGCAAATCACGAACGTAATTCAAATATCATTTTTCCATCAATAAAAACTTTTCTCCGAATGCATTTATATAACCAATCACAAAATACCAGGTAATTACTGTTCAAGTTACACAAATATAACCTCCAATACTTACATATTGAAAAAGCTAAACTCTCTGAGAGTCCGACAAAATTCATCAACCTTATCTCATGCCTTAAAAACACGAGCCACAAGAAGTTTATTTATCAAAATGTCAAAATTGACATTTTGATACTTTCTGTTTTGAGAATCTACATTAATCCACTCTCGGAATATGAGATTTTGCTAAAAAGAGGCATGGGTTTATAGTTCATATATAAAAAAACATGCTAAATTTGCAAAAGATGTAATTCTATTTCTTAATCAAAATTTGATATTAAATATGAAAAGGGACAACATTATTTTTGACATCATTGAAAAAGAACATCAGCGTCAGTTGAAAGGTATTGAGTTGATTGCTTCTGAAAACTTTGTAAGTGAACAAGTAATGCAGGCAATGGGAAGTTGCCTGACTAACAAATATGCCGAAGGTTATCCTGGGAAACGTTATTATGGTGGTTGCGAAGTAGTCGACCAGAGTGAAACAATTGCAATCGAAAGATTGAAGAAAATATTCAATGCTGAATGGGCAAATGTTCAGCCTCATTCAGGAGCACAGGCTAACGCAGCTGTTCTTTTGGCTGTTCTTAATCCTGGTGATACTTTCCTTGGATTGAATCTGGCTCATGGTGGTCACTTGTCTCATGGTTCTGCTGTGAATAGTTCAGGTATTTTGTATCGTGCTACAGAATATAATGTAAAAGAAGAAACCGGACGCGTCGACTACGACCAGATGGAAGAAGTTGCATTGCGCGAAAAACCGAAATTGATTATCGGTGGTGGTTCTGCATATTCTCGCGACTGGGATTATAAGAGAATGAGAGAAATCGCAGACAAAGTTGGCGCTTTGCTTATGATTGACATGGCTCATCCTGCAGGTCTTATCGCAGCCGGATTATTGAACAATCCGTTGGAATATGCTCATATTGTAACTTCAACAACTCACAAGACTTTGCGTGGTCCACGCGGTGGTATCATCCTTCTTGGCAAAGACTTTGAAAATCCTTGGGGAAAGAAAACTCCAAAAGGCGAAATCAAGAAAATGTCACAATTGCTTGATTCTGCTGTATTCCCAGGAATTCAGGGTGGTCCGCTTGAACACGTAATTGCAGCTAAGGCTGTTGCATTCGGTGAAGCATTGGAACCTGAATATAAGGAATATCAGATGCAGGTTAAGAAAAATGCAGCTACAATGGCTCAGGCATTTATCGACAAAGGTTACAAGATTATTTCCGGCGGTACTGACAACCACAGTATGTTGATTGACCTTCGTACTAAGTTCCCTGAACTTACTGGTAAAGTTGCAGAGAGAGCTTTGGTTGCTGCTGACATTACTGTCAACAAGAACATGGTTCCATTCGACAGCAGATCAGCATTCCAGACATCCGGTATCCGTATCGGAACACCAGCTATTACAACACGTGGAGCAAAAGAAGAGTTGATGGGTGAAATCGTTGAAATGATTGATACAGTTCTTGCATCACCAGAATGCGACAAGACAATTGCTTCTGTTCGCGAAAAGGTTAATTCAATGATGAAAGAATATCCTATCTTTGCATGGTAATATTTCAAGGGGACAAGTTGACGAGAAGACAAGTTGACGAGGTTATAATTTATTGTCACATTGCATTCTTGTCTACTTGTCCCCTCGTTAATTGTCTACTAAAATAATCATAATTCATTAAACTAAACAATCATGAAAAAGCTTTTAGCAACTTTATGTGCCGGAATGGCATTATGCTTATTAGCTTCATGTAATGAGGAACAAGGTGTAGTTAAAGTCTACAACCAGGGAATCAACATTATCCCTGCACCTATGAGCCTTACACAACATGACGGCCAATTCAAGCTAAACAAAAAAACTACATTTGGTGCAACAACTCCTGAAGCGAAAACTATCGCAGAGTTCTTTGCATCTAAAATGAAAGCTGCGACAGGATATAATATCCAGGTAGCAGACAAAGGAGATATAACACTATCAATTGATGAATCTCTTGACGTAAATGATGAAGGATACGCTCTTGATGTTACTCCTTCAAATGTTACTGTTAAAGCTAAAACTCCTCAGGGTCTTTTCTATGGTATGCAGTCATTCATGCAGCTTTTGCCTGCTGAAATTGAAAGCGCTCAGAAAGTTGAGGGTATTGCATGGACTGCTCCATCTGCAAGCATCAAAGATGAGCCTCGTTTCGGCTATCGTGGTATGATGATTGACCCATGTCGTCACTTTATGCCTGTTGAAGACATCAAGAAACAGATTGATGTTTTGGCATTGTTCAAAATCAACCGTCTGCACTGGCACTTGACTGAAGACCAGGGATGGCGTATTGAAATAAAGAAATATCCGAAACTGACAGAAGTAGGTTCTATTCGTATTGATGGCGAAGGAACTGAACATAAAGGTTTCTACACTCAAGAAGAAATCAAAGAAGTAGTAAAATATGCTGCAGACAGATTTATCACAGTTGTTCCTGAATTGGAAATTCCGGGACACGAACTTGCTGCTATTGCTGCTTATCCTGAACTTTCATGTAAAGGCGAACCAACTACTCCACGTATAATCTGGGGTGTTGAGGATATCGTTATGTGTCCGGGTAAAGAAGATATGTTTGAATTCCTTGAAGACGTTATCGACGAAATGGTTCCTTTGTTCCCTAGCGAATATTTCCATATCGGTGGTGACGAATGTCCTAAGACTAGCTGGAAGAGCTGTCCTCTTTGCCAGAAACGAATCAGAGAAGAAGGTTTGAAAGCTGACGGAAAACATACTGCTGAAGAAAGATTGCAGAGCTATGTTATCCAGCGCATGGAAAAATATCTTGCAACTAAAGGTAAGAAAATCATCGGTTGGGACGAAATCCTTGAAGGAGGTCTTGCTCCTACAGCAACAGTTATGTCATGGCGTGGTGAAGAAGGCGGTATTGCTGCTGCTTTGATGAATCACACTGTTATCATGACTCCTGGCGGAAACGGAATGTATCTTGACCATTATCAGGGCGATCCTAAAATCGAACCGGTTGCAATCGGTGGTATGACTTTGTTGGAAAAGACTTATTCTTACAATCCTGTGCCTGACACATTGGCTCAGATGGGCAAATCTGAATTTGTTCTTGGTGTTCAGGGAAATGTTTGGTCTGAATATCTTTATAATGAAGATGTCCGCGAATATCGCACTTATCCTCGTATCATTGCTATTGCTGAAATTGGCTGGACTCCGGAAGACAAAAAAGATTACAAAGACTTTGAACGTCGTATAGACAATGCTTATGTGCGTCTTGACGAACATGATATTAATTATCATATTCCACAGCCTGAACAGCCTAACGGTTCTTGCAATTTCGTTGCATTTACTGACAAAGCTTCTTTGGAATTCAAGACTAGCCGTCCGATTAAGATGGTTTATACAACTGACGGAAGCGAACCAACAGAATCTTCTACAGCATATTCTGCTCCTATCGAAATTACAGAAACAACTACTTTGAAAATTGCTTCTGTTCTTCCTTCAGGCAAGATGAGTCCGGTTCGTACTATCCAAGTTGAAAAACAGGCTTTGGCTCCAGCTAAGGAAGTTGCAAAGAAAGCTCCTGGTTTGAATATGGAAGTATTCGACGGAATGTATCTCAATGTAAAAGAACTTGAAGCTGCCAACAAGACTGGCAAGAAATCTGTAATCAAGGAAACTAAAGAATTGAGAAGCCAGGTTAAGACTAGCGAATCAATGCGTGGCGTAAAACAGTATGCTGCTGTTGCTAACGGTTATATTGATATTCCTGAAGATGGTGTATATTATATTTCTTCAGATTTGGAAGAAGTTTGGATTGACGGCAAATTGCTTGTAAACAATGCAGGTGAAGTTAAGCGTTTCTCAAGAAAAGACAACTCTGTTGCTTTGGCAAAAGGTTTGCATGAAATCAAAGCTGTATTCCTTGGTCATGTAATCGGTGGTTGGCCTTCAAACTGGGGCGATGGTTCAATCAAACTTCGCAAAGCTAGCGAAGAGAAATTTGCTGCTGTAACTGGTGATATGTTGTGGCATTAATAAAACTGAACCGGAATTCGGGAGCTTCTTCCCTGTTCCGGTTTTGACAAGATAAAACAAAGGCTGTCTGGATTGTGACATGCACCCCGAAAGTTAGACAAAAAACTTTCGGGGTTTTGTTATGTCTAAA
>NZ_CALDPF010000011.1 GCF_937912035.1 uncultured Bacteroides sp.
TTATCTTGCCAGCTATACCAACTATTATTATCTGATGATATATAACTGGATTTAACTTCATCTGTTACATAAGTATGTACACCAGAAATAAGTGCAATCTCAGGGAGTGTGAATGCTCCAGCAGAAGTATAAATTACGAATTGTAGATTTCTTACTCCCTCTACTGTTACTGTATACCTAGCAGGCTCAAATGAATATATTTTGTTAGTTTTATCAGTTGTACCATAAGATGCAAGTTGTACCCCATCCTCATAAACTGAATACCCTACTATTGTATTTCCTATAGAAGAATATGTTTGTGTATTTGCTCCGTTATTCACAGATGTGTTTACCAAGTATGCATTATTTATATCAATAATGGCCGTACTTCCATATTCTACAATATATTGTACTTTATTGGTGCCTGTTGGCTTTCCTACCATGCTAGTGCCAGTTGTGTCTTTATATGTTACCCAAGTTTCCCAGTTAACAGTATGTGTAGCACTTGTACTTCTACTACAAGCAACCCCTACATTGGCTGAACCTGATAATGCTCCACAATATACACAGGCTGCCTGTGAATTTTGCCCACCTTGAATATAATGTCTTCTACCAGGTGACTTGCTACAATAATCATTAATGGAGGCTGCTCCCCCACCAGCTTGACTTGTCGAACCGCATGTGTCACACTTAGTATAATTTACTCTGCTTCTACCCCCATAAGTCCTATTCTCATGTGCATCACATTTGTGTTCTGCCTCATAATAATATAAACCCAAAGCGTCATATTTATGACCCCATTCGTCTGTACATCTAGCTGAGCTACATCCGTCACCATTCTTGTGTTCTCTAAGACAATCTGAACTGCCAGGTTCAGGTATCCAAGTTTTATAAATATAGTAATGTCCACCGCAGGCAGATGTATATGTAGAACTCTTCTTTTCTGCAAATCCTGCTGTAACAGATAGTGCAGCTTCAACCTGCATATTAAGTTTAGGATTGAACAGAGTGTTTATTGCTATGACTACACATATAAATAATATTCTTTTTAAATGCTTCTTCACCATTATTCTATCTCCTGCTTAATACAATCAATTACTAATAGAAAGTCGACTACTCAGCTATAAGCGGAATGCTGAGTATCCTGTATATCAAAAGGACCGGACAGCTTTATGGGTAAGGGCTGATTATCCTTGTTGATATCTATGTAAATAATTTGTGCCTTGCGGAAAGGCAGCTGCCTAGCCTACCAACGGAACTAGGCAGCACGAAAATTAGTTGATTGCTTGTTTGGTATATTGTCTTTTGGGTTTTCCCAAAAACTCTCGTTTGTAAGTGTAATAAGTATTTCGGGAAATTTCCTTGCATTTGCTGTCTGGGAGCTGTTTCTTCAAATCACCTGCAATGTTATTCATGATGACCTCGTCAGGATAATTTTTCTCTAAACCTTCTTTGATTCGCTCCAAGGCAATTTGCTTTTTCTTGGTGGTGAATGTGTCACCTTTTTGTGTTCCGATACGGATTTGTTGGTCTGGTGGTAAAATACGATTCTCTGCAATCTTCTTTTGTAATGCTTGACTGGTTCGCTTGCGGATATCCATCATTTCCTTGTTGGCTTGGTCGAATGCTTCTTGGACTTGCTTTTCTGCAAGCTGTAATAGTGCTTCTTCTACACCTGAGATAATTGGGTCTATGAATGTTCCAGTACGTGGGAGTGCCACATCTAAGGCTTTTCTGTAATTGTCCGTGTTGATATACGGTTCATTTAAGAAAACTAAGTTTACGTCCATTTTAAACAATCTTCGGTATTCTTCTGGACCTGTGATGTTATCTCTGCTAAATCTACTGACGCTATCAAATACTATGGTGTCTCCCGGTTGCACAATCTTTAATAATTTTGTTAATACTACGCACCCATTGTAATCTCCGCCGCTATGTGTTTCTTCATAGAGTATCGCTTCTGGGTAAACCCTTAATATGTTTACACGCTGACGACCAACATCTTGATGTTTTGTGGATACTCTCATATATCCGTAAATATTTGCCATACGTTTCCCCCTGTAAATAGATGTATTTAAAAACAAAAATTTTAACCAAATTTAAAATTTATATTTTCTTTCATTTACACCTCAGGTCGTTTTTTTGGCATTTTACATAATTTTTATACTTTCCTATATTTAGCTTAAATTTTATACTTTGGTAAAAATCTCATAAAAATTACTACTTTATGAGGCATTAGCAAAATTGGAAGTGCATATACAATTCCCAAAACAAAATCAAAAATAAATTAAAAACATACCTTAATATAAAACTACTTTGAAATAAGTAAGTATTTTTTACATATATGAATATAAAAGGAAGATACCGACTACTTTTTGGGTAATCGGTATCTGTGGGATTGGAAGTGTATTAAGAAGCTTTTGTTTCTTTTTCCTCTCTCTGTAACTGCTCCTTAGCTTCTTTGGTTGCAGTTTCTACAATATTATTTAAACCTTGCGTAATTGACTTAAAAATATAAATAGAACAACAAATGCAAATGAGCATTAAACAAAATGTTATTAAAAATACTATGAAGACTGAATCACACATTTTTCTATCCTCCTATGAATATAGGGGCATCTTACGATACCCCTATGCTTACGTTATTTTTTGATTGTTTTGGACTCTGGTTTTGTTTCGGATTTTGTTGTTGGTGCTTTCTTTGGCTCTGCAGGCTTTGGTGGCTCTGGTTCCTTTACTTCTGGTTTGACGGGTTCTTCAACCTTTGGCTCCGCTTTCTTTTCTTCCACCGGAACTACTACCTTTGGTTCTTCCATGACTGGTTTGGTATCTGAGGTAGGAAGGATGATTTTATCATCCTCCACTTTACAACCGCCAGAGATAAACCCGAGTTCATACATTGCTTTTAATTTTTCTTCGGTGAATGTGGTACGTTCTACACGGCTACTAATTACATCATAGACACGTTTTCCGTTTTCTTCGTGACTGCCTACCACGATATACATAAGGTTTGCTACACACTGTCCATCGTAATCATATTTAGGTCTGATATTATTAATGTGAGTCTTTACGGTATAATTTTTCATAAAGAACTTTTCGTCAAGGACTAAATCCTCTCCATTCTCTGCAAGTTGTAATCCATGGATTTTCTTTCCTGCTTTTAAATTGTCTCGTACGGTTTTGGCTGTCATCTC
>NZ_CALDPF010000012.1 GCF_937912035.1 uncultured Bacteroides sp.
TAAACGCTTATATCTATTAATAAGAAATCTACTTTTTATTTGTAAACACAAACATAAAAAATATTTTTTGTACCATACAATACATATCAAAAATAGTCTTTTAATCATCCCATATGAATAAGGACATATCCTAAAGGTGTATTTAAATTAAATATATACTCCAAAAATTCTTGTGATATTGTTAAGATTATAGAACTAAGAAACATCTTAATTATGAAACAGACAACATCCCTGATATCTAAAATTTCTTGATATAAATTTCTAACTTTGTTTACAAAATCCTGCTCTTCTACTTTTTATTAATAGATTTGCAAATCACATTTTTAAAAGGAGAGGAAAACAAATATGGATGAAGCAGTTTTAAACGCCCAAAAATGGTTAAATGCAACTTATAATGGAAAAAATGGCTACAGTGTAATTGATGAAGATGGAATGATTGGATCCGGTACTGTCAAGGCACTGATCATTGCCCTTCAGATTGAAGAAGGAGAAACTAATCCCGACGGTATATTTGGAAAAAATACAGCCAGCAAATGCCCCGAGCTTTCATCTGGTTACACTGACACAACACACAACTACTGTAAAATTTTGCAACATGGACTGTATTGTAAAGGATATAGCCCGACAGCGGTAACCGGTTATTTTGGTCCGAACACCAAAGCAGCCATCGAAAGTATTCAGAGTGACGCTGGTATTTCTCCTACTGGTGTAGTTAACGGAAAACTTATGAAACAAATTTTATCCCTTGACGCACTCGTTAACAAAGGAGATGAAAAAATCCGTGAGATTCAAAGAGCCCTTAATGGGAACTACCTGGATTACTTTGATATCATACCTACAGATGGAAGACCAAGCCGCCAGCTTGCAAAGGGATTGATATACGCTTTACAGGCAGAAGAAGGGCTTAGTACAAGTACTGCAAATGGTACATTCGGTCCTACTACCAAGGCAAAATGTCCTACTTTGTCAGAAGGGGATACCCGCCAGGCATTTGTAAAAATTTTGCAATATGCGCTCTATATCAACGGAAAATATATTTCCTCTTTTTCTGGAATTTTTGATTCAGCTACAAAAAAAGCAGTTGAAGACTTCCAGCGTTTTGCCTGTCTGCCCGTGGGAATATATGGTACGGCAGATTTAATGACATGGCTCTCCCTTTTAACAAGCAGTGGTGACTCAAACCGTGCTACTTCTGCCTGTGATGCTTCCAAAACTATTACGGATGGACGACTTGCTGTTCTTCATAGTAATAATTATCACACTTTTGGGCGTTACCTAACCGGTACATATGCTATGAGTGCGGATGAAATAAACCGCGTTCTTGGACAAAACTCTGACCGCAGTGATAATGAAATTAAAGACAGAATCTTTCCTATTTTTCAGAGAACCGGCTGCCCGATTCCTTCAAATAAAATCGCATACTTTACCCCTGAACAGGGAGAAACAGATGGAAAAGAAGCCGTTGAAGCAGCTTTCAACTTCGGTTTTAAAGATGGAACCATGATTTTCTTCGCCTCCGATGTCGATGCATATGATTATCAGGTAAAAGAAATATTGCTTCCTTACTATAAAAAAGTAAAAGAGGCATTCGATAAATATAAAAAACGAGAGTATATAATGGGACTCTACGGACCTCGTAATACATGTATTCAGGTCTGTGATGCCGGTTATGCTTCTGCATGCTTTGTCAGTGATATGTCTACCGGATATAGTGGAAACCTGGGATATCCACTCCCAAACTTATGGGCATTTGACCAGTTCGCCGGTGACGAATTTGGTGAAACAGGTGATGCCGATTACATTGATATTGATAAGGTCGCTGTATCCGGTTATTATCTCGGCGAATCCGAAATCAAATTATATGATCCTTTAGACCCATATGAAAATAAAATGCTTGCAGATGCAATTAAAACTGCTGTATATATTACAGCTCAATTTGAGACAAGTTATGGAGATGATATTTCAAAAGCATATTCTTGTGTCAGCGGTAATCATGATGGGCAGGGTATGTCATTCGGTATTATCCAGTATAATTTTGGTCAGGAAACGTTGCAGTCACTTCTCAAGGACATGATTGCCCAGTCTCCTGATACCATGTCCCAAATTTTTGGTTCCGATTACGAAACTTTAACAAATATATTGAACCAAACAACAGATGCTATGATAGCATGGGCTAACGAAATCAGTACCGAAGACAAATCTACCCTTATCTCACCTTGGAGAGAATATTTTCATTCACTGGGGGAAAATGAATTGTGTCGTTCTTTACAACAAGAACATATGGAACCCTATTGGCGCCAGGCTATTGACCCAATTTGCAAAAATTATGGAATTAAAACCTGCAGGGGATATGCCTTGGCCTTCGATATAGCCGTAAATCGTTGGGCACTTGGGAATGATGTATACCAAAAAATTATGGAACAAGTAACGGAAAATACTACAGAAAAAGAATTGCTTCAACTTATGGTATCTTACGATTCCTCCTCCACCAGAGCTCGCCGTGAAGCGATTTTAAATGGAAGTGGTAGAGTTAATAACACAGACATTAATCTCGAGAAAGACTACGGACTGAATGATACTCCTTTCCGTGAATAATCACCCCAAAATCCCATGGTGTAAAAAACACCATGGGATTTTTTATTCCTTTGTGTAATAATTATTTCCTGTAGGAAAACCCTTGACACCAGGTTCTCCGTTCTCATCTATATAAACGATAATACCATTTTCACAAAATGTAAAAAACATCGTCCCTCCATGCCCATATCCATCATCCTCATATTCCACAATACATTCTCCGCCTTCAATAATACCGCTAAATTCTGTATACACATTTTTTTCCAAAAAGTCCTTATATTGGCTCATATTCCCTTGGATCATTCCCCTGGAATCAATATTCAACTCCATATATGTGTTCTCCATAGTTTCCTTCCGCACTGGCATTGCCACTCCTCTTACCCCTACCGGATATATAGGTAGCCATCTTCCACTATAATCACTATAATCCGTACACGTTATTTTACTTCCTATTTCCTGAATCACTTCCAGTTCAAAAGGAGTTAGGCGATGGTAAAGTTGATACACTCCTTCTGCCAGCAGACCTGCACTCTCTTCCCTATCCTCCTTTTCAAAATACCCAACCGACATAACCACTTCATCAATCTGATAAGAAAGAATATACTTTCCAATTATTTTATCACTATCTTCCGAAGAATAGATATCTCCTACATACAAATTCGTATTTTCCTGTTTATACGCAGTCCCTCTAAATGGAGTACAATCATACTCACTTTGAACTATATGTATAAAAATATCTATCGTTTCTCCCATATTTTCACACTCAATTGACAACTCATCCCAATATCCTCTCTTTTCATAATAATTTTTTTCAAGTCCTGAAAGTTCCTCTGTTTTTCTGGAAAAATATTTGTGCAAATGAGATATTTCTGGAAGTACAGCATCCCCCGCATCCGGGATAAACATCCCATATGGGAATTGTTCTTCCTCTACTTCATCTGCTTCCTCCGTTTCCACGACATCGCTTACTCCTGTGTCTGTATCCTTCTTCAATGCACCATTCCTATATGGCTCAACTTCCCTATGACAACCTATACAAAAAAGAAATAATCCTGCAATCAATAATCCGTTCCCTAATTTCATTCTCATCCCATCTTTACCTCTTGATTTGCCCCTTCCTTAGTCTGCTTTTTTCTATCCTTCTCATCCATTCACTCTCATCCGCAAAACTGAGAATTTACATCATTTACTGTTTCTTCCCCAGAACTCAACTTTCCGGAACCATGACCCGATATAATCCGCTTGTACAATTCACATATATTGGTTCCTCTAACAGCCCCATCTCTCCATAAAAAGTAAATTCCCTGCTTTCATCCCCG
>NZ_CALDPF010000013.1 GCF_937912035.1 uncultured Bacteroides sp.
AAATAAAATGGCATATTAAATTTAATATGCCATTTTATTTTATATCAGATTTTTTATGAAGTACATTATCGTGCAACTTCTCCACTTTCATGTTTTGCAATCAGACCTTCAACTTCAGAAACCTTTACCATATTATAATCACCTGCTATGGTATTTTTTAGAACGGATGCAGCAGTAGAGAAATCTACTCGCTTCTGATTGTCATCAAATGCACTTTGTGCGTATAACATAGCTCCACAAAAAGCATCGCCTACTCCTACACAATCAATAACATTATCTATGTCAAATACTCTAGTGTGTTTCATTTCTCCGTTTGCATAAAGAATTCCTGCGAATGTGTGATGCTCTGAACTCATTACGTTACGAAGTGCAATGTAGATATATTTGCAATTGGGAACCTGTTTGCTGATTTCTTGACAGAATTTTTCGTATGCCTCTATATCATATTTTTCTCCGCTTTTTGTTGCTTTAAATCCAGGTGCTTTTATACCGGTTACAAGAGAATATTCTCCTTCGCTGCCAAACATTATGTCACTGTCTTTCATTAGTGGAAGCAATACTTCTTGAGCGCTTTTTCCGTAATTCCACAAATTTTTTCGGTAATTGATATCGTATGAAATTTTCAGTCCCATTTCTTTAGCGATATCAATAGCTTCTTTGCAAACTTCTGCAAGTCCAGGAGTCAGAGCTGCATCAATACCTGACCAGTGGAATATATAAGCATTTTTGAAGATCTCGCGCCAGTTTATCATACCTGGCTTTAATTCTGAGAATGCAGAGTTCTCTCTGTCATATATTACTTTAGAATTACGCATGGCAGCGGCTTTTTCCATATAGTAGGTACCGAGTCGATGACCGCCGAAAAGAATGTGGTTGGTCCCGATATTGTGCGAACGCAATTCGGAAATACAAGTTTCACCTAAAGCATTGTCTGGAAGTCGTGTGATATAGTCTACTTCTCCGCCAAAATTAGCGATTGAGATAGCTACATTTGCTTCACTTCCTCCATAATTGACTAGAAAGTCACGACTTTGCTGGATACGCAAATTATCAGGTGTGGTAAGACGGAGCATGATTTCTCCGAATGTTACAATTTTTTTGTTCATAATGTCAAGTTTTCGATTTAAGTAGAACTAAGGCAAAAAAAAGAGGATACCTCTTGAGGAATCTCTTTGCTTTGTTTCCTTTGCAAAGATAGTGAATTCCTTTCATGAGGTATCCTCTTTTTAACTCTTTTAGGATAATTCCTATATCTTATTATTTATTATTTAAGATGTTCATTGTGTCAGTAGCGATCATTAATTCTTCGTCTGTAGGTATTACAACTACTTTCACTTTGGAATTTTCTGTAGAAATGATTGCTTCCTGTCCGCGTACCTTGTTCTTTTCAGGATCAATTTCAACACCCATAAATCCTAATGTCTTGCAGACACCGGCACGTGCTGTAGCCTGGTTTTCGCCTACACCGCCTGTGAACAGGATTACGTCAACACCACCCATTGCTGCTGCGTATGCACCGATATATTTTGTAATGCGGTAGAAGTACATGTTTTCTGTAAGGATAGCGCGTTCTTCGCCCCTTGCTACAGCATCTTCAAGCTCACGCATATCACTTGATTTTTCAAATATACCAAGAACACCGCTCTTCTTATTAAGCAAGTTTGACATTTCATCAGGAGTCATACCTTCTTTCTTCATCATGTAAAGTATTGCGCCTCCGTCAATGTCACCGCAACGTGTACCCATCATAAGTCCTTCCAATGGAGTAAGTCCCATTGTTGTATCGATACATTTACCGTCTTTTACAGCAGCGATAGAACCACCGTTACCGATGTGGCAAGTGATAATGCGGCTGCCTTCCTGAGGGATACCGAGGAACTCGCATACACGTTTTGATACATAACGGTGTGATGTTCCGTGGAAACCGTAACGGCGGATACCATATTTTTCGAAATATTTGTAAGGTATCGGATACAGATAAGCGTAGTCAGGCATAGTCTGGTGGAATGCAGTATCGAATACAGCTACCTGTGGAACTTCAGGAAGAAGTTGTTGTACGGCGTAGATACCTTTCAGGTTTGCAGGGTTATGCAACGGACCGAGGTCGCAGCATTCTTCTACAGCTGCTATTACAGCATCGTTAATAAGCACAGAACCGCTGAATTTTGTTCCTCCGTGCAGTACGCGGTGGCCTACAGCATTGATTTCGTGAAGGTTCTTTACAGCACCGTATTCTGCATTTGTCAATGTATCAAATATAAACTGAACTCCAGTAGTGTGTTCAGGAACATCCTTTTCGATGATTTTCTTTTCTCCGCTAGGAAGTGTAAGTTTAAGGAATGAACCTGGAAGACCTATTTTTTCAATACCTCCTTGTGCAAGGATTTCTTTTGTAGTCATTTCAAACAGTTTATACTTGATTGAAGAGCTACCGCAGTTGAGTACTAATATTTTCATAATACTATAAGTAAAAAAGTAATTAAAGCACAAAGGTCAGCGCACAGACCTTTGTGCTTGTAGATAATGTTTGATAAGTTTGTTATTAATTCTGTGCTTTTGCAGCAATAGCCTGATTGGCTGTGATTGCAATCATCTTGTAAACGTCGTCGATGCTGCATCCGCGTGACAAGTCGTTTACAGGACGTGCTATACCCTGAAGGATAGGACCTACAGCTGTAGCGTGACCAAGACGTTCAACAAGCTTGTAAGAGATGTTACCTACTTCAAGGCAAGGAACTACAAGTACATTTGCCTTACCTGCGATTTCTGAACCCGGAGCCTTGCTTGCGCCGATACGTGGAACCAAAGCTGCGTCTGCCTGAAGTTCACCGTCGATTTTCAGTTCAGGAGCCATTTCCTTAGCTATCTTGAGAGCTTCAGTTACTTTGTCAACAACTTCGTGTTTAGCAGAACCCTTAGTAGAGAAGCTTAACATTGCAACACGTGGGTCGATACCTGCTACAGCCTGTGCTGTCTGTGCTGTACATACTGCAATCTGTGCCAACTGATTAGCGTCAGGTACAGGAGTTACGGCAACGTCACCCATTACCAATACACCGTTGTCACCACATTCAGGTGCATGAGTCAACATCAACATGGCTCCTGATACACAAGTAATGCCCGGAGCAGTTTTGATAATCTGAAGTGCAGGACGAAGAACATCGCCTGTAGTATTGCGTGCACCAGCCAGCTGACCGTCGGCATCACCGGCTTTGATTATAAGGCATCCAAGGTAAAGAGGGTTCTTTACAAGTTCCTGAGCCTGTTCCATTGTCATGCCTTTTTTCTTGCGGAGTTCGAAAAGCAGTTCAGCGTATGCATCTTTCTTTTCGTGGTTCTCAGGATCGATGATAGTAGCTTTATTGATGTTTCCTAAGCCCCATTCCTGAGCTAGTTTCATGATTTCTTCAGGGTTACCAAGAAGAATAAGGTCAGCAACACCGTCTGTCAATATCTGATTGGCAGCTTTTAAAGTACGTTCTTCAGTTCCTTCAGGAAGAACAATGCGCTGTTTGTTTGCTTTAGCGCGTTCCACAATTTGACTAATTAAATCCATGTTGATTTATATTTTAATATAATGTAATTCTTATTATCATCACCGTTTGCGTTAACGGTCTTTTAATTTCACACTGCAAAAATACGTATTTTTGTAATATCTAGTTTGCAAAATATAAACTTTTTTTCTAGAAAGAGGTCATTTTATGTATGTTTAAGGACATAAAAGGCTTTTTTGATGATGTGAGTGTATGTTTTCTGTGCTATTGCATAAATTTGCATCAGTTTTCAATAGAATAATTAAGGTATGATTCGTCAATGTTCAATCCTTTTCGGATGTATGGCTCTAGGTGAACTGATAGTTTATCTGACCGGTGTAAAATTGCCTTCCAGTATTATAGGCATGTTGCTTCTTACATTGTTTTTGTCATTAGGATGGGTAAAGCTTGAATGGGTTCAAGGCTTGTCTGATTTTCTTGTGGCAAATCTCGGCTTTTTCTTTGTACCTTCAGGCGTGGCTCTGATGTTGTATTTCGATATCATTCAGGCACAGTTCTGGCCTATAGTGATAGCCACTTTGGTAAGTACGATTTTAGTGTTGGTAGTAACAGGTTGGGTTCATCAAATAGTTCGTAAATATGGATTTTTTAGAAAATAAGTTCTTTCTTCTGGCTATAACTTTCGGTTTCTTTTTCGTTTCCAAACTGTTACAGAAGAAGACAGGATGGGTGTTGCTTAATCCTATCCTTTTGGCGGTGGCAATGTTGATTTGCTTCCTTAAGGTAAGCGGTGTCTCGTATGAAAAATATCAGGACGCTGGCTCTCTTGTAGAGTTCTGGTTGCGTCCGGCTGTAGTTGCATTGGGAGTTCCTCTTTATCTGCAGTTGCGTATGATAAAAAAGCAGTTGCTTCCTATCATATTGTCACAGTTGGCAGGTTGTGTAGTGGGATTGATTTCGGTTACAGTTGTTGCAAAACTGCTTGGTGCTACTCCTGAAGTCATAATGTCGCTTGCACCTAAGTCTGTTACAACCCCTATAGCGATGGAAGTTTCGTCGGCTGTAGGTGGGATACCTTCGTTGACAGCTGCTGTAGTGATAGTCGTCGGACTGTTCGGAGCCATTTTCGGCTTTAAGGTACTTCAGGTTGGACATGTGCACAGCCCTATAGCCCAGGGTCTTTCCATGGGAACAGCCACTCACGCTGTAGGAACATCACGCGCAATGGAGGTTAGTGGTAAGTATGGAGCATACGCCAGCCTCGGACTTACTCTCAATGGTATTCTTACAGCATTACTCTCACCTTATATATTACATTTGATAGGTCTTTATTAATATATCCGTTATGCTTTCATTCAGACGTCTTGACATAGAAGATAAATTTACGGTCCAGAAATATACTCTCCGTAGTAAACGCCGTAACTGTGATTTGACATTTGCCAATCTCTACAGTTGGCGTTTCCTTTATCTCACCGAGATTGCCGAGTTCGGTGGTTTCCTGTTGTTCAGATTTTATGTTGATGGGGAACTCTCGTATATGTTGCCTGTAGGTGAGGGCGACATAAAACCGGTTATGGAGGAACTGATGTCGGATGCTCGGATGAAAGCCATTCCTTTTGTGATGTATGGTGTCTGCAAAGAAAATTGCGATGAGCTGGAAAGTCTTTTTCCCGGCAAGTTTGTTTTTACTTCAGACCGTGACTATTCCGATTACTTGTACCATCGTTCCGATTTATCTACGTTGTCAGGCAAGAAGTTCCAGCCAAAGCGCAACCATATAAATAAGTTCCGCAATAATTATCCAGGATATGAGTTCAAGCCTCTCACCCGCGAGCTGATACCGGAATGTATAAAGCTTGAGTCGTTATGGTGTCGTGCCAACAACTGCAGTGAGGATGAGGCCCTGCAGAACGAGAGAAAATCAATGAACGCCGCATTACGCAGTTTTGAAGAACTTGATATCATGGGCGGAGTGCTGACGGTTGACGGCAAGATTGTAGCTTTTACCTATGGAGCGCCTGTCAATAATGAGACTTTTGATACATGTGTGGAAAAAGCTGATACAGACTACGAAGGCGCATACGCCATGATAAATCATGAGTTCGCAAAGATTATTCCCGAACAATACATATATATAAACAGGGAAGAAGATCTTGGTCTGGAGGGATTGCGTAAGGCAAAACTTTCATATCAGCCGTATCTGCTTCTGGAAAAGTATAAACTGGAACTGAAATGAAAGAGCAGGTAAAGTCTTTGTGGAAACTGTGTTTCCCGGACGATTCGGATGATTTTGTCGGACTGTATTTCTCTTTAAGATATACAGACGAAATAAACAGTGCTATTACGGAAAACGGCAGGATAGTGTCCGCGCTCCAGCGGATACCGTATCCCATGCGGTTTAATGATGCCGTGATACCGGTGGCATATATATCCGGAGCATGTACTCATCCCGATTTCCGTTCCAGAGGTCTGATGTCGCGTCTTCTTGATGAGGCACATAGGAAAATGTATACAGACGGAAAGTATCTTTCTGTGCTTATACCGGCTAATGAAGGATTGATAAGCTATTATTCTAAGTTTGGTTACGAAGTATGTTTTCAACATAATGAAAAGTTATTAACAGGTATGTGTAAAACTGTTGATAACTATAACTATGGGTTGATATTCAGAGAAATAGGATTGCAGAAAAATGAACTTGCTGATGTGTGTGAGTTTATTAATCAACAGTTATCAACACGTCAGGTCAGTATTTTGCATCCTTTGCAGGATATAATGATTGTTGTGTCAGATATTCATCTTTCTGGAGGACAGGTATGGTGTTCACGTACAGATGAAGGAAAACTTTGTGCGGTATCGTTAGTTGTTGTATCAGAAAAACTTGTAGTTGTTAAGGAGCTTCTGTCTGTAGATAAAGAATCGGAATCTGCTATGATCGATTTTTTGCTCTGTCATTATTCTGTGTCTCGAATAGAGAAATCTTCACCATGTGGTATGGTTCGTGTGATAAATGCGTACCATATGCTTGAAATATTGTCAGGCATAATAAAAGGTGATTGGATAATTGAAATCTATGGTGATGATGTTATAATAGAAAATAACGGATTCTATATTATATCCAATGGGGGGTGTAAAAAAACTGATAGTCGCTCAGGATGTAATAACGATGCTGTATATCAGCAAATACATATAAACAGTCTTCCTTCTTGGCTGTTTCGTGATATGTGTCCTTATATGAGTCTCATGCTTGATTGATATATTCGTTTGTTAACATTCTTTCTAGTTCCTCTGCATTCAGCTTTAGATAGAACTCACCTTTGTAGGCAATTGATATACCGCCGGTTTCTTCAGAGACTATTATAGCCAACGCATCAGTTTCCTGTGATACACCGAGCGCAGCACGGTGTCTTAGTCCTAGTTCTTTAGGAATATTGAGATTGTGTGATACGGGGAGTATGCATCCTGCAGCTTTTATTCTTTTGCCGCTTATAATCATAGCTCCGTCATGTAGAGGACTGTTTTTGAAAAAGATGTTTTCTATAAGACGTTGATTGATGTTTGCGTCTATAACGTCGCCTGTCATTACTATATTGTCAAGGGGCATATCTTTTTCCAATACTATGAGTGCTCCTACTTTCCCTTTACCCATATTGAGGCATGCCATAACAATAGGCATAATGTCATTTTTGTCGCTGTCATTGTATTTTTTTCCTTTCAGTAATCTGAGTAAACTGTTTGTACTGTATCTTGAGCCTAGTGTAAGTAGAAATTGTCTTATTTCGTCTTGAAAGAGAACTATTAGAGCTATTACTCCAACACTTACTAATTTATCGAAAATAGAACCTAGTAGTCTCATTTGCAATACCTGAGATACGATAATCCAGATTATTATGAACACCAATATGCCGATAAATATGTTTATCGAACCTGATGATTTCATAACTTTGTATGTCTTGTATAGAATGAAGGCCACTAATAGTATGTCTAGTATATCTTTAAGGCTTATTATGTTTAAATCGAATGGCATTTTGATAATTAAAAATTAATGATTATAAACTAAGAATTGTTAGTAGACTAATAACTAACAACTAACTTTTCCTGTCGTAGCATTGAATATCTTAACCGCTTCGCAAGCTTCTTTTACGTCATGCACCCTAAGTATGTTTGCACCTTTTATCAGCGATATGGTGTTGAGTGCAGTAGTTCCGTTTAGAGCATCTTCTGGAGTGTTGCCTAGGAGTTTGTATATCATTGATTTTCTAGATATTCCCACCAATAAAGGGAGGCTGAATATACTGAACTCTTCTAGCTTGTCCATAAGTATATAGTTATGTTCGATAGTTTTCCCGAAACCGAAGCCTGGATCTATTATTATATCTTTTGCTCCAAGATCGCGCATTTTTTGTATCTTTTCAGAGAAGTAATACATTACTTCTTTTACCACATTGTCGTATTCAGGATTTTTTTGCATATTCTGTGGTGTACCTTTCATGTGCATCATTATGTATGGAACTCCAAGATTTGCCACAGTATGCATCATCTTGTTATCTATGCTACCTGCTGAAATGTCATTAATGATTGCTACTCCATGTTCTTCTACGCACATTCTTGCAATATCTGCACGGAATGTATCGACAGAAATTACAGCTTCAGGCATCTCTACGTTTAATAATGTAAGAGCCTTTTTTAGTCTTGAAGCCTCTTCTTCTCTAGAGATATGTTGTGCGTCTGGTCTTGACGAGTAGGCACCTATGTCTATAATATCTCCACCTTCGTCAATGATCTGTCTTGCTCTTTGTAATATGTCTTCTTCTGATTGTTTTCTGCTTCCAGAATAAAATGAATCTGGTGTAACGTTCAGTATTCCCATAACTTTTGGACGATCCAAATCCATTATATAACCATTGACATTGATATATTTTGCTATTTTATTTTCCATTTCGATGCTTGCGTAATGATGTTGCAAATGTACATACAATAATTTATTTTTTATTGATTTGTGATTGATTTTTCGTTTATCTTTGTGTCAGGTATTAAATAGTATTTTAAAATGGAAACTTCACAATTGTATAAATATTTTCTTGAGTGCGGAAAGGTTACTATCGACACTCGTGATTGTCCAAAAGGTTCGATGTTTATAGCGCTTAAAGGTGCTACTTTCAACGGAAATACTTTTGCTTCTCAAGCTATAGCAAATGGCTGTTTATATGCTGTGGTTGATGAGGCTGAATATGCAAACGATTCTGATGGTCGTATTCTTCTAGTTGACGATTGTCTTAAAGCCTTACAGAATTTGGCTGCATGGCATCGGCATATATTGGGTACCAAAATGATAGGTATTACAGGCACCAATGGAAAGACTACTACAAAAGAACTGATAGCTGCAGTTCTGAAAGAGAAATACAACGTACTTTATACACAGGGTAATCTGAATAATCACATCGGAGTGCCTTTGACACTGCTTAAACTTACTTCGGAACATGAAATGGCAGTAGTGGAAATGGGAGCCAATCACCCTGGTGAGATAAAGACTTTGGTGAATATGGCATGTCCTGATTATGGTATAATAACCAATGTAGGTAAGGCACATCTTGAAGGATTCGGCTCCTTTGAGGGAGTTATACGTACAAAAGGTGAGTTGTACGACTATATCCGTGAAAATGGTGGAAAAATATTCATACAGAATGAAAATCCTTATTTAAATTCTATTGCAGGCGGATTGGAATGTATACGTTACGGTGCTGAAGAAGATCTTTTCGTGTCCGGAAAAGTACTTTCATGCTCTCCGTTTCTGTTTTTTAGTTGGAAGTCTGAAGGTAAGTCTCACGAAGTGCAGACTCATCTTATAGGTTCGTATAATGTTGATAATGCTCTAGCGGCAGTTTCTATAGGACGATATTTTGATGTAGAGGATGATGCTATTTGTCATGCACTTTCTTCATATGAACCACGGAATAATCGTTCGCAGCTGGTCGAAGCATGTGGAAACAGATTTGTTATAGATGCCTATAATGCAAATCCTACATCTATGGCTGCAGCACTTGAGAATTTTCGTATGATTGAGGCTGAACATAAGATGGTGATTTTGGGAGATATGAAAGAGCTAGGTGATGCAAGTCTTGAGGAACACCAAAAAGTTATTGATATGCTTGTTGATTACGGTTTTGATAGGGTTATACTTGTTGGGCCAGAGTTCGGAAAAACAGTAAATTCTTTTGAACACTTTGATAATACTGATGAGGTGTATTCTATACTTTCTTCTGATATGCCTAATGGATATATGATACTAATTAAGGGTTCAAATAGTATGAAATTAGCAGAATTGTTTGAAATGTTAATGAAATAAATTTATGTGATAATTTCCCGAATTTCTTTAGGGTTTTTATTATAATATGTATAGGGTTATATTTCTATTTAATAGTACAATTTCTTTTGTTTGTATTATATGCTTGATTAACAGCTAGTTATGTATATAGTTATAATTTTTTTGAAAAAAAAGTTGTC
>NZ_CALDPF010000014.1 GCF_937912035.1 uncultured Bacteroides sp.
ACGCTGCTTCAGGTTAAGGTTCTCTTCTGATATGCTACGGAACTTCTCAGTATCATAGCGGGCCTTGTCAAGCTTAGAGGTATATTCGGCAATATGCTGTTGCAGAGTGGCTATATTTTCAGACAGCCTGCTATTCTCTGACTGAAGACTGTCTATCTGTTCACGGTATGATTCTATCTCTTCAGCATTAACTTCCTGACCTGCTATCTGCTCCTGCAGTTCCTCCATATAGCGGTTGTTCTGCATGAGACGTGTCTCATATTCATGCAGTTGAAGCATGTAGTCCTGTAGCTGTTCCGACTGTTTGCGGATGGTAGTTTCCTTACGGACAAGACGTTTCTGATATAGATATGCTACGACAGCTATAACCACAATCAGGCATATCGTGATGATGAACAGCATACGCTGTGCATCTGCCTTCTCCAGCTTCAGACGCTGCTGTTCGGTGATGAGTTTCTGGTGGTCGTACTTCTCCTTATAGGCTATGATTTCCTTGCCTTTGTCAAGGGCTATGATAGAATCGTTGTAAAAAAGAAGTGAATCGCAATAGGTCTTCAGGTATTTACGGTATTTGGGAGTATCACCAAGCTTATATAAATAGTTATATATAGAAGCTTTTGAATAAATATTGTCAGTATTCAATGCTTTGTTCAAATAATAATAAGCAGAATCAGACTTACCTAAATGGTAATAATTCTTGCCTATTAGCGAGTATGAAAGATTATTTACAGGATATGATAATAAAATATTCAAGGATTTCTCATATTCATGACTATTAATATATACCAAAGCTATTTCATGCAGTATGTTATAATAATGTTTTGATTTTTTATATCCAAGCTCTATAGATATGGTACAACATTCATTATATGTTTCTATCGCTTTAGGCAATCTATTCATGATACTATAGCACCTAGCCAAGTACTTCAATGCCCCCATTTGGTATCTTTTATTAGAATCCTCTACTGCATAATTATAAGCCTTCGTACATGCTTCAAGTGCATAATCAGAAAAATCACGATATAAATACAGTTTCCCTAATGAAGACATTATCAGATATCCGGTCTTATAATCATTAGTTTTTTCCACCTCTGTTTTACCTTCCAGATAATACTTCATGGCTTCCTCTATATTGCCAAGGTCATAATTGACATCACCCATGTAAAGAGCAGACATCGCCTTTCTTCGGGCATTGTTTGTCGGTTTGTAATAATCGTATGCTATCCTAACAAGGGAATCAGAAGGAATTTTCATCACCTGTTTATACTGCGCCTGAGTAACCAGCAGACACCACAGCGCATGGTTCTCCTTATCCCAGCGTGCTGAAGGCATCGGCATGTCCTCCAGGATATGAAGCGCACTGTCCGGGTGGTCAAACATCACGGATTCAGCATGAACCAATTCCGGAAGAGGAGTTTTCGCCTTGCCGTTTCCGCTGCATTGGATATTTAAAAGGGCTGTAAAAGCAATCAAAATGTACAGAATATAGTGGGTTATCTTTCTCATTTTACAAAAATTTCCTGCAAAAATAAAAATATTCCAGCACTATACACATTAGTGTGCACATTTTATAGGCCTCATATACCGTCATTCGAACTTACCTTTCGTCAGTTCCTCTTTCAGAAAAGCGAATACATAGTAGTAGCTTTGATAATAGAAATGCGTCCGTTCATCTATTACTTTCCGATATGTTTCCGAATTGAATACCGTGGCAAGTGCCTCTTCCATTGTCATTTCTCTGTTCTGTTCAGTCAGCAGTACGGCAAGGTTCTTTACCATATCCGCCATCATTTCCGTTTTCTCGTTCATATCCTTTTCAACAGTTTAATTGCACGCTCAGTACCGAAGAAATATTGGAAAGTTACACCTTTCATATATTGTAAGTTGCGCACAAGAGTGGGAAGGTCTATCGAACGGTTCTCATATCGCCACAACTGCACGCCTACCCGATCATTGGCTATAGGACCAATTACCACATCATATTCATGTACAGGTTTTTCGGTCGGATTGTTTCGATTTAGAAGGATAAATTTCGCCCATTCCTCAGAATAACCTTCAAAACGGAGTACATTCAGGTCATTCAAGACATCGTCCTCTATAAGATAGCTTTGTACAATTGGGCTGCCAATCTCCAACTGTTCAACTTTAACTTGCGCCATGTTCAAAGCCTGCTCATAGTCAGCAGATAGATAGAATCCACGTCCGAAATCTTTGTTCGGTTTCGATTTCAGCAAATCTATTCTATCAAAATCCTTGTTTGTTCCATGATAAAGTTTCATACCAACGCTCCTCCATGACGATGACAATATTCCGCGATATCATCCACCATTGAGGCAAACGACTGTGTATGTACATATCCGTAGTTGCGGTCAATGAAATCTATTCCTTTGTAGCGACTCAGGTAGTTAAAAGCCTGTTTCATCGTCAGTCCGTACTTGCGCCCGAACTCAAGGATGAAGATAACCGTCCATTCCAGTTTGTCCTTTATATTATATTCCATTGTGAAAATCTTTAGACCCTATATGCAAAGTTAGCAAAAACCATTATAAATCTGCATGAAAAGCAAGAGAATTATTACACGTTAAAGGAATATACTTATTCACTCCTGTCTTAGTCAACGAAACGTCCGTTTCGAAATTTGTATTTTTCAGAACTCTGCCAACCATCTGTCAAGTGTCATTTCTTCAGGAAGACCTCCTTCCAACGAATCACCCAAATGCTTCTTCAGACGGAACTTCTTTTGAGATACAGAAGAGACACTTACACCGAATATCTCCGACATCTGGGTGTTGCTGAAACGGAGCTTGATTAAGATACAAAGATGAAGTTCCTGCTTAGTCAATGTCGGGCAGATACCCTGAAGACGGCTCACGAAATTGCCGTACGTACTTTCACACATTTGTTCCAGAGTCTCCCATTCAATATCATCAAGAACACGGCATTTCTCTCTAAGTTCCTTCACAAGGCTGTCATTATCTACAACATAGTCGGCAAGCATACGCTCACGCTGCTTCAGGTTAAGGTTCTCTTCTGATATGCTACGGAACTTCTCAGTATCACGGCGGGCCTTGTCAAGCTTAGAAGTATATTCGGCAATGTGGTTTTGCAGGGTGGCTATATTTTCAGACAGCCTGCCATTCTCAGACTGAAGACTGTCTATCTGTTCACGGTATGAATCTATATCTTCAGCATTAACTTCCTGACCCGCTATCTGATCCTGCAGCTCATCCATATAACGGTTGTTCTGCATGAGCCGTGTCTCGTATTCGTGAAGTTGAAGCATGTAGTCCTGCAGTTGTTCGGACTGTTTGCGGATAGTCGTTTCCTTACGGACAAGACGCTTCTGGTAAAAATATGCTACAACAGCTATAACCACAATAAGGCATATCGTGATGATGAACAGCATACGCTGCGCATCTGCCTTCTCCAGCTTCAGACGCTGCTGCTCAGTGATAAGTTTCTGGTGATCGTACTTCTCTTTGTAGGCGATGATTTCCTTGCCTTTATCAATAGCTATGATAGAATCGTTGTAAAAAAGAAGAGAATCGCAATAGGTCTTCAGGTATTTACGGTATTGGGGAATATCCCCCAATTTATACAAGTACTCGTATGCAGACACCTTTGTATAAATATTATAAGTATTCAAAGCTTTATTTAAAAAAATATAAGCAGAATCCTGTTGTCCCAAAAGGTAGTAGTTCTTTCCCGTCAATAAAGCTGGCTGGTATTTGATTGGAAAGCTTTTTATAATCTCTAAAGACTTTTCGATATCACCTTTATTCTTATATACTAAGGCTATTTCGCTCTGTATGTCATAATAATAATTTTCAAGTCCAAGTTCTAAAGTCAGCTCACTACATTTATGATATGTATCTATAGCCTTCGGCAATGAATCCGAAATGCAATAACATCTGGCCAGAAATTTAAGAGAAGCTAACTGATAACGCTTGTTGGAATCTTTCACAGCATAATCGTATGCCTTCCTGCAGGCTTCCAAAGCATAGGCAGCTAAATCACGATATAAATATAACTTACATAATGAGATCATGACCAGATAACCAGTTTTGTAGTCATCCGTTTTTTCTACTTCCGTTTTACCTTCCAGATAATACTGCAAGGCTTCCTCTATATTCCTTAATTCATAATTTATATCACCCATATAAAGTGCAGACATAGCCTTTCTACGGGCATTATCGGTATGTTTGTAATAATCGTATGCAATTCTCACAAGTGAATCTGAAGGGATTTTCATCATCAGTTTGTACTGCGCCTGTGTCAACAACAGACACCACAGCGCATGGTTCTCCTTGTCCCTACGTACTGAAGGCATCGGCATTGTCTCCAGAATATGAAGCGCACTGTCAGGGTAATCAAACATCACGGATTCAGCATGAACCAGTTCCGGAAGCGGCGATTTCTTCTTACCGTTTCCGCTGCATTGAATATTCAAAATGGCTGTACAAGCTATCAGAATATATAATAATATGGACATAAATATCCGAAGACGATTCCTATCTGTTACCTTTTTTACGAACATTTACAATATTCTTTATCACCAATATAATACCAATTAAAATAAAAGGAACACTCAATAATTGCCCCATATTGAAAGACAAAGAATCTTCGAAACTTTTTTGATTTTCTTTAGTGAATTCTAAAATGAAGCGCATGAGAAAAATAGCAAAAATACTCAAGCCAAAATAGAAATAGCTTCCGATTTTAAACAAATGTCCTTTATATTTGTACAAAAAATAAGCAACCAGAAAAATAAGAAAGTAACTTATTGACTCATAGAGCTGTGACGGATGTCTTGGCAAATCGTCAACTTGCCTGAATATAAAAGCCCAAGGCAAATTTGTAGGACGTCCTATTATTTCAGAATTCATTAAATTTGAAATTCTGATAAAAGCTCCGCCTAATGGAGCCAGGATAGCTATGATATCTATAATCTTAGAGAACGGTATGTGTACTTTTCGTGAGTATAATAACATGGAAATAAACAAACCAATCGCCCCACCATGGCTTGCCAACCCTTTGTATCCTATAAACTCGTAAACTCCTTTAGCATTTTCCCTGAATGGAATGAATATTTCAATTATATGAGATGAAAAATATTCAAAATCATAAAACAGGCAGTGTCCTAGTCTTGCTCCTCCGAAAATACCAATAACTGCGTATATAAAAAGTTTCTCCATCGCATCAGGAGTATAAATCTTCTCCTTCTTATATATATGACCAATTATGTAGTAACATAATACAAGTCCTGTCACAAAAATCAAACCATAATATTGAATCTTTACTTGACCAATGCTAAATATTACAGGATCAATATCCCAATTTATGTATAACAAGCTATTCATTTTTTAATTATTATTTAATAGAAAACAATATGCAAATATATGTAATCCACAGTGTAACACAAAGCTGTAGCAAAGGAAGATTTTATTTATTACTGAAATTATCAGAATCAAATATTATATCAAAGAATAGAAAAACAACAAATCTGTATCTTCATAACTCCGCCACCCACCTGTCAAGTGTCATATCTTCAGGAAGACCGCCTTCCAACGAATCACTCAAATGCTTCTTCAGACGGAACTTCTTCTGGGATACGGAAGAGACACTTA
>NZ_CALDPF010000015.1 GCF_937912035.1 uncultured Bacteroides sp.
CATAACCTTGCCAAGGTTAGGGTCGCGAGTTCGAGTCTCGTTTTCCGCTCAGAGAGAGAAATCGGTGATATGCCGGTTTCTCTTTTTTGTTTTATATATTTCTGCTGTGTGTTTTGGCAATTCTTTTTCGGATAGTTTTACCTTGTGAAAAAATAACCTTGTTCTTTGTTTATTTTGAATTCTACTTTCACTATATTTGCCACGCAAAATATTAAAGATTGACTTACATGAAAACTTATGACATCTATTTTTCTGATGATGAGTCTTACGACAATAAAGGATTCTCATTGAAAACTATGGAAAAAGCCATACACATGGCTGAAGATATGCTGGAAAAGGGAAATGCTTTTACTGAACAGTATGCCGGTGGAACTATATCAGTGGTAGATTCGGACGGTGAGACTGTGTGGAGCAAGCCTATTCCGGAATAGAATATGTTTTATTGATTAACTATTAAATATATACTTATGTTCTCAGGAATCGTAGAAGAATTTGCAGAGGTAGTAAATGTGGTGAAAGAACAGGAAAACCTGCATCTCACATTGAAATGTTCTTTTGTTGATGAATTGAAAATAGACCAGAGTGTTGCTCATAACGGTGTATGTCTTACTGTGGTAAGTATTCAGAATGGTACTTATACCGTTACTGCCATGAAAGAGACTATAGAACGTTCTAATATCGGATTACTGAAGGTTGGTGATAAGGTTAATGTGGAAAGAAGTATGATGATGAACGGACGATTGGACGGTCATATCGTTCAGGGACATGTTGATCAGACTGCAACCTGTGTGGCTGTAGATGATGCCGAAGGTAGCTGGTATTTTACTTTCAAATACAAATTTGACAAGGAAATGGCGAAGAGAGGTTATTTTACTGTTGACAAAGGTTCTGTGACTGTAAACGGTGTGAGCCTTACTGTATGTAATCCTACGGAGGATTCGTTTCAGGTAGCTATTATTCCTTACACTTTCGAACATACCAATTTTCATACCATAAAGCCTGGAAGCGTGGTAAATATCGAGTTTGATATTATTGGCAAGTATTTGAGCAGAATGATGAAACTCACTGCAGAGTAATTCTTTTTGATATATGATGAAACGGCTCCCGAACATTGATTTTGCTTGAGAGCCGTTTTCTTTTTTGCTATAAGTCTGTTATTATAAATCTTTTAGTAATATCTGGTTATTTTGTGAGGTGTATTCCTCTCGTGCTTTAATCATTGCATTCCACGAAGCTGTGTATTGGCTTTTGTCTATATTGAATTCTTCGAATCCTTTAGAATCGAGTTTGTTGAGCATTACTCCCAATGTCAGCTTGTGCACGGTCATTCCGGGAAGATAACACACTTCTTCAGTGTTACCTTTTTCCTTTACTCCTTCATATATCAGCTGCAAGTCCTGCAGCTCATAAAGAATGTCTTTTGTTAGTCTTATAGGTATCTTGTTTTCTTTACTTATTTCTTCGGCGGTATACGGATCGTCGCCGTTTTCAAAACGTTTACATATTCTGGATAATATTATTGTGCAGAAAAAGTCGTGATATCTGCGGCTAATATTTTTTGATTCTTTTCCGTATTTGAACGATTCCAGATTCTGGCTGACGTAGTTCATCTCAGCTCCAAAGAGACAGATGCTCCAGGATATCTGTGTCCAGAGCAGGAACATCGGTATGGCAGCAAAGCTTCCGTAGATGGCATTGTAGTTTGATACCCATATCTGGCTGTTTATATATATATACTGGAAGATCTGGAATGCGCTTCCTGCCAGTATTCCCGGTATTATGGCATGTGCAAGTTTTACTTTTGTGTTTGGAATAAATACAAAAAGTCCGATGAACATTATCCAGATTATTGCGTAGGGCAGGAGCTGGATGAAAAATTTCATGATTGGTGCCAGGAGAGTGAATGTTTCCATTTCCTTCATGAAGGTAGTCATGAATATGGAAATTCCGCTTGAAACTACTATCAGTAGCGGCAGTAGCAGTATCATTGAAAAATAATCGGTAATTTTTCTGAAAACTGTGCGAGGACGTTTAACCTGCCAAATCGTATTGAAGCTGCGTTCTATATTGTCTGTAAGGATTAGTATCGTCCAAAGCAACATTACGATGCCTACTCCGATGAAAATTCCACTTTTGGCATGCTGGAGATAGGAATTTATCCATGTAAAGACAAGTTCGGCCTGACTTGCATTCATGTTTTTCCTGAAAAGTCCTTCTATGATTGAGTCGAAGCCGAATCCTCTAGCTATTGCAAAGAGAATTGCAAGTATTGGAATAATAGACAACAGGGTGCTGTATGTGAGTGCTGAGGCACGTACGGCTATTCTGTTGTTGTTGAACTGTTCTGTGGAAAGTATTATAATTCTTATGGTTTTTATTATGTTTTTGATTATAGGAGGGTATTTTTCTTCATCGGCTATCCATAGGTCTTTCTGAAGAAACTTTTTCCATTTGTTTATTGGAAGTTTTGGCATAGTATGTATTAATGATGATTGTCATAATGAAAAAAAGAAGGCAGCAAACCTGTAAGCCGGGTTCTGTTTCCCTGACTGGCAGGGACGTCTGTCATTTATCTACTCCCGCCGTCACCGACGGGCTCTAGCGGTCTACCCTCCGACGTGGGGCGAGCAACCCTCGTTAATGCCGGTTTACATGACCTTACAACTCCTAAGATGTACAGCCCGCATATCGCTATGCGGCTGGTGGGCTCTTACCCCACCTTCTCACCCTTACTCCCGAAGGAGCGGTTGTTTTCTTCTACATTACTCCACCCTCGCGGACAGCTTTCTGTTAGGAAGTAGGATGCTCTGTGTTGCCCGGACTTTCCTCTTGTATAGAATACCAGCGACAGACCGGTCTGCTGCTTTCTTATTGCAAAGGTATGGAAATAAACTGAAAAAACGGCAGACTTGGCAGAAATACTTTTATTTTTGTGTTGTCAGTTACTTGTAATGAATGTAAATTTGTCAGTTTTCCTCGTTAACACGGGTTAATCGGGATAATTCCAATGTTAAAAGAGGGAAAAAACTGATACTTAGGAGTACAACCGTATGGAATTTGTTATACTTTAGCGGATGAAATGTTAAACAAGTAGTGAAATTAACAATTTAATATAGATAAGATTATGAAAACAGTAACTAAATTTGCGATAGGAGCAGCTTCAATGGTTGCAGTAAGTGCAGGAGTTGCAGGTGTTACGGCATACGTCGTTTCTCAGAATAATCAACCGGAAGAAAGTAAGACATTTTACGAATCATTCAATACAATGCCTTTGACTCGCGCTGTTGCGATGGATTCAAACAGCATGCAGCCTGTTGATTTGACAAAGGCGGCAGAAAGTTCATTGAATTCTGTAGTACATATTGTTGCTACACAAAGAAGTAAGGTGCAGACAGTGCAGCAGATGCCTGACATTTTCGATTATTTCTTTGGAGACGGTCGTGGACGTCAGCGTCAGATACAGACTCCTGAACAGAAAGGTTTTGGCTCTGGTGTAATTATCTCTAAAGATGGATATATAGTAACCAACAATCACGTAATTGACGGAGCGGATGAAATCAGTGTAAAGCTTCAGGATAGCAGAGAACTTAAGGGTAGGGTAATAGGTACAGACCCGACTACAGACCTTGCTCTGGTTAAGATTGAAGGTGATGATTTTCCTGCAATTCCGGTAGGCGATTCAGAAAAACTGAAAGTAGGTGAATGGGTATTGGCTGTTGGTAATCCGTTCAATTTGGGTTCTACTGTTACTGCCGGTGTGGTTAGCGCCAAATCAAGAGGTCTTGGTGCAAATCAGGTAGAATCATTCATTCAGACTGATGCCGCAATCAATCAGGGTAATAGTGGTGGCGCATTGGTTAATGCTCGTGGTGAACTTGTTGGTATCAATGCTATGTTGTTCTCTCCGACAGGGGCTTATTCAGGATACGGATTTGCTATTCCAACAAGCATTATGACTAAAGTAGTAACAGACTTGAAGCAGTATGGAACTGTTCAGCGTGCATTGCTCGGAATTGAAGGTATTAATGTTGGAGATGAAAATAGGGATTATCCGGAAGAAATCCGTAAGAAACAGAAAGAATTAGGAGCAAATGAAGGTGTACAGGTAATGACGATAACAGAAGGAAGTTCTGTTGAGGGTATACTTGAGGTGGATGATGTAATAATTGGTCTTAACGGTAAGAAAGTCAAGACAATGGCCGACCTTCAGGGTATGCTTGCACAGTATCGTCCTGGTGAAAAAGTTAAAGTGACAGTGTTGCGTGACAAGAAAGAAAAAGAATTCACTATAACATTGAAGAATGCACAGGGTAATACAAAGGTGGTTAAGAAAGCTGATATGGAGATGCTTGGAGCGGCATTCCGTACAGTGCCTGACGAATTGAAACGCCAGTTGAACCTTGGATACGGTGTTCAGGTTACAGGCGTTACAGACGGTAGAATGGCAGACAGCGGTATCCGTAAAGGATTCATTATCCTGAAGGCTAACGGAAAACAGCTTAAGACAGTTCAGGATCTTGAAGATGTAATGAAGGCTGCATCGCAGTCACCAGATCAGGTATTGTTCATGACAGGTGTTTATCCTTCAGGAAAGCGTGCAAATTATGCAGTAGATTTGTCACAGACTGAATAATCATAACACAGGATAATAATAGGATATTATTGCATAGGTATTGATTTAAGGTAAAAGATTATGAGAGGCGTTTTATGTGAAAAATAGCATATACGCCTCTCTTTATCATTTATTGTAATAAAAAGTTATAATAATGAATAGAATAATTGTCGTATTCTTGATATTTTTTATAACTTTGCATCCAAATCGATTTTAAAGAATGAGACAATTAAAGATTACCAAAAGTATCACTAACCGAGAGAGCGCTTCTCTGGATAAGTATTTGCAGGAAATTGGTCGTGAGGACTTGATTACAGTCGAAGAAGAAGTAGAGCTTGCTCAGCGTATTCGTAAGGGGGACAGAATTGCGTTAGAGAAACTTACTAGAGCCAATTTGCGATTTGTTGTTTCTGTTGCAAAACAGTATCAGAATCAAGGATTAAGTTTGCCTGACTTGATTAATGAAGGAAATCTTGGACTTATCAAGGCAGCTGAAAAATTTGATGAAACACGTGGTTTTAAATTTATCAGTTATGCCGTATGGTGGATTCGCCAGTCCATTCTTCAAGCTTTGGCAGAACAGTCAAGAATCGTAAGATTGCCATTGAACCAGGTGGGTTCGTTGAATAAGATCAGTAAGGCTTTCTCTAAGTTCGAACAAGAAAACGAACGTCGCCCGTCGCCGGAAGAGCTTGCTGACGAACTTGAAATTCCTGTAGATAAGATATCCGATACTCTGAAAGTATCAGGACGTCATATCTCAGTAGATGCACCTTTTGTTGAGGGTGAAGACAATAGTCTGCTCGACGTGTTGGTGAACGATGATTCGCCTATGGCGGACCGTTCTTTGGTTAATGAGTCACTTTCGAAGGAAATCGACAGAGCACTCTCTACGCTGACCGAAAGAGAAAAGGATATTATTCAAATGTTTTTCGGTATTAACACGCAGGAAATGACGTTGGAAGAAATCGGCGATAAATTCGGGCTTACACGTGAGCGCGTTCGTCAGATTAAGGAAAAAGCTATCAGAAGATTAAGAAACAATTCGCGTAGCAAGTTGCTCAAATCTTATTTAGGATAAGATAAAGATTGGTTTCCGAAAAGAATAACAGAATCAGACTTCAACATGGTTTGGTTCTGTTTTTTGTTTCTGTATGTTAAATAATAGGCTTCCTTTTTCCTATATTGACTATAAATGATTATTTTTGTCGCAATATAAATAATATAATATGCGATATATAAAATTATTATGCTTTCTGTTTGCAGTTTCTGTGTTTGTTGGAGCTGCAGCAAAGAAATCAAAAGATAAGAATAAATATGGGGTGTATATGGCAGGTGTCTCTGCCTCGTTTACTGACTCTTTAGTCTATTTCACTGACATTCAGTTCCTGGATAGTGCAATGGTCGATGGAAAAGGCTTTTTGGTTGGACGTCAGCAGTACAGTGTGCAATTGAAGGACTACCTTGAGACAAAAGAGGGTGGTAAGAACCGTACTTGCTTTATGTTTTTCAACGTAAAGAAGGCCAAACTGCAGAAAGAGTTGACGAAACTTAAAGAGAAATATAAAAAGGGTAACAACATGGTTCTCAAAACTGTAAACCCTGATTTCAAATTTGAGAAGGCTGAACTTTATTAGTCTTCGTTTGTGGCGTACCGTTTTGCTTTTATGAATAGCAGAGTGGTACGTCATTTTTGTTTTTAAATGAATTTTTAGTGTGATGAAAAAAATATTATTTCTTTTATTGTCTGTATTTGTTTTTACAGCATGTTCGGATGAAATACCTGAGGAAAGCTTACCGGTAAAGTCGGGAAGAACTGTGTTGGCGTATTTAATATCTAATAATAGGTCTGGAAATCTTGATAGAAATTTAAAACAGAATCTTGTGGATATGTATTCCGGATTGGCACAGAGTAAAGACTCCTGTACATTACTTGTTTATTATCGTCCTTATAATAATGATGGTGATGGTCTGGAAGGACCAGCAATATTGAAATACAGCTCAGATGGAAATGGTAATATAAACGGACATTCTTCATTGAATGGTGGTGACCTGAATGCAAGAAGAGTTATTCAGGAATCGGATGGCATTTCATGTTTTAAAGAAGAGCAGAATCATATATCCACTTCTCCTGAAACGATGAAACGTATTTTGAATCTTATGGTAAATATGTCTCCTTCGCAGAGCTATGGGGTGGTTTTCGGTTCGCATGGTACGAGCTGGATGCCGGGAAATACAGTTTCAGGCCGTTCGTTTGGAGATGATGCTGGTTATAACATCAATATCCCTGAAATGGCTGATGTATTGGAAAATGTTTTTGGCGGAAAACAGTTGGATTTTATATTGTTTGATGCATGTATGATGGCTACAGCCGAAGTGTGCTATGAATTCAAGGATGTGACTGATTATTTGATTGGTGCTGTAGTTGAGACTCATGTTTATGGTCATCCATACGATATAGTATTGCCAAAGTTGTATGAGAAAGAAGTTCCGTATAATGAGGTTTGTGAGGAATATATTAAATATAGTAAGGAATTGAATGCTTGGGGTACTTGTGCTGCTGTTGATTGTAGCAAGATGGATGATTTGGCAGAATGGGTTGGCGCTAATCTGGAGGTTTATTCAGATAAGTTATATTCTTTGGATAAGGATGATGTTCAGCAATATGGAGTTAACTCATTTAAGTATTTCTCTTTTGATATTGTTGATTATTTTAAAAATCTGAACGCTGGAAATACTCCTGAAGGATTAGAAGATGTAATGAACAAGGTCGTTGTTGCCAAGGATGCTTTGTATGGAGTAAAATATCCTATTGTAGGTGACCCTTCATGTGTAATTGAGGAAGACCGTTTCTGTGGTATTGGTATGTATATTCCTAACAAACTGAATAATTCTAATTGGAATTCTTATTATAAAACCCTTTCATGGTACAAGGCAGTGGGATGGGATCGCTTTTGATTTTAATTTAAACAGTGATTAAACGGAACCTAAACAATGGATAAAACTAAAACTATAGCCGCGCTTTTCGATTTTGACGGTGTGGTGATGGATACGGAATCTCAATATACAATATATTGGAATGAAGTAGGGCGTATATATCATCCCGAGATGGAGAATTTCGGGTTGCTGATTAAGGGCCAGACTTTGGCGCAGATATACGACCGTTACTTTAAAGGTATGGATGCTGCTCAGGCAGAGATTACTGCCGGACTGAACAAGTTCGAGAGTGAAATGAAATATGAATATGTACCTGGTGTGGCTGATTTTATGAAGGAACTTCGCAAGAATGGTGTTAAGATAGCCATTGTGACAAGCTCCAACGAAAAGAAGATGGCGAATGTATATTCATCCCATCCGGAACTGAAGAGTTTGGTTGACAGAATCCTTACGGCAGAGATGTTTACCCGCTCTAAACCGGCACCTGACTGTTTCCTGCTTGGTGCTGAGGTTTTTGAAACCGTTCCTTCCAATTGTGTGGTTTTCGAAGATTCGTTCCATGGCTTGCAAGCTGGTACATCGGCACAAATGGCAGTTGTGGGATTGAGTACTACCAATCCTGCGGAAGCTATAAAGGACAAATGTAATCTGGTTATTCCTGACTTCACTGGTTATACTTATCAGGACATGATTTCACTGCTTGAAAAGTGACATCAGCAAGTAAAATCACACTTAATTTGCTTAAATGATATAAAACATCTAATTTTGCCGAGTTTTTAAACTGACTTAAATTAAAAAGAAAGTATGGCAGGATATTTATCAGGTGATGTGCGTAAGGTTACCACACACCGTTTGACAGAAATGAAACAGAGAGGCGAGAAGATTTCTATGCTTACCTCATACGACTACACGATGGCACAGATTGTTGACGGTGCCGGAGTTGATGTTATCCTTGTGGGAGACTCTGCATCAAATGTTATGGCAGGAAATGTCACAACACTCCCTATAACAATAGAACAGATGATTTATCATGGCAAGTCTGTTATGAGAGGCGTGAAACGTGCATTGGTGGTTGTAGATATGCCTTTCGGAACATATCAGGCAGATGCATACGATGGTGTGCGCAATGCTATCCGTATCATGAAGGAAACTCATGCTGATGCCTTGAAGCTGGAAGGTGGCGAAGAAATCATAGATACTGTAAAGAAGATAATCGGTGCCGGAATGCCAGTGATGGGACATTTGGGACTTATGCCTCAGTCTATCAATAAATACGGAACATATACAGTGCGCGCAAAGGAAGATGCAGAAGCTGAAAAGCTTATCCGCGACGCTCATCTTTTGGAAGAAGCAGGATGCTTTGCGCTCGTACTTGAAAAAATACCGGCTGAACTTGCTACAAGAGTAGCTTCGGAGCTTACAATTCCTGTAATAGGTATCGGTGCAGGAGGTGGAGTTGACGGACAGGTATTGGTAGTAACCGATATGCTTGGAATGACAAAAGGCTTCAGCCCTAAGTTCCTCCGTCGTTATGCCGACCTTCATACTGTCATGACAGATGCCATAGGTCAATATGTAAGTGATGTGAAATCAAGTGATTTCCCTAATGAATCAGAACAATACTAATTCTAAAATATAAGAAAAGGACTAATAAATGAAGAACGTAAGGCCTTATTTAAAAGGTTTCTATATCTTCATTTATTGGTCCTGTGTTTTTCTATAAGATATAATGTATGTTTAGTACTTCTTACAATACTTCGGAACAGATTTTCTGGAATAAGAACTTCATACTTCTTATTCTTTCCAATGTATTATTGTACATAAGCGTTTACATGCTCTTTCCGGTGTTGCAGACTTGGATTGTAGGCAAATGGGGATATTCTCCTACAGGTGCATCTTTGGTGTCATCTTTGTTCGGCATAGCTTTGTTTTTACCAGGAGCAGTCAACAACTACCTTGTAGATACATTTAAGCGTAAAAATGTATGTACAAGGAGCATAATGCTGTTTGCGCTTCTCGGATTGCTTTATCCGTACGCCGATCAGATATGGATGGTATATGCCTTGCGAGCCCTTCAGGGAGCATTGTTCGCTATAGCACTTATGGTGACAGGAAGCACTCTGGTGATTGATGTTACACCTAGCTCGTTCAGGAGCAAGGCCAATTGGGTATTTGCATTTTCGGGAGGAGTCGGTATGTTGCTGGGCTTGTCAGGAGGACTGTATCTGTCTTCCATTTTATCGTTGAACAATATGATGTACATTTCGGCAGCCTTTGCCGGAGTGGCATTGTTTCTTGTGTCGATGATAGAAATCTGTTTCCGTGCTCCGCTTGAACCACCATTGTTTTCTTTCGACAGGTTTATTCTTTTCCGTAATATCCCTCCGGGAATAAATATGATGACTGTACCTTTTGTTTTGGGAACGGTAGTTGCCAGTAAACCCGATTATTTTTTCTATCTTTGTATTGTCCTTGGGTTTGCAATCTTCTGGCTTATACCCAAGCAGATAAAGAGGAAAGCCGATGATATAGTGCGGATCGTGACAGGATATATATTCATGACATTATCAGTTTATCTGGTTTCGTCATATCAGCATCATATAGTCCTCTGTGCTGCCGGAGTAATGATGGGACTTGGTGTGGCTTCCGCTATGTGCCAGTACCTGAAGATAATGATAAAGTTGCCTAAACATTGTGAGCGCGGTACGGGATATCACACATATCAGCTGATGTGGGAAATTGGCATAATGATGGGAGTGGCATTAGGATTTTTTGTATGCAGATATTATGAATCCGATCCGTTGACACTGGCAGGCGGAATATGTATGGCAGGTCTGTTAGGCTATCTTCTGTTTACACGCAGATATTATCAGAAAAGAACACTAAGCAATTCAACAATTAAATAAATAAAGAATATGGCAGACGACAAAAAAATTATCTTTTCAATGGTCGGAGTGAGCAAGTCATTCCAGAACAACAAGCAGGTATTGAAAGACATCTACCTATCCTTTTTCTATGGAGCCAAAATCGGTATCATCGGTTTGAACGGTTCCGGTAAGTCAACTTTGATGAAAATCATTGCCGGTATCGAGAAAAGCTATCAGGGCGAAGTGGTATTCTCGCCTGGATATTCAGTGGGATATCTTGCTCAGGAACCGCAGCTGGACGATACAAAGACAGTGAAAGAAGTAGTAATGGAAGGTGTTCAACAGGTCGTAGATACACTGGCAGAGTATGAAGAAATCAACAATAAATTCGGTCTGCCGGAATATTACGAAGATCCTGAGAAGATGGACGCACTCTTCGCGCGCCAGGCAGAACTGCAGGACATTATCGATGCTACCGATGCATGGAACCTCGACAGCAAGCTGGAACGTGCTATGGACGCACTGCGTTGTCCTCCTGAAGACCAGTTGGTGAAGAATCTTTCCGGAGGTGAACGTCGCCGTGTGGCATTGTGCCGTCTCCTTCTTCAGAAACCTGATATCCTCCTTCTTGACGAGCCTACCAACCACCTTGACGCAGAAAGTATCGACTGGCTGGAACAGCACTTGCAGCAGTATGAAGGTACAGTAATTGCCGTTACTCACGACCGTTACTTCCTCGACCACGTTGCAGGATGGATTCTTGAACTCGACCGTGGCGAAGGTATTCCATGGAAGGGTAACTATTCAAGCTGGCTTGAACAGAAGACTAAACGTATGGAGATGGAAGAAAAGACTGCCAGCAAGCGCCGCAAGACTCTCGAACGCGAGCTTGAGTGGGTGCGCATGGCTCCTAAGGCACGTCAGGCCAAAGGTAAGGCACGTCTTAACTCATATGACAAACTTCTCAACGAGGACGTTAAGGCTAAGGAAGAAAAACTTGAAATCTTCATACCTAACGGACCACGTCTCGGTAACAAAGTTATCGAAGCCAAGCATGTGGCTAAGGCATACGGCGACAAGCTTCTGTTCGACGACCTCAACTTCATGCTTCCACCTAACGGTATAGTAGGTGTCATCGGACCTAACGGTGCCGGTAAGACAACTCTCTTCCGTCTGATTATGGGACTTGAAACACCTGACAAGGGAGAATTCGAAGTAGGAGAGACTGTAAAAGTGGCATACGTTGACCAGCAGCATAAGGATATCGACCCTAACAAGTCTGTATATCAGGTGATAAGCGGTGGAAACGACCTTATCCGTATGGGTAACCGCGATGTCAATGCCCGCGCATATCTGAGCCGCTTCAATTTCTCAGGTGCCGATCAGGAAAAACTTTGCGGAATGCTTTCAGGTGGTGAGAGAAACCGTCTTCACCTTGCTATGGCACTGAAGGAAGAGGGCAACGTATTGCTTCTCGACGAGCCTACCAACGATATCGACGTAAATACTCTTCGTGCCCTTGAAGAAGGTCTTGAGGATTTTGCAGGATGTGCCGTAGTAATCAGCCACGACCGTTGGTTCCTCGACCGTATCTGTACTCATATCCTTGCTTTCGAAGGTAATAGCGAAGTGTTCTATTTCGAGGGTTCATATACTGAATACGAAGAAAACAAGATGAAGCGCATGGGTAATGTGGAACCTAAGAGGGTACGTTACCGCAAGCTGATGGAAGATTGATAGATATAATGATAAATATGATTAAAGCCGTTGGAGATAGTTCTTCAGCGGCTTTTCTATTATATGTCTTCAAGTCATAAACATGCAAATAACCTTACCAAATCTATAAATACAATTTATATTTATAAAAACACAAGTTGTATCTATATAAATATAAGTTGTATTTACATATAAATAATATATATTTATAGAAAATGAAAAATCAAAAAAGTTTTGTTTCATGCCCAGGATAAGTTTTTCGCCTTGTGATTAATTCTTTCTATAACACACGTAATAAATGTTAATTATTTTGTTTATTGGGAAAATAGTTATTTCTTTGCAAAAGTTTCCAATGGAAAATATTTTAAGTAGTAAATAAAATAATAAAACAATAATACATTATGAAGTATCTAATAGTAGGAGGTGTGGCAGGAGGTGCCACTGCAGCGGCAAGAATTCGCAGAAACACGGAGAAGGCTGAGATTATCATGTTCGAGAAAGGGCAGTATATATCGTATGCCAACTGTGGATTGCCATATTATATAGGTGGAGTGATAGACGACAGAAATAAACTTTTCGTGCAGACTCCGGAGGCTTTCGGTAAGAGATTTAATATCGACGTAAGGACAAATTCGGAGGTTGTATCGGTTGACGTGAAGAACAAGACAGTTGCTGTGCGTACCAAGGATGGCAGAGAATACACCGAGCAGTACGACAAGCTTCTTTTGTCGCCGGGAGCATCTCCGGTGGTTCCGCCGTTGCAGGGAATAGACAGCAAGGGGATATTCACACTGAGAAATGTAAACGATACTGATAAAATCAAGGAATATATCAGCAAGAACACCGTAAAGCGCGCCGTTATTGTAGGCGGTGGTTTTATCGGTCTTGAGATGGCTGAAAACCTCAAGCATGCAGGAATGGAAGTGGCTGTAGTGGAAATGGCAAATCAGGTGATGGGACCTATCGACTATTCCATGGCAGCACTCGTGCACGAGCATCTGCAACAGCAGGGTGTAAAGCTGTATCTTGAACAGGCTGTTGAGTCTTTCAAGGATAACGGAACTTCCCTCGATGTAAACTTCAAGTCCGGAATTTCGCTTACTGCCGAGCTGGTGATACTTTCTATCGGTGTACGTGCAGAGACAAGACTTGCGGCAGAGGCAGGATTGAAGTTGGGCGAGATGAAAGGTATTTATGTGAATGAATATCTTCAGACATCGGATGCTGACGTTTATGCGGTGGGTGATGCAATAGAGTTCCCTCATCCAGTAACAGGCAAGCCATGGCTAAACTTCCTTGCAGGACCGGCAAACCGTCAGGCAAGAATCGTGGCCGACAATATGGTGTTCGGCAATAAGGTAAAATACGAAGGCTCGATAGGAACAGCCATTGCCAAGGTGTTCGACCTTACTGTAGCTTCTACAGGTCTTCCTGCAAAACGTCTGAAACAGATGGAAATACCGTATCTTTCGGCTACAATACATTCAGGTTCACACGCCGGTTATTATCCGGGAGCATTGCAGATGGATATAAAGATTACTTTCTCTCCTAAAGACGGTCGTCTGTACGGGGCTCAGATAGTGGGTTATGACGGTGTGGACAAGCGTATAGACGAGTATGCGCTGGTATTGAAAAACGGAGGTACAGTATACGACCTTACAAGACTGGAACATGCGTACGCTCCACCGTTCTCATCAGCCAAAGATCCTGTAGCTGTCTCCGGTTATGTGGCAGGAAACATTCTTTCTGGCAAGATGACTCCGCTTTACTGGCGTGAACTTCGTGATGCAGATCTTTCGAAAGTCACTCTTATAGACGTGAGAACTCCTGATGAATATTCTTTGGGCAATATCCACGGCTCGATAAATATCCCTCTTGACGATATGCGTGACAGAATGGGTGAGATACCGACAGACAAACCTGTGTTCCTGTATTGCGGAGTAGGGTTGAGAGGTTATCTGGCATCTAACATCCTGAAGGAAAACGGATTCAAGGATGTACGTAATCTGATAGGTGGTGTAAAGACATACAAGGCAGCCGTGACAAAAGTCTGCACTCCAGGTGATGATGCCATGAAGTGTGCTGCTGAGGCAAAGGAGGCATGTTCGTGTGTGGTGGAGCAGAGCGAAGCAAAGACCATTAAGGTTGATGCATGCGGTATGCAGTGCCCTGGTCCTATATTGAAACTGAAAAAGACAATGGAAGGACTCAAACCGGGCGAAAGACTTGAGATATCGGCTACAGATGCCGGTTTCCCGAGAGATGCGGAATCATGGTGCCGCACTACGGGTAATAAGTTCATATCTTCTTCACCTTCTGCAGGTATATATAAGGTGGTAATCGAGAAGGCTACGGCATGTGCAGCAGAGGCTGTAAAGCAGCAACCTTCGGCAGACGGAAAGTCATTTATCCTTTTCAGTGATGACCTCGACAAGGCTCTTGCCACATTCGTACTGGCAAACGGAGCTGCTGCCACAGGAAAAAAAGTTACCATCTTCTTCACATTCTGGGGACTGAATGCCATCAAGAAGGAACGCAAGCCGAGTGTTCAGAAAGACATCTTCGGCAAGATGTTCGGCATGATGTTGCCTTCAAGCTCGAAGAAACTCAAACTCTCGAAGATGAATATGGGCGGTATCGGATCGAAGATGATGAGATACATCATGAAGAACAAGGGTATCGAATCGCTGGAATCCCTCAGACAACAGGCTATCGACAATGGTGTAGAGTTCATTGCCTGCCAGATGTCGATGGACGTAATGGGAGTGAAGAAAGAAGAGTTGCTCGACAATGTAACGATAGGTGGAGTAGCCACATACATGGACCGGGCACAGGAGTCAAACGTAAATCTGTTTATCTGACGCATGGAGAAAATATCATGTATATGCAAGATGCGTGAACTTTATAAGGCTATCACCGAACTGGAGGATAGCCTTATGGAGATTTACGGCATATCACTCAACGAGGCTATGGTGATGTGCAGCATTGGCAGCAGGAAAGTTGCCGCAGGAGAGATTTCACAAATCACTGGTTTTAAGTCGTCGCACCTCTCAAAGGTTCTTCGCTCGATAGAGGACAAGGGATTTCTGATAAGGGATTTTGGCGACAAGGACAAACGTCAGATTTATTTCTCTCTCACAACGGAGGCCATGCACTGTATGGAGAAACTGAAGTGCGAAGGTCTGCCCGTACCGGAACTCTTGAGTGAGTTCTTCGCGTGCGGTCATGGAGAAAAAATGTAAGTATTATTTTAATTTTATAGATATATGAAGAAAATAGCATTACCGACAAGAAATGGCAATATTGACGACCATTTCGGACATTGTGCGTTCTACACGATTATAACTGTCAATGATAATAATGAAGTTGCAAAAACAGAGATCATGCCTTCTCCGGAAGGATGCGGATGCAAGTCTAACATTGCGTACCAGCTTCAGGAAGACGGCGTGACACTTATGCTGGCAGGTAATATGGGTATGGGTGCCCTAAACAAATTATCGTCTTGCGGAATCGAGGTTGTGAGAGGTTGCAGCGGTCCTGTAATGGATGTGGTTGAGGCTTATCTCAAAGGTGAGTTGAAAGACTCTGGCGAGGCATGTAGCCATCATGGTGACGATGGACATGAGTGCCATAATCATTGATATGTTACAATTTTGATATATATAAATTCTTTAGGGTGTTGCAATATAGGGTGTTCCATATTGCGGCACTTTTTCTACTAGTGAAATTTAAAATTCGTCAATCAAACCCCAATATTAGTCAGGTAAATCCTCTCGTCTGTCAACATAAATATTTTCTGTATTTATATTTGGTTATATTTGTCCGTAGAAATAGAGATGAAATTCTGATAATACATTTTTAATAATTGAGATTATGGACAAATATAATGTATGTGCCTGTTCCTTGATTGGGATGGCTTGTATGAGTGCACTTGATTGCTGTGCTACTACGAAAAAAGACTCAAATCCTAACATTTTACTGATAGTTGCTGATGACTTGGGATTTTCAGACATTCAGCCTTTCGGTGGTGAAATTCGTACACCGAACCTAACCAGACTATCTGATAATGGAGTACGCTTCACCCGTTTTCATACCTCCTCTCTGAGTGCACCTACACGTGCAATGCTTCTAACTGGAAATGACAATCATCAGTGTGGATTGGGAAATATGCCTCCGGGGCATGGCGAGAACCAGTATATGCAAAGTGGCTATGAGGGATACATTAACGATAGAGCAATAACTATTGCAGAGGTTCTTAAAGAAAACGGATATTATACCTGTATGGCTGGGAAGTGGCATCTTGGAGCATTGGACGGACATACTCCGGATGATAAAGGCTTTCAGAATAGTTTTACGATGCTTGCCGGAGGAGCTTGCCATTTTGCCAATGTTTTCCCATTGTCCGAATCGGAAAATCCTGTAACATTCTATATTGAGAATGGAAAACGAATAGACAAACTTCCTGATGATTTCTATTCTTCTACAGACTATACCGACAAGATTATGGAGTATATTGACAAATGTCCTGCAGACAAACCTTTCTTTGCGTATTTGGCATATACGGCTCCCCATGACCCTCTTCAGGTGCCTGATGACTGGAAAGACAGATACAAAGGTGTTTACGATTGTGGTTATGACAGTATCCGTGTGGCAAGATTTGCCAGACAGCAGCAGATGGGAATTGTTTCTGAAGATGCTGAATTTCCAGTTTTGACTGGTGACAATCCCAAGTGGGAGGCACTATCGGATGAGAAAAAAAGAGAGCAGTCAGCTAAGATGGAAATATATGCTTCAATGGTAGAATGTATGGACTATAATATAGGGAGATTGCTTGATAGACTTGAGCTTGATGGTAAACTGGATAATACAATAGTGATATTTATGAGTGATAATGGGGCTAATCCTAAAGAACCATATAATTATCCTGGAAGTTCAGAAGAATATATCGATAAGCATTATAATAACGAACTTGAGAATTACGGCAATCCTACTTCCTTCATATCTCAGGGAGCTGCATGGGCGGAAATCAGTAATACTCCTTATAAAAGATATAAGATGACAACTAATGAAGGAGGCATATGCACACCGCTGATTGTTTCGGGAAAGAAGTTTATTAAGAAAAGTCATATTGATACAAATTCATTATTGCATGTTACAGATATTGTTCCTACTATATTGGAGTTGACAAACGCTAAACGTCCTGAAACACGAAACGGGATACAGCTTGCTCCTTTGTACGGAGAGTCATTTCTCACTAAGCTTAATTCAGAAATCAATAGCAATAGAACACTATGTTTTGAGATGATAGAGAATAAAGCTGTCATCCGTGGAGACTGGAAGGCTGTTCAATTGAAGAAACCTTACGGCGATGGAGTAACTTGGAAACTGTACAATATTAAACACGACTTGTCTGAAGAGAAAGACATTGCAAATGTTTATCCTGAAATTCTTAAGGAACTTATTACAGAGTGGGATAAGTATTCAAAGTCAGTTGGATATATCAAGAGTAATGGTAAATCTACTATATCCAGAATTGGAAGTACAGAATTCTATAAATATGATGAAAAAAATGTGCTGGATGAATATAAGTTGGAAAATAAAAACTGATTTCAGACTATGTAGATAGAACTGTGTCAAACCTTTAGCTTGTCATTCCTTAAGTATATGATTACCTCGGATGCATCTGTTATTCAGGTGTTTATCCGAAAGTAAGATTAGAGTTAAACAGGCTTTTAAGGATTGACACAGTTTGAATTACGATTTCATGTTGTATTAGGAGCTGATTGTTTAATCATCCAAACATTTCATATAATATTCAGCAATACCAGGAAATTTGTCGGCAAACCTCCTTATGCTATGTTTACACATAAAGATTATTTCTTCATCTGTGAACATATTTTCTTTGGTCAATTTCTTTTCACAGTCAAGACCATTGTACAATTTCAGAAATCTTCTTTCATCATCAGCCAACAGCTTGCACCAACTTACGCAGTTGAGACCACCGCCAGCCTTTACAAGCTCCGAAATGCTAAGCTGTTCAATTATAGAATCCGGGTAATACATTTTAATCTGTTCTAATGCCTGATTATCTTCTTCCTTCCCTAAAGTTGGCAAGACAATTAAATTTCCAACAGTCAGGAAATTAATGTAAGCCCAACTTTCCGGTGATATTTTATTGACATTGTAAGATAGTATCTTTATTTCAAACTTATCGGAAAGCCTATTTATCACTTCATTGCTGTATTCTTTGTCAAAGTCGTGATAGTTTGTCATAAGTATGGAATTGTCGGAAATAGGCTTGATTATTCCGTCGGAATGACCATATTTTTCGGCTTTGTCCCAAGGAATGAAGATGATTTCGCATTCCATCTGTTCCTCCAGAAGATTTTTTAGAGTATTCTCATTTACTGTCGGATTTTCTACAAAGACCTTTTCTGTCATTATTGCTTTGTTTCCTACCTTTACAACATTGCCACCGTCTATAATCAAGGAAGATTCCTTTATCTTTAATTCCATATCCCGACATACATTCAGTGGGTCTGTAATGTATTTCCGATTGTTTGCACTCTTTATCAGATAATCAGGCTTGTAATCATAGCATAAGTATCTATCTTTGTCAAGCTGTAGTGGCATATAATCCCTGCACCAGACATCCTTTGTGTTTGGAATTATGTCATAAGCTACATTATGCCTGTTCAATATCTTTGCCAATCCATGGTATATATCAGGATAATCGTTTTTAAGCCATTCTGAAAAATAGACTGCGTTACATTGGTAATCGGGTATCATATCAATCTTCGTTTATTGAGTATCTCCACATTCTTTGGCATTGCTTGTATTTATTATTTTTTGTTAGTTGTTCTGTAGTCTTTGATGCAGGTATCTTCTTAAAATGATCATACTCAGCAACATTCAATCTTGTTTTTACACAGCGTATTTCTTTTTTGTCATCCTCATTGCCGTCAACCCATTGTACACTAAAGCCATCAAATACAGAATATTGAGAATATAATGCCTCATATAGGTAAGTAGATCTTTTTTCAGGATCTGATTCTGTGTATACTTTGATGTTTTCCTCACCGTACTTTTCAGTCTGTTCCTCTTTCTTATTGCTTTTATCTATCCAAAATTCTCTTATCAAAGCGGAGAATCTAACTGGTAAGTCATCGACCACCTTTTCAAAAGTTATGTCTATTCCTGAAACGTGGTTGTGTAATACTCCTATTGGAAATACAGGCATTCTTTTCCCATCATTACTGTCTCTATGATAAACAATATAGTCCTTAATCTTATCTTCACCTTCTCCTTCCTCATGGTAATACATCTCAACGCAAGTAGGGTGGACTGTTACAAAAGAATCACTGTTGTTTTTTGTGACTTTAAAATATCCCGATAGTATAGTTTCTGCTATAGGCTTGAAAGCTTCAGATATTTTACCGTTCTTGTCATCCTTATCTATTCCTTCAAAGTTTCTTAAATTGAACTCCTTTGTTTTTTTCTTTAATTCCATATGCATTTTTATTTATTATTATATTTAATATAATTAATTATCAATGTGTTACATTTACAAATGTATGTCCTTTCCTTGAATTCGACAAAGCTTTGAGGATATTTTTTATCAGGAATGTAATTGCTGCCAAATAATGAAATTTCCAGATAAAAATAAAAAATATTCATCTTCTCTGTTACAAAACCAATATCTTTACGTTTACCTTTTTGAAAACGAATAGAACGGACCCGATAAAAAGCATGAGTAAAGAAACACTGACATTGACTTTTACAGAACTGAGGAAAAATTTTCTCAGGATTGCAATGCGTTTCCTTCCAAATAAGGAGGATGCCGACGATGCACTTCAGGAGGCTTTCTTCCGGTTGTGGCGACATGCTGACCAGATCGGTTCGCGCGAAGAAGCGGAGGCGCTTACGGTAGTGACGGTGAAGAATCTGTGTATTGACACACTGCGCAAAAGGAATAATATTCCTACTGTAGAGTTGGATGAGAACAGGGATGAATCCGTTTGCGACCAGGCGGATGAGAGTATTGAGAGAGAAGAGCGTTTTCAGATGCTGGAACGTATCATAGAACTCAGGTTGACACCTCTGCAGCAACAGATTCTGCGAATGAAAGAGTATGAAGGAAAAAAGTATAATGAAATAGCCGATATACTCAGAATGCAGGAACCGGCTGTGCGGATGCAACTGTCGAGAGCTAGAAAAGAAATCAGGGATTGTTATTTAAAACAGATGGAACGATGAAAGAAAACGAACGAACTTATCAGCAGTGGAAAGAGTTGGTGGAACGCTACTTTGAAGCCCATACAACAGATGTTGAAGAAGAAGCATTGGCACGTTTTCTCGCCACACCGGCTTCGCAAGGGAAGGAGTTCGACGAACTTCGTGCCGTTATGGGATTTGTCGCTACAGGACGTGCAATACATAACAGGCAGCGTATGCGTAGAGTACGGTTGAGATATTATGCGGCAGCCGCAGCTATTACGGGTGTACTGGCCTTGACTGCTGTATGGCAGATGGCTGCAAGAACTAACGTCTGTGTGGCCTATATCAACGGCGAGCGTTACACTGATAAGGAGATAGTTTTTTCGGAGGCTATGAAATCCATAGATAAAGTGCGACATGATTTGCCGCAGGAAACGGTTCAGGAACAATTGTCGGACATCTTTCAGACAATTGGAACATCAGTTGAAAACTAAAAAAATAATGAGATATGATAAGACGATTGATTATACTGGGAATTACCATGCTGGCTGTGCTGCCTATTTCGGCACAGAAGGGCATGCATGTGGAAACCTTGTTCGACGGTCGCTTCAAGCATGACAAGAGGGCGGTAGAGGTTCTTATCAAAGGTAAGGAACTGAAGAAATATCATCTGACGCTTTTCCGTAGTCTGACAGTGACAGATGCTCCGGCATTGTCGGATGAGATAGAGGCACTTGTCGTAAAGGATGCGGAAACGGCTGTTGACAAGGAAGTTGGGAAAATTGGTACACAGTTGTATTATGGTTTCTATTGTTTCCCGCCACAGGATGAAAGTTACCGATATCTGTTCTACAGAAATACCTCTGTTGTTCCAGACGGTGCAAAGAAACCGGAAGTTACGGTGGTATATATGGAAGGACAAGTTACTCTGGAGGAACTGAAGCAGATGTTTAAATAGGAAGAAACAAATAAAACATTATAAAGATATGAAGAAAATGATTTTGCTTGTAGCAACACTGATGATTACTGCAAGTGGGTACGCTGAAAGTAAAGACTCATTGAAGGTTGAGAATGTAATTAGTATTGATAACCCTGATAGGGTAACAATAACAGAGTCAAACAACCGCATGAAGGTCGAAATTGATGGAAAGAAAGACAATCCGGGTTTCCGTTATGTCCGTGAGGTTGAAATATCTTCTTCAGATATTTCAGTCACAAAAGAACGTAGAAGTGACTGGGATTTTAATATCCCGTTCAGAAAGCATACTGAAGAACAGAAGCGCAAACGTAACGCATTTGTAGTCAAGAACTTCAAAATAGGACTTTCCACAGTTCAGGGAGCCCCTGACAATATGGACGTAAGCATGGGGTCTTCGTGGGAAATCACAACACCTACTGTGGGTTGGGAATATTATCCATGGCGAACAAATACATCACTTTCCATAGGGGTGGCTTGCAGTTGGCGAAATTACCGTATGACCGGCAAACAGCGCTTCATAAAAGAGCCTGGTACGGATATGTCTATCGGCGCTTATCCAGAAGGTGCTGATATTCAATTCTCACGTATCAAGGTATTCAGTTGGTCCGTTCCGGTTATGTTTACTCATAAAACGAAAAATAACTTCAACTTCAGTTTCGGACCGATTATCAATTTCAATACGCATGCCAGCATGAAAACGCGTTACAAACTAAATGGAGAAAAGTTTAAGCTGACAGATGATAATATTCATCAGACTCCTGTAACAGTTGACATTCAGGCTGCCTTCGGTTTCAATACTTTAGGGTTCTATGTAAAGTATAGTCCATGTAAGATGCTTGACACTACGTATGGTCCGGAGTTTTCGGCATTGTCTGTAGGACTTGTAATATTCTGATATAAACCCAAAAGAGCAACCAAGGTTTTAGGGCTTTGGTTGCTCTTTCCGCTTTTTATAAAGAAAATTTACTGCTTGCTTATGTCTCCATAAAGTCCGGAAGTGTATTTCATCAGAGCTTTCTCGCATAAGGCATCGCCTACGTTATAATAACTCTCGGAAATTGTGTTGAAACGTTCCATAATCTTGTCTGCCTTTTCACGGTCTTTATCGTAAATCAGGGCAATGGCATATTGTATTCTTAACGCGGAAGGCCGGAATGTGGCATTCTGGTTCAAGTAATTCATAATGTTCTTGTCATTGATTGCCTCTTCGATTTTGCTTATCTCGCCATTGTTTATCAGATTCAGGAACAGACGTTCCATTGCTATTTCGTTTTTGTATATCTGAATTATTTCATTCCATCTTTCTTCAGCTAAGGCTATCAGACTATGTGCTTTATCGAAGTCCAGCCTGTCAAGTGCCACAGCCAGATCCATGGTAAGGGCACAGACATGAAACGGAGACGACATGTCAAGCCGCTTATTGTCGGAATAATACTCTTCCATAGCTTCGTGAGGCCTTTTGCCGCTTTGTGTTTTTGCCAGAAAACGGAGTGAATCCAGAAACACCTGTGTGGAGAACTTGTCTTCTCTTAGTCGCAATATATTGTAACCGTCGTTTGGGATACCTGAGAAAGTGGAAGGAATACCGTTTACCAGAAAAAAGCATATTCCAACACCGGAAAACAGCATCAGGAATATATTCATATATGGGTTCAGCGACTCGTGGCATGTCCACAGCAACACCCCGCTAATGACAGAAAATATCAGATTGAATATTACGCCTCCAAGATTGTAAAGCATAATCCCGAAATCTGAGTCTCCATTTTCGGGTGGGAGCAGAAGGCATTGCCCTCCGGCACCCGCAAGTTTCATGGTAGAGAGTCTGTAGTGTCCGTCACGCTTGGTCAGTATAAAACCGAATGCCATAAAGGAAATGAATTTCCATCCACGCATCAGAGCAATAGTAAGATGTCCCGTTTCATGTATTATTATCTGCATGAAGATACATACAATCATTATCAGGAATGAAAGCAACAGATTTGTTATGAGAGAAACAAAACCTTGTTCCTTGCCGAAAAAAAATATTAATGAATATCCGATGCATCCTCCAAAAATCAATGACAATACTATAAACAGTATTAAGGCAATGTTTTTCTTTAAAAAACTAATCATGCTATTTTCGGAAGTATTATTTGAAAATCATTGTAGCAAATTCAGACAGATATATTCTCCAGTTGCGCCAGATGTGTCCGCCGTCACTTTCTCTATACACATATTTGTAGTTGTGTTTGTCAAGCAACTTTCTGTACTCCACGTTGGCATCATACAGGAAGTCTGTCTTTCCTATCGCAATCCAGTAAAGTTTAGGGGCTTTGCTGAACTGTTTAGCCAGTTTCTCTTCCATGTTTTTGTAGATATCTGAATCTTTTTCCTTATCGGGAAGTATTGCTGCAGAGAAAAGACCTACATAATCGAATTTGTCCGGATATTCTTTGGAGATATGAAGTGAATGATATCCACCCATTGAAAGACCAGCTATGGCGCGTCCTGATTTTTTATTCTCAACCCTATAATTCTTTTCGATGAATTTCATTATTTCAGGGAAGGTAGTCTCCATGGTACCTTCCATTGTTCTTGGAAGATTCATTGTAGGTTTGTACATTCCTAAAGACGATTCTCCAGGAGCAGCTTCCTGATCTACATTTCCGTTTGGCATCACCACTATCATAGGTTCTGCCTTTCCCTGGGCTATCAGATTATCCATTATCTGTGCTGTCCTTCCAAGAGTGGTCCAGGCATCTTCGTCGCCACCCATTCCGTGAAGCAGATAAAGCACCGGATAGCGCTTGTTGCTGTTTTCATAGCCTGCAGGAGTATAGACTGTCAGTCGGCGGTCATAGCCTAAGGCGTCGCTGTGATACCAGCGCTTTGTTACAGTTCCGTGAGGGACTTTGTTTACACTGTACAAGTCGCCCGGCTCTCCCTTGACAATGAATATATTGAAAACTGATGCTACATCACGGCTTACATAGACATTGTTCGGATCTGTCACTTTCAGACCGTCAACTATGAACGAATAATTGTAAAGCTCTGAAGCCAGAGGTTGTGGAGTGGTATATTCCCAAACACCGTTCTTGCCTTCTTTCAGCTCGGCATCTCCCGGAACGTCCACCTTGCCGAACTTAGTATCCATTTTTTCAGTAGGCAGGAAGTCGCCAGTAACCTTTACCTGAACAGCTTTAGGTGCATGAAAACGGAAAGTTACGGTATTGTCGGGATGTATTTCTGGCGAAGTGATGTTCTGTCCACCCCATAATGATTCTTGGGCGGAACAAGTCAGACTTATAAATAAGGCTGATAATAAAAGATTTATTTTTCTCATGATGCTATAAATATTTTTCTTTGAACCAGGTTGTTATGAGTTATTCCGGCTTGATTTTCAGAGATTCCTTGCATATTCCGTTCAATCCGCATTCCGCACATTTGGGTGAACGTGCAATGCAGACATATCTTCCGTGCAGTATCAGCCAGTGATGAGCTTTAGGAACAATATCCTTTGGAATATATTTCATCAGATAATTCTCAGTGGCGAGCGGAGTGGTGCATGATTTCGGTACCAGACCGATTCTGTGGCTCACGCGGAACACATGTGTATCTACTGCCATTGCTGCTTTATTGAATACCACGCTTTGTATTACATTGGCGGTCTTGCGGCCCACACCAGGTAGTTTCACAAGTTTTTCCAGTGTATCCGGCACAGTGCTGTTATATTCGCTTACGAGCATCTTTGCCATTCCGACGAGGTGTTTGGCTTTATTGTTGGGGTAGCTCACACTGCGGATATACTCGAATATCACTTCTGGAGTGCTTGCAGCAAGTGCTTCGGGAGTAGGGAAGTCGTGAAACAACGGTGGAGTTATCATGTTCACACGCTTGTCAGTACATTGCGCACTAAGTATTACTGCAATGAGCAGTTCAAAAGGGTTTGAGTAATGTAACTCTGTTTCTGCCACCGGCATTGCCTTCTCAAAATATTCTATAACTTTATTGTATAATTCCTGTTTACGCATAGTCTGTTACCATTTTTTGTGTCTGAAAAAGAAGAAAAGTGAAATACCCATAGTCAGCATAAGTCCCCAAGCAAAAAGGTATCCGTATTCCCAGTGAAGTTCGGGCATCCATTCGAAGTTCATTCCCCAAATTCCTGCAAGGAATGTCAGAGGGATGAAGATTGTTGAAACTATGGTGAGTTGTTTCATTATGTCGTTCAGTCGCTGGTCATTTCTTGAAATATATAGGTCTACGATAGCCGTTATCAGGTCACGACAGCTTTCCATTGTCTGAAGTACGAATTGCAGGTGGTCGTTCACATCGTTGAAGAACGGACGTTGTTGTTCGTTCAGCAGTTCGTTGTCGGCATGGAAAAGTTTGTTTATGTGTTCCTTCATCGGGAAAATGCATTTCTTAATGATACGGTAGTTTTTCCTGTATTTCTGTATGTTCTCTATCCCCGGCGCATCCGGATTGTGAGGAACGATTAAAGCTTCTTCCATATCTTCCAGCTCATCTTCCATTGTTGTCAGCACGGACATGAAGTTTGCCATAGAGCTGTTCAGTATTACACTTAGCAGATAGTCCGATTGGCGGTGACGGATCTTCAATGTGTTTTTGTTCAGCGCCGAAAGAATTTCATTGAAGAAGTCTGTTTCTTTTTCTACGAATGTAAGAACATATGATCTGCCTTGAATGATGCACAATTGCATCGATTCATAATCTCTATCCTTATTCATCGTAAGGAGCTTGATGATAATTACATTGTAATCATCGTGCTCTTCCACTTTTGTAAGGTGTTCCGGATTAAGGATATCCTGAGTAGTCAGAAAATCTATGCAGAACATCTGACATATATTTTTTATTTTATCAGTATCCTGCATACCGGTAATCTGTATCCAGTTTATTTCGTCTTCGTTCATTAATTCCTGAAGATGCTCTAGTTCTATATCCTTGTGATACGTGATTGAGTCTTTCTTATAAGAGCACAGATTGATTTTGGTAGGACATATGTTCTCGCCTGTATATCTCAGTTGTTCTGTAAGTAGGTTGTTTTTGGTCATGGTGGAAACTCTTTTTTAATACAGCTTCAAAAGTAAAAATAATATGTGAGATTATAAATATTTGCTATTGGCTATTTGAATATTCCTGTTAAAATTCAAACATTTATCAGTCAATATTTTTGATTTAGTTTCTTTATTACTTTTTTGCTGCGAGTTGAAAAATGTTGCATTTTTTTGAAATAACCTCTATTTTTGTGTTATAGTAGCGGGATTCAGAAGAATCCTGAAGTATTATAAGAATTATAAGAGAAGACGGAAATGCAAAAACTGCGTTGTGTAGTAGAACGTATCACATACCAGAATCCTGAGAATGGATATTCGGTGATGAGGGTGAAGGTAAAAGGTTATGATGAATTGGTTACTCTGGTGGGAAATCTCCTGGAGGTACCGGCAGGGAGTGTTCTTTTGTGTGAGGGCGACTGGAAGGTAGATAAACGCTATGGCAGTCAGTTTGTGGCTCAGACATGGGAAGAGGTGATGCCTGCCACTCTTTACGGCATAGAAAAGTATCTGGGAAGCGGACTGGTAAAAGGTATCGGACCTAAGTTTGCACAGCTCATCGTGAACCGTTTCGGTCTTGATACTATCGAAATCATTGAGACAGATATAAAACGCCTCTATGAAGTGCCGGGAATAGGCCAGAAACGGGTAGAGAAAATAGCTGAGAGTTGGGAAAAACAGAAGGACATTAAAAATGTAATGCTCTTCCTGCAGGGATATGGGGTGAGTACCGCTTATGCCGCAAAGATTTACAGACAATACGGCAAGGAAAGTATTGACACCGTGAAAACCAATCCATATAAACTGGCGGATGATATTTGGGGAATAGGTTTCAAGACAGCCGACACTATTGCCTCTAAAATGGGTTATGAGAAGAATGACCTGCGCAGACTGAAAAGTGGAGTCACATACACATTGAGCCATATGGCTGAGGAAGGTAATGTCTATGCCGAGGAAGAGCAGCTAGTAAAATCTGCAATTGAACTGCTAGATGCCGATGAGGCTCCCGTTCGTCAGGCTATATCCGAGATGCTACAGACTGAAGACCTTATAGCTGATGCCGAAGCCATATATATGCCACCGTTCTATTATGCCGAAGTCGGTACGGCGAATCGCCTGAACAAATTGCTAGACTGTGTGGAAGGCAGTCTGTTCAATATAATTCCTGATATTTCAGTTATATCAAAACAAACGGGGATAGAGTATGACGAAGTGCAGGCAGAAGCCATTCGTGAGGCTGTATCTTCTAAAGTGATGGTCCTTACAGGAGGTCCCGGAACAGGAAAAACTACTACCACACAAGGTATTATAGCGGCCTTGAAAGCTATGGGCCTACGTATTCTGCTTGCAGCGCCGACCGGTCGTGCCGCCAAGCGCATGAGTGAGGCTACCGGGATGGAGGCCAAGACCATCCACCGTCTGTTGGAGTACAATCCTAAAGATGGATATAAACGGAATGATGATAATCCATTGGAGGGAGATGTGCTCATTGTGGACGAGTGCTCAATGATAGACCTCCTGCTGATGAACAATCTGATGAAGGCAATTCCGGGAGGCATGCGTCTTGTATTGGTAGGCGACATCGACCAGTTGCCAAGCGTGGGTGCCGGAAATGTGCTGCGTGACATCATAGACAGCAAGAGAATACCCGTCATCCGTCTGACACGTATTTTCCGTCAGGCACAGGAAAGCCGTATCGTCATGAGTGCGCATGCCATAAATAAAGGTGTATTCCCTGATACAAGCAATGGTAAGAACACTGATTTTTTCTTTATCCAACAAGAGGATCCGGAACAGGCAGTAGATACAATAGTCAAGTTGGTAAAAGAGCGTCTGCCTAATGCGTATAAGCGTGCGACAAGTGATATACAGGTCCTTACACCAATGCAGAGAGGGGTAGTGGGGGCCGCCAATCTCAACATGGCGTTACAGACTGTCTTGAATCCCGGGCAGGTGTCATTGAACCGCAGTGGGTATTCATTCCGTCAGGGAGACCGTGTGATGCAGCTGCGTAATAATTATGATAAAGAGGTATTCAACGGTGATTTGGGCTATATCGAGAGAGTAGATATGGAAGACAGAACATTGTTTGTCTGCTTCGACGGGAGAATGGTGGAATATGATGTATCTGAACTTGACGAGCTGACACTGGCTTATGCTACTACCATTCATAAGTCGCAAGGTTCCGAATATCCCATTGTAGTAATGCCTGTGCTGATGACTCACTATGTAATGCTTCAGCGCAATCTGATCTATACCGGAATTACACGTGCTAAAAAAATCTGTGTGCTGGTAGGTACAAAAAAAGCATTGAGCTTCGCTATACGTAACTTGTCGGTACTGAAACGAAATACAAAGTTGAAGGAACGCCTGAATGCGCTTGAAAGTCAATCTGCAAAAATATATATGGCTGCTGAATCGGACGCAGATTATGGAAAGCGTGGATAATGTATATAATATTTGAAGCATCTAATTCAAAATATGATTTTCTATGAAAAGGAAACGTGACCGTTCAGAGTCTGGACATTTAAGGAGAAAAATTAAAAGACGATCTCAATATCGAACTCAGTCCTCTAAACTTGGTTCCGTATAAGGATGGAAAAGGGTGTAAACTTTATAGAGCGGATGGATCTTCCCGAATATTGTCATGCAGGAAACTGTATGTCAATACAAAGAATGCCAGACGTTTCGTTGAATATGATTTTACGAATCCCAACTTAGATTATACCCTGTCAGTAATTTACAAAGAACGTCTTCGTATTTGTAAAGCCTGGCATTTATATAATCTAATCCGTACTTACAAGATGTTCTTATGGTGGGATTAGAACTGACCATTTAAAATTTAATTTTTCAGCAACATCTTGCATATATCGTAAATACTAAGTACTTTTGCGCCCGAATTAAAAAAACAGAGATCATTAACATGCGATGCCGTGAATAGCGGCCGTGTATTCTAGAACACCACGTAAAAAACAGGAACGATGAAAAAAGAAAATCTCGTATCAGTACCTTTCATGGTCTTGGGTATTGTGTTTTGTGTCTGCCTGGTGGCAGCCAATCTTTTAGAGGCCAAAGTCGTACAATTCGGTCCGATTTCCGTAACTGCTGGACTGATAGTTTTTCCAATCTCTTACATTATCAATGACTGTATTGCCGAAGTATGGGGCTTCCGCAAGGCGCGTCTTATCATCTGGATGGGTTTCCTTATGAACTTCATGGTAGTAGCCCTAGGTAAAGTGGCAGTGGCTCTTCCTGCGGCTCCTTTCTGGGAAGGCGAACAGGCATTCGATTTCGTGTTCGGTCTTGCTCCGCGTATTGCGGCAGCCAGTCTTACAGCCTTTCTTGTAGGTTCATTCATCAATGCTTTCGTTATGAGTAAGATGAAGATAGCTTCGCACGGAAAGAACTTTTCTGCCCGTGCCATTGTTTCAACTTTGGCTGGTGAAGGTGCCGATTCAATCATTTTCTTCCCGTTGGCTTTCGGTGGATTGATGCCTGTGAACGAGTTGTTGAAGATGATGGTTGTGCAGGTAGTTCTGAAAACGCTTTATGAAATCATCATTCTCCCTGTGACTATCAGGGTGGTGAACTACATCAAGCGTGTGGACGATAGCGATGTGTATGATGAGAATATCTCTTATAATGTATTGAAGATTAAGGAGATTTGATTATGACTATGAATAATGAGGCCGCACTGGTAGTGTTCAGTGGCGGTCAGGATTCTACTACTTGTCTGTTCTGGGCAAAGAAACATTTCAAGGAAGTTTATGCGCTTAGTTTCATATATGGTCAGAAACATGTGAAAGAGGTGGAACTGGCGAGAGGGATTGCCGAAAGGGCAGGAGTGCATTTTCACGCAATGGATGTATCGTTCATCGGTCATCTTGGCAAGAATTCTCTTACTGATACTTCCATAGTGATGGACGAGGAGAAGCCTGAAGATTCTTTTCCTAATACTTTCGTGCCGGGAAGAAACCTGTTCTTCCTCAGTATAGCTGCCGTTTATGCGCGTGAGCATGGCATCAGTCATCTGGTTACAGGAGTTTCGCAGACAGACTTCAGCGGTTATCCCGACTGCAGGGATTCGTTTATCAAGTCGCTCAACGTCACTCTCAATCTTGCAATGGACGAGCAGTTCGTGATTCACACTCCGCTGATGTGGATAGACAAGGCGCAGACATGGGCTTTGGCGGACGAGCTTGGAGTGCTTGATCTGATAAGAAACGAAACTCTGACATGCTATAACGGTGTGCAGGGCGACGGATGTGGACATTGCCCGGCGTGTAAGTTGCGTCGCGAGGGACTTGAAAAGTATTTGAACTCGAAAAACAAATAATTTGCCTTTTATTGCTGGTTGCAGATAAAGGATATTTATCTCCACACGTACGTGATGAGATCTCCACACGGCCGTGTCGAGTTCTCCACACGAGCGTGTCAAGTACTCCACACGAACGTGTGGAGATAATTGTTTGAGGACGTTATATCGAATAAAAAGAAAAATTATACATACAATGGAAAGAAAAGAAGAACTGACATTGCTTGGCGGTAACACTGTCTATCGTCAGGACTATGCTCCGGAAGTACTTGAGGCTTTTGTAAACAAGCATCCGGAGAATGATTATTGGGTACGTTTCAACTGCCCTGAGTTTACAAGTCTTTGTCCTATCACCGGACAGCCTGACTTTGCTGAAATCCGTATTAGCTATCTGCCTGACGTGAAGATGGTGGAAAGCAAGAGTCTGAAACTCTATCTGTTCAGTTTCAGAAATCACGGTGACTTCCATGAGGACTGTGTGAATATAATAATGAAGGACCTTATCAAACTGATGGATCCAAAGTATATTGAGGTGACAGGTATATTCACTCCGCGTGGAGGTATCTCTATTTATCCTTATTGTAACTACGGACGTCCGGGTACTAAATATGAGGAACTGGCTGAGTACCGTATGCGCAACCATGATTTGTAATTTTATTGTATACAACAAAAACGAAACAGCTTAATAAACATCTTTGATGATAGTTTATTAAGCTGTTTCGCTTTTATATATGTTTGTTTCTATGATAACTCCAGTCCGAATTCTTCTTTCAGTTTCAGCAGATTAGGATTTTTCTTGCTCATCATCTGGAAACGTTCCACATGGCTGTAGGCTCTGATATTCTCATCGGCTGCACTTACGCGTACAGTCATCCTGATTTTTCTGTTGTGAAGCTGCTCTCTCAAGTGATTCTCTATCTGCGGTGCCAGCTGCTGCATGTATTTCTGAACCATTTCGTTGTCTACTGCCACTTCGAATGTAGTCTGGTCGTCAAGAAGTTTCGGTGACATGTTCATCATTCGTCCTGCATTTGCTCTTTCCTCTTTAGGAAGTCGGGTGGCAAACTCTCTCCAATAGTAGTTCAGGTCTTTTTCATACACATCGTAGTCTTCCCATTCCTTTTCTACCTGCTGGACTTGTGCTGCAGGTTTCTGTGCTGCAACTTCCTCCTGATGCTGTGGCCTTTTCTTTATTGACGGTCCTAGTATTCCCGCTTTTACAACAGGTATTTTCTTTTCCTGGGTAACTTTCAGTCCGTCTGGTAGCTTATGCATCTGCTGTTGTACGGGGTTGTTGCCGTATTGTGGTTGAGGCTCTGAAGTGTTCTGCTGTATCGGTTGCTGCACGTTCTGTACATTAGCCGGTTGCTGCTGGGCTACAGGTTGTTGCTGTGTTGCTGCCGGAGCAGTCTGCTGGTTGAAGATAGGTTTTATCACTTTAGGGCTACGCCCATTGCTGATATCGTCTTCTTCGGATGTTATCTGTGCCAGTTGTATCAGTGTCAGCTCTACCAGAAGTCGCTTGTTCTTGCTCTGTCTGTAGTTCAGATCGCAGTCATTACACAGTTTCATAGCCTTGTAGAGGAACTTCTGTTCGCATTTCTGTGCCTGAGTCTTATATCTTTCTCTGATTGAGGCGCCTACTTCCAGAAGCTGGAGTGTTTGTTCGTCTCGGCTCACGAGGAGGTCGCGGAAGTGTGAACTCAATCCGGTGATGAAGTGATTGCCGTCGAATCCTTTTTTCAATACTTCGTTGAACAGAAGCATACATTCCGAAACCTTATTTTCCAGAATATAATCTGTCAGTTTGAAATAATATTCGTAGTCAAGTACGTTGAGGTTTTCGATGACACTCTTGTAAGTGATGTGTCCGTTTGAGAAACTTGTCACCTGGTCGAAGATTGATAAGGCGTCGCGCATACCTCCGTCTGCTTTCTGTGCTATTACGGTCAGTGCTTCAGGTTCAACGTCTATACCTTCTTTCTGTGCTACTCCCTGAAGATGTTCCACTGTATCAGTAACGCTGATACGGCTGAAGTCATATATCTGACATCGGCTCAGGATAGTAGGCAGAATCTTATGTTTCTCTGTTGTGGCAAGGATGAATATGGCATGATGAGGCGGCTCTTCAAGTGTTTTCAGAAAAGCATTGAAGGCAGCCGTTGACAGCATGTGTACCTCGTCGATGATATATACCTTGTATTTGCCTATCTGTGGCGGGATACGTACCTGCTCTATCAGCGAGCGGATATCTTCCACAGAGTTGTTAGATGCGGCATCCAGCTCATGGATATTGTATGAACGCTGTTCGTTGAATGCCTTACATGATTCGCATTCGTTGCAAGCCTCGCCGTCAGGTTTCGGTGAGAGACAGTTGATGGTTTTAGCAAAAATACGTGCGCATGTGGTTTTTCCTACTCCTCGCGGTCCGCAGAAAAGGTAGGCGTGGGCCAGCTTGTTGTTGGCAATGGCATTCTTCAGAGTCGTTGTGAGCGCACGCTGTCCTACTACGGTGTCGAACGTGGCAGGGCGGTATTTACGTGCTGATACAATATAGTTGTCCATAATCAGGATTGGTTTTTCTTGTTTTGTTAAGTTATGACAAAGATAATTATTTCTGCCGACAATTCATTATGCTATATGAAAGAATTGGGGCTTACAGCATTTATTCTTATATTTGCACCAATAAATATTCTTTATCATGAAAGAGAAGTTGGAAAATATATGGAATTTTGTGCGTCTTCACAAATACGGTGTCACATTGGCTGTATTTGTGCTGATAATTGGTGTTCTGGATGAGAACAGCTGGATTCGCCGTTTGGAACATCGCGCTGAAATAAACAGACTGAATACGGAAATCAGGCATTACAGAAAGCAGTTTGAAGAGGACAGCAAATTGCTGAAGGAAATCTCTACCAATCCGGAGGCACTGGAGAAAGTGGCGCGCGAAAAATACATGATGAAGAAGGAAAACGAAGATATATTTATTTTTGAGCAGGATTTGGAAGATGAATAAACTGGATAATATAATAGCTGTTGCTGGTGCGGTAGTGTTGTTTGTTGGACTGATATTGCAGTTCGTAAAGTTTGAATACGCACCGTATATTTACATTGTCGGGGCACTGATGTTCGGGTGGATTCAGGCAAAGACAGGAAGATACTTTGGTAAGAACATAGTTCTAAAACGACTGAAACGTCAGCAGTTGATAGGGGCTATGCTGCTTGTTATAGCAGGAGTGATGATGATTGTGTGGCATCACAACGAATGGATTTTATGCCTGAGTGTAGCAGCAGTGCTTGAACTATATACTGCATATCGTATCCCGTACGAGGAGAAGAAAGAAGAATAACACGACATTCAGAAAATATTAAAGAGCCGTTCTATGCAAGTATTGTGTAGAGCGGCTCTCGAATTTTATATCAGTTTGTTGCCTTGAATATAGGGATACCTCCCTGTTCGTCAGGATTGAAGGCATACCATATATAATGGTCGTTATCATTAACAGGCAGTTTGCACAGACGCAGACGTTCGTTGTATGTTCCGTAGGCGACTTCCCATGAATCTGGCGGTGTGACATGTTTTGTCCTTATTGCCTCTGCAGGTTCTTTCTTGAGCGACATTCCTGCTTCTATCCATGCCTGAGTGGCATCCAAGGTGTATTTCGGATAATTACTCTTGCAGAATTTGTAAAGAATAATTCCTCTTCTTTCCAGTCCCATTGGTTGGTCTATCACTCCGATGTTTGTGAGATGATCAAGGAAACGGTACAGGAAATCTTCATTCTCTACTATCAGTCGGCGTGTAAGTCTCTGCCATGCCTTGGCATTGTAGAAACCGTCCAAAAGTCGTGAAAGAAGTCTGGCTGTCTGCAGTTCGTCAGATGTAATATCGTTCGTCTTGAGTACTTCGTATGGTGGCAGGGGAGAATATCTTATTCCTAGCTCTTCAGCTCTTCTTCTCATTTCAGTTCCCGGAAGCAGTTTCAGTGATTCCAGCTGAATCTCTCCTGCATTAAGTTCTGCAAGTGTGCGCACGTCTTCGAATATCTCGTTCAGATGATAGTGTGGCAATCCTGCTATAAGGTCTGCATGAGTTTCCATATTCTCGAGTGAGCACAGGAATTTCAGTCCTTTCATCGCATCTTCAAGTTTTCCGGCACGTCGGCTTGTGGTTAGTACTATTTCTCTCAGACTTTGTATTCCTGCTTCCAGATGCAGAAGTCCTTTAGGCATTGACATCAATTCTGCTTTCAGCTCTTCTGACAGTAATGCCGGATGTATTTCAAGATGGAAATTCATGTCCGGATACTCACGAAATAGGGCAAGCAAGGCTTTTGCATAACGGGTGTTGTAGTTGAAAGTGCGATCCAGCACCCTTATGTTTTTAATGCCATGACTGTGAATGATTTCTATCCTTTCTCTGATTGTGTCTATGCTTAGGTTTCGTACAGGTTTGTCACCTCCACTGACGCAAAAGGCACAAGTGTTGAAACATCCTCTGGTTGTCTCCAGTTGTACGAATGGTTTGTCCCAGTTGAACAGTTCGCTCTTTTCAGGATATTCCAGAGCAGTGAAGTCCGCAACTCTTGCCATACCGTTGTCGTGGTATTCTCCATTATCATCCATATAGCATAGTCCGGCAATGTTCTTCCATTCCTCCTTATTGTCGAAATGCTTCATCCACTGCTTGAATCCTATTTCACCTTCACCCCTGAATACCGCTTCTATAAAATCATTTGTTGTAAGGAATTTTCTGTTATCTCCAAGAAACTCCGGGCCTCCTAGGATTATCCGGCATTGTGGCAATAGTGATTTCACACGGCATGTTATATGCAATAGTGCTTCGTGGTTGAAGAGCCAGCAAGTAGATGCAACGATATCAGGCTTGTGTTTATAGATCTGTTCTGCTACCATTCCCGGATTTTCGTTTATAGTAGCCGAAACCTTAACCCAAACGATGCTTTTGTCGTCTGCCAGCTGGGCGTGCAAGGCCGGCAGTGCAAGTGATGAATGTGCATACGAACTGTTCAAGTCTAACCAGAGTAATTTCATATATCAAAAATGAGAGTAAGAATATATTACAAAAGAAAGCGAAGAACCACAATAAGCCGGCTGTATCAGGCTTTATGATTCTTCGCTTTATATTTTTATATTGCGATGAATATTAAGGAATCAGGTACTGTGAGCTGATTGATTCGTTAGTCATCACGCGACGGATAGTTTCAGCGAACATGTCTGCAATTGAAAGCTGTTTAACCTTAGCGCAACGGTTTGCGTATGGAATACTGTCTGTAAATACAATTTCTTCCAACTGAGAGTTCTGTACACGTTCAGAAGCAGGACCTGACATAACGCAGTGTGAAGCGATAGCTCTGACTGAGTTTGCTCCGGCTTCTTTCATGATGTCTGCAGCCTTAGTGATAGTGCCGGCTGTATCAACCATGTCGTCAACAAGAACAACATCTTTTCCTTTTACGTCACCGATAATCTGCATAGAAGCTACTACGTTGGCTTTTTCACGAGTCTTGTGGCAAAGAACCAATGGAACATCGAGGAATTTAGCGTATGTGCTGGCACGCTTAGAACCTCCAACGTCAGGAGTAGCTATTACAAGATTCTCCAGATTCAATGACTGAATGTATGGAGCGAAGATTGTAGATGCATACAAGTGGTCAACAGGAATATCGAAGAATCCCTGGATCTGGTCTGCATGAAGGTCCATTGTAATCAGACGATCGATTCCTGCTACGCTGAGAAGGTTCGCTACAAGCTTGGCACCGATAGAAACACGTGGTTTGTCCTTGCGGTCCTGGCGAGCCCAACCAAAGTAAGGAACTACTGCAATAATACTCTTTGCAGAAGCACGCTTAGCAGCATCAATCATAAGGAGAAGCTCCATAAGATTGTCTGAGTTAGGGAATGTTGACTGAACAAGGAATACGTGCTGACCACGGATTGACTCTTCATAAGATACAGCGAACTCTCCGTCAGCAAAGTGAGTAATTTTCATGTTACCAAGTTCGCATCCTAAACTGTTGCAGATTTTTTCTGCCAAGTATCTCGAGTTTGTACCAGAGAATACTTTAAAAGGTGATTGTACGTTCATTGTAAATAGATATATTGCCTTGATTTGTTTGCAAAGTTATACCATTTATATAAGTATGTCAAACGTTTTGCAGGAAAAATACAATAAGTATTTAGTCAGCAAGACGTTTTAACTTTCTGAAATGGTCTATAAGTTCTTGATAATTGTTGTCTGAACTATGGTTGAATTTAGACCACAGCCCTCCCAAAACGGCTGCTCCTCCAAACCCGAAATCCTTGACTCTTAGTATGTTCTCTTCATCTATACCCCCTAACGCGATGACTTTCTTGTCTATAATGTCAGCCTTAACAGCCTCACGTATAGCTTCAGGAGTGAACTTTGATGAATATCCTTCTTTTGATATACTGTCGAATATAGGACTGAGAAAAACATAGTCGCAAGTCTTTTTGTCTTCCTTTACTTCTTCGAGTGTATGACAGGAAGCGCTTATATGTCCGGAATAATTGTCCGGTGCTATAGGATTGCGGCTGTTCAGGTGAATACCTTTCAACTTATATTCATTACATAAGTAGAAATGGTCGTGTATTACGATTTTCTTATGATATTTTTCCGGAATGAGCGTGAGCAGTCTTTCTGCGTAAACCGCTTCTGTTCCGGGTTTGCGAAGATGCAATGTGTCTAACCCTTCTTCGAAGAGTGCATTTAATATTTGGTCCTCCTCTACAAAATATTCTGGAGTTGTTATCAATATCAGTTTCATGTGTGTACCACTAAATCTGGACGCAAAGTTAGTAACCAAAATGAAATATTCCTAATCTTTACAGTAAAATCGTATTTGTTTGCAATGTTTTCAGGTCTATAAACCATAGTTTGTCTGAAAGAATTTCTCCAAAACCGCAAATTATCTTGATTACTTCGTTTGCCTGCACGCAGCCTACCAGACCTGGGGTTACTCCAATTACTCCTTTGGGAGGGGCTGGCATTGACAGCATTTCTTCTTCATCGGGAAACAGGTCTCTATAGTTTTTCCCGCCCTGGTAGTTGAATACGGATACCTGCCCGTCGAAGGCCCTTATTGCACCGTAAACATACGTTTTCCCCAGTTTGACGCATGTATCATTTATGATGTAGCGAGTCTCGAAATTATCGCAGCCGTCAACTACTATATCATATTTACCGATTATATCTTCAGCATTTTCTGCGGTAAGGCGAGTATTGTAAGTATCAATCTTTATCAGACTGTTCAGTGCATTCAGCTTTTTTTGTGCTTGAATAGCTTTAGACTGACCGATTTCGATTTCTGAATACAGAACTTGTCTTTGCAGATTGCTTTCGCTAACCACATCATCGTCTATCAGGCCTATGTTTCCTACTCCTGCACCTGTAAGATATAATGCTATAGGCGAACCGAGACCACCCACACCTACAATAAGTACCTTTGCGTTTTTTAGTTTTTCTTGCCCGCTTTCTCCTAATTCCGGTAGAATGATTTGTCTGTTGTATCTTTCCATTTTTATATTAAAGTAAAAAAAATACCGGCGGCATCAGATATTTTGATTATATCGATGCTGTCGGTACTGAATGTGTGTAATCAGACAGCCTTTCTTGTCTTTATGCAGTCGAACGATGCATCCCAGTCCTTCCATACCGGTTCACGTCCCAATGCTTTTAAAGCTTTATCTATTTCTACGGCTGTACGTTCGTCGCTTACATGGAATTGTTCAAGTGCCTGAGGATATGTGTAGTAACCTCCGGGTTCGGTCTTGCTTTCTGCACTCATGGTTGTAACACCTAATGAAGCCATGTTATCGCGGATATGTGCCGGCTCGCGTGTAGAGTAGGAGATATCTACATCGTGGTCGAATATACGCATGGCGAAAGTTACCTGAGCCAGCTCCTTGTCACTCATGATGACGTTAGGCTGGAAACCTTCATTCTCTGCCGGACGCATACGCGGGAAGTTTACGCTGTATTTAGTCTTCCAGTAATGTTTCTGCAGATAACGAAGATGATATGCCATCATGGTTACGTCTGTACGCCAGTCTTCCAGTCCTATTAGTACCCCCATGCCGATAGAGTGAACACCAGCTTGTCCCATACGGTCAAAACCGTTTACACGCCATTCGAATTTCGATTTCATTCCCCTAGGGTGGTAGATATTGTATCTGGCTTTGTTATATGTTTCCTGGAAACAGATAACTCCGTTCAATCCGTGTGTTACCAGTTCTGCATATTCCTCAGTCTTAAGAGGCATTACCTCTATTTTAAGGTTTGAGAAGTAAGGCTTTGCTAGATCCAGTGCTTTGGCAATATAAGGAACACCTGCTTTTGCCGGGTTTTCTCCTGTTACGATAAGCAGATTTTCGAACGGGCCGAGTTTCTTAATGGCTTTGTATTCGTTCTCAATTTCTTCTGGTGTAAGTATGGTACGTGCCATCGGGTTGCTGATGTGGAATCCGCAATACACGCATGAGTTTGTACATGAATTTGTTATATACAATGGTATGAACATAGACATTGTACGTCCGAAACGTTCCTCAGTGTATTTTTTACTGAGTCGCGCCATCGGTTCAAGAAATTTTTCGGCAGCCGGAGAGATGAGTGCCATAAAGTCATCTACGTCACAACGACTTTTGCCGAGTGCGCGTATAACGTCTGCCTCGGTTTTTGAGTATATGGCTTTGGTCGTTTCCTCCCAGCTTATTTTTTCAAGTTCGTCACTAAACATGTTTCTTAGTTTTAAATATTCTTTAAATCGCGACTTAATTTCATCGCGCAGAAGTTAGGACCGCACATTGTACAGTATTCACCGTCTGTGTGGCGTCCTTCATTGAAATATTCAAGGGCACGGTCAGGGTCCAGTGAAAGGTGGAACTGGTCGCGCCAACGGAATTCGTAGCGGGCCTTGCTGAGGGCGTTGTCGCGAATCTGTGCTCCCGGATGTCCTTTTGCAAGGTCGGCAGCATGAGCGGCAATCTTGTATGTGATTACACCTGTACGTACATCCTCGCGGTTAGGCAAGCCGAGGTGTTCCTTTGGAGTTACATAGCAGAGCATTGCAGTACCAAGCCAACCAATCTGGGCAGCACCGATGGCTGATGTGATATGGTCGTAACCCGGAGCGATATCTGTTACAAGAGGGCCGAGTGTATAGAACGGGGCATTGTGACAGGACTTGATCTGGCGTTCCATGTTCTCCTGTATCTTGTGCAAAGGTACATGTCCCGGTCCTTCGATGAATGCCTGTACGTTTTTGTTCCATGCGCGGAGTACAAGTTCACCCAGTGTGTCAAGTTCTGCAAACTGTGCCTCGTCGTTGGCATCGTAGATAGAGCCCGGGCGGAGACCGTCGCCCAATGAAACTGCTACGTCATACTGAGCAAGGATATCGCAAATCTCGTCGAAATGTTCATAAAGGAAAGACTCCTTATTATATATCTTGCACCACTTGCTCATGATACTTCCGCCACGGCTAACGATACCGCAAAGGCGCTTGTCTGCTAGATGTACATTGTGTAGACGAATTCCGGCATGAATAGTGAAGTAGTCAACACCCTGCTCGCACTGCTCTATCAGTGTGTCCTTATATATCTCCCAGTTGAGGTCTTCTACCTTACCGTTTACTTTCTCCAAAGCCTGATAGATAGGCACTGTACCTACCGGAACAGGACAGTTGCGTACAATCCATTCGCGAGTCTCGTGGATGTTTGCACCTGTAGAAAGGTCCATCAGAGTGTCGCCACCCCATTTGCAGCTCCACACAGCCTTGTCCACTTCTTCGTCGATGCTTGAAGTAGTGGCAGAGTTGCCGATGTTGGTATTGATTTTCACAAGGAAATTGCGTCCAATAATCATAGGTTCCGATTCCGGGTGATTGATGTTTGCAGGCAATACGGCACGTCCGGCAGCAATCTCGTCGCGTACAAATTCCGGAGTGATATATGTTTCGATACCTAGTTCGCGGCAGTTCATGTTCTCGCGGATGGCTACATATTCCATTTCAGGAGTTACGATACCCTGCTTTGCATAATACATCTGAGTACAGCACTTACCTTCCTTGGCACGGTATGGCAATGCGATATGTTCGAAACGGAGATGATCGAGAGATTTATCGTCACGGCGCATCTTTCCGTATTCTGAAGTGATTGAAGGCAACTGCTCCACGTCACCTCGTGATGTAATCCAGCTCTCACGCATACGTGGCAATCCTTTCTTCAGGTCAATCTCAATATTAGGATCGCTGAAAGGACCGCTTGTATCATATATATATACAGGGGCGTTCGGTGTCATCACTTTCTCGCCGTCAACGATGTTGACAGTAGGAGTGAGGTTTACTTTCTGCATACCTACTTTAATGAAAGGGAACATTGTGCCTTGCATGTAGGCTTTTTCTGCATGGGCGTATGCTTTTTTATCTTTTTCCTGGTCCATGTAATTTGTTGAGTTTATTCGTTTAAAAATGAAGTTAAAGGAGATGAAGCAGAAGCTACAAGGTTGTCAGCCTGAATGCCTAATCCTGCTTCGTATGCACGGCGGCCGGCGATGACAGCTTCCTTGAATGCTATGGCCATTTCCACTGGATTACCAGCAACTGCGATTGCTGTGTTTACAAGGCAGGCTGCCGCACCCATTTCCATAGCTTCGGCAGCATGGCTTGGAGCGCCAATACCAGCATCGACTACTACAGGAACATTGCTCTGTTCGATGATGATGCGAAGGAAATCGCGAGTCTGCAAACCTTTGTTTGTACCTATAGGAGCAGCAAGGGGCATCACAGTAGCCGCACCTGCTTCTTCCAGACGCTTGCAGAGTGTAGGGTCGGCCTGGCAGTAAGGAAGGACTACGAAACCGAGTTTTACCAGTTCTTCTGTAGCCTTAAGTGTTTCTGTTGAGTCCGGCAACAGGTAGCGAGGGTCCGGATGTATTTCCAGTTTCAGCCAGTTTGTGCCGAATGCTTCACGGGCCATCTGTGCGGCAAAGACAGCTTCTTCCGCTGTACGCACACCTGAAGTGTTTGGCAACAGCTGTATATGAGGATGAACGATATGGCGCAACATGTCGTCTTCCTTGTCATCAAGTTCGATACGTTTCATGGCTACAGTCACCATTTCTGTGCCTGATGCCAGGATGGCTTCTTCCATCTGCTGGTTTGAGTTGAATTTTCCTGTTCCCAGGAAAAGGCGGGAATCGAATTCACGACCCGCAATAATAAGTTTTTCCATATATATTATGAGTTTTTTGAGTTCTTAAATCTGACGGCTACTTCTTTCTACCATTTCTACAATTCTACTAGTTTCTTCCACCGGATTTTCAGCTCTTAGTATAGTTCCGCTCAGCGCAATACCAGTCACTCCGGTTTGCATTATTTCAGGAATATCATCAATCGTGATACCGCCTATTGCGACTATCGGCAGGTTGATTCCTTCAGCTTTCATCTGACTGGTGATTGAACGGTAGCCTTCAAGACCTAATATCGGGCTTAATTTCTTCTTCGTGGTTGTGAAACGGAACGGGCCGCAACCAATATAGTCGGCACCTGAAAGGTAATGTGCCTTTACGTCATCGAAAGTATTGGCTGTTCCACCTATAATGAATTCATTTCCCAATATTCTTCTTGCTTCAGCTATAGGCATGTCGTTCTTCCCGAGATGCACACCATCTACCTTCAGTTTCTTGACAAGTTCCACACGGTCGTCTATGATGAAGGTTGCATTATGCTGTCTGCATAATTCCTGAACCTTTACGGCAATTGCCTCTACTTCCTCGTCGGAAGCATCCTTCATGCGCAATTGAATCCATCGGCAACCGCCTTCAAGAGCCATACGTGCCGAATCCAGATAAGAATACTGTTCTGTGAAATGAGTGATGAGCTGTAATTTGAATGCTTTAGTATCCATATTATTATCCTCCGCAAGCTGCTTTTATTATGACAAGACTGTCGCCTTCCTTGATTTCCTGTTCAGCCCACTGGCTACGGGGAATCATACGGTTATTAAGAGCAACTGCCACTCCCTGCTGTGGAAGTTCAAGCTGTTGTGCAAGCGATGCAACATTATTGCCTTGAGTGAGCTCTGTCTCTTTGTTGTTTACTTGTATTTTCATAAATGACTTGTTTTAAAATGTTAGTCAAAGCAAACACAAAGAGAATGTAAGAATTACAGTTTGAGAGAATATCTTATGACGGATGTCTTTTTTGAGGACAATCCCTTCGTCGGTATTAACCGCATCAGGTTCATAGGGTATAATCTCAGCCCGGGTTTTATTCTTTGGGCACCCCTTTGTCTTTACTTCGGACGCAAAGTTAAACAAAAGATTCAAAAAGCTGACAATAATTTATATTTTTTACGATACCTCTTGATATTCAGAACGTAAATGATACACCTGCCAGAAATTCACGCGGACGAAGCGTGAAGCGATAATAATTCCGCTCGATAGAGGAGACAAACTCACGTTCGTAAACGGATTTTCCTAAAATGTTATTGGCTTTCAGTTGAAATTCCAGTCTTTTATAAGTATAACTGGCCGCAAAGTCAGTAAACCAGGAATTTTCGTCGGTTTCCAGTGATTGGTGACAGGCATTGGAAACACTGAACATCAGTTTCTCTGTAACAGGGAAATTAAGGTCTATGCTATGCTTCAGTTGGTTGACGCGTGAATCGGTAGAAGGTGAGTGCATGCGGTTCTGTTGCCATAAAGAACACAACTCTACCGAAAGCCAGGATAACGGACGGCCTGAATAGGAAATGACTGCAGAATAGCTGTCCATATCATAGTCTGTAAGCGTTCCGCCATAAAGCAGGGCATCCTGATTGCGCATGTATGTACCCGAAAGTGTCAGAAGACTCTTCCATGCACTGAATGATTTGCTGAGCCGTGAAGTAACCAGATACATATCGGCATGGTGAGGTGCAGCAGTCAGGCTACGTACCAGCACTTCATTACCTTCCGTCAGACGACTTTCGTAGGCTGTTTTCTTTTGTGCTCTTCTGGCCGTTGCAGAGACAGAGAAGAACAGTCCCTTGATAGGGTGGCTGTACTGATAATTCATCGTGACACGGTGATTGCTGTTGGCTTCCGGAGCATGTGTATTATCTACTATTGTGCGATAAGATGTAAAAAGATATCCGGAATATAAATCCCTCAAATCTTCCAACTGCTTGTCGTATTGATAAGTCATACTTATAAAGGAAGTACCTGAAAACGTATATTTCAAGAACAGCTTTGCATCAGGATAGAACTCACCCCGGCGCTGCAAAGTTTCAGGTTGTCGGAACCTTATATCCATTCTTTGGAGTTTGGCTTCCGCTTCCACCTGAAAGTCGGATGTCTGATAGTTCAACCCTAATCCAATATGTGGCAGATAGCGGTTGAAACGCTGCGACGGCAAAGTCTCATTATTTCCTGTCTGAGCCGAAAGGGACTGAAAAAGTCCCTGAAAACCAACCTGATAGTTGGCATACATACCGAAGAATTTGTGACGGAAGGTAGCCGTTGTATATGTCTGAAAAGAGGTATAATCCACCCTCTGATTCTCACCGGAGTAAAGGGAAAGTTCCTGCGGGTGATAATTATATCCGTTTATGGAAGAAACAGACAGATACTTATCATCGGAAATCGGGAGTTTTATATCAAGTATATCCGAAAAATATCTTCTGTCCGGAGAAGAAGAAAGCTGCAAACTGTTGTCATTCCATATAGTGTTACTCTTAGAGTCCAGCCAGTCGAATGCTCCCTTGCTTTCATTTTTCAGATAAAGTTCCTTACGGTTTATTTCGAAATTCAGGCTTGCATCCAGCCTGTTTCTGCGTTCGTGTAAGGAGTGGCTTTCAATCAAGGCACCGGATGCATTCTCGGCAAGGAGATAGTCGGTCTCCACCCAGTTGTTACGTTCGGCTACATCATTGAAATAACTTACCTGTGCACGTAGCGTACTCTTTGGAGCAAGTTGGAAAAGATGGTTGGTAGCCACCAGATGAGAGCGGTTGAAACGGTATCTGTTCTGGTCTATGTCCGGCCTTTGTGTAGTGACAGAAGAAATCAAAGCATCTTCTTCCGTAGTACGTTTTTCCAACAGATCAGAAAGCCGTATCGGATTGATCTCGTTATACAGGTCGAGACCAGTGTTGTCGTTCTTATAAAGTGAAAGAGTCTGGTATTTTTTCTTGAAGAGCATAGCAAGCAGACGATTGCTATAGAGCATATCATCAGCATTAGCTCCTAAACCTACATCGGCGGTACCTACTAGATTCATCTTGCTGTCATCTTCCAGAATTAGGTTTATGGCAGCCTGCTCACTGAAAAGTTTTCCTTTCAAAAGTTCAATGGGTTGATGGTTCTGCAGTACTTCTACAGCTTTCACTCTCTTGCTTGATATGTTATTCGAAGCCAAAGCGTAACGGTCATTCATCAAGTCCATACCTTCGATGTAGAACTTGTTGATGTTTTTCCCTTGAAAACTGATCATTCCGTCCGGTTTCACTTCGATACCGGGCATCTTGGCAAGGACATCGGCTATGCTCCTGTCTTGAGGTTGGGCAAATCCTGCTACCGAATATACCAGTGTATCCTGTTTTTGCTGAATCCTCTGTGCAGATACTTTTACAGCTTGTAGCTGATACACCTCTTCCTGAAGTGACACATTGTATTCAGACTGTCCCGGAACGATTTTCACTGTTTTTCTCTTGAACCCTAATGCCTGAAAAGAAAGTAAAGCAGGTTGCATCTTTGTTTCCGGTGCCTTGATTTCAAACCGTCCTTTCTGGTCGGTAATGGCATAACTGATAATCAGACTGTCGGAAGAGAGCACGCAGAGAGATACTCCATCAATAGTCTTACCGGAGTCCTGATTGACAACAGTTCCCACATAGCTTTGGCTGAAACCGGAAATAACACTCAGTATCAGAAAGAAAATGACAGCATATCTTTTCATATAAATCTACCTGCTTACATGGTTATACAATTTTGATCCAAAAAGAAATTCAAGACTTATTAAGGCTGTTTCTCAAAGAAGTTGATCTGTTTCTTTTTGCTTTTCAACGGTTTGCCGTCTGCGCCCATGATTTGCAGATTTCTGCCTGTTATGGCTTTCAGTCCGCTGTTGGGATCTTTCTCATAATTCTGTCGGAGAGTAAGGAATTCTTTGCGGGTGCAACGTATGATTTGTTTTGTATCAGGTTCTTTTATGGTTTCTGAAAAGTTTTTCAGCTCAATTGCCTTGAAGTGGAAAATTCCTTCTGTATCTACAGCTTCAAGTATCAGTCCAGGTAAACCTCCTAGGAGCCATGGACCTTCGGCAACAGGTATTTGAGGTGTGAACCATACTTCCCAAGTACGACCGTCAATAGTTGCGATAGCTTTTTGGCAAGTGTGTCCCAAAAGTTTTTTGGTTTCCGGAACAATGTTCCATTGCAGTGAAGGGAGTTTTTCTTCATAACAATACATTTTCACTACTTTGTCATAGCACTTGTAAGTACCTTTGTCAGGACTGTTTTTATAATATTCAAAATATTGATGTGTTCGTGGCATATCTGCCTGTTGGTTTATTATTTCAGTGGCAGTCATACCAATACGTAACATACTGTCGCGCGATGTGCGGATAGCTCTCTCATAAACACTGTAAAAAGCTGATTTCCCATCCTGGTAAATATCAAGTGCAAATTCATCCTGACGGATATCCTTGGGCTTAGCTGAATCTTTGATGTAGTTTTCCAAATATATGCATCGGATAGAATTGTTTGAAGACTGTGCATGCAAGCTGATAGCGTAAAAGGAGGAAAGTAAAGCAAAAAGTAAGTATTTTCTCATATATATATATTAGATGTTAGTAAATATGTGTCAAAAGTAATATTTTTCTTTGTAATTTGTGTTGAATAGAAAAGAAAATTTTTTGTTAAACTCTAATTTATAATATCATGAGTATGCTAGATTAGTTTATCCTATTGTAAATGTACATCGTATTTTTATCTAATATATTGATAATCAGGGTTGCTGTTGCGTGTCAATGTACATTGTCAAGTTTTTTATGATATATCGCAATTCTATATATTTGCATTAATAAATCAGTATAGAAAAAGGCTTTGCTGGAACTTAAAATAAAACATGGCCGCGTTTAAGTTTTAACGCGGTATCGTTTTAATGAGAATGACAGCACGTTTTTAAAGGAGTGTTTAGAGCTTAATCTATATATTGACATTTGATTATAATTATAAAGTTAAAACAGTTTATTTATGAGTCGTTTCAGAACACAAATTCTAAGATTTACTATTTCTATTTTTCTTGTGTATAGTTTTGCTTCACTAAATTCTCAGGACATAAAAGAGAAGCAACTTTGGCTAGTGGAGCTAAACGGAGCATTAACCAGTCAAAGTTCATGGGAGGTTGAACCTTCGGTTACTTTTCTGCCTATTGACTATGTAGGTCTGACGGCGGGCTTGGTGTTTACTTCTCCATACCCGTCGAAATCTTTAGGTGGAGTTGCTGTAAACAAACAATTTAGGTGGAGTGAAACCAATGACAATTCGGTTAGTTACTTTTTTGCTTTCCGTCCAGCTTTGCGTTTGAATTCCCCAAAACTATGGATAGGTAAAGACAAAGACTATGCCCTATATCTTTCTGTTTCGCCCGGACTGACAATACCTCTTCCTTCCGACAGAAGATTTACCATTGATTACTTTCCCAATCAGCAGGGAGAATGGTCTGCAATAAAAAGGGAAGAGGTGAGAAACACTGGTGCAAGAAAGGTATATTACAATGTCCGTACAGCCATATCATTGGAAATGGATGAAAGATTAGTGTTTTCGGTTGGTTATACTTTCTCTGATTTTGATATTTATGGTGGAAGCAGGAATATTACAGTTGAGGGAGGTAAACTATCATTACCTAAAGTCAGTATGATGCATTCTGTTTTTATTGGAATTGGTGTTCGTTTTTAAATTGTATATTTATGTAACTATTTGTGCTTGTATTCTGAAAAATTATGTCTTTTATCAATTAAATATTGTATATTGCTTGCATATTTCAATTTTAATACCGAATATTGCACAACTTTAATTAAAAACAGTACTATGGTAGATTTTTGGTAGTTAAAATCTGCTATAGATGATAATAGTATAATGAAATGCTTATTTATCTGACAGACTGTATAAAGTTTTGAGCTTTAATTATAAAAGGTATTTACACAATAAATAGGATTTAGTTACTATGATGTATGATTTGGAAATGATGAAACAGTTTTATGTTTCATATAACGGTAAAGTACAGGATACACGAAAAAAATTAGGTAGGGCATTGACTTTGGCAGAAAAGATTTTGTATAGTCATCTCTACGATGCTAATTCCATCAAGTGTTTTGAGAGAGGTGTGGACTATGTGAACTTTCGTCCTGACAGAGTCGCAATGCAGGATGCTACCGCGCAAATGGCATTGCTTCAGTTTATGAATGCCGGTAAGAATGTTTCTGCTGTACCAGCAACTGTACATTGCGATCATCTTATACAGGCATATAAAGGCGCTTCTGTTGATTTGCCTGTTGCACAGACAACCAACAAGGAAGTATATGATTTTCTGAAGAGTGTAGCATCGAAATATGGAATCGGTTTCTGGAAGCCGGGAGCAGGAATCATACATCAGGTCGTTTTGGAAAATTATGCTTTCCCAGGAGGAATGATGGTAGGTACGGATTCGCATACACCGAATGCCGGTGGTCTTGGAATGATTGCCATTGGTGTCGGAGGTGCCGATGCCGTTGACGTGATGACCGGTATGGAATGGGAATTGAAGATGCCGAGAATAATAGGTGTACACCTTAAAGGAAAACTGAACGGATGGGCAGCACCAAAGGATGTTATTCTAAAATTGGCCGGCATACTGACTGTCAAGGGTGGTACAAATGCCATAATAGAGTACTTCGGGGAAGGTACTTCTTCAATTTCGGCTACAGGAAAGGCTACTATCTGCAATATGGGAGCCGAGGTTGGAGCGACTACATCTGTATTTCCGTTCGATTATGAAATAGTTGAATATCTCAGAGCTACAGGACGTGAGGAAGTAGCCGATATGGCTCTAAAAGTAGCAGATGACCTGAAAGCAGATAATGAAGTTCTGTCATCTCCTGAAAAGTATTACGACAAAGTTATTGAGATAGATTTGTCTGCATTGGAACCGTATCTTAATGGTCCGTTTACACCGGATGCTGCATGTCCGTTGTCTGAGTTTAAAGACAAGGTCATTGCAAACGGTTATCCTCAACGTATGGAAGTAGGACTTATCGGTTCATGTACCAACTCTTCATATCAGGATTTGGGAAGGGCTGCTTCGTTGGTAAGACAATTGAAGGACAAAGGGCTTAAGATGAAATCACCATTGCTGGTCAATCCGGGTTCTGAACTAGTGTACTGCACATCAAAGCGCGATGGTATGATTGCCGATTTTGAAGAAGCAGGTGCCGTAATAATGACAAATGCCTGCGGTCCTTGCATCGGTCAGTGGAAACGTGAGACAGATGATCCTACAAGACCTAATTCCATTGTGACTTCGTTCAACAGAAACTTTGCAAAGCGTGCGGATGGCAATCCTAATACACATGCTTTTGTGGCATCGCCGGAGATTGCTACAGCATTTGCCATAGCAGGAAATCTGTGCTTTAATCCTATGACAGATACTCTGATAAACGATAAAGGCGAGCAGGTGAAACTGGATGCCCCTACTGGTGACAAGCTCCCTGTGAAAGGATTTACAGTTGATGATAATGGTTATGTAGCTCCTTCGGCTGACGGATGTAATATTGAAGTTATCATTGATTCGAAATCAGAACGTCTGCAGAAGCTCCAGCCGTTTGCTCCATGGGATGGAAAGGATTTATTGGACATGCCTCTTCTTATCAAGACCAAAGGCAAGTGTACCACAGACCATATCTCAATGGCAGGTCCATGGCTTCGATTCCGCGGACATCTGGAAAATATATCTAAGAATATGCTGATGGGAGCTGTGAATGCATTCAATGGTGAGACGAATAAGGTTTGGAACTCAGCGGACGACAGTTATGGCGAAGTATCAGCTGTAGCCGGCGGATATAAGGCTAAAGGCATTTCATCAATTGTAGTGGCAGAAGAAAACTATGGTGAAGGTTCAAGCCGTGAACATGCTGCCATGGAACCTCGATTCCTTAACGTAAAGGTTATCCTTGCAAAGAGTTTCGCACGTATCCACGAAACAAATCTGAAGAAACAAGGTATGCTTGCGCTGACTTTTGCCGATAAGGATGACTATGACAAAGTGCAGGAACATGACAGGATTTCAATCGTTGGGCTTGAAACATTCGCGCCTGGACGTAATCTGAAAGTGGTATTAACTCATGAAGACGGTACTCAGGATTCTTTCGAGGCTGTACATACATATAATGAAATGCAGATTGAATGGTTCAAGGCCGGTTCGGCACTTAATACATTTAGAAAATAACAATCAATATACAACTAATATAGGAGAAACTAGACAATGAGTAAAGTTCGTATGGAAGAAGGTAAACTTGTAGTACCTTCAAATGTTACTATACCTTTTATTGAAGGAGATGGTGTAGGAGCTGAGATAACTCCGGCTTGCCAGAAAATTGTAAACGAAGCAGTGAAATTAGCTTATAAAGATGAACGCTCTATAGAATGGAGGGAAGTCCTGGCCGGTGAAAAGGCTTATAAACAGGTGGGAGAGTGGCTCCCGCAATCTACAATGGATGTATTTAGAGAATATCTGATAGGAATCAAAGGCCCGCTTACAACACCTGTAGGAGGTGGAATACGTTCACTCAACGTGGCATTGCGCCAGACATTGGACTTGTATGTTTGTCTGCGTCCTGTAAGATGGTTCAAAGGTGTAGTATCTCCTTTGAAAGAGCCTCAGAAAGTTGACATGTGTATTTTCAGAGAGAATACAGAAGATATATATGCCGGAATAGAATGGGAACAGGGCACTCCTGAAGCAAAGAAATTCTATGATTTCCTTTATAATGAGATGAAAGTTACCAAGGTGAGATTCCCTGAAACTTCTTCTTTTGGAGTAAAGCCTGTCTCTGTAGAAGGTACAAAACGTCTTGTTCGTTCTGCCATACAATATGCCTTGGATCATAAGCTTCCGTCGGTAACACTTGTTCATAAGGGAAACATCATGAAGTTCACCGAAGGCGGTTTCAAGAAATGGGGATATGAAGTGGCTGAAACTGAGTTTGCAGAACAGACATTCACCATGAACTATTATCAGCAGTTGAAGAAAGATTTGGGCGAAGAATCTGCAAAAGCCGCCATGGCTGAGGCTATCAACAAGGGAAAAGTAATAATAAAAGACTGTATTGCAGATGCTTTCCTTCAGAATACATTGCTGAAACCGGAAGACTATTCTGTTATTGCAACTTTGAATCTTAACGGTGACTATGTTTCCGATCAGCTGGCTGCCATGGTAGGCGGTATAGGTATTGCTCCGGGAGCAAACATAAACTACAATAGCGGTCATGCCATTTTCGAGGCTACCCACGGAACAGCTCCGGATATTGCAGGTAAGAATATGGTTAACCCATGTTCTCTTCTTCTGTCATCAGTAATGATGCTTGAGTATTTGGGATGGCAGGAAGCAGCCGACCTTATAACATCTGCCCTTGAACAGGTTTTTGAAAATTCTGAGGCAACTATTGATTTGGCTAGATTTATGCCGGACGGTAAAGTATTGAGTACAGAAGAGTTTACTGAAAGAATAATACAAAGTCTTTAATTCAACTATAACGAACTGAACATGAAAAAAGAATATATAGTTTACAAACTTTCCGAATGTGCTAAACAGGCGTGCAGAATAGACAACAGTTTATTTACGAGTTTTAATGTTAAGCGCGGACTTCGTAATGAAGACGGAACAGGTGTGCTTGTAGGACTAACCAAGATAGGAAACGTAGTGGGATATGAGAAAACGGAAGAAGGCCTGAAACCTATTCCGGGTAAACTCTTTTATAGGGGATATGATTTGGATGATATTGTTCATGCTCTTTTGAAAGAGAAACGTTTCGGCTTCGAAGAGGTTGCATATTTGCTTTTGTCGGGCGAGCTTCCTGATAAGGAGCAACTGGCTTCTTTCAAGGAACTTATAAACGACAATATGCCTCTTGACAAGAAGACTACAATGAATATCATCGACCTTGAAGGTCATAACATAATGAATATCCTGGCCCGTAGTGTTCTGGAAATGTACACATTCGACCCTAATCCGGATGACATCTCTCGCGACAATCTTATGCGTCAGTCTATCGAACTTATCTCAAAGTTCCCAACAGTCATAGCATACGCATATAGCATCTACCGTCACAGTACACACGGACGCTCATTGCATATCCGCTATCCGGATGAGAAACTCTCGTTGGCAGAGAATTTTCTTTACATGATTAAGAAAGATTACACTCCTCTTGAGGCACGTATGCTTGACCTTCTGCTTGTCCTTCAGGCTGAGCACGGTGGTGGTAACAACTCTACATTCACTGTCAGGGTTACAAGTTCTACACGCACAGATACATATTCAAGTATCGCAGCGGGAATCGGTTCGCTAAAAGGTTCATTGCATGGTGGAGCAAATATACAGGTTGTAAATATGTTTCATCACTTGAAGGAAGTCATTTCAGACTGGACAAATGTAGATGAGATAGATACTTACCTCACTCGCATGCTGAATAAAGAGGCTTACGATAAGAGTGGTCTTATCTATGGTATAGGCCATGCAGTATATACCATTTCCGATCCGCGTGCAGTTCTTCTGAAAGAGTTGGCAAGTGAACTTGTTGCTGAAAAAGGCTGTGAAAAAGAATTTGCCTTTTTGGAGTTGATAGAAAAACGTGCAATCGCTTGTTTCAAGAAAGTTAAGGGAGACAAGAAGAAGGTATGCTCTAATGTTGACTTCTATTCAGGATTCATATATGAGATGATGGGATTGCCTCATGAGATATATACTCCTCTGTTTGCTATGGCCAGAATTGTCGGCTGGACGGCTCATCGTATCGAGGAATTGCATTTCGACGGTCGCCGTATCATACGTCCTGCATACAAGAATGTACTTAATGAAGTACCTTATAAACCTATATCAGAAAGATAAGAGTTGATAATATAAAACAGCCGGCTGGTTCGTGGTGTGAACAGTCGGCTGTTTGGTTATTATTGAACTTTAAGGCATATCCCTACACCCTTCAGTACATTCAGTGATATATCAGTGTCTTTAGATAGATATTTTCTGAGTTTCGTAATGAAAACATCAAGGCTTCTGGATGAGTAGAAATCAGAATTACCCCAGATTCCATTAAGGATGTTTTCCCTGCTTACAATTTTTCCTTTTTCGCGACAAAGCATTTCAAGTATTTTACTCTCTTTGGCTGTCAGGTTGTGTTGTTCATTTTCGAATATTAACAGGTTTTGAGTCGGGTCGAAACTGTATTTGCCAATTGTAAATATAGTATCTTCATCATTATCGGTAGGACTTTCTACCTGAGTATTATGCCTCATTCTTAATACTGCCTGAATGTGTGCGTCAAGTTCCTCTGGAAGGAAAGGTTTCTTTATATAGAAATCGGCTCCAGCCTGATATCCGTTTATCACATCGCGGGCCGTAGTAAGACCTGTAATAAAGATTATTGCCAACGACGGATGATTCTTTCTGATATGCTGTACCATAGTCACTCCGTCCATTATAGGCATTTCCACGTCCGAAACTATTACATCGAAGTTTTCCTTTGTAAGTATATCCAATCCGTCCTTACCGTTGGCGACGGATACTACATCATAACCTCCAATCATCTGTTCCAAGCTGCTTTTTAGTATGAAACTCAGATTTTTGTCATCTTCCACCAATAATACTTTTGTCATCATTCATCAGTTTTTTATAGGTAAAGTCAATATGAATTCACTGTATTCTCCTTCTATGCTGTTTAGCGAGACGCTACCGTTCATTGCTGTTATGACTTTATAGACGTAGTTCAGGCCAAGTCCGAAACCTGATACTTTATTGTCTTTTCTAAATTCCAGTCCGCCACGTTGGAACTTTTCAAATATTCGTTTCTGTTCTTTCAGTGGAATACCCCATCCGTTATCACGGACTTTTATCAGGATTGAATTTCCATGTTCTTCGGCTGTCAGTTTAACAGTTACTTTTTCGTCAGAGTATTTCAGTGAATTGTCTATCAGATTGCTTATTGCTTCTTTCAGATATTCCTTGTCTGCCATCAGGCTTGATGTGATATTGACATCTTTTATGAAAGAAACATTCTTGTCCGATTTCAGACTGAATTTCTGTATCAGTTCATCAAACATCGAGTTCACATCTATTTCTTCGTCAGCAAGTTTGAGCCTTGACTGTTCTATCTTGGCTATTGTAAGTATTTTTTCTGCAAGATTCAGAAGATGCATACTCTCTTCTTTCAGTATGGAGAAATATTGCTTTTTCAGTGCCGGATTACTGTCCATCATACCGCTTTCAAGTACATGTCCGGCCATAGTGATAGTGTTTATCGGCGTTTTCATGTCGTGAATCATGGCATATGTGAAGTCCTGTCGCAGCATGGCTATCTTGTTCTGTTTTATGATGATTTTTATCTGATAGATTATGCATCCGGCTACAAAGCAGATAAGTAGCGCTGTAGCAATGAGCAGTACGCTCATTTCGCGGATTGCTATCCAGTAAGGGTTTACGATAACAGCCTGTACACATTCTGTCTTGTCCTTGTTAAGTGCTACTACTGAAGTCTTTATAGTCCTCACAGCATTTATTCCGGAAATCTTCTTTTCACCGTCAATAGGAGCTCCTGTAGAATCTACCTTCATGCAGTATAACTCGGCATTATATCCTTCTTCTTTCATGTCAGCTTTGAAGATAGAGTCCAATAGTTGGATGGATACGTGCGACTGGTATAATGAATCGGCATAATTGTTCAGAAAGGATATAAGGTGTTCTTTCAGAGTCTTGTCGCTGATGGTTTCGTCATAGTCCATGTTGGTTGACAGGTTTAAGGTCTTATCTTCACCGTATGATTCTGTTATGATACTGAGCCTTTCCAACACTTCGTTCAATACGGATTTGGGAAATATACGGTTCCCGGATTGGGTTAATTGCAGCTCTATCAGCTGATATGTTTTTACCAGCCATACACTCTGGATAATCACAATTACAAGCAATCCAAGAAATGTTATTATTTTGATATACTTTCCGTTCATATATTGATATTTTGTCGCACAAAGATATAACAATAAATTAACAATACTGAATATGATAACAATAATATAACAAAAGCATAACAGCCGTATAACGTATTATGACGAGCGTTTGGTCTTACTTTGCATCACGAAAACAAATAAATATGCTTTATGAAAACTTTAGTGATTATTATCTCTTGCATGATTATATGCATAAACAATGTCATGTCGCAGAATGTGAATGGAAAAGTGGTCAATAGAAATCAGCAACCGGTTGAGGCTGTAACTGTAGTGATGCAGTCTGAAGACTCGGTGTTTGTGGATGCAGTGATAACTGATGCACAAGGACGGTTTGTGTTCGACACTGGTTTTAAATCGTTTCGTCTGATATTCCAGCATATTCTTTACGAAACAATTTCCAGAGAATTCAACGAACCGAACGTCGGTGTAGTAACAATGGAGGAACAGAATTATAGTCTTGATGAAGTAGTGATTAAAGGAGAACGTCCTTTGGTGAAGGCTGAAAACGGATTACTGTCATACGATGTTTCTGTAATAGCAGAAAAATCATCGGTAAGCAATGCCTATGAGGCCGTAACACGTCTACCCGGAGTGATGGAACAGGATGGCGGATTGCAGCTTATAGGAGCAGGTGCACCAACCATAATATTGAATGGACGTCCATCGTCCATGACTGCCGAACAGTTGGTAAATCTTCTGAAGAATACTCCTGTTTCGAATGTAGAGAAAGCGGAAGTGATGTACAGTGCTCCTGCAAAATATCGTGTTAGGGGAGCTGTTATAAATATCGTATTGAAAAAAAATAAGTCTGAAGAGTCTTTGTTGCGTGGTGAAGTAGGAGGTAACTTTACTCAAGGTATATATTCACGAGGTGGAGGTAATATGAGTCTGTCCTTTTCAGGTGAGAAACTGTCGGCAGATGTACTTTATTCCGCAGATTATTCAAAAATCAGATCTTCAAACGATTTTATCTCACATCATACATTAGGCGATAGAGTGTATGATATATCACAGTATAATACCGGTAATCGACAGAAGCTTACTCATAATATGCGCGCTTCCATTGATTATAGAATAACTGATGATGATAATCTGAGTGTGGCATATACATCGGCTATAAGTCCAAATAGTAAATCTACAGAAAATTCTAATGGGAGTCTCTCCGAATCTTCAAATATAAGGACGGGAGATGAACAGATGCATAACTTCAGCGCTGATTATACTTCAGGGTGGGGTACGAATGTAGGTATGGATTATACTTACTATGCTTATCCTAGTGTGCAGAACTTTATTGATAAATCATCCCGGAAAGAGCAGAAATTTATTCTCAACAGCAGTCAGTATGTAAACCGTTGGAATGTATATGCAGGTCAGACTCATGCGTTACCAAAGGAATGGAGTGTAAATTATGGTATCAACTTCTCATTTGCCAATGAAAAAAGCTTACAGAAATATACTCCTGCAGACGGAACAGATATGTCGGATATGAATTCATCATCAAATCTTGAGGAAAAGACTTATAATTTTTACGGAGGTTTTGAAAAGTCATTTAATGAAAAACTTTCCTTATCTATGTCGCTTGCAGGAGAATACTATAGACTTGCCGATTATACAGACTGGTCTGTATATCCCACAATGCAGTTAAGTTATGTTCCTTCTGCTGAACACATCTTTCAATTGTCTTTCTCTTCCGACAAGACATATCCTGATTACTGGGATATACAGAATTCTGTAAGCTACCTGAACGGATATTCAAAAGTGTTGGGAAATCCGCAATTGCGTCCTTCTACTGATTATATTGCAGACCTAACTTATGTGCTTAAAAGCAAATATATGTTTAGTGTATATTATACCCATATAAAGGGCCTTTTCGGACAGTTGGCATATCAGAGTCCTGACGAACTGGTTATGATATATCAGTCTGTAAACTATGACTATCAGAGGAACTACGGAATATCTGTAATAATACCATTTACAATAGGAAGTTTTTGGAATTCGCGTATCACACTTGATGGTTCCTACTTCAGGCATGTGTGTCGTGATTATCATGGTATAGGCTTCGACAACTCTGTATGGCGAGGAGTGGCTATGATGAACAATACATTTACTTTGTCTTCCAAACCAGCCATGAGTCTGGAACTGAATGCTATGTATGTCAGTCCGTCAATTCAAGGCAATTACGACCTGTCGTCAATATGGAAAGTGGATGCCGGCTTGAAATGGAAATTTACAAACAGGAATGCCGAGTTTCGTCTGACAGGTAATGACCTGTTTAATACAGCTACGCCGAATGCAACCGTAAATGACAGAGGACAACGCTTTGAAATAATACAGCATGCAGACAGCCGTTACGTTTCGCTCTCGTTTACGTACAGGTTTGGCGGATTTAAATCTAAGGAACGCAAGAAGGTTGACACTTCAAGGTTTGGATATTAATAAAAAAGGACTGGCTTCCCTAAAAGAAAGTCAGTCCTAAATCTATATAATGGATATATCATTTTGTGATAATCTGTTTAGCCCATTCTTCAGCCTGTTTGCTTCCTCTGTTGAACAAGCGGCCTTCTTTCCAATCCACTTCTGGATACAGCTTCTTCAGTTGTTTCACACTGTTGTTGATGGAGCTTCCGCCTGACGTAGCAAAAGGAATAACTGTCTTGTCGGAAAGATTATACTTCTCAATGAATGTATTTACCGGACGCGGACATAAATCCCACCAGATAGGGTAGCCTATAAATACAGTGTCGTAGTCATTCATATCAATAGCTTCACCACCAAGTTCAGGACGTGAATTTTCGTCATTCATTTCTATTGAACTTCTGCTGTTCTTATTCCTCCAGTCTAGGTCGGCAGAAGAATATGCTTTCTTTGGAGTAATTCTGTACAGTGTTCCACCGGTAGCTTTTGAAATTGATTTGGCAACGCTTTCGGTGTTTCCCGTACATGAAAAATAAGCCACGAGGATTTTAATTTCCGCATTATCCTTCTTTTGCTGTGCGTTTGACTGGTTGTTCAAGCAAAAAAGACTCATAATTATCAGTATTAAAGTTCTCATGTCATTTCAGTTTTGAATAATCTTCGTCATTAACAGGTTCCAGCCATTCGTTACTGCATCCTTCACCCGGAATTTCCATAGCAAGATGTGAGAACCAGCTGTCAGGAGCGGCTCCATGCCAGTGCTTTACTCCGGTCGGGATATATATAACGTCGCCCGGATTCATTTCTATAGGCTCTTTACCCCATTCCTGATAGTAACCACGTCCGCCTACGCAGATAAGAGTCTGTCCTCCACCTTTATTGGCTTTATGGATGTGCCAGTTATTACGGCAGCCGGGTTCGAATGTTACATTGGCAACGGGAACTCCTTCTGCAACTATAGGAGCCAGATAGCTTTGACCTACAAAATATTTTGCGTATGCGTCGTTAGGTTTGCCTATAGGGAAGATAATTGTCTGTGCGTATGCGTCGAGTGATGTGCTTGCTGTACCGTCCACATTCTCAGCCCATACTTCTTTTGCCATACGGAATGCAGCCCATGCTTTAGGCCAGCCTGCATAGAATGCTGCATGAGTAAGTATTTCCGCTATTTCTGTTTTTGTCACTCCGTTCTTTTTTGCGAATTCAAGATGATGTCTGAATGATGAGTCAGTCAGACCTTGTGACATAAGTGCAACAACGGTGACGATTGAGCGGTCGCGCATGGAAAGCAAGTCATTGCGGCTCCATACTTCACCAAAAAGGATATTGTCGTTCAAATGTGCGAATTCCGGAGCAAATTCTCCTAATACATCATGTCCTGCAGTTTGCTGGACTTTTACCTGTGATTTAGCCATATTCGGAAAAATTAAAATTGATAATGTAATCAGCAATAGTAAATTAGTTTTCATTTGATACGGGTTTTTGTAATGAATAAAATTATATGTATGATTTATCAATCAAGTTCAATTAATTCATATTTCTGACTCCCCATTCCAAGTGCTTCAGCATGATCCAGAGTATGCATGCCATGACGTGAATCAATACGTTCAATCAAGTGTATTTTACCATGGTCTTTTGAGGAACGTACCAGATCTGTACATGCACGGTCTAATGCAACCGGGTCTAGAGATGCAAGAATACCTATATCACCCATTTTAGGATCTTCCGGTGAAGAATCGCAGTCGCAGTCAACAGAAAGATTGTTGGCTACACTTATGTAGAGTATATTCTCTCCGCAATGGTCTGCCACTGCTTTTGCAGCTTCGGCCATGGACTCCAGAAAATCATCCTGTTTCGGATTTCCCCAACTTGTGGTACTTTCTCCGGCAGAATGTATTAATCTTTTACCATTGGATGATGCTATCCCTATTGACATGTTCTTGATTGCACCACCGAATCCTCCCATGGCATGTCCTTTAAAGTGAGAGAGGATTATTGTGAAATCATAATTGAGAAAGTTCTTGCCGACAATATCTTTTGTGAGATGTTTTCCACCTTTTACAGGAAGTTCTGTTTCTCCTTCGGCATCCATGATGTCAACATTGGCAATTGCTGTGAAACCATGGTCGGCTGCGGCTCTCAGGTGACTTTCTGTGTTGGAACGTCCGCCTCCATACGCAGTATTACATTCTACGATTGTTCCGTTAATTTTCTGCACCAGTCCTTTTATAAGTTCAGGCTGCAGAAAATTATGACCGCCTGGTTCTCCAGTGGAAAGTTTTACAGCTACTTTCCCTTTGGCTTCACGTCCTAATGTTTCATAGATTTTAATCAGATTCTCCGATGAGATATTCTTGTACCAATAAACTTTAGGGACATCAGCCGTTTCGGTATTGGCTGATTCATTCACTTTTTGCAAATGTCCGCAACTTGGTGCTACGAAAGCAATAGCCAAAATAATTGTTAGAAAAATCTTTTTCATATCTTTAAGTATTTGTATATTGTTTAGAAATTGATATTCACACCACCCATAACTGTTGCTTTAGGCATAGGGTAGCCGGCATTGATTTCATATTTTTGTGCCAGCAGGTTTTCTCCACGTACCCATATGTCCAACCATTTTGTAGTGCGGAACGAAGCTCTTAAATTCCACAAAACGAAATCTTCTGTTTTCACTGGATCGGTCTGTGTATATAGTCCGGCTATGTATTGTATGCCGGTTGATACGTTCCAGCGTCCGTGTGAGAAGTTTGCTCCTCCGTACAGTTTATGTTCCGGTGCGGCAATTACAGGTTCTTTCATGTGTAGATAGCTGTAGTTCCCGTCAACAGACCATTGTCTGTTTATGCGGTAGGCTGCCTGTACTTCGATACCTGTATTGTCTATCTTGCCTGAGTTCTGGTTCAGCATTCCGCTACCGTTTGGATTAGGGAGTGTCATAATCAGGTTCTTGCCGTCTATGTAAAAGATGTTTACACCATAACTTAATTGACCGTTTATAAGTCGCTGTGAGAATGCAAGTTCGTAAGTCCACATAGATTCAGGTTCCAAGTCCGGATTTTGTGGTGGAAACATATACATCTCTCTGAGGATAGGATAGCGGAATCCTTTTGACGCGGATGCTTTCAGTTCCATAGCATGAGGCAGATGGAAAGCCAGTCCGGCCTGTGGAACCCATTCTGTTCCTATGCGTGAGTGATGATCGGCACGGATTCCTGCATTCAGTGTGATAAAGGAATTTATATCCTGACGAATATCAATGTATCCTGCAAATTCATTTTCCTGTTTGTCAACCAGATCAGATGTGGTACCGATCTTTTCACCGCTTACATACTCATTCCATGCATGCCCTCCATAGTTGAACCAGTCGAATCCGGCAGTGATGCGGTTGCCTTTGAAGAACTGCATACTTTGATAAAGAGATACACCCATCATTTTGTCGAATGACAGGAAGCGGTCGTCCTGTGGACCTTCTCCCTTTGATGGAGTATAACCGTCATTAATCCAGTGATCCCCCCAGTTGTAAAAGAAACTTACTGCTCCTGAGGTCTTTTCGTATTTGTTTTCAATGGCAAATGAAGTCATTCCGCGTGTAATTCTCTGGTCTCCGTCCAGAAGTGGAGCACTTACCGGTCCGGGATATGAAGCGTTGAAATGAGTTACGTTGACATCTCCTCTAAGATTCCAGTTGTCAGTGATTTCATAGCCTAATTTCGCATATCCTCCATATTGCTCGAAATTCATATCAGCACGGTGTCCGTCAGTACGGTTGTAAGAACCTGATATTACGCTTGAGAAACGTCCTTTGCGGATACGGTTGGTGAGTTCTGTTTCCAGCGTGTTGTATGAGCCATAACCTGCATGCAAATTTGTGTTTACTCCGTCTTCCTGCATTTTGCGTGTAACGATATTCATTACGCCACCCATTGCATTAGAACCATACAGAACAGAAGCCGGACCTCTAAGTACCTCTACACGTTCAGCAAGGAATGACTGATAGGCATCTGCTATCGGATGACCGAAGATACCTGCGTACTGGGGATGGCCGTCAATCATCACCATCAGTCGTCCTGAGCCACCACTCAAACCACGCAATGATATACCTCCCGCAGCGCCATTTGACACTCCATATCCCATAATGCCACGTGATGTGACAAATAACCCCGGAACCTGTTCGGTAAGTACGGGCAGTAGCGAAGGCTGCATGGCGCTTTCTATACGGTCACGACCTACTACAGATACCGTCTGCGACAGGTGGCGTACATCAGTTTCGCTACGACTTCCTGTCACTACCACTTCATTGATGTTATAAACCCGCGTGGAGTCTATTATGCTTTGTGCCGACAGACCGAGTGGGGTAAATAATGCAATGTAAAATATATTTCTTTTTATTTTTTGAGCTATGGTTTTCATAAAATATTCGGTTTCTGTTTTTATAAATAATATTCCTATGATTTTGTATTTTTTGACGGTACAAAGTTATCACACATATACAATAAATACGTATATCTATTACTGCATTATTTACCCAAATTACAGATATTTGTATTTTCCTATTATCTCCATCCCATGAACATACGTACGGTATCTGCATCATGATGATCGAAGAAAAGACTTTTTCTTGTGTCCAGTCCGGCTATATTTTCCATATCATCCTGTGATAGTGAAAAATCAAAAATGTCAATATTTTCTTTCATACGCTCAATATGGGTAGATTTCGGTATGATAATAACTCCACGTTGTATAAGCCATCTCAATGCTACCTGTGCAACGCTTTTTTTATACTTTGCTCCAATATTGGCTAATATCGTATTATTGAAGAAATTGTTGCGTCCTTCAGCAAGCGGACCCCATGACATGATTCTAGTACCGAATTCCTCTATTATTTTCTGTGCTTCAATCTGTTGGTTGAAGACATGCGTCTCCACCTGATTTACAGCCGGTATTATTTCCATGTTACTGGCTATATCTATAAAGTGATCAGGATAGAAATTACTTACACCTATAGCTCTGAGTTTACCTTCCTTGTATGCTTTTTCAAGTGCCCGATATGCTCCGTAGCGGTCACAAAACGGCTGATGTAGTAGCATCAGATCAATATAATCTGTTTGTAGTTTCTTTAAACTCTCGTCTATTGATTTGCGTGCATTCTCGTAGCCGTAATTTGATATCCAAACTTTGCTTACAATAAAGATTTCATTTCGTTTTATTCCGCTGTTCTTAACAGCTTTTCCTACACCTTCTTCGTTATGGTATGCTTGTGCCGTATCAATCATACGGTAGCCATATTCCAAAGCGTTGCTCACACAACGTTCACATTCTGAAGGAGAAACTTGATATACTCCATAACCAATCTGTGGCATTTCGACGCCATTGTTTAATCTTACTGTTTTCATATTTTCAGTTTTAATTTATTTTGATAATTTTGTTCTTTGTGCAAAGATAGATACATGGTAATATAGGACTTAAACGAAAAATGCGGATATAATTACCATTTTTACAGTTCTTGTTAGTAATTGGAGGATATTTATATGGAAGAAAATAAAGAAATATTCATAGCCCATAGACTTGGTGAAATAAAAACAGATTCGGACGAGGAGTATCTTGCCCATATGTTTTGTTTGGGAGGAACATGTAAGTATCGTTTCAACAGGCAGGATTTTGAATTGCATGCAGGCGATCTGTCCATAATACGCAAGCGTAAAATGATAGAAAAGATAGAAGCATCAGATGATTTCCGATGCAGAATTATTTATGTAAAACCGGAATTTGTGACTCTATGCACTCCGCAGAGTAATTATGGTACTAAGGGACAGTTGGCCTTGTTCCTGAATCCTGTGATGCACTTAAATCGTGAGCAACAGGCTATATGTCTTCGTGATTTTGAACTGCTTGAGCAAAGGATAAAAGACACAAGTCATCGTTTTTATCGTGAGACGGTTATTAATGCGATGCGGATGGCAATTCTTGATTTCTTTGATTTCCATGCCCGTATTTATGGTGAGAATGATATTACCACACAAAATGCATCCATTATGAATCGATTCCTGAAGATGCTGGAGGACGGAGCGTACCGCGAGCACAGAGAGGTGACATATTATGCGGATTGCCTTTGTGTTACATCAAAATACCTGTCTGAAGTTTCAAAGAAGGTTAGCGGATACGGAGCTAATTATTGGATCAATAATTATACCATACTTGATATTACTCGTCTGCTTCGCGATAAATCTCTTTCGTTAGTACAGATATCAGATATGTTCGGGTTTTCATCTACGGCCTATTTCAGCCGTTATGTACAACAATATTCAGGTATAAAGCCTTCTGATTACAGGGAATGATGGACATAATAAAGTGCTAAATGTCATTTCTTTTCTGTTTTACATACTCTGTCGGGGAATATCCACAACATTTCTTGAATAATCTGCTTAAGTGTTGCGGATAGTCAAAGCCTAGATTATATGCTACTTGCGATGCTGTCGCTCCGCTTATAAGTCCATTTTTGGCACGTTGAATAATGTATTGCCTGATATGGTTGCTTGCGGTATCGCCTGTAGTCTTTTTTATAAGGTCTCCAAAGTAGTTTGACGACATACATAATTCATTTGCGCAATACTGTACAGTTGGTAATCCGAGTGTAAACTGTATTCCTTTCTCATAATAATCCTGTAATAGTGAATTGAATCGTATCAGTATATCTGAATTTTCCAGCTTTCTGGTCAAGAACTGGCGATTGTAGAAACGTTGGCAGAAATTAAGCATCAATTCTATGTAACCCACTATAATTGCATTCTGCTGTTCATCGTGTTTTTTTGATAACTCATCTCTCATCTGGTGCATTAATGACACCAAAATGTCATGTTCCTCTTCTGACATATGTAGAGCCTCGTTTATTCGGTAATCGAAAAATGTATAATTTTTTATAGTCTTTTCCAGTGCTGTTCCTTGTAGTATATCAGGGTGGAAAAGTAGTGCCCATCCGGTCAGCATAACCTGTTCACCGTTGTCTTCCTTTCCTCCAATCTGCCCCGGAGCTACACAAATTACAGTACCTTTCTTGTAGTCATATTTGCCACACCCGTATGTCAAGTCTATTTCTGCTTCATCGTGAAAGAATATTCCGTAAACACTGTAGTTGGCCAGACAATGACGTATAGGGGAAACTTCCTTATAGTCAATTACACAAACCTGCTGGTGTTGGCTTTCATAACCTAGCCAGTTACAATAATCGTTTACATTTTTTACTTTCAGAATTTTGCTCATTGTACTATGCTTTTATCCATGTCACGGCAAAAATAAAACTTTTCACTTAATCTTAAAACTTAATAGTGGCATTATCAGTAAAAATGATACAAATGTCCCACTTATTGTTACTTCATTGTTATCTGGGGCAATTAACTTTGTGATATCAAAAAAACAGTGAAAAATGGATAGGCAAATTATCATTTCTCCCCAATTATTTGAAGACGAGGTCGTTTGTTTTATTGCAGACCGTTATCACATTAATCCACAAACACTTTTGCAGCTTTTTCTGATGCAGAATGGAATTATAACAGATACAGATAATGTGGAATGTGGAGTACAACTTGAAGATAATGAAATAGAAATATTACGTGGTTTAACAGGGCTTGATAATAGTAATTAATAATGGTTTATAGAATATGGACAGAAGAAATTTTTTGAAACTATCATCTGTGGCAGTATTATCTACAGCAGGTTCTTTGACTGGCATATCTAAGGTGATAGCAGATGGTACTTCTGAGTCTGAGAATGTAGATAAAGATATAAATGAAGTATCTTCCGGAAGTATAGAACGTAGAAAACTCGGAGGAATGGAAGTATCTGCAATAGGTCTAGGATGTCTGCCAATGGTTGGTTATTATGGTGGTAAGTATGAAAAGAAAGATATGATATCTCTTATCCGCCATGCTTATGAAATGGGAGTAACATTCTTTGATACGGCAGAGGTTTATGGGCCATATACCAGTGAGACATGGGTGGGCGAGGCTTTAGCTCCTTTTCGTGACAAGGTTAAAATTGGAACGAAATTTGGTTTCGGAGTTGAAGAAGGTAAACCGACAGCCTTAAACAGTAGGCCGGATCATATTCGCAGAGCTGTGGAAGGATCGTTAAAGCGTTTGCGTACTGATTATATTGATCTGTTGTATCAGCATCGTGTAGATCCTGAAGTTCCTATGGAAGAAGTTGCAGGAGTGGTTAAAGATTTAATTCGAGAAGGGAAAGTTTTAAATTGGGGCTTGTCTGAAGCCAGTGCAAGATCTATCAGAAAGGCTCATGCTGTTTGTCCATTATCAGCAGTTCAGAGTGAATATGCTATTTGGTGGCGTGAGCCTGAAACTAAGATATTTCCTACACTTGAAGAGTTGGGTATTGGTTTTGTGCCATACTGTCCCTTGGGACGGGCGTTTCTAACTGGTGTGATAAATGAAAACAGCACATTTCATAAAGGAGACCGTAGATGGAATTTACCGCAATTCACTCCCGAAGCTTTAAAACATAATATGCCACTAGTGGAGCTGATTCGTAAGTGGGCTATGCGAAAGAATATGACTCTGGCACAATTTGCCCTTGCGTGGATGTTGTCGCGTAAATCGTGGATAGTTCCTATTCCCGGTACAACAAACCCTCAACACATGGATGATTTATTGGGAGCTGGAACAATACGTCTGGCTGCATGGGAAGTTGAGGAGTTTGATCGTGAATATGCAAAGATAGACCTTAAGGGACATCGTGCAGATCCGTTTACTGAAAGTCAGATAGATAAATAATGATGATATCTGGATTACGTAAAATCGAATAATGAAAAAAATATGCCGATGCAAGGTTTCAGTGTTTTTTAGTTATCGTATAATAATCGGTTTTCTTTTCAATGATTTGAAAGTTAAAAAAATGAAGATGTTGGTTTATAGTTTGTTGTTACCTTTATTTCTGTTTTTGAGTATAAAATCCGAAGCACAGGAGAAGAATATAAATTATTATATGGATAAACAAATTATATGTCACAAATTGCCGATGGAGGCAGACGGTATAGTCCGTCTATCGAAAATAGAGGTATATCCGGAATTCCTTGACGAGTATATTAAATATGCTGTAGAAGTAGGGGAGATTTCCTTGCTTACTGAACCCGGGGTATTGACTATGTATGCTGTGAGTGAAAAAGATAATCCTTGCAAGGTTACCATTCTTGAAACCTATGCAAGTAAAGCCGCTTATGAACAGCATATAGCTTCACAACACTTTCAAAAGTACAAGCAAGGAACACTCCACATGGTAAAAAGTCTTTTACTTTCCGACCAGATACCTCTTAATCCGAATAGTCATATTGATAATGTTATCCGGCGGCTGTATTAAAGTACCATTTTCCAACCATTATCATTATGATATACCATCAGTCTGCCCATTCCTCCGTCTATCGTGAGGTTTGTTCCGTTTATGAAACTGTTCTTTTCGTCGCACAGGAACATAACAGCTCTGGCAATATCTTCAGGCTCGCCTATGCGCTGTGAAGGATGTTGCATGATGTCGGCTTCCGAGTATTCTGGGACTTCTGAATCCTTGTGGAAACGTGCGGTCTCAATCCATCCCGGAGCAATGGAATTTACTCTTGCTATACCGCTGAGGCTTACAGCGAGAGCATGAGTAAGTGCTGTTATGCCACCTTTGGCCGCTGTATAGCTTTCCGTATCGGCTTGCGATTGGAATGCCCTGCTAGAAGATATGTTTACTATGGACGCACTTTTAGAGAAATGTTCCTTGAATAATACTGTAAGCCAATAAGGGGCAGCCACGCCAACTTTCTGCACATACATGAAATCCTCGTATGAGCATCCGCTTAATATACCACCGTTCATCAGACATGCATTGTTTATAAGGAAGTCAACTTTCTCTTCTTTTGACAATACCCATGCGGCAAAACTTTCCAGTACTTCTTTCTCTGAAATATCCCCTTTGTAGCAGAAGATATTTTCGTCAGTATCGTGGTCAATGTCTCTGTCTATAACATATACTCTGGCACCTTCTTTACTGAAACTCTCAGCAATACATCTGCCTATGCCGGCATTACCTCCGGTTACTATACATACTTTGTTGTCGAATAGCATATCTTTATGAAAAATGAGACGATATTACCTGTTTTAAAAGATAATATCGCCGTTATCAGTTATTGTTTTAGAATTGGAATTTTTCAAGTTTCATAGCTGCAAGGCTCTCAATCTTAGGAACCAGAGTTGTGAAGTGTGCACTTTCTGAATGAGCTTTCAGAGAAGCCTCGTCAGTCCATGTTTCACAAATCATATAAACGTCTTCACGTGTAGCGCTCTTGAAGAAATCGTATGCAATGCATCCTTCATCTTTCAATGATGCTGCTACCAGTTCTTTTGCTGTTTTTTCCACTTCTGCCTTGTTTTCTTCCGATACTTGGATAAATACATTTAATCTTAGCATAATCTTGTCTTTTTAGTTGTTTGTAAATTAATTATTATATCTGCATTTGCATTATTCTTTATCTTCCCGGCATTATTGTTGGGTTGCCGCCCTGATTTTTAAATTTTGCGCTTCTTATTATCTCATAAAGAATACCTCCGACGTCCAGTCCTATTTTGGTCTTATTAAATTTGTAATAAGGTATTGCAATAGGGCGTGTGTCCCATCTTCCTCTCATAGGGTCATATATCCTTTCTGCACCGACTTCCATTCCCCATCTATCGTTGAACTCATATCCTATAGTTCCTCCGAAACTGCTCATCTGAAATCCGTAGGCACTTGCAGGAGCGTACGAACCGAAAGCCCTGAAACTCAGTTTCTCATTCGGTCGGTAAATTACTGCTCCGGATGTTCCGAAAGCCTGACCGGTACTGAACGGGATATTAAACTTTGTAGCATTCAGTCCTGCCTGTATTTCCCAATAATCATTTATATTGTATTGGTACATCAGTGACGCTTCGTTTATTCTTCCAATTCCGGGCAGCGTTGATTGTGAACCGTAACCGTAAAGATTTGGAGCCATCATTCCGCCGGTACTGTAATCGCCGTAGAACATAGGAGAGGGGTTCGTGTGATAAGGCATGTAGAACGGGCGTCGCAACTTTATTTCCTGTATTTCCATCTGGTGTATTTCCGTTTCAGCCTTTACTTCAGGCTTTTTCATACCATTGTTTACTGGTGATATTTCCGGGATGCCAATATTTTCATCAGTTATGGCTCTCAGACTGTCCTTTCTCAACTTTGAGTTGTCTTCCTGTGCATATATGCCTGCTGAAAGGAGGCAAAACGCAGATAGTATGATAATCCTGAATTTCATATACAGATGTTTTTTTACCAATGGGTATAAAGTCTGATGTTTTTATCAAAGTTAGGCAAATTTGTAATAATTACAAAGTATCTTCTCTATCTTTATTGTTTGTTTTTTGTTTTTTACAAATTATCCGGAGGTTGATGTTGTTTTGAATAGCATTTAAATACCGTTTAAACGCTGTTTGAAAATGTTTTGCAAAAGGTTTGCAAAAGGGAAAACTGGTGTATGGATGCTGAACACTTAATGAACGCATAATTTATAGGATAGGGAGTAATACAAACATTATAAAAAAGGTAGCATCCTGGTTGAGAGTGCTACCTTCATTCATTTTAAAATGTTTTATTTTACTGCGTATATTGAATTTTATTTTACAATTTTGGTCAGTAATGTCTTTCCGTAGGCGTTTCCTTTTGTATCAAAAGCTTCAGACTTTACGAGTCCTACACCTTTAGCATACCATTCGGTGACTCTCAATGTTGTAGTTTTCAATACAATTTTTGTACGTTTCAGATACGATATTTTAATACAGTCGAATTTTCCTGCTGTGGTACTTACAGTTTCGTTTCCCATATATGAAGCTCCCGAAATGTTTATTTCATTTTTCAGCATATTGAGAATAAGCTTATATGAACGGTTCGGCATAGATTCACCGGCTTTTGCATTGTCCGACAATGTAAAAGAGTTGTCTCCGTCGAACTTTCTGTCTTCCTGCAAAGCCATTTTTGCTTGAGGACCGTACTTGGCAGGGTCGGAGTCTGAAGCAATATAAAGTTCGTACATCAGGTCTTCAGTGCAAACGGTATTGTTACCGTCGTAGCTCCATTGTGTCAGTGAATAGGAAGTGTTGTTTTTTGTCTTGGTAGTTACTGTCTTGCTGTAATAATCAGCAAGAGTTTTACCGTCTTCATTTGTAACGTTCTTTACAGTGGTAGTTACATTAGAAATACTCTGGCCAGCTTCGTCATAGTTTACGTAATGCAGTTCCGTACCGTTATTTGTGCAGAAATACTGTGCATTAGCCATTCCACAAATGAGTAATGCACTGACGAATAATGCTGTTTTTTTCATAATAGGATCTTTTATTTGTTTAAATAAATCAAGTTATATTCCAAATTGGCTGCGAACTTACAAAAAATATGATAAATATTTTACTGACATGAGAGAAATGTATATTAAAAAAACGAATATAAAGTAAATTTCAGCTTGCTGGAGTGGTGGCATTTTATTAAGAACAAATCTACTTATTCTTCAGTTTTTTCTGCTCCTTTTCAAAGCTCTCAAGAAAATGTATTTCTACAGGTGAAAGGTTGTAAACAGTTCTTTCTTTAAATTTATCGTATTCCGTATTTGCTTTTTGTTTTGCAAGTTCGGCAGAAATCTTCCCGGCATGTGTTAACAGTTCTTTTCCGGATAGTTTTAAAAAATCATCCAATTTCAGAATCCAATCTTTCATGTACATTGGCTTATGTGATTTAGCTTGAAGTTCTGCAAAATCCAAATATAGGCTGACTATTCTGTTGAGTGTGTCCAATTCATCAGAAGAAAGATAGTTTTTGGCTATTTCTGCATCAGTTCGCTTTGGCAATGCTCCTGTCCATGAAGTAAGTCCCATAAAATCTTTTTCAGAATCGGCACGTTCGTAAATGATTTCAGCAGCTGTATGACCATGAACAGAGAAGTGAATCTTATTTTGTACAGTTTTGAAAAACTGAATGGTAGCTTCTGCACGTGGATCATAATCAATACTTAAAGCGTATATTTCAAGTATCTTGCGATAAAAAACCTTTTCCGAGGAACGTATGTCACGGATGCGGCTGAGCAGTTCATCGAAATAGTTTCCTCCGCCTGCTCTTTTCAGTAGATCATCGTTCATGGCAAAACCTTTTACAAGATATTCACGGAGGATATTAGTAGCCCAAATTCTAAACTGTACTCCACGGTGTGACTTGACACGATAACCTACACTGATTATCATGTCCAGATTATAGTATGCCATATTTCGTTCAACTGTTCTGTTCCCTTCATTTTGAACTGTTGCAAAAAATGCAACAGTTGAGTCCTGATTCAGCTCTCCATCATCGAATACATTCTTTATATGTCGGGAAATGGTAGATTTGTTTCTTTGGAACAGCTCTGCCATCTGGTCAGCCGTAAGCCAAACCGTATCGTTGCATAGAGTTACTTCTATCCTTGATTTGCCATCCTCTGTCTGGTAGAGGATTATATTTCCGTTGTTTTGCTGTTCGTTCATGGTCGATTTCCGTTTTCTATAAACTTATTTTGTTCAGAATTGTAATAATTCGTTATTAAGTTGTATAGGTGAAAATATATTTTTATGTCTATACCTATAACATTATTATCCTCTTTAACCAATCTGCCATAATAATTTTCAATCTGCCCCTTATCTTCATGATTTGGTGTCTACGTGATATATTTTATTTTCTATCATTACAGCTTTCTTGGCAATTCTGTCTATAAAGCAAATATCTATCTCCTTATATTCGCTTCTATTCTGATTGTTAGGATAAACTTCAAGAGATTTTACATCATATTTGAATTTACTTTCAAGTACCTTTATAAATGAGTCTAGAAATATAGTTTCAAACCTATGTGGTCCGTTAGGATCCAGCAAAGCTGAAAGAACCCTGAAGTTTAAATATACCTCGTCAGATTCCTTTCTTAGGATGGTAAACATATTGAAGTTGTCTTCGTTATTTTCTCTTTCCTCAATTTTTTTTCGAACAATATTTATGTCTCTTAATAAATATTTTATGTTTCTTATTCTATTTCTATCCATAAAAAATTATTTAATAGAAAAAGCATCATTACTGTACAATAATATTCTATAATTTCCTGACATAAACCTTATGTGTCCCAACTCCTTTTATCGCAATACCAGATTCTGTATCAGTCGCCCATGTCTTCAGTTCCTTTGCAGCAGTTGTACGGTTAAGATCTGCTATCTTTGAATATTCACTAACCGTAATGAAAGGATTCTCTTCAAGATATTTATTCACCATGTCCAGTCTTTCTTCGGCAGTTGTTTTCGGATTTCTGCATCTTTTAACTCCAGAGCCCCGTTCAAGATTGCAAAGAGTATTTGTCTCGCTTATAAGTGTCCTGTCCGCACGGAAGTTTATACCTCCGATTTCTATGCTGGCTGCATTTCGTCGGGGAGAATTACCTTCGGCGTCTTCTCTTTTCTTACCTTTCTTCAAAGTGAGTGTTGGGGTGAAAAGACCGATTCCTTCTATTCTTACTGACCGGCCTTCTGCCATGAATCGAGCCATAGATCTGGCTATAAGATCCAACGCTCCGCGAACTTCACCGCGATTGAATGTTGAACCTTTGATGCATGTTTCTACCAGTTCGTCTGTCTCGCATGTACCGGTAATTTCCATTCTCGGATAAAGTAATGTTTCGCCCTCTTTCCTCATGTCGGGCATTTCCTGCATGAAATATTTTGCCATAATCAAAAAAGGTATTAGTGGTTATTAAATTAATTGTTTTAGTACTCAAAGTTATAAATTCCCTGACATATTCTATAAATACAAGTTATATATTTATAAATACAAGTTGTGATTTTGTAAATATAAGTTGTATTTATAAATCAATAATCTATATCTAAAGATTATGTATGTACAAAAATAACTTTTAATCAGCGGATTTACAACTTAATTATGGAAATCTCCCATATTTATAGTATTTTTGCATATATATGATTTCAAAATTTAGACAAAAAATAAATATGGATATCCGTACAATACTGAAAAATCTTAAAATAGGAGAGTTGAATGCTATGCAGCAGGCTGCTGTAGATGCTTATAAGGAAGGAAACGATATAGTGCTGCTTTCGCCCACAGGCTCTGGAAAGACTTTGGCTTATCTTATTCCGCTTGTGCAGACCCTGAAGAAGGATACCGAGGGTGTGCAGGCTGTAGTGCTTGTTCCGTCGCGCGAGTTGGCATTGCAGATAGAACATGTCTTTAAGAGTATGGGTACGGATTTCCAGGTAATGAGTTGCTATGGCGGACGTCCGGCTATGGATGAACACCGCACAATGAAAGGTATCCGCCCGTCCGTGATTATCGGTACACCGGGGCGTATGAACGACCATCTTGGAAAAGGCAATATAGATGCATCTACAGTGCGTGTACTAGTTATTGATGAGTTCGACAAGTGTCTGGAATTCGGATTCCAGGAGGAAATGGCAGATGTGATAGGCAAGTTGCCTGATTTGCGCAGAAGGTTCCTTCTTTCAGCTACTGACGCTGAAGAAATACCACGTTTTACTGGAGTAAACAAGAGTGTAAGGCTGAACTTTCTGAATGCGGATGAGCAATTGTCGGATAGACTTCATCTATATAAGGTGGAATCGCCGATAAAGGATAAACTGGAGACATTATATAAATTGGTGTGTAATTTAGGGTCAGAACAGACACTGGTGTTCTGCAATCATCGTGAGAGTGTTGACAGGGTAGGCAAGTATCTGCATTCAATGAAAGTCTATTGTGAAACTTTTCATGGCGGAATGGATCAGGACGACCGTGAGAGAGCGCTTTATAAGTTCAGAAACGGCAGTTGCAATATATTTATTTCTACAGATCTTGCTGCTCGCGGACTTGATATTTCGGGAATAAAGAATGTGGTTCATTATCATTTGCCAGTAGCCGAAGATGGGTTTATACACCGAAACGGACGTACCGCAAGATGGGATGCAGAAGGTAGCGCATATATTATTATGCATTCCGAAGAGAAAGTTCCTGATTATCTTCCTGCTGAAATTGATGTTTATACTTTGCCGGAGATTACTCCAAAACCTTCGAAACCGGAGTTCGTCACTTTATATATTGGTAAGGGTAAAAAAGACAAGATAAACAAGATAGACATTGTAGGTTTTCTCTTCAAGAAAGGTGGGTTGAATAAAGATGATGTTGGCAAGGTTGATGTTAAGGACCATTATGCTTTCGTGGCTATATCGAGAAAAAAGAGCCAACAAACGTTAAAGTTGATACAAAATGAAAAGATTAAGGGGGTAAAAACTTTGATAGAACTGGCAAAATGATAACTTTGTGTCAGGATTCATACGGAACGGCAGGTCACTGTCTCAATTTGCTATGGTTGGTATCACAAAATACACCACAGTATGATAATTATGTGTCAAAGTGATAGTAAAATTACGCTTCATGTCATAAAATGAAAGAAAATTTCAGTTGTATGTGTAATTTTATTAGATTAAAGTTTGGATGTGTGGAAATAATTACATAAATTCGCAATCGTTAGATATTAAAATATATGTAAAACCAAAAAACAACTGCCAAATGAAAAAACATAATTTTAATGCGGGACCATCTATTTTGCCTCGCGAAGTAATAGAGAAAACAGCACAAGCTATATTGGATTTTAATGGCTCTGGACTTTCGTTGATGGAAATAAGTCATCGCGCAAAAGACTTTCAGCCGGTAGTGGACGAAGCTGTTGCTTTGTTTAAAGAGATACTAAATATCCCGGAAGGGTACTCAGTGATATTCCTCGGTGGCGGTGCTAGCCTTGAATTCTGTATGGTTCCATATAACTTCCTTGAAAAGAAAGCTGCTTATCTTAACACAGGTACTTGGGCTAAGAAAGCTTTGAAAGAAGCAAAAGCTTTCGGTGAAGCAGTGGAAGTCGCTTCATCTGAAAAAGACGGATATACATATATTCCTAAGGATTATGTTATTCCTGAAGATGCGGAATATTTCCATATTACCACCAATAATACTATCTATGGAACAGAATTGCATTCAGATCCTGAAGTGAATGTTCCTTTGATTGCGGATATGTCATCTGATATTTTCTCACGTCCTATCGACGTTTCAAAATACATCTGTATCTATGGCGGCGCTCAGAAAAATCTGGCTCCTGCAGGTGTTACTTTCGTTATAGTGAAAGATGAAGCGCTTGGCAAGGTTACACGTCATATCCCTACAATGCTTGACTATAAGACACACGTTGACAAGGGTTCTATGTTCAATACTCCTCCTGTTGTGCCTATCTATGCAGCATTGCAGACTTTGAGATGGATCAAGGCCCAGGGTGGTGTGGAGGAAATGCAACGCAGAGCTAAGGAACGTGCTGAGTTACTTTATGCTGAAATTGACCGCAATAAACTGTTCCGCGGTACAGTGACTGTGAAAGAAGACCGCTCACTGATGAACATCTGTTTCGTGATGGCTGATGAATACAAGGATTTGGAAGCTGACTTCCTGAAGTTTGCTACCGAACGTGGTATGGTGGGTATCAAAGGTCACCGTTCAGTAGGCGGATTCCGTGCATCATGCTATAATGCTATGCCATTGGAAAGCGTTAAGGCTCTTATCGAGTGCATGCAGGAATTTGAAAAATTGCATTAATCCGTATTAATTATCAAATAGGGACGTGACGGAGACTTCTCTTTTCACGTCCTTTTTATCTTTATATCACTTAAATTTTACTACACATGAAAGTCTTGATTGCAACAGAAAAACCATTCGCCAAGGTTGCTGTGGATGGTATTCGTAAGGAAATAGAAGCAGCTGGTTATGAACTCGTGTTGCTTGAAAAATATACTGAGAAAGCTCAATTGCTTGATGCCGTAAAAGATGTGAACGCCATTATTATCCGAAGTGACATTGTTGATAAGGAAGTGCTTGACGCTGCCAAGGAGCTGAAGATTGTAGTCCGTGCAGGTGCCGGATACGATAATGTTGATTTGGCTGAGGCTACAGCTCACGATGTATGTGTGATGAATACTCCGGGACAGAACTCAAACGCTGTGGCAGAACTTGCTTTCGGTATGATGATTATGGCTGTCCGCAATTTCTATAACGGTAAGGCGGGTACAGAACTTATGGGCAAGAAACTAGGTATTCATGCTTACGGTAACGTGGGACGCAATGTGGCTCGTATCGCCAAAGGTATCGGAATGGATATTTATGCTTACGATGCTTTCTGTCCTAAGGAAGCTATCAAGGCTGACGGTGTCACTCCTGTGGATTCTGCAGATGAGCTTTACAAGAATTGTGATGTCGTTTCACTTCATATTCCTGCTACTCCTGAGACACGCAAATCTATCAATTATGACTTGGTGAACCTGATGCCAAAGAACGGTTTGCTTGTCAATACTGCAAGAAAAGAAGTTATCGACGAAGAAGGACTTCTGAAACTGATGGAAGAACGTCAGGACTTGAAGTATGTAACAGATATTATGCCAGAGAAGAATGAAGAGTTTGCCGCTAAATGTGCCGGCAGATATTTCTCTACTCCAAAGAAGATGGGTGCCCAGACAGCCGAGGCCAATATCAATGCCGGTATTGCCGCTGCAAAACAGATTGTGGCATACTTCAAGGATGGTTGCGAGAAATTCCGTGTAAATAAAAAGTAAAAATATATGAAGATAACAAGTGATGAACGAAATTCATTTATTCCGTTGACTGTAGGTACTTCTCTACTGCTGGTAAATTCCTTTTGCAAGTCGTATATTGACGATTTCTGGCAAGGATTCCTGTGCGGTCTGGCACTGGCGTGTTTCTTGTATGCTTTTCGTACATTAGTCTTGTTCTTCAAACGAAATTTATAGTATTATGGCAATAGTTAAACCTTTCAAGGGCATACGCCCACCGAAATCAATGGTTGAGGAAGTGGCTTCCCGACCATACGATGTATTGAATTCAGAAGAGGCGCGTGAAGAGGCTAAGGGTAATGAAAAGTCATTATACCATATCATCAAGCCTGAAATTGACTTCCCGGTAGGAACGGATGAACATGATCCAGCTGTATATGACAAGGCAGTGGAGAATTTCAAGATGTTCCAGGAAAAGGGATGGCTGGTGCAGGACGATAAAGAAAACTATTATGTATATGCACAGACCATGAACGGTAAGACTCAGTATGGTCTTGTTGTGGGTGCATACGTGCCTGATTATATGAACGGTGTAATAAAGAAGCATGAGCTTACACGCCGCGACAAGGAAGAGGACCGTATGAAGCATGTCCGTGTGAACAATGCGAACATTGAGCCTGTATTCTTTGCATATCCCGATAATGCCGAACTTGATGCCATTGTCGCTAAATACACTGCACGCGAGCCGGAATATGATTTTGTGGCTCCTGGTGACGGTTTCGGTCATACCTTCTGGGTTATCGACGGAAAAGAGGACATTGACAGAATTACCGCTCTGTTTGCCGATATGCCGGCTCTGTATATTGCCGATGGTCATCACAGAAGTGCTGCCGCAGCATTGGTTGGTGCCGAGAAAGCTGCCCAGAATCCAAATCATAAGGGTGACGAAGAATATAATTATTTCATGGCTGTATGTTTCCCGGCATCGCAGTTGACTATTATTGATTATAACCGTGTGGTAAAGGATTTGAACGGACTGACAGCCGAACAGTTCCTGAAAGCATTGGAGAAAGACTTCATAGTCGAAGAAAAAGGCGAAAGTGTCTATAAGCCTTCATCACTTCATAATTTCTCATTGTATCTTGCCGGAAAGTGGTACAGTCTTACTGCAAAACCCGGTACATACGATGATAACGATCCGATAGGAGTGCTTGACGTGACAATATCTTCTAATCTCATTCTTGACGAAATACTTGGCATCAAGGATTTGCGTTCGGACAAGAGGATTGATTTTGTTGGTGGAATCCGCGGACTTGAAGAACTGAAACGCAGAGTTGACAGTGGTGAAATGGCTATGGCTCTTGCACTGTATCCGGTATCGATGAAACAGTTGATGGACATTGCCGATACGGGAAATATCATGCCGCCGAAGACTACATGGTTCGAGCCTAAGCTTCGTTCGGGATTGATTATACATAAGTTGGAATGATGTCAGTATTTTTATTTTATTGATATTTGTTTGGCGCCTGATGAAAATAAAGTGAACTAAGTTCATTTATATTCATCAGGCGCTATTAAGTATATTGGAATATATTATACGGTTTAAACAATATTTAAATGCAGTCGATATGTCGTTTAACTAGATAATATTATTGGTCTGTAACTGTCAGTAGCATTCGATGCTTGTTTAGATAATGCTAGAATTAAGTTAACTATATATACAATTTGATATATTTTCTTTATATTTGTATCATATTAGCCTTTGTGAAATTTAAGGATGTAAGTGTCTGTTGATTTAATATATGAAGATAAATTTAAAATATATCTTATTAGTCATATCTTTTGTATTGTCTGTTTCTGCTTTTTATGCCGAATCGTTTGACGGTATGTTTAGTGTTCGTCACATCGGTCGCACTGAAGGATTGAGTAGCGAAAGAGTATTCTCAATAGTTGAGGATAATGATAATGTGATGTGGATTTCAACTAGAACTGGAGTGGACAGATATAATGGTCGTACAGTAAAAAATTATTCATTATCTGCTAATTACTATTATGGTGATTTGGCAGGGAGAATAATCAGGCTTTATTTTGATAATAAACTGGGACTTTTGGCATACGATCATACCGGGAGAATATATAAATATCAACCGAATACTGACAGCTTTGAATTATATTTGTTTTTGGGTGAGTATATTGAGGGGGAAATTATTCTTAATAAAATATTTTCTGATGAAAAAGGGACGCTTTGGTTTGGATTGAGTAGAGGATTATATTCGAAAAAGTCAGACGGTGCTTTATGTTGCGTTTTAGAAGACAATTATATAAATGACATAGTATGTTTGTGTGATTCTTTATTTGTTGGTACATCGAATGGAGTTTTTCGTTTATCATGTAGGGAAGATTCTGTTTCAAATCAACTTGTTGAAGATAAAAATGTACAAACTCTTTATATAGATAAGTCTGAAAATAAGTTGTGGATTGGTACGTTCAACAGCGGATTGTGGACTCTGGATCTCGGAAATTATTCATTGCATCGTATAAAAGGTCAACATCTGTCTTTTTTAAATCCTATTCGCGCCATTACTCCTTATGACAATAACAGAATACTTGTTGGAATAGACGGTGGCGGAGTATATTTTGTGGACAAACAGACCTCAGAAACAAAGTTGTTTGTAAATACAGAGGATAGTGGGGAGTTCTTTTTACGTGGCAATGGTATCTATGCTGTGACTAAAGACTTTCAGGATAATATATGGATAGGCAGTTACACTGGTGGAGTGTCTGTGGCTATTTCTTTGAAGTATCCTATCAATATAATGACACATGAACGGGGAAATCCGCAGTCGTTGGTAAATAATAATGTGAATGATATAGAGGAGAATATAAATCATGATTTGTGGTTTGCCACGGATGATGGTATAAGTATTAGGAATAAGTCAGATCATCGTTGGAAACATATATTAAAATCTATTGTAATAGTAGATTTATGTAGTTCTGGCGATGGAAATATCTGGGCTGGAACTTATGGTGACGGTTTGTACCTGATAGATAAAGACGGGCGTGTGATAAGACATCTTACTCAAAAGCCGGGAGGACTTACTACAAATTATATTTTCTCGGTGAAGGAGGACAAGGACGGAGATCTTTGGATTGGGGGACTTGACGGAAATTTAATTATAGCCGACAAACAAGGAAAACGTAAAAATGAGTTTGATATAAACTGGGTTCATTCCATAGAAGAAGTTGATTCTTTGAGAATGGCCGTTGCTACAGTAAATGGTTTTTGTATTGTAGAAAAATATACATCTCAGTTCAGACGTTATGCCACAACCAGTGAGTTCAATGATAAGAATGTCAGTGCTTATATCATTTCAATGTTGTTTAATGGTGACGGTACTGTATGGCTTGGCACGGAAGGAGGTGGACTGAATCTGTATGATATGAATTCAGGTGATGTAAAGACAATTACCACTAAAGAAGGCTTGCTGTCCGATGACATATATAGCTTGCAACGTGATAATAAAGGACGTATTTGGGCAAGCACAGGTAAAGGTCTTGCCGTTGTAAATGGCCAGAAGGTTTCAAATCTGAATTATATTCATGATACAGATAAGACATATAACAAATCGGCATGTATCAAACTTTCTGATGGTAGGTTTGCTTATGGAAGTACTTATGGGGCTATTTTTATAACTCCTGATGCGATGGCTGTTGAGGAATACGACGCACCTGTTAGGATAACAGATTTAAAATTGGAGTATATCTCTCCCGAGAAGGAAATACAGATGCGTCCGTCCATTTATGCTATGCTCATGGATAAGAAGGTTGATCTTGATTACAGTTATAATTCATTTTCTGTTACTTTTGAGTCAATAAATTATCGTTTTCAGCATGATATAGCTTATCAGTATATTCTTGAAGGATATGAAAAATCATGGAGTGCGGTGTATTCGAATGGAACTGTCAGATATACTAATGTATCGCCGGGAATGTACATCTTAAAAGTCAGAAGTTTAAGAAAAAGTAATGGAGAAATCATTTCAGAAGATTCTCTTTCAATAAACATCGATCAGCCGTGGTGGAATTCATGGTATGCATGGATAATATATTTGTCTTTAGTTTTCGGTATATTTTATTTCATACTTAGATATAAGAGTAATCAGCTTCAGAAAAGACATAATGAGGACAAAATAAAGTTCTTTGTAGAAACAGCACATGATATACGGACTCCAGTAACTCTTATCATGGCTCCTTTGGAAGACCTTAGTAAAGAAAAAGACCTTTCGGATGATGTAAGTTACTTGTTGGAAACAGCGCGTAATAATACACGTAAGCTACATACGCTTGTAAGTCAATTGCTTGAGTTTGAGAAAATAGATACAAATAAGAAAAATGTAACTCTTAAACCTATAAATATCAACGATTTGTTAGTGAAGGAATGTGTAAGCTTCCAGTCATATTGTGATAAGAAACAATTGCATATAAAGATGTCTTTGCCTGAACATGATGTGTTTGCAATGGCAGATGAGCAGATGATGGAAATGTTGCTTGACAATCTTATTTCGAATGCCTGCAAATATACATTGGCAAATGGGACAATCAGCCTGTCGCTTTTATCTGATAAGAAGAATGTAGTTATAGAGATTCAAGACACAGGTATTGGCATTCCTGCTGATGCAGGCAGACAGCTGTTCAAGAATGTTTATCGTGCTGTTAATGCAAGACAGACAAACGAACCCGGTACAGGATTCGGATTGTTGCAGGTTCAGCGTTTGGTGAATATGATGCATGGAAAAATTTCATACAAGTCTGAAGTAAACAAGGGCAGTACGTTCTATGTTACGTTACGCAAGGCTGATATTGATTCTTCTTTTGATAATAATGTTATACATAAACAGATATCTCCGGTTATAGAAAATAGAACTGAGTATATTGGTGATGATTCTGAAAATATTAAAGAATCTTCGGATACATTGCTTATAGTTGAGGATAATGACGAATTACGCTGTTATTTAAAGAAGATTTTCGAACGTGATTATCGGGTTATAGATGTATCCGATGGAAGTAAGGCTTTGGAATGTTTGGCAGAAGAATATCCAGATCTTATTCTGTCGGATGTAATGATGCCTGGTATACAGGGTGACGAGCTTTGTCGTATAGTAAAGGAAAATCCCCAGACATCCGGTATACCGTTTATATTGCTTACAGCCAAAGTAACCCATGATGCCATGGTCACTGGTCTGAAAAGTGGAGCGGACGACTATATTCCTAAACCTTTCAGTGCAGAGATTTTAAGATTGAAGGTTCATAGTATTCTCGAAACCAGAAATCATCTTCGTGAATATGTTCTGAAAAATGTGGTGGCACAAATAGAAAAAAATGAAACTGTTGTCACTGATACTTTGAACAGTGAGGACGAAATACGGCAAACAGACGGTGGCAATGTTCAGAATGATGCTGTACCGGTATCAGAAGATGATTTGAATTTTATCAAGCATGCAACACAACTCGTCATGGATAATATGGATGATGAAGAATTTAATATTAACCAATTATGCCAGGAAATGGCTATGAGCCGTACCTTGTTCTATAACCGTTTGAAATCACTTACAGGAAAGGCACCGCAGGACTTCATACGTCTGATTCGTCTTCAGAGAGCAGCAGAACTGTTGAAACAAGGAAAGCCTGTTGCAGATGTAGCCGCTGAAACCGGATTTGTGAATTCTAAATATTTCAGTATATTGTTCAAGAAACAATTTGGTATATCACCAAGCAAGTTTCTGGAGCAAAACTAATAGATAGTTCTATATTTATATTACGGGCTGACAAATCAATAATGTCTTATTTATGAGCATTAATTGATTTGTCAGCCCGATTTTTATATGTTTTCTTGGTTAAAAAGCAAAAATGATAGATTTCAACCCTTTTCTGTCAGCATTCAAACCCTGAAAAACAGGATTATACCCAATTTTGCCAACAGCTTGGAAGCTGAATGTAATCTTTAGTTAACAGTAAAAGAGAAAGTGAAAATACATAATGTTTAACCAAAAAACTATCGGTAATGAAAACAGTAATTTTATTTCTATTATTCTTTTTTGGAGTAAATCTGCAGTCGTGTTCGACAAATAATGAACCGGTAAAGCCTGATAATCCGGAAGAGGAAATCAAAGATGATAATGAAGGACAGGAGGAGGAACCTGAGCTGCCTGATGAGCAACCAGGAGATGAAGATGAACCCTCGAAACAGTGGAAACTTGTGTTTACAGAAGACTTCAACACATTTGATAATTCTGTTTGGACAAAAGAAACTCATGAACCTGGGTGGGTGAACAATGAGCTTCAGGAATATATTGAAGAGTGTGTAAGTGTCGGGAAAGACGGTGACAAGACAGTGCTTGTTTTGACTGCCAAGAGAGAAGGAGATAAATTTTATTCTGGTCGTGTAAACAGCAAAGGCAAGAAAAGTTTTCAGTATGGGAAAGTGGAATCAAGTATAAAACTTCCCAAAACGGCTAATGGATTATGGCCGGCATTCTGGATGATGGGAGACAACTACAAGGAATGGCCTGCTTGTGGTGAAATCGATATTATGGAGATGGGAGAAAAAGCCGGTATAGCCAATAATACAACAGAAGCATACATAAATTCGGCAATTCATTATGGTCCTGATGTTGAAGGACATGAGCAGATTTTCCAGACTAAGACTATGGAAAAAAGTCTTCAGGATGGCAACTATCATGTATATTCTCTGGAGTGGAATGAAAATGAACTTATTGTAAAGGTTGATGATATACTGATCAAAACTTTTAATATCGGACCGGACAGTGGCCGTTTTGAATATTTCAATGATAAATTTTATTTCTTGTTCAATTTGGCTGTAGGTGGTGACTTTCCCGGTATAACAGATCCGGCACAAATTACAGCATTGAAAGATGGAGAAAAAGCCCAGATGTTCATCGATTGGGTGAAAATATATAATTAATCTTAATACTATTACTTATTAAAAACTTATGAGAAGATTAAACTACAAGTACACATTGTATTGCGGTACATTGTCTCTATCCCTTTTTGGAGGAATGCCGCAGTTGAATGCTGGGGTTACGGAAAACAATCTTTCAGTAATGCAACAAAGCCGACATGTATCAGGTAATGTCAAAGATGCTATGGGAGCTATAATCGGTGCTTCTATTGTTGAAAAAGGTACTACTAACGGAACCATTACCGATATGGATGGTAATTTTGTCTTGAATGTGCAACAGGGTGCTACACTGGTTATAAGTTTTGTAGGCTACAAAACAAAAGAAGTAAAAGTTGGTACTGCACCACTGGATATCACCCTAGAGGAAGACAGCAAGGTTTTGAGTGAGGTCGTTGTTACCGCATTGGGTATCAAACGTGAACGTAAGGCTCTTGGTTATGGCGTTGACGAAGTGAAGGGAGAGGCTTTGACAAAAGCTAAGGAGACTAATGTGATTAACTCTATGGCTGGTCGTGTTCCAGGTCTGGTTGTCAGTCAGACTGCAGGTGGTCCTTCAGGTTCTACACGTGTACTTTTGCGTGGTAATACAGAAATGACAGGAAACAACCAACCTCTGTATGTCATTGATGGAGTACCCTTGGATAATACAAACTATGGCAGTGCCGGTACGGAAGGAGGTTATGACTTGGGTGACGGTATTTCAAGCATTAACCCTGATGATATCGAGAATATGTCTGTTCTTAAAGGTCCTGCTGCTTCGGCGTTGTATGGTAGCCGTGCCAGTCACGGTGTAATTCTTATCACTACAAAGAAGGCTAGCGGTAAGGATGGTGAACGTATGAGTGTTGAGTATAATGGTACAATGACATTTGAAACTCAACTTGCTAAATGGAACGAAGTTCAGCAAATATATGGTATGGGTAGTGATGGCACTTACAGTATAAATGCTGTTGCAAACACAAATAAGAGTTGGGGACCAAAAGCCGACGGTTCAAATATGCTGGATTATTTTGATGGTGTTTCGCGTCCGTATTTGATAATTCCTGATAATGTATCAGGTTTCTTCCGTACAGGTTTGACTGCAACAAATACATTGACTTTAAGCTCAAGTCATGGAAAGTCGGGAGTACGTTTCACTTACACCGATATGCGTAATAAAGATATAGTTCCTAATACCAATATGAGCCGTAACATATTCAATTTGCGTGCCAATACGAGTATGGGAAAAGTAGATCTGGATTTCAGTACAAACTATACACGCGAATCGGTAAAGAACCGTCCGGCTCTTGGCGACAGCAAAGGTAATGTCGGTAAAAACCTGATGACACTTGCCACTACATACGATCAGGAATGGCTGAAAACATATCAGGATGCAAACGGTGAATACTCTAACTGGAATGGTTTGGATCCATATAATGTAAACCCTTATTGGGATGTTTACAAAAACTCGAACCAATCTGATAAAGACCAGTTCCGTTTCAATGGTAAGGCAATATGGAACGTTACTGACCATTTTAAGCTTCAGGGTACTGTCGGAGCTGAATTCAACTGGTTTAAGTTTGAGGATTTCAAGGCTCCTACTACTCCTGGCTATGAAGCAGGCAGATTGCAGATAAGCAATTTTAGAAACCGTATGTACAACTTCGAAATGTTGGCTCTGTATAACAACTCCTGGGGTGATTTCGATTTCAATGCGACATTGGGTGCCAACTTGTATAAAGTGAATAATGAGACTACAATCACTACGGCTCAGGACATGAAGATACGTGAAACCGTGGCGCTTATGAGCTTTAACGAAACAAGTGTGGAACAGAATTATTACAGAAAACAGATAAATTCTATTTATGGTGCAGTTAATGTTGGTTGGAGACACCTGATATATCTTGATGCTACATTGCGCGGAGACCGTTCTTCCACATTGCCTTTGAATAACAATACATATATCTATCCTTCATTCTCTGGTAGCTTTGTATTCTCTGAACTTATCAAGAATCACAATCTTCTGCCTTACGGTAAACTACGTGTTTCATGGGCACAAGTGGGTAGCGATACAGATCCTTATCAGTTGGGACTGGTATATACGAAATCTAAATTTACTTATCCCGGATATACTTTAGGTTCTATCAGTAACAGTACTATCCCTAATCGTGATTTAAAGCCTACAAGAACCAATTCATACGAAATGGGATTGGAATTGAAATTCCTGAATAGCCGTATTGGTTTGGATTTTACTTATTATAATCAGACTAGTAGAAACCAGATAATGGCGATGGCGAGTTCATGGGCTTCAGGTTATACATATCGTATGATTAATGCAGGAGAAATCCAGAATTGCGGTATTGAGATAGCTTTGAACACCCGTCCTATCCAGACAAAGGACTTTTCATGGGATTTGAACATCAACTTCTCTAAGAACAATAACAAGGTTAAGGAGTTGGTTGACGGTATTGATTTGTTCGAGCTGGAAAAGGCTACATGGCAGGATGTTCAGGTAGCAGCTGTAGTAGGAGAAAATTTTGGTTCTATCATTGGTCCTGATTTCAAACGCAATGAAAATGGTGATATCTTGATTGATCCAAGCACCGGTTTGCCACAATACGACAACAGCAATCATATTTTGGGTAACGCTTCATGGGATTGGACAGGTGGTGTAGTAACGAACTTCACATACAAGAATGTTTCTCTTGCTGCTGTATTCGATATTAAGGTTGGCGCCGATTTGTATTCAATGTCTGCCCGTGCCGCATACGAATCCGGTAAAGCATTGGAAACATTGGAAGGACGCGAAGAATGGTATAAATCAGAAGAACAGCGTAAGGCTCTTGGTATCAGCGAAGCAAACTGGACACCTACAGGCGGTTTCATTGCTCCAGGTGTAATAGACAATGGTGACGGAACATATCGTCCTAACGATATTTACGTAAATCCTGAGGATTATTGGATGAATATCAGCCGTTATGCACCGTCAATGTTTGTTTATGATAACTCGTATATCAAATGTCGTGAAATCACATTGAGCTATTCCTTACCTAAGACATGGTTGAAGAATAAGGTTCAAGGATTGACAGTGTCCTTCGTTGCACGTAATCCGTTTATCGTTTGGAAAAATATTCCTAATATTGATCCTGATTCGAACTATAACAATACTACAGGTATGGGTATGGAATATGGCTCATTGCCTTCACGTAAAAGCTATGGTTTCAATGTCAACGTTAAATTCTAATTAATCCTAAATCATTTCAAAAAGAAATACACAATGAAACGTTACAAATCATATATAAAAACAGCAATGTGCATGGCATTAGCACTTGCTTTTACAGCTTGCAGTGATGAATACATGAATGACATGAATACAGACCCGTCGAAAGCTGAAAATATTGACCCAAATTCACAGTTGACTTTTGCAGAACTACAGACATACGGCGACCTTGGAATGATAGAAATATACCGAAGCTATATAGGTGCTTTTACTCAGCAGCTTATGGGTTGTTGGAATACAACAAACTACGGAGGTCAGCACAAAATTGACAATAACGAAATGAATCGTTTTTGGACAAACCTTTATACTACAGGAATCAAGAATCTTGTAGATGCAGAGGTAAAGACAGAAGGTGACGAGAACAAAGTGAACATACATGCCGCTGCTGTGATTTACAAAGTATATCTTATGTCTATCATAACAGATACATACGGTGATGCTCCATACTCAGAGGCAGCCAGAGGATTTATCAGTGGTATAACAAGTCCACGTTATGATACACAAGAGGAAATATACAACAGTTTCTTTACAGAACTGACTGAAGCCGCTGCCGCTTTGGACGATAAGAAAGATGAAATCACAGGTGATGTGATATTTAATGGAGATATAAGTAAATGGAAAAAGCTTGCAAATTCTCTTCGTATGCGTTTTGCTATGCGTATATCTGATGTTGCTCCACAGAAGGCGCAGGAAGAGTTTGAAAAGGCATTTACAGATCCTGCCGGCTATATGACAAGTGCTGATGATGACGCATTGATTGAATATATGGAGCTTACATTCAATTTTGGTCAGGAAGCATATACAGATTACAGACGTAACGCTTTGTCACAATTGTATTTTGGTAATGACCCTGCAAATAATCAGACTTATATCTGTTCTACTTTCTTCAATACTTTGAAGGACAATGACGACCCTCGTACTTTTGCACTTACCCGTTGTTATTTCGATAAGGGCCTGACTCAGTCAAATCCCAATAACCGTATTGATCTGACAGACGAAATGTTGGAATTGGGTGCACAGTTCAATCCTTCTAAACCGGGTGAATTCTGGTATGAACCATGGCCGGACAATGGATATTGGAGTGAAATTATAGCGGAACTTAAAGAGAGGTATCCTGACAATACAAATTACTCAAATCCATGGTTGCAGGATGCTACCCGACCTAAATTGGCCCAGAATTTCCTTAAATCTGACAATCCTGGTGTTGTGATGACTTACGCTGAGGTTGAGTTCCTATTGGCCGAGGCTAAACTTAAAGGATGGAACGTAGGTACTGCATCTGTTGAACAGCATTACGAAAATGGTGTTAAGGCTTCGATGGCGTTTCTAGTTGATAACTATGATTGTGAAATTGACGATCAGGATATAAACGATTATATAGCAAATCACCCTATTTCTGCTCTTAGTGACGAAGGCAAAAAAGAAGCAATAAATACTCAGGCTTGGATTCTTCACTTCCATAATCTGTCAGAATGTTGGGCTAACATACGTCGTTCAGGATATCCAAAGCTGAAATCCCCTGCAGAATATGGTTATGCGGCAGACAAGCTTACTGGTGGATACGACATTCCTGTACGTTTGTGCTATCCTATACTTGAGTCTTCTTACAACAAGGAAGGTTATCAGGAAGCTTTGGACCGTATGGGTGGAACTAACAGTTGGAATATTCCTGTATGGTGGGATAAAGAATAAAATCTAGTACACTAAACAATTTAAATTTCGTATTAAAATGAAAAATATATATTGGATATTATTTATATTGCTCGGTGCAGGTTTCTCTTTTACATCTTGTAGTGAAGAAGAGCCATTTTCTACTGCAGCAGCAGATGACGAGCCTCGTATCATAGCTCCTACATTTCCGGAGCGTGACGCTAATGGTGGACTGGGAACTATTTCTGAAATAGACAGGGATGTATTGTTCTCAATAACGGTAACAACTACGCCTGCCGATTTCACTTCTGTGGTTTGGACTCTTGACGGTGAAGAAGTCGGAACAGAAAAGACGCTCGAGATGAATCTTAATTCCGGTGTTTATCATCTTAGGGTTGATGTCTCAACTCCTGTAGGAAAAACAACTTTCCGTGAAGGACTTGTAAAAATAAAAGCTTTGGCTGAAGATCCTCAGAGTGAAGAAGTAATATCAGAACGTATTGTCGCAACTGGAGGATGGGCACGTCTTAGTGGAACAAATCTTGAAAAGGTTGTAAAAGTAGCATTAAAGCAGATAAATGTTGCTGAGTCTAAAACTAATCAGGAAGTGGAAATCTCTGATATAACATATGTGGAATCAGATGGTTATATTGAATTTAAAATTCCTTCAGAATTGGCCGACGGTGAGTATCGTGTGGCTTTTATAGATGCGGAAGGCAATAGATACGGTGCTAATACAATGGATGTTACTTCCCGGCCGTTGATAACTGCAGGACCTGAAAACAAGCGTCCTGATGCTGAGTGGACTATTACCGGTTTGAATCTTGATAAGGTCGTTTCGCTGTCATTGGGTGGAAATACAATTACTACATTCGTTGAACAGTATTCAACTCGTCTTAAATTCATTTCACCTGCAATTGCAGACGGAGATTATGTATTGACAGGTATAGCTAAATCAGGAGAAAATGTTAGTTTCTTTATTGATGGTGAGATAAAGACAGAACTTGCAGTTACGGTAAAAGACTCTCCATTGGAAGTTGAATTATGGAAGGGACATCACTATGTATCATGGGATTTAACTGAAGGTGATCCAAACAGGTTGTTTGATGCGGTACAGAATGATGTGAAGAATTTGCCTGTAGGAACAAAATTAAAGGTATATTACTCAATTAAATCTGATGATAGTTATCATAAAATAAGATTCTCTTCCGGATGGTGGACAGAACTTCCTGGGTATCCTGAGTTTGAAGTTTATGCGGACGGTGTTAGTGACATAATTATGTCACAAGAGATACTTGACTTGTTGAATTCGCAAGATGGATTCCTTTGTGTAGGTTTCGGATATTATGTTGATAGAATTACTTACGAAGAATAATTTATTTACCAAGAAAAAAATTGATAAATATGGATTTAAGAAAAGTATTATTTGTATCGTCAATCATAGGAAATGCTGCCTGCTTCGTACAGGCGGCAACTCCTGTCAATTTGATGAAAGATACAGAAATAGAGAAGAAGGTTGAAGCCACATTGGCTGGAATGACTTTGGATGAAAAGGTCGGACAGATGACAGAACTGTCAATAGATGTCCTTGGCAATGTGGTGGACGGAGAGTTCAAACTGGATAAGGAAAAAGTAAAAAATGCAATTAGAAAGTACAAGGTTGGATCTATACTGAATGCTCCAGGACCGGTTGCTCAAAGCCGTGAGAAATGGAAAGAAATCATCGGTTATATTCAGGAAGTATCTTTGAAGGAAATAGGTATTCCTTGTATTTACGGTTTGGATCAGAATCATGGTACTACTTATACCCTTGGTGGAACGCTTTTCCCGCAGAATATCAATCTTGGTGCATCCTTTAATCCTGAACTCACATATGAGTCGGCCGTTATAACTGCCTACGAGACACGAGCAAGCAACTGTCCTTGGACTTATTCACCAACGGTGGATATGGCAAGAGATCCTCGCTGGTCGCGTGTTTGGGAAAATTATGGGGAGGATTGTCTGGTTAATGCCATAATGGGCAGTGAGGCTGTTCGTGGTTTTCAGGGAGATGATCCTAATCATATTTCAGAATACCGTGTAGCTGCTTCTGTCAAGCATTATCTTGGTTACAGCATGTCCCGTACTGGTAAAGACCGTACTCCTGCATATATATCAGAATCTGATTTGAGAGAGAAGTGTTTTGCTCCGTTTAAGGCTTGCGTAGAGACCGGTGCGCTGACAATAATGGTAAACAGTGCTTCCATTAATGGTGTGCCTGTGCATACCAACAGGCAGTTACTCACAGAATGGCTTAAAGAAGATTTGGAATGGGACGGAATGTTGATTACCGACTGGGCAGATATTAATAACCTATATACTCGTGAAAGAATAGCAGCCAACAAAAAGGAAGCTATTGAAATTGCCATCAATGCGGGTATCGATATGGCTATGGAACCTTACGATCTTGATTTCTGTACACTGTTGAAGGAATTGGTAGAAGAGGGAAGAGTGCCGATGAGTCGTATTGATGATGCCGTACGTCGTATTCTCCGTCTGAAATACCGTTTAGGACTTTTTGAAAAACCTAATACCGACTATAAGGATTATCCTAAATTCGGCAGTAAGGAACATGCCGCAATCGCACTTAGAGCAGCCGAAGAATCGGAAATATTGCTGAAAAACAAGAATAACATATTACCATTGGTAAAAGGTAAGAAAATCCTCGTGACAGGTCCTAATGCAAATTCAATGAGATGCCTTAACGGCGGATGGAGTTATACATGGCAAGGACATCTTGCCGACCGTTTTGCAGGTGAGTATAATACCATCTACGAAGCTGTAAGCAACAAGTTTGGCGCTGATTTGGTAACTCTAGAACAAGGAGTTACATACGTTGCCGAAGGAGCGTATTACGAAGAAAGCACTCCTGAAATAGAAAAGGCTGTGGCTGCAGCAAAGAATGTAGATGTAATCATCGCATGTATAGGCGAAAATTCATATTGCGAGACTCCTGGAAATCTGGCAGACCTTGCAATCTCTGAAAACCAGCGTAACCTTGTTAAAGCTCTTGCTACGACAGGCAAGCCTATTGTTCTTGTAATAAATGGCGGTCGTCCACGTATTATAAGTGACATTGAACCTTTGGCAGACGGTGTAATCAATATCTTGTTGCCTGGTAATTATGGTGGAGATGCATTGGCAAATATCCTTGCCGGTGATGCAAATCCAAGTGCTAAGATGCCATATACATATCCAAGAAACCAAGCTGAACTTACTACATACGATTATCGTGTAAGCGAGGAAATGGATAAGATGGAAGGTGCATACGATTATGATGCTGTAATTTCTGTTCAATGGCCTTTCGGTTACGGTTTGAGTTATACTACTTTCGATTACAGGAATCTGCGTGTGAACAAAGATACTTTTACTGAAAACGAAAAACTGGAATTTACAATAGACGTTACAAATACTGGAAAGATTGCAGGTAAAGAAGTTGTAATGTTGTTCAGCAGCGATTTGGTAGCATCGCTCACACCAGAGAACCGCAGGCTGCGCGCATTCAAGAAAGTGGAATTACAGCCAGGTGAGACCAAAACTGTAACATTGACTATCAAAGGAAGCGATCTTGCTTTTGTAGGTGCTGACGGAAAATGGATACTTGAGAAAGGTGATTTCCGTATGCAGGTAGGTAATCAAGTCTTGAATATTAAATGTTCTGATACACATAAATGGGAAACTGCTAATATCTGTGTTAATAAATAGCATTGTCTGATTGCTTTTAATGAGCCTGGTCATTTTGAAATGGCCGGGCTTTTTTGTTTGTAAGCATTAAATAATTACCTTTGCATTATCATTCAAAACATCATAAAATGCAGCAGGAAGACACATATAAGACAATTGAGGGGATTTCCGAATCAATATATACTGAGAAGCGAAGCAAATTCATAGCCATAGCTCTTCCGGTCCGTACACTTGGGGAGATAAAGACATACCTTGAGGAGTATCAGAAAAAATATTATGATGCCCGCCACGTGTGCTATGCCTATATGCTTGGGGCTGAAAGAAAGGATTTCCGTGCCAATGATAATGGTGAACCTTCCGGTACTGCAGGACGTCCTATACTCGGTCAGATAAATTCTTTCGGACTTACAGATATTCTTGTTATTGTGGTGAGATATTTCGGAGGTATAAAGTTGGGTACGAGTGGTCTTATTGTCGCATATAAGACTGCTGCCGCTCAGGCTCTTGAAGAAGCTGTAGTGATAGAGAAAACTGTTGATGAGGATGTGTCTTTCGCTTTTGAATATCCTTTTATGAACGATGTAATGAGGATTGTGAAGGAAGAGGAACCGGAGATTCTCGAACAGTCGTATGATATGGACTGTCTGATGAAGCTGAGAATCAGAAAATCTTCAATGCCTAAGCTGAGGGCACGTTTGGAAAAAGTGGAGACATTGCGTTTTATTGATGAAAATATAGATACAGAGGTTTAATAATTTATAATTACAATAAATCCACGTTTAGTATTTGTAAACTAATTTTAAAATACTATCTTTGTGTCAAATAGATAATCAATCGACTATGAAAGCATTTGTAATTTCTTTACTTCTTGTTTTTCTTGTTTCCGGATGCGAAATAAGAAAAGGTGAAGGTGTTGTCCCGCTGGAGAAGGTAGAGGAATTACTTGAAAGTATTACAATTACAGAACTGTTTCAGGAAAAGCCGATAACTGCTGAAGACATAAAAATCACCAAAGAACTTTTATTCGATAAATATACCCTTGAGGATGTTTATCCTTACAAGGACACTGTACGTTCCATAAAATGGGATGTTATAAAGAAGTGTCTGGCATACGTCGAGAATATGGAACCCGAATCGGGTAAATGGTGTGTCATACAGAACTACAGAAACAGAAACGGTGAAGCTGCATTGGTCAGAAGGTTTGTCAGAAATGAATACAAGCGTGTATCTGATACTTTGGGAGTGGAAAGATATCAGTCTGTGCCTTTATATCTGTTGTCCGATACTGTTACTCCCGAGCGTTATGGTCGTGACGGCTCTTTAGCTTCTGTTCTTGGAAGAAAAGGTGGATATATACATATACGCCCTGCCACGTTCGATGACGAATGGTATGTTCCGGAAAGATATGTAAAGATGCTTCCCGATTCTACAAACTTTCATCATGTTGTTTTCGTTGACCGTGGGAATCAGAATATAACCACTCTTGAAAGAGTGGCAAAGGCAGAATGGAAGGTGAGAAGCATTAATCCTGCTACTACCGGACGTCATTACCCTCCATACGCTCAAGAGACTCCGCTTGGTATGTATCTCATTCAGGAAAAGAAACAGAAGATGATTTTTCTGAAGGACGGTTCGAGTGCAGTAGGAGGTTATGCGCCGTATGCAAGCCGTTTTACCAATGGGGCATATATACATGGAGTACCTGTAAATGTTCCTGCCACAAAGATGATAGAATACAGCTGGAGTTTGGGTACCACTCCACGTTCACACATGTGTGTACGTAATGCCACTTCGCATGCCAAATTCGTTTACGACTGGGCTCCGGTACAGGAAAGTCTGGTTGTAGTAATTGAATGAATATTCGATATAACATTTCATTGAGTTTTTTAACTAACTGATTTTCAGATGTATTAATATAAAGTGCTATCTTTGCAGCTGAATTTTTCATTGATTTTTGATAATGCGCAATATATTAATATCTATATTTCTTGTTTGCTCCGGCTTTGTAGTTCCTGCCATGGCACCGTCTTTAGCCAGTGGTATGCTTGTACATTCTCCTTCAGAAGTTGACGAATGTGCCGATCTTTATGCGTCTATGCAGCTTGAGGGAGTTGTCAATTATAAGGCTTTTCGTCAGGCAGTAGAAGGATACAGAAAAATCGAAAACCGTCATCGTGATATTCTTACCCTTATAGATTTTTCCAAGCCGTCGACAGAGAAGCGTCTCTATGTATTCGATATGAAGAACCGCAAGATGCTTTTCAACTCTCTTGTATCGCATGGCAGAAACAGCGGCGAAAACTATGCTACATCATTCTCAAACGAATATGGTTCTTATAAAAGTTCTTTAGGTTTTTATCTTACGGAGACTACCTATAACGGCGGTAACGGGTATTCGCTTATTCTTAATGGACTGGAAAAGGGGATAAACGATAAAGCAAAGGAACGTGCCATAGTGGTTCATGGTGCATCGTATGCCAATCCTTCAGTGATAAAAGGCGGTGGTCGCTTGGGTAGAAGTCTTGGATGTCCCGCACTTCCTCAAAAGATTTCCAAACCCATTATTGATGCAATAAAGGGTGGAAGCGTGATGTACATTTATGCCGAGAAACCTGAATACTTCGCACAGAGTGAGATTCTGTCTGATGTGACTGACGGAAAGAAATCATGATTTTCTCATTATAATCGTAAATACTGTTCCGTAACCAACTTTTGATTCTACATTAATAAATCCGTCGTGCAGGGTAATTATCTGCTTACAGAGACTCAAGCCTATACCTGAACCATTGGGTTTGGTGGTGAAGAACGGAACGAAGATTCTTTCCTTTACTTCAGGCATAATGCCCTCTCCGTTGTCGGATATGGTGAATTTTATAGAATCGTTTTTGTGATATACGGCTGATACTTCTATTTGAGGATTTTCTTTTTTTCTGCATGCTTCTGTAGCATTTTTTATAATGTTCAGGAATACCTGTTCCAACTGTGCCCTGTCAGCTGATAGAGTCATATCATTGTCTTCAAGATTAAAATGTATGTAGTCAGTGGCAGTGAGTCCTTCGATATCCTTCAAAAAGTCATAAACTTTTATTTCACTCTTTACTGGTGTAGATATTCGCGTAAGTTTTCTGTAGTTGTCAACAAACTCCATAAGTCCCTTACAACGGCGATTTATTATTCCCAGTCCCTGAGAAATGTTTCTCTGAGTACTTTCGTTTATAGGGAATTCTGCGCTTCTTTCTTGCAGAGTGTCCGACAATGAAATGATAGGGGTAATAGAATTCATAATCTCATGCGTCAACACCCTGATGAGTTTTTGCCATGCCTCCATTTCGTTCTTTTCCAATGCGGAATGGATATTGCTCATGCTCACTATGAACTGTTCCCGTCCGTGAACAGAAATCCTGGTACATGAAACAGATAAATCGAGTGTTGATTCCTGCTTCTTTCTGTGTACTATTTTTTCCTTATTGTTCAGTGCATCCTGAATATCTTCCGGCAGTTTGAATACTTCCGGTCCTAAGATACTCTTTGCTGACTTGTTCATCCATATAATTCTTCCGTCCTTATATGTAGAGATTACGGCGGTATCTACACTGTTCATCAGATTTTTGTAGTACTGATATTTCGTCTCGTCTTCCATGGCAGAGCTTTTCAGATCCTTTATGATGAACGTTAGAGTCTCTGCCAGTTCAGATATCTCCCTGTCCTTGAAAGGGGGAGTTATTATACTGCTTGTGTCTTTAGATTTCAGACATTCTATGGCTTTCCTTATCATCTTTGTCTGTTTGTTCTGCAGCCGGTATATGTTTATTATTACGAGCAGACATAAAACAGAACAAAGCAGACAGGAAAAAACGAGTTTAGTATGCATACAGTAAACCGTTCCTGCCATACACAGAAACAGCGCGACTGTATTTGTCAATATGTAGATATTGAATCTTCTCATACCTGATGAATTAGAGTTGTAGTTTGTCTATTTTTCTGTAAAGAGCGAATCTGCTTATACCTAATAGTTCGGCAGCCATTGTGTAATTGCCGTTTGTCACTTTTATAGCTTTTTCTATTGCCTTTCTTTCCAATGCCTCAAGGTTCAGTTCCTCATCCGGCAGGCTTTTCTGTTCCTTGGCATTATGTGCGAAAATAAAGTCGTCGGTACGCAGCGAACTGTTGTCGCTCAATATCACAGCCCTTTCTATTACGTGTTGAAGCTCTCGCACATTTCCCGGCCATGGATATTTCATGAGTTTGTTTTTTGCGTCCCTGTTGATGCTGGAGATTTCTTTTCTGTACTTCCTGTTGTATATCTTCAGGAAATGCTCTGCCAGCAGGATGATGTCGTTTCCTCTTTCCCTGAGTGGCGGAATGTGAAGCTCTATGGTGTTTATGCGGTAGAGGAGATCCTGACGGAACTTCCCTTCGTCTATCATGTCTTGAAGGTTTGAGTTGGTCGCAGATATCAGACGTATGTCTATCGGTGTATGTTCCACTCCTCCAAGCCTTGTGATATATCTTTTCTCCAATGCTGTCAGCAGTTTTGCCTGCATTGGCAATGACAGGTTTCCTATCTCATCAAGAAACAGTGTGCCTCCCGATGCCATTTCCATTCTTCCCGGTTTAGATTTCCTCGCATCTGTAAACGCGCCTTTTTCATATCCGAAAAGCTCACTCTCGAACAACTGTTCGGGTATACTCCCAAGGTCTATGGTGATAAAACTTTCTCCGGCACGTGGCGAAAGGCTCTTCACCATACGCGCCACCATGTCCTTACCCGTACCGTTCTCGCCTAAAATCAAGATGTTGGCGTCTGTCTCAGACAGTCTGTATATTGTGTCCTTCAGCTTTCTTACGGCCGGAGATTCTCCTATGAAGTCCGAAATCGGCGATTCGTTTCCCATAGCCGATACCTGTTCGCGCAATCTGTTTATTTCCTTGTTCGATTTGCTTAGTTTGATTGCAGACGACAGTGTGGCAAGCAGTTTCTCCTTTTCCCAAGGTTTTGAAATGAAATCTGTAGCACCTGCCTTTATAGCCCTTACAGCCTTTTCTGTGTCGGCGTATGCTGTCATGAATACCACTACAGCCTTAGGGTCAATGCTCAGTATTTGTTCCAGATATTCAAACCCCTCATTACCGCTTATTGCGTCGCGGCAGAAATTCATGTCCAGAAGTATCACGTCCGGACTGAAAGTTTCCATGAAGTGTTTTATCCTCGAAGGCTGGGTAGTCACTTTGATCTTTTCCATATATGGCTCCAGCAGGAGGTTTAATGCAAACAGCACATCTTCATTGTCGTCTATTATAAGTATTTTTCCTTTGTCTTCCATGTTATTATCGTGTTTCTGCAAATATAATACTTAAAACGATGTGTTGTATGTGCGTTATCGCACGTTTTTTGTGCGTATACGCACGATATAGCTAACGATTCTTATTTTCTAAATGTCTGAAAGATAATGATATAACATAATGGCATAGTTTTTGATTTAAATATACCGGATAAATTATTTTAATTTAACTTCATTGACTTACAGTTGCCATGAAACGAATAAGAATATTTTTGACTTTAATTTTAACAGTTTATACCGCAGGCATTACTTATGCAGGTGATACAAACAGAAAACTTACGCTCACTCTCGAAGATGCCATATCGATGGCACACGATAATTCGCCGGAGGTGCAGGCAGCAAGGCATACATACCGTGCCGCCTATTGGAATTACCGTTCTTTCCGCGCCAACTATCTGCCGTCAGTCAGTCTGATTTCCAATCCATACCTTAACCGGCAGATTAACAAGATTACCCAACCGGACGGAACTGAACAGTTCATCCGTCAGAATAAGTTGAGCACTGACCTTGGATTGCAGGTTAGTCAGAATGTATCTTTCACGGGTGGTAACTTTTTCGTACAGACCTCTACACAGAGGATTGACGAGTTCGGAAGCAATGGCAGGGCGTATAACACCCAACCGTTTTCAATCGGTTACACTCAGTCACTCTTCGGATATAACTATCTGAAATGGGACAAGCGTATCGAGCCTGTGAAATACCGTGAGGCATGCAAGACTTATGCAGAGACTATGGAACTTATTGCGTCAAGAACCTGTCAGCTTTTCTATGCCCTTGCTTCGGCACAGACCAATCTTAATATAGCACGTTCCAACTATGCTTCTGCCGATACATTGTACAGATATGCTCGCGGAAGATATAACATAGGCAGTATCACCGAAAATGAGATGCTTCAACTGGAAGTGAACAAGCTGAATGAGGAAACAAACATGATGAATGCCGGAATAGAGGTTGAAGATGCCATGCTCACTCTGCGTTCTTTTCTCGGAATAAATGATGATGCGGAGATAGAAGTAATTCCTGCAGACAGCATATACTATTTTGATGTACCGCTTGATGAGGCTCTCAAACAGGCATACGAGAACAGTCCGGACATCGACCTGTATAAAAGACGGAAACTGGAAAGTCGCAGTCAGCTGGCATCTGCTAAGGCGTCAAGAGGCTTGAAGGCCGATTTGTATCTGCAGTTCGGTCTGTCGCAGACGGCAGATATTTTTAAGGATTCGTACAGCAATCCGCTCGACCAGCAGTATGTGAGTCTTTCCATAGCAATACCTATACTGGACTGGGGAAGAGGAAAGGGAAAAGTGAGAGTGGCAAAATCGAATGTGGAACTGGTGGAGACACAGGTGGCCCAGGCCATGACTGACTTCGAACTGAATGTCAGGAAAATGGTACGTCAGTTCAATCTTCAGTCGCAGCAGGTGAGTGTGGCACGAAAGACGGAGCGGACTGCCACGAAGCGTTACGAAGTGGCTCTTAAACTTTATCTGATGGGTAAATCATCGATACTTGATTTAAATGCGGCGACAACTGAAAAAGATTCTGCACTCCGTAACTACATATCAGCCATGCAGACATACTGGACTCTATACTACGGTCTGCGCAGTATAACACAGTATGATTTTATGAATAAATGTCCAATATGGCATAATCTTGAATTCTGACGATAAAAAAACATTACACTTATGGATATAAAACTAAAGAAGAAACCCTGGTACATACGCTACAAGTACAGGATAGCAGGCGGGGCAGTAATCCTTGCCGGGATAGTTTATGTGATAGTTCTTGCCTCAGGTCCTCGCCGGTTGCGGATAGACATCGACAAGATACAGACGTCGGAAGTCACGGACTCGGATTTCATGGAGTATGTTGACGTAGAAGGTATAGTACAGCCCATTATGACCATTATGGTGAATGCGCGCGAAGCCGGGAATGTGAACAGCATCGTAGCCGAAGAAGGAAGACTGATGAAGAAAGGAGATACGATATTGATACTCTCCAATCCGAATCTGATGAGAGATATCGACGACCAGCGTGATGATTGGGAAAAGCAGATGATAACTTACCGCGAGAAAGAGCTTGAAATGGAGCAGAAAACTCTAGTCCTGAAACAGCAGACTCTGGAAGCCGAATACGAACTGAATAAAATCAGGAAAAGTTTTGCCCTCGAAAAAGAAGAATACGAAATGGGAATACGCAGTAAGGCACAGCTTGAAGTGTCGCGCGATGAGTATGAGTATAAGACTGAGTCCACACGCCTGAAATTGCGCAGTCTTCGCAGCGATTCTGCCATGACTGTTATACGAAAAGAACTTCTTAAGAACGATTATGACAGGGAACAAAAGAAACTCCAGCGCAGCCTTGAAAGAATGAATGACCTTGTAGTGCGGGCACCGGTGGATGGGCAATTGAGTTTTGTAAAAGTAACTCTTGGTCAGCAGGTAGGAGCGGGTGAGAACATTGCCGAAGTAAAAGTCCTTGACCAGTTTAAAGTTCACACTTCGCTAAGCGAATATTACATCGACAGGATAACAACAGGACTACCTGCTACGGTATCTAATCAGGGAGAGAAATATCCTTTGAAAGTCACCAAGGTTGTTCCAGAGGTAAAGGACCGCATGTTCGATGTCGATTTGGTCTTTACAGGAGATATGCCGGACAATGTCCGTCTGGGGAAAAGTTTCAGAGTACAGATAGAATTGGGACAGCCGGAGCAGGCAGTTGTAATTTCGCGCGGTAATTTCTATCAGCATACAGGCGGCAGGTGGATTTATAAGCTCAGTGAAGACAAGACACGGGCATATAAAGTACCAATAACCATTGGCCGTCAGAATCCGCGTCAATATGAAATAACCGAAGGTTTGCAGCCCGGTGATTGTGTGATTACGTCAGGATATGATAACTTTGGCGATGCGGAGGAATTGGTGTTTTAGACATTTAGAAGAAATGTCCTGTCGTTTGACTTAAAATGTCAAGACATTTTGACTAAAATGACAAAGCGTTTTTGTAATATTATTTTATAAAAAAAATTGAAATATGAAAACTATAATTTATGCATGGCGTTTTCTGGTACGCCTTAAATCTTACACAATAATAAATCTTGTAGGTCTGTCGTTAAGTCTGGCATGCTGTATCATATTGCTCCGTTACATTAATAGTGAATTGTCTGTTGACGATAACTGTGTTGACAAGGATTCTGTTTACGGAGTAAAATTCGTGTTAGATGGAGTAAATCATGGATTATCTGTTGCGGAGTTGGACGGGCTTGACAGTATGTACGTAGATAAAAGATATATCAGCGAACGTGCCCAACTCACTATTTTGGAGCAAGATTACGTAGAGTATGAAGGTGAGCGCTATATCATGAACGGGATAGTGGCAGATAATGAATTCTTTAAAATATTCAGATATGAGACGGCTCAAGGAAGCCTCTCGCTTGATGCACCTGATGCCGCATTGCTTACTGAGGATTTTGCCGCAAGGATATTCGGCAGCGAGAACCCTATAGGTAAGAAAATAAGATATTCCAATGGAAAGGATTTGATAGTTTCAGGAATCTTGAAAAAACCTCATTGCAAGAGAACCATTGATTTCGAAATCGTATTGTCATCCCGACTGACAGATTCATGGGAGCGTATGCCTATGGAGTTTATCCGTATAGATACCGAATCGGCTGTTGAAGCCGCTAATGCTATTGGGCGTATTCCACGTTATCTTAATCCGCATGCAACCCAGTATGATACACGCAAATATACTTTCTCACTCATTCCTGTAAAAGATATTTACTGGGAGCAAGCTATAGTTTATAACACAGCTCACGGAATGGGTAACAGTGGAAACAAGTTGCAACTGTACGTATTTGCCGGAATGTGTATTATGATATTCTTGGCAGGGGTAATAAACTTCGTAAATCTCTATATGGTAGTCATGTCGAAGCGTGGCCGTTTCCATACGTTGCGTAAAGTGTTCGGAGCAGGAAAGAAAGCACTTTTCATGCAGATATATGCCGAAAATGCCTTGCTGATTGTTCCGGCTCTGTTTGTTGCATGGCTTATAATAGAGATAACCAATGTTCCTGTCAATAATATTTTCGGAACTGAATTGTCCTACAGTTGGTTTGATTTGTGGATTTCCGTAGGATTCCTTTTGCTGTTACCTTTGATAGTAACTGTCTATTTTTATTACAGATGTCAGAAAGAAATGCCGATATTTTCATTGCGCACATTGGGAAATACGTTTACGGGCTCAATGAATTCGCGTATGACATTCCTTTTTGTGCAGTATCTGCTCACATTCATACTTATAATGTTGGCATTCTACTTCAACAGCCAGCTCCGCTTTATGCTGAATACCCCTCCCGGATTCGAGACAAAAGATATAATCCATGCTGAACTTGTTTACGAGTCGAGAGACTATAATTATTATACACCGGAAAAGATAAAATTGCGTCAGCAGCGCGTTAAGGCGATAGACAAAGCCCTGGACGAATGTCCTGATATACGTTCGTGGACGGCATCGCCATACTATATCGTAGGATTTTCATATAATACGGGATTTACCGGTAACAAGAACCAAACTGTATCGGCTGTGCCCTATATGGTGGCACCTCAGTTCTTTGACATATACAAGCTGAAATTTATCGAGGGAGGATTGCCCGAAAATATAGATGGGCAGGTATGTCTGCTTACCCAGTCGGCAATGAAAGCTTTTGGATACAATTCTATTGACGGAGCTACTGTATATTGTAAGCTCATTAATGACACGCCTATCCCTGTTGTCGGTGTAGTAAATGATTATTATTCTGGGCATATAAGCAGTGGACCGTCACTGACAGTGTTTATAATATCAGATAAAAATCGTGGCGACAAATACGAGATAGCATGTCGTGAAGGTAGGGAGAAAGAAGTGATAGAATATCTGCGACAGGTTCAGAAAGATGTATATGGGGTAGAGTCATTTAAATATTCCATGCTTGAAGACAAGGTAAAAGATTTGTACAGGAATGATGAAAAACTGGCTAACGTATATCTTCTGTTCTCTGGAATTGCAGTCTTCATAGTATGTCTCGGACTTTTCGGAATTTCATTGTACGATATACGTCGTCGTTATCGTGAAATAGCCATAAGAAAGGTGAACGGAGCAAGAATGAAGGATTTATATCTTCTTTTGGGACGTAAATATATAGCTACGTTTTTACTGGCATTTATAATTGCTACACCGGTTTCGTGGTATATCATAAGCGTGTACTCGGCTAATTTTGTGGTAAAAGCACCGGTTGGTATTTCTGTCTTCTTATTCTCATTCCTCCTGGTGGCTTTCGTATCATTGGCAACGATTGTGTTCCAGCTTAATAAGGCAGTACGCATCAATCCAAGTGATGTGATGAAAAGTGAGTAGCGGAAATATTATACCTTTACTCAAGTCTTGAAAAAACGTGGGCAAGTTTTACCTTAAATTTGCCCACGTTTTGATTGAAATTTGCCCACGTTTATTTTAAAGTTTCTAACGCTTCTTTTGCTTTAATTTATCTTATATTCATTTGTCGCTCCACATTCCATTGTGTATCTTTGTAAAAGTAAGTGCTTTATACAAAAAACAGACTTTATATGAACAGATTATATCCCATAGGAATCCAGAACTTCGAGAAATTGCGTAAGGGTGGTTTTGTTTATGTCGACAAGACCGCGCTTATACATCGTCTTGTCTCTACAGGCGGATATTACT
>NZ_CALDPF010000016.1 GCF_937912035.1 uncultured Bacteroides sp.
AGTTTTGGAGAGGTGGCAGAGTGGTCGATTGCGGCGGTCTTGAAAACCGTTGTACCGCGAGGTACCCGGGGTTCGAATCCCTGTCTCTCCGCTGAAAAGGGTGTAAATCAAGTGAATACGAGATTTACACCCTTTTTGTATTTATTATTTGTATTTGTGGATCTTATGTTTAATACACAAATAGGAAAATTATTGATAAAATGCTAAAATAATTTCCAATATGGAAATCTGTTAAGTGGCTTTTAGTACTTTTGTATTCAGAATATAACTAACAAATCTCATAAGGATTACTAAATAAGATGAAATATACAGAGATTGAAGGTTTGGATACTTTTACATTAAGGGAGGCTGTAGCAACTTATGGGCAAGAGATTCTTCCTTTATGGAAGGAAGCAGTATATTCAAAACCATACAAATTAGAAAGTCGTAGATATATTGGTTGCAAAGCAAAACTTATAGATTGGATATTTGACTTAATAGAGCATGAGACTCAGAATGTTCATACATTCTGTGATATCTTTGCTGGTACTGGATCTGTCTCCAATAGAGCTGTTAATTTATATAATAACGTTATTATTAATGATTTTCTTTATTCTAACAACGTACTATATAAGGCTTTCTTTTCAACTGGTGACTGGAATAAAGAAAAGATCATTAATCTGTTGGATACATTTAATAGTATAGATTCAAACACAATAAAGGATAATTATTTTTCCGAGAATTATGGGAATAAATACTTTGATATGGCATCTGCTAAAATAATAGGTTATATACGCGATGTTATTGAAGAGATCAAACCGACGTTGACTGAAAAAGAGTATTGTATCCTTATAGCTTCACTGATTTATAGTATCGATAGAATTGCTAACACACTAGGACATTTTGAGGCTTATATCAAGAAGGAAATAAAGCCACGTAAATTTATTATGCGTTTGGTTGATGTAAAATCGTTTGAGGGAGTTACTATTTATCAAGAAGATGCGAATGTATTGGCAAGGAATATTCATGCCGATATTGTTTACATGGATCCTCCTTACAATTCAAGGCAGTATAGTAGATTTTATCATGTGTATGAAGTACTGGTGAAATGGGATAAACCTGTATTAAATGGAGTTGCCCGCAAGCCTGCAGAAGAAAATATGAGTGACTATTGTAGGGTGAAAGCATTTAGTGCATTCACAGACCTTGTTGCTAATATTGATGCAAAATATATTGTAGTGTCGTACAACAATACGTATAAATCAAAATCTTCATCGTCTGAAAATAAAATTAAACTTGAACAGATTGTAGAAGTGTTGAATAAGTGCGGTACAACCAGGGTATTTACGCATAAACATCAAGCGTTTAATGCAGGTAAAACAGAATTTGACGATCATAAAGAGTATTTATTTATAACAACAGTTGATAATGAAAAACGGAATAGCTCGTTCGCCACTGTTTTATGTAGGCGATAAATATAAACTTATCCGTGAAATAAAAACACATTTTCCACAGAATATAAATAGACTTATAGAACCCTTTGTGGGTGGTGGCAGTGTAATGATGAATGTCGAAGCTAATGGTTTTATACTTAATGATATCGACAGCTATGTGATTGCTATTCACAGAATGTTATGTGGTTATATTAATAATAAGAAAGACTTCTATGACCGATTCTTTCAGTTGGTAAATGAGTATGGATTATCTTTGTCTTTTTGTGGACATACAGCTCCTGATGAATTAAAAAAGATGTATCCGAAAACTTATTATGCAAAGTATAATAAAGATGCTTATAACCGATTGAAAGAATATTTTAATAGTGAAGGAAAGCAAGATATAATGAGACTATATATTTTACTTATGTATGGTTTCAATAGAATGTTACGTTTCAACAGAAAAGGAGATTTTAATCTGCCTGTTGGAAATGTGGATTTTAACAAAAATACATACGATGCTTTAGAGGATTATTTTACAATATTACTTCATAAGCAGGTAGATTGGTATAATGAGGACTTTCGGGTATTTCTCCGAAATATTCAGTTTCAAGATGGTGACCTTGTTTATCTTGATCCTCCATACCTTATTACATTCAGTGAATACAATAAACTATGGAATGAACAAACAGAAAGAGAATTACTTGCAGAACTTGATAGATTATCTGTACAAGGGGTACATTTTGCAATTTCTAATGTAACACACTATAAGGGTAGAGTAAACGATGCCTTCATTGATTGGTCTGCTCGGTATACAACCTATCCAATAAAAAGTAATTACATAAGTTTTAATGATAACACGATAAAGGATTTTAATGAAGTGCTTGTAACAAACTATTGATTGTATGGCTAATAATGTTAAACATGGTAAGCGATATTTCAAGCAAATGGCATTGGAGGTTGCAGTAAGAAATCCAGAACGTTATGAGGAAATCCTGAAAACATTTGCTAAGTATGAAGGTATAGTTCTCGACGATGAGGGTATTTTGAAGGTATATTCTCAGTTGTATTTGGACTATGTAGTAACAACTGACAAACTTTCTGATGTAATCCTTACAGAAAGTTATTTGCATGAATGGATAAAGGAGAATTGTCATCATAATAACGAATGGGGGTATCCCACAGGTTATCAGGCAGCGTTTACAAGATACTTAAAGACTTTATCTGAGTTTGGTTTTATTTATGCACAATATAATCAGAAGTTACGTCTTTCACCAATTGCTAAAGCATTGGTAAATGAAAAGATAACTTTGTCTGAGGCTTTTGCAGTACAATGTATGCGCTTTTGGAGAAAGTCTCCATATAGACGCGTTCTTAATGATTTCAATTTCTTTGAATTTATTATTGATACTCTTATTGAACTTAAAAAAAGAGGACACAGACTGTCAATAAACCAATTCAATGTGGGTTTGTTTTCAGATGATGGAAATGTGAATGACTTTTTGGGTTTGATTGAAAAAAATAAAATAGGTAATGACCCTGAAAAGGCTTATAGTCTCGTTGTGTCTAAGTATAATGCAGTTGATGTACTTCATTCGAAGGTAGCAAAGCAGGAATCCGCATTTCGTGATTATGGAAATACTGTATTCAGAGTTCTTCAATTGACAGGCTTTATTACAATAGATTATAAAGGAATATTAATGCTTTCTCCTAATGAGAATAGAATGGGTTTCTATCAAGCATTAAAAGCAGAAAATTTCTCTATAACAGAAACGGCTAAAGATAATGAGGAAGAGTATTTTGAACTGCTCGGTTCATTTGATAACAGGTTAGAGAATATTGTAATGGCATATAGGGAAAAAGATGACTATTCAACTGCTGAGTATAATAAAAAGATTTCAAACATTATAACTTCTTATGGCCTTACTAAGGAACTTATAGAGCAGTCTCTACTGAAAGTTTCATCTGGCGATAAGAAAGGAAAAGATTTATTCTGGTTTATACAGGATCCTGTTAAATTTGAGTTCTTATTGACACTGTATGTATATACGTATTTAGGTGATAAAATGGTCTATAAGCCTAATTATATATGCGATGAATCTGGTATACCTTATTCCCATGCTCCGGGTAATATTGGTGATATTGAAATATTCAGTAACGAAAAATATTGGCTCATTGAAGCAACTCTGATTCGTTCAAAAACGCAGCAGATAAATAATGAAACAGTAAATCTGTTTAGACACATTGATAATGACTGTAATAGAGATAAATATTTGACATTGGTTGCTCCGTATATTCATGATGATACAAAATTAATTTTTAACGTAGCCTCTGTACTCACTTTGATTCAAACAAAAATGTTTACTTTGAGTTCTATATCGCAAACGACAAATGAATTTGTCGATATTCTCAAGACAGGTAGTGATTACTTTTATTTTGTGAAAGAATATAGTCGTAATTTTATATTAGATTTTAGAGAGCAATTAAATTCAATAGCAACATTGTGATAATTATTAAATGTGGGCAAAAGAAAGAGGATTTATAAGAAAATAGGCTGTCTCACTTTGAGACAGCCTATTTTTTATCATGTAAATCTTTTGATTGTTGGCAATTATTCAGCTGGTAACTCTAATGTTTCAGTAAATCCTTGATATAGCAGTCCCCAACCACCATTGTATTCTACAACTCCTTGCATAGGGAATTTTAGAACATTACCTTCACGTGTCATACTTGTAGCTGCAAAATATACCATTCCATAAGTGGCGTTAGTATAACCTGTTGCTTGTATATCCCAGGCAACAAGTTCCTGTCCGTCATCGCTTAATGAAAATACTATAGGGTATCCTTCAACATAGCAGTCTACTAATCTATAGATATTGCCTTCAGCAGCTTTTTCTATTGCTTGTGGCCAAGCTTGTCCAAAGAACTCTGAAGTAAATTGTCCAGTACCAAATGATGTCCATGTCAACTGTCTTTTAACAGTAACTTTTATACTTCCCTCTCCTGATATGGAAACTTGTGATGCATCCTGAACTTCTAAAGTGATATTGTAGGTAGTTGTTGCACCCAGTGAATTCAGATCAAAGTTTAATTCAACATAAGAAACATTCTCTCCTTCATTAAACTTTACAGTTGACGAACTCAGTGTAAATATGTTTTCAGCTACAGTATTTTCATCAATAGTAATCTGTATTTCTGAGTTGTCATTTGTGTTTGATCTGTATATAGGAACAAGAATTTTACCTTCATTTTCTGTAGAAACTTCTTCAGACATTGTTGTTGAAGCAAAACTTACACCAGTTCCATTTTCGTACAGTACACCTTCAGCATCTGTATTACAAGAAGTGAATGTTGCTGCACCTAATAAAAGGCATAGACTCCAATATAATATATTTCTTTTCATTTTTATTTGTGCATTAAATTATTGTACAATAGGATTCTGATCAGCATCGGTTATGTTCTCGTTACCGTCAATTTCAGATTGAGGTAATGGAAGGATAAATAGTGGAGAAGCCGCTTCAGTATTCTTTGTTTGAACAGTCTCAGTATGATTTGAACCTTCATATTTACGGTTGTAACCTAAACCAAGACGTTGCAAGTCGAATATTCTACCTGCTTCACCCCATAATTCAACACGGCGTTGGAATAAAATTTCATCCATCAGCGTTACTAATGCTGAGTTTGTGTTAGAATTATAAGAATTAGAATCTGTTCTACCTGCCAATCTTGTTTCAAAACCATTATCACGTAATGTACCTAGTTCTTTTATTGTGTTACGAGCTGTAGCGTATTGTTCCAAATGACATTCTGCTTCTGCCTTAATTAAGACCATTTCTTCAGCTCTCATCAGTATATAATCTCCTGTACGAGTTGTATAATCTGCCATTTTGAATTTTAACTGACAATAGCTGATTTTAGATGTTCCAGCAACTTCTTCATCTTCACTCAGTGCACCACGGAACCATGCTAAACGTGTATCTGTAGTTGGTATAAGTTTATATAAACCTGTGCTAATGCATTGAGGTGCTTTCGAACCGTACATACCAGGGGCATCAGCGTCCATGTGTGAGAAGAAACTTGCAAATCCACTAGATTGGTCTGCTATAATTTTCATACCCCACATAACATCCGAAACGTCTACGTTATTATTTCCACCTAAATCTTCAACACTTGCCAATTGGAGTCCTGGCTTTTTAAGTGCTTCAGCAGCAGCATCGGCAGCTTTCTGATATTCATGTTGTACCAATGAAACTCTGGCTTGAAAACCTTGAGCTGCATAGTAATCTACGTGAGAAATATCTTTCTGTTCAAGATCTTTTAATAAAGTAGTAGCTTTAGTTAAATCTTCATTAATTCTGTCGTATACTTGCTGAACAGTACCACGAGGTTTTCCTTCGGAACCAGCAACTGTAGGTTCTGTATATACAGGAACACCTGGTTTATCCTCATTACCTTTATATGTCTGCTGATATAATTGTATCAAATAGAAATAGCTATATGCACGCATAGCGTATGCTTGACCTACTATTCTTTTGACTTCTGCTGGATCACCTCCCATTGTATTTTCGGAAGCAATGATATAGTTCAGATTACTGATTATAGTATAGTAGAAGTTCCAAATAGAATATGAACGACCTGAAGTATTCGAAAAATCTCCATGTACATTTAGTCTGTAATCTTCATAGAACCAGCCTTGTCCCTGGCTATACATCAAATGATCTTCTGCCATTAAGTCTGCCAGCAACTGGATTGCTGTTTGTCCACAGTTCTCTGAACCCCAGTTTGCACTCCATCCGGCAACATATAACATTCTATATACACCGTTTATTGCCGCTTCTGCACTATTGGCATCTTCGAAAACTTGAGTTCCTGAAACTTTATCAGTTGGTTCTGTATTCAATTCATCTGCACAGGAGTTAAATGTCAATAAACCTGCAAGTGAAAAGATATATAATAAATTCTTTTTCATTTTATTTCTATAGTTTTAATCATTAAAATGTAACATCTATACCGAATGAAATAGTTCTAACAGGAACATATCCAAAGTTTGTACCACCAGTGAAGTTGTATTGTGGGTCCATACCTTTCAAATGGTTGAATAGTACCAGGTTGTCTCCGGTTGCTGTGATGCGGATATTCTCCATATTTAGTTTCTTGATCAAATTGGAAGGTAAAGAGTATCCTAATGTAATGTTCTTGATAGACAAATATGATGCATTAATCAAATTGTTATCTGTAATAATGTAGCTCTTACCTATTTCAATTCTAGGAATGTCGGTAATATCGCCTGGTTGTTTCCATGCGCGTTCAAGATGTTTACTTTTTGCCTGACCAATATAGTTACCATAAAGTAATGTATTATATACACCATCTAAGACTTTACCACCAATAGAATAAGTACACAGAACGCTCAAATCAAAGTTCTTGTATTTAAAACTGTTAGTAAATGATCCATATAGATTAGGAATACGACTGCCCTGAATTTCTTTACATGCAGTAGCTTTTGCCTGATCGTCAGTAATATATTTTTCACCTTTTACGCCATTTTCATCTGTATCCCAAGCCCAGTATAGTTGCTTACCAGTTGCTGGATCAACACCGGCTGCACTTGCTGTATAGAATGAATTTAATGTTTCACCTTCACGAATGATGTAGCTACCAGAGATGATTTCAGGTTTGTCAGCAAGCTGTAACACTTTGTTTTTAATGGTTGATCCCATTAAAGTAAGATTCCAGTTGAAATCATTTGTTCTGATTAAGTCGGCATTTAATGTAATATCCCAACCTGTGTTGCGCATACTACCGATATTCTTGTTATATCCATCGAAACCTAATGATGTTGCCATAGGGTATGACATTAACATATCACTAGTTTTACGGCTATACCATTCAATACCAACAGATAAACGATCAAAGAATCTACCTTCTAAACCAACGTTCAGGTTGCCGTTTTTCTCCCATTTCAAGTCTTTGTTCTCAAGTGATGACAATGCGACACCACTCATATTGCCATTTGGATATCCTAAATCATAGAATGACTGCCATGCATAATATGTTCCCAGATTATCATTACCCTGAACACCATAGCTGGCCTTAACTGATAAATTATTAATCCAAGAAACATCTTTTAAAAACTCTTCTTGTGAAATACGCCAGTTTGCACCTACAGACCAGAAGTTACCCCAACGGTTATCTTTGTGGAATCTGGAAGAACCGTCAGTACGGAAACTTGCAGACAAATAATACTTGTCAGCATAGTCGTATGCAAAACGTGATAACACTGATTCAACGGCATAATTATGCTGATAAGAAGATGCACTAGTAATAGTAGTTGCAGCGTCCAATTCATACAATCCACCAAATGGGAAACCGGTTTTTGATGCACCAAGATATTGGTAGTTATATTTGTAGAACTCATGACCTACCATAGCAGATACATGATGTACTCCAAATTTTCTATCATAACTTAATAATTGGTTGAATGTATAACTCATAGTTCTGGCAACAGCTTTTTGTATTGTACCTTTTACTGAAACAGAGTTTCCGTTATAAGGATTATAATAAGTCATACCTGCAGAGTTTACAATATCGAAACCGTAATTTACAGATAATTTTAATCCTTGCAATGGACCTGTTTTCAGGTCTCCTAAATCAGCAAACATACGACCACTTAGGTTGTCGCTTGTTGTTGAATATTTGTCATCGTATAATGTAGCGATTGTATTCCAATCTGCATTTGCTCCAGCCGGACGGTTAGAACCGTAGTCAAATACCGGATTACCTAAATTATCCATAACTGTAGCACCGTTTGCATCTTTCTCGAATACCGGATAGATAGGTGCCATAAGTTGTGCAGTGTACCATACGTTTGATGAACCAGAAGAGTTTTCTACAGCAGTATTACTCTCGTTTCTTGAATAGCTGGCATTCATTCCCGCTTTTAACCAGTTAGTAACTTCTGTACTGATATTCATACGACCGTTTAAGCGGTTGAAGCTTGTTGTTTTCAACAAACCTTCTTCATCAAGATAACCCAGAGAGAACATATATTTAGTTTTCTCGTTACCACCGTTGAATGAAACATTATATTCTTGGCGTAAAGGGCTTTTATCCATTGCTTCATCCATCCAATCTTCTGAATATTTTAAATAAGCATCACTACGCACTTTTCCTGTGGTTGGATCGATAAGTTCTGTAATAGAATAATTAAATGGATTATACTGTTCGTTTACTCCCAAGATAGCTGTAGCGCCGCTTTTCATATTTTGGAGAGCTAATACAGCTGCATCCGAAGGAGAGATACCATCATTGTATATCAGATCGTTTTTGTATGACTGGTATACAGTTTCCAAATATCCGGCTTCATCCATTGTTTCATAACGTGGGATTGATCTTGAAGAAACACCCCAATTAGCTTTCAAATTAACTTTAACTTTGCCTGAGTTACCTTTTTTAGTAGTAATCATAACTACTCCATTGGCACCACGTGAACCGTATAGAGCACCAGCTGATGCGTCTTTTAGTACAGTCATGGATTCAATGTCATTAGGATTTATTGCAGAAATATTACCATCATAAGGTACACCATCTACAACATACAATGGGTTCTGTGATGAGTTAATAGAACCGAAACCACGAACGACTACTGATACTCCTGATCCAGGTTGTCCAGAACCTGATGTCGTTTGTACACCAGCAACCATACCATCTAATGCTTTAGTAACATTAGCAACAGGTCTTTTTTCTATCTTATCAGCTTTGATAACCTCAGCTGAACCGGTAAAAGATTCTTTACGTGCTGTACCATAAGCTACAACCATAACTTCGTCCAAAACTTCTGTATCAGAATGAAGGCTTACTTTAACTACAGGTTTAATAGCAACTTCCTGAGTCTTCATACCGATAAATGAAATAATCAGAGTTCCGGCCGAACTTGGAACGTTAGTAATAGTAAAATTACCATCAATATCAGTTACAGTACCAACTGTAGTACCTTTAACCAATACAGATGCACCTACTACCGGTAAACCGTCCTCATGAGAAGTGACAGTACCTGTCACCTTAGAGACCTGAGCGTTTACCAGACCAATGCCAATAAACAGGCAGGTCATTAACAGCATCAATTTTCTTTTCATAAAAATCTCTCTTAAAGTTTAACTTTACATTAATAAAAATTTGTTCTCTCTAACAGGTTGCGAAAGTACTAATAAAATTTGGATTTTTTTCTCTTTTTTCAAGCAAAATATCAACACAACCTGCTTTTTAACACTTAAATTGACATTTTTCTTTTAAAAATGCAATCTAAAATATGTTTTACATCATAAAAACATCATTTTGTAAGCATCACAATCCTTTTGTTACAAATCATAAGTTTATTATAGCCATTGTTTATGTGTTGACAAATAATATATAACTATATTCACAATTTATAAATTAAAAAGTATTATGGAGAAAATTTATTTTAGGTTAGTGTTTAATAGTGAAAATAATCTAAATGCCGATACACTTGGCACGGTCGTAATAGAAGCAAGGCAGTTTTCAGAAAAAGTGTATTTGCCAACAAATGTTTCTCTTAAACCGGAATATTGGAATTCATATTCTCAAGAGGTAAACTCAACTCACCCAAACCATGAACTTCTGAATAGATATTTACAGGAATGTATCCTCAAACTGGAATGGCAAGAACTTAAAATGTGGAAAAACGATACTCCAATGACTTTGGAACAATTAACCATGCCAGATAGCTGGTGTAATGAAGCGAAGGAATCTTCATTTTTAAACTTCTGTAAAGAATATATTCATATTAGTAGAAAAAGGGAAAGTACAAAAAGAAATCTTATGACAACTGTAAAAGTATTGAGTCTATTCAATTATAACACAACATTCAACAATATTACGTATGAATATATTATGAATTTTGAAAAATTTCTTTTTGCCAGAAAATACAAGATAAATACTATCATTAAACATATAAAACATCTTAGAAGCTTTTACAATGAAGCTGTGAACAGAAAACTAATAAATAACTCTGATGACGCATTCAGAAGATACAAAATGCTTAAAGGCGAGTCTCAATATACTTTCTTATTACCTGAAGAATTAAACAAATTAGAAAAACTGGTTCTTGCAAAAAAAAATAGAAATATGCAACATACACTGGATGCATTCCTGTTTTGTTGTTATACAGGTTTAAGATATTCTGATTTTTGTTCATTAACAAAAGATAATCTGATGAATATTGATGATAAGATATGGCTTATGTACAAATCTGTTAAAACTGGAGTTGAGACTAGATTGCCATTGTATTTATTATTCAACGGTAAAGCAATTTCTATATTAAATAAGTATAAACACAATATGAATTCTTTTTTCAAAATAAGTTCAAACTCCAGTATAGATAAGGAACTTAAAAGAATAAAGGCATTGGCTGGTGTAAATACTCACATTTCTTTTCATACAGCAAGGCATACTAATGCAACTTTACTTGTATATAAAGGTGTAAATATTACCACGGTACAAAAACTACTAGGACATAAGAATATCCGTACCACACAACATTATGCAGACATACTTCCGCAGGGAATAGTGAAGGATTTAGAAAAAAATGCCTGATTATCTTAACTATATTCTTATTTATATACACTAACATAATTCATTGAGAAACAGATATTATGGAAAAGTTCGGCCGGAACTCTGGTAATTTCATTCATAGGAATGAAACCACAGGAGGTTGCTATTAAACCTGTAGTTAAAGTGTCTCTTCATTCTGATGCAGAAATGCTGGATGAAGTTATGGTCGTTGCTTATGGTACTGCTAAAAAATCATCATTTACGGGATCTGCAAGTGTTGTCTCATCAGAAGAAATTGGCAAAATTCAAAGTTCAAATGTTGCTAATGCCTTAAGTGGTAAGGTGTCTGGTGTGCAATTAAATAATGTCTCTGGGCAACCAGGTGCAACTTCTCCAACTATTCGTGTACGTGGTATCAGTTCTATTAATGCAGGAAACGACCCTTTGATTGTATTAGACGGTGTACCATATGACGGAGATATGAATAATATATCTTCTCAAGATATAGAATCTATGACAGTGTTGAAAGATGCCGCTTCAAATGCCTTATATGGTGCAAGAGGTGCTAATGGCGTAATTATCATTACAACTAAGAAGGGAAATTCTGGCAAAGCTAGAGTTACAGTTGACGCAAAATGGGGATCAAACTCAAGAGGAGTGCAAGATTATAATATAATTAAGAGTCCAGCTCAATATTATGAAATGTATTATGGAGCATTGAAGAGCTTTTACGTTAATGCTGAAGGTATGACTCCTAGTCAAGCACATATAGCAACTAATCAAAACATGATTGATCCTAATTCTGCTAATACTTATTCATTAGGATATAATGTTTACAATATACCTGAAGGACAATTCTTAATCGGAACAAATGGAAAACTTAATCCTAATGCGACATTAGGAAATATTGTTGAATATGGAGGTCAACAGTATTTATTAAGTCCGGATAATTGGTTGGATGAAGTTTACAATCATGGATTAAGACAGGAATATAATGTAAATGTAAGTGCTGGTACAGATAAATCTTCATTTTACGCGTCTGTTAGCTATTTAAACAATGAAGGTATTACTGCTAAGTCTGATTACGAACGTCTCAATGGACGATTAAAAGCTGATTATCAAGTAAACGATTGGTTGAAAGTGGGGGCTAATTTAGCATATATTCATTTTAACGCCAATTCATTGACTGAAGATGGTTCTTCTAGCTCTTCTGGAAATGTTTTTGCTATTGCTACACAAATGGCACCGATTTATCCTATGTATATACGTGATGCTCAGGGAAACATATTATATGATTCTAATGGCTTTAAGCGTTATGATTATGGTGATGGTTATTATGCAGAAGGAAATAATACATATTTAGAACGCCCTTATATGTCTGGCGCTAATGCATACGCTTCAAACATACTAGATGAGAATAATTCTGAAGGTAATGGAATGAATGCTTCTGGGTTCGTTGATATACGTTTCCTTAAAGATTTTAAATTCACATGGAATAGCAGTGTATTTCTTGATGAAACACGTCAAACATCATATACAAATCCATATTATGGCCAGTATGCTAGCCAGAATGGTATAGTAAATAAATCTCATACACGCAGTCTGGCATTCAATCACCAACAGATATTGAATTGGAAACGTTCATTTGAAAATCATAATTTGGATGTCATGATCGGACATGAAGCTTATAAATATAAATATTATTATTTGTATGCAAGTAAATCAAATATGTTCGATCCTACCAATCATGAACTTGCTGGTGCTATTACTGATGGAAGTAGTAATTCCTACACAACAGACTATAATACAGAAGGATATTTTGGCCGTATCCAATATGATTACGCTGAGAAATATTTCTTGTCTGGATCATACCGTCGCGATGCTTCAAGTAGATTTCATCCTGATAATAGATGGGGTAATTTCTGGTCTGCAGGAGCTGCTTGGATTGTATCGAAAGAAGATTTCTTTAATGTAGATTGGATTAATTTGTTGAAAGTTAAAGCATCATACGGTTCACAAGGAAATGATAATATAGGTAATTATCGTTATGTAAATACATATACAATTGTAAATTCAGGAGGTGAACCAGCTGCAGTTCCTGAGACAATGGGTAATAAAGATATAACATGGGAAACAAATGGAAACTTTAATGCAGGAATCGAATTTGAATTGTTCAATTCAAGATTTAATGGTAGTATAGAATATTTTTTACGTCAAACAACTGACATGCTATTCAGCTTCCCATTAGCTCCATCTTTTGGATATAGTTCTTATTACGCAAATGTTGGTGATATGCGTAACCAGGGAGTTGAAATAGAATTAACAGGAACTCCTATAAAAACAAAAGATATAACTTGGGATATTCGTTTGAATCTGACACATTATAAAAATAAAATAATTTACCTTCCAGAAGAACGTAAAAGTATGAGTTTAGGTGAACATAAAGGATTTAGCAGTGGCGATAAATTCTTTGGTGAAGGTCTTCCTCTATACACCTATAGAATGAAACAGTATGCTGGAGTTAATGAAAATGGTGAGGCTCTATATTACATGGATCAAAAGGACTCTGAAGGTAATGTAACACGTGTAAAGACAACTAATTATTCATCAGCAACATTCTATGATTGCGGAACTGCATTGCCAGATGCATATGGTGGTTTTGGTACAACATTTAGCTACAAAGGATTTGACTTCTCGGCAGACTTTAATTACCAAATAGGAGGGCAAGTTTATGATAGTGATTACGCTTCAATGATGTCTTCTCCTGGAACAAGTTCAAAAGGTAGTAATTTCCATGCTGATTTACTAAATTCTTGGACTCCTGAGAATCCAAACAGTAATATTCCTCGCCTGCAATTTGATGATCAGTTTACAGCTTCATCATCTGATAGATTCTTAACTAATGCTTCTTACCTGAGCTTACAAAACGTAACATTTGGATATACATTACCTGCAAGTGTAACTCGTAAAGCTGGAATAGAAAAAATTCGCTTATATTTCGCTGGTGAGAATTTATGGTTATGGTCGAAACGTCAGGGACTCGATCCTAGACAAAGTATATCTGGTAATGTAACATCTTCATATTATGCACCTATGCGTACTATCTCAGGAGGTATTACATTAACATTCTAAACTTATAACTTAGATAAAAAGATTATCAAATATGAAAAATATAATAAAACTTTTAACAGGCTTTTGTATCTCTTCATCACTTGTAATGAGTAGCTGTATAGAAGAGACATTTCCTACTAATGGAGCTACAGAAGACCAAATTATTTCATCGGATCAATCTGCCTCAGCTATGCTTTGGGGTATGCACGCAATGCTAAATACTCCTGTATTTACAGTTGGAGATTATCATTTTGATTGGGGATATGGGGCAATGATGCATATTCGTGATATACAGACAAATGATATGCCAATTTACGCAAGTAATTACGATCAGTTTCAGGCATGGGAGCGTAATATTTCTATGGGAGAGGATTATTTATACAATCAAATTGTCTGGAATTTTTATTGGAGATGTGTATTATCTGCAAATAAATTATTAGCAGCATTTCCTATTGATAAGGCTACAGAAATACAAAAGGGATATATTGGTGCTGCATATGCTTATAGAGCAATGCTTTATCTAGATTTAGCCCGCATGTATGAATATCTGCCAACAGATGGTACTAAAATGCCAAACCTAGCAGGTAATGACGTAACAGGACTTACAGTTCCTATTGTAACAGAAACTACAACAGAAGAGCAAGCAAAGAATAATCCACGTGTAACACGTGAGAAAATGGCAGAATTTATATTGTCAGATTTACAAGCTGCAGAAAAATATATTGTCAATCTAACAGAAAGTTCTCATGTATTGCCTCATTTAGATGCTGTTTATGGGTTAATGGCAAGATATTATATGTGGTTAGCTGAGGATGCTAATGGTAATTCCGATATTGAAGCATATAAGAATGCCCAAAAATATGCGAGGTTAGCTATTACAGAATCTAATTTAGCACCAATGACACAAGAGGAATGCTTAAGTACATCTAAAGGATTTAATAATATAAATTGTTGGATGTGGGGAGCGCAATTAGTTAAAGAAAATGATCTTGTTCAAACAGGTATAATCAATTGGACCTCATGGAAATCAAATGAGACATCATTTGGTTATGCTGGTGCATACGGAGCACAAGCTATGATAGATGCCAGTATGTATAATCGCATAGATGATAATGACTTCAGAAAACGCCTTTGGAAAGCTCCAAATGGTTCACCACTAAGTGATAAAAATGAATACGTCAGCTCTGCTTATATGGATTTTTCATCTACAGTAAAAGAATATGGTAGTTTAAAATTCCGTCCAGGTGAAGGAAACGCAGACGATGTAAACCTTACTGCTGCTACTGCATACCCATTAATGCGTGTAGAGGAAATGTACTTTATTGAGGCGGAAGCTGCTGAACATGTTGCACCAGGTACTGGTAAAACACTTCTTGAAAGTTTTATGAATAATTATCGTATAGCAGACGATGTTGCTGAATATACTTATTCATGTACAAATTCAAATGTAATTGATGAAATAGTATTCCAGAAACGAGTTGAACTTTGGGGCGAAGGATTGACATTCTTTGACGTTAAACGCTTAGATATGTCTGTTACACGTGATTATCAAGGATCAAATTGGAAATCATTAACTAATTTCAATACTTCACGAAGACCTGCATGGATGAATTACTGTATAGTAGCTACAGAAAAAAACAGTAATTCTGCATTAGTAGGTTATGAAAATCCTGATCCTAGTCAAGCTTACTAATATAAATGTAATATATTAAAAAGAAATATTTATGAGAAAATTATATAAATATGGTTACGCGGCTTTGTTAATGGTACTTGTGTTTGGCTCTGTTTCTTGTACTAAAGATTGTGAATATACACCAGCTCAAGTAATAAGCAAAGATTGTGTAAAAGCTTCATTTCTAGAGAGTGAAGATGGCTTCTTTAAGGAATTGACACCTGATGAAGAGAAGAAAATTACTTTAACTGTTACACGAGAGATAACAGAAGGCGAGTGCACTGTTGGTCTAAATATAATAGATAATAAGACTGGTATTTTCAATGTACCGGAATATGTGAGTTTTGCTGATGGTGAATCATCTAAAACTTTTGACATTACATTTCCGGATGCAGAAGTTGGAGTTCTATACAACCTAACAATAGAACTGGATAATCACTCTATAGATCCATATATTGAATCTACCATTTCAACTCTAGTAGGTAGTGTCCAAATTGTTCAGTGGAATCCTATAGGTGAAAGTCAAATGATAAGTCAATTCTTTGAACAAACAATTACATGTGAAACAATGAAAGCATCACATGCAAATTGGTATAAATTTGTTTCATTAACAGAAGAAGGTAAAGACTTGGTTATTAAAGTAAATGAAAATAATGAAGTAGTAGTAGAAGACCAGCAAATAGGTACCCATGCCAGTTATGGCCCTATCTACGTTAACAATAGCCAATATGGTGGAGAATATAATCCTGAGACTAACACTATAGTTGCAAATTTGTACTATTATGTGTCTGCAGGGTATTTTGGTACTTATTCTGAAACTTTTAAACTTCCTTCAGAATAAATTTTATTAAAATCTCATACAAAGTAGAGGGTGTGTCTTTGGCACACCCTCTACTCTTTTCAGATCACCTTGAAATTTGAGTTATTAAATACTCTTTTCATCAGGATTAAATTCCAAGTAGAAATTCTTTCTTTTCTTTTCAATATCTTTTAATTCTTGATACATGAACTTGCAAGCATAATCATAAAGTGGAATAGCCGTAACATATTCATTAGAATTCTTAAAACCTAAATTGGATTTAGTCTCTTTGTCTTCTTCAGTAGAAGACGGATCTTTTTCTAGCTCTACGAGAAAATGGAAAAGAGAATTTATTTTGCGTAGTTTATCTTCTTCACCAAACAAATCATATAGGATTCCATATTTTATAGAAAAATAAAAAAGAATATTCTCTTTTTTGTCTTTAATGAGATAATAAGCAATATTTTCAGCCACGTCCTCTTCATAGGCTTCGTTCTTTAGGGTGTGTTCCAAACTTCCGTTTCTTACATTACAAAAAGCCTTGACCAACCTAAGATTCTTATCGTTAGAAGACAGGCGTTCGCAAACAAGGGAATTTAGTATTTACTTTTGCTCTTCAGTTATTTGCATGATTGTTTGTTTTTGTCATCAAGGAATTTGCCTTTTCATATATAAAACGTCTAATTTTTATCCCTTCGGCATCTTCTCTGATATCATCTGTAATGATAAGCGCATGTTGATTTTCTATTGTAACCTTCTGTCTTGCTTTTTGCCAAGAGTATTCTCCGTGTGTAATACTACTTAAACTCCAAGAATCCTTTTGTGCATATGTTTCAAACACCATGTCAAATACAGACTTATAAATTTCTATTATTTCAGGTAACAATTCTTCATGTAATGCATTATCCCGATATTTCTGCCTTACAGGAACCATTGCAGGACCATATTTCCAGGCTTCAAAACAATCCTTAAATAAAGGTTCTCCTGTTTGGATAATAGATTCTCGCTGAGTAAAATAAAGTAACTTATGCAACTTCTTTTCATCAATCTCTCTACCAAACTGTTGCCGATAACGTCGGCAGATATAGGATGCTATTTTTACGACATCTGTCATAATATACTGATTTTCTTTATGAACAATGATAATAATTTCCGTAAAACTGACAAATGAATTATATTTATTTGTTTTGCGACATTACAATTTCATGATGTTTATCTGTAATTACTGTTTTATGCATTCATAAGAAAATTCAATTCAATAACCAAATACGGTTATTGAAAAGTATGATCCTTGGTTGTTTCGTTTATGAAACTTCCACCTCTATTTTGATTTTCAGTGTGTTTGCTTTATCTTTGCAGTAGCGAAACGGTCATTTCCGAAATGAGTGTTTCGGGAATAAACAAAGAAAGGACTAATGATATGAGATTTTTTGATAGAACAGATGAAATAGCATCCTTGCGTGAGATTCGCAGGATGTCGAGGGACAACGCCCAGTTCACGGTAGTGACAGGACGCCGCCGTATAGGTAAGACATCTCTCGTGTGGAAGGCATACGAGGACGAACCTATTTTATATTTCTTTGTTGCCCGTAAGGCTGAAGGTGATTTGTGTGAGGATTATCGGATTGAAATAGAGAGCAAGCTTGGAGTCCCAACAATGGGACGGGCAGAACATTTCGCTGATGTGTTTGAATTCCTGATGAAGCTTTCCATGGAGCGTCCGGTCACATTGTTCATTGACGAGTTCCAGGAGTTCTTCCGCGTGAACAAGTCGGTGTATAGCGACATGCAGCGGATCTGGGACATATACAGTACGAAAGCTCACATGAATCTCGTCGTTTGCGGTTCGATATACTCTATGATGACAAAGATATTCAAGGACAAGAAGGAACCTCTGTATAACAGACAGACACGTTTTATGACCGTACGCCCGTTCACTCCTACTGTGTTGAAAGAAATACTCGCGGAATATCATCCGGGACACACGTCGGAGGACTTGCTGGCACTGTATTCATTCACGGGTGGCGTGGCCAAGTATGTCCAGCTGCTTGTGGATGCCGGAGCGACTACCAAGTCGGCCATGATTGACAATATTATAAAGGCTGATTCCATTTTTCTGGGAGAAGGCAAGGCTGTCCTTATCGAGGAGTTCGGTAAGGACTATGGTGTATATTTCTCGATTCTGTCAGCTATAGCAAGAGGCAAGACCTCCCGTTCGGAAATAGAGGACATTGTGGGCAGGGAAATCGGCGGATACTTGACCAAGCTGGAAAACGAGTATGAGGTCATTGCCAAGAAGCAGCCCCTCTTTGAGAAGAGTTCCACAAAGAATGTCCGCTATACGATTGAGGACAACTTCTTCACGTTCTGGTTCCGTTTCATCTATAAGTACAGCTATATGCTTGAAATTGAGAACTATGACAGCCTGAAGACAATAATCAACCGGGATTACGAGACGTTCAGCGGTCTGATGCTCGAACGCTATTTCAGGCGTATGCTGATTGGATGCCATGCCTACACGCGCATTGGAGGATGGTGGGACCGCAAGGGTGAAAATGAAATCGACATTGTGGCCGAGAATGAACTGGACGAAGAAGCTACGTTTTACGAGGTGAAACGTAATGCTGATAATATCGACTTGGATGTCCTGAAACATAAGGCAGCGGCATTTCTGCGTGCCACGGGTGAGTTCAGGGGGTATAAAATCTCCTATAAGGGGTTGTCTATGGATGATATGTAGTCGTAGTACCTTTTACAAATTCTTAATGTATGAAACAGTGTCGTAAATTTGAATGTTTATTAAAAAAATAAGATGTTTATAATTTAAAATTGATATAATATGAGAAAAAACGTATTGTTTGCTTTGGTGATATTTTTTATGAATATTTTTATTGTCAGGGGAGTTGGAATTGGTGAGAATGAGTCTTATGTAAAACACTTGACTAAAAAAGAATTCATAGAAAAGGTCTATAATTATGAGAAGAATTCGGATAAGTGGGTATACGAAGGGGATAAACCTGCGATTGTAGATTTTTATGCTACATGGTGTGGTCCATGTAAAGCTATTGCACCTGTATTGGAAGAGCTTGCCAAGGAATATGCCGGTAAAATAGTTATCTATAAAATAGATACGGACAAGGAGAGGGAGTTATCAGCAGCGTTTGGCATAAGTAGTATTCCAACTTTGCTTTTTATTCCGGTAAGTGGTGATCCGCAGATTGCTCAAGGGGCTCTTCCAAAAGAAAGTTTAAAGCGTGCAATTGATGATTTTTTATTGAAGAAAAAGTGATTTTAATCTTTCTGGCATTTTATAAGAACTTTTTCGCCACTTCCTAGTGTTGTGGCGAATATGTATATGTCGCCACCTTCATTAAGTTTTAATCTCTTTCTTAAATCTGCAACAGTGGAAGGAAAATTTCTTATTGTTATATTAGCTTTCTCAAGGCCTTGAAGGAAGGTCTTGAGCTCTTTTTTATTGAATGTTGAAACATTTGTTACTTTAAACTGTCTGCCTGGAAAATTTTTAATTTTTTCCTTTGATGTATATAGGTGGCTGTTTGGATGTAACTTTTTTATCCCGAATGTTTTTGATATTAATTTAAATGGTCCGGCCTTAAGTAGGGAAGCTCCTGGTTCGTATAGATAATTTTCTATACTGTCTGAATACTCGATTTCTGTGGCTTTTTCTTCTGAAAAGTTGAATTTGAAATGTTGTGATTGTGAGTTGGTGAGAATTTGTTCACATTCGATATTTATTTTGTCTTTATTTATGTTGCTATTGTTTATGTCTTTTTGAAGTATTGCTACAAGCTCTTTGCATTCATTGTTTACCGATACTATATGCAGGTCTTTTAAATATTTCAAGTCATTCATGGCGGAATAGATATCAAGCATTGGAGATAGCTTTATAATGACTGTCTGTCCTTTATCTACCAGCATATCTTCAATAGTTCTTATATCAGGTTCGCAGTCGCATATAGCAACGGTCTTACTTCCGTGACTATCTCTTCTGGCGGGATCCAAAAAGATACAGTCTACCTTATTCATTTCTTTTAAAAAGTCAATTCCGTCGGTATTGTGTATTGTTATATGGTTTAATCCCAATGTCTGAAAGTTGTGTTCAGCAATTTTACATAATTCTTTTTGTCTTTCTACATAATGGACTTTTTTAAATTTACTTGCCATAAATGAGCAATCGACTCCAAAGCCGGCTGTGAGATCTACAAAACTTTCACCAGCTATAAGTGAGGATTTATACTTGGCTGTAACTTCTGAGGAACATTGTTCCATTGATAAATGTTGAGGGTATATGATTCCTTCCTGCTTAGCCCATGAAGGGATTTTTTTTTCTGCGATTTGCCATCCGGCTATTTGTGTAATGGCTTCGTTTATATTAATACATGTTTGTTTGCTATACTGTAAAGCAAGCAATTTAACATTATCTTTACGGTGGTTTAAGATAAATTCTTGTGTGATTTGAGATAAATTATCCATTAAAAACTCTGACTAATATTTCTTTCTTATGCAAAGTTATTTCTTTTGTTGGTATTGTGCATGAAGTATAAGATTTATTGTAATAAATATTTTCTTTTCAGAGGGTTACTATACGTGTATATATTTTTTTGACAAAATATTGAACGCAAATATTAGAATTAATGAATTATTTTTTGTAACTTTGTCGCCCGATTTATATGGTATTCAAACTTGGAAAAGATAGAAATATATGATATAGATTTAAAGAATATGAGAGAATCATCTGCTGTATATAAATATAAGGTGGATGATGAATTCTTTAAATTGATAGAGGCTACAGATATTCAGAAAGGCCAGTTGGATGTTACTGTGACAGTGAAAAAAGGAATAGGGGCATTCTTGTTGGAATTTCACATTGAGGGGTATGTTGTTGGCATTTGTGATAGATGTTTGGATGAAGTTGATGTTGATGTTGACACAGAGAATGAATTGAAGGTAAAACTAGGAGATGAATTTTCTGATGATGATGAAATCTTGACTATTCCGGAATCGGAAGGAAAAATAAATGTGGCTTGGAATATATATGAATTTGCATATCTTAGTCTCCCATACAGAATAGTACATGAAGAGGGGGAATGTAACGAAGAAATGCAACAGGCATTGAGTGGTCTGATGAGATATGACAACGAAGATGCTGCTCATTCCGAATGTGATGAATCCGAAAATGATGAGGATGGAGCGAAGGAAACGGATCCGCGTTGGAATGCATTAAAGAAAATATTAAATAATAATTAAATAAAGTTTTAGTAAAATGGCACATCCTAAAAGAAGACAATCAAAAACGAGAACTGCTAAGAGAAGAACTCATGATAAAGCAGTTGCTCCTACTTTGGCTATTTGCCCAAACTGCGGTGAATGGCATGTGTATCACACAGTATGTGGAGCTTGTGGCTACTACAGAGGTAAATTAGCAATTGAAAAAGAGGCTGCTCTATAATCAGAGTGGAACTTTTTCATGAACAGTTTATGTTCTTGAAAAAATAAAGCCGGAGGGCTTCGGCTCTTCGGCTTTATTTTTAGGATTCAAACTAAAATTTGAAACGATGGAAAAAATAAATGCGGTAATAACAGGTGTTGGGGGATATGTTCCTGACTATGTTCTTACAAATGAAGAATTATCAAGAATGGTTGACACTAATGATGAGTGGATAATGACTCGAATTGGTGTGAAAGAAAGACGCATTCTTAATGAAGAAGGATTGGGTACATCATATATGGCGCGTAAGGCGGCAAAGCAGCTTATGCAGAAAACGAACTCAGATCCTGATTCTATAGATTGTGTTATAGTTGCAACAACTACTCCTGATTATCATTTCCCTTCTACAGCTTCTATATTGTGTGATAAGTTGGGACTGAAAAATGCTTACGCTTTTGATTTGCAGGCTGCATGTAGCGGTTTTTTGTATGCAATGGAAACTGCTGCAAGTATGATTCAGTCGGGAAGACATAAGAAAATTATTATAGTTGGAGCCGATAAGATGTCTTCAATGGTAAATTATTCTGATCGTGCGACATGTCCTATCTTTGGTGATGGTGCTGCAGCTTGCATGGTTGAAGCTACTACTGAAGATTATGGTATCATGGATTCCATTTTAAGGACAGATGGTAAGGGACTTCCTTTTCTTCATATGAAGGCCGGAGGCTCTGTATGCCCTCCTTCGTATTTTACTATAGACAATAAGATGCATTATCTTTATCAAGAAGGAAGGACTGTCTTTAAATATGCTGTTTCCAATATGTCGGATGTTACCGAACAAATAGCAATAAGAAATGGTCTGAATAAAGATAATATAGACTGGATTGTTCCTCATCAGGCTAATTTAAGAATTATTGATGCCGTAGCTTCCAGACTCAGTGTTCCAATGGAAAAGGTGATGGTTAATATTCAGCATTTTGGAAATACTAGTGCTGGTACATTGCCATTGTGCTTGTGGGATTACGAAAAACAGCTGAAAAAAGGAGACAACATAATCTTCACTGCATTTGGTGCCGGATTTACTTGGGGAGCTGCTTATGTAAAGTGGGGTTATGACGGAAATAAGTAATATTTGACAGTAAAAAACAAATATACAAAAAACGCATCCCTGACAGATGCGTTTTTTTGTCATATAATATAAAAATATATTATGCACAAAGCTGGTTTCGTTAATATTGTCGGAAATCCTAATGTAGGTAAATCTACATTAATGAATTTATTGGTTGGTGAGAGGATATCTATCGCAACATTCAAGGCTCAGACCACACGTCATCGTATTATGGGTATATTGAATACTGAAGACATGCAGATAGTATTTTCTGATACTCCAGGAGTGTTGAAACCTAATTATAAGTTGCAAGAATCAATGCTTAACTTTTCAGAGTCTGCATTGGTTGATGCCGATGTGTTATTGTATGTCACTGATACAGTAGAGAAACCGGATAAGAATACTGACTTTATAGAGAAAGTGCGTAATATAAACGTGCCGGTTATACTGTTGATAAATAAAATAGATCTTATAAATCAGGATTTATTGGTTAAGCTGGTTGAGGATTGGCATGAAATGTTGCCTAATGCTGAAATCATTCCGATTTCTGCAATTGCAAAATTCAATGTTGATGTTGTGATGAAGAGAATTAAGGAACTGATTCCAGATTCACCTCCTTACTTTGGTAAGGACCAGTGGACTGATAAGCCTGCTCGTTTTTTTGTAACTGAAATAATAAGAGAAAAGATTCTCTTGTATTATGATAAAGAGATTCCTTATGCTGTTGAGGTTGTAGTTGAAAAATTTAAAGAGGAAGAGAATTGTATTCGTATTAATGCTGTTATTTTTGTTGAACGTGATTCACAGAAGGGGATAATAATAGGAAAACAAGGTAAGGCTCTTAAAAAGGTGGCAACTGAAGCTAGGAAGACACTTGAACATTTCTTTGGTAAGTCTATCTATCTGGAAACATTTGTAAAGGTAGATAAGGATTGGAGAAGTTCTGATAAAGAGTTAAGGAATTTTGGTTATCAATTAGATTAATCACCGGCTGGGATAGCCGTAAACAAATAAGAATATGGGAAATTTAGTTGCAATTGTTGGACGTCCGAACGTAGGAAAGTCAACACTGTTTAATCGTCTGACAAAAACTCGTCAGGCAATAGTTAATGAACAGGCGGGAACAACCCGTGATCGTCAGTATGGTAAATCTGAATGGTTAGGAAAGGAATTCTCCATTGTAGATACTGGAGGTTGGGTGGTTAACTCAGACGATATTTTTGAGGAGGAAATTCGCAAACAAGTATTGTTGGCTATGGATGAAGCCGATGTTATATTGTTTGTGGTTGATGTAATGAATGGAGTTACAGACCTTGATATGGAGGTCTCAGATATTCTGAGGCGTTCAAAGAAGCCTGTAATAATGGTTGCAAACAAAACTGATAATAACGATTTGCAATATAATGCAGCAGAGTTCTATTCTTTGGGGCTGGGTGATCCTTACTGTATATCGGCACTTAGCGGAAGCGGAACAGGTGACCTGCTGGATCTTATAGTGTCGAAATTCAAAAAAGATGCAGATGAAATATTTGAGGAGGACATACCTAGATTTGCTGTTGTAGGTAGACCTAATGCCGGTAAATCTTCCATTGTAAATGCTTTCATAGGAGAGGAAAGAAATATCGTCACTGAAATTGCTGGTACGACTCGTGATTCTATATATACCAGATATAATAAATTTGGTTTTGATTTTTATCTGGTAGATACAGCAGGAATAAGAAAAAAGAATAAGATTAATGAGGATTTGGAATATTATTCTGTTGTCCGTTCTATTCGTGCTATTGAGAATTCTGATGTATGTATACTCATGCTTGATGCAACTAGGGGTATAGAGGGACAGGATTTAAATATCTTTAGTCTTATTCAGAGAAATCAGAAAGGTTTGGTCGTTGTCGTTAATAAGTGGGATCTGGTAGAGGATAAGACTGTAAAAGTAATGAAAAACTATGAGGATGCTATCCGTAGTAGATTTGCACCGTTTACAGATTTCCCTATAATATTTGCTTCAGCGTTAACAAAGCAGCGAATCCTTAAAGTTTTGGAGGAGGCAAAAAATGTTTATTCTGCTAAAACAACAAGAATACCAACTGCAAGACTTAATGAGGAATTATTGCCGCTTATAGAAGCCTATCCACCTCCATCAAATAAAGGAAAGTATATCAAGATTAAGTATATTACCCAGCTGCCAAATACACAGATTCCTTCGTTTGTTTTCTTTGCAAATTTACCTCAGTATGTGAAAGAACCTTATAAACGTTTCTTGGAAAATAAAATGAGAGAACGGTGGAAATTATGTGGAACTCCTATAAATATATTTGTAAGGCAGAAATAATATTAGTTTCATTATATAATTGAAATAAATAAAATAGACCCAAAACTACGATTTGTTCGCAGCTTTGGGTTTTTTTGTATATTATATCTTTTAAAGTTTTCCTTTACTTTCTGTTGTTAAACATGTCATAACTTTTTGTTGTCAAAAATAAAATTCATTTCTTTGTGTCAGAACAGTTCAGCACAGTTAAGACCTTGCAAATGAAAGATAAAGTAAACTTCGGACAGCAATCCACAAAGGTTAAGCAACTGTCTGATATCATAGAACAGGATATCATGATGGGGAAATACAAGACAGATACCAGTCTGCCTTCCATAAATTATCTTAGCAAGGCTTACAATGTGTCGCGCGATACTGTTTTTAAGGCATTTTCTGATTTACGTGAGAGGAAACTTATCGATTCTACTCCAGGTAAGGGATATTATGTGACCAATCGCCAGGAGAAAATATTTCTTCTTCTTGATGAGTATTCACCTTTTAAAAACACGCTATATAATAGCTTCGTAAGAAAACTTTCTACATCATATAAAGTGGATTTGTGGTTTCATCAATATAATGAACATATATTCAATACTATATTGCATGAAGCTATAGGCCGTTACAATTATTATGTGGTGATGAATTTTGACAATGAGAAATTCTCGCCTTTGTTTAATAAGATAAACTCTTCACGTCTGTTACTTCTTGACTTCGGAAAGTTCGAGAAGGAGAATTATTCTTATATATGCCAGAATTTTGATGATGAGTTCTATAATGCTCTTACCAAACTTACTGATAGGCTGAAGAAATATCGTAAGATAGTATTCCAGTTTCCTGCTGATTCAAAACATCCTAGAGTCTCGGCTGACAGCTTCATACAGTACTGTCATGATAATGACATAGTTTCTGAAATATCCGAACAGGAGGACATCACAGATGTGGAGAATGGTGTGGCTTATATAGTTATTCGTCAGACAGATGTTGTGAATATAATAAAGAGAAGTAGAGAAAAAGGGATTAAGTGCGGACGTGACTTTGGTATTATTGCATATAATGATACGCCCGCATACGAAGTTATAGATGACGGAATCACTGCTTTGAGTGTAAATTGGGATGAGATGGGAAAGCAGGCTGCAAAATTCATACTTACGGGTGAGGTAGTTCGGACTTATCTCCATACTGAGGTGCATTTACGTAATTCGGTATGATTTCAGTTTTATTCATTTACAATATTCCTTTATTAATACAGATAAATCAGCATAGTTCAGCATAGCTATGGAATGCAGGATTATGTAAGTAAAAATATTAAAAACAAACTTTAAAAACTATTGAAACAATGAAAAATTATCCGAAAATCGGGATTCGTCCCACAATCGACGGACGTCAGGGTGGTGTCCGCGAAAGCCTTGAAGAAAAGACTATGAATCTTGCCAAAGCAGTTGCAGAACTTATTTCTTCTAATCTGAAAAATGGAGACGGAAGTCCTGTTGAATGTGTAATCGCTGATTCTACTATAGGACGTGTAGCTGAAAGTGCAGCTTGCGCAGAAAAATTCGAACGTGAAGGTGTAGGTGCTACTATCACTGTGACTTCTTGCTGGTGTTATGGAGCTGAAACAATGGATATGAATCCTTATTATCCAAAGGCTGTTTGGGGATTTAACGGAACTGAAAGACCGGGAGCCGTTTATCTGGCTGCCGTACTTGCTGGTCATGCACAGAAAGGTTTACCTGCGTTCGGTATCTATGGTCACGATGTACAGGATATTGAAGACAATACAATCCCTGCTGATGTAGCGGAAAAGATACTTCGTTTTGCACGTGCGGCACAGGCTGTAGCTACAATGCGCGGCAAGTCATATCTTTCTATGGGTAGCGTGTCAATGGGTATTGCAGGTTCTATCGTAAATCCGGATTTCTTCCAGGAATACCTTGGAATGCGTAATGAGTCTGTTGACTTGACTGAAATTATCCGTCGTATGACTGAAGGCATATATGATAAGGAAGAATTTGCCAAAGCTATGGCATGGACAGAAAAATATTGCAAGAAGAACGAAGGCAATGATTTCAATGTAGATGCAAAGAAAAAGACTCGTGAAGAAAAGGATGCCGATTGGGAATTTATCGTCAAGATGACTATCATTATGCGAGACCTTATGACAGGTAATCCTAAACTGAAGGAAATGGGATTCAAGGAAGAAGCCTTAGGACATAATGCAATAGCTGCAGGTTTCCAAGGACAGCGTCAGTGGACTGACTTCTATCCAAACGGTGACTATTCAGAAGCGTTGCTTAATACATCATTCGACTGGAATGGTATCCGTGAGGCATTTGTCGTGGCAACAGAAAACGATGCATGCAACGGTGTAGCTATGCTATTCGGTCACTTGTTGACAAACCGTGCACAGATCTTCTCTGATGTTCGTACATACTGGAGTCCAGAAGCAGTTAAACGTGTGACAGGAAAAGAACTTACAGGTTTGGCAAAGAACGGTATCATACACCTTATCAATTCCGGTGCAACTACTCTTGACGGAACTGGTCAGCAGACAGATGCTGAAGGAAATCCTACAATGAAACCGTCTTGGGAAATTACAGATGCTGAAGTGGAAAAATGTCTTGAAGCTACTACTTGGTATCCTGCTAACAGAGATTATTTCCGTGGCGGCGGTTTCTCTTCAAACTTCCTTTCAAAAGGTGGTATGCCTGTTACTATGAGCCGTCTTAACTTGGTGAAAGGTCTTGGTCCTGTTCTTCAGATTGCCGAAGGCTGGACAGTGGAAATTGATCCTGAAATACATAAACTTCTTGACGAACGTACTGACCGTACATGGCCTACTACATGGTTCGTACCACGCTTGTGCGACAAACCTGCTTTCAAAGATGTATATTCTGTAATGAATAACTGGGGAGCAAATCATGGAGCCATCAGCTATGGTCATATTGGCCAAGATTTGATTACTTTGGCTTCAATTCTCCGTATCCCTGTATGTATGCACAATGTTGACGATGACAAGATATTCCGTCCTGCAGCATGGAACGCATTTGGCATGGACAAGGAAGGTGCAGACTATAGGGCTTGCCAGAATTATGGGCCTATTTATAAATAAAAACAAATAGATTGTTGGTGATTATAAGATTATAGTTAATTTTGAAGTTCATGAACAGACAGTAAATTCTTTACTGTCTGTTTGTAACTGACAATTGTAATTGACAAAAGTTGAAACAAGATAATTGTAAGTTAATGTAATTAGCAGTATTATTATTCTGAATTTATATAGACGAAAATGTGAATTTAAAAAAATGTAATATATGGTAAATAATGGATATGAAGCCAGAAAACATGATTGTAATGTTAAGAGATACTGCAGAACAATGGATTTAAGAGATAATCCAGACCTGATTGCTGAGTATAGGTTGCGTCACAGCAAGGAAAAAATATGGCCTGAAATACTTGAGGGTATACGCAGTGTAGGAATATTAGAAATGGAAATATACATACTAGGAACAAGACTTTTCATGATTGTGGAAACTCCTTTGGATTTTGATTGGGACTCTGCGATGGATAAACTTGCAGTATTGCCGAGACAGCAGGAATGGGAAGATTATATGTCTATATTCCAGTGTTCTGAACCGGGAAGTACATCTTCAGAAAAATGGCAGCCAATGGAAAGAATGTTTTATCTTTATTAACCCTATTCCTTTCGTCTTAAATCATTAACCTAAACTTTAAAATTATTCATGAAACAATCTATTATTAGTAAAGACGGAGTCAGTTATATATTCCCTTTCATATTGATAACAATGTGTTTTGCTTTATGGGGATTTGCTAACGATATAACTAATCCTATGGTAAAGGCTTTCTCAAAAATATTCAGAATGAGCGTTACTGACGGAGCCTTGGTGCAAGTAGCTTTTTATGGTGGATATTTTGCCATGGCTTTTCCTGCAGCTATGTTTATAAGAAAATATACATATAAGGCAGGAGTTTTGATGGGATTGGGATTATATGCTGTAGGTGCATTGGCATTTTTCCCTGCAAAACTTACTGGTGATTATCATCCTTTCTTATTGGCATATTTTGTTATGACATGTGGATTATCTTTTTTGGAAACTAGTTGTAATCCGTATATATTGTCAATGGGAACGGAAGAAACTGCTACACGTCGTCTTAACCTTGCTCAAGCGTTCAATCCGATAGGCTCTCTTATGGGTATGTATGTGGCAATGAATTTCATTCAAAATAAATTGAATCCAATGGATACAGCTGAAAGGGCACAGTTAAGTCAGGCAGAGTTTGAAGCTGTAAGAGATTCCGATTTGTCAGTTCTTATAGCGCCATATTTAGTAATAGGTTTAGTAATAATGGCAATGCTTTTAGTAATCAGATTGTCAAAAATGCCAAGAAATGCAGATCAATCACATTCTATAGATTTTGTTCCCACATTGAAACGAATATTTTCGAGAAGAAGATACAAATATGGTGTTATAGCGCAGTTTTTCTATGTAGGAGCACAGATAATGTGTTGGACATTTATTATACAATATGGAACACGACTGTTTATGGCGCAGGGTATGGAAGAACAAGCAGCAGAGGTCTTGTCGCAGAAATATAACATAGTAGCAATGGTGATATTCTGTATAAGTCGTTTTGTCTGTACTTTTATGCTTCGTTTTGTAAAACCAGGAATGTTGCTTATGGTACTTTCATTTGCAGCAATTATTCTTACTTCAGGTGTTATTCTGTTGGAAAATATTTGGGGAATGTATTGTTTAGTCGGTGTTTCGGCTTGTATGTCATTGATGTTCCCAACCATTTATGGTATAGCGTTGAAAGGAATGGGTGATGATGCTAAATTTGGAGCTGCCGGTCTTATAATGGCAATTTTGGGCGGTTCGGTATTGCCTCCTTTGCAAGCATCAATTATAGATTGTAAAACGTTGTTTGAAATGCCTGCCGTAAATGTATCATTTATACTTCCACTGATTTGCTTTGTGGTAATTGTAGTTTATGGATATAAGATGAGAAAAGAGAGTTAGTCTTTTTATATTCTAATCAAATTATTTCAATGATCTATCTAAAAAACATCTTGTCATTCGAACATAAATGACAAGGTGTTTTGTTCAAATATTTAGCATTAACAATTTCTGAAGTGTTGAAATATAAAAAACATCTGTAATGAACTAAAATATATCATTTGTATATTACTATAAAATCTTAATATCTAGTACTTTAATATGTATTATTAAATAGAGTTAATTCCTTTGCTTTTATCTTGTTATTGATATATTTGTAAATCTAAAATCATTGATTTTATATATGAAAATAGTGAATTCATATATGAAAAAATGGAATTAGGGTTGTGTCTATGGTGGTTTTATAATTATAGTAACTATGAGAAAATTTTATTCTATGGGGATTGCTGTGCTATTTTCACTTAATATCTCTGCTAATGATTATTGTTTTGATCTTGAAAAACGTATAGGTTTTTATACTGTTGAGAGCTATTCTAAAGCTGTAAATGATTTGGAAAGGAATTTTAATGGGATATATAATCCAGACTCAAAATGGAAAGATGCTATTAATGACTTGGAAAGTAATAGAAATAAGTATATTCTCGGTTTGCGTGCCAAGGACAAAAAAACTGTGAAAAAGGTAGAACAGATATTGGATATACTCGATGGCGTTTTGCTGGATAATCCTCTTATTAGAGATAAGCGTATAGTAGCTATAAAAAGATATTTTGATAACAATTCAAGAAATGTAATGAGTGCATCGTTAGGTATTGCACCTTCAAATTTCCAAAACAATTCAGAGATAAGAAATCCTAAGACAGGGTGGAATAATGAATTTGTTTCTATTGTATGCAGTTCTGATGGTATTAAACAAGAAGTTATGTATTCTCCTGTTAAGGGTATGATAATCTCAGATCCTGAACCTTCGTTTGATGGTTCTAGACTTATGTATTCTTCTATAGGTACTAATGATCGGTGGCATTTATTTGAATATGATTTGAAATCCGGGAATGTGACTCAACTTACTCCTGAAGAATATAAAGATTTTGATAGCTTTGACGGGTGTTATACACCGGAAGGTAATTATATATTTTGTTCTACAGGTACATTCTTAGGATTGCCCTGTACTGATGGCGGCAATAAAATGTGTGGTTTATTTACATATAACCCTACAACAGGTAAAACACGTCAGTTGACATTTGATCAGGATAGTAACTGGGGGCCGGTGATTCTTGATAATGGAACTGTACTTTATCAAAGGTGGGAATATGCGGATTTGCCGCATTCTAATTCAAGAATTATTTTTACGATGAATCCTGATGGAACGACTCAAAACTCATACTATGGCTCAAACTCTTATTTCCCTACTTCGTTTTTTAATGCACGTCCTATTCCAGGTTCGCCGACTTGTATTGTTGGAGTTGCTTCAGGACATCATGGTTGGTCCAGAAGCGGTCGACTTATGATTATAGATACCAGAAAAGGACGTCAGGAAGCTGATGGGGTAGTTGCGGAGATTCCTTTTTCCGGTAAAAAAGTTGAACCGTTGATAAGAGATAGGTTTTCAACCGGAATATGGCCACAGTTCTTACAACCTTATCCTCTGAATGAAAACTATTTTATCGTTTCAATGAAGGATTCAGAGAAAAGTTTGTGGGGGATATATCTTGTAGACAGATTTGATAACAGAACATTGATTGCTGAATCTGAGAATGCTGCTTTTTTGGATCCTGTGATAATGGAAGCAAGAAAAACACCTGCCGTTATTCCCAATAGGGTTGATATAAGCAAGAATTATGCAACAGTTTTCTTACAAGACGTTTATCATGGAGGAGGTCTTGAGGGTATTCCTCGTGGTACTGTGAAAAAACTTCGTATAGGTTCTTATGATTTTAGTCCACTGAAACAGGGAGGACTTTTGGGAACGATAGGAATGGACGGTCCTTGGGACATCAAGCGCATACTTGGAGAAGTGGATGTCGAAGAAGATGGTTCTGCTATTTTTAATATTCCGGCAAATACACCGGTGTTTGTACAGCCGCTTGATGAGGAAGGTAAGGCCTTGCAAGTTATGAGAAGTTGGTTTACAGGTATGCCTGGAGAAATGGTTTCATGTATTGGATGTCATGAAGATAAGAACTCATTGCCAATACCCAAAGTTACAATAGCTTCAAGAAAAAAACCACAAGAGATAAAAGAATGGTATGGTAGAGAACGTGGATTTAGTTACAGACACGAAGTTCAACCTATACTTGATAAATATTGTGTATCCTGTCATAATAGTGAAGATAATGCAGATAAACCATATTTGAAGGGTGATAAATGGATTAGCGATTGGGTCTCAGGTATCAGTGGTAGGGCAGGAACTAAGATTGGTGGACATTTTACAGTTTCTTATGTAAACTTGCATCGTCATGTACGACGTCCTGGTATTGAAAGTGATATTCACATGTTAGTACCTATGGATGTGCATGCAGACCAGACTGAATTGATGCAAATGTTGATTAAAGGGCATCATAATGTAAAGTTGGATGATGAATCTTATAGGAAATTATCTTGTTGGATTGATTTCAATGCACCTTTTCATGGAAGGCGTACGGATATACCTAACTCTAAAGTAACAAAACTTAGTTACGAGATGCGTGCATTATATAGTGATATGTTTGGTACTCCAAAGAGAGATACAGAGTGGCTTCCTGAGATTGATGAAAACACAACACCGGTTATTCCGGAAAAAGAAGAAATAACTATTGGAGAAACAGAACTTGAAAATTGGCCTCTTTATAATCCGGAGAAAGGTGAATATGATTCTTGGAAAAAGCCGCAGAATATCCAGACAAATCTTGTTAATATAAATAAAACTATTGATTTGGGCAATGGAATACGTTTGGAACTTGTGAAAATCCCATCTGGAAAATTTATTATGGGAAGTGACAGAAACGTCGATGAATCGCCTCAATGTGTGGTTACAATTGACAAACCGTTTTGGATGGGACGTTTTGAGATAACGAATGAACAATATAGAGCGTTTAATCCTAAACATGACAGCAGAGATGAACATAGGCATGGATATCAATTTGGACGTAGAGGATACTCTATGAATGGTGATAAACAACCAGTAGTAAGAGTCTCTTGGCAAGAAGCTATGAATTTCTGTAAATGGCTATCCGATAAAACTGGCATGAAATTTTCTTTACCGACTGAAGCGCAATGGGAGTGGGCATGTCGTGCTGGTAGTGCTACGCCATATTGGTATGGAAAAGAAAACGAAGATTTTACACGTTTTGCGAATTTGGGAGATGTAAAACTGAAAGAATTTGCTGCTTGTACTGCATATAAAAATTATGAAAGTGTAAAGATTATATCCACACCTAACAGGTATGATGATTGGATTCCTCGTGACACAGTATTTAATGATGGAGGTTTTATATCGGAGAATGTAGGAGGTTATATTCCCAATTCATGGGATTTGTTTGATATGCATGGAAATGTGTGGGAATGGACTTTATCATCATATAAACCATATCCATACTCTGATAATGATGGAAGAAATGATATAAATATGGGTGATATGAAGAAAGTTGCTAGAGGCGGTTCTTGGTATGATCGTCCAAAACGTGCAACGTCTACTTACAGATTACCTTATAGAGATTATCAGAAAGTGTATAATGTTGGATTTAGAGTAATAATGGAGGAGTAATATGAAACGTATAAATCTTGTTTTTGTCCTTTTGTCTTTTTATTTGATATTGTTCGGTCAGAACAATGAGAAATTGCTAATTGGTGGTTGTGGATGGAATAAAATTGCGATAATAGATAAAACCACTAAAACAATAGAGTGGGAACATGTTTTTTTTAATCGTGAGGATTGCAATGATCTTCAACTTACTTCTGACGGGAATATCTTATATGCATATAATCGTGGCGCACGTTTGGTTAATATGAACCATGAAGTGATATGGGATTTTAAAGTTAATAAAGGAGAGGAACTTTTCACTGCCCGTCAACTTAAGAATGGAAGATATTTGCTCGCTATGTGTGGACATCCAGCTCGTATTGTAGAGATAAACAAAAAAGGTAAAGTGGTTAAAAGTAAAGTCTTTGATACCGGTATAAAAAGCGTCCATGGACAGTTTAGACAGTTAACTGTTAAAAAAGATGGTGGATATATAATACCATTAATGGGTAAAGGTGAAGTTATTGAGACAAATAAAAAAATGGAAATAATACGGAGGGTAAAATGTGGAGGTAATCCTTTTTCTGTATTTGTTACAAAAGAAGGAAAATGGATGGTATCTTGCGGTGATGGTCATAAGCTAGTTTATATAAATCCTAATGATGGACAAATAACTGATACTATTGATTCTTCATCATTTGAAAATCTATCGATGAATTTTGTTGCAGAAGCATTGGTTTATGAAAATGAAAATACTCTATTCTGTAACTGGAATGGTCATACGAAGGATAAGTCCCAGCCGCTTTTGGTTGAATTCGATTCAGATAAAAAAATAGTATGGACATTATATCCTTCTGAAGATATTGTGAATATATCAGCAGTATTTAGTTTTTTTTCTCCAATTTGAAATTCAAATAAATTATTATATCTCAATAATAAAAATGGTTAATGATTTGCTTTTCTCATATAATCTATGTACTTTGTCAAAAACATGAAATGATATTTCAAATATGGAAAACGCTGAGTCAAATATGAAAAACCCAAATGTCAATTATAAGGTTCCTAATCTCGAAAAAGGTCTTGCTGTGTTAGATTATCTCTCTTTTGATGTAAAGGGCAAAACACTGCAGGAGATAAAAGATGATCTTGATATTTCGCAGACCACTGCATATCGAATTCTTAATGCGATGACACGTCTGGACTATCTGATTTACAGTGAAGATACAAAACGCTACAGACTGTCGCGCAAATTGCTGACTTTGGGGTTTAGAGCCCTGAATGAGCATCAGCTGCTCGAGACCGTGTTGCCCCATTTAAGGGAACTAAGGGACAAGGTTAAAGAAACTGTATGTTTCGGGGTGCTGGGTGAAAGGAAAGGGATATTCATAGAGCAGGCCCAAGGTAGTTATGCCTTCAGCTTCAAATTGTCGCCGGGAAAGCCTTTCGAACTGCACTGTTCGGCTCCGGGTAAGGCTATTATGGCATTTCTGCCTGTGAGTGTTCGTGACAGGTATCTTTCATATATGGAGTTTAAAAGATTTAATGAACGTACTATAGTTTGCAAGGAGGATTATTTGAAGGAACTGGATATTGTTTTCAACCAGGGTTTTGCCATGGATAATGAAGAAGAACTTTCTGGAGTGGTCTGTATAGGTGTCCCGATATTTGGTTATAATGGTTATCCTTGTGGGTCTATTTGGATTTCGGGACCTAAAGGACGTCTTACAGATGAAATTATCAGTGATGATGCTGTTATAATGAAAGAAGCGTCGAAACGAATTTCAGCGGAACTTGGATATATAAAAGTAAGACATTAAATTTTATATTATATCATGAAAACACACATTAGTTTTAAACACATATTAGCTTTTTGTTTTTGGGGGGTATCCAATATTTTGCTTGCGGGTAATTCGCCATTTTATCCCACCGGAATTGCAGTGAGCAGTGAAGGTAAATGCTTTATTTCTGAAAAAGGAACACGCATGGTTTCGGTATATACTGACGAAGGAGTGAAAGAAAGTATATCATATAAATTTAATGAGATTCCTACAGGTGTAGCCGTGAATGGAGATGTGATGTATGTTACTACCTTCGAAACCCAGGGATTGCTTCATGTTATAAATATTTTAGATGGAAAAGAAATTGCTACAATGAGTACAGGCTCTGGTGCATGTAGTCCTGTAATTAACGGACAGGCAGACCGGCTGTATGTTTGTAATCAGTTTGACGATTCTGTTTCCGAAATTGATATGAAAGACAATAAGGTGTTAAGGAAGGTCAAGGTTCTGAGGGAACCTAAGTCGGCTGTTGTTAGTAAGGACGGAAAGTATCTGTTTGTGGCGAATTTCCTTCCTGCTCAAAGGGCAGATTTGGATTATGTGGCTACCTGTGTGTCTGTAATTGATCTGGACAGTTTTACTAAGATAAAGGATATCAGACTGGCAAACGGTAGTAATGCCGCACGTGGTGTGTGTATCACTCCCGATGGCAGATACATTTATGTTTCTCACAATTTGGGGCGTTACACAGTTCCCACATCGCAGTTACAGCAGGGTTGGATGAACACGAGTTCGTTCAGTGTGATAGATGTGGAGGCACAGAGCTATTTGGGGGAAGTACTGGTGGATGAGCCTGAACGCGGTGCGGCTGGAATATGGGGAATACAGTGTAATGATGACAAGATATTTATTACACATTCTGGTACTCACGAGGTCAGTGTCATAGATCGAAAAGGAATGATGGATAAGTTCCTTGCATATCCGAACAAGCAAGCTCTTGAGTACGATCTTACTTTCTTGTACGGCTTGCGACAGCGTATTCCTTTGGAGGGAAACGGCCCCAGGAATTTTGTGCTAACAGACAGTAGCATAATTGTTCCGACATATTTTGCTGATGTACTGAACGTGATGGATATCAATACTTTGGATGTGAAAGGCTATAATCTGAATCCTGAAAGAGTGGAAAGCGATATAGACAAAGGGGAAAAGTACTTCAATGATGCTTCACACTGCTTCCAGAATTGGCAAAGTTGCAATGGGTGTCATCCTGGTGATGGGCGTACTGACGGTATGAACTGGGATTTGATGAATGACGGTGTCGGTAATTCCAAAAACTGCAAAAGCATGCTTTTCAGCCATGTAACACCAAGGTGTATGATTTCAGGAATTAGAGAATCAGCTGAGCTGGCAGTCAGAGCTGGATATAAGTTCATTCAGTTTTTCGATATTTCCGAAGAGGATGCGCGTTGTGTTGACGAGTACCTCAAATCTTTGAAGCCCGTCCCGAGCCCCTGGCTGGTGAATGGAGAACTTTCTGATAAGGCCAAACTTGGTAAGAAGGTTTTTGATAAGCTTAAATGTGGAGAATGTCATTCAGGTGTTTATTTTACGGACATGAAAATGCATGTTATAGGAGATGATGTGGAATTCGAGCAAGGATGGGATACTCCAACGCTGAGGGAGGTATGGCGTACGGCTCCATATTTGTTCGATGGAAGGGCTGCTACGATGCGCGAGGTTTTTGAGGTGCATAAACATGGTATTGATAAAAAAGTTTCAAAAAAGGAAATAGAGGCATTAACTGAATATGTTAATTCATTATGAGTTATTTTAAGAATATAGATTATAGTATATTGAAGTCTGCCGGTGATGATTTTAATGGAATGCTGAATGAAATATTGCAGAAAATGGATACCGGATATAAAATTCTACGATTGGTTTTCTTTTCTGCTGTGGCGGACGATGATGATTATCGGGACAAACTGAACAGTTTGCGTATCAGAGTTGGAGAGCTTTTTAAGGGGAAACTACCTATAATATCTCTGGTGCCTCAGAAACCTTTGGATGCTGGACTCGTGGTTGAGGTACATAGTTACAGACCTGACCCGGATGAATCTCTTATCTACAAAGATTTTAACGGTTTTCCGTATGTGGTGCTGGAAAACCGCTATGGCAGATTCCTTTATGCTGGAGGTTTACACTCTTCTTCTGGCGATGATATATCTGCCGGTAGTGTCGGTATATTTAATGTTTTGGGAAATATATTGCGCGGTGAAGGTTTTAATGTGGATTCTATTGTCAGGCAATGGAATTATATAGGAAACATAACTTCGTTCGACGATAGTGGAAATCAGCATTACCAGATGTTTAATAACGCGCGTACGGATTTTTATTCTTCATGGGGATGGTCCGATGGGTATCCGGCTGCTACGGGGATAGGAACATCGGGGCAAAGTGTTGTTGTGGATGCGGATGCGGTTATGTTGAAGTGTGCAGATTTTGAAATTAGGCCTATTGACAATAAATTGCAGATTGCGGCGCATGCGTATTCCGAAAATGTGTTGGAGAAAGCTGATACAGGGCTTACAACTCCGAAGTTTGAACGTGCCAAATCTCTTGGTTATGGGAATGAAAGAATGGTTTATGTCTCCGGTACGGCAGCAATACGTGGGGAGAAAAGTATTACTGACGATGTGGTTGAACAACTTCATGTGACAATGGAGAATATCCGACAGCTGACGGGCGATTCCGAAATAAAGCTATTGAGGATCTATCTGAAAAATGAGGAAGATTATGAGGTGGTACATCAGATTATGGCTGAATATCAGAATATAAGTCAGTCTTATTTGTTGGCGGATGTATGTCGTGACGAGTTACTCATAGAAATAGAGGGCGTGGCTATCGACTGTAGATAATGCGATTCATTAACTTTAAAAAATAACGGATATGAGAACAGGTTTGAGTTTGAAAAATTATTTAATTGTTATGGCGGTAGCTGCCTTCGGATTTTCTTGTGCTGGAAATTCGCAGACGAAAGAAGATTCAGAAAAAAAAGTTGAGTGTAATAAAACAGAAATTAATAAAGCTATGAAGTACAGTAAAAAATTTACAAATGCCGATTTCTATAAGGACGGCAAGTTTCAGCAAGATGTGGCTATTGAAGCTATGAAAGACATGTTCAAATTCTATAACGTACCGTTCACTGATTTGATGGCGAAGGATATGTGGGTTACAGATTTTGGATTGGGAGATTTTGAAAATGTAGGTATGGGGGGTATTTTTTGGGTGAACGATCCAGAATACAAATATTTTGCTCATGCCATATATTTGCTTCCAGGACAGATGATACCGGAACATGCTCATGTGGCTACTGAAGGATTCCCTGCCAAGCATGAATCGTGGATGGTGAATCACGGCTGGGTATATAATTTCTCGGAGATTGGCGAGGAGACTCCTAACGCTCCTGCTGTAAGTGCGGTACACGGTCCTATCAAGAGCAAGAATTATGTAGTGCAGAACGTTGGTGATGTATTAAGACTTAAGAAATTGGGTTCTTTCCATTTTATGATGGCCGGTCCTGAAGGCGCTATTGTTGATGAATGGGCTTGTTATCACGATAATGCTGGGTTGAGATTTACTAATTCCAAAGCTTCTTTGTAAAATGTGGTTTTATGTATAGACAAATTTTTAATATAGCTTTCATTTCTTTGTTATGCGGTAGTGCTGCTCCTGCATTTGCACAAAGTGGTAAAGCATGTTCACCACCATTCATTAGCAATGAGGTGGTGGTACCTGAACTTAAAAATAATCAGGAAGCAAAGCTATTGAAGATTGATACTAAAAACTCTGATTACCTTTTGCTTGTGGCAGAACAGGGCTCTTTGGGTAGAAAAAATGATTATGCGCTGTGGGCAAATGCTAAGGTTTGTCTGAAAGACGGATCTTCTATATGGCTGGATAAACTGGATTATACGCGTTTTCAGGCACTTAAAGGCGGAGTAAAAAAGAATATTGATTATAATGGCGACGAAATAACAATTAAAGGCAAAAAGTATAATAACGGTGTGCTTATCTGGGGTCCTGGAATGATATTGTATAAGTTGCCCAAGAATTCTGTCAGATTCGAAGCCGAGGTCGGTATTGATGACAGTTCTAATTCTGGAAGTATAAATTTTAAAGCTTATTCAATAAATAATCCGCTTATAGAAGATGAGGCGTTATTCAGTCAGCTTTTCAATCTTCACAGAAATCTGAAAGACTGGATATTGAATCCTGTGACAAACGGGTTGACTCATATCGTCAGTCTGTTGGCAGACAAGAAGTATTATTCGGAACTGTTGCGTAGTACTACCGATTATGTATCTTTCTCTAAAGAACTTCTTCAGGTTTATAATATTCAGGAGCAATTGAAGTGGGTAAATGTCGACGCTGTCAAGTTGGCTTTTGATGATATGAAGAAGTTGTCAGGATTTGATTATAAGGAGAATTCCTCAAAGCTTGACAGATTGACAGAACTGGTAAATAATGGTTTTAACGGTATATACAATGCTGACAAGCAAGCTGTTGAGAATGCTAAGGAAGCTTTAGCTTTAAAGAAAAGCATTTTGCTTTCTAACCCACTTGTCAAGAATAAGGATATTTTGGCAGTGAGGTACAAGTTAGGAGCTGAGGCCAATAGAGCTATGGCGCCACAATTGGGAACACAGTCCAATAACTGGAGCAACCAGGAATCGGCACGTCGTGGTGGGTTTGACGCTGAAATAGTTTCGCTGTCAAATATTGACGGTGATGTGAATATGACATCTGTTTACAAACCGGATAACGGTTCATCTATTGCTGATTTGCGTATGCACTGGGATGCTGACAGGGTAATGTTTACTCAGCTTCAGGAAGACAAAAGGTGGAATGTATTCGAAGTAAAACTCGATGGAACAGGTTTCCGCAAGCTGATTGAGAATGAGGAACCTGATCTAGAGTTCTATGATGGAACATATCTGCCTGACGGAAGAATTCTTGCCATATCAAATATCGGATATCAGGGAGTGCCATGTGTGAACGGTAGTGATCAGGTTGGTAATCTTGTGCTGTATAATCCTAAGGACAAGAATCTGCGCCGTCTCACATTTGATCAGGATGCAAACTGGAATCCTGTGGTTATGGGTAACGGTCGAATCATGTATACACGTTGGGAATATACAGACCTTACACACTATTATTCGCGTATCGTGATGCACATGAATCCTGACGGTACTGAGAACAAGGCTTTGTATGGAAGTGGTGCCATGTTTCCTAACAGTACTTTCGATGTGCAGCCTATCCCTGGAAAAGGTTCTTCATTTGTTGGAATTATTTCCGGACATCATGGAATAGCACGTTCCGGACGTATGATAGTTTTCGACCCAGCCAAGGGTAGAAAAAGCGTTAGTGGTATGGTACAGGAAATACCGCACCGTAACAGACCAATCAAAGAGGAAATAAAAGATCGATTAGTTGACGGAGTATGGCCTCAGTTCATCAAGCCTACTGTGATAAATGACAAATATTTTCTTGTAGCTGCTAAATTGAGTCCTACAGGATTGTGGGGACTTTATCTTGTAGATATATTTGACAATGTTACCTGTATTATGGAAGCTGAAGGCGAAGGATTTATAAGTCCTATTCTGAGAAAAAAATCAGTAACTCCTCCGGTAATTCCTGATCGTGTAAAACTAGACCAGAAAGAAGCTACATTCTTTATTCAGGATATTTATGAAGGAGAAGGCTTGCGTGGTATTCCTCGTGGAACAGTGAAGGAACTCAGGCTTCATGCTTACGAATATGCCTACGTAAAGACAATATCTGACCATAACTGGCACGGAATTCAGTCCGGTTGGGATATAAAGAGACTTTTGGGTACGGTTCCTGTGGAAGAGGACGGTTCTGTCATCTTCAAGGCTCCAGCTAATACTCCTATTTCAATCCAGCCTATTGATAAGGACGGTGTAGCAATACAGTGGATGCGAAGTTGGGTTACAGGTCAGCCTGGTGAGGTGGTTTCATGTATCGGATGTCATGAGGATCAAAACCAGATTGCAATACCTAAGCGCGTGATTGCATCACAGAAGGAACCTTCTAAACTTACTCCTCCGGAAGGTGGTGTACGCTCGTTTACTTTCGATCTTGAGATACAGCCTATCCTCGACCGCGCATGTATCGCATGTCATAATGGAGAAAAAGCTTTTGATTTGAGAGGTGGTAAAAAGGATGAAAAAGGTTATGGAACATCATATCTTAACTTCCACCCTTATATACATCGTCAGGGTGGTGAAGGTGATATGGTTGTTCTTCAGCCATACGAATACCATCCTAATACCAGTGAACTGGTCCGTATGTTAAAGCGTGGACATTATAATGTCAAGCTTACAGACAAAGAATGGCGTATATTGTATAACTGGATAGATTATAACGCTCCGGACAAGGGATATTTCCTTGCCAATAAAATAGATGTGTTGCCGTATAAGGGATTCGACCAAATAGAACGCCGTAAGGAACTTACAGATAAATATGGTAACGGTGCAGGTGTCGACTGGAAAAAGGAACTCGCTGACTATGCTTCATACCTGAAGAACAAGGGCGATATTACTCCTGAAATGCCTGAACCGATGAAGGAGGTTAAGGTTAAGGAACTCAAAGCCAAGGGATGGCCATTTGATGTGGCTAAAGCTTCGGAGAAACAGTCTGAAGAGGGCGAGACACGTAAAGTCGTGGAAATTGCTCCGGGAATCAAGATGACTTTTGTGCGTATCCCTGCCGGTGAATTTGTTATGGGTAGCTATAATGGTCCTTCTGATACTTATCCTACATCTAAGGTTAAGATTAGGAAGGCATTCTGGATGGCGGAACTTGAAACTACTAATGAACAGTTTAATGTAATTTTCCCTGATCACGATAGTCGTTACGTTGACCAACAGTGGAAAGATCACGTTGTACAGGGTTATCCTGCCAACAAACCTGAACAGCCTGTGATACGTGTGAGCTATAATGACGCAATGGAATATTGTCGTAAGTTGAGCGAAAAGACAGGTCTTAATATTACGTTACCAACGGAGGCACAATGGGAATGGGCTTGCCGTGCTGGAAGTGACAGCGATTTCTGGTTCGGTGACATGCACACAGACTTTGGTAAAAAAGAGAATCTGGCAGACAAGACAACACTCCTTTTTGCCGTGTCGGGTGTTGATCCGAAACCGATGTCTCCGTCCAGTCCTTGGTACAAGTATTATACATTCCTTCCTAAGGAAGAAAGCGTTGATGACGGTAATCTGGTACAAGTGGGTGGTAAAATATATGAAGCTAATCCATTCGGACTTTATAATATGCATGGAAATGTTTCAGAATGGACCCGTTCTGACTATTTGCCATATCCATATAAAGAAAACAGTAAGCAGGTAACTGAATATAAGGTTGCCCGTGGAGGTTCATATATAGAGCGTCCGAAATTCTCTACTTCTTATTCACGTAAGGGCTTCTTACCATACCAGAGAGTATTCAATGTAGGATTTAGAGTTATTATTGAGGATTGATTATTTAGGATTGATTGTTGGGTTATTCCGGTGCTTCCTGCAGATACTTCGATACTGATTAGGAAATACTGATGTAAATGAAGGTTTGCACCGGAATCTCTTTTTGTTTTTAATTTGTATGCATAAGATTTTTAATAATATATACAGTTTTTTTTCTTCTTTCCGGGTTTCAGCAATATTATTGGTGATTTATGCGGTATTATTGGCTGTAGCCACAATTATAGAGAAGATATACGGCACCCCCGTAGCAAAAGACGTTGTGTATTATTCCCCATTGTTTTTTCTTATTCAGCTATTGCTGATTGTGAATTTCTTTGTATATAGCCACAATCATCAATATCTGAGCATCAGACGTCCCGGTGTTGTTCTTACGCACTTGGCTTTTGTTGTAATAATAGCAGGGGCTGTTACAACCCATTTTGCCGGTAAGGAAGGTATTCTTCATATTCGTGAAGGAGAAACGGCTGATAGCATGACTATGACAGAAAATGGGGTTAATCACATAGTTTCGCTCCCGTTTAGTGTGAGACTGGATGATTTTGTTCTTGAACGTTATCCAGGTTCTGGTAGCCCTTCATCTTACGAAAGTTTTGTTACTGTGTCTTGTGAGGGAGTGAGTATAAAGGCCCATATCTACATGAATAATGTGCTTGATATCGAAGGTTACCGCTTGTTCCAGTCTTCTTTCGACAGGGACGAGCATGGCACAATACTCACAGTAAATTATGACCTTCCAGGACGTAGTATTACTTATGCCGGGTATGTAATATTATTGGCCGGATTGTTATTCTCACTTTTCGGACGTCATTCCCGTGTGATGACTTTATACCGTAAATTGTGTGTGATTCAGTCTGTAAAGGTTATGATTCCCGTTTTAATATTCCTGTCAACCTCCTTACAAGTAACAGCTTCTGAAACGAACGATTTTAAGGCTGTCATAAATAAATATGCTATAAATCCAGCACATGCCGAGATTTTTGGTAAATTACCTCTACAGTCTCCTGGAGGTAGGATGATGCCTGTAGGAACTTTTGCATCAGAGGTTTTGCGCAAGATACATAAATCGGACAAGTTTGGAAATCTTTCGGCCGAACAGTCTCTATTGAGTATGTTCCTTATGCCTGATGTCTGGATAAACGTACCTTTTATAAACATCGATGACAGAAATATTGCTGAGCGCTACGGTTTGTCTATGCCATATTGTGCATTTGTTGAAGTTCTTGATTCTTTAGGTGCATACAAACTTCAGACAGACCTTGAAGAAACCTACAGGAAAAATCCTTCTGAGAGAGATACATTCGATAAGGATTTGCTGAAACTCAACGAACAGATAAATCTTATGGATATGCTGTTGAATCGCAGAGCATTCAGAATATTCCCTTTGCCTGGTGATTCTACTCATACATGGTATTCTCCTGGAGACGATCTTACAGTTTTTTCAGGGAAAGATTCGATGTTTGTGTCACGAATATTCGACTGGTATCTTGAAGAGGTTTCATCTTCATTGAAAAGTGGTGATTGGAAGACTCCTGACGAGATAGCTGGAATGATAGATACTTACCAACAGGCAAAGTCTATTGGTGTTGATATCTCCCACAAACGTATGGGGATTGAGGTGAAATACAATAGATTGAATGCGTTCAAGTATTGCAGGATGGGATATCTCATTTTAGGAGGTTTGTCTTTGATTCTGTCTCTATTATCGCTTATTAAACGTTTAAGATTCAGAACACTTAAATCCATACTTTTCGTCTTTATAGTTGGAGTCTTTTTTTTACAAATGTACGGAATGTCACTCCGTTGGTATATATCTGGACATGCTCCCTGGAGCAATTCATACGAGACAATGGTCTATGTGGCATGGGCTACCGTCTGCGCCGGATTGTTGTTCATGCGTCGCAGTTATCTGGTTTTCAGTCTTGCTATTATATTTGCCGGAGTACTTCTGTTTGTTTCCGGTCTAAACTGGATGGATCCACATATCACTCCTTTGGTTCCTGTACTTAAATCCCCTTGGCTGATGATACATGTGGCCGTTATAGTAGCTGCTTACGGTTTTTTCGGTCTCAGCTGTCTGATTGGGCTAACCAATATGTCCATAATGTCTGTATCTGTAGTAAAGAACTTTGATACTATAAATGAACTCAGCATACTGAATGAGATATCAATGTGGATAGGACTTGCACTGATGATTGCAGGAACTTTTCTTGGCGCAGTATGGGCAAACGAATCATGGGGAAGGTATTGGGGGTGGGATCCCAAAGAAACATGGGCTTTGATCACGGTTGTAATATATGCTATAGTTACGCATATACATCTTCTCAAGTCACGTATAACAGTGTGGCTGTTCAACTTTCTTTCAGTGTTGTCAATATCAACAGTTTTGATGACATTCTTCGGAGTAAACTATTTTCTTAGCGGGATGCATTCTTACGGTCACAGTGGAGATATCTCCAGTGCCATAGTATGGGTCGTATCAGCTTTCATGGCTGTATTTATTCTGGGAATATATTCGTATATAAAAACGCACAGATATATAAGTAATAACCTTTAAAAAAGTATTAAAACCATGAGAACATTTAATCATGTCGGAATTGTAACCGACACAATTCCTACCGGAGCGGTCTATAATGAAGGGTTGAGCGTTTGGCTTACAGACTTTTCAAAAAGCCCGAATAAAATCGAGTTTCTTAAGTTCGAACCCGGTAGTTGTATGCCGGAGCTAGTTCAGAAACAGGGACATATCGCATATACAGTATCTTCTCTTGAGGAAGAGCTTAAAGGTAAGAAAGTGATTTTCGGTCCTGCTGTCTGCGATGAACACCTTACGATAGCTTTTATCGAAGAAGAAGGTATATCAATTGAACTGATGGAAATAAAATGACATTGACCTATAACCATGTAAAACATTAAAAGAATAGGAGATATTACTATGCAAACAAAATTTATAAACAATCCGGAGAATATAACAGCCGAACTGCTTGAAGGTTATGTAATGGCGTATCTAGACCAGGTCAGACTGGCAGACGAGAACATTGTGGTACGCGCCAATCCGAAATCAGAAGATAAGGTGGCCATAGTTACATTAGGAGGTTCTGGTCATGAACCGGCATTAAGTGGTTTCGTAGGTGAAGGAATGCTTGACTGTTCTGTAGTAGGCGATATATTTGCGGCTCCAGGTGCGCAACGCCTGTTCAAGGCATTGCAGATTATGAAGCGTGAGGCTGGTATCCTGCTTGTTGTTCTTAATCATTCAGGGGATGTCATGAGCGCAAATATGGCTTGTCAGCTTGCGGCTCGTTCCGGCATTAAGGTAGCTAAGGTACTTACACACGACGACATCAGTGCCGGTATTGGAGCAGATGACACAGACCGTCGCGGACTTGCGGGGTGTGTTCCTCTATATAAGATCTTGGGAGCAGCTTCTGAAGAAGGTAAATCTTTGGAAGAACTTGTAGAGATAGCAGAAAGATATAACAATAATGTAGCTACACTTGCAGTAGCAATGAAATCATGTTCACATCCTCAGAACGGAGCTGTCATTACCGATCTTCCTGAAGGAATAATGGAAATAGGAATGGGACAACATGGTGAAGGTGGTGGAGGACAGAAGCCTCTTGTGTCGGCAGATGATACAGCAGCAGAGATGACTGATCTTCTTTGTAAACAGCTTAAACCTTCTGTCGGAAGCAAGATGATGCTTATTATAAACGGTGTAGGAGCTACAACACATATGGAGCTGAGCATCGTTTTCCGCAAAGCATATAAGGAACTCGAATCGCGAGGACTGAAAGTGGTTTACGGACGTATTCAGGAACTGCTCACCGTACAGGAACAGGCAGGTTTCCAGATGATAGTAGCCGTATTGGATGATGACCACATCGAATATCTTAAGAATAGACCGTCTAATGCTCCTTATTGGACTACACTGGGAAAATAAACATATAGCCTATGAAAGACAAGCTTACCATAGATGATTTCAAGTCAATGCTGGAATGTGCATTGAAGAATATAAAGGAAAGGGAAGATGAATTTTCACGCCTCGATGCCGTTATAGGCGACGGTGATCACGGACAGGCAATAGCAGCCGCTATGACAGTAGTAGTGGAAACAGCACGAAAGGGAACAGAATTCAAAGCCATGCTTAGCGATATGGGTTTTGATGTAATGCTTCAGGTGAGTGGTTCCACAAGTACGCTTCTGGGTGCGTTCTTCCTTGGAATGAGTGATGCAGTGTCAGGAATTGAACTTGATGCCGAAGGGGTGAAGAAAATGTTTGCTGGAGGACTTGCTAATGTTCAGATGCAGACACAGGCTAAACCAGGTGATAAGACCATGATGGACGCATTGGTACCAGCAGTAGATGTAATAACTTCCTGTACATCCTCTGATATTGCTGAAATACTTAAGGCAGGAGCTGACGCATCTCTGGAAGGAGCAGCGCGGACAATAGAGATGAAAGCCAATTTTGGCCGTGCGCGTAATTATGGCGAACGTTCCATAGGTTTTGCCGATAGCGGAGCCACATCATGGAGCTGTATGTTTCATTCGTTCAGCGAAGCAGTAAAATAAGGGACAATATTATATAATTACAAACTAAAAACTAAGAATTATGGCAGATATGGATGGCTTCAGAGAAGCCGCAAATTTCGGAATAGGGGAAAAAAACAACGTACAGGATTTTCATGTAAAAGGAGCTTCATCACTCGGTTGGGGAATGAAAGACAGACTTTCACGTATATTCAATCCAAAGACAGGACGTACAGTAATGTTGGCTTTCGACCACGGCTTTATTATGGGACCAACCTCAGGTCTTGAAAGGATAGACCTCAGTATTGTTCCATTGATAGAATATGCCGATTGCCTGATGTGTACACGTGGAATACTGCGTACTTCAGTTCCACCAGTGTTCAACAAACCGATATGTTTACGTTCAGATGCTGGTTCGACAATCCTCACAGAATTAAACCGTAATGTACTTATAGATGTAGAAGATGCGATACGCGTCAATGCATCTGCAATGGCAGTAATGTTCTCTGCAGGTGATGGTGAACAGGAAGCTGTTACTGCTTCTAATTTGGCTAAGATTGCAGATTTGGGTTACCGATATGGTATACCGGTAATGGGAGTTACTGCAGTAGGCAAACAGATGGCACGCGATGCCCGTTATTTTGCATTGGCATCACGCGTATGTGCTGAAAATGGTGCATCAATTGTTAAAACATATTATTGTGAAGGCTTTGAGAAGATAGCTGCATCATGTCCTGTACCGGTAGTTATAGCCGGCGGTAAGAAACTTCCTGAGAAAGAGGCACTTGAATTATGTTATAAGGCTGTAAATGATGGGGCAGCCGGTGTTGATATGGGACGTAATGTCTTCCAAAGCGACGCTCCGGCAGCTATGATTCAGGCCGTACATGCTGTTGTTCATGATGGTTTTACTCCTGAACAAGCATTTGAACTTTATGAAGATTTGAAAAAGTAATTATTATTTTATAAGAACTCCTGCCATGCTCCGGTATGGCGGGATGTTGTTTTAAGTCTGTAACTGTTATGAAAGAAACTTTTGATATAATAGCGGGGCCATGTAGTGCAGAATCAGAAAGGCAACTTTATGATACAGCATCAGGCTTAAACGGAATAGGTATAAGAACCATGCGTGTAGGACTTTGGAAGCCACGGTCCAGGTATGGTAGTTTCGAAGGACTTGGTGAACTTGCTCTTCCATGGCTTAAGAATATCCGCCATGATTTTGGAATGGAAGTCATGACAGAAGTGGCATTACCTTCTCATATTGAGGTTGCCTTAAAATATGGTATAGATAAGTTATGGATAGGTGCACGTACCACAGTCAATCCTTTTATGATTACAGAGCTTGCAGAAGCCTTGCGTGGTGTAGAAATTCCTGTTTTTATAAAGAATCCTGTTTGTCCGGATGTAGAGTTATGGAAAGGAGCCGTAGAAAGAATCATGAAATATGGATTGAGTGATGTACGGCTCATTCATCGCGGTTTCTGTCTTCAGGACAATACACCATACCGCAACACACCGTTATGGAACATCTGTTCTGAAGTCCGTAAAGAATTCGGACACATCCCTTTGTATTGCGACCCTAGTCATATTTCCGGCAGACGTGACCTTATAGAAGGTATATGTGTCGATGCATTAAAATATGACATTCAGGGATTTTTCATAGAGAGTCACTGCAATCCAGATGCTGCACTATCCGATTCCGGACAGCAACTTACACCATTGCAACTTAAAGACTTGCTTGACAAATTACTTGATAGTATTTAACAACTTATTAATTTTATCAATTATGGTATCAATTTTGAATAATCGTCCTACTTTGGCCTATCAGATATCACAAGCCGCAGAAGTGGCAGGATATCTATGGCAAAAAGGCTGGGCAGAGCGTAATGGTGGTAATATAACACTTAATATTACCGAGTTTGTGGATGACGACATAATATCGATGTCTCCCCTCACTGAGCCGATATCCATAGGCGCAACATTACCTTATCTTAAGGGATGTTATTTCTATTGTAAGGGTACTCAGAAACGTATGCGTGACTTGGCCCGTAATCCCATGGAGAACGGTTCTGTAATCAGGATACTTGACGACTGTAGCCATTATGTGATAATAGCCGATCAACCAGTAATGCCTACTTCAGAGGTTCCAGCACATTTGAGCGTGCATAATTATCTTATAAAGAATAATTCTCCTTATAAGGCATCGCTTCATACACACCCCATAGAATTGATAGCTATGTCTCACAACAAGAGATTTTTGGAAAAGGATGTCGCTACAAAAGTATTGTGGAGTATGATACCTGAAACAAAAGCTTTCTGTCCTCGCGGTCTTGGTATTATACCTTACGAGTTGCCTGGCTCTGTAGCGCTTGCTGATGGAACTTTGAGTAAACTTGACGATTATGATGTAGTTCTTTGGGAGAAACATGGGGCATTTGCCGTAGATGTAGACATAATGTCTGCATTCGATCAGATAGATGTACTGAATAAATCAGCATTGATATATGCGGCAGCCAAGCAAATGGGCTTTGAACCGGATGGAATGACAGAAAATCAGATGAGGGAAATGACAGAAGCCTTTGGCTTGCCAAAATGAGAATAATTGGAATCTGAAAATCCACAAGGAATCAGGAAACTGTCATACAGAAAATACAGGGACAAACGGATTATGGATTGTGCTTATTTTAAAGTAGAAGCTAACTATGAAATAACATCAAATGGGGAATAGACTGTTTTTAAAAAACAGTCTGAATGGTTAATTAATTAGGCATCAGACGTGTTTGTAAAAATGCGTTTGATGCTTTTTTTGAAGAAAAATGTGTGGAATTTTATTATAAGAAAACTTGAATTTGTATTCATGGAAGGTTATCATTAACTTGTTATATTCCGTAAATAAATATTAATAGGTAACTTACATGTTTAATTTATTGTGAAATAATTGATTTTTAATGTATTGTGTGTTAGAAAATTGCTCTCTTATTTATAAGAAGCATTTAAATGTCATATAATATGACTCTATATCTGTCAATAAAATGTCATATGAAATGATTTCAATTTGTCATTTTCATATGCCATTTTTATTTTAAAAGATATTTATTGAATATTTCGAGATATCATGAAAATGTGAAAAAATCATATATTAGTGATTTTTATATATTCAGAATTTTTTCTTATTTTCTTCTGTCTTTACTTTTCTTAATAAGTCTGATGCAAAAATGAAATTATTCAATCTTTCATTAGTAGCTGTAAACACATCATCTTTTGTTCCAGACCATTCTTTGTGTCCCTGATATATATACAGTATACTGTCGCCTATACCCATTACAGAATTCATATCGTGAGTGTTGATTATGGTTGTCATATTGAACTCTGTAGTAATGTCGTGTATAAGTTCGTCAATCACTAAAGATGTTTTAGGGTCAAGTCCAGAGTTTGGCTCGTCACAAAACAGATATTGTGGATTTAAAGCTATTGCTCTGGCTATTGCTACTCGCTTTTGCATGCCTCCACTTATCTCGCCGGGATATTTATTCTGTGCATCCAGAAGGTTTACTCTGTCGAGACAGAATTGGGCACGTTTAACTCGGTCTCGATATGTATCATTCGAGAACATGTCGAGAGGAAACATGACATTTTCAAGAACGGATAGTGAATCGAATAATGCTGCGCTTTGGAATATCATGCCCATTTCCTTGCGTAGAGTTTTCTTTTCTGCCTTTCCCATACCGAGAAGATTTCTGTTGTCATAAAGCACTTCACCTTTTTCTGGTGTCAGAAGTCCCACAATACATTTCATTAGAACGGTTTTTCCGGAGCCGCTCTGACCTATGATTAGGTTGGTCTTTCCGTTTTCGAAAGTGAAATTGATGTCATCAAGGACTGTTCTTCCTTCGAATGACTTACATATAGATTTTAACTGTATCATCCCATTAATAGTTGTGTAAGAATTAAATCTGAGAATAGAATGAGTACGCTGCTTGAAACAACGGCATTTGTACTTGCTTTACCTACAGATATGGAACCGCCGTCAACTGTATATCCGAAATATGCCGAAACACTCGCTATAATGAATGCAAAGAACAGTGACTTGATAAAGCTGCACCAGATATACCATTCTATGAAGCAGTATTGAAGACCGTATTCAAGATCGGTTGCGTTCATTATACCTGCAAACCATGCTGTACAGAATGCTCCTATTATTCCTGCGAATATACTGAATATTACAAGAAATGGAATCATGGTCATAAGTCCAAGAATCTTAGGTAAAATAAGGTATGATGCCGAGTTTATACCCATAATTTCAAGTGCGTCTATTTGTTGGGTGACTCGCATTGTACCAAGTTCGGATGCAATATTAGAACCGACTTTTCCAGCCAGAATAAGACACATTATGGCTGAAGAAAATTCAAGCAACAGGATTTCTCGGGTAGTATATCCTACGACAAATCTCGGCATCCACGGACTTTCTATGTTTAACTTAATCTGAATACATATTACCGCTCCAATGAAAAATGAAATCAGGAGTACTATACCAATGGAATTTATTCCAAGTTGATACAATTCGTTTACATATTGTTTGAAATACATCTTTACTCTTTCTGGACGGGAAAAGACTCTGCCCATAAGAATTACGTATTTGCCAAGAATACTGATTGGTTTTATCATGATGTCAAAAAATAATTTGTTGCAAAAGTACTGTTTTTTAGCTATTAAATAATAAAAGATAGGAGGATTTTAATGTAAATGACCATATAACCCAAGAATTTTACTACTTTTGTGCTCAAAATAAGCTATATGGAAGAATTGAAAGATAAAGAATACGAAGGTAAGTCTGCTAATGCCGGTTTGCAGGCGGATTATAATGAATGTATGGTGCTTCGTACGGAGAATCTTGTCAAGAAATATGGTAAAAGAACTGTAGTAAATGATGTGTCAATAAACGTAAGGCAGGGAGAAATTGTCGGTCTATTGGGACCTAATGGGGCAGGAAAGACTACATCGTTCTATATGACAACAGGACTTATAGTACCAAATGAAGGACATATTTTTTTGAATGATGAAGATATAACATCGTATCCTGTTTATAAACGTGCACAAAAGGGAATAGGCTACTTGGCTCAAGAAGCTTCTGTATTTAGGAAAATGAGTGTGGAAGATAATATAGCCTCTGTTCTTGAACTTACTAATAAAAGTCCGGAATATCAGAAAGATAAACTGGAAAGTCTTATTGCTGAATTCAGATTACAGAAAGTAAGAAAAAATTTAGGCGATCAGCTTTCAGGAGGTGAGCGCAGAAGAACTGAGATTGCAAGATGTCTGGCTATCGATCCAAAATTCATAATGCTTGACGAACCGTTTGCTGGTGTTGACCCCATTGCCGTGGAGGACATACAGCATATAGTCTGGAAATTGAAGGATAAGAATATCGGAATTCTTATTACTGACCATAATGTTCAGGAGACATTGAGTATAACCGACAGAGCATATCTATTGTTTGAAGGAAGAATCCTTTTCCAGGGTACTCCTGAGGAATTAGCAGAGAATAAAATAGTACGAGAAAAGTACTTAAGTAATAGCTTTGTCTTGAGAAAAAAAGAATTTCAAGTACAGAATATACGTGAGTGATAGTGTTATATCATATCCGTTTTGAAATTTTTTTTGTCCTGACTTTTTGGTAGTTGCAAGATTAAACACTATTTTTGCACACCCCAAAAAGTTTATACTTTTGAAAATAAGAATAATAATTAATATAAAACAATTAAGAAATGAATATTTCATTACAGAATGTAAGCAACGTAAGTGCTGTGCTTACTGCGCAAATCGAAAAAACTGATTATCAGGAAAAAGTTGAAAAAGCGTTGAAGACACTTCGTCAGAGAGTAAATATGCCTGGATTCCGTAAAGGTATGGTTCCGATGGGTCTTATCAAGAAACAGTATGGTGTATCTGTACTTCTTGAAGAAGTTGACAAGCTGTTGCAGGAAAAAGTTGGTGAATATATCCGCGAAAACAAAGTGAACATGTTGGGTACTCCACTTCCAAAGGAAAACAACGCTAACTTCGAAACAGACGAAAACTTCGAATTCTCTTTCGATATCGCTTTGGCTCCTGAATTCTCTATAGAATTGTCAAACAATGATACTGTTGACTACTATGATATCGATGTAACTGACGAAATGGTAGAACAGCAGGTTAATATGTACAGACAGCGTACAGCTAAATATGACAAGGTTGAAGATTATCAGGAAAAGGATATGCTAAAAGGTCTTTTGGCTGAGCTTGATGAAAACGGAAATACAAAAGAAGGCGGTGTTCAGGTAGAAGGTGCAGTTATGATGCCTACATACATGAAGAACGACGACCAGAAAGCTATCTTCAACGGTGCTAAGGTAAACACTGTATTGGTGTTCAATCCTTCTGTAGCTTTCGATAACAACGAGGCAGAACTTGCTTCTCTTCTGAAAGTTAAGAAAGAAGAAGTTGTTAACTACAAAGGTAACTTCAGCTTCCAGATTGAAGAAATCACTCGTATGATTCCGGGTGAATTGAATCAGGAATTGTTCGACCAGGTTCTTGGCGAAGGCAAGGCTTCAAACGAAGAAGAATTCCGTGCTCAGGTTAAGGAAAGCATCTCTACTCAGTTTGTAGCTGACAGCGACTATAAGTTCCTTATCGACTTGCGCGCTTACACTATGGGTAAGGTTGGTAAATTGGAATTTGCTGACGATTTGATGAAACGTATCATGCTTGACAACAACAAGGAAAAAGGTGAAGAATACGTAAACGAAAACTACGAAAAGAGCCTTGAAGAACTTACTTGGCACTTGATCAAGGAAAAACTTGTTGAAGCTAACGGCATCAAGATTGAACAGTCTGACATTCAGGATATGGCTAAGGAAGCTACTCGTGCTCAGTTCGCTCAGTACGGTATGATCAACGTTCCTGAAGAATTGCTTGAAAACTACTCTAAAGAAATGCTTAAGAAACGCGAAAGCGTTGAAGCTCTTGTAAACAGAGCAATTGAATCTAAGCTTGCTGCAGCTGTTAAGGGTCAGGTAACATTGAACCACAAAGCTGTATCTGTAGAAGATTTCAACAAAATGTTTCAGTAATATAATTCCAGGCTGAAGTTAATTGCTGAGGCTTATTATAATGGAAGAGGCTTTTAACCGAGGCTTTTCTGGTTGGTGCAAGCTCTAGTCCTGTACTCGGAAAAGAAATGGCTAAAAGTCTCTTTCTGTATTTTTAAAAGATAAAAAAATATAACTTATGGATGATTTCAGAAAATATGCAACCAAGCATTTGGGAATGAGCAGCATGGTGCTTGATGATGTTATAAAGTCACAGGCTGGTTATCTTAATCCTTATATCCTTGAAGAAAGACAGCTGAACGTTACTCAGCTTGACGTGTTCTCTCGTTTGATGATGGACCGTATCATATTCTTGGGAACAGAAATCAATGATTACACAGCCAATACATTGCAGGCTCAGTTGCTGTATCTTGACTCTATAGACTCAGGAAGGGATATTTCCATATATATAAACTCACCGGGCGGATCTGTATATGCCGGTTTGGGAATATATGATACAATGCAGTTTATCAGCAGTGATGTGGCTACTTTCTGTACAGGTCTTGCTGCTTCAATGGCTGCTGTGTTGCTTGTGGCTGGTCAGGAGGGCAAACGTTCTGCATTGACGCACTCACGAGTGATGATACACCAGCCTCTGGGTGGCGCACAAGGTCAGGCTTCGGATATAGAAATTACAGCTCGCGAAATATTGAAGCTCAAGAAAGAGTTATATACTATCGTAGCTGAACATTCGCATACTGATTTTGACAAGGTGTGGGCGGATTCGGACAGAGACTACTGGATGACTGCGCAGGAAGCGAAGGAATATGGTATAATTGATGAAGTTATGTCTCGCAAGCCTTCTTTGTAATTTAAAAACTTGCAAACTCAAAAAGAACTAAAGAACTAAAATTTATAGTCATTGGAAAATTCAAAAACAACTAGAAATAGGAACAAATGCAGCTTTTGCGGACGTTCGGAAAATGAAGTAGGTTTTCTGATAACTGGAGTTAATGGCTGTATTTGTGATTCATGTGTGGAGCAAGCTCATGAGATAGTTAAGGAAGCCAATATACATTCACATTCAGGTAAGGTAGGTAATATCTGTTTGGAAGAATTACCAAAACCGGCTGATATCAAAGCTTTTCTTGACCAGTATGTAATAGGTCAGGATGATGCCAAAAGATATTTGTCTGTGGCTGTATATAATCATTACAAACGTCTCCTTCAGGTATCGGACAATAATGATGTTGAAATAGAAAAGTCAAATATCATAATGGTTGGAGGTACCGGTACCGGAAAAACGCTGCTGGCACGTACTATAGCTAAACTGTTGAAAGTGCCATTCACAATTGTAGATGCTACTGTATTGACCGAGGCCGGTTACGTTGGTGAGGATATTGAAAGTCTGTTGACGCGTTTGCTGCAGGTTGCCGACTACAATGTAGAGGAGGCTGAACGCGGTATAGTGTTTATTGATGAGATAGACAAAATTGCACGTAAGGGTGACAATCCTTCTATAACACGAGACGTTAGTGGTGAGGGTGTACAGCAGGGTTTGCTTAAATTACTAGAGGGTTCTATAGTGAATGTTCCGCCACAAGGAGGAAGGAAACATCCTGATCAGAAAATGATACCGGTAAATACCAAGAATATTCTGTTTATCTGTGGTGGAGCTTTCGAAGGTATAGAACGCAAGATAGCTCAAAGACTCAATACTAATGTGGTAGGGTATAATTCGGTAAGAGATGCTGTTAAGATTGATCGTAGCAATATGATGCAATATATCGCACCGCAGGATTTGAAATCGTTTGGACTTATACCTGAGATTATAGGTCGTCTGCCTATTTTAACTTATTTGAATCCTCTTGACAGAAATGCATTGCGTAATATTCTGACAGAACCTAAGAATTCTATAATCAAGCAATATATTAAACTTCTGGAAATGGATGGAGTTAAGTTGGTCTTCCAGCCAGAGGTATTGGAATATATTGTTGATAAGGCAGTAGAATATAAGCTTGGAGCTCGTGGGTTGAGATCTATTGTTGAAACAATAATGATAGATGTTATGTATACAGTACCGTCTCAGAACGTCAAAGAATTTGTTGTAACAATGGAATATGCCAAAGAGCAGATGGAAAAGTCGAATATTTCTCGTCTGCAGTCTGTTTAAATTGATAAAGGGGAAAAAAGCATGTTTTAGCGATTTTTTTTCTCCTTTTATTTGCGTAATATTGAAAGTTGTTTATAACTTTGTTACATAAGAACTTTTCAGTATATCATAAAATCATTTAATTCATAGGAAGCAATGGCGGAAAAAATCAATTTGACAGAACAGTTGAAGAAGTATTTCGGTTTTGATACTTTCAAAGGAAACCAAGAGGCTATAATAAGAAGTCTTCTTGATGGTAATGATACTTTTGTGTTGATGCCTACCGGTGGAGGAAAATCGCTATGCTACCAGTTGCCTTCACTTTTGATGGAAGGAACTGCTATTGTGATTTCACCGCTTATTGCACTTATGAAGAATCAGGTAGATGCTATGCGTAACTTTAGTGAAGAAGATGGAGTTGCGCATTTCATAAACTCTTCGCTTTCAAAATCGGCTATAGATCAGGTGAAAGCTGATATATCTTCAGGTAAGACTAAATTGCTATACGTAGCTCCTGAATCTCTTACTAAAGAAGAAAATGTTGATTTTCTCAGGAATGTTAAAATCTCGTTTTATGCCATTGATGAAGCTCATTGTATTTCTGAGTGGGGGCATGATTTCAGACCTGAATATAGAAGGATAAGGCCAATAATAAATGAAATTGGTAAAGCTCCTGTCATCGCGTTAACAGCAACTGCTACTCCAAAAGTAAAAATGGATATCCAGAAAAATTTGGGAATGACCGATGCGGCAGAATTCAAGTCTTCATTTAATCGTCCAAATTTGTATTACGAGGTACGTCCGAAAACTAATAATATTGATCGTGATATTATCAAGTTTATTAAGCAAAATCCTGATAAATCTGGAATTATTTATTGCTTAAGCAGAAAAAAAGTAGAAGAACTTGCTGAGATTCTGGTTGCTAATGGTATTAAGGCAAGGCCGTATCATGCCGGTATGGATGCTGCTACCAGGAATACTAATCAGGATGATTTCCTAAAGGAGAATATTGATGTCATAGTTGCTACAATAGCTTTCGGTATGGGAATTGATAAACCCGATGTAAGATACGTGTTGCATTATGATATCCCAAAGAGTCTTGAAGGGTATTATCAGGAAACAGGACGAGCCGGAAGAGATGGTGGAGAAGGTCAGTGTATAGCATTCTATTCGAATAAGGATTTACAGAAACTGGAGAAGTTCATGCAGGGTAAACCTGTATCTGAACAGGAAATAGGAAAACAGCTTCTTCTTGAGACTGCAGCTTATGCTGAATCGTCGGTTTGTAGAAGAAAAATACTGTTGCACTATTTCGGTGAGGAATATACTGAAGATAATTGTGGTAATTGTGATAACTGTTTAAATCCAAAGAAACAAGTGGAGGCTCAGGAATTATTGTGTGCAGTGATTGAAACAATCGTTGCAGTAAAAGAAAATTTCAAACAAGATTATATTATTGATGTATTGCTGGGAAAAGAAACATCAGAAGTGTTGGCTCATAAACATGATGAACTCGAGGTTTTCGGTTCGGGTATGGGTGAAGAAGAACGCTTGTGGAATTCAGTGATACGTCAAGCTTTAATTGCAGGATATTTGGTTAAGGATGTTGAGAATTATGGTTTGCTGAAAGTAACCCCAAGCGGACATAAATTCCTCAAGAATCCTAAATCATTCAAAATAGTTGAAGATACTGATTTTGACGAGGATGAAGTGGAAGAAACTCCAATGCGTGGAGGAGCATCGTGTGCTGTGGATCCGGTATTGTACTCAATGCTTAAGGATTTACGAAAAAAAATGTCAAAGAAGCTGGATGTACCTCCATATGTGATTTTCCAGGATCCTTCGTTGGAAGCTATGGCTACTATTTATCCTGTGACACTTGAAGAATTGCAGAATATACCAGGAGTTGGTGCCGGCAAGGCAAAACGTTATGGACAGGAGTTCTGTGATTTGATCAAGACTCATTGTGAGGAAAATGAAATAGACAGGCCTGAAGATTTAAGGGTACGTACTGTTGCAAACAAATCAAAACTTAAAGTTTCTATAATCCAGAGTATAGACCGTAAAGTGGCTCTTGACGATATTGCAGTCGCAAAAGGTATTGATTTTGTAGAATTGCTGGATGAAGTTGAGGCTATTGTCTATTCCGGTACAAAGCTTAATATAGACTACTTCCTTGAAGAAATAATGGATGAAGATCACATGCTTGACATTTATGATTATTTCAAGGAGTCTGAAACGGATAAGATTGAGGATGCCATGGATGAACTAGGTGATGATTATACAGAAGAAGAAATCAGACTGGTTAGAATCAAGTTTATTTCAGAAATGGCCAATTAAAAGATATTATTTAGGCTTCGCCCTCCTGACAGGTTTGGCGAAGCTTTTTTTGTCGTAAAAATATGTTAATGTGTTTTGTTCTATTTATATAATTCGTATAAAAATAGTATATTTGCACGCAATAATAATCAAAAGCATAAAGCCCTATGTCATTTATTGCAGATAAAGTTGTTATGGATGGATTGACTTACGATGATGTTTTGTTAATCCCTGCCTATTCTGAAGTATTACCTAAAACAGTCGAACTCACGACTAAGTTCTCAAGAAACATCGAGTTGAAAATCCCTTTTGTGACTGCTGCTATGGATACAGTTACAGAGTCTCAGATGGCTATTGCTATTGCCAGAGAGGGTGGTATCGGTGTAATCCACAAAAATATGTCAATTGCTGAACAGGCTCGTCAGGTAGCAACAGTGAAACGTGCCGAAAACGGTATGATTTCCAATCCTGTTACTATCAACAGAGATGCAAAAGTGAAAGATGCATTGAATATCATGGCTGAATATAAGATTGGTGGTATTCCTGTTGTGGATAACGAGAATTATCTTGTTGGTATCGTAACTAATCGTGACCTTCGTTTCGAGAAGGACATGGAAAAACAGATACAGGAGGTAATGACTTCTGAAAATATCATTACTACTAAGCAGTCTACAGATATGGAAACTGCTGCTCAGATTCTTCAGGAAAACAAGATTGAAAAGCTTCCTGTAGTTGATGAAAACGGTAAACTGATAGGTCTTATCACATACAAGGACATAACTAAGGCAAAAGATAAACCAATGGCTTGCAAGGATGCTCAGGGACGTCTGCGTGTTGCTGCCGGTGTTGGTGTAACAGTCGATACTTTGGAACGTATGGAAGCACTTGTTAATGCGGGTGCAGATGCTATTGTTATTGATACTGCTCACGGACATTCAAAATATGTGATTGATAAACTTAAAGAAGCTAAGCAACGCTTCCCTAACGTAGATATCGTTGTTGGTAACGTGGCTACAGGTGCTGCGGCAAAGGCTTTGGTAGAAGCAGGTGCTGATGCTGTTAAAGTAGGTATTGGTCCTGGATCTATCTGTACAACTCGTGTAGTAGCCGGTGTTGGTGTACCTCAGCTTTCAGCTGTTTACGATGTAGCTAAGGCTTTGGAAGGAACTGGAGTGCCTTTGATTGCTGATGGTGGTTTACGCTACTCTGGCGATGTGGTTAAGGCATTGGCAGCTGGTGGATACAGTGTAATGATTGGTTCTCTTGTTGCTGGTACTGAAGAGGCTCCTGGTGATACGATCATTTTTAACGGACGTAAATTTAAATCATATCGTGGTATGGGATCTCTTGAAGCAATGGAGAATGGTTCTAAGGACCGTTATTTCCAAGGTTCTACTACAGATGTAAAGAAACTTGTTCCGGAAGGTATCGCTGCGCGTGTCCCTTATAAAGGAACACTTTATGAAGTAATTTATCAGTTGACTGGTGGTTTGCGTGCCGGTATGGGATATTGTGGAGCTCATAATATTATGGAACTTCATAATGCTAAGTTTACTCGCATTACAAATGCAGGAGTTTTGGAAAGTCATCCACACGATGTAGCTATTACAAGTGAAGCTCCAAACTATAGCCGTCCTCAATAATTTGAAATAAATATTAGAATTGGCATGGATTGTATATAAAGCTTTTACGCTTATGTATAGTCCATGCTTTTTTGTTGTGATATGGAAAGATTTTTCGTGATATGTTATTTTTTATTTGTCTGTAACTTATTCCTGTTTTCATTTAACGGTGTAGATAATGCTGATAAAGTGATAATGAGGATAGGTGATGCCGAAGTGTATTTGTCCGAGTTCGAATTTTTATATTCTGATATATCCAGATATAAAGATTGCTCTAAGGATGATTTCTTTCATTATTTTTCAAGGTTTAAGTTGAAGGCTTTTGATGCTAGAAGGCTTGGATTAGACAAAAATATAGACGGGACGTTAAGGAATGCTATCATTGAAGAAATTATATCAGATTCTGTTGAAAATCAAAATATAGTAAATCATCCTTTTGCTTATCTGTTGACATACAGAGTTCTTCAGAATGAAGATACCTGTTATGGATTGAAGTTTATGAATGAAGTATATTCAAAGCTTGAGTCAGGTATAAAAGTATGGGAAATATGCGATACGTTTTCAGATGTGAGATTCTTTTGTGAAGAAGTAATTAATCAGGAATATCTGTTGGATGAGGTTAAAAATGAATTTTTGAGAAATAACGGGTCAACTTGTTCCAAACCTTTTATCTCACCTGAGGGTGTTCATATTCTGATAAAATCAGACTTAGAAATGTTAGGATATAAAGATTGTGTAGATGATGTATTGTTAGCCTCTCAGTGGGAGAAATATTATGATGAGCACTTAAAAAAATATAGGAATGAGGATCTGGAAGTTTTCTTTAAAGAAAATAGAAAGAAATACAGGTGGGAATTCCCTCATTTTAAGGGCGCTGTAATTCATTGTAAAAATAAAAGGGCTGCCAGAAGAATAAAAAAGAACATAAGAAAGTTGCCCGTTGAAGAATGGGAACCGGCTCTTGAAGCAATGATGAGAGAGAATTCTGATTATGATGCGTTGATGGAAACAGGTTTGTTTCAGATAGGAGAGAATGTATATGTTGATAAATTGGTTTTCAAGTGTGGTGAATACGATAAACTTGAAGATTATCCTTATACTTTCACGTTTGGGAAGTGTTTGGATTACACGCCTGATAGCTATAAGGATGTTTATGAAGTTTTACTTCAGGATTATTATCTTTATCATGAAGAGGCTTACTTTGAAAATCTCGAGCGTGAATTAAGGGTAGAAAAGTATATAGACGTTTTAAAAACCGTTAATTCTGATGGAAGTAATTAATTTATACAGTATCTTCGTTCACAGATTTGTATAATGATGAATAATAGATGCTTTTCTAGTTTAATATCAGTTTTAGTGATACTGTCATACGGCTGTACCGAAACGGTAGATCATAAGGGAAAAACTCCTCTGGTCCAAGTTGGCAAGGATTTCCTTTATAAAGAAGAAGTTGTGTCAGCAATACCTCCTGGAATTTCTGAACAGGACAGTTCGGAAATGGCTGATAAATACATAAGAAACTGGATTGAAAATGTCCTGTTGTATGAAAAGGCGGAAGGAAATATTCCAGATAATGAAAAGATAGAAGAACTTGTTCAGTCATACAGGAAGACATTGATAACACATTCTTATATTGAACAGATTGTCAGTCAGGAAGTAGAAAGTAATATTTCTGATAGTGATATTGAAAACTATTATAACCAGAACAATGGAATTTTTCTTGCTAGAGAACCGTATATTAAAGGTCTATATATAAAACTTCCAAAAACTGCGTCTGGTATATCGCAGGTCAGACTTTGGTATAAAGATTCATCAGAACGTTCTATCGACAGACTGGAAAAATATGGCTTACGTAATGCTGTTGATTATGAGTATTTTTATGACAGATGGCGACCTCTGGATGAAATTATGTTGAGGATGCCTGTTAAGGAAGCTGATAAGGGAAAGTATACAAAAGAAAAGAATATTGAAGTAAGTGATACTGCATTTTATTATTTTTTGCATGTAGAAGAATTTCTTGGTCAAGGTGAAGTGTTACCGTTGGAATATGCCGGTAATGATATTAAAGAGATACTAATGAATACGAAGAGGGTAGAGTTTATAACAAGAATGAAAGAAGACTTGTATAAAGAAGCCTCTGAAAATAATGATATAAAATATTTTAATAGCTCAAATGAATAAATTAAATGTCAGAAAAGTAAGTTTATTCCTACTTTTGATGATTGTAGGATTAACAGTTAAAGCCCAGGACAATGTGATAGACGAGGTCGTTTGGGTAGTTGGAGATGAAGCGATTCTAAAATCAGATGTTGAAAACGAGCGTCTGAATGCACAATATGAGGGAAGACGTTTTGACGGAGACCCATATTGCGTTATTCCTGAAGAACTGGCTGTACAGAAACTTTTCTTACATCAGGCAGAAATAGACAGTGTGGAAGTGTCTGAGCAGGAAGTTATTCAGAAGGTAGAGCAGCAGACTGCATGGCTTATAGATCAGATAGGTTCGAAAGAGAAAATGGAGGAATATTATAACAAGACATCTACTCAGATACGTGAGATGTTGAGGGAAAACATAAGAAACGGACTTATAGTTCAGCAAATGCAGCGTGAGTTGGTGGGAGACATCAAGCTTACTCCTGCAGAGGTGAGAAATTATTTTAAGAATCTACCTGCTGATAGTATTCCAAGTATACCTACTCAGGTTGAGGTTCAGATTATCACACGTGAACCTAAAGTCAAGGAAGAGGAAATAGAAAGAGTTAAGAAAAAACTTCGTGAATTTACAGAACAAATCTATAAAGGAGAATCGTCTTTCTCTGTATTGGCTATGTATTATTCAGAAGATCCGGGTTCTGCACGTCGAGGAGGTGAATACGGATTTACAGGTAGAGGTGAGTTGACTCCTGAGTTTGCCAATGTGATTTTCAATATGACGGATCCAAAAAAGATTTCGAAAGTATTTGAGACTGAATACGGTTTTCATATAGCACAGTTGATAGAAAAACGTGGTGACCGTGTAAGTTATCGTCATATATTGATGAAACCAAAAGTAGATGAAGCCGAGATTGAGGAGGCTTTGAACAAACTTGATACCTTGGCTAATGATATAAGAAAGGGTAAGGTTACATTCGATGAGGCTGCCACTTGGGTCTCTCAGGACAAGGATACAAAGAACAATCACGGATTGCTTGCTAATTCACAGACTGGAACTTCACGTTTTGAGATGCAGCATCTTGCGGGACTTGTTTCTCAGGAAGTGGCAAAGGTTGTCGAAGGTATGCAAATAGGTGAGGTGTCCAAACCATTTACGATGATAAATTCAAAAGGTAAAGAGGTTTGCGCTATCGTTAAACTTAAAAACAGAATCGATGCACACAAAGCTACTATCACTGAGGACTATCAGAGACTGAAGAGCATGGTGACTGCTAAGCGAAGTGAAGAGATAATCCAAAAGTGGATCCTTGAAAAACAGAAAAATACATACGTCCGAATAAATCCTAACTGGAGAAAATGTGATTTCAAGTATCCGGGATGGATTAAAGATTGATAATTTACATTATTGCCTAAATAGACAGAATGTTTAACATAAAGAATAAAATAATATTGTTTGGCGGGCAGAGAGTACTGGTGTTATGTGCTCTCTGCCTGTTGGGCTTTTGCATGACCGCTGCAAATATGCAGCAAAATGGCAGGACACAGACACAACCTAAACAGAAAAGTAAGGTATATCTGTTGCGTGCCGACAAGTTGAAAAAAGACGCTCAGCATCCTGATGCACAGATAGTAGTTGGTAATGTGGTTTTCCGCCATGACAGTGTATATATGTATTGCGACAGTGCATACTATTATGATAAGATAAACTCGTTCGAGGCATTCAGCAATGTTCGGATGGAACAGGGTGATACTTTGTTCCTGTATGGTGACAGGCTGTATTATGACGGACTGACGCAGATTGCTCAGATGAGAATGAACGTGAGAATGGAAAACAGAACAACTACATTACTCACGGATAGTTTGAATTATGACAGAATATTCAATCTTGGATATTTCTTTGACGGAGGTACAATGATGGACGATCAGAATGTACTGACTTCAGAATGGGGAGAATACAGTCCTTCTACCAAGATGTCTGTTTTCTATTATAACGTGAAACTGGAAAATCCACAATTCACAATGTTGTCCGATACGCTGAAATACAGTACACAGACAAAGGTCGCTAATATAGTGGGTCCTTCAGATATTTATAGTGATAACAATTATATTTATTCTGAGTCAGGATATTATGATACCCAGACTGGAAAGGCTGATTTGTATCTGCGTTCGGTTCTTACAAGCGATAGTAAGCAGCTTACGGGGGATTCTTTGTTCTACGACAGAAATACAGGTATAGGTGAGGCTTTCTCAAACATTGTCATGACTGATACCCTCAATAAAAATATGATGCTTGGAGATTATGGCTATTATAACGAGAAACTGAAGAGTGCTTTCGTTACAAAGAATGCACTGGCTATAGATTATTCTCAGGGAGATAGTCTTTTTCTTCATGCCGATACGCTTAGCATGAATACTTTTCATCTTGATACTGACTCTATGTATAGGGAAGTAAAGGCTTATCATAAAGTAAGATTTTACAGAACAGATGTTCAAGGTGTGGCTGATTCTCTAGTGTTTTCATCGAAAGATTCATGTCTTATCATGTATAAGGACCCTGTTCTTTGGAATGAAAATCAGCAACTCTTGGGTGAACAGATTAATATATACATGAACGATAGTACCATTGACTGGGCACATATCATAAATCAGGCTCTTTCCGTGGAGCAGATACCTGTAGATACTACATTGTTTAATCAGATTTCAGGAAAGGAAATCAAGGCATATTTCGAAGACGGACTTATGGAAAAAGTCGAGGTGATAGGTTCAGTCAGACTTGTGTATTATCCTATGGATTCAGATAGTATTTTGATAGGAATGAATGTGTCAGAAACCAGTCAGCTTGACATATATTTGGAAAACCAGCAATTGGAGCGAATGGTTATGAGTCCTAAGTCGAACGGTACACTGTATCCTATGTCGCAGATACCTTTGGAGAAAAGCCATCTTGACAATTTCGTATGGTTTGATTATATTCGTCCTTTAAATAAGAAGGATATATTTATATGGCGAGGCAAAAAAGTAGAGGATCAGCTCAAGAAGAGTTCGCGTGGACCTATTGAATTGCCGAACCAACATTTGTTTAACGATAAATAGATAATATTATGGGAATGTTTACAATGAGAAAACCAAGAGCGTATCACCATGAGTATATCTATGTGGACGAGCGTAAGGAAAAATTGCAGAAGATAGAAGAAACTGCAAAACGTGAGCTTGGCATGTTGCCTCCAAAAGAATTTTCTCCTGAAGATATCAGAGGAAAATTTGTGGAAGGAACAAAATATTTGAAACGTCGTAAGGAGAGTGGTAGAAAACCGCTCAGTTATGCAACCTTGTTTGTTGCAATTGTGTTATTACTTTATATCTTGCACTATCTTGTAACAGGTAGCTTTACTTTTTGATTAAATAAAGGAGAAACATAATTTATGAGCGATATAATCCGTTTGTTGCCCGATTCTGTAGCCAACCAGATTGCAGCGGGTGAAGTTATACAGAGGCCTGCTTCGGTGATAAAGGAATTGGTAGAGAATGCCATTGATGCCGGAGCCGGACATATTGATGTGTCTGTTACTGATGCCGGAAAGACATGTATTCAGGTGATAGACAATGGTAAGGGGATGTCGGAAACTGACGCACGTCTTGCTTTCGAGCGCCATGCCACATCAAAAATACGAGAGGCTTCGGATTTATTTGCTCTACGGACTATGGGTTTCCGTGGAGAGGCGCTGGCTTCGATAGCTGCGGTTGCTGAGGTGGAATTGCGTACAAAGCAGCATGGCGAGGAATTGGGTACTTCAATACTTATTTCCGGTTCCAAAGTGGAAAAACAAGAACCTGTGGCATGTCCTGAAGGTAGTAATTTCATTGTACGCAATCTGTTCTTTAATGTTCCTGCACGAAGAAAGTTCCTCAAATCTAATCAGACAGAATTGAGCAACATAATATCGGAATTCGAAAGAATAGCTCTTGTAAATCCTGAAGTATCGTTTACATTCCATCATAATGGAACGGAAATCCTTAACCTGCCTGCCATACAGTTGAGGCAGCGCATAATGGGAGTATTTGGCAAAAAATTGAATCAGGATCTCCTCTCGCTGGATATCGACACTACGATGGTGAAAATACATGGTTTCATCGGTAAGCCGGAAACAGCCAGAAAGAAAGGGGCCCGTCAGTTCTTTTTTGTTAATGGCAGATATATGCGTCACCCATATTTCCATAAGGCAGTAGCCGATGCATACGAACATCTTGTTCCTACTGGCGAACAGGTGTCATATTTTATATATTTTGATGTTGATCCTGCAAATATCGACGTAAATATCCACCCTACAAAGACCGAAATAAAGTTTGAGAACGAACAGGCCATTTGGCAGATATTATCTGCTGCAGTGAAAGAAACATTGGGACGATTCAATGCCGTACCTTCTATAGATTTCGATACAGAAGGAATGCCTGACATTCCGGCTATTGATATGGCAGGTTCTTTTGGAGGGGGGGCTCCTGTCACATCATACGATCCGACTTATAATCCGTTTAACCAGACTTCTTCTATTATTCCTCCGTCTTCATATTCATCAGCCGGAAAGAAAAAAACTGAATGGGAACCATTTTATCAAGGTCTGGAAAAACACGAACGTCAGACGGATGATACTATTCCGGCATTTCCGGACGATATGGTTTTCTCTGGAAAATATCAAGAAGCAGAAGAAACTACCGAGCCGACTATATATGACGAGCATCCGGATGCTGTCATTGCAGAGAAGTCTGCGCAGCATTATCAGTATAAAGGAACGTATATTCTCACTTCTGTGAAGTCTGGACTTATGATTATTGACCAACACAGGGCACATGTAAGGATTTTATATGACAAGTATATGGATCAGATACAGAAACACGTTGGTTTGTCGCAACGTATGTTGTTTCCTGATATGGTTCATTTTTCGCCTTCCGAGGTACCTGTGCTGGAAGAAATTATGGACGATTTGACATCTTTGGGATTTGAACTCAGCCCACTAGGTGGAGGAACATATTCCATTAATGGAGTACCAGCTGATATTGAAGGCCTAAATCCAGAGCAGCTTATAACAAATATTGTTCATTCGGCAATAGAGAAAGGTTGTAAAGTGAAAGAAGAAGTTCAAAGCATGATAGCGCTTTCAATGGCACGTGCATCTGCTATTGTTGCTGGTCAGGTGCTTTCCAACGATGAAATGAATGCTTTGGTTGACGGACTTTTTTCAGCACCGTCACCTAATTATACACCAGACGGAAAGACTGTTCTTGCGCTCATGAACGATGATGATATAGAGAAACTGTTTCGTTGAACCAGTATATAGTTTGCTGCCGACTGTAGTGGGCAGAGCTGCTGACTATAGTCGACAGCATTACTGACTATAGTCAGCACTACTGTCGACTATAGTCGGCACCAAGAAACATTAAACTGTTTTCAATTTTTTATAATTCTTTTATAATGTAAATATGAGATTTATTCTATTGTTATCCATACTATTAGGCCTTTCGGCTAATGCACAAAATATTAATTCAGTATTCGTGTCAATGCCTGATTCACTATCTCCGTTGCTGACTAAAGTTAATCGTCAGGATTTTGCCGATTTTCTTTCATCGGGAATGAAGGCTGTGGTAAAGAACAGATTCGGAGGTAAATCGGAAATGTTGAAACTTACGGACGATTATCTGAAAATTAAAACTACAGAATCATCGTCAGAGGAAATGAAACTGTTGCCTTTGAATGATTCGGTTAATGTGGTGTGTGTGATAAAAACTTATAGCGGACCTGCAGAAGACAGTCGTGTATATTTTTATTCTACTGACTGGAAGGAATTACCGTTGAGTGAATTCATATCACTCCCTCAGCATGCCGATTTCTATAAGGCTGCAAATGACAGTATAAACACTGTTTCAAAAGAAGAATTTACAGATGAGATGTTTGTTATGAAAGCTGAATTATCAGACAAAGACAATAACATAGTCTTTAAGTACAAAACTCTTGAAACCATGGGTAAGGAAAATGCCGAACTGATGAAACCTTATGCTGTGGATTCATTGAAATTTAAGTGGAATAACGGAGTGTATGTAAAGGAATAGTAACATCTCTGATTACGCAAAATATGTTACTCAACATATAATACTTGTGTTTACGTATATAGTGTATGAAAATACGTAAAAAATACTTAACCCGATTTGTCTCCCTCCTCAAAAAAACTTATCTTTACAAGGATTTTTTGAAAACCTTTTTAGTTTTGAGTTGTTGGGTATAAGGGATAATATGTGCAAAACGTGTTTTTTCTTATACTTATATATAAAAATATTAACTGTAAAATGCTTATTAAAATTCTTAGAACATTATCGGTCGCAGCTTTTGCTTTAGTGTCTGTCAGTACTTCGGCACAGGATTTGTTGGCCAAGCAGGCACCCATAGATAGGAAACTAAAGTCTGTTGACTCACTAGCTTTGGTACGTCAGATAGAAACAGAACAGGCCTTTTACCCGGCTTATTCACTGTATCCGGAATGGAGTAATGAAAGGGTTCATGCATACGGAAAAGAAGTGACAGTGCCAGATACTTTCAGAATTGATCTTACAGGATTCTGCATGCCTACTCCGCATACAAAGATTACTTCAAAATGTGGTCCACGTTGGAGACGTATGCACAACGGCCTTGATATTAAGGTATATATCGGCGATACAATACGTGCGGCGTTCAGTGGTAGAGTAAGAATCGTGAGATACGAACGTTCAGGTTACGGTAAGTATGTTGTAATTCGCCATGATAACGGACTTGAAACAATCTATGGTCACCTTTCGAAACAACTAGTCAAGGAAGACCAGTTTGTAAAGGCTGGCGAGGTGATAGGTCTGGGTGGAAATACAGGACGTTCAACAGGTTCGCATCTTCATTTCGAAACAAGATTGCTCGGTCAGGTAATCAATCCTGAATTCCTTTTCGATTTTCCAAAACAGGATATTGTGGCAGACAGCTATCTCTTCATAAAGGGAGCCAATATGTATAATTATCAGCGTACAAGAGCACTGGCTGCACTCAAGAACGGTGACATGAAGAAGGTTACTGCTGCTGCTAACTCCATACGTTATCATAAAATTAAAAGTGGTGACACTTTGGGCTCAATATCAAGAAAATATCATATCTCAATTGACAAGCTGTGTAGCATGAACGGTATAAAACGTAATACAGTTCTCAGAATAGGACAGGTGTTGCGTTGTTCATAATTCTGTATAATACTTTAATATAGAATCTTATTTGACGTTTATATGATTAAAAAAGGTGGAATGCAAAAGCATTTCCACCTTTTTTATTATGTGTTTATATGAAAAATAAGTAACTTTGCCACATATTTAATTGGTTTATGAAAGATACTAAACAACAGTTTGAACACGTTATAGAAATATGTCGTAGCCTTTACGAAAAGAAATTGCATGATTATGGCGCAGCGTGGCGCATCATGCGTCCGTCTTCGGTAACAGACCAGATATTCATAAAGGCTAACCGCATCCGCAGTATAGAGGTGAAGGGTGTTGCCCTTATCGACGAAGGTATCCGTTCGGAATTCATAGCAATAGTAAATTATGGTATAATAGGACTTATCCAGTTGGAACTGGGTTTTGCCGAGACTAACGACATGAGCATAGAGCGTGCGCTTGAGATGTATGACAAATACGCAAAGAAAGCATTGGAGCTTATGTTGGCAAAAAACCATGATTACGATGAGGCTTGGCGCAGTATGCGTATATCGTCATATACGGACTTGATCCTTATGAAGATATACAGAACCAAGCAGATAGAAGAACTAGGTGGTGAGACATTGGTTTCGGAAGGAGTGGATGCCAACTACATGGATATGATTAACTATTCGGTGTTCGGATTAATAAAACTAGAGTTTGGAGAATAAGTATATACATAGGGCTGTTCATGTAGGCGTAAATATATGTCGCTTCCTCTTGGCTATAGTATTCCTGTTTTCGGGATTCATTAAGGCCAATGATCCGATGGGAACAGTCTATAAAGTAGAAGATTATTTTGAAGCCTTCGGATTATCCGGTTGGATCTCCGGCTTTGTCCCTTATCTAATGGCATGGATAATGGCTATAGTGGAATTTACGTTGGGCTCTTATCTGTTGTTCGGAATACGGCGTAAATTGGCTTCAATATCTTGCTTGCTTTTTATGCTTGTAATGACTCCGCTCACTCTATGGCTTGCTCTTTCAAATCCTATTTCCGATTGTGGATGCTTCGGTGATGCTGTCCATTTGTCCAATTGGGATACGTTTTGGAAAAATGTAGTCCTTCTTTTGGCATCGTTATTTGTTTTTGTGCGCAATAGGAGTGTCTTTAAGTTGGTGACTGATAAGATGGATTGGCTTGTAGCCATGTATAGTACGGTATTTATTTTTCTGTTTACATATTTCACTCTGAACCATTTACCGGTATTTGACTTTCGTCCGTATCACATTGGTGCTGACATAAAGGCAGGAATGGAAATACCAGAAGGAGTTAAACTTCCGGTTTATGAGACCATATTTACTTATCAGAAAAATGGTGTCAGGAAGGATTTTACTATAGATAATTTTCCAACAGATTCAACATGGACGTTTGTAGAGTCGCAGACTGTCCTGAAGGAAAAGGGATATGAACCGCCAATCAAGGATTTTGTGGTGATATCGAATGATGATGGAACAGATATTACAGAAGAAATCCTGAATAGCAATTATGTTTTTCTTTTGGTATCTCCATGGCTTGAAAAGGCAGATGACAGTTCAATGGACTTGATAAACGAAGTGTATGATTATTCGTTGGACCATGGATATAAGTTCTATTGTGTAACGGCATCGTCAGATGAAGCTATATCAAGGTGGCAGGATTATACAGGAGCAGAATATCCGTTTGCTACTATGGATGAGATAACGTTGAAAACAATAATTCGTTCAAATCCTGGTATGATATTATTGAAAGACGGTGTGGTGATAAGAAAATGGAGTAATTTTTCTTTACCAGACGAATATCAGCTGTCAGGACCTTTGGAGGAACTTCCAATAGGACAACTTAACGATAATACATTCTGGACTAAGGTTGTAGAAATGTTGGTTTGGTTCTTCGGACCGTTGATACTGTTCATAATCATAGATTTGATATGGTTGAATATACACAGAAAGAAAAAGTTTGTCCCAGCTCCAAATAAAGGAGTAAATGAAAAGAAAGATTGATTATAACCTTTTATATTTAACTAATTAATTATTTCAAACAAGATGAGAAAAAACATTGTAGCAGGTAACTGGAAAATGAACAAGAACCTGCAAGAAGGTATTGCTTTGGCAAAAGAATTGAATGAAGTTTTGACTGCTGACAAGCCAAACTGCGACGTGATAATCTGTACTCCGTTCATCCACTTGGCTTCTGTAACTCCTATCGTTGACAGTGCAATCATCGGTGTAGGTGCAGAAAACTGTGCGGACAAAGTTTCAGGTGCATATACAGGTGAAGTTTCTGCTGAAATGGTAGCTTCTACAGGTGCTCAGTACGTAATCCTTGGTCACTCTGAACGTCGTGCTTACTATCACGAAACAGTAGAAATCCTTGAAGAAAAAGTTAAACTTGCTTTGGCTAACAACTTGAAGCCAATCTTCTGTATTGGTGAAGTTCTTGAAGAACGTGAAGCTAACAAACAGAATGAAGTAGTTGAGGCTCAGCTTGCTTCTGTATTCTCTTTGTCAGCTGAAGATTTCGGTAAAGTAATCTTGGCTTATGAACCAGTTTGGGCTATCGGTACAGGTAAGACTGCTACTCCAGAACAGGCTCAGGAAATTCACGCTCACATCCGTTCATTGGTTGCTGCTAAATACGGTAAGGAAGTTGCTGAAAACACTTCTATCCTTTACGGTGGTAGCTGCAAGCCTTCTAACGCTAAGGAATTGTTTGCTAATCCAGATGTTGACGGTGGTCTTATCGGTGGAGCTGCTTTGAAAGCTGCTGACTTCAAGGGTATCATCGACGCATTCAAATAATTTATTTGCAGACACTATAAGTCTGGAGTGTAATATTATGACAGTATTCCGGATGTTATTATCCGGCATACTGTCTTTAAAAATTTAATAAATCGGTATGATGAAATATCTTTTATCTTTAATCTTTACTATTTCTTCGGGGGTGGTTTGTGCTCAGAGTAATATAGTAGAAAGCCTGCAGACTAATGTTCCCGGACAGGGTAAAGTAACGGTGCATCAGGATGCTCAAATAACCGAGATTATAGGCAAGCGTTTTGTCAGAACTGGAGCTTCAGAAACGCAGAGAGTGATTAAAACGCGTGGCTATCGTGTGCAGGTCTATGCAGGTAATAACTCCAGACAGGCAAGAGACGAGGCAAACTCGGTAGCTGAAAAGGTAAAGGAAAAATTTCCGGATATGCCGGTATATACTTTCTTTCAGCCACCGCGCTGGCTATGCAGAGTAGGTGATTATAAAAGCATTGAAGAAGCTCATGTTGCAATGAGACAACTGAAGGCTGCCGGTAATTTTAAGGAAGTTGCAATAGTTCGTGAACAGATAAACATTCATATAGAGTAATATAATGATGATGACAACTGATATGATAAACTGGCCTGAGGAAAAGGTGCAGAAACTGATGGGACACTATAAGGAGATCTTGTCTTTGCTTGGTGAAGACCCGGAACGTGAAGGACTCCTGAAAACTCCTGAACGTGTGGCAAAGGCTATGCTTACTCTTACAAGAGGATACGATATGGATCCTAAGGCTGTACTTAATGCTGCTAAATTCCAGGAGGAATACAGTCAGATGGTCATTGTGAAGGATATTGATTTCTTCTCTTTATGCGAACATCATATGCTCCCGTTTTACGGTAAGGCTCATGTGGCTTATATACCTAATGGGTATATAACAGGATTGAGTAAGATTGCGCGTGTGGTGGATATCTTTTCACACCGATTGCAGGTACAGGAACGAATGACTCTACAGATAAAGGAGTGCATTCAGGAGACATTGAATCCGCTTGGAGTAATGGTTGTTGTGGAAGCTAAGCATATGTGTATGCAGATGCGTGGTGTTGAAAAACAGAATTCAATAACCACTACATCCGATTTCACAGGAGCTTTTAATCAGGCAAAGACTCGTGAGGAGTTCATGAATCTTATCAGAAATAACCATTAATAGAGGCTGGTAGTACGATCGCCTGCATCTTTCAGAATCATGTTCTGTGTTTCTGTCAAATCTTTGAAATGTGCCATTATCTCAGCACATTTTTCAGGATTGGCGGCTATGGCAGGATCGTTCAGCGCTTGAAGGGTATGTTTCATCTCTTCCTTTAAAATAGAAATCTTAAAATCCAGCAGCAGGCGGGGAACAAGTTCATACAGGCGTTCTTCGTCTGTTATTATTTTCTGGCCTTTAGAATGATAATTGCTAAGTTGATACCTGTCGCTCGACATGTCGGCAGCAACCTTACTTATCTGCTGATCCGGATTTGAAAGGAAATACCTCTCAGCCACAAAGTTTTCATTATGTACGTTCTCTTCCGCTTCCTTTAGTATCTTTCTGTGTATAGGATTGTGGAACTGTATGTCGTCAACTTTCAGATTGTATGCAATATATTCTGTTACGGTGAATGGCTGTTCGTTGCCTTCTTCGTCTTCTACACAGCATACTACTTTCTCTCCATATCTGATAATCATTTTCACAAGACTTTCTTCCTGCTTGTAGAAAACCTTGTTCTCATTTCCTTGTGCGGGGATGTATGATGAATATGTGTCAACCGGTGATGTCGCTTCCGGCATTAATTCCAGAGGAGCTATATTACCTTCAGGCGAAAGAACGGGAGTTTCGTTTCTATCAATAGTAGGATTGTTCATAGGTGGAACAATATCTACATTATTGTTGGCATTACTGTTTGAAGCAATTTCCTCTTCTTGTTGTGGAGTGGAGATTGCCTGCTGTCTTCTGTTGTATTCCTCTCTTTGTCTCTTTCTTTCTTCTTCCTTTTCCTTACTTTCAGCTGCCTGTTCAATAAGTTTGGCTGTAGCTTCAACCAGGATTTTTTCATCCATTTTAAGCAGCTGACTGCACTCTCTGATATATACAGAACGGACTATGCTGTCGGGAATAACCGATATACTTTTTACTATGCTTGAAATCAGTTCAGCCCTTTTGATAGGGTCTTTGCCTGCCTCTTCCATAAGCAGGTTGGTCTTGAAACGTATAAAGTCAACTTCATTGTTATTGATGTATGCCTGATATTCCGTAGCATTATGCTTCCTGGCGAAGCTGTCAGGATCCTCACCGTCTGGAAGCAGACATACCTTTATATTCATACCTTCTTCCAAAAGCATGTCAATACCGCGGATACTGGCTTTTATACCCGCACCGTCACCGTCGTATAATACTGTGATGTTATTTGTAAATCTGTGTATCAGTCTTATCTGGTCTGATGTTAGTGCCGTACCTGATGATGCCACAACGTTTTCGATACCACTCTGATGCATTGAGATAACGTCTGTGTAACCTTCTACAAGGAAACATCTGTCCTGACGGATTATTGACTGTTTGGCAAAATATATTCCGTACAGCTCTTTGCTCTTATGATAGATTTCTGATTCAGGAGAGTTGACGTACTTCATCTGTACGTTTTTTGTTGCAGCACTTAGTACACGTCCTCCGAATGCAACAACCTTTCCGGTGATGTTGTGAACCGGGAAAATCACACGTCCCCAGAAACGGTCGCGTATGGTTTTTCCATCATCTTTCATGTAACACAGTCCGGTTTTGAGTAATAGTTCTTGTTTGTAGCCTTTCTGTACGGCTGTTTTAGCTAATGCATCTTTAGACTCTGTGCAATAGCCAAGTTGGAATTTCTTGATAATATCGTCACGGAATCCTCTCTGGCGGAAATAAGTCATACCAATGCTTTGTCCGTCAATGTTGTTGTATAAAATGTCCTGAAAATATTCTGCTGCAAACTGGTTGACAAGGAAAAGACTTTCTCTCAGACTTTGAGACTGCTTTTCCTCCTTTGTAAGCTCTCTTTCCTTTATTTCGATATTATACTTCTTTGCAAGCCATTTCAGAGCTTCATAGTACGACAGTTGTTCGTGTTCCATTATGAAGTGTACCGCGTTTCCACCTTTTCCACAGCTGAAGCATTTACATACTCCCTTGCTTGGAGAAACGCTGAACGATGGAGTCTTTTCATTATGGAAAGGGCACAAACCTACGTAGTTGACTCCACGCTTGCGCAGAGTAACGAAGTCGGAAACAACATCAACTATTTGTGCTGCATCAAGAATTCTGTCTATGGTGGCCTGATCTATCATACTGGCTGCAAAAGTACATAAAAAATTATGATTTATAGGTATAAAAATAGGGGAAACCACATACGCGGTTTCCCCTGATATAATTTTAAACCTGAATATTAATTATTTAATATTTGGGTTCAATGCGTTCCATTCTGATACTGGAGGAAGAACGCCCATAGCGATAACTTCGTCACGAAGAGCGCACAAGTGTTCGTAGCTCTTATCCAAAGCAGCCTGTTCTTCAGCTGTTCCGTTCAAAGCAGCGCAGTGGCAACCTTCAGTGTCGATAGAAGTTTCCCAAGCCATCATGATGTGGTCATACTTATCGTTTGATACGTATGTACCAGCTGGCCAACGGAATGCTTTACCACCCATAGCAGCACCAATCATTTCGATAGAAACGTATGATGGGCTCTGGAATGAAGAACGTCCGCGGAGGTTGATGATGTTAGCACCACCCTTAGTTACTTTCTGCTGGATTTCAGCCCACTGTTCTTTAGTCAAAGCATCTGTACCGATGATGTCAGTCAAAGCTTTACCGTTAACTTTAGCTGTAGAAGCGAATACAGCCATCTGTTCGCCATGACCACCATATGTACGGCAGTTTTCAACAGCGTCCATAGAAATACCGAAGTGTTTAGCTAATTCGCTGCGAAGACGAGTAGAGTCAAGAGCTGCAAGAGTTGTAACCTGACCTGGTTTCAAACCTGAATACAACAAAGTGATAAGACCAGTGATATCAGCTGGGTTGAAGATGATAACGATGTGTTTTACATCTGGGCAGTAAGCCTTAACGTTCTTACCGAATTCTTCAGCAATAGCAGCATTACCTTTAAGAAGATCTTCACGAGTCATACCTGCTTTACGAGCAGCACCACCTGAGTTAACGATATATTTAGCACCTGTCAAAGCTTCTTTAATATCAGAAGTGAAAGTGATGTTTACACCTTCGAAACCGCAGTGGAACAATTCTTCAGCTACACCTTCCAAACCTGGAGCGTATGGGTCGTACAAGCAGATGTTATTAGTCAAGCCCATCATGATTGCAGTCTGAGCCATGTTAGAACCGATCATACCGGCAGCACCTACGATAGTAAGTTTTTCGTTTGTTACAAATTCCATAATTCAAATTATTTATGTTATGTTATAAAAGTGTTTTTATTGTCTGTTTTTTTCTTTCGCTACAAAGTTAAGAAATTATCGAAGAAATAACGGATTTACCGATGGCAAATAAATGGTATTTTCTGTGCTTTTATACTTAATTACGGAAAAAAATCATTATTTCATTTTATGTGTATTGAAATTGCAATGATGATGTTGCAATTATGTAGATATTTTATTTGTGCATTGTCAGAATCTGTTTTAAGAATAAATGTGCCACATAGTTTATTTATTTAAATAGTGGGTACAAAAAAAAGGCGCCATTCATCAGTTGAATGCCGCCGGCTTCCTAAAAGAACCCCCCATTTTAGGGTTCTTTGTTTCTTTGGTTTTTCTAGTCTTAATTGTTATCCTTTTTAATCTTTCTTCTTACCTTAGCACTAAACCTATTTACTTTTTATCCTTTAAACTGAAAACCTTTTACCTAATTTTACTAATACCTTTTTTTACCTTAAACCTAATACCTTAATTTATACTTTAACTAATAACCTTTATCTAATACCTTTTTTATTTTTATACCTTAAGTAAGTCTAATACCTTTATGTTTTGTGCTATTTATTAATTTACTCTCTGGTTTCACAACCACGATGCAAAGGTATATATTTTTTCTTGTTCTGCAATAGATGAAGACTGTTTTTTATATTAATATATGTTTTTCTTGATTTATATCATGTTTTCACTTGTGTGTGCTCCGTGTTCGTGAACGGAAAAACACATCGAGATATTATTTCTAACTTGTAAATGTTTTTAGTTGATAAATTATCAATTAAAAAATAGAATTAATGGTGTTATTGTTAATTTTAAGAATTAGATAGATACTTGAATAAGATGTTTTGTAACATATTTCGAGAAAAAGTTTTGTTTTATGTTGGATATTATATTTATGCATTTCGGTGTTGTATATGTAATTAAAGTATGGTATAAAAGATGAAAGGACCGTGATACGATCTTCAACGTAGCTCGGTCCTTAATTGCATTAATTTTATATTCTTTATACAAGTCTGTCCAGAAATAGAATTCTTTGATTACTGCTTCCTCTGAATTCAAGAGTGGGAGAGTATAGTTCCTCTATAAATTTTCCATCCACAAGTACATCTATATATTGCAGTAGATCTTTTCTTCTATTATCGTTCATGAGTTCTTCCAGTGTATAGCCTGTATAACACCATATATTTAATCCAGTGGATTTCCGGACCTTTTCAAGTATAGTGCGGAATTCTTCAGGATTGAAGAAAGGATCCCCACCGGTAAATGTCACTCCGTCTAGTAAGGGATTGCTTTTTATTTCTTTGATTATATTTTCCAAGGCTTCATCGGTAAGAGGTTTTCCAGCTTTGGGATTCCAAGATTCAGGATTATGACATCCTTTACAACGGTGACCGCATCCAGATAAATAAATTGAGTACCGGATGCCGTCACCATCGACTATTGTTTCAGGATATGTATATAAATAATGTATCATTTTTCAGATTAGGCATGTTTTACCCTATCACGTTCTTCTGCACGTTTTGCCGAATTCCAGCTGTTCAAATCACCTGTCAGGTAACCTGTGATACGGCGCATGCGGAGTATGTTTTCGCTGTTGCATATAGGGCATTTACTGTAGATTACACCTCTGTAGCCGCAGTTGTGGCAAGTGTCAACTGGATGGTTTATTGAACCGTAACCAATACCTTCGTCGTTCATTACTTTCACGATTTTGGCTATAGCTTTTACATTTTTCTGAGCTTCACCGTCCAGTTCCACGTATGTGATGTGCCCTCCAAGGGTAAGTGCATGGAAAGGAGCCTCACATTTAATCTTGTCAACGATGTTGATAGGTTCTTTTACATCAACATGGAATGAGTTGACATAATAATCTCTGTCATTTACTCCTTCTATAATACCATATTTGCGTTTGTCCATCTTTGTGAATCTTCCTGACAGGCCTTCTGCAGGAGTGGCAAGGACAGAGTAGTTAAGATGATATTTCTCTTTATATCTCTTGGCTACATCGTTCATTTTCTTAACAGCCTCGTAAAGAGTATCCCATGATTTCTTGTTGTGTCCGTGTCCCTGACCGTAGAGTGCAACCATTGCGTTGTGACCTCCGATGAAACCTATACCAAGTGTTCCCTGATTCAGTATGTCACCGACTTCTTCGTTAGGATTTACGTTGCATCCGCCTTTCCAAACGTTGTTGCCCATCATAAATGGGAATTGTCTTGCCAAGGCTGTTTTCTGATACTGGTATCTTGAGTATAGCTGTTCGGCTATCATTTCTGCCATTTCTTCTACCGACTGAAGGAATACTTCTTTGGCTTTTTGTTCGATAGCCTCCTTGTTGTTTGAATCGATAATACTTTCTGCCTTGATTCTAGCTTCTATAGCCAGTCTTGGCATGTTCATTGTGGTGAATGATAGGTTACCTCTTCCAAGTGATGTCTTTTCGCCATTAATGTTTTCGAATACTCTTGTGCGGCATCCCATTGTGGCAAGCTCGTATTTATATCTGTGTGGATCATCTGCTCTCCATAATTCATGTTTGTTGAATGGGGTATCAAGGAACATGAAGTTAGGGAATAAAGCTTTGGCTGTAGTACGGCATGCTTTTAGGAAAAGGTCGAAGTTTGGTGCCTTGAACTGTAGCTTTCCTTCCATTGCGGCATCGAAGTCGCTCATTGCAAGCTGATAATCCTCTTCCGAATATGACACCCCATCCTTTATCTTGAAAATTTGTATCGGGAATACAGGAACTTCACCGTGAGCTCCAAGGCCTTCTATTGTAGATTTAAGCAACTCTTCTATAACCATTCTTCCTTCTGCCGACGTGTCAGTGCCATAGTTTATAGAGCTGAAAACTACTTGGTTGCCGCCTCTTGAGTGCATCGTGTTAAGGTTGTGGATAAAACCTTCCATCGCCTGGTGAGTATCTTTGCGAGTACGTTCGTTTGCCTTGTTTAAGATATGTTCCAGTTCTTTCTTTTCTATGCTTGCACCTATTGATTTTAGCTCTTCTATAAGGTTGTTTTTATCATCTTCAGACGGGACTATTGTCATGAGATGCTTTTTTACGTAATCTTTCAGAGTCTCTTCTGTTATGTCAATGCCTTTCATTTCCATAAAGAAAGACATGATTGAAACTACACTCTTTTGGTAGCTTTTCAGAACTCCTTTGGCCATAAAGAAATCGAATGCCGGTATTGCCTGTCCTCCGTGCTGTTCGTTCTGGTTAGTCTGGAAGATTATTGTAGCAAGAGTGGCATAACTCTGAATAGACTGTGGAGTACGTATGCTTCCGTTCTTTGTGTGAAATCCTCTCTCGAACAAGTCTTCCAGGTCATACTGTATGCATGTGGTAGTCTTTGTGGGATAATAGTCCAGATCGTGAATGTGAATATCACCCAACTGGTGTGCCTCTGCATATTTTTTAGGCAGAAGGTATTTGTAAGTATAGTCTTTTGTAATTTCAGATGCAAAAGTCATCATCTGCCCGGCCGGAGTATGACTTGACATGTTGGCGTTACTAAGGTTGACATCATTCTTGTCGATAGCCACAATGCCATCCATTATATGTTTGATTTTTGTCTTGCGGTCGCGTTCGGTGTTTCTCCACTGCCTGTAGATGATATATTTTTTCGCTACTTCCGGTCTTACTTTCATCAATTCCATTTCTACAAGGTCCTGTATTTCTTCCACACCTATGGTAGGCGTATTGAAATGATTGATTACCCTCTGTGTTATTTCGTCGATAAGGTTTTCGCAGTCTGTAAGATCTGATGCTACGAAAGCTTTGGTAATGGCGTTGTAGATTTTTGCAGATGAGAAGTTTTCCCGCTTCCCGTCTCTTTTGATGATGCAGATGTCTTTTGTTTCCATTTTTTTGTCTTTTAAATCATACAATTATTTGTTTTTCTTTTTCAGGGCAGGTCTTCTGACTGATCTTTCCGCGGAACACCTTCCCGCCAATGAGGCAGTGGTCGGAATAACCTTGTTCCGTTTCATCAAGAATCACAGCAGCGGGTACTGTTACCGAATTTCACGGTATTCCCTTTTGAGACTGATGTCACTCTGAAAAAGTATTGCAAAGCTATAAACAAATTTCTGAAATAAAAAATATCAAAATATTTGGAATTTACAAAAATGGAAATTTTTAGCTTTAAAAAATGTTTTAGAATGGTTTGTGAGTGGGCTTTGTGGAAAACTTTATTTGGAGTAAAATTAAAATATATTAGATTTTCGGTGATTTTATTTTAGGTTTTGCTTTAGTCTTGTGAAAATTTATCATCCCGTAGATTTCAATAATACTACAGGATGATAAAAATAGGGATTGTATTATTCATCGACTGGTTTCAATCCCATCTTTTTTGCTTTTTCCATCATATATTCAAATGCTGCATCGTGTTCGTTAGGTATTACACCGTCCAAAATAGCATCTTTGATATAACTTTTCAAGTCACCTATTTCGCGGCAAGGCTGTAAGTTGAAAACTCTCATAATCTCAGCTCCATCTACAGGGGGTTGGAAATTTCTTATCCTGTCTTTTTCTTCGAGATCTTTCAGTTTTTGTCTTACAAGCTTGAAATTGTCCAGGAAACGTTGTTTTCTGGCTTCGTTCTTAGAGGTGATATCCGCTTCACACAGACACATCAGATCGTCAATATCATCACCTGCTTCAAAGAGTAGTCGTCTTACTGCAGAATCAGTAACCTCTTCGTCGGCTATTACTATAGGACGCATGTGGAGGCTCACCATTTTCTGGACATATTTCATCTTTTCGTTCATTGGAAGTTTCATTTTCCTGAATATGTCCGGTATCATCTTCTCGCCGATGTAGTTATGGTTATGGAAAGTCCATCCGGCTTTCTGTTCCCATCTTTTAGTCTTAGGTTTGCCTATGTCATGAAGCAGGGCAGACCATCTGAGCCACAGATTGTCTGTAGCTTTCGATATATTGTCGAGTACTTCAAGCGTGTGATAAAAATTATCCTTATGGGCTCTTCCGTTTCTTGTCTCTACACCTTGTAAGGCACATAGCTCAGGGAATATAAGTTCCAAAAGCCCGCATCTGTCAAGATCTACGAATCCTTTCGACGGTATAGGTGATAATATTATTTTATTCAGTTCGTCTGCGATACGTTCCTTTGATATAATCTTGATACGTTCCTTATTTCTCCCTAAAGCTTCGAATGTCTCGTCCTCTATGTAGAAGTTCAGCTGAGTGGCAAAACGGATACATCTCATCATTCTCAGAGGGTCATCGCTGAATGTTATGTCCGGATCAAGAGGGGTTCTTATGATTCTGTCTTTAAGATCCTCCATACCGTCAAATGGGTCAACCAACTCGCCGAAACGGTCTTTGTTCAGGCAGACGGCCATAGCGTTTATTGTAAAATCGCGTCTGTTCTGGTCGTCCTCCAGTGTTCCGTTTTCCACTATTGGCTTTCTGCTGTCGTGGCTATATGATTCTTTTCTTGCACCTACAAATTCCACTTCGATGTCCCTGAACTTCACCTGTGCAGTCCCGAAATTCTTGAACACCGAAACATTAGCTCCTTTGCCCAATTTTTTGCCTAGTGCCTGTGCTATATCGATACCGCTTCCTACCACTACCACATCAATGTCCTTTGAGTGTCGTTTCAGGAATATATCTCGCACATAGCCTCCTACTACATAGCATTCCAATCCCAGTTCGTCTGCAGTTTCGGATATTATACTGAATATTTTATCGGAGAAATGTTCTTTTAATTCCATATATAGAAATCTGTTGTTTGAAGTGCAAAGGTACAAAAATGTATTCGTTCTGACAATATTCGATCTAAACTCGTATAGCCAGTATGTTTATAGTCAATAGTAAATTCTTTTGTATTCGATAGGAGTAAATCCGGTATATTTCTTGAATACTTTTGAAAAATACGCTATGTCGTCGAAACCTAAATAATATGAGACATCTTTTATATTAGTATCGCTTCCTGATAATAGTTGTTTAGCTTCCTGTATTTTCAATTCCTGAATGTAATGTGCTGGGGAAACTCCAGTGTAATCTTTAAATAATTTTCTGAACCACGAATAACTTATGTTGATTCTGGAGGCTACATCTTCTGGTGTGATACCTTTCAGTAGATTTTCTCTTATTATGATTTTTGCTTTGTCTATCTGGGCTTCTGTCGTAGTATCGAAACACTTGTTGTAATCGTAGTACATAGTCATGCCAAGAATCAGATTTGCAATTCCTGCAAGAAACTGTTGACAAGCAGCCTTCTCTTCATTCGCTATCCTTATGGCCTGGTCGTATAGATTTACTATATTATCCTGTACACCGATTCTATATATTATTTGTTCTTTATTGAAGAAATTATTTTTGAATCTGCTGTCCATGTTTGCTCCTTCGAAACCAATCCACATTTCAGTCCAACCGGTTTTCTTGTCTGGCATATAGCTGTGCCACTGGTGAGGACGTAATATAATCATGTCACCTTCCTTTATTTCTATACTTTCTTCTGGAGATTTGAAAAATATACCTCTTCCTTTTGTTATGTACAGTAATTGGTAACTGTCTAATCTTCTTCCACGCGATGGTGTGAAGAAAAACTGTGCAGGATGTCCTGTTCGTGGTGGATATGTTTCATAATTACTTCCAATAGTTTCACATCCTACAGTGTTGACTGTTATTCCCCAGTCTTCGTCCCGTTGACTGCTTATAAGGTATTTATAATTTTTTGATGCGTCGTTTCTCATGATAATGGCATTTTTGCAAAGATATGTATTTCCGTCAAATCTTCCATTTCTAACATCATTTTTTACTAATGCTTTAAGAACTAAATTACTATCTTTGCATAGTAATCAAGTTAACCATTGTTTTTATGAAAGTAAACTATTTTATTGCATTCGATTTAGGTGCCACAAGTGGCAGAACTATACTGGGAAAACTGGAAGGAGAGAAGTTAACCTTAGAAGAAATAACACGTTTTCCTAATCAAATGTTGCAGTGGAACGGACATTTTTATTGGAACATTTATTCATTGTATGAAAATCTGAAGAAAGGTTTTACGGAAGTAGCCCGTAAAGGAATACCTGTAACATCGGCGGGTATTGATACTTGGGGCGTGGATATCGTATGTGTAAATCCGGATGGAGAATTATGTGGCATACCATACGCATACAGAGACCCACAGACTATCGGAAAGAAAGAAGAATATTTCGATAAAGTTATGAGCTCCAAGGATGTGTATATGCGCAGCGGTATACAGCACATGGATTTCAATACAATCTTCCAACTTTATGTGATGAATGGGCGTAAATGTAATTCAATGCAGAACGCAGATAAAATACTTTTTATTCCGGATGCGTTGAACTATATGCTTACAGGAAAGAAAGTCACAGAATATACCATAGCATCTACTTCAGGTTTGTTAAATCCGGAGTCAAGAGACTGGGATGATGTGTTACTTAAGAGTGTTGGAGTAGATAGAGAAAAGTGGGCTTCTATTGTAAAGCCTGGTACTGTGATTGGAAATATTACTGACGAACTGGCCGAAGAACTCCAAATACAACCTGTACCTGTTGTTGCTGTGGCAGAACACGATACAGCTTCAGCTGTTGCTGCAATCCCAGCCTTGGATAAGAATTTTGCATATCTTAGTTCAGGCACATGGTCACTTATGGGTATTGAAACAGAACATCCGGTGGTAAATGAAAAAACTGCTGAATACAATATAACAAATGAAGGAGGTGTGGACGGAACAATCAGGCTTCTGAAGAATATTACCGGTATGTGGATTGTGGAACAGTGTCTGAAACGCTGGAAGAAGGACGGTATAGAATATTCTTACCCTGAAATGGTAAAGATGGCTTCCGAAGCAGAGGGCTTCAAATGCTTTATCGATCCTGATGATGCTCTGTTTGTCAATCCTGCAGATATGCCAGAGGCTATCAATGAATACTGTAAGAGAACAGGACAGGATGCGCCTCAGACTCATGCAGCTTATATAAGAATGATTTTCGAGAGTCTTGCAATGAAATATCGTGAGACACTTGATGTATTCAATACATTGGCAGAGAATCCTATTGAAAAACTTCATGTTATAGGAGGAGGTTCAAGAAATGCACTTCTTAATCAGTTTACTTCAAATGCGATAGGACTTCCTGTTATTGCAGGTCCTGCTGAGGCTTCATCTGTAGGAAATATCATGCTACAGGCTAAAGCTGCCGGAATTGTAAATTCACTTCAGGAAATGAGAAATGTGATTTCTGCCAACGTAGAGCTTTCCACATATAATCCTATGGATTCAGAAAGTTGGAATGAAGCATATCAGAAGTATCTGGAAATCATAAACAAGTAATAAAATAAAAATCATAAACTTATAAACTTAAAAACCATGAAAGAAGAATTAATTGTAAAATCGTACGAGATCGCAAAAGAACGTTATGCAGCATTAGGTGTAGATACAGACAAAGTATTGGAACAGATGCAGAATTTCCACCTTTCACTTCATTGCTGGCAGGCTGATGATGTAGCCGGTTTTGAAGTACAGGCAGGACAGCTTAGCGGAGGAATTCAGGCTACAGGTAATTATCCTGGAAAGGCAAGAAACATTGACGAACTTCGTGCTGACATCATAAAGGCTAAATCAATGATTCCGGGAACACACCGTCTGAATCTTCACGAAATCTATGGTGATTTCCAGGGTAAGGTAGTAGACCGTGATGAAGTTGACACAACTCATTTCCAGAGCTGGATAGAATGGGGTAAGGAAAACGATATGAAGCTTGACTTCAACACTACATGTTTCGGTCATCCGAAGAGTGGAAACCTTTCACTTTCAAATCCAGATAAGGGTATTCGTGATTTCTGGATTGAACACAGCAAGCGTTGCCGTGCCATTGCAGAAGATATGGGTAAGGCTCAGGGCGATCCATGTATCATGAACGTATGGGTACACGACGGTAGCAAGGATATTACCGTAAACCGTATGAAGTATCGTGAAAACCTCAAGAACTCTCTTGATGAGATTTTCGCAACTGAATACAAGAATATGAAGGACTGTATCGAATCAAAAGTGTTCGGTATCGGACTTGAAAGCTACACTGTAGGTTCAAATGAATTCTATGTAGCATACGGAGCACAGAACAATAAGATGGTAACTCTTGATACAGGTCACTTCCACCCGACTGAAAGCGTAGCTGACAAAGTATCTTCACTCCTGCTTTATGTTCCAGAACTGATGCTTCATGTAAGCCGTCCTGTTCGTTGGGACTCAGACCATGTAACAATAATGGACGATCCTACACTCGATTTGTTCAGTGAAATCGTTCGTTGTGACGCTCTCGACAGAGTTCATTACGGTCTCGACTATTTCGATGCTTCAATCAACCGTATAGGTGCGTATGTGATTGGTAGCCGTGCTGCACAGAAGAGTATGTGTCGTGCATTGCTTGAGCCACTTGCAAAACTTCGCGAATATGAAGCAAACGATATGGGATTCCAGCGTCTGGCTCTTCTTGAAGAAGCTAAGGCATTGCCTTGGAATGCAGTCTATGACATGTTCTGCCTGAAGAACGGGGTACCTGTAGGCAATGACTTTATAGCGGAAGTAGAAAAATACGAAGCTGAGGTTACTTCAAAACGTTGATAAAATGGATGTTTTATTAGGTTTATTAATAATAGCCATAGGTAGTTTTGGCCAGTCCAGTTCATATGTTCCAATCAAGAAAATCAAATCTTGGGAATGGGAAAACTTCTGGTTGGTACAAGGCATATTTGCCTGGTTGGTATTTCCACTTCTCGGAGCACTCTTGGCGGTGCCCGAGGGTGGTTCCCTTTTTTCATTACTATCGTCAGGAGGAGCTCTGAAGGCAATAGTATATGGAGTGTTGTGGGGAGTAGGCGGACTTACATTCGGACTAAGTATGCGTTATCTTGGCGTGGCTTTGGGACAGTCTATTTCTTTAGGAACATGTGCAGCTTTCGGTACGTTGTTTCCCGCACTTATGGCCGGTACTGATTTGTTTCATGGCGAGGGACTTATACTTCTTTTAGGTGTTTGTATAACTCTTGCAGGTATCGCGGTAATAGGATATAGCGGTTCTCTTCGCTCACAGTCTATGAGTGAAGAAGAAAAGAAAGCGGCTGTTAAAGATTTCGCTCTTACTAAAGGCTTGCTTGTAGCTCTTTTAGCCGGAGTTATGAGTGCATGTTTTGCACTAGGTCTTGATGCCGGTAGTTCAATTAAAGAGGCAGCTTTATCTGCTAATGTCAATCCGCTTTATGCCGGATTGCCTGTTATTCTGTTGGTTACTTTTGGTGGTTTCCTTACCAATGCAGCTTATTGTTTCTGGCAGAATATAAAGAATGGAACAACGAAAGACTATTTTAAAGTTTCTCCGTCACTGTTCATTAACAATGTATTGTTCTGCATGCTTGCAGGAGTATTATGGTATTCACAGTTCTTCGGTCTGGAAATGGGTAAAAGCTTCTTTACCGACAATGCTGTCCTTATGGCATTTGCCTGGAGCATACTTATGTCACTAAATGTTGTCTTTTCAAATTTGTGGGGAATTATCCTGCGCGAATGGGCAGGTGCAGACCGTAAGACTCTTGTTGCTTTAGGGGTTGGTCTATTGATTTTGATATTTTCAATCTTCTTCCCTTCATTGGTATAGAAGATGATTTTAAGAAATGTCTAAATGTATTTTAAATAGTATTTAATTATAACTTAACGATGGTTTACAACAATTCAATTTCAGAAATTATCTCTCAGATAGCCGAAGTAGCCGGTTACCTTTGGGAACGCGGATGGGCAGAACGCAATGGTGGTAATATATCTTATAATATTACAGATGTAGTAGATGAAACTATTACTTCGCTTAAGCCACTTGGTGAATCTATTGTGCTTCCACAGCCTGTAAAGAATTTGTGCAACAATTATTTCATTGTAACTGGTACAGGTAAAAGAATGCGTTATGTACATTCTACTCCAATGAAAAATATGTCAATAATACGTATCTCAGAAGACGGTACATATTATGACATCATTGCAGAAGAATATATACGTCCTACTTCTGAATTGCCTTCACATCTGATGATGCATGATTATCTTCTAGGAAAAGGTAGGAAGAATAAAGTTGTTGTTCACACACATCCTATAGAACTAGTCGCAATGACTCATAATCCGGCTTTTCTTGAAAAAGATGTATTGAGCAAGATTCTTTGGAGTATGATACCTGAAACACGTGCTTTCTGTCCGAAAGGTTTAGGTATAGCAAGATACCAGTTGCCTGGCTCTGTAGTTCTTGCTGAGGAAACTATCAAACAGCTTGACGAATATGATGTAGTTATGTGGGAAAAACACGGAGCAATTGCTATTGGTGAGGATCTGATTGAGGCATTCGATATGATAGATACACTGTCTAAGTCTGCCAAGATTTATGAGTCTGCATGCTCAATGGGATTTGTACCTAAGGGAATGACAGATGAACAGATGGATGAACTTAAAAGAGTGTTTAACCTATAAAATTGATTATTATGATAAATAGATTCGTATTAAACGAAGTATCTTACTTCGGTCCCGGAGCGAGAGAAGTTCTTCCAAAAGAAATTTCACGTCTTGGCTTGACTAAAGCTTTTGTTGCAACAGATAAGGACTTGATTAAGTTTGGAGTTGCTGATAAAGTATTATCAGTTTTGCGCAATGCCAATATCCCATACGAAGTGTTCAGCGAAATCAAACCTAACCCAACTGTTTCTAACGTTAAAGCAGGTCTCGCAGCGTATGCAGCTTCAGGAGCAGATTTTATTATTGCTATTGGTGGTGGTTCATCAATGGATACAGCTAAAGCTATTGGTATTATAACTAACAATCCTGAGTTCTCAGACGTGGTTTCTCTTGAAGGTGTTGCCGATACAAAGAAAAAGTCAGTACCTATTATAGCTCTTCCAACAACAGCCGGAACAGCAGCTGAAGTTACTATAAACTATGTGATAACAGATGAGGAAAACCACAAGAAGATGGTTTGTGTTGATCCTAACGATATTCCTGCCATTGCTATAGTAGATGCCGAACTTATGTATACTCTTCCAAAGAGTCTTACTGCAGCTACAGGTCTTGATGCATTGACTCATGCTATCGAGGGCCTTATCACTAAAGGTGCTTGGGAAATGAGTGACATGTTCGAAATCAAGGCTATTGAGATGATTGCCCGCTATCTTGAAACAGCAGTAAACGAACCTAATAATGCAGAGGCACGTAATGGTATGGCCGTAGCACAGTACATAGCCGGTATGGCATTCTCTAACGTAGGTTTGGGAGTTGTACACGGAATGGCTCATCCATTGGGAGCTATATTTGATATTCCTCATGGTGTAGCAAATGCATTACTTTTGCCTACTATTATGGAATTCAATGCACCTGCAGCACTCGATAAGTATGTTGACATAGCCAAAGCTATGAATGTATATTCAGCTGGAATGAGCAAGGAAGAAGCTGCTGATGCTGCTGTTAAAGCAGTGAAAGAGCTTTCAGTACGTGTAGGAATACCTCAGCATCTTTCTGAACTTGGTATCAAGGCAGAAGACCTTCCACGTCTTGCAAAGGCTGCATACGCAGATGTATGTACTCCTGGTAATCCTCGTGAGGTGACAGAAGAGATAATTCTAGAACTTTACAAGAAGACTTTGTAATTACACCATATTAGTTTGTTTCTTAATCCTGCATGGAATATTTTTATTCTTTGCAGGATTTTTTTGTTATTAATATTATGGATTTAATTTTTTGTTTGATATATTTGGGATTTGAAAATAAAATGCGGTAATACCATTTTTGTAATGGGGAAATTATGAATCTGTTATATTTATCAGGTTGCGATAAATTATGAGAATGTTATTATATGAAAAACTTTAAATTGTTACTTCGTTTAATAAAACTTACTTTTCTTGCTTTAATATAGAAAAAGCCTTCATTGATATAAACTGATAAAGAATAAATTAGCTATAGGATTTTTTTCTGATATATGTTGGTAATTCTAGTCGGTTGGAAATATGTGGGACAATAGTTATAGCTTTATATAATTCAAATGTTTTTTATATATACAAAATGAAAAAATAAATTTTACTACAGTCTTTTCTGTTTTGTCTAATAATCGAATTGAAGTTAAATAAATTTGTGAGTTATGAATAGAGTTAAATTATTAAGTTTTATTCTTCTGGCGACATTATTGTCTGCATGTACTAATCAAAAAGTTTTTGATTTTCCTAAGGAAGGAGTGGAAATATCTAAGGTAGTATCAGCATTCAGAGTAGGATTCTCTATGCTTGAAAAGAATGATAAGTTGTATATGGCTTACTATGATTCACTTCATCAGATGACATTGGCGACCTGTGACCTGAAATCCGGTAAACTGGAATATAAAGTTTTACCCTCAAAAATAGGGTGGGATAGTCATAATTATATAACGATGGCATTCGATAAAGAAGGTTATCTACATGTATCTGGTAACATGCATGCTGTGCCATTGATATATTTCCGTTCAGAAATGCCATACGATATTCATTCTGTACGTCAAGTGGAAAAGATGACTGGAGTAGATGAAAAACGTATGACCTATCCTTCTTTTATGGAATCTCCTGATGGTAATCTGATATTTCATTATAGAACTGGTGGAAGTGGAAACGGGTCAGAAATATACAACATATATGATGTTAAGACAAAGTCATGGAAAAGATTGTTGGATACTCACTTAACATATGGTGAAGGTAAAAGAAACGCTTATATGCAAGGTCCTGTGTTGGGTGGTGACGGCTATTATCATCTGATATGGGTATGGAGAGAAACCCCTGATTGCTCAACCAATCATACGCTTTCGTATGCTCGCAGCAAAGACCTGTTACATTGGGAGAATATTGCTGGGGTAAAGACTGAATTACCTATTGTGTTAGAGAAAAAAGAGTTTTGGGTAGATGCTACTCCAGTGAAAGGTGGATTGTTTAATCCAGGTATCAAATTAGGTTTTGACTCACAAAATCATCCAATTATTGGTTATCATAAGTATGATGAAAACGGTTACAATCAACTTTATGCGGCTAAATATATTGATAATGAATGGAAATTGTCCAAACTTACTGATTGGGAGTATCGCTGGCAGTTTGAAGGAAACGGCTCTATGAAAAATGAGTTGTCTATAACCAATCCGATTTCAATCAAAGATGGTAAAATGGCCTTTGGCTATAATCATATAAAAGAAGGAAAAGGCGAGATTTTGTTTGACGAAAATACTTTGGAGGCTTGTGGCAAACGTGAACCGGTACGTGTTTATCCTGAATCGTATGATGAGGTTGTATCCGATTTTCCGGGAATGTATGTACGTACTCTTGTTAAAGGGAAGTATTTATTGCGTTGGGAAACTCTTGATGCAAACAGAGACAGAAAACCAGAAGGGGAACTGCCACCTGCAAGTAAATTGGTTTTGTATAAATTTAAATGATAAAATATTATGAGAAGTTCTTTCCTTGCAATATTCGTTTATTTGAATCTATTGTTCTTTATTTTGTTTTGTTCTATTCCTGTAATTACTGTAGCTTCAAATAGAGTAGATGATCATTTAAGCACTACGAATAAAAAGACAGTGGTTTATAAGACTGTTGATTCTGTAGAATTAAAAATGAATATTTATTATCCTGATGACTTTTGTAAAGAGAAACAGTATCCTGCAATAGTATTTTTCTTCGGAGGCGGGTGGTATAATGTCAATAGCGAACAGTTTTTACCTCATGCTTTGGTTTTAAACAAAATGGGCATGGTTGCTATTCTTGCTGATTATCGGACAATGAAGATCAGTGGGGTTTCGCCTAAAGATTGCATTAGTGATGCCAGATCTGCTATGAGATATATTCGTATGCACTCAGACAAGTTGAATATAGACTCTAAAAAAATAGCTGCATCAGGAGGGTCTGCCGGTGGACATTTGGCCATAGCTACTGCTGTTATAGAATCTTTTGACGATGAGTCAGACAATAAAGATATTAATCCTGTTCCTGATGCTCTGGTTTTATTTAATCCTGTTTTAGATAATGGACCAGTTGGAGGGTATGCATATAATAAAGTCAAAGAATATTATAAGGAGTTCTCACCGGCGCATAATATAAAAAGGATGATGCCCCCTACATTGGTAATGATTGGTACAAAAGATAAATTAATTCCTGTAGAAACAATATTAAGGTTTCAGAATAATATGAATGAACAAGGAAATATTTGTGATGTATATCTATATTCCGGACAAGGACATGGCTTTTTTAATTACAAAAAAGAAGGCTCGAATAAATATTATTATAGAACACTTGATGATATGATAGCGTTTTTGAAGAATTATAATTTTATTAATGATTGTGATTAAGTTGAAAATATATTAGCATAACTTGGTTTACTGTGGACACGTTTGAAGCCTTTTAGTTATTTTTGTCGTGAAAACCTATTATGTTGTATTTATTAAATCTGAAGAATATGAAAAAAAATTTTAAGCTTTTGTTAGTGTTATTTCTTCTGGTACTAAATTGTAATATTTCGTACTCGCAGAATTGTTGTAAATCGCAGGTTAATTATACGAATTGGGTCTTGCAAAGGGAATGGAGTAACGGATTCAAGGCTTTACCAGATGTCAGTACTAATCTTGGGGAGTTTTATTTGCAGTATCATAAGAACAAAAAGCAATGGGATGCAGTGTTTTCATGGTTGGCTAAGACTGATTTGCTGAATGTTTCCGCCGGAAGACATCAGATTCCGGGCACGGAGTTGTATGCAAGTGTAGAGGATAGCACAAACGATTCTTTGGAAAAACGTGGATCGGAGTCTCACTATCATCACATCGATCTTCAGTATGTAGTAAAAGGTACAGAACGTTTTGCTTTACTTGATCATGAGACTTCATATCCTAACCGAGCATATAAACCGGATATTATAGGTTATACTTATGATGCTTCTAAGGCTATGTTTATTGATTCTACTCCTGAACGTTTCTTTTTGTTTTTCCCGTCAGATTGGCATATAGCAAAAATTCAGACTGATAAGCAGGATCAGAATATAAGGGTTGTAGTAATAAAATTGGATTATGTAAAATAATATTTCATAATATAAACTTCAAATATTTTTATTACATGAAAAAGATGATTCTCACAGCCGTATTGTTTATGGCAACAATTGTAACAAATTCAGTTTATGCTAACTCTGAAAATGGTAATGAAATGAAAAAAACAAGAAGTGAAACATTTATTCAAGAAGATAAGATAGAATGGGAAACTATAGGAGACGGAGTTAAGCGTCAGATATTAGGATATGATGGCCAACTTATGATGGTGAAAATCAAGGCTGAGAAAAAAGGTCCGGTAGGAGTTGAGCATGCTCATTATCATTCACAGGTTACTTTTGTATCGAGTGGAAAGTTTGAGTTTACTATTGGAGGAAAGAAGAAAATAGTTACGGCCGGTGACGGAATGTATATGGAGCCGGATGTACTTCATAGCTGTATATGTCTGGAACCGGGAGTAATTGTTGATTGCTTTTCTCCAACAAGGGAAGATTTCCTGAAGAAATAAAAATCAAGTATTCTAAAATTGTGTCGCTCTGTTCAGATTGACTTAAAACAAAGAATGAAAATGTACAAAATAAAAACGGGCAATCCAAAAAATGGGTTGCCCGTTTTTATTTGATTTCTTTTTGTATTATTTCTTAATACGGTTGTAACGGCTCATGAACTTATCAACACGTCCAGCTGTGTCTACCAACTTAGACTTACCTGTGTAGAACGGGTGAGAAGTATTAGAGATTTCCAACTTTACCAATGGGTAAGTTTCACCTTCAAATTCAATTGTGTCTTTTGTAGCACAAGTTGAACGAGAAAGAAACATATCGCCGTTTGACATGTCTTTAAATACTACCGGACGGTAGTTTTCTGGATGAATTCCTTTTTTCATTTCAGTATATACTTTATTTATTATTATTTTTTGACTAGTTGGTAACACTTAGTCGTGTGTAATGGTCTGTTTCGGGTTGCAAAGATACGCTTTTTCTTTTAAAAGAGAAAACTTTTTACGTATGTTTTTTATAAAAACTTTCCGACGATAATATATTAATATATAATGTGTTCGTATTTAGTTATAAGGCCGTTGTCATAGCCTGGAATTATTTTCATTTTGTCGTGTTCAAAAAAGTCTTTTTCTTTGTTTTATTCTATAAATACAAGTTGTGTTTTTATAAATATAGGTTATATATACAAAAAAATAGTTTGTATTTATATAAATATAGATTATATATAGAGAGAATAAAATGTTTTCTTGTATTTTCTGTCAAATCAGATGAATGTTTCTGTATATCTCGTTTCATGTATTAGTATACGTAGAATGTAAAACTTGCAATATCTACATTGCATTATACGTGTATAAGTTTGTAATAACTGATGTATTTATCCAATATATATAGATTTGTGTATATTTTTTTCTTTTAAAATTGAAGGTAAGAATATATTAATTGTTATTTTTGCAATGGAATTTAATCACTAACATTATAAATAGTAGAAACAATGGTTAATTACAAAGACTTAGGCTTGGTGAACACAAGAGACATGTTTGCCAGAGCAATCAAAGGTGGATATGCAATCCCTGCTTTCAACTTCAATAATATGGAACAGATGCAGGCTATCATCAAGGCTGCAGTTGAAACTAAATCACCTGTTATCCTTCAGGTTTCTAAAGGTGCTCGTCAGTATGCTAACGCTACTTTGTTGCGTTACATGGCTCAGGGTGCTGTAGAATATGCTAAGGAATTGGGTTGCGAACATCCTGAAATCGTTCTTCACCTTGACCACGGAGATACATTCGAAACTTGCAAGAGCTGTATCGACTCTGGTTTCTCTTCAGTGATGATCGACGGTTCTCACCTTCCATACGAAGAAAACGTTGCTTTGACTAAGAAAGTTGTTGAATACGCTCACCAGTTTGAGGTAACTGTAGAAGGTGAACTTGGTGTATTGGCAGGTGTTGAAGACGAAGTTTCTTCTGACCACCACACTTACACTAATCCAGAAGAAGTAATCGACTTCGCTACTCGTACAGGTTGCGACTCATTGGCTATTTCAATCGGTACTTCTCACGGTGCATACAAATTTACTCCAGAACAGTGCCACATCGATCCAGAAACTGGACGTATGGTTCCTCCTCCATTGGCATTCGACGTATTGGATGCAGTTATGGAAAAACTTCCTGGATTCCCTATCGTACTTCACGGATCTTCTTCAGTTCCACAGGAAGAAGTTGATACTATCAACAAATACGGTGGTGCTTTGAAGGCTGCTATCGGTATTCCAGAAGAACAGTTGCGTAAGGCTGCTAAGTCTGCAGTTTGCAAGATCAACATCGACTCTGACTCTCGTCTTGCTATGACTGCTGCTATACGTCAGGTATTCGCTGAAAAACCAGCTGAATTCGACCCACGTAAGTATCTTGGTCCTGCTCGTGACAACATGGAAAAACTTTACAAACACAAAATCATCAACGTTTTGGGTTCAGACAACAAATTGGCTGAATAATAACGCTTAATAATACCTTCCAAATTATGGAAGGATTTATATAAAGTTATTTTCATTTTTGAGGAGGCTGTCCGTAAAGGATAGTCTCCTTGTTTTATAAATATCTGCCTTGTCTTCCTTTATATCTGCTGGCTTTTTGTTTTTATATTCTATGCCCGAAGATAATTATGTCAGCTCAAAACCTGTGTTTAATAATCGTGATATTGCGTAATATCCGTTTTTTCTTTATTTTTGCATAAAAAATTATTCATTAATCATTTAAATCTTCATTATTTATGTTTAACAAGCATCCTAAAGGATTGATACCTGCGGCACTTTCGAACATGGGAGAGCGTTTTGGCTACTATATCATGAACGCTGTGCTGGTGTTATTCCTTTGTTCTAAATTTGGTATAAGTGAGGAAAAAAGTACACTTATCTATTCATTCTTTTATGCAGGTATTTATCTTCTGAGTCTTGTCGGTGGACTTATAGCCGATAGAAAGCAGAATTATAAAGGTACAATCATGGCAGGTCTTGTGATTATGGCCATAGGATATATTGCACTCTCTGTTCCTATTACAGCAAATGCCGGCAATACTACATGGTTGCTTACTCTTACTTGTATTGCATTGTTCCTTATCGCTTTCGGTAATGGTCTCTTCAAAGGTAACCTTCAGGCTATTGTTGGTCAGATGTATGATGACCTTGAAGCTGAGGCTGCCACTAAAGGTGAAAGGGAACTGGTTGAAGCAAAAAGTAAGAGAGACTCAGGATTCCAGATATTCTATGTGTTTATCAATATCGGTGGACTTATAGCTCCGTTTATCGCTCCTCTGTTGAGAAGTTGGTGGCTTAGTGCGCATAATATGGTTTACAATGCAAGTCTGCCAGCTTTGTGTCATGACTATATTGCCAAAGGTGCTGACGGTATGTCGGCTGAAGCTATGGGTAACTTGAACCAGCTGATGTCGCAGTGTGTTGGCGAGACTGCAGATATGGCTGCATCCTGTGCTCAGTATCTTCAGATATTCAATGAAGGTATCCATTATTCATTCGTTGCTTCTGTAGCGGCAATGCTTATTTCTTTGGTAATCTTCTTCGCTACTAAGAGCAAATTCCCAAATCCGGGAAAGAAAGAGGCTGCGGCTGCCGTTACTTATACAGCTGAAGAAAAGGCTGCAATGGCTAAGGAAATCAAGCAGCGTCTGTATGCATTGTTTGCAGTACTTGGCGTTGTTATCTTCTTCTGGTTCTCTTTCCATCAGAACGGTACTTCACTTTCGCTTTTCGCCAGAGACTTTGTTGATACATCTACAATTGCTCCTGAAATATGGCAGGCTGTAAATCCATTCTTTGTGATTACTCTTACACCGATAATCATGATGATTTTCGGTTCTCTTTCCAGAAGAGGCAAGGAAATCTCTACACCTCGTAAGATTGCTATCGGTATGTTTATCGCTGGCTTGGCTTATCTGTTCCTTGCAGGTTATTCATTTGTAATGGGATATCCTTCTGCTGCAGAATACAGAGACCTTCCTATTGACCAGCAGGTGAAGGCCGGAGCATGGGTGCTTATAGTTCTTTACTTCCTTCTTACAGTGGCAGAATTGTTCATCTCTCCACTTGGATTGTCATTTGTTTCGAAGGTGGCTCCAAAACATCTTCTGGGACTTTGCCAGGGATTGTGGCTTGGTGCTACTGCTGTAGGTAACCTCCTGTTGTGGATTGGCCCTCTTATGTATAATGCTATTCCTATCGCATACTGTTGGGCAATATTCATGATAGTATGTCTCATCTCTATGGGAGTAATGCTGTTCATGGTGAAATGGCTTGAAAAAGTGGCTAAATAACAGATTTTAAAATAAAATAGTCTAAATAAGAGGATATATCTTTTCGTGGTATATCCTCTTTTTTTCTTAAATTTGCAAAGACAGTTTTATTCTAGATTAAAATACTAAAAATGAGCGAAGATACTTTTGATAAAGAGAACGAATTGCAGGGAGGCGAAGGCCATTCAGATTATAAACCGGCTGATACATCGAATGATGCTGTGAGGCATCAGCTGAGCGGAATGTATCAGAACTGGTTTCTTGACTATGCTTCGTATGTAATACTTGAAAGAGCCGTACCGCATATCAATGACGGATTGAAACCTGTGCAGAGAAGAATACTGCACTCCATGAAGCGTCTGGACGACGGTAGATACAACAAGGTGGCAAACATAGTAGGTCATACCATGCAGTTCCATCCTCACGGTGATGCCTCTATCGGTGATGCGCTGGTACAGCTCGGACAGAAGGAACTTCTCATCGACTGTCAGGGAAACTGGGGTAATATACTTACCGGTGACAGTGCGGCTGCACCTCGTTATATCGAGGCACGATTATCAAAATTCGCTCTAGATGTAGTCTTCAATCCGAAAACTACTCAGTGGCAATCGTCATACGACGGACGAAACAGAGAACCTATCACTTTGCCTGTGAAGTTTCCTTTGCTCTTGGCGCAGGGTGTTGAGGGTATTGCCGTAGGTCTGTCGTCTAAAATTCTTCCTCATAATTTCAATGAGCTGTGTGATGCTGCCATAGCTTATCTTAAAGGCGAGCCATTCCAGCTTTATCCTGATTTCCAGACCGGCGGTTCGATAGATGTATCGAAATATAACGACGGAGAACGTGGTGGAGTGGTACGAGTGAGAGCCAAAATTTCAAAACTTGACAACAAGACTCTGTGTATCAGTGAAATTCCATACGGAAAAACTACATCTTCACTTATAGACTCTATACTTAAGGCTGTAGAAAAAGGAAAAATCAAGGTCAAGAAGGTAGAAGATAATACAGCCGGAAAGGTTGAGATTCTTGTGCATCTTGCTCCGGGTGTTTCGTCGGACAAGACGCTTGATGCCCTGTATGCATTTACAGACTGCGAGGTTAATATATCTCCAAACTGCTGTGTGATAGACAATAAGAAGCCGCACTTCCTTTCTGTCAGCGATGTGCTTAAGAAATCTACTGACAATACTTTGGATTTGCTCCGACAGGAACTTAATATCGAACGCGATGAAAAGCTGGAAGCTCTGCATTTCTCTTCACTGGAGAAAATATTCATCGAAGAGCGTATATATAAGGATGCTAAGTTCGAACAGGCTGAAAATATGGATGCCGCATGCGAACATATCGACGACCGTCTGACTCCGTTCTATCCTCAAATGGTGCGCGAGGTAACCAAAGAAGATATATTGAAACTGATGGAGATAAAGATGGCACGTATTCTGAAGTTCAACAAGGATAAGGCTGATGAACTTATAGCGCGTCTTAAGGGTGAAATAGAGGAAATTGACAATCATCTTGCTCATATCACAGATTATACCATCAACTGGTATGAAGGGCTTAAAGCCAAATATGGCAAGAACTTCGAGCGTAAGACTGAAATCAGAAACTTCGATGTCATTGTGGCTACCAAGGTAGCGGAAGCAAACGAAAAACTTTACATCAACCGTGAGGAAGGTTTCATCGGTACAGGGCTGAAGAAGGATGAGTATGTGTGCAACTGTTCTGATATTGACGATGTGATAATATTCTATAAGGACGGTAAATATAAGATAGTTAGGATAAGCGACAAACTCTTCGTAGGTAAGAATATCCTGTATGTGAATATCTTCAAGAAGAATGACAAGCGTACTATATATAATGTGATATACCGCGACGGAAAGGATGGAGCTTACTTTATTAAGCGTTTCAATGTGACTTCGATGATACGCGACCGTGAGTATGATGTCACTCAGGGAAATCCTGGCTCTAAGATAATGTACTTTACTGCCAACCCAAATGGTGAGGCGGAAGTGGTGAAGGTTGCACTCCGACCTAATCCTAGAATAAAGAAACTGATACTGGAACGTGATTTCAGTGAAATATCTATCAAAGGACGCCAGTCAATGGGTAACTTGCTTACTCGTCTGGAAGTACATAAGATAAGTCTTAAGCATAAGGGAGGCTCTACTCTTGGAGGTAGAAAAGTGTGGTTCGATTATGATGTGCTACGCCTTAATTACGACGGACGTGGTGAATATCTGGGAGAATTCCAGAGTGAAGACTGCATACTTGTGGTGCATAAGAACGGAGAATTCTATACATCGGATTTCGATTTGAATAACCATTATGATACAGACATAATGATTTTGGAAAAATACGATCCGGATAAGGTTTGGACTGCCGTCCTTTACGATGCCGACCAGCAGAATTATCCATATCTGAAGAGGTTCTGTTTCGAACAGAGTACCAAACGTCAGAACTTCCTGGGTGAGAATAAACAGAACGAACTGTTGCTTCTTACTTCGGAAACATATCCAAGGATAAATGTTGTCTTTGGTGGTCACGACAGTTTCAGAGAACCTATGATTGTTGATGCCGGCGAATTTGTCGGAGTCAAGAGCTTTAAGGCTAAAGGAAAACGACTTACTACATTTGCTGTGGATAAAATAGAAGAATTGGAACCTATAATTAGGGAGGAGGAACCGGAAGTACAGTCTGAAGCTGATGAGGTGGAGAATAATGATGTGGATACTCCAAATGAGGATGATGGTCAGATGAAGTTGTTTTAGCCCTATGAGTAGATTATTTATATCGGTTTTGCTTATACTGTTGATGTCTTGTGCCGGAGTGCTGGCACAGGATTCATTATCACACGATAAGTATATCGTACGTTCTGTTATGGTCGGAGCTGGTAAAACTAATGTGTACGACACATATCTCTCTCCGCTGGAATATCGTGGCCCTGAACTGAGATTCATGCACGAAAGCATGCGTATGACAAGGCTTATGGGAGGTCGTGTTTCTGCGCAGCGCATAGTGCAGGTCAATGCCTCAAGCACTGATAATATCTCAAAATCAGGGAAATCGTATTCCGGAATGTTTAACTGGACGTACGCATTGCATTATCAGTATAATGTGGACGACAGGCTGAAGATATTGTTCGGTCCGATGCTGGACCTCAATGGTGGATTCATTTATAATACGCGCAATTCCAATAATCCTGCCCAGGCAAAGGTTTATGGCAGTATTGATGCTTCAGCCATGGCGATATATAAACTCAGAATAGGCCGTTATCCTATGACTTTGAGATATCAGGCAAATATTCCTTTTATGGGATTGATGTTCTCGCCGGAATATGGGCAGTCTTATTATGAAATATTCTCATTGAAACATAGTGGAAAGAATGTACTTTTCACATCATTTCACAATGCTCCTACAGTGCGTCAGATGCTGACTCTGGATTTTCCTATAGGCAAGACGATAATGCGTGCCGGTTATCTGTGCGATATACAGCAGGCTAAAGTCAATAATCTGAAAAGTCATTTCTATTCTCATAATTTCATGATAGGCTTTGTCAGAAATTTTCAGATGATTAGAGGAAAGAACAGAATAAGCCTTCCTTCTAAGGTTAATCCATTTTGATTAAATGATATTTCTTATGAAACTGAAGAATAATTCTTTATTTGCAGTATTGATTTTCTTGCTGTTGTCTGTGCTTTCGTCATCATGTATCAGAGAGGATGTTTCAGGCAATACTCCTCAGGCAAATTTTGAGTCGTTGTGGCGGATCATCGACGAACAATATTGTTTCCTTGATTATAAGAATGAAGTGTATGGGCTTGACTGGGACGAAGTATATTCCCGATATTCCAAACGTATCACTTCCGATATGTCCAGTTACAATTTATTTGAAGTTCTGTCTGAAATGGTAAACGAACTTCGTGACGGGCATGTGAACTTGAGTAGCGGATATGGTACTTCGCAGTACAGAGAATGGTTTGATGCATATCCGCGTAATTTTAGTGACAGCATCCAGAGCAATTATCTTGGAAAGGATTATGTAAATACATCAGGGCTGACATATCAGATATTGGAAAATAATATAGGATATGTGTATTGTTCCAGTTTCTCTAATGGAATAGGTGATGGGAACCTGGATTATATGCTGAAAGAGATGGAGCTTTGTGACGGGTTGATAATAGATGTCAGAAACAATGGAGGAGGAAATCTTACTACAGCACAGAAATTGGCTTCAAGATTTACAAATGAAAAAATTCTTGTAGGGTATATGTCTCACAAGACAGGGCCTGGCCATAATGAGTTTTCAACACCAGAACCTGTTTATCTTGAACCTTCCAATGGGATACGCTGGCAAAGAAAAGCTGTAGTTCTGGCAAACAGACGTTCGTACAGCTCTACAAACGATTTTGTAAATTGCATGAAAAGTATGCCTCTTGTAACAATAATGGGCGATAAGACTGGAGGAGGTTCCGGATTGCCATTCTCTTCGGAAATACCAAACGGATGGTCTATAAGATTTTCGGCAGCCCCAATGTACGATTCGGAGATGAATCAGATAGAGTTTGGCATTGATCCGGATATACGTGTAGACATGACGGAAGAGGATATTTTGCGCGGAAAAGATACGATAATAGAGGAAGCATGTACTTTTTTGAAAAAAAATCAGTGAAATGTTTGTAGGTATAAAAAAAAAGCGTACCTTTGCATCGCAAATGAGAAATAAAGCTTCTCACGCGCCTGTGGCGTAATTGGTAGCCGCGCCAGACTTAGGATCTGGTG
>NZ_CALDPF010000017.1 GCF_937912035.1 uncultured Bacteroides sp.
GCACCGTTCACCCTACGGATATTACATTCTTTCACACGTATAAGGAAAGAGCCAATTATGAAATGAAAGAAATTGAGCAAGCCTACAACCAATACCAGTATTCCGGCTATAAGAGTAATATTAGCAAAATATAATGCTACACCTTCACCACTCCAAAAATAAGTTTCGAAAACACCTCCAGAAACTCCCCTCTTCTCATTAAAAATTTCAAAGTCAAGCTTCCTTTCATCTAATTCTTTAATAAAACTTTGTACCGAACCGGCATCTTCCACCAATGCGAATGTACTGGCAGCCATTATCGGCAGGTTTCCGTCATGGATTTGCCCTTCTGTATCATTAATAACCAAAGCATCTGTTCTACGTAAAAAGTTCAAGCTGTTATTCAATGGCAAATCCTTGGCTACTGCCTGTATCACATAACCTATCCCTCCTTCACGAGGAGTACTGTCTGGCGAAGTATTTAAACGTCTGTTTAAAACCATACGTTTGCCTATTGATTTTTCGGCAGAACCAAAAATGCGTCTGGCTGTACTTTCAAACAGAATTACCGAATTGGGATTCTGCATTGCATTTTTCCAACTGCCATGTAATATTTCCGGGGTAAAGACTTCATTAAAACAGGAATCAGTCTCCATAAACATCAGATCATAAGGCAATAGTTTATCTTCAGATACTTCAATCTTATATGAACGTTCATCCGGAAATGCAACCCCACAAAAGGCTTTTGCATTCAAACCTTGACCTCGCAAAAAAGAAGGCAAACTTCCTGAAGTTGTACTTCTGGCACCATTGCCTATACCTTCTGAGTAAAATTCAACTATCCTGTCCTTATTTCTGAAACAATCATCTGTACTGAATATATACCTGCTACAATAAAGGCAGACACTAAAGCAAAACAACGACATAGCCAATCCGAATATGGCTATAATGTTCTGCATCTTGAATTTCATCAGGCTGCGTACGGCTACTTTCAAATAATGTAATATCATAATATTCTTGTTTTTTGTTTTATTATTCGCTTTTAATAACTTCAGCAGGATTAATGCGTGCAGCCTTATTTGTCTGCCAATATAATGTAATGAAAACTATAACAGAAACCAATATTCCTGAGACAAGGAACATCCACACAGACAATGATACCCTGTGGGCATACGATTCCATATAATTTTCTATAGATATATACGCCAAAGAAGAACCTGCAACAAACGCAACAGCCAAGGTATAAAAATACTTCTTCATTATAAGACTAAATATATCAACGACCTTTGCTCCATTGATTTTCCTCAAACCTATTTCTCTGTATCTGAGATGTATATCAAACAACGAAAGTCCGAAAAGTCCCATACATGAAATCACGACCGCAATAACTGCAAAAGTTATGACAAGCATCATCAACTTACGGTCATTTTCGTGCAATTTTCTTATATCATCTTCAATAAACGAATATTCCAGACTTCCTTCACCAAGTGTTTCATCATACAAATTCTGCAAATACGCCAAGGCTTCTTTTTCTTTACCCTCGGCTAACGAGAAAAAGTAATCGTCAGCATACGTAGGAATACCTTTCATAAATATAAACGCCATAGGTGTGTTGGGGCCGGAAAGATGACCTGTGCGGAAATCTTCCGTTACTCCTACTATCTCGTACGGAATTATTTCCTGATTAGAAGAAGACCACCATAATCGGTATTTTGGCATCAGTTTGGTTCCCCTCCAATCATCTATCTCGAAAGATTTGAGAAATGCCTTATTGACAATCATCTTATACTGAAGCGAGCCATCGTCTGTATTCCATCCCCTTCCGTCAACAACTTTAAAACCGAAAAAGTCCATATAATCCTTACTGCAAAACAGATAAAGCGATTTTATAAAATCACCTTTATGGTTTTTAAATTCAATATTGGAATCTATATTATACGGACCACTTCCAAATGCCATACCAGTAAACAGATTTGACTCCTTGACTTTCTGTTGAACTACAGAATACATATTTGATATTTCATCTTTATTATCCAGAATAGAACCAAACGTATGTCTTTGTCTGAGGACTTTACATCGCAGAACATTTTCCGTACGATAACCTACATCTGTATTATAAAGAAAATGAAGCTGAGAACTAAAATATATGGCAGCCACAATAAGTACAAATGTTATAACATATTGCATAAACAAAAACACAAGACGTGATGACATAGTATTCGGTCTGCCTGAAATTATTTTTAAAGACTTGACCGGAACATTATACGACAGTTTCAAATAAGGATAAACCAATACGACCAACGGCATGAACAATATTACAATTAAAGTAATAACGATGTCAAAAATCATGTCCGACTGCACTGGTATGTCATACTTATTAGAAATTGTATCGCGTGTTATCTCAACAAAAAACCATACAAAAAACACTACTACAAGGTTAAAAATGACATTCTCCAGATATAGTTGACTGAAGACCTGAAATCTTCCTGCTCCAAAAATCTTTTTAATACTCAACTCTTTAACACGTCGTTGCACAATAGCAGTATAAAGATTCACATAATTGAAAAGCCCGACAAGTAATATCAAGACCGTAATGATGAAATAAACATGAATCGTATTTTCATCCCCCCTGATAAAATTATTGTGAAAGACTTTTATGTTTTTATCAAAATAAACATCCTCAAGAGATACCAGTTGAAAGTTCACTAAACGGTTTCCAAAAAGTTTCAGCTTTACCGGAACAGAATTCATTTCATTAAACAAGGCCAAATCGTCCGGATTATATAAACGAACAACCTCCAAAGGCCTTCTGGTCCAGTCATCATGTTGAGTCGAAAGGACAATGTCAAAATCAAGTGAAGATTTGGTTGAAGGTTGTCCCAACACTCCCACAATACGTACCATTTTACCTGTAGATGCTTTTATTGTTTTCCCTATAGGATTTTCCGTTCCAAACAATCTTTCAGCCATTTTAGCAGAAATCAAAGCATCATTGGGATGAAGAACCGTTGTTCCATCAATACATGGATAAGGTATCAGATCAAAGAACTTGTCATCTATTATAAGAATATTTACATTTGTATTAATCTTATCTACCTCAATCATGTCATTCTCTACAAGCATAAATCTACTGTAAGTTTCCACCACAGGATTATCCAATGGACTCTTAAAATCAGGTTCATTGTTTGTATCAAAACTACTTGACAAAAAAGTCTTACCATCGTCTATATATGTCATATAGAAAGTACGTTCCCATTCCGGAATAAAATGATTTACAGTATATTCCTGATGAATGTACCTAAGCAATATAAACACACAGGTAAGACTGAATACAAGTCCTGCCATAGAAATAATGTTTTGAGACTTAAATCTAAACATGCTGCGTACGGCAACTTTAAAGTAGTGTAATATCATATCCAAAATCATTTTATTCAAAAGGAACATCCCAATAAAACTGACGTATTCCTAAAATTCATAATATGTTCTCACAGTAAATATAATCAAAAATCATGCCAAACGCATAATCTCCTATTAATCAAGGCAATGCACTTAACCGTCAATATAAAACAACGTGCGTATCCGCACATTCATGTTGCAAATACGCACGTTTGATACTAATTGTATTCATTATATCTCTTAATCGGATACTATCCACTTTTCTATATTTCTGGTTTCCGCACTGAAATTAACCCCTATCTTATAAACCTTACGGCCATCGGACATGAAAGGAAGGGCATAATTTCGTGATTCTATTTGAGCTATGGCATCCTCGGCACTGCCTTCAAACTTGAATTCCATTACATAGATATACTGTGGAGTCTTCACCACCATATCTATCCTGCCCTGCGATGTGTGATACTCGGCATGAGTATAGAAACCCATCAAACGGAATACTATGAAAAGAACATTCTGGTAATGTAGCTCTGTGTCGCGGATCAACTCGTATGGAGTATCTGAAAAGAGACTTTGAAGACGCTCCA
>NZ_CALDPF010000018.1 GCF_937912035.1 uncultured Bacteroides sp.
AACACGAGCGTGTAACGCGCGTGACACGTACGTGTTACGCTAACTTTATATAGAAATTTCTATAATTATCCTTTTATACGAGATAATATCTTTGGGAAATGCCATGCGAATAAAACAGTACAGCACACAGCTGCCGTTGCATCCGAAATTGCTTCGGCTGCAAATATTCCTTCAACTCCACAAAAGTGAGGCAGTATAAGTGCCAGAGGAACAAGGAGAATAACTTTTCTCAACAATGCTATAAAAATGGAAATCTTAGCTTGTCCCAAGGCTACAAACATGTTCTGACATGCACGCTGAAGTCCGAAAATAGACATTCCAGCAAGGAAGAGGGGCATGACATGCGACACTGTTTCTATCAGAACTTCATCGTCAGTAAATACTGATGCTACCAGATGAGGACAGAGTATCATAAAAAGTATCAGCAAAAAGTTGAAACCGAACATGAATGTTACAACTATCTTGAAACATTGTTTCACACGGTCCTTGTTAGCATGACCGTAGTTATAGCTAACTACAGGAATAAATCCCTGAGCGAAACCAACAAGCGGTACACTGGCAAACTGCATGGCACTCTGCATTATGGCTAGTGCGCTGACATAGATATCACCAAAATGTTTAAGACTTCCGTTAAGGACGAAGCCTACTAGACTTTCCGTACTAGCCATAATGAAAGGTGACACTCCAAGAGCAACTACGGACAGAACTATCTTCTTCTGTAGCGTCATATATTTTCGTTCAAGCGGAAGAGATGCCGAACGGGAAGTAAGGAAACGCAGTACCCAAATAGCACTGACGGCTTGCGAAAGGACAGTAGCTATAGCGGCTCCCTTTACTCCCATATCGAAAGTAAAAATGAATATAGGATCGAGAATGATATTCAGCAATGCACCTATTACTACCGACCACATAGCTATGGCAGGTCTTCCCTGCGAGTTTATGAATGTGTTAAGTCCTGTGGATATCTCAACAAAAAGCGTACCAAGCAGATAAACTGAGAGATAATCTTCGGCAAACGGCAGCGTTCTTTCGGAGGCTCCGGTAAGCAGAAGAATAGGTTCCATGAAGATGTATGCTACCAGCGAAGTAATGATAGTGAAAAGTATAAGCATCACAAAACCGTTTCCCAATATGCGTCCGGCCCTCTCGCGATCACCCTGACCTAAAGCCATGGCTGCAAGAGGAGCACCTCCGGCACCTACTATAGATGAAAACGATGATATGAGTATTACTATCGAAGTAGTGACACCTACCCCGGCAAGAGCCTCTGTTCCTATTTCGGGAATATGTCCTATATAGATTCTGTCTACTATATTATAAAGCAGATTTACAAACTGGGCAGCTACGGCAGGCAGTGCCATACGGAACACCAAAGGCAGCATTCTGTCCGTACCCAGTCTTTCTTCATAACGATTGTTCATTACATCAAACTTTCCAGATTTAGTTCAGTCTTTTTCCTGTAGCCGGAACTTGTGAATACAGCAACCGGACAACCTTCCTCATCGGTGATACGCACTTCGATGAAAGGTACCTTTGCATGATTGAATGTCTCCACAGCCTCGGCATATACATATCCGCTACTTACTGCACGCAGGAAAGTGATATTTGCATTAAGCGAAAGTGTAAGCAGATTTCGGCTGTTTGCAACTGCCGCAAAAGCCAAGTCAGCAAGTGTGAACAAGGCTCCCCCTTGACACACTCCTCCCCCGTTCAGGTGTTTGTCCGTAACGAGCATGCGTGCCTTGGCATAACCTTCACACACTTCAAGTAGCTCCACTCCCGCCTCAGCTGCGAAACGGTCGTGGGAAAGCATATCTTTTAGAGTTTTCATAATGACTGATTATTTAATTATAACCATAGTAGCTCCATAACCGTATTCTCGGAACGAAGCATCCTGACTTAAGCATGTCCTATACTTACGCTTAAGTTCATCAAGTAATGCCTTGCGCAGAACTCCGTCGCCCTTTCCGTGGATGAATACTATCTTCTGTCCAGTGTTCCTCTTGTATTCCTCCATAGTCTTGCGAAACACATCAAGCTGATAGTTCAGCATTTCTGCATTTCCCATTCCTGTAGTATCATCTAGAAGAGCGTCTATATGAAGGTCTATTTCGATAATTCCGTTCTTGATTTTCTTCTCTTCCTTGCGCAATACTTTCTTCGGAATATTGTTTCCATCTCCCTTTGAAAATATGGCGTTCTTTATATCATCAGCATTCACATACACCTGTTTTGCTTCTTCATCGTCTTTCACCACATCGTAAATCAATGCAGGTTCGTTGAAGAAATCATTTTCCTGGAAGGTATGGAGCTTATAGAACTTAACAGTATCAATTCTTATCTCTGTAGAAATAGCATTTTTGAGCAGGAAAGTACGGTCATCCTTATATGCAAGGATCTGTACCGCAACGTGTTCCATATCGTTAAGGTCTTTCTTCTCGAATTCCTCAAGAGCCTGTTTCATATTTGGTTTTATAGTACCTCGGCTTCTCAGAGTCCAGCTCTTTCCTTCTGCAGAAAGGTATAAATAGTCGATGAAATAGTTACTGTCGTTCACCAGATACGCATCGAAACCTGTTGTAGTGATAGCCTTTATATCGTGTGGAACAAAAGCCAGATATACATTAAGCACATCGTTACCTCTTATTTCAGGCGCACGATATGTTATCGGTCTGTCATCTTCTTCCTCTTCTTCGTCTTCAACAGGTGCCTGCTGAGGTTTTGAAGTAGACTTCAACGGGATATTATAATCATCGGTCTGAATAACTACGCATTCCTTTATCAGCATAGGAATTTCAAAACCGTCCTCACTCTCTACCAAGGCTGTGTCCTTGCCTTGAAAACCTCTTACTATACCGCCTCCCACTTCGCTGAGGAAACGTACTTTATCTCCAATTTTCATATTCTTTCAGTATTATAGTTCAAGCAAAAGTAGCTACTTTTAAGCAGATACGAAAGTTTTTTATACTTTTGCAGAAAATATTGAAGAAACTACACAGATGGAAGAAACGAAACACATAAAGATAATCGATTACAACTATCCACTTCCGGACGAAAGAATAGCAAAATTCCCGCTGAAAGAGCGCGACAGTTCCAAACTGCTGGTTTACAATCACGGCGAAATAGAAGAAAGAGTCTTCACTTCACTGCCGGAATATATCGAACCGGGTTCACTGATGATTTTCAACAATACAAAGGTTATTCAGGCCAGACTGCATTTCAGAAAGGAAACCGGTGCACTGATAGAAATTTTCTGTCTTGAACCAATAAAGCCCAACGATTACGTACTGAACTTCCAGCAGACAGAACACTCGGCATGGCTCTGCATGGTGGGCAATCTGAAGAAATGGAAAGAAGGTCCGCTGCATAAAGAAATGACAGTGAAAGGCAAGCCACTTACACTTACTGCCACACGAGGCGAATGTCACGGAACGAGCCACTGGATAGACTTCAGCTGGGACAACAGCGAAGTGACTTTTGCTGATATCCTCGAAGTGTTCGGCGAACTTCCTATCCCTCCATATCTGAACCGCAAGACACAGGAAAGCGACAAGGAGACTTACCAGACTGTGTATTCTAAGATAAAAGGTTCTGTGGCTGCACCAACAGCAGGACTACATTTCACAGAGAGAGTGCTTGACACACTGAAGAACAAGGGTGTTGACCTGGAAGAAGTGACTCTGCATGTGGGAGCCGGTACTTTCCGTCCTGTAAAGAGTGAAGAAATAGCAGGACACGATATGCACACGGAATATATCTCTGTAAACAGACAGACCATTGAGAAACTTCTGAAACATGGAGGCGAGACCACTGCCGTGGGAACTACATCTGTAAGAACAATTGAAAGTCTGTATTATATCGGAGTAATCTTAGAGTCAAGACCTGAAGCATCGCAGGAGGAACTGCATGTTAAGCAATGGATGCCATACGAGAACGAAACAAACCTCACTCCGATTCAGGCTCTGCAGAATATCCTCGACTATATGGAAAGAAATCATCTGGACGCTCTGCATACAAGCACTCAGATAATCATCGCTCCGGGATATGAATACAAGATTGTGAAACGTATAGTAACCAACTTCCATCAGCCGCAAAGCACTCTGCTGCTACTGGTTTCGGCATTCGTGAAAGGCGACTGGAGAAAGATTTATGACTATGCGTTGTCTCACGATTTCCGATTTCTGAGTTACGGCGATTCATCGCTGCTGATTCCGTAATGATTGTCAGTTGTTAGTTTTTAGATATCAGAATATGAAAGATAATAGCGAAGAAATGTTCCCTGTAGTAGACGAGGACGGAAACATTTTGTCTGCAGCTACAAGAGGCGAGTGTCACAGCGGCAGCAAGCTGCTGCATCCGGTGGTACATCTGCATGTTTTCAACAGTCGTGGAGAACTCTACCTACAGAAACGTCCGGAATGGAAGGACATACAGCCGGGAAAATGGGATACTGCAGTAGGAGGTCATATCGACTTAGGAGAAAGTGTGGAAATGGCCCTGAAACGCGAAGTCAGAGAGGAGCTCGGAATAGAAGATTTCACTCCTGAACTTCTTACGCACTACGTGTTTGAGTCATCGCGCGAAAAGGAACTTGTTTTTGCCCACAAGACTGTGTACGACGGGGAAATACATCCATCCGAGGAACTGGATGGAGGCAGATTCTGGAGTATTGAGGAAATTAAGGCAAACATGGGGAAAGAAGTTTTCACTCCTAATTTCGAGAGTGAGTTCAAGAGGCTTGGATTTTAATCCAATATCCATATAACATTAAATGGCGTTTAAACAGTATTTAGAAGCTGTTTAAACGCCATTTGATTTATGATTAATCTCAATATTTATCCGAACATCTTGCTCACTCTTTCTATTCCGGCAACCAATGCATCAACTTCTTCTTTAGTGTTATACATACCGAATGAAGCCCGCACTGTTCCCTCTATTCCCAAACGGTGCATAAGAGGTTCTGCGCAGTGATGTCCGGTGCGGACTGCTATTCCAAGGCGGTCGAGCAGTGTTCCCATATCGAAATGGTGGATATCTCCAACAAGGAATGAAATAACTCCTCCCTTATTTTCCGCCTCACCAAAGATGCGCATACCAGGAATTTCTTTCATACGCTGCATCGCATACATGGTAAGTTCATGTTCATGGGCAGCTATATTATCCATACCTATGGCAGAGACATAATCCAACGCTTTTGCCATTGCAGTAGAACCTACATAATCAGGTGTTCCGGCTTCGAACTTGAAAGGCAGCTCGTTGAATGTCGTTCCTTCGAAACTTACATTCTTTATCATCTCTCCACCACCCTGATAAGGAGGCATCTTGTCGAGAAGATCTTCCTTGCCATAAAGCACTCCTATACCGGTAGGACCATAAATCTTATGTGCACTGAACACATAGAAATCGGCATCAATATCCTGTACATCCACCTTCATGTGTGGAATACCCTGTGCTCCGTCTATCAATACCGGAACATTGTGTGCATGGGCTATTGAAGCAATCTGCTTCACCGGATTTATTGTTCCGAGAACATTTGAAACATGAGCTACGGAAACAAGCTTTGTACGTGGAGTAAACAGTTTTTCGTACTCATCAATCAGCAATTCGCCACGGTCGTTCATAGGAATAACTTTCAGAACAATTCCCTTACGGAGTGCCTGAATCTGCCATGAAACGATGTTGCTGTGATGCTCCATCACCGAAACTATAACTTCATCTCCTTCCTTCATAAAAGCATCTGTGAACGATGAAGCTACGAGATTTATACTCTCAGTCGTTCCACGAGTAAAGATTATCTCCGACATGCTGCGCGCATTTATAAACTTACGCACAGTTTCGCGCGATGCCTCATGCAAATTTGTTGCCTGCTGTGAAAGGAAATGAACACCGCGGTGTACATTGGCATTTACAGAATAATACTCATCAACAATTGCATCTACCACACACTTAGGTTTCTGTGTGGTAGCCCCATTGTCCAAGTATATCAACGGCTTGCCATATACTGTTCTTGACAGTATCGGGAAGTCTTCTCTTATTTTCTGAATATCGTACATAGTGTTTTTTATTTTCCACATATCGCACATCCCTGACACTTGTTCAGTTCGCCACGGAATCGTTTTTCAACAAGAAGATGCAAACGGTCTTTTAGTGCCTCCATACGAATCTTATCGATAACTTCATTGACGAATGCAAACATCAATAACAGACGTGCTTCCTTCAGACTGATACCGCGCTGCTGCATGTAGAACAATGCGTTTTCGTCAAGCTGTCCTACGGTAGCTCCGTGAGAACATTTCACATCATCAGCATAAATCTCAAGCTGTGGCTGTGTAAACATACGTGCTTCGCGGGTTGCACATATATTACTGTTTGTCTGCTGTGAATTTGTACGCTGGGCACCTTCACGAACAAGTACTTTACCTGCAAATGCACCTACTGCCTGATCGTCAAGTACATACTTGAAGAGTTCGGTACTTGTACAGTCAGAAGCCTTATGATCGATAAATGTATTGTTATCTACCTGCTCATTCTTGTCGGCAATAGCCATTCCGCAAAGGGTGATTTCTGCACCCTTACCGGCAAGGGTTACTTCTGATGTATTACGTGTTGTACCGTTATGAAGTGTCATACCGTTAAGCAATACATTGCTGTTCGCTTCCTGATGTACATACAGATTGCTGAAACGTACAGTAGAGTTATGAGTTTCCTCGAGTTCGTACAAATCGAAATAAGCATTCTCGCCTACAAAGATTTCCACAACCTGGGTTGAAAGGAAATTCACATCGTCCATAGCATGGTCGCAAACCAGCAGTTTGGCCTGTGCACCGTCTTCAAGGACTATAACAACACGGCGGTTTACCATGAAGTTTACATCAGCACGAAGAATATTGACCAACTGTATAGGTCTATCCAATACTACATTCTTAGGAACATACATGAACACACCATCCTGTGCAAACATTGTGTTAAATGCAGTAACACTGTCTTTAGATGTGTCTGCCAACTGTGAATAGTATTTCTTCACCAGTTCAGGATTTTCCTTTGCCACATCTTTCAGGCTTCCGAAAATGACTCCGGCTGGAAGCTGTGCGGCAGGATTGTCGTGTGTATCGAATGTATCGTTAACCACGAAATAAAGCGAAGTGCTCATATTCGGAACATCGCACTTGAACACTTCATACGGATTTACCGGTATCTCCAGGCGGTTAAGGTTCAATCCGTAGTCCGGTGCAAAGAACTTTGCGACATCCGTATATTTGTACTTTTCAACCTTCTGTGAAGGGAATCCTGCTGCCTCGAAATCAGCAAAAGCCTTGGCACGCGGAGCGTTAAGCACGTCTGCACTGTGGCGGCATATCATGGCTTCACATTGGGTGAAAAGGTCTATATATTGTTGTTCTGCTTTCATGTTATTTCGTCTCTTTACTCTCCCAATTCTTTCTTAATCCAGTCATAACCCTTCTCTTCGAGTTCAAGTGCAAGTTCAGGACCTGCAGTCTTCACGATACGTCCTTTGTAAAGAACGTGTACGATGTCGGGTTTGATATAGTCCAACAGACGCTGGTAGTGGGTAATAACGATACAGCTTGTTTCAGGAGTCTTGAGCTTGTTCACACCTTCGGCTACGATACGCAAAGCATCGATGTCAAGACCTGAGTCTGTTTCGTCAAGAATACTCAACTTTGGTTCAAGCATTGCCATCTGGAAGATTTCGTTACGTTTCTTCTCACCTCCTGAGAATCCTTCGTTTACTGAACGGTTGGCAAGCTTACTGTCAAGCTCAACGATTTCACGTTTCTGTCTCATCAGTTTCAAGAATTCACTTGCAGTAAGTGCAGGCAGACCTTTGTATTTACGCTGCTCGTTAACTGCGGCACGCATAAAGTTTACCATGCTCACTCCTGGAATTTCTACAGGATACTGGAATGATAGGAACAATCCTTCGTGGCTGCGGTCTTCAGGCTTAAGACTAAGCAGGTCTTTGCCAAGGAATGTAACAGAACCTTTTGTTACTTCGTATGCAGGATGTCCGACAAGCACATTACTCAATGTACTTTTACCAGAGCCGTTAGGTCCCATTATGGCATGAACTTCACCCGGCTTAACAGTAAGGTTAATACCTTTCAATATCTCTTTGCCGTTAATATTGGCATGTAAGTCTTTTATCTCTAACATATTTTTGTAAGTTTAACTTCGTTGACCTTCGGTTGTTAGTTTTTAAGTTTGTTAGTTAGTGAGTTTTGTTAGTTAGTGAGTTCATCTACGTTATCATAAACAAACTTAAGAACTAAAGAACTCAAAAACTCAAAAATTATCCCACACTTCCTTCAAGTGATACTGACAGAAGCTTCTGAGCCTCAACAGCAAACTCCATAGGAAGCTTGTTTATAACTTCTTTTGCATATCCGTTCACAATAAGTCCTATGGCATCCTCAGTAGTTATACCACGCTGATTACAATAGAACAACTGGTCTTCAGAAATCTTGGATGTAGTGGCTTCGTGCTCTACTATAGCAGTTTCATTATGTACATCCATATATGGGAATGTATGTGCACCGCACTTGCTGCCAAGCAACAGAGAGTCACACTGGCTATAGTTACGTGCATTATCCGCTCTTTCTGCCACACGTACAAGTCCACGGTACGAATTCTGGCTCTTTCCGGCACTGATACCTTTACTTACGATAGTTGAACGAGTGTTCTTTCCAAGGTGTATCATCTTAGTTCCCGTATCGGCCTGCTGGTAATTGTTTGTTACAGCTACAGAATAGAACTCGGCAGTTGAATTATCACCAGCAAGAATACAGCTAGGATATTTCCATGTGATAGCAGAACCTGTTTCCACCTGTGTCCATGAAAGCTTGCTGTCATTACCTTTACAGATACCACGTTTTGTTACGAAGTTATAGACACCACCCTTTCCTTCGGCATCTCCCGGATACCAGTTCTGTACGGTAGAGTATTTCACTTCAGCACGATCCATTACTACGATTTCAACAATTGCAGCATGCAACTGGTTTTCATCGCGCATAGGAGCAGTACATCCTTCAAGGTATGAAACATAACTGTCATCATCGGCAACAATCAGTGTCCTTTCAAACTGACCTGTATTGGCAGCATTGATACGGAAATATGTTGAAAGTTCCATAGGGCAACGTACTCCCTTAGGAATATATACGAACGACCCGTCGCTGAAAACAGCTGAATTAAGAGCCGCAAAGAAATTATCACGATAGCCAACAACAGAGCCAAGATATTTCTTCACCAAATCAGGATGTTCTCTTACAGCCTCACTCATGGAACAGAAGATAATACCCTTCTCCATAAGTGTCTCCTTGAAAGTGGTCTTGACAGACACTGAGTCCATTACGGCATCTACAGCCATACCACTCAATGCCATCTGCTCTTCCAATGGAATACCAAGCTTATTGAATGTTTTCAAGAGTTCCGGATCGACTTCTTCCATAGATTTTGGTCCTTCTTTCTTCTTTGTAGGATCGGCATAATATGATATTGCCTGATAATCGATCTCAGGAATGTCAAGATGTGCCCATGTAGGCATCTCAAGTGTCAGCCAGTGACGGTATGCCTTAAGGCGGAATTCAAGAAGCCACTCAGGTTCACCCTTCTTTTCAGAAATCAGACGAACGACATCCTCATTAAGTCCTTTTTCTATTATATCTGTATGAACATCGGTAGTGAAACCATATTTATATTTCTCCTGCGTCAGTTCCTTTACATATTTATTAGGTTCTTCTTGCATATGTAATTATATTATATCTGTTTGAATAATCTCATTTGTCACATTTTTTAATGTCGGTATAAAGATACCTGAAAGTTCCTTTACCGGATAATATAACAAAGAAGACTGCTTAACTGTTCGATTTATAAGTTCATCTTTACTGTCAATATATTCTAAAAAACTTATGGCAAGGCTTACGATGAAGGCATATTTCAACGCTCCGAGCAACGCCCCCAACAACCTGTTCATTATACCTAAATGTACTATTTCCAACGCTTTGGTAAGCATAGAAGCCAATATTAGAAATATAACAGGAACAAGTATCCAAATCAGGAAAAAAGCTATAACCTGAGCAACAGACAATGACGTACCAAGCTCAACAGCCAGTTTCTCTCCCAATTGTGAGAACAAAGCACGCGCCAGCAGTAATCCTGCTATGAGTCCAACCATAGTTGCAGCTTGTTTTATAGCTCCTTTCATAAATCCCAATACTACTCCAAGTGCAATAATAGCTATAATTATCCAATCCAAAACGCTTAAATTTAAAGACAAAGCTTCAAGAGTCATTGCTTTTGATGTTTTTTGAAACAATAAAGACGGAGAGTTTATAAACAAAGAATGAAAAATGAAGAATGAACCTGACAGAAGTGCCTTTTTCATTCCTCACTTTTCACTCTGAAAAACTGTTATTATAGTGTCTGTTTTACTTCTACTTCTTCGTAAGTTTCGATAATGTCACCCACTTTAATATCATTACAGTTTGTGAGGCTGATACCACATTCGAAGTTTGTACCTACTTCCTTAACATCATCCTTGAAACGTTTCAAGGCATTAATAGAACCAGTAAATACTACAATACCATCACGGATAAGGCGAGCCTTGTCAGTACGTTTAACCTTACCTGTCTTGACCATAGCTCCGGCAACCTGTCCAACCTTGCTGATATTGAACACTTCACGAACTTCGATAGTTGCAGTAACCTGTTCTTTCAATGTAGGAGCAAGCATACCTTCCATAGCAGCCTTGACTTCTTCGATAGCGTCGTAAATAATAGAATACTTACGTATATCCACACCTTCCTGTTCTGCAAGTTTAGCAGCATTGCTTGAAGGACGTACCTGGAAACCAACGATGATAGCATCGGAAGCAGCAGCCAATGAAACGTCTGATTCTGAGATCTGACCAACTCCCTTATGTATAACATTAACCTGTATCTGTTCTGTTGACAACTTAATAAGTGAGTCGCTCAATGCTTCTACTGAACCGTCAACGTCACCCTTAACGATGATATTAAGTTCATGGAAGTCTCCCAATGCAAGACGACGTCCAACTTCATCAAGAGTAAGCATCTTCTGTGTACGCAATCCCTGTTCACGGGCCAACTGTTCACGCTTGTTGGCGATTTCACGAGCTTCCTGGTCTGTATCGAATACGTGGAATGTATCACCTGCAGCAGGAGCACCGTTAAGACCAAGTATTAATACAGGTTCTGCTGGACCTGCTTCTTTCATACGCTGATTACGTTCGTTAAACATAGCCTTAACCTTACCGTATGATGTACCTGCCAATACAATGTCGCCCACATGCAATGTACCGTTTGATACAAGAACCGTAGCCACGTATCCACGTCCCTTATCCAAAGAAGATTCAATAATAGAACCTGTTGCCTTACGATTTGGATTTGCTTTAAGATCAAGCATTTCTGCTTCAAGCAATACTTTCTCCAACAGATCGTTAACACCAAGACCTGTCTTTGCAGAAATATCTTGTGACTGATACTTACCACCCCATTCTTCTACAAGGAAATTCATGGCAGCAAGTTCTTCTTTTATCTTATCAGGATTAGCATTAGGCTTATCAACCTTATTGATTGCGAATACTATAGGCACTCCGGCAGCCATAGCATGGTTGATAGCTTCCTTAGTCTGAGGCATCACATTATCATCGGCAGCAACGATAATGATTACAACGTCAGTAACCTTAGCGCCACGGGCACGCATCGCAGTAAACGCCTCATGACCCGGAGTATCAAGGAATGTTATACGACGACCGTCATCCAATTTCACATTGTAGGCACCGATGTGCTGAGTGATACCACCAGCCTCACCGGCTATAACATTAGCCTTACGTATATAGTCAAGCAATGAAGTCTTACCGTGGTCAACGTGTCCCATCACAGTAACGATTGGAGCACGTGGTTCAAGATCTTCTTCAGCATCTGCTTCTTCCTCTATGGCCTGTGCAACTTCTGCACTTACATATTCAGTTTTATATCCGAATTCTTCAGCTACAAGATTAATAGTCTCAGCATCAAGACGCTGGTTAATAGAAACCATAATACCAACGCTCATACATGTAGAGATGACCTGAGTAACAGATATATCCATCATGTTAGCCAGCTCATTTGCAGTAACAAACTCAGTAAGTTTAAGCACTTTGCTTTCTTCCATTTCGAGTTCTTCCTGCTCTAACTGACGGTTTTGAATATTTTCACGTTTTTCCTTACGATATTTTGCAGCTTTATTTTTACCTTTATTGGTAAGACGCGCTAGAGTTTCCTTAACTTGCTTAGCTACATCCTCATCGCTGACTTCTTGTTTAGCAACAGGTTTCTTAAATTTATCCTTTCCAGCATTCTTACCTCCTCCTTGGTTCTTTCCAGATTTTTCACCTTTAGGATTAGCTCCATGAGGCTGGGATGATTGAGTACTGTAAATATCTACACGTTCCTTGTTGATTCTGTTACGTTTTTTCTTTTTTGATCCGTCATCCTGTCCGCCCTTCTCAGTTTTTTCATCACTCTTGCGTATTTCCTTGATAATAGCATCTTTCATCTGCTTACGCTGTTCCTGACGCATCTTATCTTTTTCTTCTCTTTCTTTACGCTTTTCTTCTTTCGATTTCTTTTTAGGACGAGTTGACTGATTAAGTGCAGCCAAATCTATTTGACCCACTACATTGATTTTTGACTTAAATTCTGTTGGACGGATTTTAAAGACACCGTCATCATTTACTTTGTTTTCCGCTTCTTCTATTTTTTCTTCCATCGGCTCATTTATAACTTCGTCTGCTTTTGCATCCGTCTGTTGACTTTCTTTTTCTTCAATTATCTCAGTAACTTGCTCCTGTGGTTCAGATTTTATTTGTTCTGGTTGAGTAGCTTCATTTATGATTTCAACTTTATTTTCTTCCTCAACTTTTACTTCAACTTTAGCTGGATCTTCATCTACAACTTTCTGCTCAACAACTGGAGATGATTTTTTACTTTTCTTTTTATTTATACTATCCAGATCAATTTTCCCAATAGGTTTAAATTTCTGGCGTACTTCCTCTACTACTACAGTTTCCGATTTGACAACATCATCAGCAATGTCGTCAATAGAAACGGAAGCCTTATTTCTTTCTTTATTCTGACGTTCCTGAATAATTTTTTCCGACTTCAACTTCAAGTCTTTATCGTTATTAAACTCTTTTACCAGTTCTGCATACTGCTCTTCTGTTATCTTTGTGTTTGGATTAGCTTCCACACTGTATCCTTTTTTCTGCAAGAAGTCAACAGCCGTTGCTATCCCTACATTTAAATCTCTTGCTACTTTATTAAGTCTTATCGTCATAATATTCAATTACAATTAAAAATTAACAATAAAAAACTAGTTATTATTTCAACTAGTTCTTAGTCAACCAACAATAAAAAGGCAGAACCGGCATTCTATAAAATAAAGAATGAACAGTTCCTATACCTGTACATTCTTTATTATGAGTTCACAATTATTCAAATTCCGCCTTCAATATGCGCAAAACGTCGTCAACAGTATTTTCCTCAAGGTCAGCTTTTTCAATGAGCATCTCTCTCGGTGCATTCAATACTCCCTTTGCAGTATCAATACCTATACCTTTAATGGCATTGATAACCCATTCATCAATTTCGTCCTTAAATTCATCAAGATAGATATCATCCTCCGTGGCATTTTCATCAAGTTCACGATACACATCTATAGTGTACTCTGTGAGCATACTTGCTAATTTTATGTTCATACCACCTTTACCAATAGCCAAAGAGACCTCCTCAGGCTTCAAATAAACTTCAGCCCTTTTTTCTTCTTCATGCATTACTATTGAAGATATTTTAGCCGGACTTAAAGCTCTTTGAATAAACAACTGTATATTTGATGTATAGTTTATTACATCAATATTTTCGTTACGTAATTCTCTTACAATACCATGAATTCTTGACCCTTTTACACCGACACAAGCCCCTACCGGATCAATTCTTTCGTCATACGATTCTACTGCTATTTTAGCTCGTTCACCTGGTATACGTGCTATTTTCTTTATAGTGATTATTCCATCATTAATTTCAGGCACCTCTTGTTCGAAAAGTCTTTGAAGGAAAACAGGAGAAGTACGGCTTAAGATAATCTTCGGATTGTTATTTCTATTATCGACTCTGGCAACCACAGCTCTTGCAGTTTCACCCTTACGGTAAAAATCACCTGGAATTTGTTCTGTTTTTGGCAACAACAATTCATTACCCTCATCATCAAGCATCAGAATTTCCTTCTTCCAGATTTGATATACTTCAGCACTTACAACTTTACCAACCTGCTCGATATACTTATTGTATAAACTGTCTTTTTCCAATTCAAGTATTTTGGAAGCCAAAGTCTGTCGTAAGTTCAAGATAGCTCTTCTACCAAATTTTTCAAAGATAACCTCGTCTGTGACTTCTTCACCAATCTCATATGACGCATCTATCTTTCGAGCTTCTGTAAGTGAAATTTGCTTGTTTGCATTATTAAAATCCTCATCAGCAACAACTTCACGATTACGCCATATTTCAAAGTCACCTTTATCCGGGTTTACTATAACGTCATAGTTTTCATCCGAACCAAACATTTTTGCAATTACGCTACGGAACGATTCTTCCAACACTCCCACCATTGTGGTACGGTCAATATTCTTCAGCTCCTTGAACTCAGAAAAGGTATCAATCAAGCTTACTGTTTCCTCTTTTTTGGCCATAATTATTTAAAGCTAATTAAATATTTTGTATATTTTATTTCGTCGTATTTAAATGTCACCAATTGTTCAACCATTTTTGGACGTTTGCTACCTTCGGGCTTTATCTTAGATTGGATTGTCAAAGAAAACTGATTGTCATCAACTTCAGTAAGTATTCCTTTATATTTTTTTCCATCATTTGCCAATACCTCAACTTCACATCCTTTATGGATGACATATTGCTGAAGAACCTTGAAAGGCTGTCCTATACCAGCTGAGCCAACTTCAAGCTCATAATCTTCTTCGTCACGACTGAGATTTGCCTCAATATACCTACTCAGTTCAACACAATCATCAATCCATACACCTTCAGCATGATCTATTTCAACAACAATTTTATCATCCGGACTCACCGTGACATCTACTAAAAAATAATCCTTATCTTCAAGCCATTGCGAAACTATCCGACTTACTACGTTTTTATCTATCATGAGTAAAATTTTAAGAATAAAAAAGAGGAGCTTAATTGCCCCTCCACCTTTCATCCATATCGAACGCAAAGTTACAAATATTATATTGTAATTCAAAATATTAATTCCATTTTTATTCATTTTCACAAATAAACAAAAAGTAATTGATACATTTAAAACACATATAATTTTTAAATGCAAAATAATTGCATAAAAAATCTACTTTTTTTTATGCAATTATTTTGCATTTAAAAATAAAATACATACCTTTGCAACCGCAAACGAAAAACAATGGTGCCATAGCTCAGTTGGTAGAGCAAAGGACTGAAAATCCTTGTGTCCCCGGTTCGATTCCTGGTGGCACCACATTTAAATAGTAAAAGACAATAAGATCCTGATTTCCAAGTGAAATCAGGATCTTTTATTGCTATTACAAAATAGGAATATTCATGAATCAACGTAAAAACCTAAGGAGTTAATTCAATAAAATACTATCTTTGCCTACAAGAATAAAAAAAAATAATACAATGGAAACAAACGGTTATCGTCTCCTTCTTCCTGAAGGAACTCTTGATTATTTCAACATATCAGATGTAAAGGAAAGCAATACTGAGATAATAATGAAGAATGAAGTTCCGAAAGAGTACTCTGAGAGTAAAGTTGAGAGTAAGGGCTTTTATGATCCGCTAACAGTACAAGACTTTCCAATCCGTGGAAAGAAGGTATTTCTAAACATCCGTCGTCGCCGATGGGTTTTAAAGGATGAGGACCGCTATGTAAGCCGTAACTGGAAACTGGTTGCTCAAGGCAGCCGTATGACGCAAGAATTTGCGTCTTTGTTAGGGACATTCAGTAAATATTATAAAATTAGCCAACTAATTCATACACAAAGTGTTGCGAATTAGTTGGCTTTTTTGTATCCTTAGGTATTCCCCCGAAAATAAGGTTTGACGGCCAAAACGGGGGAAATCCCCCAATAAAGATATGGCTAAGATACAAAATATTTCGGAAATTCACCCTACTTTGGGTTTTACAGAATTTGATATTCTGGAAAAATATCGCAAGAGTTTTAATGAGAGTGAGCTTGGCAGGCTTCATTCAGTGTTCCCTTTTGAAGTTATGGCATAAACCATTGGGCTGTCTGAAAATCGTCTTGGACGCAGGAATATATTCAGTCTTTCCGCAAAGATTACCCTTATGATCCTGAAGGCCTATACCGGACTTTCTGACAGACATCTTGTGGAACATCTTAACGGCAACATACATTACCAGATGTTCTGCGGAATCATGATAGACCCGTCTTTCCCCATAACCAACTACAAGATAGTAAGCGCCATCCGTAATGAGATAGTAGCCCGTTTTGACATTGAATCCCTTCAGGAGATACTGGCCACACACTGGAAACCATATCTTGAGAACCTTCACGTGTGCATGACAGATACCACT
>NZ_CALDPF010000019.1 GCF_937912035.1 uncultured Bacteroides sp.
ACAGCCTGCTATTCTCTGACTGAAGACTGTCTATCTGTTCACGGTATGATTCTATATCTTCAGAATTAACTTCCTGACCCGCTATCTGCTCCTGCAGTTCCTCCATATAGCGGTTGTTCTGCATGAGGCGCGTCTCGTATTCATGAAGTTGAAGCATGTAGTTCTGTAGCTGTTCCGACTGTTTGCGGATAGTAGTTTCCTTACGGACAAGACGTTTCTGATAGAGGTATGCTACGACAGATATAACCACAATTAGGCATATCGTGATGATGAACAGCAAACGCTGTGCATCTGCCTTCTCCAGCTTCAAACGCAGCTGTTCGGTAATGAGTTTCTGGTGGTCGTACTTCTCCTTATAGGCGATGATTTCCTTACCTTTGTCTAAGGACATGACAGAGTCGGTATAGAAAAGAAGAGAATCGCAAAACTCTTTCATGTATATATTTAATTCTGAATCACAAGATAACTGATACAACGTTTTATAGACAGAACGTTTTGTATATACGTTATCGGTTCTTAATGATTTTTTTAAATAATATAAAGCTGAATCTGACTTAGACAGACATAAATATATTTGTCCTCGCAACAAATAGGTTTGAAAAGAAGGTTGTAATGTTTGTACTACCTCAAGAGATTCATAAAATCTTTTTTGAGCAATATAAACCAAAGCCAATTCTTGCTGTACAACAGCATAAAAATTATCATTCTTTAATTTTAAAGCCAATTCTGCACTTTGTTCATATACCTGTTCAGCTTTATCTAGATTATTCAATAAGCAATAACATCTTGCTAAATATTGTAAAGAAACCATCTGATAGCGCAAATTCGAATCTTTAACAGAATAATTATATGCACTTTGACAAGCTTCAAACGCATACTCAATAAGATTACGATATAAATATATTCTTCCTAATCCTGACATAACCAGATAGCCCAATTTATAATCATTGGTCTTCTCCATTTCAGTCTTGGCCACTAAATAAAATCTGACAGACTCTTCAATATTACCAAGATTATAATTCACCCCTCCCATGTAAAGAGCAGACATTGCTTTTCTAAGGACATTATCAGTAGGTTTATAATACTCGTATGTTATCCTAATAAGTGAATCAGAAGAAATTTTCATCATTTGTTTATACATAGCCTGTGTAGTCAGCAGACACCACAATGCATGGTTCTCCTTATCCCAGCGTGCTGAAGGCATCGGCATTGACTTCAATATGTGCAATGCACTGTCCGGGTAATCAAACATCACGGATTCAGCATGAACCAGTTCCGGAAGAGGAGTTTTCTCCTTGCCGTCTCCGCCACATCGGATATTCAAAAGGGCTGTAAAAGCAATCAGAATGTACAGAATATAGTGAGTTATCTTTCTCATTTTACAAAAATTTCCGGCAAAAATAAGAATATTCCGGCACTATACACATTAGTGTGCGCATTTTGTTAAGGCTAAGGGAAAGAGCTATGAATTAATGACGTGAAAGTCCAATTTTTTATTTACCTTTGCCTAATGTACAAAAAGAATCAGGTTATGAAATTTCCAATTGGTATCCAAAGTTTTGAACGCATTATTCAAGAAGGTTATATATATGTTGATAAAACTGACATTATTTATGACCTTACACATAATGGAAGCATTTATTTTCTCAGTCGTCCAAGACGGTTCGGAAAGAGCCTACTTGTTTCTACTCTGGAAAACTATTATTCAGGACGCAAGGAACTGTTTCGTGGTCTTGCCATAGAAAAGATGGAGACAGAATGGAACGAGTATCCCGTTTTCCATGTGGATTTCAACGCGACTAATTTTACCAATCCCGGAGAACTGGAGAAGAAACTTAACTTTTATCTGGCGGAATGGGAACAGAAGTACAATCTGCCTGTACGAGTAAATGAATTGGGTCTTGGAGACCGCTTTATAAAGATTCTCGAGGCCGCTCATCTTCAGACTGGCCGACGCGCAGTGGTACTTGTAGATGAATACGACAAACCTATGCTTGATGTACTGGAGGTGGATACCAATCTGGAGGACAGACATCGCAATGTTCTGAAAGCTTTTTATTCCGTGTTTAAGGGAGCGGACAAACACCTGCAGTTCGTACTGCTAACAGGTGTAACCAAGTTCTCGCAGGTAAGTGTGTTCAGCGGATTCAATCAGCCGAAAGATATAAGTATGGATGTACGTTATGAGGCTCTTTGCGGTATTACTCAGGAGGAAATTGTAAAATATTTTAC
>NZ_CALDPF010000020.1 GCF_937912035.1 uncultured Bacteroides sp.
GGAAAAGGAACAACGGTGAAAGTAGTATTTTAATATAAAAACAAATGATAACATTAGCTTGGTATAACTTAGTAGCGATTATAGTAGGAATTTTATTTCTTATTTGGCTTATAATTATTGGCAAAGAAGAAGCATCATTTGCTTGTGTGTTTATGTCAATAGCATGGTTGAGTTCCTTTTTAATTTTTTTCGTATTATGGGGAGGAATATTTTGGTGGTAATTAATAATTTTACATGATATGTTTGAAGAAAATGGTATAAAATATTTCCTTACTCCAAAGGAATTTTATAAATTTGTAATGAATTACGATGGTAAGTTAACTTTAAAGATAGGCATGGAGATATGCGATTCAAAAACAAAAAAACTAATTGGTAAATTAATAAAAAAAGAAAAAGTATGAGAGAAAGTTATAAACTGCTAATTTATGGTACAATATGCAATGATTTAGCGATAGCAGAAACAGCAACAGGCAAGAAGTATTTAAAAGTTAATATTTCAGTTTCTAATACATTAAAGAAAAAAGATGGTACAGATTTTTTGCATTGTGAATATTTTAATTGCACATGTTGGGAAAATGTAGCAGAAGAAATTTATGCTAATTACAAGAAGGGTAATAAAATATCAGTTGAATGTAAGAGAAGTTTGGCTGAATATGTAAACAAGCAAGGTGTTACTATAAAAGATTGGAATATCAATATTCAAAAGGTAGTAATTGTAGATGAAGATAGAAGTGATGATTCTGCTAAAGCTCCAAAAGCAGTAAACAAAACACAAGCTAAGAAAGAACCTACACCTCCGCTTGATGCTGATGATGAGATGCCATTTTGAGTAAAAGTTTTGATGGAAAAGTTCGATTGTGAAATAACAAAAAAAAAATATGTCTGAATTTGAATATAAAGATGAGATTATAAGTTCACGAGTAGGCTTTTTAGGTGGTTCGGATGCAAATATACTATCCAAAGTTAGTTCTTTGGGTAGTGTACCCGAAAGTGCTAAAGAAAGACTTGCTATCGTGAAGGGAATAAAGCAGCCTAAGGATGGTTTTACATCAGAAGCTATGAGAATTGGTGATACCGTTGAATGTTTAATATACGATATGCTGAAATCTCAAGATAGCAGATGGGTGTCTAATCCAAGAATAGAGAGTAAAAAGTATAAGTTTAAAAATGTTGGTCTATTAGTTCACATTGACTATATGCTTGTGGATGAGGATAATAAGATTCTAACTTGGGTGGAAAATAAATGTACCAACAAGGATATTAAAGCATCAAGAAAAACTTATCAAAATCAATTATTCATTGAGAGCATATTAGGCAAAGAGTATGCGGAATCTTTAGGAAATGGTTGGAAATTTAAACTAATGTTATCACATTATCCAAGTGCAGATTTTGATGGAGTATTAGACCCAAGTAAGATTGAAACGGAAACTATACGATTTAATAAGCCATTGTTTAATGTATCTCAAGCTATGAGTATCATAGATAAATATCTTGAAACGATAGAAGAGTATGTAGAACGTGATATTGTTCCAATGGAAAGTGCTATGTTGCCAGAGCCTATACAAGATAAAATAGCATTATGTAGGGAATTATGGGATTTCCAAAAGACTGAATTATACGCTAAGGTAAAGGAAATGGAAAAAGCGGAAGAAGAATTGAGGTCTTATCTTTATGATGTTATGATTAAAAAGAACATCACAGAGAAAATTGAATTGGTAGATTTAGGCAAGTATATCAAGTTGAAGCAAAGTTACGAAAAAGTATCTTTCGATACTAATGCGTTTAAACAAGAACATAAAAATTTGTATAAAAAATATAGTAAAAAAAGTACGGTTAAAGGTAATTGTATTATTGGAGATTTAAAAAACTAAAAAAATATTATGAGTACAGAAAAGAAAACAGGATTGCAGAAGTTCAACTCAATGGTTGAGAATGGTAGAACACAAGAGTATTTGAATAATGTATTAGGCGAAAAGAAACAAACGTTTGTAAGCAATATGGTTGCTTTGGTATCAAGCAATAAAGCATTAGCCGATTGCGACCCAAGTACAGTTATGTTTTGTTGTCTTAAAGCAAGTGCGTTATCTTTACCACTTGAACCATCATTAGGTATGTGTTATGTATTACCTTACAATGATAGGAAAAATGGTACACAAGTTGCTCAATTTCAATTAGGTGCAAAAGCATACGTTCAATTAGCGTTGAGAAGTGGGCAATTTAAGAAGATTAATGTAAGAGATGTTCGTGAGGGCGAAATTATAGGTGAGGATTTTGCAAGTGGTGAATTGCAATTTAAAAAGTTAGATAAGGATAGAGATAAAGCTCCCGTTGTTGGTGTAGTTGCCATGTTTGAACTTATGAATGGATTCAGCAAGCAATTGTATATGTCCGTTGAGGAACTTGAGGCACATGGTAAGAAGTATAGCCAAACATATAGGAAGGGATATGGACTTTGGCAAGAGAAAGATAGCAAGATTGCAATGTATGAAAAGACTTGTATCAAACGTTTGCTTTCTAAATACGCTCCGCTATCTATTGAAATGATGGATGCTATTAAATCGGATAGTGCAGTATTGAAAGATAATGAGGTACGTTATATTGATAACGAGGAAGATGCAATTGATTTATCTAAAGCAGCCGAAACAAGTGCTAAATTCACTGATTATGAAGATGTTACAGAATAATTTTCTTTTTTATGAAAAATAATTGCTAAAATATTTGCATAATAAAAAAATATGTATTATATTTGTATAGATTTAATTTTACTGATACATGCAAAGTTACCGAGAGCTTGTGAAAGTTAGTAGGTAGCATCGGAGGAGAAGCTAACTAAGTAGAAGCGATGGACTGAAAATCCATAGGAATTGGAGCGTTACCAATTTCCTCCACAATGCCAATATTGGCATTGTATACATAAATAAATAAATAAATGTACACATTAAGAATTATTCAATTAACAGAAAAAAATGGATTCCCAACACAGGAAGTTGTGGAGTGCCATGAGTTGGGAGATGCATATACTAAATTAGTAAAGGGCAAAACTTCTGAATTTGATGAAATTATGAAGTCTGAATTTCAAGAGTATGATTCAACACAAGTTAGAGCCTTAATAAAAGGTAATAATGGAAAGTCGTTTTTTATTTTAGATAATTCAAGATATAAGGATATAGCTTACTACTATTATATCATGACAGATAGTGGTAGAACGTTAGAAAAAATTTAATCTAATTACAAAAGCAATCTTACATGATGCGCACATTAAACGGATTGTAAAGACCTCGCACTTATAGTTTAATCACTATATACTGCGGGGCGTTTTTCTTGTAATTTGCATTACTATCATATATTATGATAATGAAGCAATAGAAAAAATATTTTATTTTACAAATTTCATTTTTCATATCTAAGTTTTTAAGGGGTGTCTTACGGCACTCCTTTTTTTATGCAAAAAAACTTGCGTAAATTTTGCGATTGTAAAATTTATTATTATATTTGTGGAGTAAAAATTAAAAATGAAGTAAAATGAAAATTGAGTTTAAAAAAAGTGATTTCTTAAAAGCGTTTATTCTTGGTGGCTCATTCGCAGGAAAAAGCAGAGTTCTTCCTATTTTAGATAACGTAAAGTGTATGTTAAAAGAAAATGGAGTATTACGCTTTATTTCATCTGATGGGGAGCAAGCTATAAGCACTAAATTTGATGGCACGATTATGCTATCTGAAAGTTGTAATTTCTTATTGCCTTATAAAGAGGTAGTTAATTACGTGAAATTAATCAATGATGCGAGTTTCTACATTATCATAGAGGAAGATAAATGTACGATTAAGCATAGTAAGGGAAAGTATAATATCACCTTAGCTGATGCAAAAGATTTTCCTGAAATATCAAAGATTAATAATAATTTAGCAATAGATATAGATTCAAATGATTTATATTATGCTATATCTAACTCAGCACCTTTTTTAGTGGACGATTCTCTAAGACCTATTTTTGGAACAATTCATCTTTGTATAAAAGACGGAATGTTTGAGTTTTGCGCAGCTTCAAATATTACATTAACTGTATTTCGTGTAGGTGATGCAGAAAAAAACAATGTAGATTTTGAAATGTTAATCAACAAAAATGTCATACCTGTACTTTTAAATAATTTAAAGATGGGAGAGTGCTGCAATATTAAAGTAGGTGATACTAATACCGTTTATACTATTGGTGATACTATTATTGTAGCAAGAAATACGGTGGGTAAATTCCCTAATTATAACGCTGTAATACCAAGAGATAATCCTCTAAGAGTTAAAATAAATAAAAAAGATATTACTGAAAGTTTCAGTAGATGTTCGTTATCATCACCTAATGATATGGTACGCTTGTCTTTTAGTGAAAATAAATTAATTGTCAGTTCGGAAAATTTTAATTTCGGTAAATCGGCTAAAGAAGAGCTTGATATAAATTGTAATTTTAACTTGAATATTGCATTTAACGCTAAAAAATTTATTGATTGCATGAATATTTTTGAAGGTGAAGAGATTCTATTATCCTTAGCTGATGAAACAAGAGCTTGCGTATTATCTCAAGAAGGATGTGAGAGTATATCTGTCTTGACACCTATGATGTTAATTTAATTCAACGAATAATGAGAGAGAAAAATAGAAAAATTACAATTATTGATGCGATAGCATGCTTATTTATAGGATTTTTTTTGGGGTGGAATACCCATCCTAAAGAAGAACTATATTCAAATAATGATATTATTGTTATTGACACATTTGTAGTGAAACGTATCATTAAAAATGTTTCTATGAGTGTATATCAGCCAACTAAAGAGCAATGTGATGATGATTTTTTGATTACGGCTGATGGTAGTAAGATTGATTTGACAAAGTTGAAACATAATAGGATAAAATGGTGCGCCGTTAGCAGAGATTTGTGGGCGTTATTTCCTAAAGATAAACCAAAACTAATCGAAGTTAAAGGTATGGGTGTATACGAAGTTCGTGATGTAATGAATCAGCGTTATAAGAAGCGTATAGATTTACTTATACATCCTGATGATAGTTTTAGATTGCATGAAAAAGATATAACGATTAAAATCATAAAATAATTTATATGGAAAATAAAAATGATAAATTTGAATTGAGTAATAATGAATATAAAATTTACTCATGCGATAAAAGACAGATTAAGGATATGAGAAAAAAACTTATATATAATATTGTTCCTTATCCTAAAGGTGATAACATGAGATATGATGCAAGTTTTACTCCTTATACACAAGGTATGCTTTTTTAATTAATATACTCCTATTTTAGCGATTTTTGTACTCAAGTGATATAAGTTATCCATTGAAGCGTAAAAGTAGCTATTTACATCCCCTCTTACACTAAATTAGAGGGCATATAGGTGTTATTATTATAATAAATCCTTAAATAGGCTTTATTCATAAAAATAAGACTTATATTTTTTAATATTTTAAAAATGGTTGTCACAAAAATAGTGTTTGTTTGTGACATAATTAAAAACATAAAGAATATGATAGTAGAAACTAAAAAGTTAATGAGATTTAAAACGTATGCCGAAAAAATAGGCAAATGTAAACAAATGGTAAGAGTTATGATTCAAAAAAGACAGCTTGATACGATAATAATTGACAATACGATTTTTGTAGTTGTAAGGGAGGACTAATAATGGAAGAAAATAAAAGACAAGTTAAGGGTATATGGATTCCTATTGACATTTGGAAAGATGATAATTTAAATTGGAATGAGAAGATATTGTTTATCGAAATAGATAGTTATACAACAAATGATAAAGATTGTTATATATCGAATGAATACATATCTAAACTTTTAGGAATATCTGAAACAAGTGCAAATAAGGTGTTGTCATCTCTAATAAAAAAAGGATATGTTATAAAAACTTTATTTGATGGAAGAAGAAGATTTGTCAAATCAGCATTGTCGATAAGTATAAATCAGGGTTGTGCAAAAGAGCAAGGCAGGGTTGTGCCTAACGACAACATACTATATACATATACTAATAAAGATAACATTAAAGAAGATATAGATAAATCTATATCCAAGAAAGATGAGATTGATTATGATTACATCAAGCAGCAATGGGAAGAGATTTGTTGTATGTTAGCAACCATTCGTGAGCTTAATCCTAAGCGTAAGAAAGCTATTGCCAATACGCTAAAGAACAACAATGCCAATGTTGAAGATTTAATCAAATGTTTCAAAATCATTGCTTCAAGTGAGTTCTGCAAGGGTGATAACAAGCAAGGATGGAAAGCTACCTTTGATTGGATTATCAATGATACCAAATCATGCTTCAATAGATTGCTGGAAGGTGAGTTTAGTAAGAACATGTACGAACGTAAGTTATATGAAGCTATCATTAACAATGTTACAGATGGCAATGTTGATGAAAGTAAAAAGAAGGTAGTTATTAACGGACAAATTTATAAATAAAATGGAAGAAACAACAATTCGCCAATGGTATGACATTTTTAAGGATAACAATGAGTTAGTAGAAATTCGTATAATGAATCCTTCCGACAAGAGAGTATATAGTGGTTACTTTACAGATATAGAAACGCTGCTAAATGAAGTGAAGAAATTCGACCATTGTAATATATATTTTACTCTAAATGTTATTGATGATGCTTGCTATTCACGAGAGCAACACAATAAGATTGTATTGAAACCTAAATCCACCACATCAGATACAGAAATAATTGCGAGAAAATGGTGTTTGATAGATATAGACATTGATAAACCATCTGATACGAATAGCACTGATGGGGAAAAAGAATTAGCTAAAGAAGTTGTTAATAATATATACAAGTTCTTGCGTGATGAGGGATTTGAGCAGCCTGTTGTTTGTGATAGTGCTAATGGTTATCATTTATTATTAAAACAAGCAATGCTATCTAACCTTGAGAATACTGACATAATGAAAAAGTTTCTACAAGTATTGGATATGTATTTTAGCACTGATAAAATCAAAATTGACTGCTCTACGTTCAATCCAAGTAGGATATGCAAGCTTTATGGAACATATAGTAGAAAGGGAGCTAACACTACTGAAAGACCGCAAAGATGTAGCTCTATATTGAAAGTTCCAAGCGATGTAAAAGCTACACCTAACGAATATTTTTATAAGGTAGCATCTTACTTGCCACAACCAATTATTAAGGATAGGAGTAATAATTATGGAGCATCTACCTTTGATTTGGATGAGTTTTTTAATATTCACAATATAGCTATAAGTAATAAAATTGAAACTAACAATTACACGAAATATGTATTAGCTCAATGCCCATTTAATTCATCTCATTCAGCCCCAGATTCAGCAGTTTTTAGGATGAAAGATGGAAGTTATGGTTTTAAATGCCTTCATAACTCGTGTTCTCAGTTTACTTTTAAGGATTTTAGATTGCATTATGAGCCTGACGCTTATTCAAAAAAAGAGTATGGCGAATATCAATTCAAGCAAAGATACTATAATGGTAATGCAAAACCAGCTTTTGTTCCACAGAACGAAGATGATACTAAAGGTAAGAAATGGCTGAAAATGAGTGACATACGCTATATTGATATTAGTAAGTTAATTGCTTTGCCAACAGGATATGTGGAATTTGATAAAAAGGTAATGGGTTTACTATTAGGTGAGGTCACAGTGCTTTCAGGATTAAGTGGAGCGGGTAAGTCATCATGGTTAGATTGTGTTATGTTGAATATCGTGCAAAGAGGATATAAATGTGCATGTTGGTCAGGCGAATTACAAGATTTCAGATTTCAGAGTTGGATTAATCAGATTGCAGCAGGTAAGAATTACGTGAAGAAAAAAGAGGGATATGATAATTTTTATTATGCTCCTAAAAATGTTTGCGATAAAATAAACTCATGGTTAGATGATAAGATATTCTTGTACAATAATGAGTATGGAAATAAATTTGCACAGATTTTTGATGATGTAAAAAAATGCGTGGAAGAGAATGGTGTTCAGTTAGTTATATTGGATAACCTAATGGCTCTGAATCTTGATACATATGATGGAGATAAGTATTCTCAACAGACAAAGTTTATATACGATTTAAAGGATTACGCTAAGAAGTCAAATATTCACATACTCTTAGTATGCCATCCAAGAAAAGAAAACGCTAATACTTTATTGAGAAAAGAATCAATAAGCGGTACAGCCGATTTAACAAACATGTGTGATAACTTAATCATTCTTCATCGTGTAGGTAATGACTTTCAGAAACGTGCAACTGAGTTTTGGGGTGCGGAAAAGGTCGCAGAATACATGAAATATTCAACTGTTATTGAATTGTGTAAGAATCGTTCTTTTGGTATTGTAGACCAAGTTTTTGGAATGTATTATGAGATGGAGAGTAGGCGATTAAAGAACACTATGGATGAACATATAGTTTATTCATGGCAAGAACAAGGCGTTCAACAGAAACTTGATATGCAACAAGATGATAGTTATTATCATTACAACGATAGAGAAGTTGATTTTGATGATATTATGAACGAAGAAGTTGGTGAAATTCCATTTTAATTAAAAAAAGTGTTGATAAATTTGGTGGTTTGAAAAATAATCACTATCTTTATCTCACTTTAAAAAACAAATATAACGTACATTGAAAAACAAATGATATGAGTAAAATAAGAGATGAATACGAAAGAAAGAAAATCAAGGAAGATTATGAGTACCTAATAAAAAAATATGGTATAAGAGATGAAATCTTAAAATGTGATTGTAGAAGTGATGAATATTTTCGTTATAGAGTGTTTATAGCTTGCGCATTGCGAGATAAAGGATATAGCTATAAGCATGTAGGAGAGGTGTTAGATAGGTCACGCTCAGTTATTTATCACTATGAAAAAGTAAATAAAATATTTCAATATTATAAAAAAGAACAATAAAAAACTTAGAAATTATGAATGTAAATTTATTCTCCGTTAGAATTAGTTACCTCAAAGAAATTGATGGTAAACAAAAGAAAGTAACTGAAAACTATTTAGTAAATGGTTGGACTTTTGGCGAAGTAGAGGTTAGAATACAGAATCTTTTAAAGGAAGAGTGTTTAGAATTTTTAACTATTGAGGATATATCTCGTGTTAAATATGAAGAATATATTCCTAACGATTTGCTTGAAGAGCCTAAATATTATACAATAAAGAATGTATATTCTTACATTGATGAAAGGGGTAAGGTAAAGAAAGAAAAACACTATTATGTTGTAGCGAGCGATAGTACAGAAAATGCTACTAATTTGTTCAAAGCATACATGAGTGGCGTTAATTATGATTTAGATATCAGCGGTGTAATTGAAACTAATTATTTGGATATATTTATGGAAAGTTAATTTACAAGCAGAGGTGTATGTTTTAGCCATTTAATTTTATAAATGATAGAAGTTATAACATTGACATACAACTTGGCTAAAATGTATATTCCTATCTGTAAATATTAGATGTTTGCAGACTAAATTAAATATATAAACGAAAAAGGAGAATAACAAATGTTACTCTCCTTTTTATTAATATACATATCTATCTTTTTCCTCATCCCATACCATTTTACCTCCACAACATGTAGTTGTAAAACTTAAACCAAATGGAATGTCTATTTCTTTATTGCAAAATGGGCATACACCATTAAAAGGTTTTGGATATACTTGAATAAAATGCCTTGCAAACTCAGCATCTCCCTCATTGGATGGCGCAAAGTTTTTCATGTAGTTATCTACTAACTTTATCAATTCTATATTATTGTTACCATTATCCGCTTTAGTACCATTAACGATAAGTTTTCCTAATATGTTTTTTAGTTGCTTAGGACTTAATGATATATCATCAATGTTTAACGCATTTTCAGTAACTTGTCTTTCGTACTCTTGCCTTAATAAATCTACAAGTGCAATAACATTTTGCTGTTCAAGTAGTATTTTACATTCCTTCTTGCATTTTTCCTCAAATGATTCTACATTATCACCCTTTAATTTAGTGTATTCTTTTTCTTTAATAGTAATCTTATATGCTTCATATTTATCAAGACCGATAGCTACCAAAGTTGCAAAAGAAAATTGTAGAGGGGTAAAACTCATACCCCTCATATTTAACCTATGTTTAGTATCTGTATAACTTATCATAATACAAAACTTATGATATTTTTAACATAAAACCTCTGATAGCATCACGATAGTAGGAACGTCAAAATCATTACTTGCCCAAAATTTCTTAAATGCTTCCTTAGATAGTTTTTTTGTTAATTCAACCTCCTCTTGTACAAGATTAGCAATTGAATCTTCAATAGACTTATTGTATTTAAATAGATAAGCGTTTATTTCAATCTTTTCCTCATCACTTAGCTCTTCCCATTTTGGAACTTTAGCCATAAACTCATCATGATGTTCACCCTTTAATTTTTCCCTTGCTATATCGATAGCTTCACTTATTTCTTCGGAGATAGGTTTAAGTTCCATTATTATGTCAATAACAACAAACTTATCATTTTCCTCCATTTTTGTGACTTTAGTGCTACTATTGTTCAGCACTTTGTACGCTTCTGCTAATTTAAATTTCTTCATTTTCTCTTTAATTTATTATAGGTTATTAAGCTTATAAAGTAGCATTATAGGTTATTAAGCTTATAATACTACCCTACTTTAATAAGTAAATATAGTAAAAAAAATTCACATATCCAAATTATTCAAAGATAATTTCATTATCATTTGCATCTATTTGTATGCCATTCATTCTCATTTGCGGTAATGAGATAATACCTAATATTTCTATGCCAGTTTCTCTTTTAATGGAATTTATTATATTATCAATGTCCGCTAATATGAATTGTGGAAAAGGTTTACCATTGATTATAGGAAACGTGTCACAAACATAGCAAGTACCTATGTCACCCCCAGCTCCTATTATAGTTCCATTGTAAATTCTGCTCCTTTTAAGGTCGAATTTTTTACGATGACTTTCAGATATGAGGGCTATTGAAGCCCCCGTATCTATTAGAAAGTTTGCTGACTTGCCATTTACTAATCCTTCGATGATAAGTCTTTTTTCTGATTTGCTTTTTACTCTTTTCATTATGTACCTCTTGTTATATGAATATTCATACTATAGCTCATAGGATTTGAACTCCATGTATTACCGCCATCCGTAGAATAGAAAAACATTACATATATTATTTTACCATAGGCTTTTATAAGATTTGCAAAATTTAAACCTACAGTTTGAACACCAGAACCACTATTAATTAAAGCATATCCATTAGCCATATTCTGCCTTGTAGTAGGGTCTATTGGTGTTCCAACTTCTTGATTGTTGTTATTATACCCTTCTCCTACAGTTTGAACTTTAAACATAATAGTCCTACTACCAGAAGGTATATTATTCATATTAAATCCAGGACCAATTACATATACTGGAACTCCATTTTTTTGTATATCAAATTTGATATATAAATTTGCACTTCCATTCATAGACACTGGATTTGAAGATGCAGTACTTGCTGCTCTCCAAGGAGAAGTGCTTTCAATAGGTGAATATGCAGAATAACCATTAGAAACACTTCTATTAAATAATGTAAAGAATGATATTTTTCTATAATAACCAGTCATCTCTCTTGGTGGCATTATAGCTGATTGTGGTTGATATTGTCCACTTTCATATTTTTGTATCCCCATCAGTATCTCAAATGTTTTATTCTCGAATTTAGATACATCAACATCTATATATAGTTCACTTCCTGCTGTTTTTAATGGGGTTTCACTTTTATATTTATAATTCCAATTTTCATGCCCGTAAACAGGAATTTGGGAATTATATTCATATAATTCAGCAACAAAAAAATAATTATTATCTAACTTTTGAAAGAATTCTCCTAATGAAGAAAAATAATTATTAATATTATATTTATACATAACTAATCTTATTGAACTACTATCAAAAAGATTTACTGATGAAGTATAATTTTGCACATCCATTCTGAATGGTATTTCTGCTGCTGGAGTATATTCTTTTAAATCTCCCAATCTTCGAGGGTCACCATCATTAATATATTGATATACCCAATTTGGATAAGCAGCAGCTCCCATTGAATGATTAATATACACCTTGTTAAGATTCAGTCCATCACTTGCTTGAGCTATTGGGTATTTCATTCCCCATATCTGACCAACAGGTGAAGGATCTGTGCTTAAATCTAAAAATTTTGCACTATTAGAATAGGGCTTATATTTATTCCATTTATTTATTACTACATCATTTTTAAAGTATGTCAATGGTTCATTAATATTGACACTATTACCATAAGCATTTATATTTTTACCAATATCTTCTACTTTAACTGCCATATTTTTTTAACTCCTCTTTAAGTTCATTAATCTCATTTCTTAACTCTATTATCTGTGCTTCAAGTATAGCCGTCATCTGTGAGTAATTAAGGCTAAGATATTCACCTTCTTTTACCAATTCTGGATATATTTCTTGTACATCTTGAGCAATGAAACCTATTTCCTTCTTACCATCTTTAACGTAACTACAAGGAGTTATATATCCTCTATTATTTAATGGTTGTATATCTGTCTTTAATCTTCTGTCAGAATACATAGTAACACCACCAGTCGTTAAGATATTACCGGTAACAGTCATATCTCCATCAACATTACCTGTGCCATTAAATGACTGCCCCCAAATTGTTCTTGCAGTTTGTAGCTTTGTAGCAGATGCAGCATTACCTGTACAACTTGCAGATGAACCTGTAACACTAATTCCCCATGTTCCACTTGCTCCTGTACCGGTTTTAGTAGGTGCATCAGTTATTCCATAACCACTTATAGTTGTAGGCTTACTTGTTATCTCACTAAAAGCATAAGAAGGCTTAGTAGCAGCTTTTGCCCATGCATAAACATCTGAAGCAGGTTGAGCTTCTCCACTACAAGCAACTCTTTTCCAAGATTGCCAAGTTCCATTATTTTTACCTCTAATAAATAAATTACCATTGCGATAATCTTGAGCTATTTGGGCAATCCAAGAAGCATTATATGCTTGACTATAAAGTGCGCCATCATTTGTAGAAGCTCCTAAAGTAGTAGCAGGTCCGTTTGATGTATAATAACCAATAATATTATATGTAACATCGTTAGCATTTACAGCAGAATTACTACTACTTGTAAGAGCGGCATTGCCAGATAAATGAGTACCATGAGATGCTGCTGCTGCTCCTACTTCTGAGTATGTGTAAGTTGGTTTACTTGCTGCTAAAGCCCAATCACTGATGCCTAAGGTACTTCTTATATTGGCCTTAGTAAAGCTAGCGGAATTATAAGGTGTATAGCCTAGAGCATTTGTAACCATTGTTGAAGTAATTCCTGTTATATATCCAGCTCCATTTAATAATTGTTTATTATCAGTTAGATTCCCAGAATGCCAAATATCATACCATGCGCCCCAAGCAGTAGAATTGTTACCCCTATACTGTAATTTAGTTGTAGTACCACCATAACTTCTTAATTGAATACCGTAATATCCTTTGAAACTTATTCCTGCCCAATATCCTAACGCAGAATCTGAAGACAGATTACTTATACCTTGTAGACCATTCGCTGAATCCCAAGCTGTTACATTGTTATTAAAATAAATTCCTGCATTGTTATTCATTGTTCCACCACTCAACGGTAAATAATTACTAAGGCTACTAGTAAGAGCAGCATCTGTAATTCCATATCCAGCTAGAGTTGTAGGTTTGCTTGTTATCTCGCTAAATGAATAAGAAGGCTTATTTGCTGCTAAGGCCCAATCACTAATAGCTAAAGTTGATTTAATATTAGCTTTAGTAAAGTTTGCAGAGTTGTAAGGAGTATAACCTAATGCAGTTGTAACCAATGCAGATGTAATACCTGTTAAATATTGGCTATGAGTATGAGTAGTTATATTTCCTGTAAGCAATCCTTCAATTGCTGATTTAGTTAAAGTGTAATTATTTGCACCACTAGCAATACCATCTAATTTTTTCTTATCATCAGCACTCATTAAACCTGCTGCGTTTATTGTTGCAGCACTATAAGTAGTGTTATTATCATTACCCCACACAGCTGTACCATCAGCACCCCATCGTAATATTTGTCCGCTTGATCCACCGCTAGGTATATGTTTATTTCCTGATGTAGTAGGGTGAGTATAAATAGTATTATTATCAGTCCATGGAACGTTTACTGATAATATTCCATTCTTATCCAAACCTACAGCATACTGTCTACCTGAAGTAGATCCCATAGATGTAGCTTCAAGAGTAGATTTAGTTTCAGATTTAAGAGCACATTTAAGAGTACCTGAACTAGTGATAGCTCCACCAGTAAGACCTGCTCCTGTAGCTACACTAGTAACAGTACCAGTGTATTTCTCGGTATAACTTTGCAAAGCAGTAGCTCCATTTTTAGCTCCAGCTCTAATTGTAGCAAGGTCGCTAATAATATCTTGCTTGGTTGCAATCTGTGTTTCTATAGAAGCAATAATACTTTCAAGGTCTTCTGTATCTGTAATACCATCAAGGAATGCTACTATATCATTAAAAGACTTGATAGCTGTAGTGGTATCACCACTAACCAATGTATCGAAATCTTCTCTTAGTTTATTGATAGCAGATGAGATAGTTGAATCATTATAGTTACTCAACCCCTCTAATTTGGTTTTTAAAGCTGTTGTAAAGTCTTCAGTAGATAATTGTTTACCTGTAACCTTATCAACTTTACCTGCTAAAGAAGTATTAACAGATGCTGTAGTTGCGTAACCTGTAAGCGAAGGAATATCTTTTGCAAGAGCATAAATACTAAGATCAGGCGTATCTGTAATTTCTGTATAATTATAACTAGGCTTTATAGCAGCTAATGCCCAATCAGCAATACCAAGTATAAATTTTATGTTGGCTTTGGTGAGATTATCAGAATTAAAAGGAGTATAACCAAGAGCAGATACAACCATTTCAGATGTTATTTCTGTAATAGCACTACTACTTCCTGCAGACTTTAATATGCCATTGTCCCAATAAATAGTTGTTCCATCTATAGGTAAACTATCAAATATAGTAGGAATATCTACTTCCCCATCATTTCCAAACATGGTTATCCCACCTGTAGTGTATAGATTGGTATCAACCTTAATGTTTGTACCATCTATGGATATTTTAGCTTTAATAGCTTGTAACCAAGTAACATCATCGCTACTAATAATGTCGAGAATGGATAAATTACCATGCGAATGAGTACCACCTGTAAATGATGGTGTATTAAAAGAATATGATCTAACCTTTAACCGTTTGTTTCTGTAAGTATGTGGAATGCTCTGTGATATTATCTTCATAGTTCCGTTATAAATTACCTTCCTTTAAATAACCTATAAATACGGAATTATGGTACCATAAACTTTTTACAACTCGATCAAATTAGCTTCCACAGAATTATCCGTTAAATTGTATATCAAGCTATTTATATATAGCGTTTTATTTAATGATGTTGAAACAATAGCTGTATATGGTTTTAAATCTCTATTATGTAACATATTACTATATTTGATTCTAGGAATTGAATACTGATTGTAATATTTCTCAATTATAAACTCTTCCATTTTCTTTTGCTCCTCATACTCTTTTTTCGATAGTAGATCTACAAAATCATATCCAGATGTAGTATTTTTAATTACATATGAATAAGATACTGCTTTCGGTGAATAAGTATTAACCCTCAAATTAATATCCTCAAATTCGGTTATATTATCACTATCAATATCATTTGTATAAAGAACATCAGGCTCGTTATTCTCTGGATTGAAAACATCTATGCTTGTGTTTTTGGTCGTGTAAACGAATTTAAAATCACTGATATGGCAACATCTAACAACTGATTCAGGAGGGGTAAATGTACCTCCTTTTTGAGTAAATCCACCTCCTAAATTCTCAAGAGAATACACTTTAAATTTAAGAGTTCCTTGTAGAATCATATTACTTGGTAAAGCAATTAGAACTCCATCGCCACTATCTATTAAATTCTCTGTATAGCTAACTTGATTTGTAAGATTATATTCAGTATAGAAAACATCTTCTCCCTCTTTATTTTTTCTGCACAAATAAAATTTGCATTCTTCTTTTTGCCAATCTTTACCGTTATAGTAGTATTCTCCTATCTGTAATTGAACTGGGAATTTACAATCACTAAATACCCCTTCAAATACGACTCTCTTTGGGCTTTCGCCCTCTATGTAATATTGATTCTCAACCATAGCAAAAGGACTCCTGGATAGCATATATCTCATATCTACAATAAAATAACCACCCTTAAAAACTTGATTCTCCTTCTCTATCCAGAAACTCGGAGTATCAGGATATGGCGTTATAGATAGCATTGTTAAGTAGTCTTTCCAGTTTAATGTTGAAGGCTCTCCATCCTCTTTTTTATATTGAGCCATCTTTTGGTAATACGTACCTTTGTATATTCCATTAGAACTAATAATGTTATCCGGAGTAAGTTCTTTAAATTGTTGTTCATTATGCCAAGCTCCGAAGTTCTCCCATTTTTCAGAATTAAAGAATGCCACTAAATATGTATTATCTGTTAGCTCTTCATCCATTATACCTGGTGTGTCATCAAGATTATAATACTTGTTAGGATCTTCATTTTGATTAACAAGATCATCAAATAAATCTGGTAGTAAATCATTAATAGGATTATTGTTTGCCACTATAGAGATTTGATTATAAATATCTCCCATTGATATTGTAGCTTGGTTATTATATATTCCAATCTCTGATATCGTTCTTTTATCTTCTTGGAATGATGCAGAAGAGATTGTATTTTCTATTAAATCGTATTTAATAAAATCATAGTAACCTTTCTTTAAACTCTCATAATCCAAAAGAATATAACTATCCTTATATTGGATTAGAGACATTCCTAAGTATCTTAATATATCTTCTATTACGCTTTTACAAGTCTGTGGCTCCTTGCCTTCATCATAAAAATTTCTTTCTTGGATATATAGACTATTTAGAATATCTTGATCATCATCTATACTCAAAGATTTATGAAGATAGATAGAGTTGATAATATGCCCTTCATCAATTTTAGATAATGCATCTGTGATAATGTTGTAGAAGGAGTTAACGCCATTTCCTGAACTACTATATTTGATATTCTCTAAATTAGATACGACATCTATAAACTCCAATTGAAGCAAATCTAAGCTCGTTTGATACTCCGATGAATAAAGGTTAGGAGTGAGAAATCCCATCCAAAATAACTCCTCATTCTTGTATATCTTAACCATCACATCGTTAATCTTCCCCGTATATAGGTCTGTGAGAATGCTATCAGTCAAAACACTAATAGTACAGCCACTCTGCTTTAATGGCTGGAAAATTTCATCTGATTGATAGGTGATAGTCACGGCATTTGAAGATAGTGTTAACTCTTGGCTAACTATATTTTCTGATTCTTCTACGTTCTTATATATGTGAATACTGACTTTATTATTGTCACGATCGTAAAATGTTGAATGGAATTTCTCTTTATACATCATCTTAATTTATTAGTTTTCCTATTATGATTGTCCAATACCCCTATTAATTCTTGACCTCTGATTTTAAATTCTACCTTACCCCCACCACCATTTGAAGCAGGAGAGCCACCATCAAGTAAAGAGAATAATCTGCTTTGCTGTGTTCCATTCAATATCATCTCTCCACTATTAACCCTAGCTATGTTCAAGTCGCCAATAGGAGATGCGCCACCAACAATACCACCACTTGCATATTTAGGTACGGATGCGAAAGCTGCTGCAACTGATGCAGCTGCTGCACCTACTAATAACCAACCAACAAAAGGAGTCATCGCTGCCGATTTTATAGCTTCTCCTTGTGCTGCTAATTTAGCGTTGAGAGCTTGGATCTCATAGGCTTTTGATAATTGGTTAACAGCAGTAACCATTCCAGCCGTACTAGTCATTAAGTTTCCGGCAAAACTAATCCATTCTCCAGCTGCTCCACTTGTAGCATTTTGAATATTACCCATAATCTGTGCTATTGCATTAAGACTATCTGCAAATTCATTATTGGTTTCTATATCCTCTTGTGTGTAGGTAACTAGTCCTTTAACCTGTAATCCTTTGCCTGGATCTACTTTCTGTTTTAAGGATGTTTTACCATCACCGACCGATGGAGGATTAGGATTATTAGCATAAAAGGAAAGAGTATTGACTATTTCTTTAAGCTCATCTATCTTGGCTTGTAGTGCTACTCTAGCTTGGTCAGATGTAGCTAATTCAAACTCTTTAGAGAGTTTCCCTAATTGTTCTTTGTAATGAGCTATACTACCTTCAGGAAGTATCTCTGTAGAACTACTTCCTCTGAAGTTATCTTTCCCTAATCTTTCAAAAATGGTTTTCCAATCTCCTAATGTACCTGTAGCATCTTTCTCTAGCTTACCAGCCATATCATTCGCTGCTTGAAGAGTCGTTATCATATCCTCATTCAAACCTTCTACTAAGATAGATGCTCTTGATAGGTATTCATACTCCTTGCCGTATTTCTCTTTCAGCTCTGACTCAACCTTTTTAGTATCAACAAAAGATGTATTTCCCATACCATACAATCCGGATACTTTTGACATTTGCCTATTTTGCCCTGTGATCCTTTCCTTATCCTCTTTAAAATCCTCTATTCTCTTTCTCTCTTTGCTGGTTGTGTCAGCAATAGTTAGAAGTTTAGTAAATCCCTCTGCTCCTTTGAAAAACTTAGCAGAGCCGTCTGATAAAGCATTTAAGGTGTTCTTAATAAATACATCGTATTCAGCCTGCCCTCTTGTATTAAGCTCTAATGCTTGCTGACTTAGTTTTCTTGCCCTCGTTTCATACTCCTTCTTTTTGTCCTCATCTTTTTCAACATCAGCCTGTTCCTTTAAAGCAATGATTGCAGCATTGTATCTTTCCATTAATATCTGCCTAACTGCTGCATTCCTCATAAAGTCAATAGTAGACTCTACTGACTTACGTATATTCTCCATACGTTTAAAAAATGATGTATCATCTCCGGTATACAATGAACGGAAGAAATCATCAACACCCTGTTTGGCAGTATCACATACAATTTTAAACTCTCTTTGAACGCTAGCACTTGAATTGATAGCTGAATTAAAAATCTCAAAAGCCCCTACAGCTAAGCCAGCTGATGCTGCTAGCTTACCAACAACTCCAACTATAGCAGAGAATTTATCCTTAAAGGCCTTTTCTGCTTGTTCAGCTTGTCTCTGCATATTCTTTATCTGTTTTGTACTTTTGGTAATATTGTCATCGAAATTACTTCCGTCAAGAAGTAACCTGGTCACTAGATCTGCTACCTGTCCCATATAAGTATTTTCTATATTTTTCTGCCTTAATCTTTAATCTCTCTGCATCATCATTAGTTACTGATATATTCTTCTGTTCTTCATCCCAAGCAAACCTAATGATGTCTGTTAGTTTTAACTTTTTAGTAGAGTTAACCTGAGCTGTCATGTAAGCCATTAATCTTGCTTGCTCCCAACTATCCCTATGTTGTAAATGGGCAGATTCAATTAACGGCTTAATCTCGTACATCTGCATCTCATCTAGTATGTAGCTCAATGGTATGCCACATCGTGATAGAGTAGTCACTATTTCAGTTGCACTTAGGATTTTTTTTTACTATCAACATCTTTTTCGCTAGGAGCAAAAACCGATTGTTTTTCATTCTCCTTAATTAAAGACTTCCTGAACTCTTGGATTGATTCAGGCTTATTATCTAATTCATCTATCAACTCATCAAAAGTTAACTGCATATCAGGATTATTTGCTAATAAAAGCGCATACAAATAGATGAATTCATCTGTAATAGTATTGATAGCAAAAGCACTTCCTTTAATCTGTTCAAATATGAACATTGCCCGAAGTGTATATTTTATTTTGTAGTTCTTACCTTTTATCTTCATGTGTATAAACAAAAAACCGCCTACGCAAGTGTAAGCGGTTTGTTAATAATTATGCTAACTTGCTTAATTTACCGACTCCCTTAAATGATACCGTGAATGTTGCTTTTTCTCCATTCGGTGCATTCACATCTAGTGAAGTGATAACCACTTTACCCTTGTAGCCACCTGCTGTTGGAGCTGTCCATCCATTTTCAGGAGCATCTGTTAAATCCTTTTCTGCTGCACTCTTTTCGATAGAGAAAATAGCATCTATTGGAGTTTTAGCTATCATCAAATCAAATAGCTCATCAAATCCACTTCCTTTACCATCAACAGAGAATAGATTTTCAGATGATCCTTCAAAAGATAGCTTCTTGATTTCTTGAGAATCCCAATCACCCCCTAAATCCTTATTAGAAGTATCAGCGGTTTCAGCATTGATTGTTAGCTTGTGGCTAGTTGCATTTGCTATTGATTTACTGTCAACAAACCACATCATATCGTTACCCTGTACTATCATATTAAATTAATTTTGATGTTAAATACTAATGTTTGTGTATATGTTTCTTCTATATAATCTTCTGTAGCATTATCAAGAGTTATGGAGGAGATATAAATACCATTATAATTACCCCTTGTTTTTGTGAGTAGGTCACACATGGCTATTGCAATATTTAAAGCTTCATCATAATTTGCAGCACCAATAGCAATTTCAAATTGAATATCCTGTTCAAAAGCCCTTACATCTTTATTATTGGATGTCTGCAAATTCCCTCTTCGGTATACGCATAATGGGAGAGTAGTATTTTCAGGAGCAATGAGAGGATTGATTTTTAAACCTATTGCTTTATTAAGTTCTGCATTCTCTTTTATTAACTGAACTATTACTTTACCTATTTTAAGTGAATCTGAACTATTCATTTTGTGCTAGTTTTATAATGGCCTTTTTAAAATAATCAGTGATTGTCTGAAATACTTTCGTTTCGGTTTGGCTCTTAGCTTCTTTAAAAAAGTATCTACCACTTATTCTCCCTCGGTTTATCCCTTTGTTCTTGGTTTTTCTTGAGTCTGTTCCCTTCTCAAACCATTTCAAGCGATAATCACCCATAATATGAACTTTAGCAAAATTACCTTGTTTCCCTACCCAATACCTAATACCTGATTGAAGTGATTTTCCAGTCTTAGATGCTTTCTTCGTTGCTGTTGTGCCAAATTCTTTTCTAAGGTTTCGCCGAGCTGCCGTTACTAATATTGAGCTACCTTTTTTAAGAGCTTCCCTGTGCGCTTTAGTTTGATTCTTTAAACTTAAATTTGCAAACATTCTGTACACCTGGCGAGCATCAATTTCCAATATGGTTTCTCTATAATTCAGGTCAATCATTAATTAACTCTCCTATAATCTCAATTCCTTGTAAGTCCTTATTCCTGTACAGCGACAAAATTTTATAACTCTTACCATTGTATTTTATCCTCATACTCTCATCTACTTGATGATAGATACGAACATAAAACGTGAAAGTGTATTCATTAAAAATCTCATTGCTATCTACAATCCTTTTACCACCTTTAAAAACAACAGTAGCTCTTGCAGATATAGCATCTTCCCACTCAACAGACCCACCACCATATTCTGATTGTGTGACTCTCTTACGTTGGAATATTATATGCTCTTTTAAATCTCCTGCTCTCATGCTAGTTTTCTAAATGGTTTAATCAATGCTTGTATAGTGTAAGGAACTTCATTCATGTTAATCTTACTTACAGCTTCTCTATTAGCGAAGAAATGCCCACCGATTAGGAGTACCGCTTGCTGTAGTTCAAGCGGTAACTCTCCATCTATGGTTAACTCTTCAAAACTTCTGTTTGTAGCTGTAATTACATGACTCTCCGCTACAGATAATAGATGCAACAAATACTCATCATCTCCGTTGTAGTCATCCATTTGGATGTGCTTTTTAAAAAGTTCTAAGTTTACCATGATACATCTATTATCTTGAAGTTAATTTAGGATGCTGCACATTTACCCAAAGCAAATGCATCAGGTCTTAATGTAGTAGTTCCATAATTCACATTAAGAACGAAATCTACTGCATCTTTACGTGCTTGAGAATATGGATCTACGATGAATGAAATATCACCGAATAAACCCATAGGTTGATATCTCCAGTCACCAAGACCGATGTAACCTTCGCCGATAGCTTCTGTAGTATATACTGGAATACCAGCTATCTTATCATTTTCACAAACCATGATACCACTACCTGCATCTTTTGGAGTAGCTTCTGCAATAGCTTTTTGAGCTTTAGTCATTACCCAGCATAGATGCTCACCATCAACACCTTTTTTAAGTACATTTGCTTTAAGAGTGTTGAATTCTTTGAATGTTGGCTCTGCGCTTAGAGAAGTAGCTTTAGAAGCTAGACCTACGAATGGACCAACTAAAGAAGTAGCGTTAGTTACTTTTGTAGTGCTAAACATCACTTTGTTAAGCAATTTCTGTACAGCTAAAGGCATTACCTTTTTAACGATCATTTCTAATACTCCCTCTGTTTGGTTGATTGCCTGGCGTGTTACAGGAATAGCAATACCAACTCTTTGAGGAGATGCAGTTAGTTTAGATAGATTAATCTTAGTATCTGTAAGTGCTACACCTTCGCCCTGGATAGTAGCTTCTACAGCTTCATATACTGGCCAAATATAGTCACCTGCTAAACCTGTCATCATAGGCAAGCCTACTTTATCAAGGATAAGGCCTTCTACCAATGGCTCAACTATATCCTGAATCTTAACCGGTACTATACCACCTTCATTTCCATCTGCTACTACGATAAGATCGCGAGTCAATAGGATTTGAGTTTGACGGCCGGCTACCATGTTTTCACGGATAACCTTATCTGCGTTTTGAGCTGGATTAGGATTTTCTTTAGCATAATCAGCAGCTAGAGAATTCATTCTCATTTCTAAGTGTTGATTCTCTCTACACAATACTTTGTACTCTTGATTTTCTTCATCGTTACGTTCACGATTTTCTTTCTCACATACATCAGCAATTGCCTTAATTCTGTCGCAATTTTCTTGATACTTGTTTAATAGATCTCTAGTAATGAATTTTTTAGACATAATACAATTAAATATTTAAAAGATTAATATTTGCTTTTTCGCGCATCTCTTTTACCTGATGCACTGCTCTCTCGTTTGTGCTGTTAGTTTCTTCTGTGATACCGAATAGCTCCCTTTCCTCTACACTACATTCTGTATCAGGATAAGCAGGATCGGTTGTTAATGTGAAGTCATAGATTCCTGTGATGACTCTTACGATGTGTGTTAATGTCTTGTCATCGCCGTTACTTGAGAATTCCTTCTCTACATAATCTCGGTTGTAGTAGTGAGTAGTAAATGCAAAGCTGCATCCACTTATATCACCTCTTTTAACTAATTCGATAGCCTTGTCGCCGTCAATAGTTTTTGGTGCTTCAAATTCAAATGATACTCCTCTCTCATCAATATCATACTTGAGTGTACCTTCACCCTTTTTACTGCGAGCCAATATCAAATGATTGTCGTGAAACATAGTCATCTTAATATCACTCTCATCCAAAAGCTGGCGTGTAATTGCTGAAGGTGATATCTTCTCATAATACTTCACTCCGTCATTCTCAAATAACATTGCAGATGGAGTATCAAATAGAATAGCGTATCCAGTAATTATACGGCTCTCTACGCCGTCTATCTCTCGGAGAGATAAAGGAGAAATAGTGTGTAATGTGCGTTTAATTGCTTTCATCTATTTTCGTGTTGAATTCATTAATACTTTTCAGATTGGCAGATACTAGAACTCTATCACCACCTTCAACGGATGGCATATTTTCTTCTTTCCTCCATTCGTTGACTGTGTAAAGACCAGAAGCGATTGTTTGATTGATATATCTTACCTTTGATTCAAGATCGCAAGCATATAATCCCTTTCTATCGAATTGGAATTTCCTCTTACAGCAGAGAGCAGGAGATATCAGTTTTCTATGTAGTTCGATTTCTATCTTTCTTAGAAGTGGATTGAGTGTATTACTTAGGAAGGCCACATTTGCCATCTCGGCTGATTTGTAGTTGTTTGAGACATCAGCAAAAACAAATGATGGATGAACACCGAAGAATCTACATACCTCTATTGCAGTGAATTTGCGAGTTTCTAAAAACTGCATATCTGTAGATGATAGGGATAGAGAATTGAATTGTACTTGGCCAGGAAGTGAAACTATTCTTTTACCTGAACGGAATTTAGAATCCAAATCATCAGCTGTTTTCCCTAATTCGCTATCTTGATACTCTCCAAATCCTCGTACGCAGGTATCATTACTTACTATACCTCTAACATTACCACCGTTAACAAACCTATTCAAGGTTTCATTGTCTCCACTCAATGCAATATCAGTAGTGAGCTTTGCAAATGATAGGGTAGAGATGCCATTCTTTCCATCATAGCTGTAGTTCTTAATGTGAATGATTTCTTCTTCCTTGAATGTACCACTAACACAATTAACGCTATCATTAATAGTGTATATATCATTGTTAGTGTCGTGAGCTACACAAGTAGGATCTACCAATACTAATCTATCCAAGTCAAGCCCTATGTACATAGGAACGATATACGCATTACCTTTGGTGAGAAGATATTGGATTGTCTGTTTCCAAAAATCAAAAGCAGACATCGAGCTACATGGTTGCACATTTAGGAGATAATGAAGATGATCCTCTCTGTCCTCTACAAAGATTCCATCTTTAAAACGCATCACCTGTAATGGTAAGTTAGCCACTGAATCAGATAGTAAGTTGATGCATCTAAATGCTGTTGATACATTGAGAGCATTACCATTGATTGATAATGAATATACCTCTCTGCTAATACCCATTCGTGCTGGTGATTCACTTGTGCTACGCTTAAAAAGATTTCTGATGCTATCTAAAATCATAACTGCCTTTTATATAGCCTAGAAATAGCTGAAAGTGGTACCACCTATCTTTCGTAATCCATGAATAACCTCATGCACATTAATTTAGTGATAACGCCATCTATCTTTTGATTTCTGTTTCGTTTGATTGGCTTGCAGTTCTCTAATTTGTCTGAATCAAGAATAGCATTTGAAAAACAATAGGCATTAATTGGATTGTCATTAATAAATATCTTTCCTGTTTTAGCTCCATGCTCAAAACTCTCCACTGGTGCTGTGAAGTTTCCATATGTCTGTTTAACACCTCTTATCACGCTTGAAGCTCCAGCAGCAGAAAGCATATTGATTACCTCTTGACTTTTCCAAGGATCATAGCCAATACCAAGAATTTTAACCTTCTTGTTAAGGAAAAGGATGTAATCCACGATTTCCCTATAGTCAATTACTTCTCCCTTGGTTAGCTTTAAATATCCTTTCTCTGCCCAAGTTCGATATAGAGATTCATTAGGATGCCCACTTAATGCACCTTCAGGGAAAAAATATGATGTGTGAAAGTTAAATGTACGTGATGAAGGATTATACATACCCATTGTAACTGCGCTGAAGTCATCACTTTCTGAAAGGTCAATAGATACCATCGCATCTGGTCTGCCTATGATAGAGTCAAGATGCATAGGTTTACTAATATGTCTTGCTAGCGTTCCACTAATCCAACATCTCTGCTCATTCTCTGAATACACATTTAATAACTTTGTCCTAAATGCTAACATTGACTCTGCACCATTTCTCAATGCAGATGCATACTCTCTTCTGTAAAAATCAAGTGAGACAGTAATACCCATGTGAGGATGAACTTTTATCCACGTCTCCTCACTATCTTCAGGATCATCCACATCAGGCTCGAAGATGTGAGCAAAAACACTATCATCCTCATAGTCGCCAAGTAATAGATTCTTGTATCCTTGAAGCATTGAATAGAATGGGCCATCCATTACATCCGATGCAGTAGTAATGATGACAGTTAAAGGATTATCACGAACACCCATAGATGTAGTAAGCACAGACAATAGATCACTATCTTTCGCTTGAGAGAATTCATCCATGATAACAGTAGATGCATTAAGGCCATCCTTAGTTCTTGCGTTAGCCGTTAAGCATTGTGCAAATGCTGTTCTATCTTTTCTCCTTCCCTTGATAATCTGCTCGTTGATTGTATATCTCTTCTGTTTTGGATCGAGTTTCTTCATGCAACCACGTATAACATCAAAACACTTTTTGGCTTGGTCGTGGCTGTTTGCTCCAGTGTAGCTCTCTGCATTCGCATCACCATAGAGCAAATCATATATTGCAAAGCTCGCACTACTTGTTGTTTTGCTGAATTTTCTTGGAACGAACAATAGTACCTCTCGCACTACTCGTTTGTTATCTTTCCAAAAAGCGAAAATACTAGCGAATTGGAACGCTTGTACCGGTGTTAATCTATACCTCTGCTGTCCTTTCTTTCCCGGGAAATAAAGCGATTCGTAAAGGTCATAGAACAGATGTACTTCGGTAATATTAATGCCGTATTTATCCACCATCTTAAAAAAACGATTAACGGCAAGTTGTTCAAATAGATTGTGCTTTTGAGGATTTGATATGACTTCACAGACATACACATCTATTCTGCTATCAACCTGTGATAACTCATAACTATCTATGTCTATTAATTTCAGCTCATCTGTAACTTTTAATTTCGCTTCGTGTAGTCTATCTTTTTCTTCTTCTGTCATTTTCTAAGCACTTTAGGATGCTCTCTTTTCTCTTCAAGTTTCTTAGTTAAGTTAACTAATGGGTCATCATCAATCTCACCGCTTAAATCTTCAACGGTTAATTTCAATGCTTTCATATTTCTCGTGATAGATTCTTGAGCATCCTTAGTTATTTTGAATGCAGGATGAGGAGCTATCTTTTTTCCGTATCGTGTTTCTTCCCATACGGTCACCTCACTCAACGTATCGATCTGTTCATTCGCCATCTCTAAGTTTCTCATTGCACTTGCAAGAGCAATTACTTGAGCATTTAAAGCAACACTATACTGATTATGCTGCTTTAAAGCTTTAATAATTATTTTTTTATGTTCTTCAATTGTTTTTGCCATAAATCAAAAGTTCCGCAAATTCAAAAAATTACTCACATATTTACGTGTTGGGCTCAAGGGGTTTAAAGGCAGCACCCCTTTTTTAAAAATATCCCCCCCTCAAAAGAATTTATCAATAAAGGCCTTAACCTTTTCTTTCTGTCTCTCCTTGTTGGCTTGCTTACTTCCCTTGTTTAACTCCATATGAACTTCTACATGACATTGATGACATAAGCTCATAAGGTTGCTGATGTTATAAGCTAAAGCCGTTTTAAGGTTTAATGTAGTTGCTTCTTCTATTGGCTTTATATGATGTACTTCTGTTGCATGAGATAGCTTGTTATCCTTATAGCATCTCTCACAGAGAGGATTCTTTGTTAACTTCTCTTTACGTACCTTTCGCCATTTGTTAGCGTTAATTAGCTTTATGTAATCTCTATCATTTGCCATGTCTATATAACCTTGAATTGCCGTGTACTGGTACCTCATCAGAAGATGGTTGCTTTTCGTGGTATGATAACTCATTGAATATTAGGTCTATTTCCTGACTAACATCTTCAGGTGTATCAAGCATTTGCTCTTCTTTGGGCTTTAGTCTATCCATCCAAATGTTTATCATAGCTGAAACCATTTCACACACACTACTAAAGCTATACATTCTGCATAGTTCATGTAGTGTGTTGTAGGTATCATCTGAAACACTTAGATTAATTCTCTTTCGCATTTGCTGTTTACTATTCTTTGATATTATAAACTTAGTAAAAAATATGCTTAATATGTATAACTAAACAGTAATTAATATGTTATAAATCAGCAGTATAATAATAGTATGGTTGTCTATGTAGTTGCAACAAGAATAAGGAAGTGCGTAATAGCATGGTACATATCCTTACTATTACACACCATAATCTTATCATCTTGTTCTACATTCAACCTCTTTGTTCACTTTCTCAATAAATGCTTGTCTGTATTCTTCTGTACGTTTTGACTTGGGTACTAAAATAACTGTATGATGATTAATCCTGAATGGGAATAGTTTTTCATGTCTTTTCCTTGCTGCTTCCATTTTCTCCTCTAATCCGTCACTATTTTGGGTTGTATCTGCTTTCATATCTTTTCATGTGTTTGTTAATAATGTTTTCTACTGGGAATTTACATTCATCACATATATCAGCGTGTAGGTCGCTTAATTCTTCGCTATTCAATCCGTCTATGAAGTTGATAAGATTTATAGCTGATTTCTTGATTGCTTTGACTTCTTTAGATAGTACAGTGCTAACGATACCGAACTTCTTTAGGTAAGCGTCAAATTCTATTGCTGCACTATCTAATAGGTCTGAATAGACAAAGATTTTATTCATCTTAATCATCGCTTCATCTTTCTCTTCTCTTGTCATTTCAGGCAATATACTTCTTAGTGGAACGTGTTCTATTTCCAGTGCTTTAATTTGCCTTAATACTGTTGCTGCTTGCATTGGCTTGCATTTGAGTAAAAGCTCACTATGTTTTTTCTTAAGCTTTTCTATTTGGTTAATTCTTTCTGCTATTGTCATAATATCTCCCCATTTAAAAATTTAACTTCTTCTTCATCATACCAGAACTCTATACACAATGGTCTTAGTGAGAACAGCATAGAAGCGAATGAATGTTTAGATCTTATTCTTCTTCCCATATTCTCTGCTGCAATCGCATCTTCTAAATCTATCTTTCCATGTTCCCACATCTTCCATGCTTTGTGTTCTGTATCAAAAGTTCTATTAAAAACATCTGCTCTTAACTTCTCTACTAGGTTTGTCATAAGCAGACCATAGAAGCTGAACATTACTCCAGCAAAAGCGAGTATTTCAATTAATGTTATTGTCATAGCAACTCCTTTACTTCATTTATCTGCTTCTTAAAATTCTCATAGAAAGCATCTCGCATTTCTAATGTTGGGAAGGCAAGTAGCTGTTTGCCATAGGAAAAACAGCACGTTCTGATTTGATGGTAAACTTCGTATATTACATACTTTATTGAGTCTTCTATCCAATCAGCTTTCCATGGTTTACCTAACCCCATTTCTTCTCCTGCAATCTTCCAATAAGCGTCACGGCAGAGGAGGAGTTTTTGGAATGTTCTTAATTTATCAGACATATAACCATAGATGGAATATTCATTATCACCTTTACCCCATTTATCATTAAATCCTAATACTTCACAACACTCCTCATAGCTCTTAGGATATTTAAATTTCTTACGGACTACGAAACATCTACCATCTTTCTCTTTTACTTCAAATTTACCGCAAAGTATTAACTCGTATTCATCACGTTGCGCTATGTCAAATGATATTATATCAATATCATACACATGATTTACACCTTTATTTTCCATATTATCTTCTTTTTGTTTATTCATAAATTCAATTAAACTATATTGAGCTGCTTTTATACAAACTTCTTTAAATGCTCTAATTATGCGCTATGTTTACTAATTAAGTAGTTAAGGCTATCCAACAAACCTTGTTGTACGCCTTTTTTACTCTCCAATGTTGCCGCTGCTCTTTCATCTACTGTACCGGAACATATTAACTTATAGACTATAACCGGGTGTTGTTGCCCCTGTCTATGCAATCGGGCGTTTGCTTGCTGGTAGTGTTCTAAGTTCCAACCTGTACCAAACCATACGATATAATGCCCTCCTTGCTGCATATTCAAGCCGTATGCTGTACTTGCAGGATGAGCCAGTAATACGTCTATCTTCCCGTTGTTCCAATCTATTAGATCCCTTTCGCCCTCATAGCTACGAACTTTATAATCTTTTAGCTTCGCTTGGATCCTGGGTATGTCGTGCTTGTATTGGTAAAATACTAAAACACTGTTCCCATTTGTTGCTTCCACTATCTCGGATAACCGGTCTAATTTTTCACTATGTATCTCGTGTACCTGCCTGTCTTCATCGTATATTGCACCGTTAGCAAACTGACTTAACTTATTCATAAGTCCTGCTGCTGAATTTGCTAGAATATTGCTAGGCTCTCCTGCATGCTTGTCTTTAAACTCCAGTACTTTTTCTTTTTCAAACTTAGTGTAAGCTGCCATCGTCTTACTACTTAGCTCTACATTGGCTGTATGAGTTATCATATCGGGTAGTTGCAAATAATCCTTTGCCTGCATACTTAGGCATATATCGGCTATCTTATTGTGGATAATGTTTTCACAACCTTTTTTCACATCACAACGGACTATTATATTATTCCATTTGTGCGTTTCAAAGTAGGCTTCCCTGTATTTGCTTACTGATTTGCCTAGTCTTTCTCCTTGATCTATGCAGTACATCTGCGCCCATAGATCTATTAATCCGTTTGGCGCCGGTGTTCCGGTTAGTCCGATAACACGCTTAACACTTGGTCTGGCTATTCTCATAGCTTTAAATCTTTCGCTCTTTGCGCTCTTAAAACTTGTCAGTTCGTCAATCACTAAGACATCAAACGGAAGTTGTCCCCCATATTTTCCAACTAACCAGACAAAATTATCTCGCCCTGTTACATAAACATCTGCCTTTTGCGCTAGTGCTATGCATCTTTGCTTTTCGCTACCTAATACCTTAACTACTTTTAGATCATGTAAGTGTTCCCACTTTTCAGCCTCTGTACTCCACGTTGTCTCTGCTACCTTTTTAGGCGCAACAACCAAAACGCGGCTTATCTCGCAGTAGTCAAATAGTTCCTGTATAGCTGTTAGTGTCGATACTGTTTTTCCAAGTCCCATATCCAGGAATAAACCACAATAGGGTTTATCGATAATCCACTGCATCGCTGTTTTTTGGTAATCGTAAGGTTTAAAAATCATATCATTCTTCCTTTATAAGGTTTTAAGACTTCATCGATATCTGCTTTACTATCACAAACATTAACTATATGTCCGATTTTAGCGATTTGGCATATACGTACTTTCTGTATTGCCTTTAATTGTTCGCCTTTGCTTTTTAGTTCTACCCAGATGGTAATACCCTCGGGTAACAAGCAGATTCTATCGGGATAACCTACCATACTGGGATTAGTGTATTTCAGGCAGATACCTCCCAACTTTTTTATCTCATCTACTAAATATCGCTCTATCGCTTTCTCCGAAACCTCGGCATGTTTGACTATATTTTCTATGCTCCTTTTCATGTGGTAACTGAAACTTAAAATTCCCTATATATATATACTATATACGCGTATACGTGTTTTTTTTATATATAAGTAGGTATATATCTATATATTACATTACTTAACTATTTATATATATATTATAGTTTACATAGTTACACACTAATATAAATATATGATTATCAACAATTTATAATGTAACCGAAAATGTAATTATCAATGTAACCAAATTAGTAGGTTACATTTGTGCGCATTTTCGTTTTTCCCGGCTGCGTGCATTTCCGGTTACAGTTGCGTTATAAATCGTCCTCTTCGACTATTCCATTTTTACGTATAAAACCTTTTTGCACGCCGTACCATTTCTGCGCGTGTCGGCTGGCTCCCATTCGTTCCCAGTCCGGCAAATCATCAATCATTTTGCATATTTTTCTTGATAGATATTTATATTCTTTATCTGCCATATCTCGCCCCATTTGCTCGCAAATGAACTCTGCTGCGCATACCTTTTCTCTTAGTTCCACGCCTTTAGCATCCAACGGGTCGGGGTTCTTTAACCACCTGCGTCGGTCTGTTATATCATAGGTCGCCCAGTCCACCGGTAGTTTGGTATCTAAGAATTTTTGCAGCATTGCCGCTATCGGATCATCGCTGTTGTCGTTATAGTCCTCCTGTCTTTTTCTGGCCTGTATTTCCATTTCGTCGTTTAGGTATAGCTTTTCTCCCTGCTTGTAATAATGCACAGCTTCAGCCCAAAGTTGGTCTCTGTCTCTATCTAATGCTTCTTGCCATTTTTTATGTTTGCGTAAAGCCGGATTTACAGCCATTACCCAAAAGCGGCGGTTTCCATTATCGCCTTTGAGAAATAATACCTCGTTAGTTGTTCCGCAAAATACGCACTGTCTAGGATGTTCAGCAGTTCGTTTTCCGTATGCCGCCCTATAGATATCTACTCTTTTTGATAGATAAGCCTTTACACTTTCCACATCACTACGTTTAATACTTGCTAATTCTCCCATTTCAATAATCCACGCACGGCGCAGTTGCTCCATACCTTCTTTGCCCTCTGTGGTTGTTATGCTATCGTTAAACCATTTGCCACCCATTTTCCCTAGCAGCGTTGATTTACCTACTCCTTCCGGTCCTGTTAGGATTAGACAATAATCGTATTTACATCCTGGATTAAACACACGTGTAACTGCTGCTGTAAAATGCTTACGTGTCATTGTTCGGTTTAGCTCGGTGTCCTCAGCGCCGATATAGTCAATAATTAGGCGTTCCAGGCGTGGCGTACCGTCCCAGGTTAAGCCGTTGAGGTAGTCGCGTATAGGGTGGTAGCTGTGGCGCGTTAGTACAGCGGTCAAAGCGTCGGCGATCTTTTCCTTACCGGTTATATCGTAGTTCTTTTCCAGCCATACGCGTAGGTTAGCGTCGTCGTTATCCGTCCACTGGGTCGCGTATTTGTTCCAAGGCAGCCCTCCAACAACAGCATCCACACCAGCAAATAGATCATGTGTAATTCGTCCTTTTAGTGCAGGATCATTTTCTAATATGAGTAATATATTACCTATAGTACATTGAAGCTTACCTGATTTGCTATATTCTAATTCAGCTTTCCATTCGTCGCTGTAGTCCTCGGGTATCTCCACTCCCTGGAAATCATCCTCTACAGATTTACTGCGCTCTCTTGATAAGAGCAGCTTTACATTATGATCTTTTCTTGCCATTTCCTGCATAGCTTCAAATGATGGCTTACGTGTAACATCCAGTGCGCGGCTTCCCTCATCTTTCGCGCCGTATAGGTGTATGCGGCATAAGTCGAAAGCGTTACATAGCTGTCTACTTGCAGGATCTGTTTCGTGGTGCGAAAAGGCAAATTTTCCCTCGTAGCAAACCAAACCACCGGCGACGCTACCTAGCTTGTAGGTATATCGCCCGTCGGCTCCGGTTGCTTCGTAGCTGTCAGGTAGAAATTTCTCTATCGCTTCTTCGATACTGTAGGCACGGCAAAACGCTCCTATCAGTCCGGGTTTCTCCGTTGGATCTCCTGCTTTCTTTATCTCGTGGGCTATTATGTCGCCCTCTCTGCTTGATATAGGCCATGCGCTTACGTCCTTATAATCTACGTATTGTGCTAATATTTGGTCTACGTTACATGCTGGTCCGTCTTGATAATCAAAAACATACTCTGCGTCCTTACTGGTGCTGGGCCAATAAAATAGTCGTGGTAATTCATAAGTGGTATCATCGAAAAGATCTATACCGATTTCGGCTGCTATCTTACGACAAAGGGGCTCATATTCTGCCGGTGTGACTTGTCTGTTTAGTGGAAATACTAACCTATAGCGCGGTGTCTTTTCGCTGTGTTTATGCGTGCTGTATATCATTGCCGCGAAACTAAATGCCATTTGGAAATCTTCCCACACGTCTAAGGTTCCATAGTCAATATCCAGAGTAGCCACGCTTCGATATAAAACGTTTGTATTCTTTCGTACTCCACCACTAAGATATCCCCCTACAAATCCACCCACATCTTTTACATTGCTTTGCTCCTCACGTGTCATACGCTCATACTCTGCTGCTGTTTCGCCTGTACGCCTTGTTTGGCTACAGCGTTCTAGTAGTTCGGACCATTGCCAATGCCTATTTCTCCATTTTTTAGACAAGCGGCTATGAGCTGTTGCTAAGTCTATCGTAAAATCATATTTTAATTTAATCTTCATATTTCACTATCTTATTAATAAAGTACTTGATATTTTCAGCGTCGCAGTAAATTGTTATCCGTCTTACCTTAGTACGGCATCTGCTCACTCTGATAGCATGTGGCGTTGGTTCGTCCTCAAAACGTCGATATATATTCTGCAAAAGTGTAGCGGAAACATCGACTGTTACCTTACCATTAAAATCTTTTTCTTCCATATATCAATCCTCCGAAATATAATCTATACAACTTTCTTGTTCATCGTCCACCTGATTATTGGTTAAGGCACATTCAAAACATGAATCGTAATGTACACACATCAAACAGTTACCACATTTTTTCATTTTGTCATCATTTGGCATGGTTATCTATTTATTATGGTTATTAATCTTTGAGATAATATGGTGTTGTATATCCTGCGCCTTTTAGCGGCAGGTCGTGGCACCAGTCAATAGGTTTGCTAAAAATATTTTCGACGTCTTGCAGGGTTTGTCCCGGCTCCGCTTCTACCACTATTTCGTCGTGGATATGGAAAACGATATTAAGCCCTGATGCTTCAGCTCTTAAGATGATAAAGCCAAGTATATCTCTTGCAATAGCTTGCACTATGTTCTCTGTCAGCTTACCCCCATAGGTCCGTATCTTTCCCCATTTCTTAGTCGTTTGGTTTGTACCCTCATATTCGATGATTTCGTGATCACCTCTCCATCCATCATTTCGTTCTATTCCTATTTTAGTACGTGGATAGCATATTGTACGCCCCGATGGTAGAGTTATGAGTAACATTCCCCATCTGTATGATACCACTATATTTCGATTTATTGTAGTAGATTCTCCTGTTTTTATTGCTTTTATAGCCGCCGCTTCAATGATACTCCAAAAGCGTACAATTCGCGGATTTGTTTCTCGCCATCGAAGCATAATATCTTTTTCTTCCTGCTCGGTTAATCCCATACGGCTACCTCCCATAGCTTCTAGTGCAGCAACACCACCGCCGTAACCCAAAGCCAAAACTGCGATTTTCCCTTTTTGTCTAAGTTCGGCATTAGGTCCGTGTTTTTCCACTTTGCAATTAAACATTTGTCCTGCTGTTGCACAGTATATATCGCCGCCTGCACGGAATACGTCTAATACCCATTGCTCACCGGCTAACCACGCAATTACTCGCGCCTCGATAGCGGAAAAGTCGCATACGTGGAAGGTGCAGCCGGGCTTTGCAACAAACGCGGTACGTATCAGCTCCGAAAGCACGTGCGTAGGGTTGGCGTAGTTTAGTTGGAAATCATCTAAATCTCCTGCTTTCACCAATTGACGTGCATAGTCTAAATCGGGTAAATGATTCTGTGGTAAGTTCTGCACCTGTACCAATCTACCGGCCCATCGTCCGGTACGTGCTGCACCGTAGAATTGTAATAGTCCATGTATTCGTCCATCGTTACAAACACATTCCAACATAGCCGCATATTTTTTGTTAGATGTTTTACCCATTTCACGGCGTAATTCCAAGGCTCTGCTGGCTTTGCTAAAGAATTTTACTAAAGTCTCTACCTCGTCCAAACTCTTTTTGTTTAGTGTCGTAACAGTTATTCCGCAAGTACGATTCAGATACTCTTTTAGTTGTGTTGTGCTGTTTGGATTCTCAAGACCGGTAATAACTTTCGCCTCTTCCAACAGCTGCGCTTTATACTCCTCGTCAAAGCGTGCTGCGTTTTCGGCTAACTGCCGATCTAACAAAACCCCTCTGTCGTTAATGCGTTGATCTACTGTGTACAGTTCTTCATCAAACTTAGCAGGCTCTAATCTGCGTACTTTGGCTAAAATCTGCTGCTCTACCTCAACGTCGCGGATATTGTACTGCTTGAATAACTCCCAACGGTCGAACGCGTCTGCTGGCATGTGGCGTTTGCCTTTGGTCGGTGTAGAGAAATAGCGTATAAGGGTTTTACCCTCTTTCATCTTCCCCTCTTTCAATCTAAGTACTTCTGCACATTGCTCCAACGATAGAGGCAATGCCATACGTGCAGCACGCACCATAGTACATCTCCATTGTGTAGGATCCATCAATGACCAACCGAAGTAACGACTGATACAAATACGTTCGAAAGCTGCATTAAAAGCTGTTTTAATAACAAGAGGATCCCTTAAAGCATCCACGATTTCGGCAGGTAGTGTTTCGCCTTGTGCTAAATCCACGCATAGCACCGGTCCACCATCTACGCTATAGGAGAATAGCAGTATTGTAAAATCATCTGCTTCTACATAGCGATATATGCCGCAGCTTTTCAGATCGTGGCTGCTGTAAGTTTCAATATCAATGCCTATTTCTCTCATATTAAATCTTGCTTTTGCGATTTTTTTTCTGTTACGTTTATGATTTGGAATTAACACCTATACAAGCGCTGATACTTGCATAGGTGTTGAGTGGTTTATAAATCTTCGTCATCATCCATATCTATATCTGCAAAGTCGCTTTCAGCAGATGCTCTGCCCCCTAGTCTTTCACCATCCTTAAATTTCATAATGTTATTAAGGCCGCATGCTACACCACGGTTACCGCTTACATCGTAGCCAAAGAATGTTACCGAAACAATAGCCCAAACTCCACTGTATATCTCATCTTCATCCATAATCGGTGATTTGTTTTTGTCACAAACTCCTGGGCGTGTGCTGCTCTTTGCGTTTATGTAAAATTTTTCACTATATACGCCATCGTCCTCTTTATCAGTATCACCGTCGCGCAGTGGCATATCTAATTTTTTAGGTTCTTTGCCACCCCATTTTGAAGCTATAGCTGCTTTCTTTGCCGCCTCAATAGCCTGTTGGATAGCCTTAATAGTTTCTTTTTCTTCTTTTGGGATAAGTACGTTAGTCATATACTTACCATTAGCAGTATCTCCATCTGGAGAGTATTTGCTAAATACATGTGTGTAACTCAATCGGCATGGGCCGAAAACTACCTTCGTGTCTTTTACTATTGGTGTAATCATGATTAAATGTTTTTATCTTATTCAATCTCGGAATACGCCGAGCCGTCTTGTTATTTATCTATAAATTGATATCTTTAAAATCATCTGCTACCGGATCTAGGGCAGGTCGTTTGTCGCTTTCAGGAGCTAGTGTAGGTTTGCCTTGTGGCTTTTCTACGTATTCACCACATATAACAGCAAACTGTTTCTTTCCTGTTAGCTTCTCCAGTTCGGTAATTGTACGTAGCTCTTGAGGCTTGTAAATTTCTGTAGTTTTGTAGCCTGCTTTGTTTAGCGCTAAAGCTGCACCCTCTTGGTCGGTAATCTTACGGACGCTGCGTCCTTCAACGATTTTCCAACCCGGTAATTGTATACCGCTTAACGCTTGTTGTAGTGCGTAGTCCTCTACACCTGCTAACCACGTTTTTACGATTGGCAAAATAGGTAATACATCGCCGGCTAATTCTTCGGCGCTTAGCAGCTTCGGATCTTGGTAATTTTCTGCGGCCTGTTTGCAGCGGTCTGTCAATGCTCGGCAGCTGCTTTTTACCTTGCAGAATTGGCACCACTCGCCAGGTACTTGCGGGCCGTTACCCTCATATGCCTGTCTTGCCTTTGGCACTAGTACCGTATCAGCCCACACCATTAATTCTGAAACGGTTAACTCGTCATCACTTAAGTTCTCGATGCGTGGCTGTATAATTGTCATTCGCACCTTATCTATTTTGTATTCAAAACTGAATTTTTCAAAAGCACCTAAAGCATATATCTTCATTTGCGGATTATCGACAGCTGATACCTTAACGCCTTTTCCATATTTGAAATCTATTATCTCCATAGTTCCGTCGGCGATGATAATAGCGTCGGCAGTTCCGAAAGCATCGGGTATATATTCGCTGAAATCTAATCTCGTTTCAATGAGTAGCTGCGCATCTTTAGTAATGGCGCGTGCGGCGTTGAATCTCTCCAGTACTATAGTTTTATAGGTGTCTGTATATTCGTCCATTTCGCCTGAATGGTAGCGCTCATATAATGATGCTATCTCTTTAGCTTCTGAATCGGTAGGCGTGCCTAAAAACTCTTTCAATTTCTTCGCGCAATAAGCGTGTGCCAATGACCCCTCGGCGGCGTAGTCGCTGCCTTTGTCTATTACACCAGCCTCCAAACGTGGAGCAGGTGTACAGTTTATCCATCTATGAGCTGATGACGGACTTAATAAGGCATGTGAATTATTTTCCATATCTTAATAAGGACAGTCTACTACCAGTTCGTTATCTTTCACGTACACAGCATCACAGAGAGCTATGAACCTTTCTCTACATTCGCTATCAGGAAGATTGCTAGGCTTATCAACGCCACCACATACAGCAGCCGTATTCTTAAACCAACCATTTAAAGCTCTGTGCCATTTCTTATAACCCTCACCATCGGTATTCTCTTTGTAGTTCTCACCCTCGATACGCTTTCTAGTTCTATCTATAGCCTCACGCACATCTACTTCTGTGTATTCTTTAACTGATACAGCCTCAACCGGTGCCTTTTCTGTAGTCTTTTCTTCCCGCTTTGGTTGTGGATCTGCTGGGATTTCTACTTGCTGCGAATTTGCAGCTATTAAATTTCTCCGTTCGGGTGCATCGATCTGTCGACTGCTGAATAGCGATGATAATATACCGCTTAGCTCTGTTGTCATGCCGATATTAACCGACACGTTAATTTGAATTGGTTGCATACTTTTAAATATTTAATCGTTTTTAGATGATTCTGTTATCTTCTAACAGTTTATTGATATCGTGTACATTGAAGAATAATTTGCCTGATACTTTAGACGGAATTAATAGGGCCTTATACTTTAGGCTATCAATAAAATTTCTTGAACACCCCATATATGCCATTGCTTCATCCATATTAAGCCACACTTTATTAACCGGCTCAACCTTTCCTATTTTTAATTTCTTTGTTCTCATAATATTTAATCGTTTAGAATTTCTTGAAATAGTTTATCGTTTTTAGCGAATCGTGTAAATAGCTTGTAGAAGATGTAACCGGTTATCAAACCGATTGCTTTAGTAGCTAACAGAATAGAATGTGAATCACTCTCACAGAATAGGAGGATTAATGAAACCATAAATAATAATCCAAGTGTACCATACTTCAATGCTCTCATAGTAGTATTATTTTAAACGTGTTATGTGCATACCTTTAGGAACACGTTCACAATTGAACACATATCCCTCTTTTTTCAAATTGCAGATTGCAGAATGAATGTTATTCGCTTCAATGTCCTTAAACCATATATAGCCACTTTGGAACTTTTCCATTCTTCTCAATGTGATTGTGGCTGAAGGAATTCTTTCAATTTTTATTGCTTTTTCCATCGCTTTTATTTATGTTTGTTCTCCTTTGTTTTACTTGCCATATAATTGCGTTATAATGGTGCGCCAATTATTGATAATGCAAATATACCCCAAACGGGTTAATTGGCAAATAAAAAGAAAAGATTTTTATACTCAATTGGGTTATTTATAACGGTTCTAAATTACATAGGAATGAAAAGGCTTGTATTACAAAGACTTGCATTGATTCAGTCTACTTATGGATTGAATGATAGTGCTTTTGCTAATAAAATAGGAATATCTCAAACTACATTCTCTAACATTATTAATAGAGATAGTGATATTAAACATAGTGTTTTGGAAAAGATTGTCAACTCATTTGGGGATATTTCTCCAGAATGGCTATTAACAGGTAATGGAGATATGTTCAAGACTGAAATATCAAAGATACACAAACCTAAATCAGCAGAAAAGATATATGAAGAACAGACTATTAACCTATACAATGTAGATGCAGCAGCTAACCTAAAAACTTTATTCGACCAAAAAAATCAAAATATAATAGGTAGAGTCGTTGTTCCTGATATGCCAAAATGTGATGGAGCTGTAAATGTCAAAGGAGACTCTATGTATCCATTACTTAAATCTGGTGATATCGTTGCATACAAAGAAGTCAATGTAGATATGAGGAATATCTTTTTTGGTGAGATGTATCTAGTTTCAATTGATTTAGATGGTGAGGAATACCTTTCAGTGAAATATGTTCAAAAGTCAGATTTAGGAGATGATTGGATTAAACTTGTCAGCCACAATACCAACCACCAACCGAAAGACTTTCCTGTAAGCTCAATTAAAGCAATGGGATTAATTAAGTTTACTATTAGGTTTAATACGATGAAGTAACTAGCAGATTTTTAACGACAAAATATTGATACTATGGATTTTAAAGACTACTGTAAACAATTAGCTGATAGAGTTCAAAATCTCAAGGAGCAAATATTAACAGAAGAGGCGACCAAAAATGCGTTTATTATGCCGTTTATCCAAATGTTAGGATATGATGTATTTAATCCTCTAGAAGTCATTCCAGAGATGGATTGTGATTTGGTAAGAAAGAAAGGAGAGAAGATTGATTACGCTATAATGAAAGATGGCGAACCTATAATGTTAATTGAATGTAAGCATTGGAAACAAGATTTAAACCTTCATGATAATCAATTACAAAAATACTTTGTAGCTTCAAAAGCAAAGTTTGGAGTTTTAACTAATGGCATAACATATAGATTTTACACAGACTTATCACAACAAAATTTAATGGATGATACTCCTTTTTTAGAAATTAATTTGGAGAATCTAAAAGATAATCAAGTTGAGGAACTCAAGAAATTTCATAAATCTTATTTTAATTTAGAAACTATATTAAGTACGGCTAATGAATTAAAATATATGTCTGCTCTAAAAGCTGAAATTAAAACCGAGTTCAACTCCCCATCCCCTGAATTAGTAAAAGTTTTATCTAAAAGAGTTTATGATGGAGTAATGACACAGAAAGTTCTTGAGCAATTTACGGAACACGTTAAGCGTGCTCTTTCAAATTATGTAAATGAAGTTATATCTGAACGCTTGAACGTTGCAATAAAAAGTACAGAGCAGACATCCACATCAGAAACAGTAGAAGAATGCAATGAAATAGTAGAGCCTGTTAGTAAGATTATTACTACTGAAGAAGAACTTGAAGCATTCTATATTATTAAATCCATCCTACGCAATACTATCAATTCTGATCGTATTACTTATCGGGATGCGCAAAGCTATTTTGCAGTCTTTATTGATGATAACAACAGAAAGCCTGTATGTAGACTTTATTTTAATAAGACTAGTAATAGCATAGGTATATTTGATGCTGATAAAAATGAGAGTAAATTCAAGATTGAGAACTTAGATGAGATATATAATTACCAGTCGGAACTAATTAATTCAATCCAAAAGTATCTATAAGCTTGACGCATATTTGACTCAATAAAGATTTCTCGTTTTAAATATACTAAATATCAATGCCCGCTTTACTAGTGGGCATTTGTTATATAATATCATCGGAAGGTAGCCAATCCCCTTTTAGATAATCTATCAATCTTCTATTAGCTCTATCAATCCTATGTTGATCATATTCTATGTAAATATCTGTAATACTATTTGATGAATGCCCAAGTCCTGCTGCTATAACATCTTTGCTTATTCCAATAGATGAAGCTAGAGTTGCCCATGTATGGCGCGCCCAATAGGTTGTAAGAAAATCCATCATAGGTTCCTTTGCTCCTATCTTCTTCATCTTCTTAAGGTGTAGATTCATTTTAGATGTGTATGAGTTGATAATATTATTATCTTGAACTCTTAAAAGATAGTTAACCCCTTTATATTTGTTAATCAAATCCAATGCCTCAGGCTCAACCTTTATAAGATAATTGGCTCCGGTTTTTCTCCTCTTATAACTAATATACCCCCCTTTCATATCACTATGCTTTAAATTGAAAAGGTCCACAGTATTTATACCCCTTAAATAAAAGATTAGAAAAAAGTAATCCCTATATTCTTGATCCTTTTCTGAAATATCAGCAGTGAAGAAATCTCGTAATAACTCTATACCTATATTTCTCTTTCTAGTTCTTTCCTTTTTAATTTTCAACACCCTAAACGGATAATTTTGCGTTAATCCTTTATTTATGGCACTATTAAATGCTGTCTTAAACGCAGCTATATATCTTGCAATAGTATTTATTGATACCCTATTTTTGAGAAATATTATAAAATCTTCAATCCAAATAGAGTTGATATTGTCTAATGTTGCTGTTGAATCAAATTCTTCAACGTATAACATCATAGCTGTATAAATTCTCTTACTGCTATCACTGTTTTTAGTAGGCATATAAGCCTTTAAATAATCAACAATATAATATGATCCCCTTTTAATGTTGAATAATTCAGATGTGATTATCTCTTTTAACCGAGCATCTGACATCGTTTTGAGAGAGCCGTTTAGTTCAAGCGATGTAATAACTCTATCAACTGTGCTAACAATATTTCTTAATCTTGAGTTTTTAGTTTTGTAGTTCTCTTCTCTCTTTCCTAACTCTCCATTTATCCAATTATCCTCTCTGCAATTAATATTAGTTGAGATATAAAATCTCTTCTTATGATTGATATAAACTTTTACAGGAAATGATCCGTCATTCTTAGCTCTTCTGTTATCGAGCCATAAACTTATATTTGCCATAATAAACGATTAAAATTTGCAACAGATTTGCAACAAATATAAGTAAAATAAGGGAAAATAGATTGCGATAAAGTAAATTTTATAATCGATATTACCATGATAATTTATTATTATTCTAAGCTAAAAGCCTATTTATCAGCATATTACAATATACATATAACATCTATAGTAAAGTTTGTATCTGTTTCGCACTGCGGAATAGATGTATTATATAAAGTATTGATTATTACAATATTAATAGCATTAATATTTTATTTGCAACAGATTTGCAACAAATACATTAAGTTTTAGATGCTGCTAATAGAAAAGTAATTGATCATATATTACAAAAATAACCACTCTTCCCAGAGTGGTTATTAAGAAAAAATTAGAGTTTTGCCCATGACTTTTTCAAATCGCTAAGGTTTAAATTAAAATACGTATGTTTTTTAAAAGAATATCTAAGCAAAAGTATAAATTATAGATTTTTTTGGCAAGAAAATTTTTATGAAAAAAGGGAAGCTCCCAATAACGGAAGCTCCCCAGGTGTAATCAATCACAAAAATTAAACATTATCTGATATAAACAGAACTTATTCTATTTGCAATATCTTGAATGGCATCATTAAAGATCTTCTTTTCTCTTTCATTAAAGGTATATACTTTTCCACGTACTTTATTACCATTGATTCTTTGATATAACCAAGCTCTGCTTTTCCCAAAATACTTTTTAGCGATATACGATAATGAAACTAATTGAGATATATCCTCTAATTGTTCCTTCATAGATATTTTTTCATTGATTGATGAAATATCTTTTTGTATAGAGAGAATGCCTTCAGTGAAAAAAGCTGATGAAACTTTTTTCTCTTCATCTGTTAATTGAAGTTCTGATAGTTCCTTCATTAAAACATCAAGTTTTTCACGTTCTTCAGGAATAATACTACCCATTAACGGCTTGATTTCATTTAAGATTACCTCTAATTTTCTCATGATATTTAATTTTAAAGGTTGCCCCTTTCGGGGCTCCCTATTTTAATTTCTTTAGTAATTTGTTTAAATCGTCCAACATCATATTTATCTGTCTTTCTCTTTCTTCTTCACTTATTCCAAGAATATTGGCGATTTTAAGATAATCAGTTATTTTCTGTTTTACCTTTTTAATTTCTTTTTCTAATTCTTCATCCATCTTTAATTTAATGATTAATATTCGTTTTTGATTACACTACAAATATACATAATCATCTGATTATGCACAAATATTTGATGTATTTTTTTTAGAAAAAACATAACAAGAGGATGCTCTACAACATCCTCTATAGGTTAAGTGGGGAAATAATATGAATAAAGTTTCTAAAGAATAATTTTTAAATTGTCTAAATAAGAGTATAATAAGAAGAAATATCGTTATTTTCTTGCCTATTTATATAAAATACACGATTTTTGAATCGTTATTTACTAAACATATGCGCTGCACCTCAGAATCTTCCTTTGTTGTCTGCTGCCGCATTCAAGAAATTTCCGGGTATTCCTACTACCCGGTTTTTTTATCCTATGTAGGAAGTAGGATAAATCTTTACTAACGTAAAGAAAGGAGGTGTAGTGGCATATGGAAATAGTAAATAACCTCAAAACCGATGAAGGGAAGAAAGAAGTTTTTTTGTAAATTTATTATAAAAAAACTGGAAAAGAATATATCCTAAAAAGGCTAAATTCTTTCATTTTTTCCTTTAATTAGTTTTATGCAGCAATTATGTAGGATAGTTGCTGCATTTTTACAAAATGCTACTATTAATTATTAGCACAAAGATACACTAACCTTGTGTGATATCCTCTATAATTCTAAATGTTCTCATCAATTTCACTTTTTATGTTCTTCCAAATCAAATAGATACCAATTAAAATAGCTAATCCAATTCCTAAGTATTTCCCTAAGTTATCAAACATACCTTTGGTAACAGATTCTTCTTTCACATCTTCTTTGCTCACGACATTTATGTCGGTAGCAAAATTAATATCAGTGCTATCCTTTTTGGTTTCGTTTACTCCTGTGTGCTTGGTTTCATCTGCTTTATCTTTGATAACCGATTCAATGATTTTCTTCTTCTCGGTAACTTGGGATGGAGTCTGCTTATCTGTGTCATATATAGTAATCGTTTCAGATTCTTCTATACGTGTATAGTTTTCCGTTTCTGTGCGTTTCGTTGTTTTAGTGCTGTCAGTATTACTTTCAGTATGAACGCTCGTAATATTGCTAGAAGATTGCTCGTAACTTGATACATCACGAACAACTTCTTTTGTCTTGCAACTACACATCAAGAGGATTAATAATAAAAGACTTACAATAAATGATTTCATAACGTCAAAACTTGATTACGGTTATTATCTTCATTGTAGCTTACGTGGATCCATTGTGGGATTCCATCCTTATCTGGTTTCTCATTTATAAGTTGGTCGAACTCCAAATTATCACGGATATACTCAAACAGCCAGAGATTATCTTTTTTATCAGCACTTTGTATATCGGCTGCCTTACCTTCCATGTGCTGGCTATTCTTTGCTCCACCAAGTATCTTATTCAGAGATAAACTTCTAAATCCACTATTCACATATATAGGTTTTCTGTATGCACTCCTCAAAGGATCTAGAACATTATCTATCAGCTTCTCCATGTTCATCTTCTGTCTCAAGTTCGGCTCATTCTTGATACCTTTATTTAGAGCTACATCACTGCGACATAGCTCGCCTATTGTAAAAAACATTCCCATAATCAATCATTATTATGTTTTTCACATTCTGAACAGTGCGCTTTCTCATATTCTTTGATAACAGGACAATCCTCTATCTTTACTGGAAACTTACAACGATAGCCTTGATATACTGCGCTTGTCAACTGAAATACAGAGTTCTCCGTTTTATTTAATCTCTTTTCGATTTTATCAAATCTAATGATTAATTCAGATATGTATTTCTTGTTTGATTCTTTGTACTCTTCAAACTCTTTTACTTTATCATCATACCTTTCACTAGCTTCGTCATACATCCTATGCGCTTCATTCAACATTTCCTGCATGTTGTGTATGTCGATAGTCTGTTTATTCGATTTGGCGTGATACAGGCTGATAAAGCCTGTAACACCACCAATAGTAGTTATCGCACTTATTATTATTTCAATCAATGTCATATTATAAACTATTATAGCATAACTCCTAACTCATCTAATTTTTTAAGTTCCCAACCATTATCTTTTATCATCTTTGTTAAGCTAGTATCATCCAACTTCTCAATTAAGATGTTTACCTCTTTTCCAAGCTCTTCTGTCTTTGCGTTTTCAACCTTTTGGATATAGTCAAGAATTCTTTTTATAGCTTCATTCTCTTCTTCAGTAACCTTGTAAGAATTATCTACGTTTAACTTTGTTATCACTTCCATTCTTACTTTATCATCTGCTTCAATACCATCGTATCTAAACTTATCATGTACATCTTTTGAAAATGCTTCGTACTCCTCTACTAAAGGGCGCATCGCTTTTCTAGCCTTTACTATCTTTAATACTTCACTATCCTCTAGATTAGATACCTTTGCTTCACCTAAAACATTGTAAGCGTTTAATACTTCTATTAATTTCATAATCGTATATTTTATTCAAAAATTATTTCGTTGTCGTTTGCGTCTATTTGTATGCCATTTACTTTCATTTGTGGCAGGGATATTATACCTATTATTTCAATTCCTGTTTCTCTTTCTATAGAGTTTATAATGTTGTCAATATCAGTTAGTATAAATTGTGAGAATGGTCTGCCATTGATTACTGGGAACGTATCACAGATATAAGAAGTGCTAAGCTCTCCTCCAGCTCCAACTATCTTTCCATTGAAAGGTCTACCTCTCTTTAGATCATATTTTCTTCTGTGACTTTCGGATATGAGGGCTATTGAAGCCCCCGTATCTATTAGAAAGTTTGCAGACTTACCATTTACCACTCCTTCAATGATTAGTCTTTTATCTGATTTGCTTTTTATTCTTTTCATTATGTTCCTCTTGTTATATTAATACTCATACTATAGCCCATAGGGTTTGAACTCCATGTATTACCGCCATCTGTAGAATAGAAAAACATTACATATATAATTTTACCATATGCTTTTATAAGATTTGCAAAATTTAATCCGACAGTTTGAACTCCTGAACCACCTTCAACTAAAGTGTATCCATTAGCCATATTTTGCCTTGTAGTAGTGTCTATTGGTGTTCCAACAGCTGTTTGGTTATTGTTATATCCTTCTCCTACGGTTTGAACTTTAAACATTACATGCTTACTATTAGCAGGCAAATTATTAGTATTAAAGCCAGCACCAATTATATACATTGGAACTTCCTTTTTATCTATATCAAATTTGATGTATAAATTAGAATATCCATTCATAGATACTTGATTTGAAGATGCTGTACTTGAAGCCCTCCAAGGTGATATACTTTCACTTGGTGAATACGCACAATATCCATTAGAAATATTTCTGTTAAACAATGTAAAGAAAGATATTTGTCTATAATAACCAGTCATACTTCTTGGTGGCATCATTCCTGTTTGTGGTTGATATTGTCCACTTTCATATTTTTGCATCCCCATCAGTACGTCAATTTTTTTATTATTAAACATACTCACGTCAACATCTATATACAATTCACTTCCTGCTGAGCTTAATGGAGTTTCACTTTTATACTTATAATTCCAATTTTCTAATCCGTAAAAAGGTATTTGGGAATTATATTCATATATTTCAGCAACAAAATAATAACTATAAAATTTTTTAAAGAACTCTCCCAATGTAGGAAAGTCACCCAAAGCTAAGTTGCTATACATAACTAACCTTATTTTATTAGTTTCAAAAAGATTTACTGATGTAGTATAATTTTGCACATCCATATAGAATGGTGTTTGCGCCGCTGGATTATATCCCTTGAAATCTCCCATTCTACAAGGCTTCCCTTCTTGTACTTTTTCATATACCCAATCAGGATAAGCAGCAGCCCCCATTGAATGGTTTATGTATAACTTATTAAGATTCAGTCCATCACTTGCTTGAGCTATTGGGGGTTTCATCCCCCAAGTTAGCCCTATTGAATGGTCTGTATCAAATGACATATCAGATACTATATCACTTGAAACTGGTTTTACCCTACTCCATTTATTTATTTTATCACTTCGACATAAAGTTGTTATGGTATTACTACTTTCACCTAATATTTGCTTTATATCATCAATAGTGACAGGTGCCACTATTATTCCTCCGTTACCTATCATGCTTTTGTATTTTGTTTTCTAATTCTATAATTCGATTATTTAACTCTATTATTTGAGCTTCAAGGATTGCCGTAATCTGTGCATAATTAAGACTTAGATACTCTCCTTCTCCTATTAATTCAGGATATAACTCTTTTACTTCTTGAGCGATAAAACCGATATCCTTTCTACCATCCTTCATGAAAGTACAAGGTTGGATATATCCTCTATTTTTCAAAGGTTCTACATTTGTCTTTAATCTCCTATCCGAATAACAAGTAATATTACCGCTCGCTACGATATCTCCTGTAACAGTCATATTTCCTGTGATATTACCACTACCATCAAAACTTTGTCCCCAAATAGTTCTTGCGGTTTGCAATTTGGTAGCAGTGGCTGCGTTACCTGTTATATCACCTGCTAAAGTTGGTTTAGTTATAGCACTATCTGTATTTACATATAAGATATGAAACTGTGTACCATCATATTGCAATTCCACAATATCACCAGCACCCCATGTAGTAGTAGTAGTTACAGCCCCATTATAATAAATAGTCTTAGCTCCTCTGCCATTTACATTTAAAGTTGCAGATGCAACGCTTGCATAAGTAAATTTAACAATAACTTTAGAACCTGCTTCTAATACATAATTAGCTAATGTTACATCTTTTTGCACAGTGGCTTGGGCGGTAGTACAAGTACCTACGATTATCTGAGTAGCTTTAGACGCTGTCGCTGCATTACCAGTGATATTAGAGGAAGCAGTAATAAAGGCTGCACCATTTGTTAGCTGATTTGTATTATTTGGTATAGCTACCGTTACGGCGGCTGAGCCATCAAAAGAAGCTGTCGAATAACCACTAAAGGTTAGTGCTTTATTAACTTTAGTTGCAGTCGCTGCATTTCCAGTTATACTCCCAGCTGAAGTTATATATCCAGCACCATTAGTTAGTTGGTTAGTGTTATTAGGTATTGCAACAGACACAGCAGTAGAACCATCAAAAGAAGCTGTCGAATAGCCTGTGAAAGTTAATGCTTTATTAACTTTATCAGCAGATGTTGCAGCACCACCCGCAGATGATGAGCCAGCATAGCTATGGGTATGGCTATTTGGTGCTGCTCCCACTTCACTATAAGTATATGTAGGTTTAGTAGCAGCTTTTGCCCATGCTGAAACATCAGAAGCAGGTTGAGCTTCTCCTTTACAAGCAATTCTTTTCCATGCTTGCCAAGTTCCATTATTTTTACCTCTAACAAATAAATTACCATTACGATAATCTTGAGCTATTTGGGCAACCCAAGAAGCACTATATGC
>NZ_CALDPF010000021.1 GCF_937912035.1 uncultured Bacteroides sp.
AGAATAAAGAAGAGTTTTCACTTATTGAATCAATAGGCATAGCAAACCTGTCATCGGATCAGCTCAAGGATATGGTTGAAAAGTATTTTATTCATTAAATTAGTAGCCATCATTTCAGTAATAATTCTTATAATACTTGAACTATGAACACCTTTAAATCTATTGATGAGCTTTTGCGTGTACTTGAAAGAGAGAAACTTTTGTTGAAACAGATGTTTCAGAAAAGAGCTTCAACTTCCTTGAAATATGATTATGCACTCGAACTTACTGAATATAAAGAAGAAAGAATAAAATATCTTATTGACTACGGAATAATAAGAGATAGCGGAAATTTCCTTGAAATGGAGGATGTGTATCTTAAATTCTTCGAGGATGTTTTACAAGTCAATGAGAATATAAATGTTTCGTTTGTGGATGATTATCTGGGACGACTGAATGAGAATATTGATTATTATCTTAAAGAAGATAATGAGCAGCGGAAATATAATTATCACAAAGAAGTAAGAAGGTGTCTGAAAAATATTGCAATGATAACAGTGCGTAATGTAATAGACTTGAAACGCAACATTGACAATACTTACAAGAACGAACCAAACTATCGTGTAAAGCTCTCAAAATTGAAGAATCTTGATGAAAAACGTAAGAACATAGCACTTCTCATCAACAGGAGTGAAGATATAATAGACAACACTCAACCTGTCTTTTTCAGAGTTGCCATGGACACTCAAATGCGTATAGCGGTGAATGACGTGAAACTTCAGCTTAATGATTCCTATCATAATCTCATTGAGATAGAGAAGCAGATTATTCATTACCTGAATCTTATAGCTTATCAGAACAGGATATTCGAGAAAGTCCGCCGCTTGAAATACCTCCGTGACCAGTTCCTTTTAGACGAAAAAACTGATATACGTCAGGTTGTCAGTATGAGAAATCCTGTGTGGATGGAGCCTCAGACCAATTACAGAATAAAACTTTCGGTAGATAATCTGCGTACTTCTGCAGTGGCGTTGGAGATAATAAGAAAAATCATATCCAAAAGGAAGAACCTGGCTAAAGGTCCGAAGAATATGGCCGATGCTATACCTCAGGAATATATGAAAACAGAAGGTGAAGTTCTTGACCAGATAAACTTACAGGAAATTTATAATGCTTTCTCGGCATCAAGCAGTCACCTGTTTAAGTTTGTAATGAGCTATAATTATCATAAGAAACTGAGCACTGACGACAAAATCCTGTTTTTCTGCCAGATAGCGTCGCAGTATGCCGAAGGACTGAATTTCACCGACAAGTATGAAACAAGCCATAACGTGGAATATCCTTTGATATATTCCAGATGACTCCAAATAATTACCGATACTTCCCAATAATTACATAATCAGAATAAGCATGAAATATACAGAAGAAATATTCAATATATTGAGTAAGGGCGGATTTATTTCTGCAAACAGCGTTTCTCCTGCAATAAAACGGTATTATGATGCCATAGAAGAGGATTTGACCGATTATTACGAATATTATAAAGGCATTGGTTTTTATCTCGAAGGTGGTGACGGATATTATATGTTCACCCGCCAGGAGGCGAAAGTCGACCTTGAACGCAAGCTTGAAGCTGTTATGAAGTGGATAGACTACCTAAGTTTCCTTAAAACATATGATGCTACATTCGGTCCCGGGTTTAAGTTCCGTCCGGCAGACATAGAAGTTCAGATAAGTTGCCAGATTGAGCTGAAGGATAAGGCTTCCAAACTGTTTCAGGATAAGAAGAAATATAATGAGGTTGTGGAGAAACTTGTTTCAGAACTTGAAAAGGCAGGAATGATAGAACTCGAGAACGAACATGATAACACTTATAAAGTATTAACGGCATTTCACTATATGGAGGATTTGGTGGACTGCATAACAATATCGGAGGAAATGAACGATGAGATATCTCAATAAGGTAATATTTCTGAACAGCGCACATGTGCCGTATGCCGAAGTCAAGTTGGATGGCAATGTACATTTTATTGGTACCCAGGGAGTAGGTAAAAGTACCCTTTTACGTGCTGTCTTGTTTTTCTATAATGCAGATAAACTCAGATTGGGCATACCGAAAGAAAAGAAGAATTTTGATTCTTTCTATCTCCCTTTTGCCAACTCATATATAGTTTATGAAGTAATGCGCGAGAACGGTGCTTATACAGTAGTTGTAACGAAGTCGATGGGTAGGGCCGCCTTCCGGTTTATTGATGCGCCATACAGTAAGGAGTGGTTTGTTAACGGTAAAAATGAGGTTTCGGCCGACTGGAGTGTGATTCGTACAAGAGTGTCGGAATCGGGTGCAAGCGTGTCATCGCTGGTTACAGGCTATGATATGTTTCGTGATATAATATTCGGCAACAACAGAAAGCCGGATTTGCTTCAATTCCGTAAGTATGCCATTGTAGAGAGTTCACGATATCAGAATATACCGCATACAATTCAGAATGTATTCCTTAACTCAAAGCTTGATGCCGATTTTATAAAGGATACCATTATACAGTCAATGGATGATAATGAGTTTGTTGTTGATCTGAGTTATTACCGGAACCAGATAGAGACTTTCGAACAGGAATATTCTGATGTAATGTTGTGGATAAAGCAGGATAAGAATGGAGTGGTACCTGTAAGAAAACAGGCCGATGCGGTAATAAAGAATTACAGAATGCTTCTGCTTGTTGAAAAGCAGATTAAAAACGGAAGACAGCACCTCAATTATTCTGAAAGGGTGGCACGCCTGAAGCTCCCAGAACTGGAAGAACAGCTTCTGCTACTTAAAGAGGAAGCCGAACGGTTTACACGTTTACTTGGGGAAGAAAAATCCAAGTTTGACAGTGAACGCGACAAACTTTTAAAGTTAAGCGGCAGTATAGAATCTGACCTTAAGAAGATAAGGGAAAAACGTAAATATTATGAACAGGAACACATTGATGAGGTTATATCAAGAGTAAATAGAGAACCGGCACTGAAATACGAGCTGGAGTCTCTGAACAAAGTGTATAATGAACTCACTAGTACATACCGGGATGTAATAAGCAAATACTCTTTGATGGAACAGAGCATTGATGCCAATCTTGCAAGATTTGAGAATGAAATCAACAAAAGGGTATTATGTCTTGAAAACGAACTTGGTAAAAGAATTGCCGAATTGACAAAGAAAACCAACGGTCAGACAGATGAAGTACGCTCTGTTTATGAAGAGAAACTTAAAACACTTGCCGACAGCAAGGAGCAGCTTCTGGAAGAAATATCCAACCTGAAACAACAGAAAACGAGGGTTGAGTGTACAGCTCATTTCAAGGATGAAATACGTGACTGTGAGGAACGGTTGAGAAACATATCTTCCGAAGAAAAGGATACCGCCGTGAAAGTTGACCGTCTGAAATTGGAGTGCGACCGTCTCAGACAGAAGTCGGAAGCGGAAACTATGGCAGTTGAAAAAGAGTCTGACTCGAAAATAGATGAGATTTTACGCTGCAGAAAACAGTTGGACGCAGAAATAGAATCATTGGATGTGCTGATAAACAGCAGCAAAGGCTCTTTCTGCGAATGGCTCGACAAGAACAAGCCAGGATGGCAGGAAAGTATAGGTAAGATTGCCGATGAAAAACTTATACTCTACAATCAGAATCTTTCTCCCGAACTTTCAACCGATGAGGGAAGTTCTTTCTATGGTGTAAAAATTAATTTAGCTGAGGTACAGCGTGAGTTACGCTCACCGGAACAGCTTAAAGCTGAATTTAAGGCCAAATCTTCCGGAAGAGATGAATATACGAGAAAAATAAGCCTTCTGAATGAAGAAAAAACGAAGCGTACTGAAGAGATAAAGAATAAGTACAGAAAACAGATTTCAGCCATATCGGCTGAGAGGCATCTTATTGAAATTCAGTTACAGCAATATCCTCTTCAGATTAAGAATATAAAGGCGGAACAAGCTTCATGGGAACGTAAAGAATCTGAGTGGAAAAGAAACAGGCTCGATGAGATAGAAACACTTATAGGAGGCAAAGAAAAGGAAAGGCAAAAATGTTGTAATAATGAGGAACTTCTGAAACAGGAGAGAGAAAAGCGGATTCTTCAGATTTATGAGGAACAGAGAAAGGCGGAAAAGAAAGAACGCAGTGCTGTTGATATTGAGAAACATGCCGCACACAAGGAACTGTCCGACCGGCGTATGGATGCGGATAACAGGAAAAAAGAACTCCGCAAGTTGCAGAATGAGGAGTTGAACGGTAAGGGAGCTGACACATCGGTTATAAATTCCTATAAATCAAAAATTGATACAATAAAATCTGAGTTGGATTATATATCGCAAAAACAATCGTTTGTGTGGAATTATGAAAAAGACAAGAGAGAACTGTTTGACCATGAGCCGGAGTTGCGCGATAAAAAGAAGAACAATGAAATGCATCTGGATGAGCTTGCAGAAAAATATGCGTTGCGGAAAAACAAGCTCACCGGTCAGTATGAAAATGTAAAAAACAGTATAAACGAAAAGTCGGCCGAACGTGATGCCATTAAGAACGATCTTTGCGTTCTTGAGAATTTCCGCAAAGATGAAGGCTTCTGTCCTCCGGAGTCGTACACTCCCGAAGAACTTCCTACCAATAAACCTTGCGGTAAGATAGTGGAAGAGCTGAAAAGTCTGATAGTTTCTCTTGGCAAGGATACTGAAAATTTCAAAAAATCGGTAAATCTGTTTAACAGTAATTTTACAGAAAGAAATACCTTCAGCTTTCCTCAGTCATTGTCGTGTGATTCAGATTACATGGATTTCGCATCCAATTTATGTGAGTTTGTGGAAAACAATAAAATTACCGAATATCAGAACCGCATAAGTGAAAGATACGTAAACATAATAAGACGCATATCAAAGGAAACAGGAGAACTTACCCAAAGCGAAAGTCTTATTAATAAGACCATTAAAGACATAAATGACGATTTCATTAAGCGTAATTTTGCAGGAGTTATCCGCAGTATCGAACTCAGACCATTGCAGAGTAACGACAAACTTATGCAGCTTCTTATAGAAATAAAGAATTTCAATGATGAGAATACCTTCAACATGGGTGAAATGGACCTATTCTCGCAGGATTCGCGTGAGAACGTTAATCTCAAGGCTGTAAAATATCTTAATGCATTCAGCAAACTGCTGAAGGATGAGCCTTCCAGAAAGAATCTTGTCGTTTCTGACACCTTTAACCTGCAGTTCCGTATTATCGAAAATGATAATGACACAGGCTGGGTAGAGAAAATAGCGAATGTAGGTTCCGACGGCACAGACATACTGGTTAAAGCAATGGTAAACATCATGCTTATCAATGTCTTCAAGGAAAAAGTATCAAGAAAATTCGGGGATTTCAAGGTGCATTGTATGATGGATGAAATCGGTAAGTTGCATCCCAATAATGTGAAAGGCATACTTGAATTTGCCAATTGCCGCAACATATTACTTATCAACAGTTCGCCTACCACTTATAATGTTGAGGATTATAAATATACTTATCTGTTAAGCAAAGATGCGAAAAGCAATACACGGGTAGTGCCATTGCTTACACGAAAATAAAAATGACTTGTAACAATATGGAGATAAATAAAAAACGATTTACAATATCTGTAGCGAAAAAATTACTTTATATGCTTGAAGGAAGAACTCTTCCTTCAAGCTCACTTCCGCGATGGATAGTTGATGAATTAAGGATAGAGGGCCTTATAACCGGAATAACTAATGGCAGCAGAGTTTCCTATCGCCTTACAGATACTGTGGCATTCGGCAGATATATTTCAGATAATTATACATCTGGCACTTCTCTCGAAAGATGGATTGAAATCTTTTCTGGCGAAAACAAAGACCTGCAGCGCAGTATGCTTGTACAGGAAACCGGCGACTCCAAGACAGTAAAGCTTCGCACTTTCAGAGGTTTTCTTGTGAACTGTTACGAATCTGTTCATGCAAGAATAGGGAATAGTGAGTTTGTTATATCCCCTCCTGAAGGAAGTGCTGTTTTCATACAAAACCCAGATGAATTTTATATACCGACAGACGTGACAGTAGTGGGAGTGGAGAATGGTGAGAATTTTTGTCGTATACGGAGTCAGAAGCATCTGTTTGGAGATAAGAAAGTTCTGTTCGTTTCCAGATACCCCCAGTCGGCAGATTTACGGGAATGGCTTATCAAAATTCCTAATAGATATATACATTTTGGAGATTTTGATCTGGCAGGTATATGTATATATCAGTCAGAGTTTTATAAATTTCTGGGCGACAGAGCGAGTTTCCTTATTCCCGAAGATATTGAAGAAAGGTTGAAATCCGGAAATACGGGACTGTATGACACTCAATATCTTAGATATAAAAATCTGAAGATTATAGATTCACGTTTGAATGGGTTGGTTGAAATGATTCATCACTATTGTAGGGTGTATGAACAGGAAGGTTACATTGAAAATTGTACATACTAATTAAATTGCAAATCAATTTGGTTTCTAATAATTCTCTATATATTTCGCATCAATGATGCTGATTTTGTTCTGACTATATTGGGATCACATATCAGCCCGAATTACGAGTATTTTGTGTAGAAAGATATGAATGACTTCCGTTAGATTAAGTTTGCGGAGAGGTTTTTGCAGGTGCAGGAGTTCATCGGATATGCGAGACTTTTTGACTCTATCTGCAAAAATATCAAGAAAAGCATAGCAAACTCTATATCGTGGCGGTTACCTATCATTTACCTACAAGATGTGAGTTGTGTACCATTAGTAGGATTGATGCCTGTATATTTGGATATTCGCATACCAATATTAACGTGGGAATAGGGGTAACCAGAATATCTACTTATTATCAATCGCTCATGGTTGATTAGAGAATGATACAATACATTATTCTGTTCAAAAAGTAGTAGATTGGATACAGAATCATTATAGATTGTATAATCGCTGACTTCGATAGACAGTTTAAATAAACATTCTGTGTATCTCTCATACGAGGATGTATTTTTTTATCATGGGATTCAAACGATTAATAGTTTTTGCATTTATGATATATAATGGAAAGCACTCCAAGCAATATCACATATAAGTATTCTGCTGTCCAATATACAGACAGGGATGTGCTGAAATTGCTTATCGTCCATAAATAAATCTGGTAGGCTATAATGGTTACAGCTTGGAAAATGAAAGTTGTACGTGTGGCACCTGTCCCTGTGACAGCATTCATATATACATAACCAGGTAAGGCAAAAGCATAATTCAATAGGGCTACTGTAAATGGCAGCTGTGCTATTTGCACCAGGCTTTCATTATTCGAATAAATATTGAAAAGTGGATTGAAACAGATTATAGAAAGGATAATAAGTGGAAATCCCACAGCATATCCCAAACGGATAACCCGGTTACATAACGGGAAAATCTGATTCTTTTGTCCTGCTCCCAATAGATTACTTATCAATGAGCCAGTAGTTGCTGCCAATGAATTGACAATAACAAAAAACAAGGTGGATATGCTGCGTATGACATTTGTCGCTGCCAGTTCCAACTCGCCCAAATGCTCAATGGCTACGAAGAAAGCAAACCATGAGGCTACACCAATAAACGGATTGAACATGCTCCAGATAGATACAC
>NZ_CALDPF010000022.1 GCF_937912035.1 uncultured Bacteroides sp.
CGACCCTCTGCTTGTAAGGCAGATGCTCTGAACCAGCTGAGCTAAACGCCCGAAAAGGTCTCTTTGTCAATTGCGATGCAAAGGTATTACTTTTTTTTGAAATGACAATACATTTCCCGTTTTTTTTCTTGAAAAAACTGTATTTCTTCTTTTTTCGCCTGTAATCATCTATCATAAGACCTGACATTGTTATCTCCACACGAACGTGTGGAGTACTCGACACGAACGTGTGGAGAACTCCGCACGAGCGTGTGGAGATCTTTACACGAGCGTGTGGAGACAAACCTGTATTGTATTTCTTAGAACAGAAACACCTCATTCATTTCAGTAATTAAAAACAACATTTCAGCAATCTCATTACCGGGTTGAGTAGAATCAATGTTTAAGACCTTATTATACAAGTATATATTTGCACGTGTAAAAGACGGAATTCAATAAGGAACACGCTGTTGCAAAGACATACTTCTCAGATATACACCACATATAGACAAGCGTGTTCCTTTTCCACCAAATCACAAGAATAATAAATATATGAAGATTATGAAGAAATTTTTGCTATTCACATGCATCGTATGCTGCTTGTTTTCATGCAAAGAAACAGCTACAAAAGAAGAACAACCAACAACAGTAAAAACAGTGAAGGCTATTGAAACCCCAAAGGAAACTACACGTAGCTACACATTCATCTCTAAACCTTACAGAGTTACCGAACTTTCTTTCCGTGTTGGAGGTCCTGTAAACTCATTCGATGTGCAAAACGGACAGTTCTTCAGGAAAGGAGAACTGATAGCTTCCATTGACAATCGCGACTACATTATACGTCAGAAAAGAGCCGCCACAGCACTGGCACAAGCAGAATCGGAATACAGAAGGATTTCAGCACTTTATGAACGTGACAATATCTCTGCTGCAAATTTTGAAAAGTCACAAGCAGATTTCGAAAAAGCCAAAGCTGATTATGATGATGCCACAAATGCACTTAATGATACAAAAATATATGCACCTTTCGATGGATATGTACAACAGACTCATATAGAAAAATATTCAGACGTAAAGCCCTCCGTTCCTGTAGTGACATTTATCGATCTGTCGAAAGTAAAAGCGGAAGCATATATCACAGAAAGCATGGCTAGCTCTTTCCAGAATAAAAAACAAATGGATATAACTGCCGGTTTCTCCACTCTACCTAAAAGAACATTTAAGCCAGACGAAACTTTCGTTACACAAAGTACAGCTGACAACAATATTTCATACCTTCTTACTTTGATTATAGACAATAAAGACAACAGCCTAATGGGCGGGATGACAGGTTCCATTTATATATCTTACCCTTACTCATTTTCTTCATCATCTACTGTTAACGGAACCGTAGTCATCCCCCAGGCGGCTGTTTGCCATAATAGTTCTTCGGGAGAATATGTCTGGAAGATAGAAAACGGTAATACCGCGAAACTGACACAGGTAAAAACAGGAAAACTGACAAAAGGAAATAACATAGAAATTATTTCAGGGATTGGCGCAGGCGATAATATAGCAATATCCAAGCTCTATCAGCTTTCGGACAACAAACTGGTAACTATAGTAGAATAAAAAAATAAACATTCATGAAAGCATTCGTAAAATTTTTCCTCAACAATAAGGCTTTGACATGGCTATTGCTCATACTGATAATAGCCGGAGGAGTGGTAGCCTACTCTGGGATGGGAAAACTGGAAGACGCGCCATTCACCATCAAACAGGCTGTAGTGACTACCACCTACCCCGGCGCTTCTCCACTGGAGGTGCAACAGCAAGTGACAGATGTATTGGAGGAATCTATCCAATCGCTCGGCGAACTTTATTATCTGAAAAGCGACAACCGCGCCGGGCTGTCGAAAATAACAGTATATGTAAAGAAGGAAATCCGCGCAAAGGACATGCAGCAATTATGGGACAAGCTACGTAGAAAGGTAAACGATGTTCAGAACAAGTTGCCACAGGGTGCAGGACCTTCGAAAGTTAACGATGATTTTGGAGATGTATTAGGAGTATTCTATTCTCTGAGCAGCGAAACACGCAGCTACAGAGAGCTGGAGAACTGTGCAAAAGATATAAAGAACGAACTGCTCAACGTAAAGGATGTTGCAAGAATAGAACTGTTCGGAGTACAGACAAGAACTATCGACATTTCTATCAAACCTAACCTGATGACATCGTGTGGTGTAACCATAAACGACATTGCCACAGCATTCGACCGCCAGAACCGCATTGTAGATGCAGGAGCAATGGAAACAGACAAAAACAGGATAAGGGTACAGTCGACAGGTAGCTTCAACAGTACAGAAGAGATAGAGAACCTGACCGTCAGCAATTCAAAAGGCGAATATTTCCGTTTGGGAGAAATAGCAGATATAACAGAGAGCTACTCTCATCCTGCCACAAACATCATGAAGACAGCCAATGTTCCAGCCGTTGGTATAGCCATTTCCACTGTATCGGACGGCAATGTGGTAGAGATGGCGAAACTGATATCAGAACGCATGGAAGAACTGAGAAATTCACTTCCCGAAGGTTTCAAGATAGATATTCTCTACGACCAGGGACACGAGTCGGATGTGGCTAATGACGGTTTCGTGATGAACCTGATAGTATCTGTCATAACCGTAGTGGCGGTACTGCTCTTCTTTATCGGACTAAAAAACGGTTTTCTGATAGGTAGCGGACTGATATTCTCCATTCTCGGTACACTCATATATATGCAGGCCACAGGAATTGCCCTGCAGCGTATGTCACTGGCAGCAATCATCATTGCCATGGGTATGCTGGTGGACAACGCCATAGTGGTTTACGATGCAACACTTGTAAACATGCAGCGCGGTATGCGCAAACGTATCGCGATAATCAATGCCGCAAGTTCAACAGCTATGCCGTTACTGGGAGCAACACTCATAGCCATACTTACATTCCTGCCTGTCTATCTGTCGCCACATATCACTGGTGAAATTCTTGAATCACTCTTCATCGTTATAGCTGTTTCTCTTCTTCTTAGCTGGATACTGGCAATAACACAGAACGTGTTCTTCGTACAGGAATTTGTACGCCGCCCGCGTCCGGAAGAACTGAAACAGGAGCTGTTCAGCGGCAGGATATACGATTTCTTCCGCAAGTCGTTAAGATTCATGATAAGGAAGAAATACACCGTGACGACATGTATGGTAGTTCTCCTCATCGTTTCAGCTTGGGCTTTCAGGTTCATACCACAACAGTTCATGCCATTGCTGAACAAACAATATTTCACCATAGAAATGTGGATGCCTGAAGGTACAAAAATAGAGGAAACTGAAAGGAAAGCAGATTTCCTGACAGAACTGTTGATGAGCAAGGAAGGTGTAAAAACCGTATCATCATACACTGGTCAGACTCCTCCAAGATATTATCTTGCAAATACCGCCTACGGTCCACAATCAAACTATGCACAATGCCTGGTTGAAGCAGAATCGCCAGAGAAATCGAAAGAACTTCAGGCCGTGTTATACGATGAACTTCCTGACCTCATACCGGAAGCCGTAGTCAAGGTGAACAGCTTTGAAATCAACTCTATACCACAGGCTCTTATAGAAGCCAGATTTTGCGGAGACGATCCGGCTGTACTCGACTCGCTTACCAACATAGCTATTAATATAATGAAGAAGAACCCTAAAGTTCTGAATGCACGCAACGAATGGGGAAACATGGCTATGGTTATCGAAGCGGGATATGACCCAGTAAAAGCCGGTATGCTGAACATAGGACGTGCAGACATGATGAATGTTGTTAAATCTGTATATGACGGTACTACAATTGGAGTATATAGGGACGGAGAAAACAAGGTTCCTGTACGCCTCATCACGGAAAAGCCTGAGACATGGGACACTGAATATATAAAGGACCTGCCGATATGGAACGGAAAGAACTCTGCCCCACTCGCTCAGGTAGCAGACGGAATAACAACCGGCTGGGAGTATCCTTTGGTAAGAACTTACAACCGTAAGTTGTCTATGGCAGCACAATGCGATGTGAAACGCGGATATACAATGAAGGAAGTGCATAATGAAATTCGCGAAGAGATAGAGAACATAAATCTGCCCGAAGGATATACTTTCTTCTGGGACTCACAGTACAAAGACCAGAAAGAGGCAATGGAAGCATTAACAAAATATTTCCCACTTGCCATAATAATGCTTATTGTGATACTCGTAATGCTGTTCGGCAATTTCAGACAACCGCTGATAATATTCCTGATTCTTCCACTGTCCATCATAGGTATGGTGATAGGATTGCTCATCACAGGATTCCAGTTCGGTTTCTTCTGCATTGCAGGCTGGTTGGGACTGCTCGGTATGATAATAAAGAATGTCATCGTACTGCTTGACGAGGTAAACATCCAGCGCAGAAATGGTCTTGAACCACATACAGCAGTTATTGAAGCTACAGTATCGAGAGTACGTCCTGTACTTATGGCAGCCCTTACTACAGTATTCGGAAGCATACCTCTGCTGTTCGATGTAGTGTTCGGAGGTATGGCAGCCACAATCGTATTCGGACTGACATTTGCTACTATGCTGACGCTGTTCGTAACTCCGGCTTTATATGCCATATTCTATAAGATTGAGTTGAAATAACTAACAACTAAAAAAGCAACTAAAATGAAAATCTCGCTAATATATATAGCTGCAACACTAATTTCCGGAAGTATTCACGCTCAAACTTCCGGACTGTTGCAGCAATACCGTTCTAAGGTGGAAGAATACAATCAGGATATCCGTTCCGCCGTACTTTCTTCACAAATCAGCAATGAAAAGCAGAAATCGGCAAAGGCTGATTTCCTGCCATCAATAAGTGGTAATGCCAACTTCAACTATGTAGGCAACCCGTCGGAACTATCAGTAGAGATACCTTCGCTCACCGAATCACTGTACTTCCAGGGACGCGACATGAAATACGGAGCATCACTTACTCTGGCACAACCTGTATATATGGGTGGCGCTATAAAAGCAGGATATGATAAGGCTAAGAAAGAGAACGAAATGTCACAATACGAAATAAAGCGTATTACCAACAACATCATATACAATGCCGACGTATATTACTGGAACAAAGTGGCACGACAGGAAATGACACTCGTAGCTAAGGACTTCAAGGAGTCCATCGAACTCCTGGTAGATGTAGTGAAGGACCGCGTAAACGAAGGATATACAGACCGTAACGACCTGCTAATGGCCGAAGTGAAACTGAATGACGCCGAGTACCGCCTCGTGCAGTCACTCAACGATGCAGAGGTAGCAAGAATGTCGATGAACTCATTCTCAGGAATACCATTCGATGAAGAAGTTCCTACAGACTCGATAGTAATTCCTCTGAAGGAAGAACCTTCATATGCAGGCATAATAGATATGGCCATGACTTCACGTCCGGAAATGCTTATTGCAAGCGGAAACATTGATTTGCAGAAATCATCAGCCAGACTTGCCAACTCCCAATATATGCCCAAATTGTCCGTAGGTATAGACGGAAGCTACTCATCGCCTGGCTATAACTTCAAGGCGGACCTGAACCCGAACTATGCCATATATGCCAAACTGAGCGTACCTATATTTGAATGGGGCAAACGCAGAAACACACGCAAGGCAGGGAAATATGCCATTGATATGGCTACAGAAAATCAAAGGAAAGTGACTGACAATGTACGACTGGAAGTGGAAACAGCCTTCTATAACTATTCACAGGCTATCAGAAAAGTTTATCTTACAGAGAGTTCACTAAATAAGGCGGAAGAAAGCAAGGAACTGGCATTCGAAAAATACCGTGAAGGAAACATTTCAATAGTAGAAGTTATCAACGCAGAAATCTATCATCTTGAGGCTAAAGTGAATTTCATACAGTCAAAACTGAATGCACAGATAGCCAAAAGCGGACTTGAAAGAGCAAGAGGAGAAAGGTTCTGAGTTTTTATTGGCAACAAATAACTAATAACTAACGACTAATTCACTACCTTTATACCGCAGATAAAACAAAGAATAATGAAACGTTACATATCAGATATAATACTTTACCTCTGCCTGGGATGTTTTTCATATTTCGTATTGGTAAACTACGCCGATATTCCTATACGCTCACGCGAACAGCTGATTACATTCAAGGCCTTTTCTACCGTAGCATTCATATTTTGCGGTGTCGGTCTCAGCATACGGCTTGTGTATGGAAAGATGATGTCATTCTACCAATACTTTCTGAAAGACAAAAGGGCATTATCTATAGCGATGATAATATGTGCCATTATTCTACTGGCTGTAAACTATCTTATGCTTGTCACATCAAAGTATATGGTGGGAGTCACTAATCCGTTTAATCTGCAACAAAACGGTATAACAATTATTCTTGGAGTATGGCTCATCGAGATTATAATAGTTGGACAGTTCATGCAAAACAAATTCTATGCCGATCTTGTAAGACTCTACAAGCGTGCCGAAGAACTTGAAAAGGCAAATGCACAAGCCAAATATCAGGCTTTGCAGAGCCAGCTGAACCCTCATTTCCTTTTCAACAATCTGAATACACTTATATCCGAAATAGAATACTCGCCTGCCAATGCGGTAGAATTTACAAGAAACCTTGCCGATACATACAGATATATTCTCATAAGCCAGAACAAAAATACAGTAAAACTGAGTGAGGAGCTTGAATTTATCGACAAATACATACAACTGCACAAAGTCAGGCTTGGTGACTGTATAGAAATAACCAACAGCCTTGATGAGTCATTTGCAGATACGTCCGTACCTCCGCTGACCATGCAACTGCTTATAGAAAACGTGATAAAACACAATGTAATAAGCATCAGCAAACCAATGAATATCAGTATCTATAGCGAAAGGAATGGCAAGTCATCTTTTATATGCATATCCAATCCTGTCAGGAAGAAACAAAATGCAGCCTCATCAGGAAAAGGCCTTGAAAACCTTTTACAACGCTACCGGATGATTTGCGGAAAAGATATCATTATAGAAGATGAAAACAACATTTTTACAGTAAAACTACCTTTGATATATGAGTAAGATTAGAGCCGTTATTATAGAAGACGAAATCCCTGCCGCACGTCTGCTGAACAAGATGGTTGGCGAACTGCGTCCTGAATGGGAAATCACTGTATTGCCCGGAATGATAGAAGATGCAGTGGAATGGTTTGCCGTAAATCCGCATCCGGACATCATTTTCCTCGACATACAGCTTAACGACGGCATATCATTCCTGTTCATAGAGCAGGCCAAACCCCAAAGTATGATTATTTTCACCACTGCATACGACGAATATGCGGTAAGGGCATTCAGCGTGAACAGCATTGACTATCTGCTGAAACCTATACACAAGGAAAGACTGAACGATGCCATAGAAAAGTTCGAGCGTTTTTATATGGCAGACAATGGGGCTAAATATCATTACGAAGGTATAGAACAACTGCTGAAAACCTTTACAGGCAAGCAGGAGAAGCAGTACCGTACAAGATTTCTCATATCATCGCCCAAACGTTTCTACACCATAATGGTGTCTGATATAGCTTATTTCTATTCGGAGGACAAAACTACATTCGCAATCACAAACGACAAGAGAAGGCATCTCATAGACTATCCGCTCACGAAACTGGAAGAGCAGCTTGACCCGAAACAGTTCATGCGGGTAAACAGGCAGTTTATCCTGTCTGCAGGATGCATAAGGAACGTACAGAACTATTTCAACGGGAAGATGACAGTCAGTGTATCACCCGAGTTTGAAGGTTCGATACAGATAAGCCGTGAGAAAGTTCCTGCAATAAAAATGTGGTTGGCTGAGGAAATATAATATTAAACTATATCTTTGCAACCGTAAAAAACAATAAACTAAAAGTTATGATTTGGAATATCTTTATATTGGTTGCAGGCCTGGCGCTGATATTGGCAGGAGCCAACGCACTGACAGACGGAGCCGCATCGGTGGCTAAACGGTTTAAAATATCCGACCTCGTAATCGGTCTTACTATCGTAGCATTCGGTACATCAGCACCTGAGTTGGTAATAAGCCTCCTGTCTTCAATACAGGGCAGCGCGGAAATGGCAATAGGTAATGTGGTGGGTAGCAATATCTTCAACATACTTATGATTATAGGCTGTACGGCTATGGTACTACCTATACAGGTGGGACAAGGAACAATGAGCAAGGAGATACCTCTGGTTATTCTTTCCTCACTCGTACTTGCTTTCATGGCTAATGATATATGGCTTGATGGTGGAAGCAGCAATGTGATAGGACGTGCCGATGGACTTGTACTGTTGGCTTTCTTCCTTATATTCATGCGCTACACTTTCTCTATAGCCCGCAATCAGGAAGGAGAATCGGAGGAACAGAAAATAGCAGAAATGCCGGTATGGCGTTCTTCAGTCTATATCCTTGGCGGACTGGCAGGACTTATTTTCGGAGGACAATGGTTTGTGGAAGGTGCCAGCGGTATAGCCTCATCACTTGGAGTAAGCGACTCTATTATAGGTCTGACACTCGTAGCAGGAGGTACTTCATTGCCTGAGCTTGCCACTTCAGTGACAGCCGCACTGAAGAAAAATCCGGGAATAGCCATAGGAAACGTAATAGGAAGCAACCTGTTCAATCTGTTCTTCGTACTTGGATGCAGCGCTTCGGTATCGCCACTGCCTATGGGAAATATCAACAATGTTGATATTCTGGTACTTGTATTGTCGTCCGTACTGTTCTGGCTGGTTGGCTGGTTCTTCAAAAAACGTACTATTACAAGAATCGAGGGTGCCTTACTTGTGATTTATTATATAGCTTACACAACATATCTTATCATGCAACAACAGGCATAACATACATATAAAGAAAAATGTCCGGAGCGATAAACACATTATCATCCGGACATTTTTCAGTTATATAATAATTCAAGAATTATTCAGCAAAGCGTTTAGCCTGTTCAGCTATAAGTTCTACATCATCAAAATAATTGATTTTCATTGCCTTGCGAACCTCATCCATAGTCTGTGCTGCTGTTTCGCGTGCCACCTCGCAACCTTTCTTCAACATTTCGTAAACGGCTGGGATATCTTTTTCGAACTCGCTGCGGCGTTCACGAATCGGACCAAGTTCTTCCTGCATGATGGCTGCAAGGAACTTCTTCACCTTCATATCACCAAGGCCACCACGTGTATAGTGAGCTTTCAGTTCGTCAAGGTTCGGATAGTCAGGCAAGTAACGTTCGAAGTGTTCAGGACGACAGAATGCGTCAAGATATGTAAACACACAGTTGCCTTCCAGTTTTCCCGGGTCGCTCACCTTGATGTGTGTAGGGTCGGTGTACATGCTCTTTACCTTCTTTTCCACTTCATCGGCAGAATCTGACAGATAGATACAGTTTCCAAGTGATTTACTCATCTTAGCCTTTCCGTCTGTTCCCGGAAGACGAAGACATGCGGCATTGTCAGGAAGGAGGATTTCAGGTTCTACCAGTGTCTCACCGTAAATATGGTTGAAACGGCGGACGATTTCGCGTGTCTGTTCTATCATAGGTTCCTGGTCCTCACCGACAGGTACTGTAGTAGCCTTGAATGCAGCGATATCGGCAGCCTGGCTGATAGGGTATGTAAAGAAACCTACAGGGATACTTGTTTCGAAGTTACGCATCTGAATTTCAGTCTTCACTGTAGGGTTACGCTGAAGACGTGAAACAGTAACGAGGTCCATGAAATAGAAACTCAACTCGCAAAGCTCAGGAATCTGTGACTGAATGAAAATAGTAGATTTGTTCGGATCAAGACCTACAGCAAGATAGTCAAGAGCCACTTCGATAACATTCTGACGAACCTTTTCAGGATTGTCTATATTGTCGGTCAGAGCCTGTCCGTCTGCCTCGAATACAAATATCTTATCAAATTTCCCAGAGTTCTGGAGTTCTACACGACGACGTAGAGAACCCACATAATGACCTATATGAAGCTTACCGGTTGGACGGTCGCCGGTCAGTATAATTTTTTCTTTTGCCATATATTAATTTATTTATAATTCCGATTTGCCGCAAAAATACAAAATAAAGAAGTATTTTGCACTAAACATTTAAACTTTAATTACTTGGATGTATTATTCTTACCGAACAACGAAAAACTCTCACCAAAAGTTTTTGAATAGAATATAAGCAATGCTATAGTGCCACAGCTTATTGCCGCATCTGCCAAATTGAATACCGGGGAGAAGAAGATAAAGTGATTACCACCTACAACAGGCATCCATGACGGCCAGTCAAATTCGAATAACGGAAAATAAAACATATCCACTACCCTACCGTAAAGCCAATCCGCATAACCTTCACCGGCAGGAACAAAAGTAGCGACACTGGAATATGTACTTTCGCTGAAAATAGCTCCGTAAAATATACTGTCGATGACATTTCCTATTGCTCCGGCAAAAATCAGTGAGATGCAGGTTATATAACCGTTCTTATATTTCGCCTTCACAAGTTTCATTATATACCACAATATAAACCCTGAAAATATCAGTCGCATAATTGTCTGAACAGCCTTAGGCATAACCTGCATACCGAATGCCATACCGTTATTTTCGATGAATGTAAGATAAAACCAGTCTGTTATACGAACACTTTCGCCATAATGGAAATTGGTCTTTATTATTATCTTAATGAGTTGGTCAAGAATTATAGTAACAAGTATCACGGCTATTGCCAATATGGATTTTGATTTATTGTTCATACACAAAGATCTGATTATTAAATTCTCCGTTATTTATTCTTCATTGAAGTGTGAATTACAGTAAGTCCGTAACTGTTTGCAAAGATAATTATTCGAATGAAAAAATCTATTATATTTATCATTATTCATGATACAATATTTACCTCATGAGTATCATAAATAAAATATGATGACATGCGATTTTATAGCACCTTAAATGAAGTGCCATTTATAATAGATGCAACCTAAACAGCTTACTTTTTTCTTAATAACCGCATATTTCTGTAACTTTTTTTATTTTTATTTTCTTGTTTATTCGATAATAACACATACCTTTGTTTATACAGAAACGAAATAGACAAAATGATGAAAGTAGGATTATTTATTCCCTGTTATATCAATGCTGTTTATCCCGAAGTTGGAGTTGCTTCATATAAGCTTCTTAAAAGTTTGGGGGTAGATGTTGACTATCCGTTAGACCAGACCTGCTGCGGACAGCCTATGGCGAATGCAGGGTTCGAAAACGAATCGAAGGAATTAGCCAAACGATTCGATAGATTATTTGAAAACTATGATTATATAGTCGGCCCTTCTGCCAGTTGTGTAGTATTTGTACGCGATCATTATGGTAATCTGCTGGAAGGAGAAAAACATCGTTGTGCCAGCGAAGGCAAGATATACGATATCTGCGAGTTTATTCACGATGTAGTGAAACCGTCTTCCCTTCAGGCTTCATTCCCTCATAAAGTAAGTATTCAGAACAGTTGTCATGGGGTACGTCTGATGAAACTTTCTTCTCCAAGCGAATTGAACATACCTTATTATAATAAGCTGCGCGATTTGCTGTCGTTGGTAAAGGATATCACAATTGTAGAACCAGAACGTCCGGACGAGTGTTGTGGCTTTGGCGGTATGTTTGCCGTAGAAGAGCACGATGTATCAGGGCAAATGGGGCGTGATAAAGTAAAACGTCACATGGCTACGGGAGCCGAATATATCGTAGGAGCCGACGGTTCTTGTCTGATGCATCAGAACGGTATTATCTCGCGTGAAAAACTTCCTATAAAGACCATTCATATTGTTCAAGTATTAGCTGCAGGATTATGAGTACAAAACATTCAAAAGCTGCCGGAAAGTTTCTGGAGAATAAAGGACTGGCAGCATGGCACGATGAAACATTGTGGATGGTTCGTGCCAAACGTGATAAAGTGAGCAAAGAGGTTCCTGAATGGGAACATCTTCGTGATATGGCATCTGCTATAAAGATGTATAGCAACAGTCATCTGGAGCAGTTGCTGATGGAGTTTGAAAAAAATGCCTTAGCCAACGGAGCTCATGTCTATTGGGCAAAAGATGCCGATGAGTACTGTTCCATTGTCTATAATATATTGAACGGACATCAGGTGAAGCATTTTATCAAAAGCAAATCAATGCTGGCTGAGGAATGTGGACTGAATGAATTTCTTGAGAATAAAGGTATAGAGGTCGTTGAAAGCGATTTGGGAGAACGTATTCTCCAGCTGATGCATAAACGTCCGAGTCATATCGTACTTCCTGCTATCCATGTCAAGAAGGAAGAAATCGGAGAGTTGTTCGTCCGTGAAATGGGAACAGAGCCCGGCAATAATGATCAGACTTATCTTACTCATGCTGCACGTAAAAACCTACGTCGTAAGTTTATCGAAGCCGAAGCAGCTATGACAGGTGCAAATTTTGCAGTTGCTTCAACCGGAGAATGCGTCGTTTGTACAAACGAAGGTAATGCCGATATGGGAACATCACAGCCAAAACTTCAAATAACAGCGTTCGGTATGGAGAAAATTGTACCGGACCGTGATGCAATGGGGGTATTTACCCGTCTGCTTGCCCGTTCTGGTACCGGACAGCCTATTACGACTTATACATCTCATTATCGGAAACCTCGTAAGGGAGGAGAGTTGCATATCATCATTGTAGATAATGGCCGAAGCCGTATTTTGGCCGATCAGGAACATGTCAAAACCTTGAACTGTCTTCGCTGTGGAGCATGTATGAACACATGCCCAGTATATCGTCGTTCGGGAGGTTACTCATATACTTATTTTATTCCCGGCCCGATAGGTATCAATCTGGGTATGCTGAAAGCACCTCTTCATTACTATGATAACGTATCGGCATGTTCTTTGTGCTATTCATGTCAGAACGTGTGTCCTGCAAAGGTAGATCTGGCAGATCAGATTTATCACTGGAGACAGCAACTGCATACACTAGGGGTAGCCAGCTCTTCCAAGAAACTGATGTCAGGTGGTATGAAATTCCTTATGTCGCGTCCTGCATTATTCAATTTCGCTTTAAAAAATGCTCCGATTGTAAACTCATTGCCTCGAGGCATGATATACAACAACTTGAATGATTGGGGTAAAGAACGTGAAATACCAAAATTTGCCAAAGAGAGTTTCAACGAAATGTGGAAAAAGAATAAAGTAAAATAAGTATGAGTAGCAGAGAAGACATATTGCAAAGCATACGCCGCAATACCAGAGTGCGTTATGAAAAGCCAGACTTATCAGGTTTGGAACATGAGGCTCTTACGTACGAAGATAAACTTTCGAAGTTTTGTGAGATTCTAAAACAGGTAGGCGGACAGGCTGTAATACTGAAAGATAAGGAAAATGTCAATGACGTGATAAAGGCTGCATATCCTGAAGCCAAACGTATTGCTTCAACAATAAAGGAAATAAAGACAGGAAATACAATACAGCCTATTACTTGCAGCACTTTTCATCCGGACGATGTAGAGAAACCGGGAGACCTGGATGGTACTGATGTGGCAATTGTAGAAGGACATATAGGAGTCTGTGAAAATGGAGCTGTATGGTTGACACAAGATGTAGAACAACGTGCCGTATATTTTATATCCGAAGCGCTTGTAATTATACTCGACAGAAACAATCTGGTAAATAACATGCACGAGGCTTATAAGCAAATCGATACAGGCGAATATGGCTATGGCGTATTCATTTCCGGCCCTTCCAAGACAGCCGATATCGAACAAGCGCTTGTTATGGGAGCACACGGAGCCCGCAGCGTTACGGTTATTCTGATTTAACAGTTCTTTTTGACCCAAATAAAAGCTTGCCCTATTCACACTGAGCAAGCTTTTTTTATTGGTATGACCGTTGTGGTATTAGCCAGTCAACCCTTTAAAAACCACATTTCTGTAAAATATTGTTTATCCAACAGATGGATGAATTGTTTAAAGGCAGACAAATACTTTGTTTTCTTCAAAATAATTGTTTTCTTTGCATATATTGCAAAAAATGAGACGACTATACATAAACAACCTTAAATAAAAACAAACATTTTATGAAGCAGAAATTCAAAAAAGTGCTTGTCCTTGGATCAGGAGCCCTGAAAATTGGTCAAGCAGGTGAATTCGACTATTCAGGTTCACAAGCTCTTAAAGCTTTACGTGAAGAAGGAATCAAGTCTGTTCTTATTAATCCAAACATTGCCACCATTCAGACTTCGGAAGGTATAGCAGACCAAGTATATTTCTTGCCTGTAAATACATATTTCGTAACTGAAATCATCAAGAAAGAAAGACCTGACGGTATTCTTCTTGCTTTCGGCGGTCAGACTGCATTGAACTGTGGTACTGAACTTTACCAGCAGGGTATTCTCAAGGAATATGGAGTTGAAGTTCTGGGTACATCTGTAGAAGCTATCATGTACACTGAAGACCGTGACCTCTTCGTTAAGAAACTTAACGAGATAGAGATGAAAACTCCTGTAAGCCAGGCTGTGGAGAACATGAAAGACGCCCTGGAAGCTGCACGCAGAATAGGTTATCCGGTAATGATCCGTTCGGCATACGCACTTGGAGGTTTGGGTAGCGGTATATGCCCTAACGAAGAAAAATTCATCGAACTGGCAGAAAGCGCATTCACATTCTCTCCTCAGATTTTGGTGGAAGAATCATTGAAAGGATGGAAAGAAATTGAATTTGAGGTTATACGCGATGCAAACGACCACTGCTTCACTGTTGCCAGCATGGAGAACTTCGACCCTCTGGGTATCCATACAGGTGAATCTATCGTTGTTGCTCCTACTTGTTCACTTACTGAAGAACAGGTTACAATGCTTCAGGATCTGTCAAAGAAATGTATCCGTCACCTTGGTATCGTGGGTGAATGTAATATCCAGTACGCTTTCAATGCTGAGACAAACGACTATCGTGTAATTGAAGTTAATGCACGTCTGAGCCGTTCTTCTGCTCTGGCTTCAAAAGCTACAGGTTATCCTCTTGCTTTCGTAGCTGCCAAGATCGGTTTGGGATATACTCTCGACGAAATCGGAGAAATGGGTACTCCTAACTCTGCTTACAAGGCTCCGGAACTTGACTATCTGATTTGTAAGATCCCTCGCTGGGACTTGACTAAGTTTGCAGGTGTTTCTAGACGTATCGGTTCAAGCATGAAATCTGTAGGCGAAATCATGTCTATAGGCCGTACTTTCGAAGAAATCATCCAGAAAGGTCTCCGTATGATTGGTCAGGGTATGCACGGTTTCGTAGGTAACGACCACACTAAGTTCGAAAATCTTGATGACGAACTTGCCAACCCGACAGACTTGCGTATATTCGCCATTGCACAGGCTTTGGAAGAAGGCTACAGCATAGAGCGTATATTCGACCTTACTAAGATAGACCCTTGGTTTATCGGCAAACTGAAAAATATAGTTGACTACAAGGCTAAACTCCAGACATATAACTCATTGGAAGAAGTTCCTGCCGAAGTATTGCGCCAGGCTAAGGTTCTTGGTTTCTCAGACTTCCAGATAGCACGCTTCGTTCTTAAACCTACAAGCGGAAATATGGAAAAAGAGAATCTGGCTGTACGCGAATACCGTAAGAGACTTGGTATCCTTCCGGCTGTAAAACGTATCAATACAGTAGCGTCAGAACATCCTGAACTGACAAACTATCTTTATATGACATATGCAGTGGAAGGTTACGACGTGAACTATTACAAGAACGAAAAATCAGTAGTGGTTCTCGGTTCGGGCGCATACAGAATCGGTTCTTCTGTAGAGTTTGACTGGTGTTCTGTAAACGCTATCCAGACTGCACGTAAGTTAGGCTACAAGTCTATAATGATTAACTACAACCCTGAAACAGTATCTACAGACTATGACATGTGCGACCGTCTGTACTTCGACGAGCTTTCATTCGAACGTGTACTCGACGTTATCGACCTTGAACAGCCTCGTGGAGTTATCGTTTCTGTGGGTGGACAGATCCCTAACAACCTGGCTATGAAACTTCACCGCCAGTCAGTACCTATCCTCGGAACATCTCCTGTATCAATCGACCGTGCAGAAAACAGAAACAAATTCTCTGCAATGCTCGACCAGCTTGGTATCGATCAGCCGGCATGGCAGGAACTTACAAGTCTTGACGATGTAAAAGCATTTGTACAGAAGGTAGGTTATCCAGTTCTTGTACGTCCTTCATATGTATTGAGTGGTGCAGCCATGAACGTATGCTACGATGAAGAAGAACTTACACGATTCCTGCAAATGGCAAGTGAGGTATCTAAGGAATATCCTGTTGTTGTATCTCAGTTCATGCAGGAAACTAAGGAAATAGAGTTCGATGCTGTAGCACAAAACGGAGAGGTTGTGGAATATGCAATCTCTGAACACGTGGAATATGCAGGTGTACACTCAGGTGACGCTACATTGGTATTCCCTGCCCAGCAGATTTATTTCTCTACAGCACGTCTGATAAAGAAAATCAGCCGCCGCATCGCTAAAGAACTTAACATATCAGGTCCTTTCAATATCCAGTTCCTTGCACGCAAAAATGAGGTTAAGGTTATCGAATGTAACCTTCGTGCTTCAAGAAGTTTCCCATTCGTATCAAAGGTTCTGAAGAGAAACTTCATCGAAACAGCTACACGTATCATGCTGGATGCTCCTTATACACAGCCTGACAAATCTGCATTCGACATAGACCGCATTGGTGTCAAAGCTTCTCAGTTCTCATTTGCACGTTTGCAGAATGCCGACCCTGTATTGGGTGTTGACATGTCGTCTACAGGTGAAGTAGGATGTCTTGGAGATGACTTCAACGAAGCTTTGCTCAACGCTATGATTGCTACAGGATATAAGATTCCTAAGAAAGGTATCCTTGTTTCTTCAGGAGCTACCAAATCTAAGGTTGATTTGCTCGACGCAAGCCATGCCCTAAGCCAGAAAGGTTACAGCCTATACGCTACAGCCGGTACAGCTGCATTCCTCAACTCACATGGTATCCCTACAACTCCTGTATTCTGGCCGGATGAACGTCCTGATGCAGAAAACAATGTGATAAAGATGATAGCTGAACATAAGTTCGACCTGATTGTGAACATTCCTAAGAACCACACAAAACGCGAGCTTACAAACGGTTACCGTATCCGCCGTGGTGCGATAGACCACAATATTCCGCTTATCACAAATGCACGTCTTGCAAAGGCATTTATCGAAGCATTCTGCTCTATGGATGAAAAAGACATCCAGATAAAGAGCTGGCAGGAATACGTATAATATTCTTATCAAAAGCTCCATAATCAGTCCGGTACCCACAAAGTGCCGGACTATTTTTATAAGTCAGAGAATGTTTGGATTTACGATTAAATAACTGTATTTTTCATTACCATTAAAATAGAATCTAATTCATTATGAATATAAACATTAATAAATACATTAGTACATTTATATTGATGTATGCATCTTTAAGTTCATTAACAGCATGGGCAGAAGGAGAAAGAAAAAGCTGTGATCTCAAACTAAGCTATGACCATCCTGCAGAATATTTTGAGGAATCAATAGTTATAGGTAATGGAACAATGGGAGCAATTATATATGGAGGCACAACCAATGATGTTATTTCACTTAATGATTTGACATTATGGACAGGTGAACCTGATAAAAAAATAACGTCACCAGACGCACACAAAGCTATTCCCACTATACGTGAGATGCTTAACAAAGAAGATTATCGTAATGCAGATATTGAACAACGTAAAGTACAGGGACACTATAGTGAAAATTACCAGCCATTAGGTCGTATCACGATTTCATATTTGGATAATTCTGCAAAAATATCAGGTTACAACCGTTCGTTAAATATTAGTAATGCCATAGCACAAACAAAATACTCAAGAGACAACCAAACTTTTTCTTGTGAATATTTTGCTTCTGCTCCAGATTCTGTCATTGTAATAAATCTAAAATCTGAGAAAGCAGAAGGAATAAAAGCAGTGATTTCGTTCAATTCACAGTTACCACATGCAACAACAGCTTCAAACAATGAAATATCATCAGAAGGATATGCTGCATACCATTCTTACCCTTCATACTACAAACAAATTAAGGAAAAACACTTATACGATCCTGAACGAGGAATACATTTCCGTACCATCATTAAAGTAATTACAAAAGACGGTAAAATAGAAAGCTATCCGTCAGGTGAGATAAAAATAGAATCAGTACATGAAGCCAGAATATTGATAGCAAATGCCACTAGTTTCAATGGATTTGATAAAGATCCTGTAAAAGAGGGGAAAGACTATCGTAATATAGTAAAAAAACGCATCAATTTAGCATCTGAAAAAACATACGAAACATTAAAAGATAATCATATAAAGGACTATAAATATTTCTTTGACCGAGTAAACCTGTCACTGGGAAAGACATCTCCGGAAATTACAGCTCTACCTACTGATGAGCAACTTCGCAGATATACAGACTACTCGGAATATAACCCAGAATTAGAAGCATTGTATTTCCAGTTTGGTAGATATTTATTAATATCGTGTTCACGAACCTCTGGAGTTCCTGCAAACCTTCAAGGATTATGGAACGAAAAAATACTTCCACCATGGAGCTGTAATTATACCACAAACATTAATCTGGAAGAGAACTACTGGGCTGCTGAATCGGCCAACCTTAGCGAAATGCACCGTCCATTAATGGACTTCATTGCCAATCTAAGCCATACAGGAAAAGGGACAGCAAAGGCTTATTATGGAGTGGACAAAGGTTGGTGTTTAGGACAAAACACTGATATATGGGCTATGACTTGTCCTGTTGGATTAAATGTAGGAGATCCTTCATGGGCATGCTGGACAATGGGAGGAGCATGGCTTTCAACCCATATCTGGGAACATTATGTATTTACAAAAGATATTGAAGTTCTTAAAAAATATTATCCTGTTCTGAAAGAAGCTGCCGAGTTCTGTATGAATTGGTTAATAGAAAAAGACGGAAAACTTATTACATCACCCGGAACTTCTCCAGAGAATAAATTTATCACACCCGAGGGATATATTGGTGCCACATCATACGGTTGTACTGCAGATTTGGCAATAACACGCGAATGTCTTACTGCCGCAATAAAAGCAGCAGAAATCTTAAAAATAGATAAAGATTTTAGAAAAGAAGCCAATAATACTATTTCTCAATTATCACCATATAAAATAGGGGAAAAAGGTAATCTTCAAGAATGGTTTCACGACTGGGAAGACAAAGATCCTAAACATCGCCACCAATCACATTTATTCGGACTATATCCAGGACATCACATATCAGTAGACAAAACACCTGAATTAGCAAAAGCATGTGCAAAAACACTTGAGATAAAAGGTAATGAAACTACTGGGTGGAGTACCGGGTGGCGTGTAAACCTGTACGCAAGACTTAAAGACAACAATAACGCTTATAATACTTACAGACGCCTATTACAACTCGTCTCACCAGATGAATATAAAGAAAAAGATGCACGTCGTGGAGGCGGTACTTATCCTAATCTGCTGGATGCACATTCTCCATTCCAAATTGACGGTAATTTTGGAGGTTGCGCCGGTGTAATTGAAATGCTCATGCAATCATCAGAAGAAAGTATAACATTACTACCTGCTTTACCTAAACAATGGAAAGATGGTTCGGTTAATGGTATCTGTGCACGAGGTGGTTTCGTTATTAATATGACATGGAAAGATGGTAAAGTGACTTCGTTAAATATTCTCTCAAAAAAAGGAGGAAAAACACGCGTCTATTTCAATGACAAATCTATAAAAATCAATCTAAAAGCTAACGAAACGAAACAGTTATTATAAAATATATTCAGCAGCTGTTTATTATCCGTTTAAGTTCGTTTAAACAGTAAATAAACATCTGCTGAATTATATCTAAAATTCTATTTTATTTTACTTCAGCATCACTGATGACTTTTGCCTCGTATTTAAATTTGGCAAAACCTTCTTTCAACTTTTGTATATTTGTTTTATCTGAATCGTAAGTAATAGTAACTGTACGTGTCTTAAGATCTGTTTCCATCTTCTTGACTCCTTTTTCAAAAGGTATATTCTTCTTTACTTTGTTTTCGCAGTTAACGCATTCCATTTGGTCAACTTTGAATACGATTTTACGAAGTTCTTTAGCAGATACCTGAGCTGCACACATAAAAGCAGCCATGAATGTAAACAATAATACTCGTTTCATAATATAAATGTTTTAAAGATTAGTTTCTTGGTAAATTATATCTCACTCCTATATATCCCTTTGCTCCGTGCATAGGTCCCCATATCATAGAAGCATCAAAGTTATCACCCCAAGGATCGTCTGCACCGATAATGGCATTCTTCTGCTTGAAGTTTGTAAGGTTCTCGCCACCAATATATACAGACCAGTTTCTGAAGAAACGTGTAACCTGGAAGCTCAACTGTTCGAAGCCTTTATATCTCTCGTTCCATGAAAGAGTTCCGTCGGCAAGAGTTTCCGGTGTCGGCATACGTCCACCTCCATTCAACTGTAATGTTCCATCAAACTGCCATTTTCCAAGAGGAGTCTTGTAAGATGCAGTCAATAGACCTTTATACTTTCCGGTAAGCGCTTTTTCATAAAGTTTTCCGTTTATAGTCTGCTTTACATCTGTCATACGCCATGCAGCAGTAAGATTAAATCCTTCGAAGAAAGGATATGTAGCCTCTATCTGGAATACCTGTGAATATGAACGTCCGTCAAGATTGGTAAATGCTATTGTATGAGCATCTGATTCCATATCCACTACTAGCTGATTCTGGAAATCCGTATAGTAATATTCTGCATTCAAATTAAGTGTCTTACCGAACAAAGGAATATACGACGCTATACTCAAACCATAGTTCCATGCCTGCTCCTGATCCAAATCGTCAGCAATAACTACTTTTCTGCTGCTGGCAAGCATATAACAGTTTTCTGCCAATATATGGTTTGTGCGATATCCCTTTCCTGCCGAAGCACGGAAATTGATATATTCATTAGGAGCATAGCGTACATTTGCACGCGGAGTAACAAAGAATCCGTACAAGCTGCTGTAATCACCTCTAAGACCAGCCATAACAGTCAGTTTATCACTTGGCATATATGTATATTGTGCATAGACACCACTCACAGTCTCTTTGTCAAGTTCCGGAGTCAGACCTAGATTTACATCATTCACAAGACGGTATTCCTGATCATAACGGTCATAGTTCAAGCTAAGACCAGTTGATAAAGAATGCTGGGAAGTGAATTCTGTTTCAAACAAAAGTGACGCGTATGCATTCTGCTGATCTACGTTATAGAGTTTACGTCCATATACTGCATCCATATTATGAATGGTACCGGAAGTGATAAGCGCGATATTTGTGTTATGTTCCTTATTGAAGATATAAGCCTGTTTGATAAAAGCCTCATATCTGTCTGTATTCATGTCTATACGATATGGATCGGCATATGTATGTCCGCCATGAGATACCTGTCCGCTGGCACGTTCTTCATTTATAAATTTGATACCAGCCTGGAACACATAGTGTTCGCCCATATAAGCCCATCTGTTGAAAAGATTGTATTGTTCCACCTGTGGGATATCGGCAAATCCGTCACCATCGCTGTCATGCGCCTTTGTCTCATTCTCATAATGAGCAAAAAGCATTGTACTCCACTTGTCCGACAGTTTAACTGAAGCATCAGCATTTGCCTCATAACGGTTTGTAGTACTTGCAAACAGATTGGCAGAGAACCAGTCTGCCTCGGCAGCCTGAGGTTTCTTGAATTCGATATTAATCTGACCTGTAAGGGCCTCGTAACCGTTCTTTACAGAAGATGTACCTTTGCTCACCTGGATACTGCTCATCCACGGTCCCGGAACATATCCCAGTCCGTAAGGCGCAGAAGCACCTCTGAAGTTAGGAATATTTTCAGTAAGCATCTGTACATATGTACCTGACAGTCCAAGAAGTTTTATCTGCTTTGCACCTGTTGCCGCATCGGAATAATTCACATCAACAGAAGGGTTAGTGACAAAACTTTCCCCAAGGTTACAGCATGCGGCACGACACAACTCATCCGAATTAATAAGTTCCGCATTTGTCACGCTACTACGCAGTTTCTGGAAGCCCATTTTTCTTCCGGTCACATTTACTTCAGCCAGCTGTACACCTTCGTTCAATACTATATCAATATATTCCTGATAAGATGCAATGCTTATGGTATCTGTGTTATAACCGATAAAGCTCACAATAAGCTTATCAGCATTAGCCGGACGTTCAAGAGTAAACTCACCATTCATATCAGTACTGGCTCCATGCGAAGAATTGAGCCATACAAGGTTTGCTCCGGGTATAGGTTCGCTGTTGCTATCTTTAACTGTACCCGTAAGAGTATTTGCCGCCATCATAGGCAAGGCGGTCAAAGACAATAAAATAATCAAGTATTTCATTAAAAAAAATATTTAGTTAAACACATTTTTCACAGTGCAAATGTAGCTATTCCTCAATGCAACACGATTGCAAAGAAGAGACAGCACATCAAGCATAACAAAAGCAAAATGTGTAAAACTAAATAATCAATACTGAATGAAAAGCCAATAATTTCCGTCCACTGTTATATACAGGAGGAGCATTAGGAGCCTGTGAGAATAAAAGTCCGGCAGAAACCGGAGGTATTATATAAGATACATGTTCAGGCAAATCAAATAGCATCGGAACAAACGACACCATATCATCATCCTGCGACACCTTAAAGAAATCTATGTTATAATGAACATTGATACAAGAACATTCCTCAGAAACAGATGTACACGAAGTGTCTTCATTAGAATGATGACAACATCCTGACATCTCAGTCTGCTTATGCAAAATAGAGGAACATGTCTGTGTCTTACAATAAGCCGAACAGATATGTACCACTCCTACACCTGCTCCCAGGTTAAATACGGTGAAAGCAAGTATAAATACCAATATGTTGCACAAGTTCTTCATCGGCTGCAAAGATAATACAAACTGAGCGAAGTACAAAGTGAAAACAAAGTTTTCGACTTTTAATTCCGAGATGCAGACTATCTTATATAAAGGTGCGAAAAGCTATCAAAATATGACAATTTCGTGACAAGCTATTTCGGATCGTAAACCTGCAAAGGCAATTCGCCACGTAATGCCCCCAGTGCATTCACAGCCAAAGCACCCATCTCGTCTTCACCCGGAATTACTTCTATCGGAGCAAGTCCGTCTATCCATGATGATATTTCAGATATGACATAATCACCGTGAGCCATTCCACCTGTAAGTATTATCGCATCTGTCTTTTGCCTCAAAACAATATGCATACTGCCTATAGTTTTTGCGATATTATATGCCATGGCATGCAAGACATTATATGCATGCTTGTTTCCGGCCTTTATTTCTGCAACGATACTTCTTACATCTGTAGTTCCCAAGTGAGCAAACAATCCTCCATGTCCGTTTATCATCTTACGTATCTCGTCATACGAATATTTTCCGCTGAAACATAAATCCACAAGTTGCCTCGTAGGTATAGAACCGGCTCTTTCCGGACTGAAAGGTCCGTCACCGTCAAGTGCGTTATTCACATCTATAACCCTGCCTTTTGAGTGTGCACTGATAGAGATTCCACCACCCAAATGGGCAACTATAAGATTAAGGTCTTCATACCTGCGTCCAACACTTGCAGCATATCTTCGTGATACGGCGCGACTGTTCAACGCATGAAAAACCGATATACGGGATATTTCCGGCATTCCGGTTACACGTGCCAGGTCGCTCATTTCATCCGTTACCACCGGATCAGCAATATACGCAGGACAATTACATCCTTTTGCAATCTCATCGGCAATCAATCCTGCCAGATTGGACGCATGCTCCATCTTGGCATTTATCAAATCATATTTAATCTTTTCATCTACCAGATAAACACCACCTTGTGTAGGTTTAAGCAACCCTCCTCGTCCTATCACCGCATCGAATTCCACCTTGAAACCTGCCTCTTCCAAAGACTTTATAATAAGCTCCTTTCTGAAATCATGCTGTTCATTGACATGCGAAAAACGCGAAAGTTCCTCAGCTGGATGATATACATTTTCACTCCACAGTTGTTTCTCATTATCATAAACGGCAACCTTTGTTGAGGTTGATCCGGGGTTTATTACAAGTATTCTCATAAAAACATAAGATTTATTTTCCTGCAAGACATGCCAGCACAAGACTGTAGTATTTAGAATTACCGGAATCGCTTCGCGAAGGAACAACTACCGGAGCTATAGTACCGGTAAGCATTCCTGCCATGTTGGCATCTCCAAACAGGGAAAGTGTTTTATAAAAGGTATTTCCAGATTCAATGTTAGGGAATATCATAATATCGGCATTACCGATAACAGGCGATGACATTCCTTTTATTTCTCCACTATGAGCGTCACAAGCAGTTTTCGCATCCATCGGACCATCAATATAGGCCTTACCCATCTTCCCTTTAGACGCTTCTTTTTTCAGTTCAGTATAACAAATGGTATGAGGGAATTTGGCATTCACCTTCTCCGAACAATGTATAAGAGCGACACGAGGTTCTTCCATTCCAAGCCTGTTGCATATCTTGATATCGTTCATTATCATGGCCCTGAACTGGTCTAATGTAGGTTTGGGAATTACGGCTGCATCAGAAAAGAACAATAATTTATGATAAAGCGGGATCTGTGCCACTGCCACATGACTAAGAACTCCACCTGGAGGAAGTAATCCTCTCTCTTTATGCAGAACTGCTCTCAGAAGATTGTCTGTATTTATCAATCCCTTCATAAGCACATCAGCCTCACCGGAACGGACCAGCTCCACAGCCAAAGCTGCTGCATCATCAGGAGTAGGAGCAGTATAGATACGAACAAAATCAGGAGATGCTGCATAAAGACTATTTGAAATGTCAACGTGATCAACATCAGTCACCAAAAGATATTCAGCAATTTCTTCTCTCAGACTTCTTATTATAACATATTCGGTGTGCGGATCATTAGGACAAACAACGGCAACCCTGCGTCGCTTATTGCTTAAACGCAGCCTGCTTACCATTTGGGAAAGAGTTCTTACAGGTTCCATAGTGTGTTATTTTAAACAAATATCCGAAATAAATCCGATTTTTCCGTATATTTGTCAGAGTTATAATAAAGATTAACGTATGAAAACGTATAATACATTTGATATACAGGCTGATTATGACTATTTGCATAGCAAATTGCCATCTGACAAAAGACGTCCGATAATTGGCATTACCGCCAACATAAGTGATGGAAACGTATCACTGTTTCCTGGATATTTCAAATCAATATATGAAGCCGGAGGAGTTCCGCTGGTTATCCCTCCTTCTGATGACCTGACCATCCTGCCAAATCTGCTTGATTCATTAGACGGGATACTTCTCAGCGGAGGCGCAGATATCAATCCGCTATTTCTGGGAGAAGACCCTGTAAGGGAACTCCATAATATAAATCCTTACCGCGACCGTCAGGAACTGATGATAGTAAAAATGGCTGCCGACAGACAAATTCCGATTCTCGGCATTTGCAGAGGTATCCAAATAATGACTGCCGCACTGGGAGGAACTTTATATCAAGACATCTACTCACAAGCTGAAGGGAAACTGATAAAACACAGTCAGGACCTTGACAGATCATATGCATCACACACGGTAAATATAAATGAAAACAGCCTGCTTGCCGAAATAATGGGTAATACAATATTGCCAGTAAATTCGTTCCACCACCAGGCAGTCAAGGAGCCGGCTCCAGGATTCAGAGTATGTGCACGTTCAAACGACGGTATAATAGAAGCTGTGGAAAGCACAGAATACAAATCGATGCTCGGAGTCCAATGGCATCCCGAATGTTTTATCCTTAACGGGGATAGAAGCATGATGCCTATATTCGAATGGCTGATAAAAGAATCATCTTCATTCAAAGAAGCAAAAAGGCTTCATCAGAGAATTCTGACACTAGATACCCATTGTGACACTCCCATGTTTTTCGGACAGGGAATAAACTTCGCCACAAGAGACAGCAAGATAAAAGTCGATCTTCATAAAATGACAGAAGGAAGACAGGATGCCACAATAATGGTTGCATATATTCCGCAGAAAGAACGTACAGACGAAGCATTGCTAGCCGCCACAGCAAAGACAGACAGACTGCTTAATGAAATGGAAAAGATGATTGCCGAAAACTGTACGGCTGTGGATATTGCCTACACGCCTTCGGATCTTTACCGTCTTAAAGCGGAAGGGAAAAAAGCCATAATGTTAGGTATTGAGAACGGATATGCCATAGGCAAGGACATTACCAATGTGGAACGTTTCAGGAAAAGAGGTGTGGTATATATGACATTGTGCCACAATGGGAATAACGATATATGCGGTTCGGCAAGATATAATGACGAGAATCTTGGTGTAAGTCTGTTCGGTGAAGCTGTCATACGTGAAATGAACCGCACGGGTATGATGATAGACCTGTCGCACAGTGGGGAAAGAAGTTTCTACGACACACTGGATATAAGCCAGATGCCTGTAGTATGTTCACACTCCTCATGCCGTTCTTTATGTGATCATCCACGCAACCTTACAGATGACCAGATAAAAGCCATTACTCGTAAAGGAGGAGTGATACAAGTTTGTCTTTACAGCAGTTTCCTCCGCTCAGACCGTGAGGCAAATATACTTGATGCGATAGAACATCTGAACCACATAGTAAATCTTGCAGGTGTGGAACATGTGGGAATAGGAACAGACTTCGATGGCGACGGCGGCATAATAGGATGCAACGACTCTTCGGAACTTATAAACTTCACCCGTCGTCTCATGAAAGAAAGATATAGTGAGGATGATATCAGACAAATATGGGGAGGCAACTTTCTGCGAGTAATGGAAGAAGTTCAAAAACACTCTTCACTATAAAATTTAAAGCCTTTTGAAAACTGTTTGCAAAGAGTTTTCAAAAGGCTTTAAAGATATTATCTATTCTGATTTATTTCCAATCCTCAGCACCCTGAAGTTTTAGTTTCTGTGTATAAGCCTCAGCTTTCTTGGCAGCTTCAGCCTCATCATCAGGTGAAGCAAAGGCATGTCTGTATCCTTTCACCTTATTCCAGTCACCACGTGTGAAGTCAGGGAATTCCACAGGAGCACAGTTATTGTCCATAGACAATTCACCAAGCTCGGCAAGGCAACACCATTCAGCCAGGTCATAAACATCCATATCCAATGGCAAACCGTTCTGTAGGCAATAAACCAAACGTGAATCCATAATGAAGTCCATACCACCGTGTCCGCCTACTTCCTTGGCCATATCACCGTATTTCTTCAATATAGGATGTCTGTATTTCTCTACCAATGCATTCATTTCCTTTTCTGGAAGGAAGCTGTGTGCATTCAGATTGTCAACTTCCGGTTTTACGCCTGAGGCCTCAAGCTGATCACCTCCTACAGCATATCCCTCAATAGGATATTTATTTGCAAAACCTTTTGTTCCTGTAAGCTGATAAAGTCTGTTGTATGGTTGCGGAGTCATTACGTTATGCTGTATTTCGATAACCTTACCATTTTCTGTACGTATCAAAGTTGTGGTATGATCACCGTTTCTGAAATTCTCGCATACTGAATCTGCAGATGCTTCAACCCATGCTTTTCCATTCACAGATTTGGTATCCATTGCCACCAAAGTCTTCATTCTGTCGCCACGATGAATATCAAGAGCCTGAGCTACAGGACCTAGACCGTGAGTTGCATACACATCACCACGATGACGCATATTATAATCCAGACGCCATCCCAACTTGTCTGATTCACCATTTTTCCAGTAATGCTTCCAGAATGGACTTAAATCGTGGATATATGCACCCTGAGCGCGTATCACCTCACCGAATACTCCCTGCTGTGCCATATTAAGGGTATTCATCTCGAACCAGTCATAACAGCAATTCTCAAGAATCATACAGTGCTTCTGATACTTCTCACTCAAGTTTACCAATGTCCAGCATTCTTTGAGGTTCATTGCAGAAGGAACTTCAATAGCAACATGCTTACCGTTTTCCAAGGCACATTTAGCCACTGGGAAATGATGTAACCAGTCTGTTGCTATATATACCAAATCAATATCGTCTCTTTTGCAAAGTTCTTCATATCCTTTTTCACCTGAATATATAGCTGCTTTAGGAAGTGAAGCCTCTTTAAGATATTTCTGACACTTTTCAGCACGCTTCTCTTCAAAATCGCATAAGGCAACAATATGTGTACCAGGAATGTGAGTAAAACGTTCTACCGCACCAGGTCCACGCATACCAAGCCCTACAAAGCCGACTCTGACAACCTCCATCTTTGGAACTGTAAGTCCCAGTACACTCTTTTGTCCAGCCTCACGTTCAGGGGTATTAACTACAATAGTACCACCGTCCCATTTCCATTCGGTACCATGTCCGTTTACATTAATCTTAGCTGTGTCATTCGAACAGGCAGTAATAGCCAGACACAACATGACTGAAAATAAAATTTTTTTCATCGTATTATAATTTATCCTCCGCTTTAAAACATATTTCTGTAAGGCTGCAGAGGATTTCACCTACAGAAACAAAATACAGCGTAAAGATAGAAATATTTATTATCACAATAAACATTTTTATGTTTTAAAAGCAAGAAAAAACTAAACATTATTGAAACGTCGTTATCAAAAGCAGAAAATTTCATAACATCATGATAAAAAAACATGCTTAACAGGTTACAACGTATAAAAAAAAATTGTATATTTGGGAAAAGCCTAAGGTTTAATAAATATTTGACTATATACAAAAACTGTATTTCTTAACCTAAATAATTAAAGATATGGATGTACAAAGTATAGGAAAATGTGCAGGTGTAGTATGGCAATTACTTAATAGCGAACACCGTAAATGGTCTTATAGTGAGATCAAGAAAACTTCCGAACTATCAGACAGAGAACTAAATGCAGCCATAGGATGGCTAGCAAGAGAAGGGAAACTCAACATTGAGGAAACTCAGATCGGTAAAAGAAACATACTATACGTAGAACTAAATTTTTTTATTGGATAATATGGATAAACACATTATTGGAGAAAATGCCGGTATTATATGGAAATTACTTAACAACGGTGAACGTTGGGAATATGAAAAACTTAAAGCCGCTTCCGGTATGTCCGACAGAGACCTCAATCTGGCCATAGGCTGGCTGGCTAGGGAAAACAAAATATTCTTTGAAAGAAACAAAAACGAAGGCAAAGAATATCTGTATCTATCATTGGATTTGTACTTTTAAAAAAATATATCCAAATATAAAAAAAGAGACTGTCTCATTTTGAAGTGACAGTCTCTTTATACTAATATCTATACTTATTTAGTAAGAGTAAAACCCAGCTTTGTAACATCCTTACTGTTAGGACCAATCATTACATCAAAATCTCCAGGTTCACAAACGTAATTCAAATCATAATCATAAAATTTGAGCATTTCAGGAGTTATTGTAAACTCAACAACCTGACTTTCTCCCTTCTTAAGATGAATTCTCTTGAAACCTTTCAACTCTTTTACAGGACGTGTTATACTTCCTACAACGTCTCTGATATACAGCTGTACCACCTCGTCAGCATCGTAGTTTCCTGTATTCTTTACTACGATAGAAGCAGTGATATTACCATTTGCATCCATCTTGCTGTTGCTCAGCTTCATGTCAGAATAACTGAATGTAGTATAGCTCAAACCATATCCGAAAGGATATAACGGATCGTTGGAAACATCAATATAGTTGCTTCTGAACTTTTCGAACCATCTTCCTTCTGCCAATGGACGACCTGTATTCTTATGATTGTAATACAAAGGTATCTGACCTTCGTTCTGAGGGAATGTAGTTGTCAGTTTACCGCTAGGCACAACATCACCAAACAAAACATCACAAATAGCATCAGCCGATTCACTACCTCCAAACCATACATTAAGGATAGCAGGAACATTTTCGTTTTCCCATGTCATAACAGTCGGACGTCCTGAGAAATGCAACAAGATTACAGGCTTGCCTGTAGCCAACAATTCTTTCAACAAATCATGCTGTGCATCCGGCATTCTCAGTTCTGAACGGCTACTAGACTCACCACTCATTTCTGAAGACTCTCCTAAAGCAGCAACAATGACATCAGACTTCTTTGCCACTTCAATGGCTTTCTGCAACAGCTCCTTGTCATCCTTTCTTGGGATTTCACGGCCAAACATTGTTGCACGAGTCTGATATTCCGCATCGTACATCAGATTACTGCCTTGAGCATACAATACATTAGCTTTTCCTTCTACAGCATTCTTCAGTCCTTCCAACAGTGTACTGTATCTGTTAGGAGTAGCAGCAACACTCCATGTACCAGGCATATTTGTACGAGTATTTGCAAGAGGGCCTATCAAAGCTATATTTCCTTTCTTTTTCAAAGGAAGCATATTGTTTTCGTTCTTCAAAAGTACGAACGACTTGGTTGCGATCTCACGTGCCACTTTACGATGTTCCTTATTAAAGATGTCTTTTGCAGGACGTTTCAAATCGCAATATTTATAAGGATCTTTAAACAAACCAAGTTTGTATTTAGCTTCCAACATTCTGCGACAAGCACGGTCTATATCTTCCATTGTAACCTTGCCTTCCTTCAACGATTTTTCCAAAGTTCCTATAAAACCGTCTGACACCATATCCATATCTGTTCCTGCTTTCAATGCTCTTGCAGATACTTCCTGCAAATCACCAATACCATGATCTGTCATCTCGTATATTGCAGTATAGTCAGTAACCACGAAACCGTCGAATCCCCACTGGTTTCTCAACACATCAGTCATCAACCAGCGGTTAGCAGTTGCAGGAACACCGTCAACTTCATTGAATGAAGACATGAAACTACCGGCCCCCTCTTCTGCTGCGGCTTTGTAAGGAGGGAAAAACTCATTATACATACGGTTACGGCTCATGTCAACCGTATTATAATCCCTTCCCGCTTCAATAGCTCCATACAATGCAAAGTGCTTTACACAAGACATTATTTCAGTATTACTGCTCATATCCTTACCCTGATAACCTCTTACCATAGCCTTGGCTATTTCAGAACCCAGATATGGATCTTCACCGTTACCTTCTGATACACGTCCCCATCTTGCATCTCTACAGATATCTACCATCGGACTGAAAGTCCAGCATATTCCGTCGGCACTTGACTCAATCGCTGCTATACGTGCTGATTTTTCCACTGCTTCCATATCCCATGTACACGACAATGCCAAAGGAATAGGAAATACGGTTTCATAACCATGAATAACGTCCATTCCGAAAAGCAACGGAATACCAAGGCGGCTTTTCTCTACTGCAAGTTCCTGCATTTCACGAATAGCCTTAACACCTTTCAGATTGAACAAGCCTCCGACTTCTCCACGGCTTATCTTACCTGCCACATCACTACTCTTAGCCTGACCTGTAGTAATATTTCCTGTTACAGGCAGGTTAAGCTGGCCTAATTTTTCCTGAAGAGTCATCTTACTCATAAGTTCTGTTACGAACTTATCCATATTACCCTCATCTTTAGGCAACATACTTTTCTTATTTCCTGCAATCACTGTTGAAGAAACAAACAGTGACGCCAATAATATAAATGCTGTCTTTTTCATTTTGATGATTATTTATTTATTTCAAATCCCAATTTCTTTAATCCATCCTGTATTTCAGGACAACTCATAAACAGATTCCACAAAAGTCCTGAGCGATAGTTCTCTATCATAGGAGCAATTGTACATTGATCTATTGCAAGGTAGTGAGGAACTGTCCAGTTATCTGTCTCAGAAAAGGCATCATAAAATCCGTATTTACCCCAAATCCAATCACCTTTCGAATAAAAATACCTCAATGCCCTCATTGACTCAACCGGTGTATATGGGAAGCTTGACAATGCAGCTGTAGGAGTTATTACACCCAGGTCATTATCTCCAGGACAATGTGCCGCATAACCTTTCACTGAGTAGCTGGCAGTCAGTCCCCAACAGTTCTCACCATATCCCTTGTAGTTTTTAGGATTATCCACACAATAGTTGTAATTTGATAGAGCATGGTTCTTAACCACATTCCAGTAATCAGAATATTGGTCAGACAGTCCTTTCGGATTTAGTCCGATGTAAGAATAATGCGCCCAGAAAAGAGGTCCTCCCAGTTTTTCTGCTCCATTGTGTTTAACCTCCAGCGGATAACCGTACGGTTTTGAGTCGGATTTGATATTTCCGCCTCTTGCCCATCCGTTATGATAGGCAGTAGCTGTAACCGGATGTGTTGGCGATGAAGCAGCAAGTACATAAACTATAAGAGCCTCATTATATCCTTCGAGAGGGAAATTCATCTCCCAACCATAGTTAGGCGACCAATGCCAATAAATCACATCTTTGCCGTTCTGGTACCAGTCAAATTCTACCTCATGCCATATCTTGTTGATTTTCTCACAAAGCTGTCTTTCCTTTTCATTTCCGTTCTGGAAATACTGACGTACACACAACAAACTCTGTATCACGAAACAGCTTTCCACCAGGTCACCGCCGTCATCTTTCTTACTGAAAGGTAATACCTTACCTGTAGAGCCTTCCAACCAATGAGGCCATACGCCATGAAAACGATCAGCCTTAGCCAGATAATCAACAATCTTTGTAAGTCGTTCCACACCTTCCTCACGAGTAATGAATTGGCGGTGTATAGCAGTTAAAATACCTGCTATACCAAAGCCGCTTCCTCCAATCGTTACGGTACCCTCATCATTCTGAGGGTAATTATTGTCAAGGTGTATTCTTTCCAAAGCCAGACCTGAAGTTTTCTCGGCTCCATCCCACATGTAATTAAAATGTACTTTCTGGATGTAATCCAACATTACACTATCATTCTCAAAAGAATCCGGACGTGAAGCAGTCTGTTCGGTAATACTCTCAACCTTTTCTGATGTCTTTTTATTTCCTGTATTACAAGATATAAGCAACATCGTAAGGAAGAAATATATAAGTCTGTTTTTTCGTATCATTCAAATTATATATTTATTTCATTAATTATCTTTTGGTTCATTTTCCAGTGCTGGAGATATATCAATTTGAGCAGTTGGAATAGGATAATACTCCTGACCTTGTTTCCAGCCTAATGGACCAAGCACCTCCTGTAATTTACCATTACGTCTCAAGTCATTATAACGTTCTCCCCATTCCAGTGCTAACTCCATACGTCTTTCGTCCAAAATCTGCTCCAATGTTACACCTGTTATTTCAGACATCTTTGCACGTTTTCTTACTTCATTGAATGAATTATCTCCACTCTTGTTTAGACGAACTTTTGCCTCTGCATTCATAAGTAATACATCTGCATATCTGAATACACGGATGTTATTATTTGTTCCATATTCAGTACGTCCCGGAGTTATCTGGCTTGAAGGTGTATATGCCTTACCATTAAAACAATCAGGAGCGACTTCGCTTGCGGGTTCCTTTATAAAATCACCTTCTGGTGTTGTTTCGCCAGCCATAAGGAAAGTAAGTTCAGCACGAACAGTTTCGCCACGTTCTTTAGCCCACTTTCTAAATTCTTTTGTCGGGCTAATAAATCCCCAGCCTGAAATAATTCCATCATTTATTGGGCCTTGGAATGTAAACCAGCTATCAGAAGTCACAACTTCACCAGAGCCATTTCCAAAATCTGTAAACTGTAACTCAAACAATGATTCATCACATAATTTTCCAGGAATTTGGAATAAAGCTCTATAATCTGGATTAAGCTCAAACTTACCACTACCAATTATGTCATCAGTCAGCGACTCTACTTTATCATATTGTCCTAATTCCATATACACTTTAGCAGCAAGCATTTCTGCAGTAAATGCAGAAGCAGCACCTATTCGGTCTGTATATTCATTAGGGCGTATTCTCTGCAAGTTATTGATAGCAAAATCAAGATCTTCCAACATATATCTATATACAGCCGCAATCGTAGAACGTGTCATATCAACTTGCTTATTATCGCGTAAAATTGTGACAGGACCAAACAATTGAGTCAGTCTATAATAACAATATGCTCTTATGAACTTTACTTCACCTGTATATTCGTTATAAAGTTTCATATCACTGTCTTTAGTGATATTTTCCTTAAACATATCAAGTGATTCCAAAGCAGCATTTGCAACTTTAATAATATCATAATAAACCATCCATGCCTCATTACATCCCCAGAATCCGGCATTATATGTATAATTCTTATCTATTGCCACCAAATCAGCCTGATCGTCAATTCGTCCAGTTGATACATCATCATCACGTACTATAGTTGCCCCCCATACAATCCAGTGCGATCCTCTCGAACGTAATTTTGCATACACTCCTGATACCGGCTGGTACATATTAGACAAGTTTGTATAATCTACATTCTCTTCATTTACTTTATTTTCCGGAAGTTTATCCAGAAAATCAGAGCAAGAAGAAAACATTATCAATGCGCTACATGCACACAATAATATATTTCTATAATTCTTCATATTATGTTCTTAGTTTAAAGGTTAGAAATTAATAGTCAGTCCGAATGTATAAGTTGCAGCCAATGGATATACTCCTTCATCCCATCCAAACTGATTACTGATTTCAGGAGTAAATCCGTTTGAAGTAAAGTAAGTATATGGACGGTCGGCTGTAAGACTTATTTTTGCATTAGGAAGAGTATATGAACCTATTTTTACATTCCTAAAGTTATAAGCCAACATTATATTCTGTATTCTGAAATAATTGCCTTTTTCAACAAAGAATGAATTTGTATTGCTATTATTCCATGCTTTCAACATACCCTTTGATGAAGGATAAGAATTGCTGGTTCCTTCTCCAGTCCAACGGTTATCATAGAAATCCTTATCGAAGTTAAAATTAGCCTGTGAATATCTTACAGCTCTTTTACGGTTATATATCTCATTTCCGGCCTGTCCGAATGTTGATAAAGAGAACTCCAGATTCTTATACTGGAAACCTAAATTAAAGCTATATGTCAGACTAGGAATATTCGAACCTAATATCTGACGGTCTCTATCATCAATCACCTTATCTTTGTTCACATCCTCAAAAATAAGATCTCCCGGCTCAAGTCCATTTGCTACAGCTATAGGATCTGCTTCAACTTGTTCTTTGTTCTGATATACTCCCAACACCTTATATCCATAATAAGATTGCATTTCTTCGCCTACTATATTTATTGTACGGCTTTCAGCACTTCCTCCATAAATATACGGTGCCCCATTAAGACTTTTCACTTTATTTTTGAGAGTAGACAGATTTACACCTGCATAATAAGAGAAGTCTTTACCTATCTTATCATTCCAGCTCAATTGAATATCAAAACCACTGTTAGAAATCTCACCATTGTTTCCAGCCAATGTTGCAGTACTGAAAGGCAGTGTTGTATTTATAATAGCATTCTTTGTAATACGGTTATAATAGTCAAAATCAACACTCAAACGGCTATTAAACAACGCAAAGTTCACACCTGCATTGAATTCTTCCACCATTTCCCAGCCTAACCAACTAAAGTAACTGGTATTCTGGAAACCTGGAAGTGTAGTATTTCCAAATACTCCAGAAGAACCTGTACCAGTAGAAATAGAAGCGAATCCATCGCTTGCAGCAACACGGTCATTACCTAACTGTCCCCAGCTGGCACGTATTTTCATATATTCAATCACATTCTGCTTCTTGAAGAATTCTTCATCACTTATAACCCAAGCAGCACCAACAGAAGGGAAATATCCCCATTTTTCCTGGTATTTTGAACTACCGTCGGCACGCATTGTAGCAGACAACAAATATTTACCTGCATAATCATAACTGATACGTGCAAAATATGAAAGACCTCTATAGCAATAACCGTCATCGTTAACTTCACGTCCGGTAGCGTTACCCTGACTTATATATAAATATTCATCATAATCGCCTGGAACATTTGTAGCAGTACCTTCCAGCTTTCTATATTGCTGTTCTCTGCTAGACTGTCCTAACAACACATTAAAATTATTATCCTTCCAAGAATCAGTATATGTCAAAGTATTATCCCAAACATAACTATAATAATTTGAATTTGTTTTTGTCAGTTTAGACTCAGCATTCAATTGTGTAGAGCTTACCTGATATGGTTGATAATATACACGTCCTCTTATCAAAGAGAAATCCTGATTATAACTTGTCTTAAATCTTAATTTTTCAGGTATAAGTGTAAATTCAGCATAAAAGTTAGCCATTGCCTGGAAATTATCATTCATGCTGTTATCATTATATTTTGCAATAGCTACAGGATTTGTAAAGTTACTTGTAAGCCCAATCTGCTGAGGAGCGGCAAACTTCTCAGGATATGCCTCCTCATCACTTCTTGAATAATCATAAACCGGTATTAATGATGGAGTCTTATACGCAGAAAGCCAAGCTGAATTATCAACATTATATTGTTCTGAGTTACTAATTATAATATTGCTACCTACTTTCAACCAATCTGTTGCCTCAAAATCAAGATTTGCACGGAAGTTCAACCTGTTATAGCTGCTTCGTGTGTCCATAATACCATTCTGATACAAATAGTTCATACCAACAGCATAAGTAGCTTTCTCGCTACCACCTGTTATATCAATACCATGGTTGGTCATAATGGCAGTTCTTAACAATTCGCTATACCAGTCTGTATCAGCTCCGAACGTCAAAGAATCATAATCGCCACCAAATTTTTCTATTGAAGACAGAATTATCGGTTCGTATGCCTCTTTATTAGCCTCAAGCATTACAGTTGCATACTCTTTAGAATTAGCCATCTTCAGAACATTGGTAGCATTCTGTACACCAACATATCCATTATATGTAATTTGTGCCTTTGAATTTCTTTTTCCCTTCTTTGTTGTTATTATAACAACTCCATTAGCAGCTCGAACACCATATATTGCAGCGGCAGAAGCATCTTTTAATACTGATATTTCCTGTATATCTGAATTGTTCAGGAAATCAATATTATCATAGAACATTCCATCCACTACGTACAAAGGTGCAGTATCATTAAATGAGCCAAGACCTCGAACAGTAACTTTTGGGCTACTTCCCGGCGCACCAGACGAAACAATATTTACCCCAGGTACTTTTCCCTGCAAAGCTGACATCGGAGATGAAGATGCAATAGAAGCTATTTCTTCACTTTTTACAACAGAAATAGGAGCAGTCAAATCCTTGGCTTTACTTGTTCCATAACCAATGACAACGACATCTTCCAATTGTTGAACATCATCAGACAACACTACGTTTACAGTAGTATTACCATTAACCTTAACTTCAACGGTTCTCATTCCGATAAAGCTAAAAACCAAAGTTCCATCAGCAGGAACATTCTCAATTAGATACTTACCATCCATATCACAGATGGTCCCGACAGTTGTGCCTTTCACTAATACATTGGCACCAATCACAGGTTCATTGAATGTTGCGTCTGTTACAACACCTTGAACAGTTACAGCCTTCTGTGCAAATACTGACGAGGCTGCAAACAATAAAGACATTAAGATTAAAACAAATTGTCTGCTCATAGATATTAAACTATAAAATTTCACGGCGGCAAAGGTGAACATAATAGAATATATCTACAAAAAAACCGACACTCTAAAGCTACTTCTAAGAGTAAGCCCTATACTTTTATACTACTTTTAGACAAAATAAATAATTGATAAACAAACACATAACGTTTATTTGAATTCAATAAAGAATTCTACAAGACTTACTCCGTCAGGAACACCTATCCTTTTACGTATTCTATATCTTGCAGCTTCAACTCCTCTTATAGTAAGGTTTGTCATTTGTGCAATATCTTTAGTTGACATGTTCAATCTCAACAAAGCACAAAACCTCAAATCCGTTGCAGTCAGTCCTGGATATCTTTCTTTCAGAGTCCTGAAGAAACGTTGATGTATCAAGTCAAAATTATTCTCGAAAACTGTCCAAAAATCTTCATTGTCAATGTTGTCATTGATCTGTTTTAAAACCATCTCCATATTTTTTCTTCCACACTGGTTTTTCAATAATTGTTCCTGAACAAATTTTCTTAAACTCTCCAAAGTCTCCTGTTTGGCCAATCTGGCAAGTGTCATACTGGCAAGTTCCTTTCCTTTCAAAGTCAATTCATTTTCTAATAATTGTTTTTGCTGTTCAGCAATCAACCTTTGCTGCTCACTTATTTGTATATTCTGCTCTATTCTATGGGTTTCAAACTCTTTCTTTTTTTTCTTCTCTACAGTCTTTTCCCTCCATCTGACAAACAAGAACAAAACAGCTCCCGCCACCAGAATATAGACAACAATCATCCAATTGGACATCCATACAGGCCTGTCTATTATAAACGAATATGACACCGTATCAAGCAATTTACCTTCCTCATTCAACACCTCGACATACAGATTATATTTACCATATTCCAAACTGGCAAAATGCATATATGGTATATAGCTTTCTTCTGTAATATCTATTTCTCCATTCATTATAAACTTAAACCTCAAACTTCCTTGCTTATAGGATGGATATGAAACATATACTTTCAAATCCCTGAATTTACTGTCCAGTGTAGTTTCAACTGCAAGATTTAGAATATCTGTCATTCCGTCAGACGATTCAGCTATAATCTTTGAAAATTCCGCTTTCACATATTCCTTCTTGTCAACAGAATCTTTCAGAGGGAATATTCTTGCCACGCAATTATTAAGATTCAGATAGCTGAGTTCATCTTCCACATAAACATTTGCATATCCTTCAATACAAGGAGAGTCAAAACTGCATGACAATATCCTTTTCTTTACATAGAACTTTCCTTTATTATACTGAAGCAAAACATATTCATCATCATTGACAAGCCAAATCATATCATCATAATGTGTGTCAACTGCACAATGTGCATTCTTTATTATCACATCAGAATTCTTCAGCAATCCATAAGGCACTATTTTCTGTTTGGATTCATCATAAACAAAATATCCTTCTTCGTCAGAAAAAACAACTTTACCCCTAATTTTAAATACATTTATTTTATTGGAGCTGTTATGTTCCGATTTACCCAGATCGTATATTCTGTCGATCTCTTTTATATTACACAAATCATCTGTCAGCTTTATCTTATATAAACCGCTATACATATGTGAAGCCCAGATAACACCGGACTCATCAATCTCCAAAGATTTTACCGGTGCCAGAAAATCATTAACATTATGCGACAGGAACCAATATCCGTCACTGTTCTTTTTCCAGATTCTCAATTCGGCATAACTGGCCTCAACCAGAACTTCTGTTCCATTAATATTGGCCTTTTTTATACAAGTACTGCTTGAAGTTCCTTTTACCGGACTGACTTTCCCGTCATAACATAAGGTTGCTGAATTATTTCCTATGAACAACTGTTTGTCTATTTTCTTGACATACCAGTTCTGTCCTTGAGTATATGGCAACAGTTCCATACCTCCACTGTTCATATCATATACATACGCCCCTTGGTTGGTAGCCATAAACATCTCTGTTCCTACCTTTTCCACTCCATACACCATGCCGAATTTATAATCTTTGGATGACGGTATCAATAATGTAGTCAAAGTATTTGTACGCAAGAAAGAAATTCCATCATCAAGTGCAGTCCACAAATTACCGTCCTTATCACGACATATACCCATAATAGTATTATTATTCAGCTGATTCTCCCTATTCAGATGCCACAATAATTTTCCATTATAGTCTATCCCATACAATCCATTGGATATTGTACCAAGTACTATGACTGAATCCTTAAGAATTATACTCCTATTTCCCCTGGCTTGTATAAGTTGAGTATCAATATCAGTAGCAAAATGTGAAACCGTTCCATTAGAATATCTGAACAAACCTTTATTTAGACTGAAAAGTATGAACTCGTTTCCCTTTAACGGCAATACAGAAACTACATCATCATTCAGTTGTTCCCTTGAGAACAACATTTTCATATTATCTCCATCGAAAGAATAAAAAGCGCCATCTATAGCCTGAATATATCCCATACCGTTTATAACGGAACAAAATAATGGACGTACAGGTATAGGCAATGAAGTAGGTTCTACCTTTTCTCCATCATAACAATATAATCTCGTGAATGACTGGAAAAAGATTTTATTATTTATACGGACTATATTCCATATTTCATCATTAGAGTTCACTTTTTCTCTAATAGAATCACTTAACGAGACATAATCCAATTCACCTCTATCATTTTTTCTGAAAAAACCAAACTCCTCAAAAGAACCTACATATATTCTATCTCCATCAACGAATACAGATCTTACAGCAAAATTTCCGGGAACTCTATACAAATTCCAGAAAAAACCGTCGAATGTCAATAATCCATTATTATTTCCAAAATACATTACACCGTTAGGTCCCTGTGTACAACTCCAGTTTTGATGACCTGCATTATATGAATCTACAGTATAATTAGTTGTAGCAGGAATAAACGAGGCTGCGTACAAATTAGCGAAACAAAAAATAAGGCAAATAAAAAATATATTGAAAAATTTTAGTTTCATAAAATAGTTTTTTCATATATCATACAATAAGACAAAGGTATATTTTAATTTCATAATTCAAAAACAGATTTAAATAAAAAGGGCTCAGGAGCTAATTGAAAACTCAATTTGAACCTGAACCCGTCTCTCTCTTATTTACAGAATATTATTTCCGATGTCTTGGAAACTCCATTCTCATTAAATGCCTCTATACAGAAATAGTAACTTTGATCTGTCGATAACGAGCGCATAAACAGCTCATTTTCATCATAAACCATCCATGAGCTGTAAAGTTTGTCAGGTGATATACCCCAAATCACATTGTAACCTTGAGCGCCTTTCACCTTTTCCCATTTTATTGATACATCTCTTCTGTCGGCCAGCCTTTCCACTGTCAATTCTTTAACTTTAGACGGCTGCTTTCCGTTTCCTAAACCGAAAATTCTTAACTCAGATAAAGCCAGATTTGGAGTAGGTACCTTAATATTCTTATATCTCACAAATCTTGCCTTTTGTGATTTAGGCAATTCGACATAATCGTTTGGCACATCCTTATAATTATTGCTCTTGTCAACCATTACATACCAGTTTTTTCCGTCCAGAGATCCCTCTATCACATATCTGTGATGAAGATTTTCATATCTTCCGTACATATCACTCTTATAATCATGATAGTTTATCTGCAGGGCATATACATCAGATACATTCTCAAGATCTATTGTCACCCACTGGTTTTCGTCATTCTTCTCTGCCACCCAGAAACTCTTGGTTTTCTCATCTGTCAGTTCATTTCCTTTAAATGTTTCCAATGAAGACGAAACCGTTACAGGCTTCTTATACGACAGAAGCATCCATCCACGGAACTCTCCCTTCTTATTAGGAACAGATGGAGCATAATGCGGATAATCACCAAATCTGGTATTGCAATACATTATTCCATCATCATCAAATCCCATAGGGAACATACACAAGCGGCGCTCCCAATTGACATTAATAGAAAGCGACATAGAAGCGAAATGCCAGTAAGTATTGTCAGGACCAAGAAGACTGCTGCCATGGCCTGCTCCATTCATAAAACCTCCCGGCTTATATGATACCGGATTATGAGGCTGATATTCAAACGGGCCTAGAGGATTGTCAGACACATATACTCCGTCGCCGTAAACATTGAACTCTGTACCCGGCGAGCCATACTGAAGATAATATTTGCCATTATGTTTTGTCATCCATGGGCCTTCGATAAATCCTCCGAGATCGGAATCGCTCACATGATTTTCACCGAAACGCTCCCAACCATGATTGGCAAGATCAAGATGCAACAGTTCCTTCACTTCACATTTTGGGATGAAACGATGATTGCGATCGAGCTCCATTCCCCTTATAGGGAAGACGTTAGAAGATCCCCAATACATATAAGCCTTTCCATCATCGTCTATAAACAATGCAGGATCCTGAAGATTGTTCAATATTGCCGGAGTTCCCTTCCATTTTCCTTCTTTAGGATTATCGGTGTATAACACACTCATAGAACCGGAAGGATCACCACATACATACAATACTGAGTCCTTGTAATTATGCGCTGCCGGCGCATTACATCCTTGCGGATACCAATTTGAAGGAGAAATGAAATCCCAGTTCTGCAAATCTTTTGAATGCCAGTATCCGTGCGAACGTGTGACAAACATATAGTATTCTCCTCTGAACTCAACCACTGCTGGATCAGCACCCGAACGGTAAGATATATCCTTGTCCGAATTATATATCATATACGTATAATCCAGATTAATAGGATTACAATATGTTTCCATTCGTGTATTTTGTCCGGAAGCAGGCAGAAGAGACAAAGCACTAGAAATAAAAAATAATAAGGTTTTCGGTTTCATAAGTAATGTTTTAGATTAGTATTAATTTTATCTGGTGGCAAAATAACCTCTTAATAATCTAACAGACAAAAAAACTCATACTTAGACACTACTTCTTTTAATAACACGCAATACTTCTATACTACTTTTACATCGTTTAACCGATTGGATATAAAAGAATTACAAAAAACTCCTGCCGGACATCATCCGACAGGAGTCTAATATCAATATTTTATGTGATTAAAAGGGGAAGATTACATCATGCCACCCATGCCGCCCATGCCTGGAGCGCCCATTGGCATTTCAGGTTTGTCTTCTTTCTTTTCAACAATTACACATTCAGTAGTCAAGAACATACCTGCTATTGAAGCTGCATTTTCAAGAGCAACACGAGTTACTTTTGCAGGATCTACTACACCGGCAGCATGCAAGTGTTCGTAAACATCTGTACGTGCATTGTAACCGAAGTCACCTTTACCTTCACGTACTTTCTGTACCACTACAGCACCTTCCTTACCTGCGTTAGCTACAATCTGACGAAGAGGTTCCTCGATAGCACGTTTGATGATTTCGATACCGGTTGTTTCGTCAGCGTTGTCACCCTTCAAGCCTTCCAATGCATCGATTGCACGGATGTAAGTTACACCACCTCCAGGTACGATACCTTCTTCGATAGCGGCACGAGTTGCGCACAAAGCATCGTCAACACGGTCTTTCTTTTCCTTCATTTCAACTTCGCTTGCAGCACCTACATAAAGAACTGCTACGCCACCTGACAATTTGGCAAGACGTTCCTGAAGTTTTTCTTTGTCATAGTCAGAAGTAGAGTTCTTCATCTCAGCTTTGATCTGATTGATACGTTCCTGGATGAGTTCTTTCTGACCAGCACCGTTTACGATAGTAGTATTTTCCTTAGAAACAGTAACCTTATCACAAGTACCAAGCATTTCGAGAGTAGCCTGTTCAAGTTTCAAACCTTTTTCTTCGCTGATAACCACACCGCCAGTCAATACTGCGATATCTTCAAGCATAGCCTTACGACGATCACCGAAGCCCGGAGCCTTAACAGCACAAATCTTCAACTGTCCGCGCAGACGGTTAACTACAAGTGTAGTCAATGCTTCGCTGTCAACATCTTCTGCTATAACCAACAAAGGACGTCCGCTCTGTACTGCCGGTTCAAGAATAGGCAAGAAATCTTTCAAGTTAGAAATCTTCTTGTCATAGATAAGAATGTATGGGTGTTCCATTACACATTCCATCTTTTCTGTATCTGTTACAAAGTAAGCTGACAAGTAACCACGGTCGAACTGCATACCTTCTACTACACCTATTGTAGTGTCAGTACCTTTAGCTTCTTCAATAGTGATAACACCGTCTTTTGAAACCTTGCGCATAGCATCTGCAATAAGCTTACCGATAACAGGGTCGTTGTTTGCAGAGATAGTAGCAACTTGTTCAATCTTATCGTAGTTGTCACCTACAGTTTCAGCCTGTGACTTGATAGATTCTACAACTTTAGCAACAGCCTTGTCGATACCACGTTTCAAGTCCATTGGGTTGGCACCTGCTGTAACATTCTTCAAACCTACACCTACGATAGCCTGAGCCAATACAGTTGCAGTAGTAGTACCGTCACCTGCATCATCACCAGTCTTTGAAGCTACAGATTTTACAAGCTGCGCACCTGTATTCTGGAATGCGTCAGCCAATTCTATTTCTTTAGCTACAGTCACACCATCTTTAGTGATGTGAGGAGCACCGAATTTCTTTTCTATAATAACGTTACGTCCTTTAGGACCAAGTGTTACTTTTACTGCGTTAGCAAGTTCGTCTACACCTTTTTTCAACTGATCGCGAGCATCAATGTTGAAGAGAATATCTTTTGCCATAATTTTCTAAACTTTAAAATGTTGATTATATTTATTATTCCACAACAGCGAGTACGTCACTCTGGCGCATCATCAAGTATTTTACACCTTCGTGTTCGATTTCAGTACCAGAATATTTTCCATACAAAACAGTATCATTAACTTTCAATACCATTTCTTCGTCTTTAGTACCGTTGCCTACTGCAATTACTTTACCCTGTAATGGTTTTTCTTTTGCTGTATCAGGAATGATGATACCGCCGATAGTTTTTTCTTCTGCAGGAGCAGGAAGAATCAGAACTCTGTCTGCTAATGGTTTAATAGTCATAATAGTATATTTTTTATTGTTATTTCTCTGTTTATCTAATGTTTTGTCTTTAATAAGACACAATCCTCAATACGAAAAGCGTGCCAAATAACAATTCTGTCATATTGGCATATTATTCCTTTATAATGTATACATAATACTGACATATAATCAGCCGTGACACATATTTCACAACGTATAATTGATTACAAGCATAAACTACTAAAAGATTTAGTAGAATTACTAATACTTTTAGTAGTTTATAAAATATATTTTTTATATTTGCAAAAACGACAATTTAAAATGTTTCGCAGATATGAAAAAACTGACATTGAAAGAAGAAGAAATAATGGACATTCTTTGGGATAACGGCCCAATGTTCATACGTGAAATGCTGGCATTCTATAAAGAACCCAAACCTCATTATAATACTGTAGCTACATTGGTAAAGCTACTTGTTGAAAAAGGGTTTGTATGTTACAGACCTCTTGGAAATACATATCAATACGAGGCTAAAATAACCAGAAAGCAATATCATGGTTCTGCATTGAGCGATATTATATCACAGTATTACGACAACTCTTATACCAAGGTGGTTTCGCAGTTCATCGAAGATCAGAAAATGGATCTAGAAGAGCTTAAGAAACTAATATCAGAAATAGAGAATAACCGTAAACAATAAAGAACGATTATATGATAACCTTATTATTCTATATATTGAAAAGCAGTTTTTGTCTGTTATTACTTTATATATTCTACAAACTGTTTTTATCTTCCACTACACATTTCCGGTTTAACCGTTATGTCATAATTACCGGAACTGTGGCGTGTATGTTTCTTCCGTTTGTTTCACTGGAAATAGAAAAAGACATTTCAGCACCGGTTTCTTTCTATGTACTTGAAGAAATGGCAACATCTGTAAATAGCCAGGATTTTACAGAGATAAAAAATAATGCTTCCGAAATCCAGATACCAACTATTTCCGGTACTATTATCGACATTCTTACTATAGTATATCTGGCAGGTACTATGATTATGCTATTATCATTGGTCACAAGCTATATAAGGGTGATGAATGTAATAAAAGGAATGGACTGTATGGAGCGTAACGGAGTGAAATGGATGCTGACAAGAAAAAATATACGCCCTTTCAGTTTATGGAATCATATCATAGTATCTTATGATGATTACAATAAATACTCCCCGATATGTGTTCATGAGACGATACATGTAGCTAAAAAGCATTTCTATGATGACTTACTTCTACAGATAGTGTTGGTATTCCATTGGTTCAATCCTTCAGTATGGCTGTTAAAGAAGGAATTGAAGACCATACATGAATACCAGGCAGACGAAGGAGTATTAAACAGTGGCATTGATGCAACTAAATATCAATTATTACTCGTAGAGAAAGCTGTGGGTTCAAGGCTCTACTCAATGGCTCACGGATTCTCTAATAATTCACTTAAAAAACGTATTTCTATGATGTTGAAAAAGAAAGACAGCAAGTGGGCACGGCTTAGGATTTTGCCGGCAGTCCCTATCGTGGCAGGAGTTCTGTATGTTTTTGCTACTCCTGAAGTAAAAAGTCTGAGCAATTATGACCCGACTAATGTTAAGGATTCCGTACGGATAGATTATTCGGACAATCTGTTATCGGAAATCAACTCTAATGGTGATAAAATAGTGGTTGATCTCTATGTGAACAAAAGTAATGAGTATTTGATTAACATGGAAACTTTCTTTAAAGAAATAGACGAGAATACCACTACCATGATTAAGGATATACTGGTCGGAAAATTTACAGAAGAATATAATAGGAAAAAAGAAGATTGCCGCCCGGTAGTTATATGTATAAAGGCTGACAGAAAAACCAGAATGGAAGCCATAAATGAAATAAAAAGAAATATAAGAAGCGCATATAGACTGGCAAATACGGAGCTTAAAATAGAGTATCCGAGTGATGTGGTAGATAAATGTATGCAACCAAGGTTGTTTTATACTTATCCCAAAGTAGGCCCGAATAATCCTCCCCAAACGACCAGTGATGAAACTGTACTAAACGGATATAAAGTAAGATTCTTAATTGAAACCAGTGAAGTTTTGAGTCTGAGCGATTTCTCTATCTCCGGCTTGAAGAAAGCGATAAGTTCTGTTTTGGAATCATACGATATCCAGAAACTGACGGTTTCGTTGAAATGTCCTTCCGACGCTTCCGAAGGCACGGTATATGATTTAAAACAAGTTCTGAGAAATGCCAGTTTACTGAAACTGAATCTGGAACATTGATTATAACACAGTAAAACGGGATGAATATGAAAACAATACTATTCTCTGTTATATTATTGCTTGCTTCCTGTACTCCAAAGCACAATGAAGTAAGAATCGAAGGTCAGCTCAAAGATGTAGATGACGGAATGGTCATACAACTGTTTTCAAATGAAGGAGGTGTGGGAAAATGCCTGATGTATGATACCATTATTGACGGAAAATTCAAATTTGTATATACTCCTGAGGATGACAAATTGAGAAATGTAATGATAGTATTACGCTCGGATAATTTTCCTTCCATGCCTCTCGATTTATGGGTTAAGAAAGGGTGTGATGTCAGTATCACAGGAAAAGACCGTTATATTTTCACATGGGATGTAGAAAGCAATTTAGATGAACAGAAATTCCGGCAGAAACTTATTAGAGCTTCCTTGAACGAATGGAAAGAAGTCCAGCGTCTGTCCATAGAAACAAATAAATACTACAGAGCTTATGCTATGGAAAGAAATCAAAGGATGAAGGCCATAGCAGACAGTTTGAATAAAATGAGGGATGATATACAATTTAATATCATATATAAGAGGATTGCAAAAATAATGCTGGACTCCGACATCAATGCAGCCTGGCTGAAGGAACTTGAAGGTCTTGCACGAATGTTGAGTTACGAAAAAGATATTCCCATAAGAGAAGAATTGCGAAAGCTTTATGATATGCTTGACCAAGAACAGAAGAATTCTGATATCGGAAATACTGTTTATTTAGCCTTGAATCCACCGACTGTTGCAGCGAAAGGTGATGACGCTCCTGATAGCGACATATATGATCTGGAAGGAAATATTCACCACATATCCGATTTTAGAGGCAAGTTTGTATTGCTTGACTTCTGGAGCGACGGATGTGGCCCATGTATCATGGCACAGCCTGAGCTGAAGGCTGTAAGCGAAGAATATAAGGATAACCTTGAAGTAGTAAGTCTTAACTTGCAGGACAAGAAAGGCTGGAAAAAAGTTTCAGAAAAATATCCTATAACCTGGCATAACTGGAGCGACCTGAAAGGTTTTAATGGTTTGGGGGCTGTTTATGGTGTAAGAGGCATTCCCCATTTCGTTATGATTTCTCCCGAAGGAAAAGTTCTGGACAGCTGGTCGGGATATAGTACAAATTATCTGAAATCAAAGGTTAAAGCTATAATCAGGACCAAGCATCCCAACTCCGCAATCCAATAAATTCAAGACAAGAAAAGCTCGAAAAAAAACGTGACCAAGTTTCGGTTAAAACGTGACCAAGTTTTAATTGAAACTTGGTCACGTTTTAATTACGATTTGGAGAAAGGAAAGTCCATAAAGAATAAACCTATAATAAAAATCTAATAATCAACAGATTAAACATATTTAACTATATTATTTAGTTAGGTAACTATATTTTTTAGTTACTTTGTAACAAACAAAAAAATACAGAGTAAGCCTTATGAAAAAACTGACATCAAAAGAAGAGGAAATTATGGATTTTTTTTGGGAAAAAGGTCCATTATTTGTGAAAGAACTTCTTTCATTTTACGAAGAGCCTAAGCCGCATATCAACACACTGTCGACAATAGTCCGCGGATTGGAAGAGAAAGGCTATATAGGACACAAAGCATACGGAAATACATTTCAGTATTATGCCACAGTTAGCCGGGATGATTTCAGTACGAAAACGTTGAAAAGTGTAATAAGCAAGTATTTCAATAATTCCTACCTTAATGTAGTTTCATCCTTAGTTAAAGAAGAAGACATATCCATAGATGAGCTGAAAGAACTTATAAAGAAAGTTGAAGAAGAGAACAGAAAATAAGTAATGCTAGAAAAGGTTTAATAATATGGGAACACTACTTATATATATACTGAAATCGGCCGTCTGTCTGGCAATATTCTATTTGTTCTACAAACTGCTGATGAGCCGCGAAACATTTCATCGCTTCAATCGGTTCTCGCTGCTTGGCCTGATGATTATATGCTCCATAATACCTTTCGCCAAGATAAGCATGGAGGAGCAACCCGTTGAAACAGTTCAGGTTGAAATGTCAATGGATGAATCACTTATTATGCCTGTCATAACAGATACGGATATAGTAACAACAACCCACAATACTTCCACAATGGAACATATCACCATATTTGCAGCAATCATTTACATCACCGGAATACTCTTCTTTGCCGTAAAAGAGATTTTACAGTTCAGAAAAGTATTGAAAATCAGCCGCAAAGGTAAAGAAGAAGACATCAACCTATATGTAAAAGATAATACTGGGAACATCAAACTGATAGTGACAGACGAAAAAGTCTCACCTTTCAGCTGGATGAACCGAATAGTAATATCGCGTACCGACCTGGAAGAAAACGGCAGAGAGATACTATGTCATGAAATAGCACATATCTCCAATCATCATTCTATCGACCTTATTCTGGCAGATATATGCATACTTCTGCAATGGTTTAACCCGGCATCATGGCTTATCAAATCGGAACTTCAGAACGTACATGAATTCGAAGCCGATGAAACTGTAATAAAAAACGGGATAGACGCAAAGAATTATCAACTATTATTAATAAAAAAAGCTGTCGGCTCAAGGCTCTACTCAATCGCCAACAGCTTTAATCACAGTAAACTTAAAAAACGTATCACTATGATGATGAAAAAGAAATCCAGCCCATGGGCTCGTGCGAAGTATCTCTACGTACTTCCACTGGCAGCTGTAACAGTTGCCGCCTTTGCCCATCCTGAAATCTCAAAATTAACTGACGAGATTTCAAATGTCAAAGTTAATGATTTTTCGGCAATTACGGAAAATCATGAGGTAGAAAACGTAAACTCCGTATCGGAAAAGTCTGTAATAGTTGAAGGAACTATTATAGACGATGCCACAGGACAACCTATAATTGGAGCTAGCATAATTATACAGAATACCAATAACGGTACCATAACCGACCTGGACGGCAAGTTCAAGATAGAAACAAATCCAAAGTCTGTACTTGTTTTCTCATACATCGGAAAAGAAACATATTCTGTAACTGTAACAGAAGAGAACATAAAATCAATGAAAAAGAGCCCGATAAGGCTGAAAGATGATGTTCAGGAAACGGATGAAATTGTGGTAGTCGGCTATGGAACCCAAAAGGAAATACCACAAACCTCAACATCTTCAAAAGACGAAAATACCTTCTTTATAGTGGAACAGATGCCTGAATATCCAGGAGGAATGTCTGAACTGATGAAATACGTTGCACGGAACATCAAATACCCGGCTGATGCCTTGAGGGAGAAAAAACAAGGAAGAGTTATTGTACAGTTCATAGTAGGAAAAGACGGATATACCTCCGACTTCAAAGTGATGAAAAGCGTGTCTCCATCGCTTGATGCAGAAGCTATAAGGGTACTGGCCAACATGCCTAAATGGACACCCGGAATGCAAAGAGGAAAGACAGTAGCTGTAAAATATACAGTACCTGTGACTTTCAAACTCAACAATCTGGATAAAGACGAACCAAAAGCCACTGCAAGCTCTCCCACTATACCCGGAGTCGTAAGGTTCAACAAGTCACTGGAAAACGTTCTGATTGTTATAGACGATAAAGTGGCATCACAGAAAGAATTCAGTGCCTTAAACCCTCAAAAAATTGAAAGTATAGAAGTCATAAGCGAACAGAATAAGACACAGGCGATTTTCCAGAAGTTCGGTGTATTCGACAAGAAGGAAGGAGTAATAATAATTAAGACGAAAGAATGGAGAGAGAATCCTACACTAACCATCAGTGCCGACAAGTTGGACGGTAAGACTGCAAACGTTATAAAAGAAAAGCTTCGAATTCATTCTGAGAATATCAGTAAATAAGAATTATCTAGTAAAGAACAGAAATAGAGGATGTATTCCATTCCTCTATTTCCTTAAAATAAGACTTTTAAGATTGGCATGCAATTCGAGTATGTCCGTATTCTCGTCAACAACATTTTTCTTTTCAATACAATCATCGTCATAACGGTACAATTCGGTGAAGATATTACCATTCTTATTGTAAACAGATATACGATAATCTGAAGTACGTAAACTTACACCATCATTGAAATAACTATAAGACTGATCAGGCCAATTTCTATCATCAGGATTATTCAATAGGGTTGCAAAACTTTTACCGTCAAGTCCGGAAGGTTTCTGGACTCCACACAAATCCATTAGTGTGGGATAGATATCCACGGAACTGATTATTCTTCTATTTTTGACGCCTTTCTTGCAATTGGGAGATTTTACTATGAGACAACTATTCAACGATTTCTCAAACAAAGTATGTTTACCCCATATACGTAGGTCACCCAAATGCCAACCATGATCACCCCACAAAACTACAATAGTATTATCTGAAAGACCATATTCATCAAGCGCGTTCAGCAATTCTCCTATCTGGTCATCAATATAACTGATACAGGCAAAATAGGCATGGCGGAGTTTACGCGCATAGTCATCAGATACATTCTTTTTTAGACTTACTTTCTCATCACCAAGCAAATAACCGTTAAACTCACCACTACCGTGTAAGGTGGACAGATTACAACCTTCGGGGATATCCTTCATGGGGGAAAGCGGTAAAGAAGATTCATCATAAAGATCCCAATATTTTTTGGGGGCGACAAATGGCAAATGAGGCTTGAAATATCCTACCGCCAAACAGAACGGCTGTTTTCTCTCTGACAATTCCTTGATTTTATCAACGGCAAGTCTGGTGGTATGACCGTCTGGTAATTCGATACCTTCCACATGGGCGCATTCATAAGGTTTAACCTTTTTCTTCATACCCTGACGGTTGGTGCCATCGGAATATCCGAAAAAAGCATTCCAACCACTCCCCCATTTACCGGAATCAAAACATAACTCATCCCAGCTATAAGGTAACTCTTTGATATCAGAACGCTGATCCTCATAGCCATAAACATATCCGTCTGATGAATGGCTGATCTTGCCTATACCTACTGTATAATAACCATTTCTGCGAAGATGATGAAACATGGTCTCAGGAGTCTCTACTTCAGGCTTATTAGAAATATTTTCGTAGCATGCCTCATTACGCAAATCGGATTTTCGTTTTGGTAAATGTCCGGTAAGCATACTGGCCCTGGAAGCGCCACTGGTCGGCACTTGAGCATAGTGATTGAAAAACAGACTGCCTTCGCTGGCAAGTTTATCAATATTGGGACTATTTACTACAGAACCATAACATCCAAGTTCTTTACGTAAATCATCAACACAGATAAACAATATATTGGGCCTATCTGATTTATTCTTTTCTGTCTTTGAAGAGCAGGACAAAAAAGATAAGGTTGAAACAGAAAGCAATAAATACTTTGATCCTAAAATTGTTCTCATAATATCTTATAATATAAAATCAACATAAAACCGTGTAATAATATTACACTAAGGCTTATTATTAAAAGAGTTTTATCATCACACTACTTCCAGCTTTATCTCCTTGAGGGAGTATAATATCAGACTCAAAATCTGTATTTGCTCCATGTAACCGTATATGGATTTTTTTTGTTGGAACAGATTCACACATCGGATTGGAAATATGTATTCTCCGTTTACTTTCGTTCCATACAATTGCACATGGAGAATCTGTAACAATTTCTACTCCATTATTTAATCTCAAAGTTCCAGGCCGATAAAAAATTATCTGAGTAATTTTAAGAGAATTATGACGTACAGCCTGTACATTTTCATTATTTGACAACACTGTTATCGGTATATTCTCTGCATATTTCATTATATCTGAAGTACTTTCAATATCAGGATATACAATATAAGCATATTTGCCATTTTTAGGCTGTACTCCATGGTCTATGTTTATACTAATAGTTGATTCAGGGCTATTTTCAACATGAATACTCGCATATTCGTCCAGATTTAAATAAGCTATTTTATTATGATAAATCCATTGTGGACTTACAGTAATCTTTTGTTCATTTAATGATAAGACTTCATTATCTATACAATATAATACTTCACCATGTCTGTTACACTGATTTATCGTTGTGAATACATTTCCTGTTCCTTGGTTACATCTGATTCCACATCCCAAAGCCACGAACTCACGATCGAAATAAAACCAAGCTTTATTTGCCTGCAATCCTCTACGATCCAAGTTCATTGCACACGTTCCGTATATGCTGTCACTTGCTCCCCCAGCAAAAGCAGAGGCATTACCTCCTCCTTCTCCCCATACAGGAATTGGTAGAGGCTTTGTATCTTGTTCTGAAGTAATTCCAGGATACTGCCTATTATTGAAAACTTTAAAAAAGTTTCCATTATATTCGTTACCTTCTACAAAGATATAGTTTACTCCATTAGAAGAATAATAATTAAAATTCCCTTCCCCATTACCGGCTTCATTACCAACGGTACGAGTTGAAGTCATGCGGGTAGTAGCCATATAGTTCTTCCTTCTATTAATCATATAGTCAAATCGCCAGAACATACGATTACCCTCGAGCTCATTATTCCCTGAAATATGCTTGGCAGCCAATTGACCTGCTTTCTGTTCAGTGGGAGGACATAGTTTATAAACTCTTTCAGCTAATGATTGGATTTCTTCAGAATATTTTTCACTACTAATAAATCTTCCAGCATTATTTGGATCGTACTGTTTATTAAAGAATATCCATTGTACACCATCAGTAAAAAGTCGTTGAATCAAATTCACCCCTGCTGGTGTTTGAAATTTTGTATCCTTACAAAATTCCATGTATGATAACGTAGATTTCACAAACTCTTTTCCATAATTCGTAAAATATAGTTGTCGTCCGTGTCCACTATGTTGTGAAAACAGATAATCAGACTGTATACCGTCTCGGTGCTCAATGGTCAACAGTTTAGTCATTTTCGTATTAAACTCTTGCATTTGAGCTTCGTTTCTTGTTAATATACTAGCAGCAAAAGCTCCCATAATTATGTCAGCACCATTTGCACCCGTCATTAGAGAAGGACGTGCGTTCATATATCCCCACCGTAAATATTCTATCGTATTATCAAATAAGTCCTGTTCTTTCTTTATTTCTTCTGACATCAACACTACACTTCTCGACAATTCATTGGGATACGGAATAAACCGGAACCACCAGTTTTTTGCTTGATGATTTGTGATAATCCAAAACCTAAGCGATTTCAGAAAAGCTTGTCTTAACTCTTCATTTTTATAATATTTGTTTTGTGGTTGTTGATAAGCACAAGCCAACTCTGTCAATAACTGTACGTGTTTTCTTGGGCTTCCATTTGAAGCCTTATAATCAATTCCCGATATAGCGCCATTGGGCAAAATAGTATTCAATATTTCTTCAATCTGCTCCGAAGACGGTGTACTACATTTTAAGTATCGTTCATACATTCGTTCATAGATGGTATCAAAATCATCCGCCCACATTGGCATAGCAGATAGAACAGTAAAAATTAGTAATAGACAAATTCGTTTTATGGTTTTCATATTCATAGATTAAATTTATTACACGCAAATATAGTTAGTTTTTAGTTACGTTTGATACATTGTTTTTGTCTTTTTATCGCTTCAAGAAAATAATAGTCAGCATAATTAATAGGGAGATCAACTTCAGCATAATCTAAATATACATTTCTTTATTATATATGTTATCTTAAAATAACATATTATATATCAAAATATTAGGAATGATGTACGAAAAGAAAACATATTCATTATATTTGTAGCATATGGGGATGATTATACTACTATTTCTCAAATAATTAGTAAACCTAATCATATATACTCCTTTTTAAGGAAAAAGACTTAAGAAATTACTATAAAAACAAATACTAATAATATGAAAAAGCTTCTATTTTATTCGGGGATTATAACAGTCCTAACTGCATGTTCAGAACAAAAGCATCCAAACATTGTGTTCATTCTTACCGATGATATGGGCTACGGCGACATATCATTTTTAGGAGGTGATTCATGCCGACTTTCAACTCCCAATTTAGACCGTATGGCCCAAGAGGGAGCTGTATTTACAGACGCACACTCCAGTTCTTCCGTCAGTACACCTACCCGATACGGTATCCTTACAGGTCGCTATAATTGGCGTTCAACTCTTAAACAAGGAGTATTAAGCGGTTATTCAAAAGCATTGATCTCACAGGATAGAGAAACCATGGCCTCAATGCTTAAAAAACAGGGATACACCACTGCAGGTATTGGTAAATGGCATCTTGGCTGGGACTGGAACAACATAGATGCAGGAAAAAACAACATAGATTTCAGCAAACCTGTAACAAACGGTCCTACAACCAGAGGCTTCGATTATTTCTTCGGATTCTGTGGTTCGCTGGATATGCCTCCATATATATACATTGAAAACGACAAACCTACCAGCGTACCAAATCGCGAGACAGTCAATGATGGTAAATACAGTTGGTGGCGTAAAGGTCCAACCGGTTCAGATTTCATACATGAAGAGGTTCTACCCAATATTATAGATCGTGCGTGTAAATACATAAGAGAAAAATCATCTTCTTCTCAACCTTATTTTTTGTATCTACCACTTCCTGCTCCTCACACTCCAATACTACCATTGGAAAAATATCGTGACAAATCCGGTCTCGGAGAATACGGTGACTTTGTACTGATGGTTGACGATATGGTAGGAAAAGTTCTTAGTGCAGTAAAACAATCGGGTGAAGAGAATAATACAATTGTTGTTTTCACTACAGATAATGGTTGTAGTCCGGCAGCAGGAATCAATGAATTGCAAAAACAAGGGCATGCTCCAAACGGAATTTTCCGTGGTCATAAGGCGGATTTATTCGACGGCGGACACCGTGTACCCTGTATTGTTCGTTGGCCTAATCGTGTTAAACCTCATCTGATTAAACAAACTGTCTGCTTAACAGACTTTTATGCAACTTTTGCAGATATATGTGATTATAGCCTATCCTCTACAGAAGGAGAAGACAGTTACAGTTTACTACCTGCACTAGAATCAGAGAAAGAGATCTCTCCTATCAGAGAAGCAACAGTCCATCATTCAATAGCCGGACAGTTTACTATTAGAAAAGGTAAATGGAAACTATTACTTTCTCCAAGTTCCGGTGGATGGAGTTTTCCAAAGCCTGGTCGTGATGAGGAGGTGATTGCAACTCTTCCAGCTGTTCAATTGTATGACATGGAAACAGACCCACGAGAAACAACCAATCTGCAAGCTGAACATCCGGAAATAGTAAAAACATTACGTAATCTTTTAAAGCAATATATCATAAAAGGGCGCAGTACACCAGGGGAACCACAAAAGAACGATGAACCAGAAATGTGGAAGCAGATAGATTGGATAAATAATTATCAATAATATATTTATAAACTCATATTAAAAAGACATTATGTATAATTTATTTTTTACTGTAATTGCATTTTTATTAATGCCCACATGTTTGTTTGCAAAGACAGAACAAACAAATATTTTATCTTCAATATGTACTTCAGATTTTCTAAAAAAGAACTTGGCAGCCCCCATGGAGTTCACTCCTGTTCCACTATATGGTGATTCATATTGGTCTGACTCCATACCTGAAGCTATGCGTAACAGTTATATAACTGAAGCCGAGAAATATAAAGGGACTCCATGGGAATCTGTTAATATATTTCTATTTTCTGAGTTCCAAAGGAATGGAAATAGGACCAATTACCAAGAATTCAGTTTTACAAAGAGGAAAAAACTGGCCACACTAGCATTAGGTGAAATTATGGAAGGAAAAGGCCGTTTCTTACCTGACATATTTAATGGTCTATTTTCCATTTGTGAAGAGACTTGGTGGGGAATACCAGCTCACTACGGCTCTGCTATTCCAACTAAGACAAAACAAACATTGGATCTTTTCAACGCTCAGACAGGTGGCCTGATGGCTTGGACATACTACATGTTTAAAGAACCTATCAAGAAATTTTCTCCACTACTGGAAAAGAGAATTTTAGAGGAAATCTCTAAAAGAATACTTGATGAGGCGATAAATAAAAAAGAATGGTGGAGAGGTGCTGCAATGAACTGGAATCCTTGGATTTGTTCAAATTGGTTGTCATGTATTCTATTGGCAGAGCCTAACAGGGAGAAACAGATTGAGTCTTTACAACTTGTACTAACTTCTCTTGACAGTTTCATTGACAAATATCCTCAAGATGGTGGTTGTAATGAAGGTCCTCATTATTGGGATAGAGCAGCAGGTTCACTACTTGACTGTTTAACTCTTTTAAAGAAAGCTACAAATGGAATGATTGACATATCATCTGTTGATAAAATCCAATCTATGGGAGCATATTTTTGTAAAATGAACATAGGTAATGGCTTTTTTGTTAATTTTGCGGACTCTAGTCCAATACTATCTCCTCATGTAGATTGGTTTCCTTCTGCCCTTTACCTTAAAAACCAGGAATTGATGAGCCTCTCTGCAAATACAGCAGCTAGTCTGAATTACTTCACTAACCCGTCATTTGTTTTTACTCGTGATAATTTTGGTTCTATCAGCAGAGAGCTTTCTTTACTAACTGTTTTAAAAGATTTAAAACAAATTGAACCTGTAGATGTACTATTCAACGACGCATGGTTACCTAATATTGAGGTACTGACAGCCCGTTCGATCCCTAATTCAACTTCCGGTCTGTTTTTGGCAACTAAAGGAGGACATAATGCAGAAAGTCATAACCACAACGATGTAGGCAGTTTTATCGTTTATGCAGATGGACTACCTTTATTTATTGATCCTGGAACTGAAACATACAGAAAAGAAACATTTAATGATGCCACCAGATACAAAATATGGTGTATGCAGTCCGGATATCATAATCTACCAATAATTAATGGAATTGAACAAAAAAATGGAAAACGCTATGCTTCATACAATGTAAAGACCACTATAAAGAAAACACAGGTAATGTTCTCATTGGAGCTTGCTCAAGCATATCCACAAGAAGCTAATGTAAAATCTTGGAAAAGAGAAATATTGTTCAAAAGAAATAAAGAAATTACAATAACCGAAAATTATCAATTGAAAGAATTTAAAAATCCTGCTGAAATAATCCTTATGACCCCAGTACGTCCGGATATTTCAGATAAAAAAATCATATTCGATATGGGAAGTTCTAAATATGCCTTGTATTTTGATAATAATGATTTGAACCCTTCTTATGAGAAATTTGAATTGAAAGACGAAAAATTAAAACAGACATGGGGTAAACAGTTATATAGAATCAAATTACGTATACTTTCAGAAGATGTTACGGGCAAAATACGATATGTAATAAAAAAATATAATAGCTAAGTACAGTTAGTTCAACCATTTATACAGATCTCTATGAAATTAAAATATACTTTAGGTTTATGTGGAATTATACCATTATCCTCATTGGGACTTCATGCTGAAGAAAGGCCCAATATTCTATTCATATTCGCCGACGATATGACATATAATTGTATGGGTAATATTGGGCAGGACAAATTATACACTCCCAATTTAGACGAACTACGTAAAAATGGAATGTATTTTACACATGCTTTCAATCAGGGGGGATGGAATGGAGCTATTTCAGTGGCAAGCCGTTCAATGCTGGTTACAGGCCGATATCTTTGGAAAGCCAAACAAGTGGTTTCCAACAAGGAAAATGTAAATAATGTAGATATATCTAGCCCTTTGTTTTGGCCGCAATACATGAAACAAGCAGGATATACAACTTATATGACAGGTAAATGGCATGTCTCAGTAGATGCCAAAAAGGTATTCGATGTGACTAATCATATACGTGGAGGAATGCCACGGCAAACCCCTGCCGGTTATGCAGCTTCAGAGAAGAATCCTCAAGGTAGAAAATTTATAGAAGGACAAGATGACAACTGGCAACCTTATAAAGAAGAATATGGCGGTTATTGGGAAGGTGGTAAACACTGGAGCGAAGTAGTAGGTGACGATGCTGTCAGCTATATTCGCAAAGCAAAGAAAAAGAATGAGCCATTTTTCATGTACATTGCTTTCAATGCCCCACATGATCCACGCCAGTCACCCAAGCGTTTTGTAGACATGTACCCGCTGGAAAATATTAGCATTCCCAAAAATTTCCAGCCAATTTATCCTTATTATCGTGAAATAGGTTGTGGCGAAGGTTTGCGTGACGAACAGCTAGCACCTTTTCCACGTACAGAATACTCTGTAAAGATTAATCGTCAGGAATATTATGCCATTATCTCACACATGGATGAACAGATTGGCCGTATACTGGATGAACTTAAAAAGTCTGGTAAATATGACAACACATATATCATCTTTTCTGCCGATCACGGATTGGCTGTTGGCGACCACGGAATGATTGGTAAGCAGAACATGTACGATGCAAGTATGAGAGTTCCACTGATTATCTGTGGTCCCGGAGTAAAGAAGGGACAATGTGAGAGTTTGGTTTATCTGCAGGATGCAATGGCAACAGCGATGGACATAGCAGATAGTGAACACATGAACGACGTAGATTTCAAATCCCTTCTTCCTTTGGTCAAAAAAGAGCAAAATGCAGAAAAAAAATGCGCTGAAGAAGCGGTCTACGGTGCTTATATCAATCTGCAACGTATGGTCCGTACTGAACGTTACAAACTAATACTTTATCTTAAAAACAATGTAGTAAGACTATACGATATAAAGAAAGACCCTTTGGAAATGAACGATCTGGCAAGACTGCCTAAATATAGAAGTATTGCAGATGATTTATTCAGCATTCTTCTTGAAAAGCAAAAAGAAACAGGTGATAATCAGAATGTCAGTACATGCTTCAAAACGTTTTTTTCTGAACAATAGTTTTATCAACAGACATAAAAATAATTAAGAATATGTGTTCTAATTTTAAGTTATTATTAACCGGAATACCATTATTATCGGGGAATATGATTCTGGCACAAGAATCACCAAATATAATTCTTATTATGGCTGACGACTTAGGATGGGGAGATGTGGGATTCAATGGTAATACTACAATAAAAACGCCTCATCTGGACAGCTTGGCATCAGAAGGAATCATATTTGATCGTTTTTATTCAGCTTGCGCGGTTTCATCTCCAACAAGAGCTAGTGTACTGACAGGACGCAATCCTTTCCGTACAGGAATCTTTCATGCAAATGTCGGAATCTTAAGACCAGAAGAAGTCACACTCCCTGAACTCTTACTCCAAAAAGGATACATCACAGGCCATTTCGGAAAATGGCACCTAGGAACATTAACGTATAGAGAAAAGGATGCAAATCGTGGTCGAGAAGGTAATACTAAAGAATATAATCCTCCTATAGAACATGGATATACAGAAGCTTTTGTAACTGAATCTAAAGTGCCAACATACGATCCTATGCGCAAACCAATAAAAAACGACGGACGTTTTTGGGATTGTCTACAACCAGAGGAAGAGAGCCTTCCTTATGGAACATCTTACTGGACAATTTCAGGAAAGAAAGTCACTGACAATATTTCAGGAGATGATAGCAAAATCATTATGGATCGTTCTATAACATTTATAGAACATTGTCAAGAAGCTGGACGTCCATTCTTCAATGTATTATGGTTCCATACTCCTCATCTGCCTTGTGTAGCCGGAGCCGAATATGCAGCGATGTATGCCAGTCACAATAAAAAAGAAAGAAATTATTATGGATGTATAACAGCTATGGATGAGCAAATCGGAAGACTTGTTTCTTTCTTGAAGGAACAGGGACTTTACGACAATACTATCATTTGTTTCTGTAGCGATAACGGACCTGAGGTCGGCACTCCTGGCTCAACAGCAAATCTAAGAGGAAGAAAAAGGGATTTATATGAAGGCGGTATACGTGTTCCCGCATTCATGGTGTGGCCTTCGCAGATTAAAGGTGGAATGAGGACCTCTAAGATAGCTATAACTTCTGATTATTTGCCAACTTTTTCTGAAATATTATCTTTACAATCGGCTCCATATCAATTGGATGGTGAATCGCTACTACCGTTATTGAAAGGACAAGAAGGAAGAAATAATCCTTTAATTTTTTTATTCCAGAATCAAGGAGTTGTAATGGAACAGGAACACAAATTGATATATAGAAATGGGGTGTATGAATTATATAACATCATTGATGATCCTTTGGAAAAGAACAATTTGGCCCCCTATTATATGCCAGAGGTAAATCGTATGAAAATAATACTTGATGATGCTGTTGCAAAATACCACAATTCATTCATTGGGAAGGAATACGGTACAACATCTGTAGAAAGAATGAAACAACGCTGGCAAGATATTAAAGTTAAGAAATAATATTAGTTGATACTAAATATACAGAAAGATAAAATAATAACTTTAGACGTGTCAATTTGTTTCAATATTTAAAATTCTTGTCTTTAATAATAAATTTTCCTATAGTATTAAAATATCTTTGTAAGAAATCATATGATATAGGATAAATCTATATAACTTTAACTCCCGAAATTTTGTGACATTTATTTATATACAATTATTAAATATATAAATCTATTATTGTCTTATTATAAAACGACAGCAAGGCTCAATATTTAAAAGTTTTTCTTTTATCATAGATTTATGATTTCAGATTAATTATATCCTACAACTATGTATAACACTAAATATTTACGTATGAAGAAAAATTTATTAAATTGTTTTTTATTAGCATTGGCTCTTTGTTCATGTTCAACGAATCAAGAAAGTGAAAGCATGAAATCAGTTGTTGAAAGAGGTCTGCAAAGATCTGCAGAACAATCATTGTTAATGGCATCAAGTCTGGAGAATGTAGAAGGGAAACTTCCTAAATCCATTAAGGACGGAAAATTAGAAACATCAGGATATCAATGGTGGTGTAGTGGTTTCTTTCCGGGTGTATTATGGTATTTATATGAGTATAACCCTACAGCAGAGATGAAGAAGTATGCTGAGATGTATACACAAAGAGTAGAAAAGGCACAATTCGTTACAGACAACCATGATGTAGGTTTTATGATTAATTGCAGTTATGGCAACGGTTATCGCCTTACCGGAAACAAAGTATATGAAAATACAATGATTCAGGCTGCAAAGTCTCTTTCCACACGTTATAAACCAAATGTTGGATTAATCCGTTCATGGGATTTTAACAAAAAAATATGGCAATATCCTGTCATAATAGACAATATGATGAACCTTGAACTACTTATGAAAGTAGGTAAAATGGTCAATGATTCTACTTATATAAATATAGCTTTATCCCATGCAGATAATACTATGAAAAATCATTTCCGCCCGGACTACAGCTGTTATCATGTCGTTTCATACGACACAATCACTGGTCAGCCACATATAAAACAAACTCATCAAGGATATGCTGATGACTCATCATGGGCACGTGGACAAGCTTGGGCAATTTATGGATATACTATGATGTATAAAGAATCTGGTAAAAAAGATTACCTTATCCAAGCAAACAATATTGCAAAATATCTTATGAGGCATCCAAAAATGCCGGCAGATAAGGTTCCATATTGGGATTTTGACTGTCCTGATATTCCTAATACTCCTCGTGACGCTTCTGCCGCAGCAATAATGGCTTCCGCACTTATTGACTTAAGCCAATTGAACCACGATGATTTTGGCAATAAATGTCTCGCTTATGCAGAAGATCAGATACGTTCTCTGACTTCCCCCGAATATCTTGCAGAAAAAGGAACTAACTGTAATTTTATATTGAAACATAGTACTGGACATAAACCTGGGAATAGTGAAGTTGATGTACCATTGAGTTACGCCGACTATTACTATGTTGAAGCTCTTATGCGTTTAAAGAATTTATATAACAAATAATTTAAAGAAAATATATCATGAAACACTACTTTCTATTAATAGTATTCATTTCACTTTTTGCATCCTGCACCAATACCGAGAAAAAAATTCCTTCAGGTGCAGAAGACAGAGAAGTATGGATAAACACACTGACAAAGATTGCAGACCCTGTACTAACAAATCTGGCCAATAACACTCTTAAGAAAAACATGCCGCAAGAATCTCTTGACAAAAAAAGAGTTACTGTATATTCACATCTTGAAGCTGTAGGCAGAACAATATGCGGAATCGCACCATGGCTTGAACTAGGAGAGGATGAAACAGAAGAAGGAAAACTTCGCGGCAAATATATTGAACTCACATTAAAAGGACTGTCTAATGCCGTAAACCCTTCAGCACCGGATTATCTTGATTTCGGAACACCCTCTCAACCACTTGTAGATGCAGCATTCCTGGCACAAGGTCTTTTGCGTGCTCCCAACCAACTTTGGGGAAGATTTGATGATGTAACTAAAGAACGGATGATTACTGAATTAAAACGTTCTCGTGGAATAAAACCAGGAAATAACAACTGGTTGCTGTTTGCTTCGATCGTTGAAGCTGCATTATTGGAATTCACTGGTGAATGTGACATGGAAAGACTGACATACGGTGTTAATATGTTCCGTGACAATTGGTATAAAGGCGATGGAGTATATGGTGACGGTCCTCAATATCATGCAGATTACTATAACAGTTTCGTCATTCATCCTATGTTGACAGATGTTCTGAAGATTATGAAAAAACATAATATAGAAGGAGCGGCAGAATTTTTACCTGTACAACAAAAACGTTTTGTCAGATACGCAGAACAGCAGGAACGCATGATCTCCCCCGAAGGCGCTTATCCGGTTTTAGGACGTTCAATAGCATATCGTGTCGGTGCATTCCACGCCTTGTCAAATGTTGCTCTGGATCACCAGCTTCCAAAAATTGTTTCTCCTGCTCAGGTCAGATGTGCATTAACAGCTGTTATTTCACGTCAGTTTTCTGCCCCAAATACATTCGATGAGAATGGTTGGTTACGTGTAGGTTTTGCCGGAAGTCAGCTAAACATTTCAGAAAGATATATAAATACAGGAAGCGTATATTTGTGCACATTTGGTTTTGTAGCGTTAGGTCTACCTCCTACAGATCCTTTCTGGAGTGATCCTTTTACTCCATGGACAGGACTTAAAGCATGGAATGGAGAAGATGTGAAAGCAGACCATGCCATCAGAAATTGATTTGCAATAATTATTAATATGAAAAAGACATTTAATTTTCTGATAATATTACTTCTGACTTTAGGTTATCTGAATGGACTTAATGCACAGACAACAGTCTGGTATAATCCGGCTGATGAATCTGTTTTTCCATTACAGGGACGATGTTTCAGTAATGAAATCGGAAAAGTTTATCACCGGTTGCCTGATAGAGCCCAGACTATGGTAAGAAAACCTGTATGGAATCTTTCTAAGAACTGTGCTGGAATGTATATTAAGTTCTGCACTAATGCCTCATCTATACAAGTCAGATATCAGGTAACCGGAGGTTTCGCCATGCCACACATGCCTTCTACAGGTGTAAGTGGCGTGGATTTATATATGCAAGAAGGTAATGGGAAGCAATATTGGTGTGCCGCAAGATATCATTTTGGCGATACAGTGCGTTATACCTATAAAGATCTGGTTTATAGGAATTCACCGGCCAATGGCGCTGAATTCACTTTATTCCTACCTCTTTATAATGGTGTAAAATCTTTACAGATAGGTATTCCGGACAACAGTTATTTTAAGTTCGTGGAACCGGACAAGAAAAAACCTGTGATAGTATATGGCACTTCAATCGCACAGGGAGCTTGCGCTTCCAGACCTGGTATGGCATGGACCAATATAGTCCAACGCAAACTGGATATGCCAATAGTCAATCTCGGATTTTCAGGAAACGGCTTTTTGGATGAAGAAATGTTCGAATTATTGTCAGAAGCGGATGCCTCTTTATTCATTATAGACTGTATGCCCAATATGACCGATGAACGTGTAGCATGGATTAGCCCACGTTTAAAGAAAGGATTGAAAATCCTAAGATCAAAGACTGATGCTCCTATTTTACTTGTCGAACATGATGGTTACATGGGTTATCAGGTTTCTGATAAAAGACATGAATGGTTTGATGTAACAAACAGAGAATTGCGTAAGGTATATGAAGAAACGAAGAACAACATTGAGAATCTTCATTATATGACATTCGAAGAATTGGGACTAAGTATGGATAGCCAGGTAGACGGAGTACATGCCACTGATTTAGGAATGAAAGAATATGCAGACGCATATCTTGAAAAAATCTGTTCAATACTTATCGACTCATTCTCGTCTGAAAAAAACGCCAGTCTCCATTCACAACAATGAATGATTAAAAACTGATTTCATTTCAGGAAGCTGCAAGACAATATTGTCAGCAATTTAAATTATCCAGATGTAAATAAAAGATTGTTCTCCATTATTGAAAACAAAAAGGAGAACAATCTTTTTTTATATACTTATAGCAATACTTAATATGTAATTTTTGTTAAACACCTGTTTATGGTATTGCATATTCAAGAAAAAGGAATACATTTGCAGTGCACTAATCAACTAATACACTAAAACAAATAATTATGGACACAACAATGATTAAAGCCGAACATCTCACCTTCGGATACGGGAAAAACAAACAGGTGTTCAATGATTTCAATCTTGAAATAGAAAAAGGGAATATAGTAGGCCTGTTGGGAAAGAACGGGACAGGAAAATCTACTCTGCTGTATATCATTTGCGGATTGCTAAAACCTTCTCACGGAAATGTAACTATAAAAGGTATAGATATCAGAAAACGTCTTCCACAGACTCTGTCGGACATTTATCTGGTTCCTGAAGAATTCGACCTGCCAAACCTGTCGATGAAACAGTTCGTAAAACTGAACAGCGGTTTCTATCCTAATTTCAGCAACGAGACACTGAGCACTTGCCTCAATGATTTCGATCTCGGAATGGATATCAACCTCGGAGAACTTTCTATGGGACAAAAGAAGAAAGCGTATATGTGCTTTGCTCTTGCTACAAACACCTCTCTCCTACTCATGGACGAACCTACAAACGGGCTCGACATACCGTCGAAAAGCCAGTTCAGAAAAGTCATAGCATCGGGAATGACTGATGAGAAGACTATCATAATCTCCACACATCAGGTAAGGGATATAGACAGGTTGCTGGATCACATAACAATAATAGATGGTACCGAAGTCTTACTTAACAAATCGGTAAAGGAGATTTCAGACAGGCTATATTTCTGCGAACAAAGCATGAACGAACCTACCGACGGAGCATTATTCATACAACCATCTGTTCAAGGTAACAGCATTATAATGGAAAACAGATTCGAAGAGGAAAGTCCTATGAATCTGGAAGTTCTTTTCAATGCCATACTGGCAGACAGAAACAAAATTCAGGAAGTATTCAACAAATAAGTAAGGAGGAACGGTTATGATAGCAAATATGAATTTCAGTTTTACAAGACTCATGGCGGTAATGAAACGCGACATGATGGAAAATTGGAGAACAAACATGTACAGGCTTATAGGAGTATATACAGGTGCGGCTATGGCTTTCCTGTTCGGAATGTACGGCGTATTGTCCGGCAATCGTAGAGAAACAGGAGAAATACAATACGAAAGTTTCTGCAATACATTCCATTCAATATTGACATTCGTTATTTTCTTCTATCTCATGATATGTGCCTCAAGAATAATGGAAGTAATGAATACAAAGAACAAGCGTATCTCGTATATGATGCTTCCGGCAACAATCGGAGAAAAATTCATCAGCAGAGTAATATATGTATGTATCACTTCTATGGTTATATTTTTTGTAGGACTGTTTTTTGCAGAACTGACAAGACTAGCTCTTCTGCCGCTGTTCGATGCACCGGAAGAATTTCACCGTTTCTGCCTGTTTGATATAATGTCTGTTTCTTTTTATGACACAATACATATCAATCCTGAAGTATACGGAACATCATCAACATTCATATCTTACCTGTTTTTAATCTCAAACGGTTTATGGGGACACTCCATTTACATATTGGGAGGTACATACTTCAGGAAACATCCTTTCATAAAAACTTGGGGAATAATGATATTACTGTTTGTCATTATTGCATACATATTCGGAAGGATGGTTGCCAAAGAATTATTTTCATATTTTGACCCTACTGATGTTGATTTATGGAATGTGAATATTATAAGCATTGTCTTCCTTGTTCTCACAGTTATTAACTGGACTCTGAGTTATCATTTGTTTAGAAATTCACAAATCACCGATAGAAAACTGTTCACATGATGAAATTTAAAGAATCGAAATCAATATATTTGCAGATAGCAGACAGAATTATGGACGAAATTCTTCATGACACATACAAGGAGGAAGAACGAATACCGTCTGTAAGGGAGTATGCCGCAATGGTGGAAGTAAACGCGAATACAATGATGCGTACTTACGACTATCTTCAGGGAATGGAAATTATATATAATAAAAGAGGTATAGGATATTTCGTAGGCGAAGGAGCAAAGGATAAAATTCTCACGTTCAGAAAAGAGATCTTCTTGAACGAAGAACTTCCGGAAATGTTCCGCACAATGAAGATTCTTGGTATATCAGGACCGGAAATATCAGCTCTCTACAAACAATTCCTGAAAGACAACAAATAAAGAAAGCCACAAACTAATATCATAATTTAAATCAAAGGAAACCATGAAACTAAAGAATTTTCTTTCAATACTTACAATCAGTGCCGTAACTTCCTTTACAGCCACATCTTGCATGATAAGTACTGCAACAAGCAAAAATGAGGCTACTTCCATATATGATGTGAATACCTCATATAAATCATTAAGCGTGAGAAGTGCAATAAAAGTGGACTACAGACACGACATTGACAAAATTCAGATTATTGCCGACTCTTCAATTCTTCCCAAAATAAAGGTAGTTCACGATGAAGACGGCATTGAGATTTACGCTTCAAGCTTTAAAAGTCCTTTCAAGGTTACCGCATTGGTTCCGGCAAGCAAGGAACTGGAAGACATCGAAATTTCAGGCGCTTCTTCATTCAGTTCGGATGAAGAGATTAAGGCGGAAGAACTTGATATTGAAGTGTCCGGAGCATCGAAGTTTGAAGCAAATATCAACTGTCAGTCGCTGAAAGTCAGTGTCAACGGAGCATCATCTGCAAGTATAGGAGGTAAAGCCGTGAATGCTGAAATCAATGTAAGCGGAGCATCGAAATTATCATCAGAAAATCTGAACACCGATTATGCAGATGTAGATATAAGCGGTGCCAGTAAGGCTGAAATAATATGCAACAAAAATATCACAGGAGATGTGTCCGGAGCATCGAAATTATCATTCGGAGGCACAGCCAAATCTGACGTGTCAACAAGTGGAGCTTCAAAAGTATCAAGAAAATAAATTCAAAATCGAACAAAAATGTCATCTAATGTTTTAAGAGGATTAATATGTTTCCTCGTATGCCTTACTACAGCTACAGTGTTTGCACAAAAGCAGGGCGGTATATATTCAGTGAAAGGAACTTTAGTTGACTCACTTCTTAACGAAAGCGAGCCATACGCAACAGTAAGAATATCAAGTGCGGCAAATCCTGACGAAAAAGTAAAACTTTCTGTCACCGACGAAAAAGGACGTTTCAACGAGAAACTGTCCGAGCCGGGCGACTACGTTATAACTCTCTCATCGGTAGGAAAGAATACCGTAAAAAGAAACTTTACATTAAGTACAAGCAAGAAATCTGTTGACCTCGGAACTATTTTTACTTCCGAGGCAACGGAAATGCTTAAAGGTGTAGAAGTGGTGGCACAGAAACCTCTAGTGAAAGCAGAAATAGACAAGATTACCTACAGCATGGAGGACGACCCAGACTCAAAGACAAACACCACACTGGAAATGCTCAAGAAAGTACCTCTCGTGACTGTAGATGGGGAGGACAATATACAGGTGAACGGTTCAAGCAGCTTCAAAGTACACGTAAACGGAAAGCCCAACACTCTGATGAGCAATAATCCGAAAGAGGTGTTGAGAAGTCTGCCCGCCAGCAGCATCAAATCGATAGAAGTAATAACAGAACCGGGAGCAAAATACGATGCGGAAGGTATCGGAGGTATTCTGAACATTATCACTACAGACACCAAGATGCAGGGATATAATGTCACACTTGGCGGAAGGGCAAGCAATCAAGGCTTTTCCGGATATGCATACGGTACTGTTCAGGTAGGTAAATTTACCGTATCCGGCAATTATTCGTACAACTACAACACACAGCCACGCAGTTATTTCAGTTCCGGACGTGAGGACTACACTTCGGACACAAACAAGTATCTTAACAGCGAAGGTTCTTCGAAAAGCAACGGAAATTTCCAGTTCGGCAATCTGGAAGGAAGTTATGAGATTGACACGCTGAACCTCATTACATTCTCTGCCAATATGTTCGGAGGAAACTTCAAGACAAACAGCAATTCAGAGAACCGTATGCTGAACAATATGGAAGAGTTGACATACCGATACAATACATTGAACAAATCCACAAGCGGCTTCGGTAATGTAGGTATCAATTTCGACTATCAGCATTCCTTCAAGACAAAAGGCGAGTATCTTACTGTTTCGTATAAATACAACGATTCTCCAAACAACAGTGAATCTACTACGGAATATATCGATATTGTAGATGTTCCTTTCTCGCTGAAAAATCAGTATTTTGACAATGATGCACATACATCTGAGCATACAGGACAGGTAGACTATGTAAATCCTATAAACGACAAACATTATATCGATGCCGGTATGAAATATATCTATCGTCTGAATGCGAGCGACAGTAAATACTTCATCCAGCAAGACGACGGTTCGATGCTTCAGGACAGCAAAATGTCAAGCATATTCGACCAGGGACAGAGCATCCTTGCAACATACGCCGACTATCAGCTGAAGCTAAAGAAGTTCGGTTTCAAAGCAGGTGTACGATACGAGCATACTTTCATGGATGTGAAATACGCACTCCAGCCGGAACGTAACTTCAATGCCGGTTTCGACGATGTTGTTCCTACCGTGAACATGTCGTATATGCTTGGCACAACATCCACACTGAAAGCCAACTACAATATGCGTATCAATCGTCCCGGTATATGGTATCTTAACCCTTTCCGCGACGAAAGTAACCCTACATCAGTGAGCTACGGTAATCCTGAACTGGAAACAGAAAAGGCGCATATCGTAGGACTGACATATAGTTCATTTTCTGCAAAGTTCAATATAAACGCAAACCTTAACTATACGTTCACAAACAACGGTATAGAGAGATATTCTTTCATGAACAACAGTATAATGGAAAATACATATATGAATGCCGGAAAGAAACAGATTACGAGGCTGTCATTGTGGATGAACTGGAACCCGGGAAACAAGACCAGAATATCAATCAACGCATCAGGCTCTTATTCTGACTATAGCAGCGATTTGCTTGATACTAAAAATTCCGGTTTCAACGGCAACATGTTCGGAAACATACAGCAAACTCTTCCTTGGGATCTGCAACTCAGCGTTTACGGAGGTGGAAGTACTCCATATATAACTTTACAGGGTAAAGGCTCGTCATATTATTACTACGGTCTGGGACTGTCACGTTCATTCCTGAAAGAAAAGAGACTGAGCGTTTCACTGTCAGCCAACAATATCTTCAACAAATACAATACATACGAAAACAATACTGTTACGGACACCTTCCGCTCTTGGAGCAAAAACAAATACTATAATCTCGGCTATTCACTAAGCATAAGCTGGAGATTCGGTGAGCTGAAAACTCAGGTTAAGAAAACAAGCCGAAGCATAAACAACGATGATGTAAAATCAGGAGGAGGTAGCGGTTCCGGCTCTTCTGGCGGAGGACAGGGAGGAATGTAATAAAGACTATATTAAAGACTACGGTTAACTTTTAAACATAACAAAGCCTCGGTTAAAAGAATCGAGGCTTTATTATAAGTTCCTCCACGATACCCATCTTTTTTTAAAACGGTTTCAGTGTTACAGACAAAAAGCCATATAAGAAGGTATATACACCGTATTACCCTCTACTTTCAGATTCTTGGGATGAATAACATAATTACATCCTATCCTACCACGGAATTTAACATTGAACTTATCAAGAGACTTTACGGTATATTTTTCTTTTGATTTCACCTCTATGGGATAAATCTTATACTTCAATTTACTGTTATTTGAAAGAATAAAATCTATCTCAATATCATTACGATGTTGTTCTCTGTCATAATGTGTGTAAAAATATAATTTATGACCTGACGCAACCAACATTTGCGCTATCACATTTTCATAGAACATTCCTTCATTGACTGATAGCTTCCCAAAAAGAATTTCTCTGTACAACTCGTTATCCGATATCTCATTTTCATCAAAAGTATGGCTTATAAGCAATCCGGTATCTCCCATATAGCATTTGACATAAGTACGATCCTCATTCAACGATAAACCGACATTAGGGTCAGAACTATTGAAACATTCGTTCACCATCATTGAATCAGACAACCAGAAGAAAGTGTCGTGATATTTAGGGAATGTCGCTCCTTTTTCTATTCTGTTCATCATCACTCTACGTTCCGATTTTGAAAGGAAAGCAGGAATCTGGTCAAAAATAGCCAACACGCCTGAACGGTATGGCGAATTGATTTTCATTATGTCACTACGATACAACTCCAGAATATCTCTTTTTTCAATATCAGATTTGGCAAAATCCCTATCATTCTCTAAAAAAGCAGACACACTTTTAGGCATTCCGCCTACAATCATGTATTGACGAAAAAGTAACATACATTTGGAATGAAGTCCTTGCTCCAAAGGCATTGAACTTTTAAAGCAATTACGGATATATTCTGCCATCTGAATCTCCCCCATAGCCCAGATGAACTCTTCAAAATCCATAGGATACATCTTCACCCTACGTTCCTCGGAAGGAATGGTGATACCTGCTACATTTTCCTTTATGGAAATCAGGGAACCCGTTTCTATATAATCATATCGCCCATCGGCAACCAAATATTTAACCGCTTCGCGCGCTTTCGGGAACTTCTGAATTTCATCGAATATGATTAAGGATTCTCTTTTTTGCAACTTAACACCATACTCGGATGAAAGTATCATAAAAAAAGTATCCAAATCATTCATATAGTCATTAAAGGCCGACAAAACGGCTCCTCCGGCGATATTGAAATCTATCAAGATGTAACTTTTATATTCTTTCTTGGCAAATTCTTCTACTATTGTTGATTTGCCAATTCTACGGGCACCCTCTATCAATAGAGCTTTCGTTCCATTAGCGGTATTCTTCCATTCCAGTAACTTGCTGTATATTTTACGATTAAATACTACCATGACTATATTTGTTTAAACGAGATAATATACAAAAATAACACCAACTATTATAATACGCAAGTTTTATATAGTATTTTTACCCTACAATACGCAGGTTTTATATATACATTTTACCCTATAATACGCAACTCTTTGCCTGATTGAAAGTTTTTAATAACTTTGTGCTTAGAGAAAAATAGACAAAAATGTACATATACATCATAACAGGAATAGCGATAGGCAGCATAATAGGCTACCTGATTGCAGCGAGAAAGACAGCCGTGTTGAAGTCGCAACTGAAAATGCAGCAGGAACATTCAATGCAGTTGATTAAATCTGAGCAGCAGAAACACCAACAGCAGGCAAACCTGCAAGAACAAACTTTAAACGCTGTTCGAACACGACTAGAAGAGTGTTTAAAACGTATTGAAGAGACAAGGGCGGAAAATGCTTCACTCGTAACGGAAAGGAAGAACCTGATGGAAAAGTTGGAAGCACAGAAGGAAGAAGTGGCAAACATGCACAAGCAATTCAATCTGGAGTTTGAGAACATAGCCAACAAGATTTTCCAGCAGAAGACTGAAACGTTCAACAAGCTGAGTGCGGAAAGCCTCAGTAGTCTGCTAAAGCCTTTCGGCGACAATCTGAACGAGTTCAAGCATCAGGTGGCAGAGGTATACGAGAAGGAATCGAAACAGCGTTTCTCACTCGAGGACAGAATAAAGGAACTTGTCTTGCTGAACAAACAGATAAGCGATGATGCCAACAATCTGACAAAGGCCCTAAAAGGTGACTCGAAGATGCAAGGTAACTGGGGCGAAATGATACTGGAAACGATACTTGAGAACTCCGGTCTGCACGAAGGTGAGGAGTATTTCCGTCAGGAATTCCTGAAAGACGAAAATGGCGAGTATCTGAAAAACGAGCAGGGACAGCGACTTCAGCCAGACGTTATCGTAGTTTACCCAGACAATCGCCACGTAATAATCGACTCCAAAGTATCGCTCACAGCATACACGGCATATATAGGGACAAACGAGAAGGCCGAAAAAGACCAGTATCTGAAAGAACATCTGCGTTCTGTAAAGGCCCATATAGACGAACTGAGCAAGAAAGACTATTCCAAATACAACGTATCAGCACTGGACTTCGTAATGATGTTCATCCCTAACGAACCTGCATACGTACTTGCACTTCAGGCTGACAACAACCTATGGAATTATGCTTATCAGAAAAAGGTGGTACTGATGAGTCCTACAAATCTTATTGCAGCCTTAAGACTGGCTCTTGACTTATGGAAACGTGAGTATCAGGAAAAGAATATTCAGGAGATAGTGAAACGTGGAACTGCGCTCTATGAGAAGATGGCAGGATTTGCAGAAACATTCGAGAAGATTGGGGATGCAATAAACACCGCAAATACGGCATACTGCAATGCACGCTCACAGTTCTCGGAAGGAAAAGGGAATCTCATACGCCAGGCTGAAATGCTCAAAGAACTGGGTATTACTCCCAAAAAGAACATCCCTTCCAGACTGCTGGATGAGAAGTAATCTAAAAAGATCAAGTCCGATTTAACCATACATTTTTTGGTGCTGACGATGGTCGACAATGCTGCCGACTATAGTGAGCAGAGCTGCCGACTGTAGTGGGCAATGCTGCTGACTATAGTCAGCACCAAAAAAATCGGGCTTATTTTCCTTCTTATATGAAATCAGGAAAAAGAAATATTACAACTATTGTTCAGAATTATCAGCAAGAACTTTCATCTGACACATCTTACAGTCAAACTCCAAACGGAAACGTCTGCCGTCAGAGCTAACAAGATAATAAGGCTCGCGGAACGGAGAACGTACCTTGTGATGTACCGGACACCAGCCCATACTGTAGCGGATACAATGCTTACAGAACATCAGAACGGCATCCTTAGGCTGTTCCTTCTCGAATGCAGGCATTACTTTCAGAACTCCATGGTTCTTATAAAATTCGGCTGCAGAGCTGTTCATCACGTTACCAAGATATGTAAGCGTACTTACAGGAAACTTAGTCTTACTTTCCTTCAAACGGAACACTTCCCTGCGATAGTTTATCCTGCGCGCTTCAAGCAGTTTTTCCACGGCATTACGTCTTAGTTCTGAAAGTTCGGATGAAGGAATAAACCAGTTATCAGACAAATCTATCTTTATATCCTTAGCCTCAAACGGGGTGTTTCCCAATTTACTTAGCTGATTTCTCAGATTATCTGACTGTGGTGTACGTGCCGGTTCTTTCACACGCTGCAGTGTGAGAGATACGCTATTGTCGTCCTCGTCAGTAAAGCTCAATGTAAAGCCAAAATTATTTTCAGCCAGACATATATCGACTGCAATCTTCCTTTCTGCCGATTTCTTCTGCATCAGCTTCTCAAATTCCTGATCAAAGTTACGGTAAAGACGTGTTTTTGGTTTCAGCCTAGGCATATCCTGCGGGAAAAGCTTGTTGTTCTCTACACGGTTCACTCTAAATCCCTGAAGACGACCGTTATCGTCTATATAGCAAAGTCCGTCGCCATTGTTGAAAGATTTCACACCTGCCACAGTAAAGTAGTTTCCTCTGATTTCCTTAACCGTACCTACCTCCTCACCCAGTGATTTAGGAGTACTAAATGAGAATATTCCCGGATTTCGTCCACGGAGAAAATAATCTGTAAAGCCACGGCTGAAACTCTTGTCAAGCTGCGGAGTGAATGTAGTCTTAACTGTACCTGACGATGCCCTGACATACTCCTTACGGTATTTGAATATCGAATCCAGTTTCTGACGATAGTATGCAGTGACATTCTTCACATACGACACATCCTTCAAGCGGCCTTCTATCTTCAGCGATGTGGCTCCGGCATCAAGCAATGCTTCAAGATTATCGCTTTGGTTCATATCTTTGAGCGAGAGGAGATGCTTGTTCTGTTCTATTGTCTTTCCGTTGGAATCCACCAAATCGAAAGCCAGACGGCAGAACTGTGCACACTCGCCACGGTTTGCACTGCGTCCGTAGCAAGCCTGGCTCACGTAACACTGCCCGCTGTAGCTAACGCACAAGGCACCGTGAATGAACACTTCGAGAAGTGTTTCAGGACATGTATCGTGTATCTTCTTTATTTCATCAAGCGAGAGTTCACGTGCCAGAACCACCTGACGGAAACCTATATCCGAAAGGAACTTCACTTTCTCCGGTGTACGGTTATCCATCTGCGTACTGGCATGCAGTGCTATAGGCGGAAGATTAAGGCGCGTGATACCCATATCCTGTATGATCAGGGCATCTACACCGGCACGATACAATTCCCATATCATTTTCTCCGTTTCCGGCAGTTCCTCGTCATGCAGGATTGTATTTACTGTGACATATATACGTGCGTTATACAGATGTGCATGCTCTACTAAAGCCTTGATGTCTTCTATGGAATTACCTGCAGCGGCACGCGCACCGAAACGTGGTGCACCGATATAGACTGCATCGGCACCATGATTGATAGCCTCGATTCCACATTCAAGATTCTTGGCAGGAGCAAGAAGTTCTATAGGACGTTGTTTTATCATTATTTAATCTGATTAATATCGTATGGAGTTTCCTGATATACATAGTAGTTGAGCCAGTTGGAGAAAAGCAGATTTGCAGTGCTGCGCCACCTCACCACCGGTCCCTTGTCTGGGTCATTGTCGCGATAATAGTTCTTAGGCATATCGATAGGCAGACCTTTTCCAAGATCGCGGCGGTATTCTCCATCAAGTGTAAGCGGCGAATATTCCGAATGGCCTGTCACGTAGAATTCGCGTCCGCCACGTGCCATCACTATATGTACACCCGAATCTTCGGACTCGGAAATAATTGACAATTCAGGGCACTTTTCTATATCTTCACGGCGAACCTCAGTATGGCGGCTGTGCGGTACAAAGAACTCGTCATCAAATCCACGGAATATAGGCAGCTGAGTGAATCCGTCGCAGATATGATGTTCGAAGATACCGAACATTTTCTTGTCAAGAGCATATTTAGAAATACCATAATGGTGATACAATCCTGCCTGAGCAGCCCAACAGATATAGAAAGTGGATGTGACGTGAGTACGTGTCCAGTTGAATATATCCTGAATTTCACCCCAATAATTCACATCCTCGAAATCTAGATGCTCCACAGGCGCTCCGGTGATAATCATGCCGTCAAACTTCTCGTCGCGCATATCTTCGAAATCACGGTAGAAAGCTTTCATGTGTTCTATCGGAGTATTCTTTGATGTGTGGCTCTTTATTTTCATGAAACTTACTTCTATCTGTAGAGGAGAGTTTGAGAGAAGACGTATAAGGTCTGTTTCTGTAGTAATCTTCAATGGCATAAGATTAAGGATGACAATCTTCAGCGGACGTATGTCCTGCGATGTAGCCCTGGAACTGTCAATAACGAATATGTTTTCTTCCTTCAGGATATCAATGGCAGGAAGTTTATCGGGTAAATTTAAAGGCATAAGTGTAAGTTTTTAAGTTTATCAGTTTTTAAGTTTGTGAGTTTTAAGTTCACGTCAACTAACCTATAAACTTAAGAACTAACAAACTAATAATTTGCTTATAACAAAAAAGCATCCAGAACAGTAATAACCATTAAGGATGCTTTTTGTATTCACTGGTCAATAATTTCAGTTATCTGAATTATTGGTACTGTATGGATGAATAATCTCGTCAATATACATTTCAAATATCAAAGTAGAATAAGCTTTGATTACATCACTTTTATTCTCATCTTTATATCCCATTTGGTATGGAATATAAACAGTAGCCTTGTCAGACATGTCAGGCTTCATGTGCATCAAAGCTGTGGTCCAACCGACGACATAATTCTCCGAAACATCAAACTTTCCAAAGTTATCAGTAACTTCCTTATCGAAAGTGCCATAATAGTTACCGTCGAAACGGGTTCCGTCTATTATGAAGCCCTGATATGCCAAAGACACTGTATCTGTAAAGTTTATCAACGGCTCATCTCCTGTATAAATATCTTCCTCCTTGGCATACTTTACGTATACATAGTCATAGTTTTTATATTCGTATGGCTTCAGTGGATTATTTATCTCATTTTCGAATTTTATTTTGTAGTTCTCATACTTACGCCATATCTCACCCGAAGGAGGATTACTTACCACATCCGCTATAGAATCGATAAACTGCTCATTTCTTTCTTTCCAGTTGGCATACGGATCTACAATCTCTGTATCTTTAGCACAAGAGGAGAAACCCACTGTCAATACAGAAAGAATTATTACGAGCCAAAAGAATCTATTATTTGTATGCATAAATTATTGTATAGTTTTCAATAAGCTTGTGATACTTACCTTATCAGCAATGATATTGTTAAGTTCTGATATAGCCACACGTTCCTGCTGCATTGTATCACGGTTACGCAATGTTACGCAGTTGTCTTCCAAAGTCTGGTGGTCGATTGTGATACAGTATGGAGTACCGATTGCATCCTGACGACGGTAACGCTTACCGATACTGTCTTTCTCGTCATACTGACAGTTGAAGTGGAACTTAAGGTCGTTCATGATTTCGCGTGCTTTTTCAGGCAGACCGTCTTTCTTAACCAACGGCATGATAGCTAGTTTCACAGGAGCTAAAGCAGCAGGTAATTTAAGAACAACACGAGTTTCGCCGTTTTCAAGCTTTTCTTCACAATATGAAGCACTCATGATGCTGAGGAACATACGGTCAACACCGATTGATGTCTCGATAACATACGGAGTGTAGCTTTCGTTGATTTCAGGATCGAAGTACTTGATGCTCTTACCTGAATATTTTTCGTGCTGGCTCAAGTCGAAGTTAGTACGGCTATGGATACCTTCAACTTCCTTGAATCCGAATGGCATTAGGAATTCGATATCTGTAGCGGCATTAGCGTAGTGAGCCAGTTTTTCGTGGTCATGGAAACGATAATGATCATCACCGAAGCCGAGAGCTTTATGCCATTTCAGACGGATTTCTTTCCAAGTTTTGAACCATTCAAGTTCTGTTCCTGGTTTAACGAAGAACTGCATTTCCATCTGTTCGAACTCACGCATACGGAAAATAAACTGACGTGCAACGATTTCGTTACGGAAAGCCTTACCAATCTGTGCGATACCGAAAGGAACTTTCATACGACCGGTTTTCTGTACATTCAGATAGTTCACGAAGATACCCTGTGCAGTCTCAGGACGAAGATATACTTTCATTGCGCCATCGGCTGTAGAACCCATTTCTGTAGTAAACATAAGGTTAAACTGACGCACCTCTGTCCAGTTCTTAGTACCTGAAATAGGGCATACAATTTCCTCATCAAGTATAATCTGACGCAATTCGTTCAAGTCATTAGCATTCATAGCCTTAGCGTAACGTTCATGCAATGCGTCAAGTTTAGCCTGATGTTCAAGGACACGTGCGTTAGTGCTACGGAACTGAGCTTCATCAAAAGCATCGCCGAATTTCTTTGCAGCCTTGGCTACTTCCTTGTTAATCTTATCTTCATATTTGGCTATCTGTTCTTCTATCAAAACGTCTGCACGGTAACGTTTCTTTGAATCACGGTTATCAATCAATGGATCATTGAAAGCGTCAACGTGTCCTGAAGCTTTCCAAATAGTAGGATGCATAAAAATAGCAGAGTCTATACCTACAATATTTTCGTGCAGAAGCACCATGCTCTGCCACCAATACTGCTTGATATTATTTTTCAGTTCCACACCCATCTGACCGTAATCATATACAGCTCCTAGTCCATCGTATATATCACTTGAAGGGAATACAAAACCATACTCTTTACAGTGAGAAACCAATTTCTTGAAAACGTCTTCCTGTGCCATTGTTCTAACTTATTTTATATTTTTCTAATTGTTTTAATTACTATTGGGCACAAAGATACGCAAATATGAAGAAAAATGAACTAATAGTATATTAATTTATCTTATGAATATGGACGAAATGGCTCATTAATAGGAAGAAAAACAAAAAAAACATCTATTTTTGTAAGACTTTTCACAATTGCGAAGCATAATCCAGACGCAAAAAAAATTACAGTTTTATGAAAGCAACAGCACAAGACAAACATAAGATGATGACCACAGCACCTATTCCGGGACTGATAACCTCACTGGCTATACCGACCATAATAAGTATGCTGGTTACATCATTCTATGTAATGGCTGATACATATTTCGTAGGACAAATCAACACACAGTCGACGGCAGCTGTAGGAATATCATTTTCCGTAATGGCGATAATCCAGGCCTTCGGTTTCTTCTTCGGACATGGTTCCGGCAATTACATTTCGCGAAAACTTGGCGCCAAGGACTATGACAATGCCGAAAAGATGGCATCGACAGGATTTTTCTACGCATTCACATTCGGACTGCTGATAGCCGTCATAGGAAATATCTTTCTTACTCCGATATGTCTGATGCTCGGTTCCACAGAAACCATACTGCCATACGCGGAAAACTATCTGGGAATAATTCTGCTGGGAGCGCCTTTCATGGCCTCATCGCTGGTGCTCAACAATCAGATGCGTTTTCAGGGAAATGCCGTTTACGCCATGATAGGTATTATAATAGGCGCGATAATCAACATCGGGCTTGACCCTCTGCTTATATTCGTATTCGATATGGGTGTTGCAGGAGCCGCGCTTTCCACCGTAATAAGCCAGATATGCAGTTTCATGGTCCTTATGTACATGGACAGCAAGGGAACAAACATCAAAATAAAGTTCAGGAATTTCACACCCTCGTTCAATTATCTTAAAGAAATAACATACGGCGGTATACCGTCGCTCAGCCGTCAGGGACTTGTAAGTCTTTCCACTATCATGCTTAATGTGGCTGCAGGCAACTATGGCGATGCCGCAATAGCCGGGATGTCAATAGTGACAAGAATATGCATGTTCATAAACTCGTTTGTAATAGGATTCGGACAGGGATTCCAACCTGTTTGCGGATTCAACTATGGTGCAGGACTATACAGACGTGTACGCGAAGGATTCTATTTTTGTGTGAAAACGGGTGTAATATTCCTTGCTGTATGTTCAATAATAGGATATATATTTGCCCCTGAAATAGTGTCATGGTTCCGTAAGGACGATCCTTTGGTAATTGAAATCGGAGCCAGAGCGCTTCGTTGGCAACTGATAACTCTTCCAATTGGCACATGGGTAATACTATGCAACATGATGCTACAGACAATAAGAGTGCCGGGAAGAGCTCTTATCCTTTCGTCGGCCCGACAAGGACTTTTCTTCATACCTCTTATAATCATTCTGCCAGGCATATTCGGTCTGCAGGGTGTAGAAATGTGTCAGGCTGTGTCGGATTTCTGTTCTTTCCTTCTGGCATTTCCGCTTACAGTACCTGTACTTAAAAAATTAAGAAAAGACAATATGAATCAGACAATGCTATTATAAGCCTGAATCAATGTTTCGGAAGCTACAGTGTTATTATACGTCCCTCTGCAATAGACGTTTTTGATAAAGGAGTTACAGATGTCCACAGAGCCAAATCACTAATGTTTATCGGATATATTTCTTCCCCTTCCATATCACCTGCCAACAATTTCAACATTATATAATCCATACCCTTGTGGTGCTCGTCTATACTTATAGCATCTTTCCCCCATTTCTTCCACGATTCATGTTCGAAGCTGTCAATATATTTGCTGTCGTCTTCCCATGTCTCGTACGGAGATACATTTTCTATATATATCTTTCTGGATTCACCTCGCCATATTCCCTTGCTTCCCTGAATCTCTATATCCATGCTTCGCGGTCTTGGCAAGGTTGTGTCGTGTGTCAATGTCACGAGAGTTCCTTTCTCCGTAATCATCTGTGTCACAATCACGTCTCCCATAGTTATCTTCTTATCATTATTTCCTCCACAATGATTTATATATTCATTTATACCGTATGCGGCAGAAGCAAATGAAACCAGTTTCACAATTTTATCAGTCCTTCCTATCCCAGAAAATAAACATATAGGCGCCAATCCATGTGTAGGATATATATCTCCGTTCTCTTCCAGATAGAACTTACTTCTCCAGGCTGCATCGGCACCTGAATCAACTCCTATTTCTCCTCTTTCATTAATGAGTATTTTCCTTATGTCATGTCTATAGCCTCCTTTCACGGCGACTATGTCTCCCAGTATACCGGAATTGATAAGGTTAAGCATGGACAAATGCTCACGCATGAATATGGTATTTTCAAGAGGATATATATTCCTTCCTCTATCACGGGCAGCCTCTATCAATGGCTTATATTCATCGAGATACAACCCACCTTTTATTTCCAAAGCAACATGGCAACCATTCAAAACCGCAAACATAGCCTGTTCCACATGATATTGCCATGGAGAGGCTATAATAACAAGTTCGGGAGAACATTGCAATATCATATTCCTGTAATCATCCTTACCATTCGAATAAGAACGGTAATTCATCTTGATATCTTCACCCAGATATGGGTCAGAAACAGATACCACTTCAAAATCATCTATAGAAGACAAAAGCTCCAACAGTCTTTTTCCTCTATATCCCAGACCTATTATACAGGTTTTAATGGCTGCCATATTATTTTGTTATATAATCAATTTAATACAAATGCTTTGGTTGCACCGGCAAAGATAGGATTTTCATCTGGAGTAAATACTATCTTATGCTTTTCTTTTCCATTCTTGCCTTTAGAAACAGAGATGTTTATTACTTCACATTTCTGTCCAGGATCAGCAACGTGTATCACAGGATTATTTCCTTTAATGCCTTTCAGTAATATGGCACACGGTTTGTCAGTCTCTACTGTAACATTTTTGCCTAAGAACACTCCTGCCTTATAGAATACGATTCCTATGACATCCAGTTTTTTATGGCAAACAGCCTGAACATCCGAGGTGTTTTCAATAATCTCTACATTTCCCTTATTGATATATTTCTTTATCTCTTTGGCATCATTCATTCCCGGAGCAACAATGTACGCATACGAAGCATTCTTAGGCTTAAGACCATGGTCGAAACCTATTGTGAATATATCTTTCTCAATCACATTTTTATCGTTTATGCTATTGTTTATCTCATACCATGTACCACTCTGCTTGTCTGTAAGAGTAAATACATTTCCTCCATTAGGGAAGATGTATCCAATATTATCGTGTATAATCCATTTCGTATTCTCACCCGCATTACCTTCAATAAGGCTTTCACGAGACAACAACGACTGATTTACAGTAGTGAAAACCTTCTCAGGCGCTTCGGAGTTTATACCAGCCCCAAGACATACGACTTCGTCATCAAAAAAGAACCAAGCCTTATTGGCAGAAGTTTTAATGTCTTTATAATCGTCGCTATAAGAATAAGTTGTGACACCATAAATAGAATCAGACACACCTCCGGCAAATGTAGAAGTTCCCAATTGTTGCCAATCACTTTTAGCCTTTGGTATTTCCTTGAATTGTGGTGCCGTAACGCCCGGTATACGTGCCCAATTCCAAACAGGGAATATACCATCATATTCATCACCACGCATTACAATGTTTGTACATCCGTCCGACATGAAATATGTTTTCAGGTTTTCACCGTTTCCATATTCGCATCTACCTGTACGACTAGATACCATACGAACATCGAATGTATACTCAGGACGTACATGAAGAGTATAGTCTCCTCTGAAATAGTGTGTATGGAATGGTTTCAAAGCATAATCAGCAGGTTTTTTCTCTGTCAACCTGTCTATTATCTGCTGGAATTCTTCCGCATTTTCAGGATCTAATGTCTTCATACGTTCGGCAAACAAAGCTGTATGCGATTTATCAGGAACTCCGGGACGGCTAACACTTCTACCCATCACATCGAACAACATAAATTTACCGCGAATTGAAGGATAATATGTCTCCCTCATAAATTTACTGATAAGCTGTACTTTCTCTTTCGGAATGGCAAAACGGGTTCCGTGTGCATACATGGCAACCTGTGTTACCCCCTTCAAGATTTCATCACCATATCCGCCAATATACAGTTGCTGGCCATGCTGGAAATTGCTGTTATCATACTGAAAGCCTTCCTTTGTGGTATAGACTATAGGATTGTATACATTTTCCATAGCAAAATCCAAACTCTCTGCATCTTCTTTCAAGCATGAACGATATATCCAGTGCAATGCAATATCAGTACGGTTTGCACCTGTCCATTTTGCAGGATTTCCACCGTCTGTCTTGATTCTTTCGAGTATTTTATCCTCAAGTTCAGCCGGAATTTTCTTTTCACCAATACGCATCTGTATAAGCAACACACCAAGCAACTGAGGTTCGGCTATCTGGTTATACCACCAGTTGTGACACCAAGGATTGCGTTCATGCCAGTATTCCAATCCCTTGACTATCTTATTATACAGCTCCTCATTCTTATAGTATTTATTCTCGCTGTTAGTGTAGGCAAAAGCAAAGTTATACAATCTGTCAATGTGCACAAGCGGAGGCCAATGTGTTCTTTGGATGCTTGCATAATCGACATCCGTGAATTTGCCTTCAGAAGGATCGTAAGTTTTCAAATCCTCATCAATAGACGGATTTATCTTGAAATCCTGTCTTATCTTCTGCATGAACATCTCAAATTCGTTAGTCTGGGCAGATATATTTTCTATACCAAAAGCCAGAACTAACATACAAAACAACAATCTTAGAATTTTCTTCATAATGATGTAAATTTATTGGTTAATTTAATACTAGTACCACTATATTTTCCTTTTGGCAAATTGCCTGTAAATTCTTTACCATTTGCATATACCGTAGCTTTTTCCAAGGCCTGAGTAGGATCTGAATACATTATATCAACATCGTTTCCCTGTAACGAAACTTTATATAGACCCGCAGTTCTGAAGTCTAAATTTATATCTGAATTAATATTTAAAGTAACAGGTTGTGATACAGAAGCCCAACATATACCTTTATTTTTCAGATATACTGCCTGAATACATGAATTGTTTTCAAGTATAGCAATATCAGATGTATTCAATTCTTTCAAAGAGCGGTAATCTGTATTTGGTACTATAGCATAACAATAAGTTGCATCAGCCGGTGCCTTTCCATGATTAATATATATGGAAAATATCTCGCCGGAAATCTGCTTGTCTTTGCTATACATATTCATTATATCATGCCAGCTACCACTCGCAAATCTTCTTTCAATAGTACAATCATCAACATTATTCCATAATATATATCCGGTGTTATCATGCAAAATTCTGACACTCTCAGATGAGTTCGTGCCGGCATGGCCCTGATTTACAATTTTTCTGATACCACCCTTTGCCCAACACTGTTCAACAGAAGTCGTTACATTCAGTGCTGAATCAGACTCTATTCCCGAGCCAAGACAAATAATCATAGAATCTTCAAAAATCCAAGTTTTGCGAGCCTTCAGACCATCTCTCTTAAGTTGCATGGTGCTTATTCCACATACGCCATCGCTTAATCCACCTACAAATGCTTCATCATTTCCAGGTTTATAGGAATTTCTCAGCACAGGCATATCTGCACTTTCGTCATAACATGTTATTCCAGGCAATTTTCTCCAATCCCATAATGGGAAGATATCCAAATACTCATCTCCATTCTTGTACAGATACATTGCCCCATCTGCCATATAATAGCCTTTCATATTATCACCGTTCATACACTCAGCTCCTGTCACCCTAGTCGAAGCCATTTTGAGCGAAGTCATCCAGTCTTTCCTCCTGCATATAGAATAATCCGACTGCCAAAAATGATACATTCCGGTGAAACTGTTTCTCTTACTGAAACAGTTATTTATAAACCTTTCAGATACATTCCTACAATCTTTGTCATCACCGCCAAGTTTTGATGCCGCAATGGCCATACTGAGTGCCTTATGTACGGGGGCAGAAACAAACAATTGTCTACCCAAAGCATTTATATCCATTCCGCCATTCCATATAATCCACTGATATCCTTTTTCAATCAATGAAGATATAATGTCAAGCTGTTCTTTTGTAAATGCCATGGATGTTCCAGACAACATACCAGAAAGCAGACTCATGGTATAGACGTAGGCCAAACCATAGTTACCGAATTGTTGCTGGCTTCCATGCTGATGAAAACACCAGTCATCCTTTATTCCTTCTTTCTTACCGGTGGTTATTTCGGACACAATACTGTTTCTGGCTTCACTGATAAGTTTATCATCGCCGGCCAGTACTCCTCTCATCATAACATTTGCAGAAAGCCATACCTTGTTCTGACCCGTCATACCTATCTTTGAATTTTCCATCACGGCTATGGCTTTCTTTATTTCAGTATCAGACATCCTATCCATAAACAGAATAAATGCCGTACCTAATGTTCGTGGTACACCAATCTCATTATACCACCAGTTAGAGCATCTCAATCCGGAGTCAAACCAATAATTCATGGCATTATGTACAGCAATCTCCAATTTATCCGAACCATAATAAAAAGACTCCTTACTCAGATATGCTATCACCATTTCCAATATTCGCTCCACATGCCGACTAGGCTCCCAACCGGAACGGTTACCATTCTTATAGTCGATATCTCTCCATGAGCCATTTGCATTTAAGGTCTGCAAATATTCTGTTATTCTCTCAGATGATGTAGGGACCAGTTGCTGCAATTCTACTACAACTCTGTCGGACACATCATATCCCGGCTGATTCTTTATTAGGGACTCTTTAAGTGTATTGTCAGAGAAATCGTTTTCAACATAAATTTTGTTGAAGTTTCTACGTATAGTATTTATGTCGTTGCCGTTCTGTGAATATACTGTTGTACTTAATACCAATAAAATCAGCAGTAAAACATACTTAGTAATGATTTTCATAACTTTTCATTGTTATATTAGTACTCAGATTCCGGTATCAACAGGGTTTTCGTCCGGGAACAATGGACTATAAAGAACAGTTCTCTTTAATATCTGAAGCTCTCCATCTTTTACAAATTCATCACCTCTTTCAGACAAATGCTCAATCATAGCCTTTCTTAGTTCCTTATAGACCTTATTATATCGCTTGTCATGAATCACATTATGATTCTCCTGCGGATCTTTCTTCAAATCAAAAAGTTCCTCTTCACCTGTTGAGAAACGCCATACGTATTTAATCTTTCCATCCGTCAATGCACACCAATAATTATCCTTGCTGTAGCATGTAGCATGTTCCAAATCAATATACTTACGCCATTTGTTTTCATTACCGTTCAAAAGATATGTCAATGGAAGACCATCCATATCTTCAGGAACTTTGGTTCCGGCAACATCGAGGAATGTAGGAAGCAAATCTCTTAATTCTACAGGACTGTCAATATGTTGTCCTTTTGCAAAATTATACGAAGATGGCCATTTTACAATGAATGGAATATGCGTAGAGCCTTCGTATGGGTAAGTTTTCCGCCAATGATGATGATCGCCCAACATATCTCCATGGTCGGAAACATAACATATTATTGAATTCTCATACATACCTTCATCCTTAAGAGCATCTATAATCTTACCTATTTCTTCATCGATAAATGTTACATTTGCATAATAATGTCTTCTGGATTCTTTGGCATATTCTATTCCAAAGTTACCGTAAGGAGCATCCGGTGCTGCATCTTTCGGATTTGTAAGTTTGGCATAATCCCTTTCTTTACACCATTCGGAAATAAATGGTGCTTCAACATCTTTTCCTTCATACATTTCGGCAAAACGTTTTGGCGGATCATACGGACTATGCGGACGTGCAAAAGAAACTTTCAGGAACAATGGCTTATTAGTTCCATTTTTATGGTTCCTAATCATTTCGCATGCCATTTTTCCGGTCCATGCAGTAGGATGCAATTCTTCAGCAAGCTTATAGACACCGGAACCATGATCATTCCAGCCGATACCGGTAGAATCAGGATTTATTCCAGGAGCCTGCATCTGCAGCCACAATCTATAGTCGCTGATAAAATCTTCACTCTCTACCCTGCCACTCTCATCGACCAGAGTTCCGTGAAAGCCATGTAAAGCTTTCTGAGGGAACCAGTGCATTTTTCCGATACCAAAAGTGAAATAACCGTTTTCCTTTAACATGGCAGGCATTTCATATTTATATTTACTTCCAACACGTCCATATCCCAACATTCCATGATGCCAAGGCGACATTCCTGTAAGAAGCCCTGCCCTGGCCGGAGTACTTGACGGAGCAGAAGTATATCCACTAGTAAAAAGAGTTCCATCCTCAGCCAAACCGTCCAAATTAGGCGTATTAATAAAATCATTACCCATACAATGCATAGCATCACCTCTGTGTTGGTCAGAAATAATCAATATAATATTAGGTTTTTCCTGAGACATAATGCTATTCGGGAAAAGCAAAGAACAACAAACTGCACTTAATGCAGGTTTTAAGATTTTGGTTTCCATGGTACATATAGAGTTTTTTAAAATTAATATTCACAAAAGATGACGCAAATTTAAAACTTTATATAATAAGTCATATCCTTTTTAGTTTTGAATTCTATAAGATCACTGTCTATAATCTTAAACCTTACGGTTTTCCCTTTAGCGTCTGTTATTTTTGCATTACACAAACCTTCATATCTTACCCTACATAACTCTCCTTTATTCGATAAAATTGCGATTTCTTTGGCATAACCGTTTTCCCAATTTACTGATACCTGAAAATTACCACGTGCCATAAGTCCGCTATAGCTACCAGTAGACCAATCGTCTGGAAGAGCCGGCAATGGTTCAATATAGCCTTCATGACTTTGTAGAAGCATTTCAGCCACACCGGCTGTAGCTCCCAGATTTGCATCAATCTGAAAAGGAGGATGTGTTCCCCACAAATTTTCAGCAACCCCTTTCAACAGTATATTTTTATATAACTGATAAGCTTTATTACCATTTTTGGCTCTGGCCCACAAATTCTGACGATGTGCCATTGCCCAACCAGTTGATTTGTCTCCACGATTATTCAAAGTAACTATGGCAGCATTCATCCATTCGGGAGTATTGCTGTTTATTACCGTACCTGGATACATTGCACACAATTGGGATATATGTCTATGTGTATATTCACCTATTTCTCCATATTTATTTTCTTCCCTAAATTCCTTAATCTGTCCTGAGGCTCCTATCTTTATAGCATCCAGCTTATCAATTTGTTTTCTCACTGTTTTCAGGAAAGGGTCTTTTATGTCCAATATCTCAGCAGCCTTTAACAAATCCTGATAAGTCTCAAGAATCATACTTTGATCAAATATACATCCTTTTGCACGATAATATTGTTTGTTATGCCTTTGTTCTGGTGAAAAAGATGGATCTACCAATAATGTTCCGTCCTGTTGTTCCTTTAATGTTTTGGACAAAAATTTACTCATTCCAAGTAAAGCCGGATAAACATGCTCCTTCAACAGTACTTTATCACGTGTAAAATCGTAATAATCCCAAAACAATTTTGCAGTAAAACCTCCTGTTCCAGGACCTGAATGTCCACCGGGAGCTTCAATTTCAAAAGCTGTAGCTCCTGTTCCTATTGTCCAACCATTTTCTTCATCTATAGGATCAAGTGCTTCCGGATTATTACGAGTGATATAATCCACAGCTTTTTTGACAGCTGATTTCCGGAAAGCCTCATTATACATCATATATGGGATAAATAACTCACGCAAATTTGTATTAAAAGCAGGCCAATAATTCATTTGAACATTTACGTTGTGCCAATATCCACCGGACCATGGAGAAAAATCATATTGTGTCCATGCCCCCTGTAAATTTGAAGGTAGTGATCCGGTTCTTGACGATGAAATAAGCAAATATCTGCCATATTGGAATAATAGTTCCTCTAAATATAAATCAGATTTACCAGAACGATACTGAGACAATAATATGTCAGTAGGGATATCAGGAACCTTATCTGTCAATTGTATATCAGCCCTATTGAAAAAATATTGATAATCAACAATATGTTCTTTACGTAAAAAATCATATCCTTTGTCACATGCAGATTGGATTCGTTTGTTAAGTAAAGAATGAGGATGAGGATTACCTTTGAATTTTTCTTTGTTAGGACGCAAGAAAACACTATCATTCAATTTGTATGATGTAGCAGCAGCAATGTATAGAACCACACTATCAGCATTTACAACTTCTATCTGCCCATTATTTTTGTTATCTGTTTTACATTTAATTTCACCATTGTAATTGACTACCTTTATCTGCGATTCATAATCCAAATCATAATATTGTATTTTTCCAGACATTGTAATTAATCCAGGCGAAGCTATCACACTTCCACTTCGTCCATTCTGTTCTTTGTCAAATGGTTTCAGATATGGAATTCTTGGACGTAAAGTGAAAGATATCATTCCTGGCTTGTCTGCTTTAAATTTTACAGCAATGATTTGACTCGGATAATTTGCAAAATATTCACGTGTATATTCTACTCCTTCATGTTGATAATTAACTGTAGATATAGCCTCATTCAAATTCAAAATTCTCTTATAGTTCTTACTATAATTATGGTTTATATCAATATAGATTTCAGCAAAATTTGTGAAACCACCGAAATTATAAGGACCTCTATTACCTAAAGTCTTTTCAGACAACTGTATACGTTCTGTATCAGTACGTCCAAATATACAAGCACCCATAGCACCATTGCCTATGGGAAGGGACCATTTTTCCCAATCTTCATCAAAAGGATATCCTCTCGATATAATATGAGTGTAATCACCTCCTCTGTTAAAAGCAGGACTATTATACCACAATGAATATTCTTTATTTATATTACCAGCTTGTGAAGTAATATTTAATATTAGAAATAAAAATAAAAAAGTTATTCTAGCCATAATATAATCAAAATATTGGGCCCATCTCGAAAAGTTTTTATGATGAAATCAAAAAATACTGTTTTTCAGAAATGAGCCCAATTGTCAATATTCGTTATTTTGCAATAAGTTATGTCAGTGCATCAATATATTTATCTGATTTTCCTGTTTTCAAATCAATATTTAATTTGATAACAAAAGGACCTTTCGGCACATCTAAAGGCATATCAATATTATATTCATTACGTGCTATCTCCTCAGCTTTGACATCTTTTCCTTTAATAACAGACGCATTTATAATTTTTACTCCGTCAGGTACCTTAACATTCAGCTTTCCTGAATATGGCACATTAAAAACTACCATATAAACATTATCATCTTTTTTTGTATAGTATCCCCAGTCTTTCTTTTCCCAACCGGCATAATCACATCCGTAAATAGACTCACCATATTTGTTCATCCAATTACCTATAACTTCAGCTATTTCTTTTTCCTCAATCCTGAAGTCTCCATTTGCTTGTGGTCCAAAATTCACGACCATATTTCCTCCCATTGATACAGCATGTACAATACGCTGTAACACCTCGTATGGCGTCTTTACATAGCTTATTGACCAGTCTTTATGATACCCCCACTGATTTTCAGGTATTGTCATACATGCTTCCCAGTCCCATTTGGTAACTCTAAGATCTTTTATAGGATCCGGCAATCTACGTTCGTATGCTGATTCATAATCTCCCATCAAATGTCCATTACTGTCAAAATGTCTTTTTCCAAAATCATCAGCTCTTAATCTGCTGTTAATTGTAACTCCTGGGATCATCTCTTTCAGCATTTTTTCTACATGAGCTGTCCACCAACCATTCTTCTTCATACTTGCATCCCAAGTTCCATCGAACCAAAAATCTTTTACGGACGGATAATTCGTAGCAAGCTCCTTTAACTGATTATCAGTAAACTCAAGAAAACGTTTGAAAGCTTCTTCGTCCTCTTTAGATTTAATATCATACCTATAGTCAGGATGACTCCAATCCAACACTGAAAAATAAAAATGTACATCAATACCTTCATCATTATAAGCCTTCACCAATTCCCCTAAAATATCTCTCTTATAAGGAGTATTAGCTACTGTATGTTCGGTGTATTTACTTGGCCACAAGCAGAAACCTTCATGATGTTTTGTCGTAATTTTCACATATTTGGCTCCCATTTTCTTAGCCATTTTTGCCCATTTTCTAGCATCAAAATCTGTAGGATTCCATTTTTCCTTTAGTTTCAACCATTCATCAGTTGGAACTTTTGCCCAAGCTTTAAGCCACTCTGCAGCGCCATTATAGATTTTCCCATTCCATTCTCCACCTGGTATCGCATAAAGTCCCCAATGAATAAATATACCCAAGCGGTTATCTCTGAATCTTTGCATAGCTGCATCCTGACGTTTTCCTAACCTGTCTGCACCATACTTTAAGGTTATTTCCTGATCCGCTGGTAACAATTTAGTTTCTTTCTGCCCATACATATATGTCGGTAATATGGACAATAATATTAATATATTAATAAGATATCGTTTCATAATTATATTTTACATTTAATTGATAAAAAGGAGTTGCCAAAGAAAGCATTAGGCAACTCCTTATCGTACTACTCAAAGAGTTCTTTCAAACATTATTTTCAGAGTATTATTACTTTTCCCCCTTCAAAGTCCTGTAATGTGCTCCACGCCCGATTTCCTGTAACAGTTTAGAACGAAGTTCTTTTACCAATTCAACATTTTCTTTAGCAATATTATTTTTCTCTCCAGGATCTGAGACCAAATCATACAACTGGTCTTCCTTCGGATTGTTTCCAAGCTCTGTGTTAGTCTGCTTATTGTAAACAGGTCCATCAGCAGCAGGAATGTATTTCCATTTACCATCTGTAATAGAAAGATTGTTCTGAACATTTTGTTCCACTAATGAAATACGTCCCTTAGTTTTGGAATCAAGCCATGAAGACAGATGATTTTCACTATCAGGAGCAGCCCCTTCAGGTATCTGTACACCGCACATTTCAGCAAATGAGGCAAACCAGTCAAGCTGTGACATCAGGTTATTTGACACTCCTGGCTGTACTTTACCTTTCCAACGTAAAATACATGGAACACGGGTACCACCTTCATAGCTACTATATTTCCCGCCACGGTAAATACCGGTTGCCTTATGGTCACCAAGAAGTTCTACCGCCTGGTCTTTATAACCATCATCAATTACTGCGCCATTGTCACTTGAAAGAACAACTATTGTATTTTCATCCAAATTAAGACGCTTCAATGTTTTCATAACCTCACCAACAGTCCAGTCGAATGAAAGCAAAGCGTCACCTCGAGGTCCGAGACCACTCTTTCCGGCAAATCTCTCGTGAGGTACACGAGGTACGTGTATATCATTTGTTGCAAGATACAGAAAGAAAGGTTCGCCGGATGCATGGCTTCTTTCAATAAATCTGACAGCATGAGCAGTTATACTGTCGGCTATATCTTCATCACGCCACAAAGCGCTCTTTCCACCCTTCATATAACCTATACGGGAAATACCATTCACAATAGACTGGTCATGACCATGAGAAGGATGCATACGCAAAAGTTCAGGATTATCCTTTCCTGTAGGCTCACCTGGAAAGTTTTCTTTATAGCTTACGTAAACAGGATCATTAGGATCAAGACCTACACCCTTACCATTTTCCATAAACATACATGGAGTTCGGTCGGCTGTGGCAGCCATTATATAAGAATAATCAAAACCTATGTCCGAAGGATTAGGTTTTACTATACCATTCCAATCCTGTTCTCCTGTTTTATCGCCAAGTCCGAGATGCCACTTACCGACAACCCCAGTATGATAACCTGCATCTTTGAACATATCTGCAAGAGTATATCTTTCTGGTTTGATAATCATTGCAGCATTTCCTGCGGCAATACCAGTTCCCTGACGTCTCCAGGCATATTCACCCGTAAGCATAGCATAACGTGACGGGGTACTTGTGGCCGCCCCACAATGAGCATTAGTAAAACGTATACCTTCCGATGCCAGAGCCTCAACATTAGGAGTACGGACAGAAGAAGTCCCATTACAACTCAAATCGCCAAAACCTATATCGTCGGCATAAATAAACAATACATTTGGTCTCTCAGGCAATTGTTTTTCGCCTGAGGATGAACATGCTGCAAAAGCCAATGTTCCTAAAGGGAAAATTAATTTTAGATTCTTCATAGTTATAAATATTATGTGTTCTACTTCAATATTTAAAGGATAAAATTTAATTATCAATGTAAAGTAAAATGTTAAGCTGAATAGTTCATATTAATCATTTATACCTACTCCAAAATGTGTCTGCTGCTTTTCAACCTCCTTAACCTTTATACTATTCAATTCTTTCCTTAGGCGTTCATTCTCGCGTTCCAAATCAGATTTCATAAGATGCCTGTCAGTTTCTCCATTCTCCGATACTACATTCATGAATTCAAGTTCCTTTCTATCAGCAATTTCTCTTTTCTGATTAGGAATACTTTTGAACTCCAAAACGCCTTCAAGTGGTCTTGACTCTCCACTCACTGTAAGAGATGCAGAAATTCTTATCTTACCGGCTTTAGTTGTTGACTGAACAAGAACTGGAGCTGAGCCCCAAGAAGAGACTATAGGATTAGTTCCTGTTTGAGAATTTGCCATCAACCTACCTTCACCTTCAATACTGAAATTTATAATAGAATTATTAAGGCGCTTCACTGTTCCACGTTTATCCACAATCTCTGCAATAACAGTCACTATATCCGAACCGTCGGCTACTAATCCCAAACCCTCATCATCTATACGCAAACGGATATGGTCAGCCTGTCCAGAAGGATATCTCTTATGAGTAGCAACAACCTTTCCATCAATAATACCCTCAGCCAACAGATAAGCATCTTCATGTTTACGGGCGCGTGCTTTTGCTTTCCACTCCATAAAATGAAATACATCATTAAATTTAATTACCGGTGAAGGCATTCCAACATGATTAGGATCCTTCTTATATGTATATGTTTTTCCGTCACGGAATACGGTAAGACGTACTTCATCGCAGTTAGAATACACTGTTACGTCGTTAGGCGAAAATGGTGTCAATTCATGCGCTATATATACCATAGGACCGTTATCAGCTATAAGTTCGTTTTTTTCAGCAGGTCTTTGTGACATGAACATATAATAAGATGTTTTTGGCTGACGAAAAGCATCCATCATTCCTCCATAAAAAGGATCGGCATGATATCCTCTCTGATGATCAAACGAATGCCAGAAACAAGCTCCTGTAATCTGTGCCGGCTTTTGAAATATTGTTTCAAGACACAGAACAGGATGATTTTTCTGATACGAAGGCAAAGCATAATGTTCCGCCTGAAGCAACATAGGAATCTCTCCCCAATTTCTTGCCACACGACTATCTGAATTCTGCGCATTCCAATCGTCAACGTTATCACCCCACTCTCGTATGAAATATGTCTTGTCAGGACGAAGTTTTGATTCGATAGGACGAAGCAACAAAGGATAATAATGGTCACCGGCAGCACCATGATCACATGCCGCTACACTATATGGATATGGATACTCCTCATTACATATATCCAAGGCATTTTTTGCAAAGCTTTCAGGATAATGTGTTTCATTCAGAATAGGTTCCCAAAAGAATAGTGAAGCATGATTACGGTGCAAACGTATCATATTACGTATATCTGAATACAAACGTTCGGCAAATATCGGCTCTTTATTCCAAAACTGCCACCCAGGGACTTCTACAAGAGCAAACAATCCGAGTTCATCACATGCATCCATAAAAGCTGGATCAATAACATAATGCGTACGTATAACTTCCATTCCAGCGGCACGAAGTTTTACTGCATCTCTCCACTGCAAAGAATTAGGCAAAGCATTACCTATGACAGCAAAATCCTGATGACGGTTTGTTCCTATTATTTTACCAGGATAAGGTTTCCCATTAATCCACAACCCTTCAGTCTTACGAAACTCTATACTGCGTATACCTATTCGCTTTCTATATCCATCAAGTATATTTCCATTATTATCATATATCCTAACTTCAAGATTATAAAGGTATGGAGAACGTGGACTCCACAATTTTGGATTTTCTAACTTTATAGAAGATGTAGAGTGTGCTGCTTTTCCACTACGTAGTAACAAAGAAGCAGTAGCTGTCTTTACAGTATTACCTTGTTTATCATTCAGACGATATTCTATTTTAACTTTTTTACCGGATGACGATTCATTACGTACATGAAGTTTGAGGTTCACCTTTGCAGACTTTTCAGAAACATCTGCATACGATACAAATAATCCTCCGCCAGCTACCTCATTTTCATAATTTGCGTCGGTAATAAATATATCATTATGAGCCACCAGCCAACAGTCTCTATAAATACCACCAAAATATGTAAAGTCAAGCATATTCTGCTGTTTACCTACTGGATAAGTAGGATCATCACTATTATCAGCTTTTACTGCTATAACATTATCGGAGTCATTATTAAGGATTTCAGTTACATCTACAATAGCCGGAAGATATCCTCCGAAATGTTTCTTCACAAGATTTCCGTTTATATATATTTCGCTTTTACCCATAATACCCTCAAAGTGCAGGAACAACTTCTTTCCAATAAGTTCTGAAGGCTTACGGAAATGTTTTCTATACCATACTACCCCCTGATAATTTGCACAGCCACTTGCATCTACCGGCAGTAATTCTATACCATGAGGTACTGAAACTACACTCCAAGCACTATCATCAAATCCCATTTCAAAAGGATTTCCACTTATGTCTCCTTTATGGAAACGCCATGCTTGATTCATTGAATAAACAGTACGTCCGGTTTCCTTCAGTTCGAAAAAACCAGCAGTGGAAAATGACACAGCAAATGCCCATTTTATTGAGCAGATGAGTAAAACCAATACAAAATATAATTTTTTCATTTTATAAATCTGTAAATTATTAAAATCTCACAAGTCAAAAAACATTGAATTCAAGAAAGTATGTTGTACATAATTACTAACTAAGGACTAACATAATCGAACTAAAATAATCATTTTTTTCATCGCTGCATGTTTCTTCAGTCCTAATTTACTTTTATTAACAAATCTACACCTACCGGATAATGGTCTGACAAATAATCATTATCAGAATCGTTATAAATAAAAGCATCAACCACGAGCCTTAACACATAAGGAGTTACAAATATATAATCTAACCGTTCACCAACTCGTTTTCGTATATCTTCATTTCTAGAAAGAGACATTAAAATCGGAGTTGGGAAAGAGATTCTACGAGTTGGTTCTGTAAATTTCTGACAAACATCAATAAGAGGGAAAGAAAGGAAACGGGCTATAACCGAGTAATCAAAATTACCTTCCAACAAATTAGTACTACTCTTACCACCATACTTCATAAGTAGTTCTGTTGAAGTATTCTCCATATAATCAGCATCAAAAGGAGAATGAGCGTTCATATCTCCCATCAACAGACAAGTATCCAATTTATGCTCTCTGATATAGTTTGTAATAGTTTCGGCCTCCATTCTACGTTTTTTTGTATCTCCAGGATTAAGGTGGGTAACCAAAACATCCAAACCATAAGTTTTCACATGCAACAAACCATGTCCACAATTTTCCAGTATCTTATTCTTAACTGAAATTGGTCGCTTTGAAGTAATGCCAACCGGATAACCATTCTCTTTTACAATTACAGCATACGAATGTCCCCATTGTCCTGCAAGTTCAGTCAGACTTTCCTGAGTAAATCCACACAACTCCTGCAAAGCCAATATTTCCGGATCAGATTGCTTAACCCATTCGATAAACCTATTCTTCCTATCTTCATCCTTTCCCCAATTAAAGCCATTAAAAACATTATATGAAATAATACGGATTTTCTCATAACCATCTTTCCAATATCTTTCATAATTATCATAGGATTTTTCCTGAGCAAATGCACATTTCACAAACAATGCAATAACGGCTATAATAAATAAAGCTCTTTTCATAACAATCTTGATAAATAAACTTTAAAACTCATACTTCAAAAGGCGATTAACGTCCTTTCTTCCAGATACAGGAGCAATAGTAAATCCCCATGAATATTCCCTATCGGCAGGGATTCTATAATCAGGCTGTACACGTGCCCCCCAACTGTCGTATCCAGCTACCCCTTGCTGCTTCATATCTACACATACCTCAATAAAGTTACGGAAACGAATATCACAAACATGAGTCATACGGCGTAACACATTATGAGCTTCAGTTTCATTGTGATTTTTCACTTCCTCAGGGGAATAATTTCTCCACTGATATGGGTGAGTTTCAGCATCTTCAGAGTCAAAATCTTCCACTGTATTACGAAGTACATTAAAACCGATCGTACTGTCGGCTTTAATCATAAGTCCTCTACCATACTTGTCAGACAATACAAACCAACGGGTATCTGTACGATGACCATTCTCTTGTGGACGTACATACCTCACATACATATCCTCGGCTGTAGTTTTATATAATCCGACCATGCTTCCGGCATTACGGTCAATATAGTTTTCTTCAGGTCCACGTCCGAAATACTCCACATTATTAATCAACACAGGAACTCGGAAACGTACACCTATACGTGGAACTTCAAGACGATTTTTATCTTCTTTTTTCTTGCCGGGAGTATATGTAGCCAAGTTCGTATCTTCTGATATGTCTGTATGTGCTGCCTTCATTTTAGTTGGAGTAAATCGATAATCAATATTAATAACCCCATCCGGATAGATTCTATAATTAAGAATACATGTATTTCCTGCAGGAAGACTATATACCACATTCACTAATGCCGTTTTATCATCAAAGTTTACATTTGTTTCAATTACATTGAAATCTCTACTTGATTTCTTCCATACATGAAGTCGTTTAGGATTACCATTCCCGTAATCATTATCATTTGGCGCACGCCAAAAGTTAGGCTGTATACCAAATCCTTCTGCAAAATACTCTTTACCATTTACCTTATACGATTTCACAATTCCTTCAGTCTTACTGAACTCAAAATATACCTTCGAAGAACTCAAGATAATTTTTTCTCCATTACTGCAATCCTTAATCATTGGTCCAGAGGCAGTATATTCTTTTGGTTCAACAGAGACTGGTATTCTGAACTGTTCGTATGCAATTTCATGTCCTGCCGGTATAAGCGGTTCCTCGAATTTATTACGTACACTGAAATGAATGAAATACTCCTCTCCCGGTTTTGCCGATATATTATTTACAGGAATAGAAAACTCATGTTCTTCCTGAGGACAAACATCTAATTTCAGCTCACCCCCTTTCACTCTCCTACCATTAGCTCTGAGTTCATAAGATATCTGATATTTATTCAGATTCGTAAAATAAAAACGATTGATAACCTTATATATACCTTTTGAAATATCTATAGCCTCGAAAGCAACATTCTGATGAACATATTTAACTTCAGCCATCGAAGGGTGCGGCTTTCTATCTGGTCCTACAATTCCATTGCAACAGAAATTTCCGTCACTAGGCATATCCTCCCCGAAATCGCCTCCATAAGCCCAATATTCTCTACCTTCATCATCACACATAAGTATTCCCTGATCAACCCAATCCCATATATATCCTCCCTGCAGGTTTGGATATTTATAGATAGCTTTCCACTGATTCCAAAGGTTACCACTAGAATTTCCCATAGCATGAGAGTATTCCGAAGGGACTACAGGACGGTCAGATCCAGTCTTACCAATATATTCCAACCAGTCAGCACTAGGATATTGTGGTACATACATGTCGGAGTTCCACTCCCACTGTGCACGCTCATAATTAACAGGTCTGTTCATAATTTCTTTGTCGGCCTCTTTTATCCACAAATATGTCTGATAAAAATTATATCCGTTACCAGCTTCATTACCAAGCGACCAAAATGTAAGACTAGGATAATTCTTGTTACGCTCAAACATATTTATTGTACGATAGATATGAGGCTTCAGCCATTCCGGATTATTACCGAGTGTACCTCCTTTACGAAGATCATAATACATTCCATGGCTCTCAATATTAGCTTCATCATATACATATAGACCGAACTCATCACAAAGTTCATAAAAACGTCTGTCCTGAGGATAGTGACACAGACGCACTGTATTAAGATTATTCTGCTTCATAAGCATAAAGTCCTTACGCATCAAATCTTCCGATACATAATGTCCGGTACGTTCATCGTGCTCGTGTATGTTCACCCCCTTTAGTTTTATGGGTTGTCCGTTTACCAACAAGACTACATAAGGTTTACCATTTTCAGCTATACGGTCTGTCTGCTTAATCTCTATACGACGGAATCCAACATTAAAAGGAACAACTTCTGAAGTTTTTCCGTTCTCCTTTACAGTCATAATCAGTCTGTACAGATTAGGTGCTTCAGATGTCCAAGTCTTCACACCAGGAATTTCTCTATCAAAAACTACAGTTTTCTCATTATCTGCTTCTACAGTAACTTTTTTAACTGAAGACACTAATACTGAGTTATCCTTTCGGTCAATCAACTCGTATGCAACTTCAAGCTCAGCGTTATTAGTTTTATGATTTCTCAAATCAATGGCAAGACGAAAAATACCATCCTTATACGTATCATCCAAAGTAGAAGTTACTCGAAAATCTCTTACTGCTACTTTAGGTTGAGAATAAACAAATACGTCTCGTTCTATTCCACTCATGCGCCAGAAATCCTGACATTCAAGGAAAGAGCCAGTACTCCAACGATATATTTTCAAAGTAAGAATATTATCACCTTCCTTAAGATAATCGTTAATAAGAAATTCTGCAGGATTTTTAGAATCTTCGTTATATCCAACTTCTTTACCGTTGATATACACATAACAACCTGATTTCGCTCCAGCTATATGAAGAAAAACATCTCTATCATTCCAGTCGGACGGAATATCAAAACTACGCCTATATACTCCAACAGGCACATCTTCCGGTAATTGCGGTGGCTGTGGATTTCTTGGTTTAAACTCATAGCCATGATTTGTATATATTGGAATACCAAACCCCTGCATTTCCCAGTTACCAGGCACTTTAATATCCTTCCACCCGGAGATATCAGTATCCATCGAAGTGATATCTGCAGGAAGTGTTCTGTGTGAGTCTGTATAATAGAATTTCCAAACTCCATTTAATAATTTATAATACGGACTTGACTCATACTTACCCGACATAGCCTGATTTTTATCAGCGTATGTCATAAATGATGTTCTAGGTTCTTCACGATTTATGCATACTGTCTGTATATCTTTCCAATATGGCAATACTGTTGCAGTATCACTATCTGCAATTATATTCAATGTGGAACAAAGAATCATCAGTCCAGATAATATAATTCTATTTTTCATATTTCTTTAATTACATTCTAATATCAATTATCACCTAAATTCTCATAACATTTTTCTGACAATGATATTTTATCCAAGATAAGGTTCTCGTTATAATATATTTTCGCCAATTCCAAGTATTTTTCATATAGTTCTACAACAATCTCCACCTCATCTCCAGCGGTTACAACAGGGTTAGCCTTATTGGCAGAACTAACATATTCCAATTCCCAATCTGCTAATCTATCATAGAAAGAATTTGCCCTAAAGGCCTCCCTACCATGAGTTAATTTCAAACCTTTTTCTTTATATTCCGTTCCATTTTTCAAACAATCCTCAAGCATTGAATAAAAAGATTTCCATCTAGGTAAATAATAAGTTCCAATAAGTCCACACCATTCTCTCCATGAATAATCAAAAATCAGAGGGTCACCGTCACCTCCCCATACAGTTACAAGACTTATAGCATCACTTTCAAATAAATCTTTCTCTTCAGGAGTGTCTCCCCAACTTCGAGCACCAGCAATCCACCTATACATATTAAACTCCGAACGAGTGTGTAACAAAGTGTCAACATCTGCCAACAGTTCAAGGAATCGCCTACTATGAGTCTGGAAAGCTTTTAAATCCCTATCATGAAATGCTTGTGCCACTTTACGATGTATAACCTGACCCATATTACTCATTATCTGTCTTTGGATATCAACAATATCAAATCTATAAGCATCAGATACATTAAGTATAGAACAATCTTCAAGCAACAGTTTTTGTACCTCGAAAAGGAGTAATGGATTGTATGGTATTCCTAATCCTGCGTTAGGGCCTGATTTCTTTACATTAAGTGCAGGACGAGCCGCAATAATAGAACTACGTTCTGTTCCGTTTGTACCTTTAGTATACGGTCCATCAAGTAATTTCATACAAGCCATATATGCAGCATCAGAAGGAGAACCATATCTACGCCATGCATATTCTCTAATCCATTTGTCCAAATACACACTGTCACGATATAGAGGCATTTCAAATGCCAGTTCATAATACATTGGATTCTGCTCTATACCTTCCATAAATAATCCACTACCACATATATTTGCAGATTTAGAATTTGCTTTCATATATTGATTAGAGGCAAGTAAACGCATGTCGCCGTGTAAATTTATGCGTCCGCCAAAATTATGAAGGTTGCCTGCAACTGCAGAATATCCCCAAAAAGGATTCTCTACTGTACTTTTGGCTCCATTCAAATCAAGAATAAGTAAATGCTCTTTGGGTACAGATTTTACAATTGGTTCTCTAAGGCTCCACGCCTGCATTACCCATATTGCATTTTTATCAAAGCTTTCAAATAATTTATATATACCTTTACCAACTTCACCGAGATATTCCGGGGTATCTATAGGTGGCTTACTTTCATGAAACGGATCGGCTGCATAAAAGCCATAAGAGCCAAACAATTTTTTTTGTTCTTCCAAAAAATCCCTTCCAAATTTTGCAAATAAGGAATCAGTAGGATCCAACTGTGCAGAACCTTTAAACCCACACCATGAAGGCTGAAGACGAATTTTTGCATCAGGGAACTTTTCTTTAAATTCACGTGGAACATATCCTGAAAATCCCTGTTGTATAGGTTGCATTCCCAATTCAAGTTGTCGTTTTAATATTTTTCTACCCAAATCAATATGTTTATCTATCCATGATTTAGGTAGAGGTCCTCCATAGCCTTGAATATTTTGCATCCATTGCCATGCCATGTGACCGGGAGCAGCAAGAAAAGTACGGGCCTCTAAATCTGTAAAACCATACTTGAGCAATGTATTATACCATACAGCTTCTAAACCAACAACAGACAAAGGAGTATTAATAGAATTCATAGCCATATAATCCAACTCACGTTGCCATCTTTCCCAATCCCACCATGCTGCAGAATAACTAAAAGTACAATAATTCATATACACTCTATACTTACCGTTTATCCTGTTTCTAACAAAATATTCCGGCATAGGAAGAGACTCAGGTAAATTCAATTGATTACCTAGCCAAGAAATGTGTGCTTTACAAGTATATTTTAAATATTGATTGTAAGCTGTAGCTATCGATACTGTATTATTGCCTCGTAAAATTATCTTACCATCCCCACTCGCAATTTCATAGACGTCAAAACCTTCATCCGAATCTATGAGTTGAATTTCAAACTGTCCTGAATATCCGGGAGTAACACGTTCTATAAGATCATAGGCTGCAATAATACGTTTATCCATTTCTTGTGTACAGCTACATATAAACATTATGCAGAATATGATATAAATAAATTTTCTCATTTCAGATAGTATAAAAAAAATGACCGGACAAATTTATAAAAAGTCGTCCGGTCCTTCATAAGTTTAAAAAATATTTATATGCCGGCTTTCTTATATCTCAACAAAGCTTCAAGGTAGTAATAGTCTGCATATACTAGAGGAACATCAATCTCATTTCCGTGAGGAATACTTCCCACACTGTGCATCAGTACAAAATTATTGTTTGTACCAGATGCAGCAAGATAATCCGGCGAAGAAAGAGACTTTAAAATATGTTCGGCAGCATTATAATATTTTTCTCCATCGTTCACATAATTAGCCAGTTCAAGAAAAGCAGAAGCGGCAATAGCAGCAGCTGAAGCATCACGCGGTACAACTTTAAATTGTTCCGGATTATAATCCCAGTCTGGTACATACCCCGGCTGTCCGGCATTGAAATCCCAATACGGAATTCCATCTTCAGGCATATTAGGATGATTCAGCCAAAATTCAGCAGTCTTCACTGCCATATCAAGAAAGAAACGATCTTTAGTTTCTCTGTAAACCATTGTATAACCATATATAGACCATGCCTGACCACGCGCCCATGCCGAATTATCGGAAAATCCCTGACATGTAGCTTTATGAAGAACCTCACCGGTATTTTCATCATAATTCACAACATGGTAATTACTATAATCCTCTCTGAACTGATTCTTGGCAGTAGTGCGTGCATGTTTTGTTGCAATGTCAGCATACTTTTTATCACCTGTAACTTTAGTAGCAAAATACAACAGTTCGAGATTCATCATATTGTCGATAATTACAGGATAGAACCATTCGTCCTTTCCGTTCCAAGCTTTTCTATAATTCCACGATTCTATACATCCTACTGTATCGTTATAACGTGTACAAAGTGAATTGGCAGATTCTATAAGAATATCTTTATATTTTTCATTACCAGTAAGTCTGTAACCATTACCGAAACTGCAATACATCAAGAATCCTACATCATGATGATGAGTTGTTTTCTTCATCGGTTCAAGTGCTTCAGTCCATTTTATTGCATTTTCTTTCCAGAAATCATCCTTACTGAATTCATAAACATACCATAAACATCCGGGATAAAAACCTTCAGTCCAATCATTAAGTTTTGTAGCCTTAAGTTTTCCATCCTTACCTGTTGTTCTAGGATATGCAACAGGTTCCGGAACTGCAACTAACTGATTCTTCAATTGCACTTCTGCCGTTTCAAATCCAGTTGTAACAAAATCACATTTCTTTTCATTACCTCCGCACGATGATAATATTCCTAATATAGGGAAAGACAATAGAATTAAAAAATTTCTCATCTATTACTTACTTTTATTTTACAATTGTTTAAGAGACCATAAAGATGAACACTTCATTTCTCGTTCATCTATATTTCGATTAATACCTATTGAATAAATTTTGACATTTAATCCGACAAGCACGATATAATCATACTTGTCGGATAATATTAATTTTACCAACCTGGATTCTGTACAAGATTATCATTCTTGAACATTTCTGTATTTGCTATCGGATAAAAATATAACTTTTCATCCATATCACGTGTTTCCATCAAGAAAGGAGTATAATGCATAGCTCCGTCATCATCTTTTTCTACTTTTACAGCGTAAATATCCATTGACTCTTCTAAAGATTTCCAACGGCGTAAATCCCAGAATCTGTGTCCTTCAAATGCCAATTCGACTCTACGTTCATGTTTGACACATGCCAAAAATTCATCAGCATTCTTTCCTGTTATTGCAGGCATCTTTACACCGTTTCTGTTTCTTACCATATTCAATGCTTCTTCGGCAGACATCATGCATACATCATCTTTATAAGTTGGATCATTATAAGCATTTACCATAGCTTCCGCATAATTCAACAATACTTCAGCATATCTGAAAAGTACCCAGTTATGATGTGCTTTGGCTGTTGGAGCACCAGGTTCAAAACTTATTTCATTATTTACATATTTTCTAAGATAGTAACCTGTTGTCGTCGCATTATTAAGAGGAAGAGCATTTGCACCTCCTTCCCATATCTCGACAGGATTCTTTGCAGGCCATATCATTTCATTATGGACTATAGTCAGATAGAAGCGAGGGTCTCTATTCTTATAAGGATTTGCGGCATGAGCAGGATTGTTCCAGTCGAATGGAGTACCGTCTTTCATATCGAAAGCACTTGCCAGATTTTCTGTAGGACAAGTAGATGTCTTTCCACTCTTTACCCCCATTGGGAAGTTTGAAGATTCAAAACCATTGTTCTGTCCCGTTGGACGCGCAAGAATAACTTCCTTACTCATATTATTCTTAGGTCCGAACAAATTAGCAAAGCTTTTATCCAGATCATATCCTAACTGAGAATGTTGGCCAATTATTTCATAAGCAGCTTTTGCGGCCGCAACCCATTTACTCTGCGATGATTCAGAATACAAAGGACTGGCAGCATACAAAGAAGCACGTGCTTTAAGAGCCAATACCGCACCTTTTGTTATACGGCCATACTCTTTGTCCTTGAAATCGTTATAATTGACAGGAAGCTCGTCTTTTATTTCATCACACTCTGATATGATAAAATCAAAAATTTCCTGTGGACTATCAACAGGCTTTGAGTTGTTAACTTCATCAATAGAAAGTACTTTAGTAATCAAAGGAACCCTCTGGTAACGACGTACCAACTCAAAATAGAAATATGCACGCAAGAATCTTATTTCATATTCATGATATTTATAGTCGTGCATCCAACTCTCATAGTCATCTCCATATTCCCAGTCTTTAAAATCAAGACCTACAAGATTCTCAAGATAGAAGTTTGCGTCATGAATACCATTGTAATATTTACCATACTGATCGTCTATTGTATAGTTTGCAGACCATGTTCCGTTAACAAAACGTTGTATATTAGATGTTTCATATACATGGACAGCATCATCTGTTGCCGCATCTTGCATTGCACCATCAAGACTACAGAAATCAGAAGGCAGATAACCATATACATTCGTAACAAACTGTTTCACTCTACTGTAGCTCTGTTGAATCTCGTCCAACTCATAGTAGTCAGACTCATCACAATCCATAAAGTTGCAGGAACTCATAAGTCCTACAGACAAACAAAGCAATATATATTTTCTTAACTTCATATTTTTTCTTTAGTTTAGAATGTTAAATCAACTCCGAAAGAGAACTGTGTCATTGCAGGGTATACAGCACCTACAGCTTCAGGATCCTGTAAATCTATCCCATCCAAACAGAACAAATCATGAGCACGTGCAAATACCTTTGCCTGCCCCAATGCTTTGGTCTTTTTCAAGAATTTCGCAGGAAGGTTATAATAAAGTTCCAAAGTTCTTAATTTCAAGAACGAAGCGTCTGCTACCCAAAGAGAGTTTGTACTATAATTATTATCAGAACCTGTATATGTAAGACGAGGATACATTGCATTAGGATTATCCTTTGTCCACCTATTCTCATAATAATGATTTGAAATTGTATTATCATTTATTAAAGGGCGATACAAGCTTCTTGTATCTAGAATCTTACTATAGTTGCCTGTACCCTGGAAAAGCGCATATACTCCAAATCCCTTGTATTCTGCTCCTAAATCAAATGAATAATAAATCTCCGGACATGTAGAGTTATATCCTAATGCAACTTGATCGTATGTATCAATACGATTGTCTCCATTTTGGTCTTTAAACATTAAATCACCAGGACGTACATCTCCCAAATACTGTTTGACATCTCTATTGTCAATCTCCTCTTGAGACTGATATATTCCTATAACTTCATATCCAAAAATCTGACCGATAGAACCACCAGTTCGTTTAAGATACTCTTCAGGACGATATTCTTCATTTTGGTTGATTATCTTATTGCGAGTAAAACTAAACTGTCCACCCAAGTGGTAAGTGAAATTACCAATCTTGTCATCCCAATTCAAAGCAGCCTCTATACCTCTATTATCAACAACACCATTATTGATTTTAGGAACGGCCATACCAAATACTGAAGAAATAGCATTACCTCCATCAACAAGAATATCTGTACGATGATCGTAGAAGGCATCTACACTCAAAGACAATTTATTCCATGCTGCAAAATCAATACCGACATTAAGTTTATGAGATTTTTCGTATGTAAGTCCATTTATACCAAGCTGAGTCATCTTCATACCTGAATAAGAAGTTGGAGTTTCCTTAAAAAAATAGTCATTACCATCACCATATATATCTTTATATAGGTCTACGCCATAGTCTGCTCTACCAACTATACCGTAAGAAGCTCTCAATTTAAGAAGATTCAACCAATCATTATCCATAAACTCTTCTTTCGAAATAATCCAGCCAGCACCAACTGAAGGGAATATACCCCAACGTTTAGAAGGATCAAGTATACTTGAAGCAGAACCTGACAAAGCAAAATCAACAAGATAACGGTCTGCATAAACATAATGCGCCTGACCTACTACATCCATAAATGCTCTACTGGTATTACGTCCTTTTGATGAAGTTCTGTCCATAGAGTAAAACAATGTAGAGTTAAGACTATGTTTACCCCAATTCTTAGCATACTTCAAATATGTTTCAAAATAGAAGTGTGTGACAGCAGAACCTACACTCTTGGAGAATGACAAAGTTCCTTCATCCTGAAGTTTCTTGAATGATTCTTCACCAGTTTCAACATCAAGTATCGGCATTTCATAACCATACTTTTTGGTATTACTATCCCAGTACGAAGCCGTATTATCCAAAGCAATCTTGAAACCCATTTTAAGTCCAGGAGTAATCATAGACAAATCCTGACTTAAATGCATATCAGCAAACATTGCGCGGGTTTGTGAACGTGCATATCCTGTACCGGCAATAGAAGCAACGGGGTTGTTTCCATATACAGTTGTACCCCCCCACACGCCGTTAGAAGTTTTCACCGGGAATGCTCCTGAAGGAACTTGATATAAACGCTCAAATAAATCTCCGGTTGTTGTTCCTGGACGGTTATGTTCAGTAAAATTACCCAGCAAGTTAAGCTGAACCTTTGTTGTTTCTGTTACTGTTATATCAAGATTTGTACGTATATTCAACTTTGAATACTTCTGCTGTCCTGAATAACCTTCATTCAATTCAGTAGGTTTAAGCAATCCACGGTTATCAGCGAAGTTAAGCATTGTGTAATACTTAACGTACTTACCACCTCCTCGTGCAGAGAAATTAACATTATCACCAAAAGTAAAATTTCTTAAAGACTCATCAAACCAGTCAACATTAGGATAAAACAAAGGATATTCCTGCGACTTGAAATATCCAAGTTCTGTTTCTGAATAACGTGGTGAAAGACCATCATTCATCATAGCCTCATTCAAGGCAGAAGCGTATGTATATCCATCCGCAAAATCAGGCAAACGGTTAGGCTTTGCCATATTAAACTCGTAAGAGAATTTTATCTCAGGTGCAGATTCAGAGCCACGTTTTGTTTTAACAAGTATAACTCCGTTCGCACCTCTGATACCGTATATTGCAGTAGCGGCAGCATCTTTCAATATACTTACAGATTCTATCTCCTGAGAACTTAGTTCTTTTAATGAACGCTCAAAACCGTCAATTATAACCAGAGGAGATTTTGAACTTAGAGTCCCAAGTCCACGAATATAAAAACTTGCTCCATCTTCCCAAACCGTACCGGTATTCTGAAGAGTTTGAAGTCCGGAAAGCATTCCAAACAACTGATTTGTAGGATTTATACTGTTTTTATGAGAAAGCTTATCACTACTTACAGTTGAAACAGCCCCTGTAAATTCTTCTGTATCAACCGATACAGTATGCCCAAGTTCCTGTTTTCTTATATTCAGAATATCTAAATCTATATTCTCTTGGGCAGAGACTCCTGCCGAACAAAGAAGTCCTGCAAATAATATATTTAGTTTGTTAATTGCCATAAATCTATAGTTTATTTATATCAGTATTACTCCCAACCCGGGTTCTGAATCAACCCATATCCCTTATTTACTTCATCAAAAGGGAAAGCACTCAAGAACCATTTCTCGGCAAAACCTCCTGGATTCCACCATACACGGCTTTGGTCTCTTCCCATTAATGGGAATTCCTCACAAATATACTCACCGGTATTCTTATTCTTATATACATTAAGACCATGTAATGGTTTAGAGAATCTGTCAGACATTTTCCAGCGTATCATATCGAAGAAACGTACCTCCTCATATCCAAATTCACACGCACGCTCACGAAGAACAGCATTTCTGAATTGTTCCTGATTCAATGAGCCGTAGCATTCCTTCAATCCTTTCATTCCTACTCTGGCACGTACAGCATCAACCATATCGTATGCCAATTCTGTAGGGCCATTATTATATTCATTAAGCGCTTCAGCGTAGCTTAAATAAATTTCCGCTATACGAAGGTGAGGCCACTGTATTATGTGCCCATTATACTCACCACCACGGTCGAGCCCCCATTTTCTGCAAGCTATACCTGTCATTAGACTTTTTGCGGTCATTTTTCCTGTAGCCCAATCCTTACCAGCAGGATAATTAGTCGGATCCTTTGAATATTCCTGAGTTACAGCCACCTTTCTACCCTGATAAATATCACCATCCAAAATAAATGTCTCGTTAAGACGAGGGTCACGATTTATGAAAGGATTCTTGGAATGTTCAGGATTATTCCAGTCAAACTCCTTACCTTCAGCAGTCTGGAACATATCAAAATATTCTTTTGTCGGGCAATAAGCCCCCCAACGTATAGCCTGATCCGGGAACTTATTATCGTTTGCTTTAAATATATTTCTATGCACTGAAATCAAGGTTTCTGTAGTACCTCTGTCGAAATATGCCTTACGGAACGCATATCTATACTCTCCCTCTTTAACATCTTCTTTCTGAACGAGTTTATAGAAACCGTTCTGTTCCAATGCCTTAAAGAAATCTTCACAAGCCTTTACAGCTTTTCCCCAACGCTCATGATCATAGTTTCCAAACCATGTCATCTTCTCATCAGCTGCCTGACCAGGCCAATATGGTTGATCGCTATTAAACAATGGACTTGCAACAAACAGATGCAAACGTGCTCTTAAACCGTACGCACCAGCCTTTGTCATACGTCCGTCCCAGTTACCCATTTCCTCTGCCGGAATATTCCATGGAAATTCAGGGCAATCTATTACCTCCTGAAGCAGTCTGTCTATGAAATCAACAGTTTCCTGAAGAGTGGCACGTTTAGGCATATTGGCCTCATCTATTGGAATAACTTTATCCACAATAGGTAAAGCTCCGTAATGACGTAACATGTGTGTATAATATACAGCCACTATCATTTTGGCCTCAGCTTTAAGACGACTTTTTTCCTCAGCTGACATATCAGGAGTTCTATCAATATTTTCTACAGTAATCCATGCATGACGAATAGCTGACCACATGTGAGTCTCACTCTCGTTAAATCTTATTTTAGTTTGTGAATTTGGTGAACTTCTAACATTTTCTTTTGATGAATTATAATCTCCTGTATAATAATTAGAATTAACACCGGAATAATTTATATAAGACTGATTCAAATCTGTCAATCCATCTAATGTAGCAAGATAAATAGCATTGTAATATCCATTTCCCAACTCTAGACCGTATGGAAGATATTGATAAGAATACCATAATACACGTCTTGCGTACTCAGCCGTTGAATAAATTGTATCTATTGTAACATCAGAACTTGGTGGTTTCTGAAGAAATTGATTACCAAATGCCAAGTCCTCACAAGCGACATTTATCAACAATCCACCTGCTATTAATGCAACATGAAAGTGTTTCTTTATATTTTTCATAATTATACTCTATTAAAAACCAAGTTTTAAACCAAAGTTCACTATCTTTATAAGAGGATATGCCTCACCATTAGGATTAGACTCAGGATCACAGAATCCCATCTTATCAAATGTCAAAAGGTTATATCCTGATAATGACAATCTCAATGATGACAAATGTAATTTACTGATCATTGATTTTGGGAAAGAATAACCAATTTCAATATTCTTCAAACGAACGTACGATGCATCACGTAGCCACAAGTCTGAATCTTTATAGTTATTACCTTTACTTGAAGACAACGAAATACCTGGAGCTTTTGAAGCATCTCCCTTTTCTGGTGTCCATGCATCATCTATCATATATTGTAACAGAGAATACTTATTTGTACTTCCGAATGGTATTCTATAAAAACTGCTTACAAGACGAGAAGTCTTAAATGCACCAGTCCATGTCATACTAAAATCGAATCCTTTCCAAGAGAATCCCATTAATAAGTTACCTGTCAATAATGGATATTTAGGATTTCCTATTGCAGAAACATCATTATTATCAATCTTACCATCATTATTTAAATCCTTATATTTCACATCTCCGGCAACTGGCACAAATCCTTCTCCATGATCAGGAATTCCACCTTCTTTACCTTTTAGTGATGCATAATTAGCAGCCTCCTCCTCTGTAAAAAAGCCATCATATATATAACCGAATTGTTGACCTACAGGTTTTCCTGTCTCCTCCATCCATTCGTATGGCTGTGGAATTTCGTCCTTGAATACAACCGTATTCTTCGCATACGACCAGTTAGTACCAACATAATAGTTTACATCGGCGACCTTATCTTCCCATCTGAAAGATACTTCATAACCTTTATTATCAACTTTACCCAAGTTTACAGTAGGAAGTTTAACTGCAAGATATCCGGGGTTCATCTGACGAGAAATAAGAATATTCTTACGATGTTCAATAAAATAATCAAAAGAAATTTTAAAGCGACTGTCAAAGAAATGAACGTCAACACCATAATTTTGTTTTGCTGCTGTTTCCCAAGTTACATCAGGATTACCAATTTTTGATTCTTTAGCTCCGGACACCGTATAATTATTATACGATCCAAAGCTATAGCTACCTGAACTTATTATATAAGAATCCGGCAAATATAAGAAACGGGAACCATCTGAAACACGATCGTTACCCACAATACCGTAAGAAGCTCTTAGCTTTAAGTAGTTAAGGTATGGTTTAAGTGATTCCATGAATTTTTCTTCAGAAACAATCCAACCTAAAGAGCCGGCAGGGAAAAGGCCAAAACGATTACCAGGAGCAAAGTTTTCCGAGCCATTATAACCAACACTAAAATCCACAAGATAACGTGTCTTATAATCGTATGTGGCACGTCCAACAAAACCTACATAGCTTCGAGGAATTCCAGGAAAGTTACTTGAATAGTAATACTTCATAGACTGGTTATACATAGCCAAAGCTGAAACCGAATGACCATTAAAATTACGACTATAGTTCAAAGCAGCCTCCAAATACCAGTCACGAGACTGTCCGGTAGACTCAGAGTAACCAAGAGTTGAAGCTTCCTGATTCTTTTTATATAGGACCTCTCCATCTTCTCCCATAAACGCTTCATATCTGTCTGTACGACCTTCTCTACGTTTATTTATAGTAACACCACTATTGTAAGCTCCTTTTATATGAGCTTTAAGACCTTTTGTTAAGAAATCAAGTTTTTGTTCTAACGCAAAGTCAAAGTTTATAACATTATTTTCAGAAGTATTATAACCTTTACCATAGTATGAATTAAGAGCATCAGAAACATCACCAAACTCACCAAACGTTTTAGAATTAAGCATAACCCATCTTCCATCTACAATACCCGGACCGGAAAATGGTGGAGCCTGATAAACATCCCTAAACAGATAGTTTACGTTTGTAGTTGTAGAATTATTATAATTAGGTTCCCTCTTATCAGTAAGACGTCCACCAAGATTGATTTTCATAGTAGTAGTCTTGGTTACATCCACGTCCATATTTACACGATAGTTATAACGATTATATTTAAAACCACTATCATAATCGCCTGTATCGTACATATTGAAAAGACCGTCCTGAGTATAAACACCCAATGAAGCAAAATATCGTGCTCTCTTAGTACCTCCGGAAATATTAAAATTATGCTGAGTCTGCCATGCCGAATTCTTTATAAGCATATCAGTCCAGTCTGTATCAGGATATAGAATAGGGTTACTATGAGTACGGAACGCCTCTAGCATTTCATCATTAAACACTACATTTTCAGGTTTAACACCATCACGAATCTGAGCATTGTTGTATGTAGTTGCATAGTCATAACTATTGGCAAATTCAGGAATACGTGTAGGAAGCTGTAAGGCCATACTTGTAGAAAAGTTTATCTTTGCCTTTCCTTCGCTACCTCTCTTTGTAGTAACAAGAATCACACCATTGGCACCACGTACACCAAATACGGCTGTTGCAGAAGCATCTTTCAGAACAGTAATATCTTCAATTTCATTAGGGTCCAACTGATAGAATGAACGCTCTACTCCATCAACCAACATTAAAGGTGTAGACAATCCTTCTGTCAAAGAACCGACACCACGGACATAAATCTGCGCGTCATCAGCACCAGGCTGTCCACTTGACTGAACACTGGAAAGTCCTGTAACTTTACCACTCAAAGCATTGGCAATACTACCGACAGGGCTTTTAAGAATTTCATCCGATTTCACAGAAGATAGCGCTCCTGTTACAGTTACTTTCTTTGTTGTACCGTATGCAATAACTTGCACTTCCTCAAGAGCTGTAACATTTTCCTCTAGTTGAATATTCAACTGCGCCTCACCTTTATACACAACTTCCTTATCGGAATATCCTACAAAAGAAACTACAAGTGTTGAACCTACAGGTGCGGAAATTTCAAATTTTCCATCAAGATCGGTAATAACTCCGGTTGTAGTTCCTTTTACCATTACAGCGGCACCTATAACCGGTCCCATAGCATCTGTAACCACACCCGTTACTTTCTTTTCTGCTGCACGCTGAAATGCTTCTAATGCTGTACTATGTGTTTCTGCCAGCACTCCATACGACTGAGCCTGTAATGCCAGCATCCCCATAGTACACAACAAAATTTTGTGCTTCATACAATGAAAATAATTAATTAAGGTTTAGAATTCCATGTAAATTTTAGCACAAAAATAGCCTATACGTGATCATTTTTCATACATAAATTGTAATGCATATATGCTAATATTGTACGACAAACTTTTTTCGTACAAAACTTTACAATAATTCTTTTGGTATAAAGACTTACCGAACAGGCTATTAATAATATAATGATATAACGTAACCGTAAAATGATTAGAATTAAGGTTTGTAAATAATAGAGTTTATATATAAATACAAATATTTCAGTACATAAAAATATCACTTATACATTTTAAAAAAACGCCGCCGCATTCTATTTCAAATGCGGTGTCATTTAAACTGAAATAACACCGTATTTTATATTTTTTCTGATCCTAATTCAAGTATAACTTTCAGCATCAAATACAAACTGCATATTACTTTTTCAGACAGTCTCCCCACCCTTTCTATAAGTCTGAGGTGCAACTCCATAAAAATCCTTAAAACATTTACTGAAGTAACGCGGTGAAGAGAATCCAAGTTTGTAAGATATCTCAGAAACATTCAGTTCGGGAGAGTCTTTCAACATTCTTAATCCCTCTTTCAGTTTTATATTTAAAGAGAATTCATTTGGTGTAAAACCGGTTATCTCCTTTATTTTCGAATAAAGTTTACTTCTACCTATCTTCAATTCATTGGCAAGAACATTCATATCGAAATCCGGATTCTCAAAGTTACGCATAATGATATCAGTAGTTTGCTCAATAAACTTTTGATCTACGGCATTTGTTGCAACCGCAATACTTTTATCGTCACTCTGAGTGTTTCTCATTCTCTCAAACAAAAGATGCCGATTTTTCACCAGACTATTACAACGTGCCATTAACACTTTTACATTAAAAGGTTTAGTCACATAATCATCAGCACCAAACATATATCCTTCAACTGTATGTTCCTCAGAAGTCTGAGCTGTCAGCAGAACAACAGGTATATGTGATAATTCAATATTATTTTTTATTTTATAACACATCTCTTTTCCCGTCATGACAGGCATCATAACATCACTCAATATTATATCCGGATGAAGCTGCATCGCCATATCAAAACCTTCGGCACCATTACTTGCTCTATAAACATTATAAGCCGGAACAAAAATATCCTCAAGCAATGCAAGTATATCCTCATCATCCTCTACAATAAGCATGACCGGTTTTACAGATTCTTCATCATCCGATTTAGCATTTGATACAGTCTCAGATGAAACAATGGATCCTTCAGTCACATTAATTACATCAGGATTCTCAATAGTCAATTTATAATCGGATTTAACTTTCAGTTGTTCTGGAGAGAAATGTGAATTACCCATAGGAAGTAAAATTCTAAATGTACTTCCCTTATCCACTTCACTTTCAACTTCAATACTCCCCTTATGCATTTCTACTATCCCTTTAGTAAGAGCAAGTCCAATACCCGTACCTATATTATATTTGGAAGCCGTATCGGCCTGATAGAAACGATTGAATATCAATTTTACATCTTCGGACGAAATTCCACACCCACTATCCGTAACCTTAATTTCAATCATCCCCTTCACAATGGCAATCTTTACAGATATACTACCATTAGCTGGAGTATATTTGAAGGCATTTGAAAGCAGGTTAAACACCACTTTCTGCATCTGAGAAGCATCGAACCAAGCCTCCAAAGTTTGTTCCGCATGATAAAAACGATAATCAATACCACGTTTTTCGGCATAATCCTTAAATGAGTCAAAAATATCCTGTACGAACTGTATCAAATCATATTTCTCTACACATAAACTCATATACCCCTGCTCTTGTTTCCTGAAATCAAGAAGCTCAGTTATAAGATTACGCATATTCAAACTATTCTTATAAATCCGCTGTAGTTTACGTTGTACAGACAATGACAGGTTCTCATTCTGAAGCAACGCTTCAAGTTGCCCCATTATCAGAGTCAAAGGAGTTCTAAATTCATGGGATATATTCGTAAAGAAACGTAATTTCAGCTTATTCACCTCTTCAATCCGTTGTTTCTCACGTTTTTCATTCTCTAAAGACATTGCAAGTTTATGACGAAGTAAACTTGCTCTCCAATATCCATAAAAGACAGAACATACAATTATAGCATAAATCATATATGCATATATATTTGCGAACCAAGGATGCTCTACATTTATTAAGAGAGAGATTTCCTTGTTGCCTATTCCACCTATTTTACTACCCTTTTCACGAACTAATAATCTATATTTTCCCGGTTCGAGATTAGTATAACTGATTTTCGTTCTATCAGTTGTAATCCAATCCTCATCAAAACCTTCTAATTTATACTGATAAGTCCTACTACGAACTATACCTACATAATTTGAATTAGCAAATGATAATGATATGTTATTCTGGTCATATTTTAAATTAATCTCATGTTCATAAATAAGACTTTTATTCAATATATTATCGGATGAAGGTTTAACTAGAGAATTATTCACCTCTAAAGATTCGAAATAAAAATTATAGTCCAAATCCTTGAACCCATTCTTCATACCTTTATATGAAATCATACCATCAACTCCACCAATATAGATTGTACCATCAGACGCCTCATACATTCCACAGACATCTGTTACAGCAGAAATCATCCCTTTTTCAGACTGAAACTCGACTGTTCTTACAGAATTATCCTTTGGTGAGAATACAGATATACCTTTATCATTTGTGATAAGTATTTCGCCTGATTCAGTTTCCAGCATATTATAACAAAAGTTACTTAAAAGCCCATCATCCTCTTGAAGGTACTGTTTTAATTCTTTGGATTTCATATTATATGAAAATACACCGGCACCTAAAGTAGAAATATAAATATCTCCACCACTTACTGGAAGAACCTTTGTAATTCTAATAATCTTTGGAAGTTTTTTTTCAAAACCATATAATCTGATAAACTCAGATGTACGAATATTATAAAGATAAATATTGTTTATAGATGCCAACCATACATTGCCAAAGTCATCCAATTCTACAGATATTATATCGGTGTGATGATCAATAATAGAAAATTGATTTTTCCGGATATCCAGTGTCCAAAAGCCGTTTGTTGACGTTATATATAAAATTCCATTTTTATATCTACAACAGTGTATTCTATCACTCGGTAAGTTCTCACTTGTACTATGTTCCAGAAAATTATAGAAAGATTTTGTTTTTCTGTCATATCTGCTTAATCCTCCTGTATATGTTCCAATATATACACAATCATTATCCTTGTCGTAAGTTATTGATTTAACGTTATCATGCAATATTGAATTTCTGAAGGATTTATCAAAATAAGTAAACGAAGAATTATTCTTATTGTATAAATTAATACCACCTCCATCGGTCGCTATCCACAAACCATGATCTTTATCCTCAACTATTTCTCCAACAATGGGAAAACTCAAACTTTGCCCATCTTTATTATAATTGCTACCATAATACGAAAAAATATCATATTCAGTATTAAAATAATTAATACCCCCATAATACGTTCCGACCCATATAGTACCTTGAGTATCTTTATACAGCGAGAACACAGATTCGTGACCTAACATACCATTCTTATTGCCTGCCATAAAGACCTTATATTCATCCTTCTCTGGATCATACATTTGCAGTCCTTCAAATGTACCGAACCATATACGATTATTATTGTCTTCTACAAACTCGCGAATTTGATTACTCACAACTCTATTTGCCGATACAGGTTCTTTAATTATTTCTCCATTTGATTTTATTCGATATAGGCCGTCAACACGTGTAGCTACCCAAAGCTCATTCAATGAACTGTAGTAAAGCTTAAAAATCTCCGTTTCCGACAATATACATCTTGCTATACCTCCTTTTATCTCAAAAAGACCCTCCATAGTTCCTACATATAATCCCTTGGATGTATTTTCCATACATGTAACATGAGGCAAATTATATTTTTTATCTCCCAAGGAGCATGATTTTTCAGGATCATAAGAAATTAAAGAATCATTGACAAAATAAAACAGTCTGTTGTCATAATAGTCTATTGCACGTACATTCTGGAAATATATCTCTCTAAAATTTTCTTTATATAAATCATATTCTAATAGTACATTATTATTTAATATAAAAATCTTATGCTTACCATCGCCTGTGATTTTACGCACTCTTCCAAGCAGATTATTTTCTTCTACCTTTCCATCAACAAAAGAAGTATATTTTGTTATCCTAGAAATATCATTTCCATTATATATGTTCAGACCTTCAGTAGTACCAAACCACATTCTTCCTATCGGATCCTGATATATTGAAAGCACAGAAAGGCTGGAGAGTCCATCTTCCATCCCAAGTTTCTTAAAGAACTGTCCGTATAGACACGTAAACGAGAAAAGATAAGATAATATTAAAAATATAAATCTATTATTCATTTAATAAATTAACAAAGTCATTATACTATTCACGTAGCAAAAATAATAAAAATTTCAACAACATCTCAAACAACAGTATATAAACGAAACAAAATTTACACTAGTTAAATACATATTTTTCATTTTTGATTTTACTATAGAATAAATCATTACCTATAAACTATAAATAACAGAATATTCAAAACACTTTATTTAATTATATTTTTATTACTTGATTATATATAGTTAATGTCCATAACAATATGGAAAGTGAATTATTATTTGATTATTTATTTGAATATATAAATCAATAACGGCTAGTAACAAGGCAATTCCCATTAACAGAAAAATACAATTATTTACCTTGTAAAAACCTTTAAAGATTCGCAATAATGCTATTTTTGTCCTTTTTTATGTATATATTGTCCTATAAAACTAAAATATAACATTTCCAGGTAAAATGTTTTTTCATACTATTTCACTAATAAATATTTTTGCAAAAACAAATCATTAATCTTATTTCAAAGATAAACTATGATAAAAATACATTTATAACATTATTCATTAAAATTAAAATAAAACATTCTTCAGAATAATAATGACTATAATTTGTGATTAGCTTGTAAAATATATTACAAGTAATTTTAAACTTAATAATTATAATATTTATGAAAAAATCAAAGAAGTTCAAAACTGGATTTTCTAAGAAGGCTCTGTTATGTGCCGTTTGTGCAACTTATGGAGTTGGTATTTCAGGAGCCTCCTTTAATCATGCAAATGTTGCAGACGAATCCTACATTGTTCAACAAGACGGAAAGACTGTAACAGGTGTTGTAATGGATAACATGGGGCCTGTAATTGGCGCTAATGTTCTTGTCAAAGGTACAACCAATGGAGTAATTACAGATTTCGACGGTAAATTTACCTTATCGAATGTACCTGAAAATGCTGTTCTTCAAATCTCATTCATTGGTTATACAACAAAAGAAATTAAAGTCGCTGGTAAAAAAGATTTTTCCATAACATTGGTTGAAGATGCCAAAACATTGGAAGAAGTAGTAGTAGTGGGTTATGGTTCTCAGAAAAAAGTTAATTTGACAGGTGCTGTTGGTCAGATTGACTCTAAAGTTCTTGAATCACGTCCTATAACAAGCACAACAAGTGCACTACAAGGAACTATTCCTAACTTGCAGATTACAAACTCAAGTGGTGAACCAGGACAGTCTGCCTCTATAAATGTACGTGGTACAACCTCAATAAATGGAGGTAGTCCATTGGTGTTGGTTGATGGTGTGGAAATGAGTCTGGATCTTGTTAACCCGAATGATATAGCTAATGTTACAGTGTTGAAAGATGCAGCAGCATCTGCAATATATGGTGTGCGTGCGGCATTCGGTGTGATTCTTGTAACAACTAAAAACCCTAGCAAAGCAGAGAAAACAAGAATAAATTATTCCGGTAACTTCTCTTTTGCAAAGCCTTCAATCATGCCTGAATTTATTGAAAGTCAGTCTGAGTTTGCAAAATGGATGAACCAAGCTTGTGTCAATGGTAATGTACCAACACCATTCCGTGACGAAGTTATTGCCAAAATGGAAGCATACGAAGCTGATCCAAAAAACAATCCTGAGTATGAAGTAATTGACGGACAGCTTTATTACTACGGATACTCTAACTTCAAAGAAAAAATGGTAAGAAATGTCACTCCAACACAAAGACATAATCTTAACATTACTGGTGGTAGTGAAAAGACAAAATTCTACACATCTATAGGTTACTTGGATCAAGGCGGTTTATACAAGGTAGGAGATGATAGCTATAAACAGCTTAACACCCGTATCAATGTTGAAAACCAGACTACAGAATGGATGAAATTGGGAGTTAAGGCTCTTTATAACTATAGTTCTACAGACAAACCTTTCTCATACGAAGGTAAAAGCGTTTGGCAGAGAGTTGTATACTCTTTACCTACAGACTTTATAGATCCTTGGCAAAAAGACTCAAGATATCCTGAACTGGATAAGTTTGCTGGAAGATACATGGAAAACAATCCATACGACATGCTGAATAATGGTGGACGTAACAAATCCGACCGTCATGATATATGGTTAACCGCCAGTGCAGACCTTGATATTTTAAAAGGTTGGAAAGCTCATATAGACTTCAATTACAACCTCAACTATAACAAGTCGTCAGAACATTCAAAACCAATAATGTTTTTTGACAAGACATTCCAGGACACTTATGGACGTACTGCTACTAGTTATTATAAAATGACTAATGCAAACAAGTCATACTATTCTTTCAATGCTTATACAGAGTATGAAAATACTTTCGCAGAGAAGCATTATTTGAAACTTATGGTAGGTTTCAATCAGGAACTTACTAAATATTCCACTTTCAGCGGAAAACGTTATGACATATTGAACAATGATTTGCCTTCATTAAGCCTTGGCTCCGGAAATCATGAGACAAGTCAGAATGGATATGAATGGGCTTTACGTGGTGGATTCTTCCGTGCAAACTATATTTACAATGACAGATACCTGTTCGAATTAAACGGTCGTTATGACGGAACATCAAGATTCCCATCTGACAACAGATTCGTATTCCTTCCTTCATTCTCCGGTGCTTGGCGTTTGAGTGAAGAAGCATTTATGGAAGGGACACGTTCATGGTTGGACAATCTGAAACTGCGTGCCACATACGGTATACTAGGTAATCAGCTTATTTCTTCAAGTGATTGGAGCGGTAACACCAAATATTACCCATATATTCCATTCATGAGTAGCGGAACATCAACAAACTGGATTTTTGGTGACACTTATGCAACTGTCATCAACCCAGGAAATCTGGTAAGCAACAATCTGACTTGGGAAAAAGTTTCAACTATAAATGGAGGTATTGACGCAACATTCTTCAACCAGAGACTTGACATGAGTTTTGACTACTATGTACGTACGACTTCAGACATGCTTATCAAAGTTTCATATCCTGGAGTTCTAGGTACTAGTGCACCACCAGCAAATGCAGCAGAACTGAAAACACGTGGTTGGGAATTGTCTTTAAAATGGAGAGACCGCATCGGCGAGAACTTTGGATATGAATTAGGATTTATTCTTTCTGACTCTCAAGCTGAAATCACAAAATACAATAATCCTACCGGTGATATAAGTACTTACTATGAAGGTAAGAAAGTAGGTACTATCTGGGGATATGAGCTTGAAGGATTATTCCAGGAAGGTGAAGAAATTGATCAGAACAGACAGAAAGACATCCAGAATGTTGAATGGGGTGCAGGTGATATCAAGATCAAAGACCAAAACGGTGACGGTATAATAACTAAAGGTAAAGGAACATTAGACGATCATGGAGATCAGGTAGTTATAGGAAACACAACTCCTCGCTATCAGTATGGTATAACAGCAAACTTTACTTATAAAGATTTCTATCTTAATCTGTTCATGCAAGGTGTAGGTAAGAGAGATTTCTGGCCTAGTGGAGAAGCATTCTGGCCTGCTGCTACCCAGTATTACAATGCACAGAAATGGCATGTATATGACTCTTGGACACCGGAAAATCCTGACGCTTATTTACCGATAGTACGTGCAACAGACAAACGTAATAGAATTACAAGTGACCGTTATTTACAGAATGGCGCATATTGCCGTATGAAAAATATAACACTAGGATGGAATTTACCTAAACAATGGATTCAGAAAGTATACCTGACAAATGCTTCAATTTATGTCAGTGGTGAAAACTTATTTGAATTCACAAAAGTTAAAGGTCCATACGACCCTGAATCAGCAGGTAATAGCGGTAACATGAGTTATCCATTCATGAGAACTTATTCTGTAGGTATTAACTTAACATTCTAACAAACAATGAAACATTTATATAAATATATGATATTGGGTGCAATGGCTTTTACATTCAGTGCTTGTAATGACTCTTTTTTAGACCGCACCCCTACAAATGACTTGAATGATGTCGCATTTTGGAAAACTACATCAGACCTGGAAGCTTATTGTAACGGTATTTATAATGAAGCTGCAAACATTGGCAGTTATAAATTCATGATAGGATTCCATAGCGATCCATATAGCGTAAAAGTAACAGGCCCATACAGCATGGAAGCTATGTCAGATAATTTTGCTACTATGGATGGTAGTCAGACATGGGCTTCAGCCATAGCTGCAGGTATTGAAAATGTACCTAGTGGTGGAACAAACTATGTTTCATGGAACTGGACTCTGCTACGCAGAATAAATGTTTTTTTGGCTAATTATGATAAAGTCCAAGCTTCAGCAGAAGCCAAGAAACCATACGTTGGAGAAGCATTGTTTTTCCGTGCTTGGTTCTATCTTTATATGGTTCAATATTATGGTGATGTACCTTTGATCACAACACCATTAACAACAGATTCTCCTGAGTTGTTTGCAAAAAGAACACCACGTAAAGAAGTTATGGCTCAGGTCCTCTCAGATATCAGTGAAGCATGTAAATGTCTTCCAGAAGATGAATGGGGAGGAAACCGTATCACAAGAGGTGCAGCTTTGGCACTTAAATCACGTATAGGACTTTATGAAGGTACATACAGAAAATATCATCAGTTGGGAGATGAGACGGAATTCTTGGATGCTTGTATCAGCGCTTCTGAAGAATTAATGGAAATGGGATATGAAATACATGACACCGGAAAACCTCAAGAAGATTATACAGCATTATTCACTACAGACGATCTTTCAACCAATAAAGAAGTGATTTTGTTCCGTAAGTATGCAGATCCTCTTGATATGCACCGTATGTGTGGATATACTATCAATCTGAGAAATGGTGGTACAAAAGATTTTGTTGACGATTTCCTTTGTTTAGACAGTGACGGTAAAGCCAGACCTGTTGGATTAAGCCGCGAATATAGTAACGATACACCGGAACTGGAATTCACCAACAGAGACCCTAGATTATCACAAACATTCCTTGCACCTGGAAATGAAGCAGCCAAAGATTTGTTTATCGATATCACACATGCCAAGAAGACATTCCCTCGTATTGGTAATATGCAAACTTGGCCAACTCTGACTGGTTATCATCCTATCAAATATTACATTCGTGAACAGGACAAGAAGGGATTCGGTAAAGAGACACAGGATTATCCTTTGTTCAGATATGCTGAAGTACTTTTAAATTATGCTGAAGCAAAAGCAGAAAAGGGTGAATGTAATCAGGATGTACTCGACCTAACCATTAATGTACTTAGAGACCGTGTTGATATGCCTCATTTATCAGTAGAACCGGAAATGGACCCGAAATATGCAGACAGAGGAATATCTTCTCTATTGGTAGAAATCAGACGTGAACGCCGCGTTGAATTAAGTTTCGAATATCTTCGTTATCAGGACTTGATGCGTTGGGCTTGGGGTGACAAACTTGCTGAACGTCCATTGGGCATCCGTCTGGAAGATTCTGATTTTGAAAATCCTAGATACGATGGTGAAATCACAAAAGCCGGTGCTCCAAACGAAGGCAAAAACCCAATACACGTATTTGTAGCAAAAGACGGAAAACAATACATTGATGCTTATGGTGGTACAAACTATAAAGCTGAAAGACGTTCTTTTAATCCGGAAAAAGATTATCTGAGACCTATCCCAAAAAGTGCAATTAGTGCTAATACCGAGCTTAGCCAAAACCCTAACTGGTAATTAAGTATTATATAGTCTAATGGACTATGTTCCCGATTAGAACATAGTCCATTATTTATTTTTCAAGAACGTCTAATATTTTGTGGCGTAGTACCATAGAATGTTTTAAACAACTTACTAAAATACCTAGGAGAAGAGAAGCCTAACTTCAAAGATATTTCGGAGATATTCAGTTCCTGATTCTCCTTAATCAGATTCATTGCCTCTTCCATTTTTATTTTTATAATAAATTCATTAGGTGGCATTCCTACTATCTGTTTAAATTTATTATACAGCTTACTGCGTCCCATACACAATTCGTTTGCCAATACATTTACATCAAAATCCGCATTTTCAAAATTTTCACGTATTATATCAATACATTTCTTCAACAATTTTCTATCTGAATCGCTAATTGCATCATCCTCTGTTGTTTGAGGAATTATGTTATCTCCACACCATGCGACAATTCTTTTCTTGTTCTTTATAAGATTTCTACATCTGGCCTGTAATACACGTACATCAAACGGCTTCAATATACAATCATCCGCACCAGCCATAAAGGCTTCAACTACAGTCTCGGAAGCCAAATCATTGGTAAGAAGTATTATAGAGATATTATTCAACTCAATATTATTCTTTATCCTATAACAAAGATCTTTACCAGAAGAATCATTCACAGTCATTTCAGCTATTATAATATCAGGATGTATTTCATTTGCCATATCAAAAGCAGAAGATAAGTCTTTTGAAAAATGGAGAGTATATGATGAATATAAGATATCATTCAATATTGAGCTCAGATCTTCGTTATCAACAACAACTAAAACATGTGGCTTTGCATCATTTTTTTCAGGAGTTTCTTCTAGCTCAATATTTTTATCAACAATATGCACCGGAATATCAATAGTATTATCCGATGGCAATACAAAACTATTTTCATTATTTCTTGCCAACTCCTCACTGGTAAAATGTGCATTTCCCAAACGTAATTTAACAACAAACTCTGAACCATTATTCTTATCACTCAAAGCATGAATTGAACCATGGTGCATTTCAATTATATTCTTTGCCAATGTCAATCCTATGCCTGTACCTTCTATATCAAACCTCTTTGAAGTATTGTCTTTAATTAAAATTTGATTGAATATTTGTTCTATTTCTTCTGATGTCATACCAATACCTGTATCTTTAACAGATATTACCAACTCAAAATTCTGTTTTTTTATACTTATATCCACATTACCACCATCTGGAGTATATTTCAATGCGTTCAATATTATATTCGAGAAAACCTTTTGCATCTGATTAGGATCGCACCATATTGTTTGCAAACCTACCGATGATGAAAAATGATAATTAATATTTTTCTGTTTTGAATAATCGATGAACGAAGAATAAATCTGTTTAATGAAATTGGTTATCTCAACTTCTTCAATATGCAATTTCATCTGTCCTTCCTCTATTTTCTGAAAATCAAGCAGTTCAGTTATTAGGGTCCTGAGATTCCATGCATTCCTGTATACTTTCTGCAATTTGTTGTTTATCGACAAACTTATGTTATCTGAATGCAGCAGACTCTCTATCTGTCCTAATATTAACGTTAACGGAGTTCTTATTTCATGCGAAATAGAAGTGAAAAAGTTTATTTTCATTTTGTTTAAGTCTTCAATACGTTCTTTTTCAGCTCTCTCATATACAAGACTGGTACGTAATGACGTCTGACGTATTATAACAGCAACTACAGCACCAAGAACCAGTATAACAATTATAACATAAAATATATAGGCAAGTGAAGTCGCATAGAAAGGAGGAGTTATACAAATATCTATACTGTTTGTTGGTGTTGTACTGATTTCCTCAGGCAATACCGACTTAACTTCCAATCTATAATTACCATACGGAAGATTTGTATAAGTTATTCTGTTACTGGTTGATATGTTCCAACTATTATCAAAACCATGAAGTTTATATTCGTATGAATTGTTTATATTATATAAATAACTATACGAAGATATTTCAAATGTAATATTGTTCTGGTTATGCTTTAAACTCAATTTCTTAGTAGCAGACAAGACATCAGAAAGAATATTAGTACCATCACCAGATGTTATTTCATTATTATAAATAAATAATCTGTCAAAATAAATTTTTCTTTCTATTCTATCGTACAACAATCCCTTTTCTTTAATCACCGACAATCCATTTGTTCCTCCAATATAAAGATTATTTTCATCTCTATAGATTCTGGATCCATGACCATAACTCTGATTAAATATTCTACTGCTATATATTATTTTATCGTTTACAGCATCAAAAAGAGCAAGTCCTTCTGAATGAAGTACATACAGATAGTTTTTCTCTCTAGAGGCACATATACAATAACAATATTCATTAGTAATTGTTCCACTGTCAAGTGACGTCGACAGGAAGACATTCTTATGATTAATATAATGATACAAACCTGAACCTAATGTACATACATATATTTCTCCTCTCGTGTCTTCATAAATATATGATATGCAACTTTTCCTTATTGGATCAAGTTCATACTGTTCTATGTGTGAATTGTCCAAATTGACGCATGTCACTACACCATTTGCATGCCCCAACCACAAACGGTTTCGGCTGTCAAGCGCAATAGTTTCGTATGCGTATCTTTTATTTAAGATTTTTCTTGCTTCATCATCCAACTGCAATTCACTCAAGATATCAGTCGATGTATCCATATAAACGATACCTTTACTTTGGGTATGAAGTAGCAATCCATTTTTATAAGGAATAATCTTGTTAATAATATCATTGGACAATCCGTTATGTTTTACCCTATATCCCTTATTTAATTTTGTGTCATAAACATATAGTCCCCCTAAATGTGTACCAATATAGATCTTAGCACTTTCATAGTCAAAATATATTGATTTAAGATTGTTGCTTCCTGGAGTAGAAAAATCATCAGCGATATGCTTCAAATGTCTGAACTCACCACTATTTAAATTTAAAATATTTATTCCTCCTCCTTCTGTACATATCCACAGATTATCATCGGAATCTTTAGCCATTTCACCTACGACATTAAAATTCAGCCAATTTTCTCTAATGGAAGATGAATGATAAAAATTAACAGAATCCGGATTAGGATTAAATATACTTATACCACCAAAATATGTACCTGCCCAGATATTACCATTATTATCCTTATATAATGACAGTATGGAATTATGACTCAAAGTGTTTGATGACTCTCCATGCTGAATAAAATGTTTCCATTTTCCTGTATTTATATTATAACAGTCCAATCCCCTGTAAGTTCCAATCCAAATATTCCCTAAATCGTCCTCAAGTATTGCTCGTGCTTGGTTATGCGTTATGTTACCTTGACTATTGGCTGAAGTGAATTTCTCAATACCATTATCAGAGGCTATTTTATATACACCATTCCACGTAGCAACCCATATATTATTGACGGAATCAATAAATATATTCCTTATAGTCCCATTCAAATTTTCATTGACATTCAGCAAACGTCCATTATTTCTATCAACAATATAAACACCGGCAGTTGTAGCCGCATAGATATTCTGACCTTTAGCATATATAGAAACAAAACGTGTATTATTATTCTGTGATTTTAATGAAAAGAACTGATTTGTCTTATCACCGTCATAATAATAAATGCCATCACTAGCTGCAATCCATAATGTATCTTTTTCAGAAAAAATATCATTTACTTTATCTTTTATACATAATGCATCGAATGTCTTTAATTCGGATTTAATCAGGTTATTTCCAGTTATAAAAAACAAATCACCATTCTTATTTCCTGTAATCTTGGTTATATTCCTATTAAACCATCTGTTTTCATCATTTTTATCAAGACGCTTTATCATTGATATTCCATTATATCTATTGATACCCTCAGTAGTACCAATCCACATAACTCCATACTCATCCTGATAAATTGACGGAATAGATATTTGAGACAACCCATCGTTTATACCTAAATGCTTGAAATATAAATTCTGAGAATATATATTTATAGAAAAGAATAAAGTAATAAATATGAATAAGATTCTTGCCGTTTTTCTCATTACTGTATTTGTTAACATTAATTGCAAATATACAAAAAACGAGTATTATTCATAGTCTGATGTGACAAAAATATCCAAATTATATACCATAATCATCCAAAAACAGTAAATTGTTATGATGTAAAACATTGTTGGCATATACTATAAGGTAACTATTAGTATTTTTACAAAACGAAAAACATATAATCATTATAAACTTATGAAATATTTAATACTATTATTCTGCTCTTTATTATTTAATTCGACACTGAACGCACAGAGCTCTTTCAAAAAATCCGAAGTAAAAGAAATTATGAAAAGAGTTGCTGACTGGCAAATAGCCAATCCGCCAACTGGAAATGAACACGATGATTTGAGTTGGACAAATGCTGCCTTATACATGGGAATGATTGACTGGGCAGAGCTAAGGGAGTCGGAAGACAATGATTCATATTATTATGACTGGTTAAAAAAAATAGGAAGAAGGAATCATTGGCAAATGGGTAAATACATGTATCATGCTGATTTTATCGCTGTAGGTCAAGTCTTCATAGATATGTATAAAAAATACGGTGAGCGTAATATGATACTTCCTGTACTGGCTCGTACTGAATTTGTAATCAACCATCCATCAGACAGTAATTTGGAACTGGATTATAGAAATATGGCTACTCTTGACCGCTGGTCATGGTGTGACGCATTGTTTATGGCTCCTCCTGTATACGCAAAAATGTATATGCTTACAAAAGATAAAAAATACATAGACTTCTTGAATCAGGAATATAAAGCCACATACGATTATCTCTATGACAAAGAAGAAAAACTCTTCTACCGCGACAGAAGATATTTTGGAAAAAAAGAAGCAAACGGTAAAAAAGTATTTTGGGGAAGAGGTAACGGTTGGGTATTAGGAGGACTGACAGAGATTCTTCAGGAACTTCCTGAAATAAATATGCATCGTGATTTTTATGAAAATCTTTTTGTGGAACTTTCATATCGTATAGCAGAATTACAAGGTAAAGACGGTTATTGGCATGCTAGTTTGTTGGATCCGGATTCTTACCCATCACCAGAAACAAGCGCTACAGGCTTCATCGTATATGCACTGGCATACGGTGTCAATGAAGGATTACTGGATAAAGAAACGGTGATGCCAGTAGTAGAAAAAGGTTGGGAAGCTCTTGTCAAGGCTGTTGAGAAAGACGGTAAACTTGGCTATGTTCAACCTATTGGAGCCGATCCCAAAAAGGTCACAAGAGACATGACAGAAGTTTATGGAGTAGGAGCCTTCCTTCTTGCTGCCAACCAAATTTATAAAATGAGTAAATAATCTTTATTCTATAGGGATAAGCCATCCCTCTCTATAGAATTAATAACACGGGATGGAAATAAATACTCATGAAAAAACTATTTATATTAGCTTTATGCGCATCATTGTATGCATGTTCTCCAAAACCTTCTTCTGAGAACATTAATGTTCATGGAACAGAATGGACATGGAACGACGGAACTATAGTTGTAAAAAGTCCTGAGCGTGAAGCCGGACAAAAAAGTGTATTGGGATTTGCTGCTCCAAAAATGGAAGTAGTACGAGTTGGTTTTGTAGGTTTGGGAATGCGTGGTCCTGGAGCTGTACAAAGATTCACACACATACCTGGTACACACATTGTTGCCTTATGCGACTTTGAAGAGAAACGTGCTGAAAAATGCCAGAAATACCTTAAAGAGGCTTCACTCCCTAAAGCTGCCATATATTCAGGTGAAAAAGGATATGAAGAGCTTTGCAAAAGAGACGATATTGATTTGGTATATATAGCAACAGACTGGTTGCACCATTACCCGGTTGCTAAATGCGCTTTGGAAAATGGTAAGCATGTTGCTATTGAAGTTCCTTCTGCAATGAACCTCAAAGAATGCTGGAGTCTTGTAAACCTCAGTGAAAAAATGCAAAGACATTGTATGATTCTCGAAAACTGCTGTTATGACTGGTTTGAGATGAACACTCTCAACATGGCACAGCAAGGAGTATTCGGCGAGGTAATTCGTGCGCAAGGAGCTTACATACATGATTTAAGTCCTTTCTGGAAACACTATTGGAAAAACGGCGAAAATGACAAACTCGGCTGGCGCCTTGATTATAATATGAGAAACCGTGGAGACGTATATGCCACTCACGGCCTTGGTCCTGTAGCTCAAGCTCTTGACATTCATCGTGGCGACAGAATGAAAACTTTAGTTGCTATGGATACGAAATCAGTGGTGGGGAAAGCTTTGGTAGAAGCTGCCACTGATTCTTTATGCGAAAATTTCCGTAATGGAGACCACACTACAACACTTATACGTACCGAAAATGGGAAAGTTATAGAAATACAGCACAACGTAATGACTCCACAACCTTACAACAGACTATACCAACTAACCGGTACAAAAGGATTTGCCAACAAATATCCTGTTCAGGGATATGCTGTAGGAGCAGAACAGTTGACAGCTTCAGGAGTACAGCCTAAAGTAGATGATTTAAGTGCACACGGTTTCCTTCCAAAAGAAGAAAAAGAAGCATTGGTAGAGAAATACCAGCATCCTATCCTGAAAAAATACGGTGAAATGGCCAAGGAAGTAGGCGGACACGGCGGTATGGACTTTATAATGGATGCACGTCTGGTTTATTGCCTTCAGAATGGTCTTCCACTTGATATGGATGTGTACGATCTGGCTGAATGGTGCTGTCTGGCTGAGCTGGGCGAACTTTCAATGGATAATGGTTGCGTACCTGTTGCTTTCCCTGACTTTACTCGTGGAGAATGGAACAAAATTAAAGGTTACAGACATGCATACGCTTCAACTGAAGACGAAACAGCAGCTATGGAAAAAGCTAAAGCATATACTGCTAAATTGAAAGAAGCTGGAGCAAAAGACTGGAGCAAATAAAAACAATACACTTTTAGATTTAATTTCACCAGTGTAGGGGCCAAATCTTCAAAACGGTTCCTACACTGTATTTTATTTTATAACCTTATTTTTTACATCAAATGACCTCAAACAACAAAACGATAATACCATTGGCCTTCATCGGAATAATGTTTTTTGCCATAGGTTTTGCATTAGGTATCAATTCATTACTGGTACCAGTACTCCAAAGTTCATTAAAAATATCAAATGCTGCCTCATACCTGATTATTGCAGCAACATTTATACCTTTTCTGTTATTCGGTTATCCTGCCGGACTAACTATAAAAGCAATAGGATATAAGAAAACAATGTCACTGTCCTTCTTTATATTTGCGGTTGCATTTTATCTTTTTATTCTGTCAGCAAATGGTGGCAGTTTCACATTGTTCCTTCTGGCATCATTCGTAAGTGGAGCAGCCAATGCTTATCTCCAAGCATCGGTAAATCCATATATAACGATACTCGGTCCTTTGGAAAGCGCAGCCAAGCGTATCAGCATTATGGGTATTTGTAACAAGCTTGCATGGCCTATACCTTCAATTTTTATCGTATGGCTAATTGGAAAAGATGTAAACATGATTGGTATTTCCGACCTCGAATCTCCTTTTCTTATTATCATATTAGCATTTGTTATTCTTGGTATAATGGCATTTTTCGCTCCATTACCGGAAGTAAAGGCAGAAGGAGAAGATGCCCCTGCAGACAGTACCGCTAACGAATCGAATAACCCAGGAAAAACATCAGTATTCCAATTTCCACATTTATTGTTAGGGTGTATAGCACTGTTCCTTTATGTAGGAGTAGAAACTGTTTCATTGGGTACACTAGTAGATTATGCCAACTCAATAGGTCTGGCAAATGCTGCCAACTATGCATGGATAGCACCTATAGGAATCGTTATAGGATATATATGTGGCATAATATTTATTCCACGCTATATCAGCCAAGCTACAGCATTGAAAATTTGCTCTATAGTTGCCATAATCGGTTCCATACTTGTGGTTATCACCCCTTCTGACATTTCAATCTATTTTGTATCTTTAATGGCTTTGGGTTGTTCGTTGATGTGGCCTGCACTTTGGCCTTTGGCTATAGCTGACCTCGGCAGATTTACGAAAACAGGTTCATCACTTCTGATTATGGCTATGTTCGGTGGTGCTGTTATACCTACTGTCTATGGCTGGTTGAAAGATGCTTGTGGTGCACAACAGGCATATTGGTTATGTTTACCTTGTTTCCTGTTTATTTTATATTATGGAATGTACGGTTGCAAGATACGTAAGTAAGAAAATTTTATAACGATATATAGTAATAAATCAGAAAGCAAAAGTCCCGAAATGGAATTCACTAGGATTTTCCGTTTCGGGACTTTATTTTATAATTTATTTTTCAGAATATTAAAACATATATTTGAAGTATTAATTTCACCTCAATATCATCTGGAAGGTACAAGAGTAAATCCCCACTTATACTCCTGATTAGCAGGGATAAGATACTGTTTGTCAGGAATAGCACCCCAACTGTCGTATCCACCTACACCCATCTGTTTCATATCTACGCATACCTCAACAAAGTCGCGTGGCTTGATATCACTGATGTGAGTCTGTCTTGGCTTGATATTTTTAGCAGTCGAGACATCATGCTTGAGTTCTTCAGCATCACGATTGTTCCACTGATAGTCGCAGTATGTAGCTTCCTCACCGTCGAAATCTTCTATAGAATTGCGCAATGTATTGAATCCTATAGTCTGGTCAGCATAAATTGTAAGACCTTTTCCACCTTTCTTGCCTACAGTAAGCCAACGGGTATCTGTATGATGACCATTTTCCTGAGGACGTACGTATGGGAAATACATATCATCAGCTGTGTTCTTATAGAGACCAACGAGTGTACCGTTATTACGGTCAATATAGTTTTCTTCAGGTCCGCGACCGAAATATGTAACATGATTCATATTGGCCGGCATACGGAAACGGATACCTATACGAGGTACAACAAGTTTTGAACTTTCCTTGCGGATAGCATCATTTCCCGGAGTGAAAGTAGCCATAAGAGTTGCTTCAGACAATTCGGTCTTTGTTGCCTCCATATCAGTAGAAGTAAAGGTATAGTCAGCTTTTACAACTCCTGAAGGATGTATACGATATGTTGCAATATAAAGGTTTCCTGCAGCCAGAAGATATGTAGCTTTCAGTACAGCATCCTTACCTTCCATCTCTACAGAAGCATCCACTACATTGAAGTTTTTGCTTGACTGTTTCCATATCTGCAGACGTTTAGGCATCTGGCTTCCGTAATCATTGTCGTTTGGAGCACGCCAGAAGTTAGGCTGTATACCGAAACCTTCGCTGAAATATTCTGTTCCTCCAACTTTATAGGAAATAACAAGACCGCTTTTCTTATCGAACTTGAAATTAACCTTTGAAGAAGATACGCTTAAAATATTGCCTTCAGTACTGCACTTAAGAGCCGGACCGGAAACTGCGAATTCACGCTCAAGAGGTTCTACAGGCAAACGGAACTGGTCATGTGCCAGTTCAAATCCGGCAGGAACAAGTGTTTCAGGTTCCACGGTAGTTACACTGAACTCAACAAAATATTCAGTACCTACTTTCTGCTTCAGACCGCTTACATCTACTTTAAGTTCTTTACTTGCCTGCGGTTCAATATCCATTGATACCTTATTACGACGAATTACCTTATCATTCTCCTTCACAATATATGTAATCATATATTTCTTAAGATTTGTAAAGTAATAACGGTTTGTAACATTGAATATACCATTTTCTCCATCCTTCATCTCGAAGCCGACATGCTGGTGAGCATACTTCACCTCATTCATGGCAGGATGAGGAGTACGGTCAGGACTGACGATACCATTGCAGCAGAAATTACCGTCGCTTGGCATATTTGTTCCGAAGTCACCTCCATAAGCCCAGAAGAAACCGCCATCTTCAGTATTTACCTTCAAGCCCTGGTCAACCCAGTCCCAAATGTAACCACCCTGAAGATTAGGATACTTATATATAGCTTTCCACTGGTCCCAAAGACTACCAGTAGAGTTACCCATAGCATGAGCATATTCAGAAGGTGCAACAGGACGGTCGCTTCCTTTCTTACCTATAGACTCCAACCATGATGCACTTGGATATTGAGGTACATACATATCCGAGTTCCATTCCCACTGGGCACGTTCGTAATTCACCGGACGATTCATAATATCCTTATCGGCTTCTTTCACCCACAGATAAGTCTGATAGAAGTTGTAACCGTTTCCAGCCTCATTTCCAAGCGACCAGAATGTAAGTGAAGGATAATTCTTATTACGTTCAAACATGTTGATAGTACGATACAAATGTGGTTTCAGCCATTCAGGATTATTTCCCAATGTACCACCTTTTTTCAAGTTGTAATACATTCCGTGGCTTTCAATGTTTGCCTCATCATAGACATAAATACCATATTCGTCGCACAATTCATAAAAACGTCTGTCCTGAGGATAGTGACACAGACGTACTGTGTTCAGGTTATTTTGTCTCATCAGTTCGAAATCCTTTCTCATAAGATCCTCAGTCACATAATGTCCTGTTTCAGGATTATGTTCATGGATATTTACTCCTCGCAGCTTGATTGGCTGACCATTGACCAACAACACCGTATAATTATTTCCGTCGGCTGATTTCTGATCAATTTGCTTTATCTCTATTCTTCGGAAACCAACATTAAACGGTACTACTTCTGTAACCTTTCCGTTCTCCTTTACAGTCATAAACATTTTATAAAGGTTAGGAGCCTCAGACGACCATGTTTTTACCTGTGGAATTTCTTTATTGAAAACAACTGTGTTTTCTTTTTTAGAGTCAACAGATACATTCTTGTTTTCCTGTGCTATAACATTTCCTTGTTTGTCAACGAGTTCATAGCTCACCTCCAGATTGGCTGTTGTACTACGGCTGTTCTTCATATCTATGGCCAGACGGAAGATACCATTCTTGTACGAATCATCAAGAGTGGAAGTCACACGGAAATCACTAACAGAAGCCTTAGGCTGAGAATAGACAAACACATCTCTCTCTATACCGCTCATACGCCAGAAATCCTGACATTCCAGGTATGAGCCTGTACTCCAACGGAATATTTTCAGAGTCAATACATTCTGTCCCTCTTCCAGATAATCATTGATAAGATACTCTGCCGGATTTTTGGAATCCTCATTATACCCTACTTCCTTTCCATTAATATATACATAACAACCTGACTTTGCTCCGGCTATATGAAGATAAATATCTCTACCTTTCCAGTCAGATGGTATATTCAGATCTCTACGATACACACCTACAGGTATATCATTCGGAAGCTTTGGAGGTTGTGGATTTCTTGGTTGGAACTCATAACCATGGTTTGTGTAAATAGCGACCCCATAACCCTGCATTTCCCAGTTTCCAGGTACTTTTATATCGTTCCAGCCGGATACATCTGTATTCTTTTCGGTAATGTCGGCAGGAAGATTACGATGAGAGTCAGTGTAATAGAATTTCCACACCCCGTTTAGTAACTTATAATAAGGACTGGATTCATATTTACCACTCATAGCCTGAGTTTTGTCCGCATAAGTCATAAAAGCAGAACGAGGTTCCACACGATTTACACTTACAGTCTGTATATCCTGCCAATAAGGCAATGCTACCGACTTTTCATTAGTCGCTGAAAAACTTAGAGAATTGCTACACAATAATAGTGAAAAAAGAATCAATTTATTTTTCATAAATACAATTTGTTAACAAGTTTCAAATTCGAGCCAAAAATAGGTATTTTATAAATTATTTCCAATATAATATTCAAGAAATTTTACTACACAAAATATTATCCACACTATATAAATCTAGCTTTAAGAAAAGCCCATATACTCCAATATCATAATATTGACATAGTTCGGATTACAAAATTAATGACAGTAGTTAACAGAAAAACTATTACTCAATAAAAAAAGTCCGTCGGATTCTTTTATTGAGTAATCCGACGAACTTTTTTATCAAATTATCTATGATTTAAATCTATTTTTATTCATCCCATACCAAATAAGCAGATACCAGCCAATGATTCAGTTCACTCTTATGTACAGGCTGCGCTTCAGGTATACTGACAGTAAAAGTATGTTTTCCTGGCTGTAAGTTCTGGAGTTCAACAACCTCCGGTAACACATCCGACCCTGGACACCAGTTTGAACGTGACAAGTCAGAAGAAGCCAATGGTTCCTCTACTTCTTTAGTCTTGTAACCGTCCTTACCTATATAAGCAGCCAGACGCTTTATAAGCCATACACCGGTAGCAGGATTGAAACGACGGAAAGAAGCACAATCGTCTCTCCAAGGTATAAAGCTATAAACCTCATTTCCATCTATAGAGAGAATATTGCGTTTCTGAACAAATTCATCGCCTCCGGAATGACCTCCATGTCCTGTAACAATATATTTCAGGCGAACATTCTTCGCATTCTTAGGAAGCTCAAAATCAGTAGATACAGACTTACGGGCAAATATATCCGGATAAGACTGACCGATATAGTACACTGTATTCATCAACGGTTCTACATGACGACTAACAAGCTTTTCACATGCTACATGTGTCTCCTTGAATTTCAGTTCCATGCTGGCCACATAACCTTCTTTTGTCCAAGTATCAATAAATATACCAACATACACCTCACCTTTAAGTGCAGAATATAAATCTGTGATATCCTGCTCCCATTGTACACATTTTTCCCATTTAGGAATGTATACCGGGCGACGTCTGCTGGATAATGAATCATCTTCTTCACTATAATACCCAACACCGAAAGGTGTCATGAAGCGCATTAGTTCTATCGTAGGCAAATAATCCTTTCCAGGGACAATCCCAATCATGTTTTCTAATTTCAAGCTATCGATTTGCGGAAATTTCTTCTTTCCCTGTGCGATACTCAACAGATTCACAGCAGATTTTTTTGGAAGCACAAAACAAGAACCGGACTTATCCCAACGGTCTCCATTGGAAGCTACCGTCACCTTAAGACTGACTGTTACATCCCTCTTGTAATCGGGTATCTGAATCTTCTTCAATATAATACGACCATTCACCAGATGAATGACTCCATCAGCATCGGCTTCAGAATATCCCGCATACGTATCCGGAACGAAGCGAACATTCTCCTTGTCAAACACAGTCAAATTAAAATCTCCTTTTGCAGGAAGTTCCTTATGTCCGGACGCAAACACATTCAATGCCACGAACAAGGAAACTAACATACTAACTATCTTCATATTTTCAATTTATTATTTTACAACTTCAAAACCTCTTTTTTCCAGGTAAGCCTTAAATTTATACAGATACTCTTCATTCGGACCATCAAAGAACGAAACTCCAGAGGCTCCATTATTGAAAGCCTCATCCAATGCCTGCTCGAATATATTCTTAATATCAGGGAACATCAGACCAGCATAAATCTTAGCACGACCATTGATTGTCTTTACACTTTCTTTCACCGAGCGTCCAATCCACTCCGGACCTTCATAATAAAAGCCATTGTAAATCATAGGGAAGTAAGCATCAAGCGACCATTCTCCCCAATCCTGACGCACCATCTTGCGTGCCATGGAAGGACCCGGGAAAACTGCTGCAGAAATACGTTTTCCATCTGCCTTAATAGTCTGCGTTATCTTGTCTACCACACGCGTGATTGCATCCAGACGGAAATTTATCCATGACTGGTCTTCCATAGGATATTTCAGTTCCAACGGATCTTTTCCGGTCTTTTCCTTGAACATCTTGCGGCAAACATCGCAATAACAATAATCATATTCAGGCAATTCAGAAGTCTGCTCGATTCCATAATTTTTCCACAAGCTTACCGGCAACACCACATCAGGGAAGCGTACATAATCCAGGTGAACTCCATCTACATAAGGTAAATTTGCCTCTTTCAGATAATCAGCAGCCAAATATTCAGCCACACCTTCATGATTAGGACACAAGAAACGGTAATAGTCCACGTATGCAGGCTTGTCATAACCTGACTCTCCTTTACGGTTCACGGCAAACCAGTCAGGATGCGTTTCACGAACCTCTCTCCGGTTCATTGTCCACTTCCAGTAATGAGCTTCCAAACCGGCTTCCTTACACATACGGTAAGTATCCTCATCATAGCCTTCAAACATTACTCCGCTGATACCACATTCCTTCATCAAAGCAAAGTATTTCTTATAATACTCATCTCCCTTTCCTTTGTTGATACGCATCCATACCCAGTTCTTTACCTGACGTGGAGCAATGGCTTCACGAGTAAACCGTCCATTATGGTCCACCACATAACGAACTTTTTCTTCAGGAACACTAACAGACATAGAGAACGTACGTTGAGTGGCTTCTACCGATATTTCAGAACCTGCAGGCAAATCCTTCAGTTCAGTTTCTGTCAGGAAGAAGTTTTCTTTAGTGCGGAGATAATTTTTCTCTTTGGCATAATAATCCAATTGGGCATAGAACATAGCCCAAAGCAACTTATAGGCTGCCATATTATAAGGATACTCAAAATAGTCTGTACCTGTTCCCACCACCTTATCAGAAAGATACAGGAAGCCCCATCTGTCAGGCATGTGCATATCAATCCGTCCGGTAGGCATCCACACCCAGTTTTCTTCACGCTGTCCAGGCTTCAGCCATTGCACACGAGAAAAATTTATACGCCACCAATTTCCAGCCTTGGCAGGATTGGAGAAATTCACAGTCAGGGCCTTATGTGGGATGGCCATTTCCACACTCCACTGTTTGTCCTTATCTTTTGATTTGTTTAAAGTGCCATCACGATGAACAGCCAGCTTAAGTCCCGGACAATCCCACTGAATCATAAAGTTACCTCCGGAACGGTATGGCTTATCCAGCATCAGGTCAAAAATTACCCCCTTCGCATTAGTCTCTATCTCAAAATAATTCTGCCCGTCACCATCAGGGTCCAGAAAAACCTCAAAGTCATTGTCATAATAGATAATTGTATCCCTTTGACTAAGCTTAGCCTTGATATCGTCCTCCTGTAAGACGGCTCCAACATAGAGATAATTATCATCCCATAACATCTTGGCAGATGTTTCATAGCAAGGTCTAGGGAAACCTTCTCCACTTATATCTACAAAAGAAGACGTTGGTTGCGTTTTTTGCCATTCGGCCTCATTCAGTTTTCCATCTATCTTGATTTTTCCATCCACACGATAGCACACATAACCTTCCGGAAGCGTCAGCATACGTTCATATTTTTCATATAATCCCTGCCCACAGAGCTGTCCTGTCATTGCCAATGCAAACAAACTGCCTACCAATTGTTTTTTCATAATCTGTATTTTCAATTAATTACTCTCAATAACCTGTCCCGCTCCACGATACAATTTAATCGGTCCATCCAATAATACGGCAACTACTGTAATCTGTGAATCAAGTACATGATCGGGAACATCAATATAAAGATTACCTGGTACCTCACTCCAATAGTTTTTATTATAAACCTTATAAGATAACATGGCACCATTACCTACCACCCATACTCGATTAACTTTATTCATCAACCCTTTTACTTCAATAGGTCCGTTAGGTTTATAAGGCAAATACAGATACAAGATGTCACCACCCTTATTCAGAGTAGTATATCCCTGAAAATGCTCTGTCGGAATACCGGCACGAGTATCATAAATAGCCTCCTTGTGTTTTTGAGTCCAACGTCCAAACTCTTTCAAAATAGCTACCTGCTCTTCAGGAATCGTACCATCCTCTTTAGGTCCGATGTCCAGCAACAAATTTCCTCCCATACTCAGACAATCCACAAAAGTTCTCAATAAAATATAAGGTGACTTATAGTTAGTGTCAGTATGCTGATAGCCCCAAGAATCATTCATGGTCATACACAATTCCCAATATTTATCTTCAGGACGCACAATAGGAACTCCTTGCTCCGGTGTGGCATAATCACCATATCCCTGAATACGAGAGTTGATAATTACATCTTTATTGTCCGATCGCAACAAATCCACAATACCCTTAGAATTCCACGCCTCAGCAGTCTGTTCCCAGTCACCATCAAACCAATACAAATCAGGTTTCCAGGTCTTATTCAACTCAGACAGCTGCGCCATATTAAAATCAACAAAACGTTTCCAACGTTGAGGATCATTTTTATAACGCACTTCAGTGCGTGTCATATTCGGATAATCAGGATGCGACCAGTCCAACAAGGAATAATAGAATCCCAACTTCAAATCTTGCTTACGGACTTCTTTTACAAAAGGACTTATTAAATCTCTTTTAGCCGGCGTACATTTAACAGTACTAAGTTCACCCGCCTTTGTATCCCACAAAGCCATTCCGTCATGATGCTTTGTCGTGATCACAGTATATCGGGCTCCACTTTCTTTAATCAAATCCACCCAAGCCTTAGGATCATACTTCGAGGCTGTAAAACCATCTTTCTGACTCATGTATTCTTCATACGGCAGATATTTATTGAAGAAAGACCAGCTTTCAGAGACTCCCTTCACAGAATAAATACCCCAATGAATAAAAATACCCAACTTTGCATTCGAGAACCACTCCATCCTTTTTTCTTTCATAGCATCCTGCTGTGATTTTTCTGGTGTCTGACTCATGACAGGTACAGACGCACAACAATAAGCTATACACAAAGCTATAATTTGTTTGTTTAGCATATTGATTAATAAAATATTTAAAGTAAAACAATTCACTCAGAAAAGCCGTAAAGGCATTCATATTTCCAAACGGCTCATACATAAAGGTTAAACAAGTATTTATCCAAATATCAAAATAATTATATAGGCTACAAATATAATAAAATCTTTTACAAATTCAGTACAATATAGGAAATATTCTACAAATTCAATTGAAAAGTATGAAATTGTTCACGCAATGGTACAGAAAAGGCAGTTAGCGATTCGCTTACTGCCTGATTTTCAATGTATACCAGCCTGGACTTGAACCAGAGACCTCTAGATTATGAGAACGATAAAATGATATTCTACGATAGTTTATTTTATTAATACTAGCTGAATATCAGGCAGTTATGAATTTCGCTATTTCTTATAAAACTCATTTACAACCTTCAAGAATAAGATTGCGATTATACTTGGCCAGCGATGCGAGTATCTGCATGGTGAATCTGCCGACAACGGTAAAAGTATCAAAATTGTCCTGAAGGGAAACAAGCTTGATGCACCGTTGCTCAAGCTTTGCACAAAGGTCGAGCATTTCCTTAACGAATCCGCCTAATCGGTCAGGTCAGTAAATGCCAAGTGTCTCGCCGGAACACAAGTAATCCATGCAAAAAATCAGATCTTCACACTTGAACTCCTTTCCGGAGATTTTGTCCGTGAAGATACGGATGCATCCGGCATTGTTCAGTCATCTTCCTGAGAAGAGAGGTTCTGTTCTCTCTTACTCACCATGGCGTATCCTATTTTTTCTCCCATAATTCTAAAATATACTTAATTTTTTAAAGTTAGCTGGTTTAGATTTAAAAGCAAGAAAAAAGCCATTTATAAATAATGTATAGGACATTTTTTCACTATCTATAGTAAACTATAGTTTATTTTAGACTTTGTAAAGCGCAATTTAGAAAGAAGGGATATGTTTAAGATGAGTAATTGTATCTGGTTATTACTCAATAATATAACGACAAAACGTCAGAAATATGTATGAACTCCTAAAGGATACATTCTAAAAGGTGAAGATTTAACCCTTTATTGTTTTTAAACCTGTTGGAGGTATAAATAAATGGTATTTCTTCTTTTTTTGATGTAATTGTTTCCAATATTCCACATAGCCTTGGCTAAAGGCACAAGGCTACTCCCAAGGTACAACATTTTCAACGAACGGTAAGGGTAGCAAAACTCAAATCAGATAATTTACTGATAGGTTATATATTCGAGCCGATTAATTTATCATTTAATGATTATAGAGAATAATAGTTGTCTGCCTCGCAAAGAACGCTGGCATTCAAATGAGGATAATTGTGAATAGGTTGTATAGTTATAATGTCGTTTATTCAATATGTTAATTAATGATGCTGAGAGTTCAATTCTTTTTGATGGCTTAAATGTAAGTTTTGTATCGAGCATAAATAAATTCTTGAACTTATCTTCCATTATTTCATTACGATAGTGCATGCCACTGATTTCCCATTGCCACTTGCTTGTGGGAACAATGTTAAGACTCAGTTCATTTGTCATGGTAGATAACCATGGAGTTGAAGTCTCGTTCATTGTGATAGTGTTGGCATAATAATCAATCACGTAGTCAAAACTTAGCCATCTGCAAGGTGAACCATTAATCTTACCTCCAATGCTCCAACCTGTATTTACGGAATTTACCAATGACTGTTGAGAAAGAAGATCTGATGAATTTCTTGTAAAAGTACCATTAATGGCGAAATTTCCACTCATGAAGTCAAGTGTTTTGGAGATACTACCCATTGCCAATAATATTTTAGAATCATTGTCAGCCTCTTTATAATTATACATCACATAATTCCCATAAACCATCTGTGACATCATGTATGGCAAATGGCTCCAGGAATGCATCACGAGGGCATTCGCAAAGAGTCCATGTCTTGTATGTTTATAATTGATACTTCCCGATAAGTTTTGTGAAGACAGGTTGTAGAAGTTATCCACTCCGGATTGCAATGTGCGATAATTGTTCATTATCAATCCCGAATGTACCATATTAAGATTCATTGGAGAACGTCCTAGACCACCTCTGATAGAACCCGAAAAACGATTGTTTGGTTTCCAAGTAAAACTCAGCAATGGGGAGAAATAAGCTTCATCATGGTTCTCTATTACTTTATTGAAAGAATAGTGGGCATAGCTGACAGGCAGATTAAGTGTAATGTCAACTTTTCGTATCCAGTATTCAATCTTCGGTATAACATAGGTTGTAAATGAATTGGTGTGAATCGCATTATTGGTTATGCCCGGCAACTCCTCTGGTATATTTATCAATTCAGAATTCATCGAACGCCAATATCCTTTTATTCCTCCATCCAGACTGATTGTGATTCCTTTCATGTTAAATGCATACGCAGCACTTTCTTGAGTATAAAAAGCATAATCATCTACATATTGAGCGTATGGATTACCATTCACACCAATCTTCAATGTTTGCGGCAATGACTCCCATTCGTTATTGCTTACAAAAGTAACCAGATGTTTCTCCTTAAAACGCTTGATCATTTTGAATCTGTTGCTGATAAAATAATCCGGCAACTCTGCTGACTGCGTATTGGTGAGCGAACCCGTAGTATTGAAATCTATATTATTCCAGTCTATATTGGTAAGTAATGTATTGTTGATGAATACAGTTTTTTTGTTTTGTTCGTATATGAATTTCCCGCTAAGAGAGTGTTCTCGCTCAATACCTTCCTGCTTTTCAGTAATAACCTGATTGCCTTCTTCAAGGAAGTAGGTAGTTACATTGGAAGCATCTGCCGTCAAACGATTATAGGAATAATCGATATTAAATTTGAATTCTCCGTTTTTAAGTTTCCACAAATTGTTTGTGGAGGTAATAAACGAACGGTTGAATCGTACGTATCTGTCATTCAGCGAGAGTACTTTTGGCAGGCTCAAATCTATGTACCTCTCAAGTTCAGTCTCCTTGCGATTATTTACAAAGTCCGTATTATATACAGATAAATCTTCTCCTATATTGTTTGTACTGATAGTGGTAATGCTTTGAAATGATGGTTTTACAGCCATGGCAAAGAATTCTCCATCCCATAGACCACCTTCAGGAAGCCAGGACAAACCACCACCAGCGTCACCGTGTAGGTTCCAACTGACTTTTGCCTTATCTTTCAGTTTGAGGTTTATCGCGGCTTTGCTTGAGAAACTGACACCTGAAAGTACCTGCATTGGCTGATGGTTTTCCAACACTTCAATGGCTCCAATATCCTCATGTCTTATACCATTGGTTGCCACACCGTATTTACCGCCGAGAAGGTCAGAGCCTTCTATATAAAATTTATTGATGTCCTCTCCTTGATATTGAATCTTACCATTACGAGATACATTTATACCCGGCATACGATTTAAGACATCACCGATTGAGCGGTCTTGGACTTGAGCAAAACTGCCTACATAATAAGTCACCGTATCTCCTTGTTCCCTAATTTTATCTGCTTTAATAGCTACTTCTTTTAGTTGAATCGATTGCGGTTCCATTAAGATTGTAAGTGGAAATTTCGCATTTTCAAGAGATATACTCTGTTTTGCATATCCCAACATCGAAACTTTCAAAACATATCCCTTTATTGATGGCAAATGCATAGAAAATGATCCATCAGGGGCTGTTGTGGCAAATTTAATTATTTTCCCACTAGCATCTTGCACGATAGCGGATGCTGAAACCAAAGGCTCGTTATCTTCAGTACTGATTACTTTACCGCATACATCTGTCTGAGCTACGGCAAAGAATGAGTTAGATATTGATAACAAGCATATAACAAATAGTTTTTTCATTCTCTATAGTCTGTTTCAAGGAAATCAATATCTGTTACTACTTTCTCAACTGGAGCACCTGCTTTTGCGTGATTCTTGCTTCCAGGATAATTATTGATAATGGAACTGGTAAAAGAACTTTGATTTTCAAGGGCTTTTCTTTTGTGACGTAACAATTCTTTTCTTTCGATTTTTTCATATCTTTCTGGAGAATAGATAGGGATGATTTCCTTCGAACTTGTCTCAATACCTGTTGCCATAAAAGAGTGTTGTCCACTTGCTTCGGATGCTTCGAGAATTAATCCGGGAAGACCACAAAGTTTCCAGGGACCATCCTGAACTGGTATCTCTGGTGTAAACCATACAGTCCATTGGCGACCATGATACTTTGTGGTTGCCATAACACATTGATATCCTAATACGGTTTTAGTGGAATCTGCTATATTCCATTCCATATCACCTAATTGATCTGTATAACATCCTGATTCAAGACCCCCAATTAATTCATAGACACTAATGGTTGATTCCAATCTGTTTTTGAATACATAAATATCACCTTTCTTATGGGGTACTAAATCATAATTGCCTGTTCTGGCTACTTCGCCCATTACAGCTTTAAGCATCTGATGGTATTGTTGCCTTCCGGATGGAGTAGATGTCAATGAGTCAAGATATTCACTTACAGGGGGATAAAATTTAGAATGAGAAGCATTTGAAAGAAGAACAAACTCATTTTCACGCTCAGATACTTCACTGCCACCACGCAAGAATACTTCGTGATACTTATAACTGACCTTAATATCAGCCTTTGGATTTTCACTCTTCTTTTTTGCAGAGAGAGTAAAAGGAATCGCAAGTAGAACTACTAAAATATAAATTACACTTCTTTTCATATTATTTCAATGTCTTAAAACCGGATTCTTTCTTTATTCACACTCGTATGAACGACAGTGCTAAATACAAGAGAGAATATTAAATAACAACTGGAAAGATTCATGGATTATATTATACCGTCATTTGAGAAGAGCATAAATATAGTCGTAATTTTGTTTCAGTCTGTCTATGTCGTAACCTCTCTCCGTGAATACACCATCGAAAGCCCTACCTAGATAACAGTCTCCGTATAAATAGCTGATGCTGTCGGAATCCAAATGACTTCTTATTTCACCTGTAGAAATGGCATTTTCGATAACGGATTTCCAGATTCGCAAATCTTCCTCATACCATCTGGCGCATTGTTCCTTAAAATCTGGTATATAAGTCAAGGCTGAATTTTCAATACGCATCAAGGCCTCGTTCATATTCATAATGCCAGTGTCCAACATCTGTTCCTTTTCCCGTTTCAGTATCTCAATGAAATAATTATAAAAAGAACAAAGAGACAATTTATAGGCATCAGGTACAGTTTTTATAGATGATGTACCGTATACGTAGGTATGGATGACCTCTCTGAACAGACCTTCCTTGTTCTTGAAATAACATATCATAGAACCCCGACTTATACCTATTTTCTTCTCCAGTACACTGAAAGACACGCGGTCATAAGGCATGGTGGCAAACAGCCTGAACGCTTCTATTAGTATTTTCTGCCTGCTTATTTCTCCTTTGCTCATACTTATGTTTATTTTTACACTATGCAAAGATAGGAAATATAACGACATGAATAAATTTATCACATGTATATATTATTTTTTGTACAAAATACGTATTATATTGAATTTTATTTCTATTTTTACCATATAATGACCGTTATAATATAACTATTTGGAATACACAATTAATAGCTACATGCTGCTAATTAGCTAAATAAGTTCTAAAAACTACATTCAGTTTTAAAGTTCATTTTCAATATGTGTGTTTCCCCAATAGAGCTATTGAAAGATTTTATGAAAAGATATTTCTGTCATAGCAGGAAAAGGGATTGGAACTATTTCCCCGCAATTATCTTTTCTGTTTATGGTTATAAGAAATCTTCTAAAGATACGGAGGTAATGTTTGCCACAATTTCGGAAGGACTGGTTCACTTATATTCATGAAGTATAATAACGATAAAAACAAATCTATTGGCAGAGTTGAGTAAAGAATGGTTCAACTCTGCTGAAAGGTGATTGAGTAAATAATATTAAAATAAAGAACAATGAAAAATAATAGAAAATACATTCTGCATCTACATTTGCTGCGGTAGCCGGATATAATGTATATACTTCACAACATGAGAAAACAATGTCGGACCTTGCATTGGCTAATGTGGAAGCATTACCGCAAGATGAATATTTTGTGTATTTGCTGTTTTCCGGTCGTACAGTAAAACAATTCCCGGAAGAAACCTTTCTTGCCTCGCACATTCTGGTCTTGAATAACCGTAGAGAGAAAATCAAGAGCCTTGAAACCGACAGGCTTAACATCTCAATAGCTGTAGCGAGTGAACAACGGCGTATTTATGCCATAGCCAAGAATCCGGAAACGGGAGAATATGAGGTGGGGTATTATTCTTTTACAAAATAAATAAGGGAGATAACAATAAAAGTATATTGGCTGATGGCTTTGATTTTAGGCTGTTTGGCTGATTATGGTACAAATTGAGAAACATTATTAACTATTTTTTCATTATGAGTAATTTTATAAAGTGTTTTGGCATATTATTATTTTCATCAATCGTCATAGGCTGTAAACAAAACAGTCAAAATATGGTAGAAAAGATTCCCTTGAAATGTAACATAATTGATGATGATTATTTATTGGGGAATCCATCTCTTATAGCAGTGTCTAATTCAAATATGGTGATTGTTGACATGTCTCAAGATAGTTTGATTCATGTATTTAAGTTACCGGATTGTAACTATGTAGGTAAATGTGGAATAATGGGACAAGGACCAAGCGAATTTACAATGGTATCATCATTATTTGATTATAAAGACAACGAATTTGGAATTTATGACCCCAACAAGAAAGAAATAAACTTACTTGACATTAGCGGTAGTAATTTGAAGTTATTGCCTTACATAAGTATGGATAACACATATCTTCATTATGATATCCAGCCTGTTTCCGACAAACGTTTTATAGGAACCGGAATCTATGAAAAAGGGCGTTTCTGTATATTGGATAACACAGGTAAGATGAAAGGCTTGTATGGACAATGGCCGGCTAGGGATAAGCAGGAAGCAGAAACCAACAACCGTATTAAGGCACAGGCTTATATGGGAGGATTTGCAGTCAGTCCTTCAGGTAAAAAAATGATAGCCTATACTATGACAGCAGATATGATTGAACTTTATGACTTTAGCGGTGATAGTATTCGTAAGATTACTGATTTATACAAATCGTACCCAAATTATAATTACAAAACTGGTTCGGAAAGTTTTACAGGTACTTCCAAGAAGACACCTTTCTGTTATTTATATGCAACATGTACGGATAAATATATTTATGTATTATATTCCGGAAAAAATTTTCAGGAACATTCAACAAATGCAATGAATGGTAATATCATATATGTTTATGATTGGAACGGAGAGAATTTGTGTCAGTATGAGCTGGATATGAATTTACAGAATATTTGTATAGACAAGACAGGTAAGATCTTATATGCTATAGCTTATAATCCTGACCCTGCAATAGTGAAAATTTTATTACCAAATCATTAGTCCCTGCTAAAAAATATAATGTCCGGCATTTTGTTGGCACGTGATGAAGATATTAATTTTATAGTTTTTGATTTCAAGGATTTTTTAAAACCATATTTATATGTATAAATTGGGACTATTTTTTATATGTCTGTCTTATTTCTTTGTTCTTGTCAAAACAGAAAAGAGGTCATAGAACTTGCCTTATCCCATGATTCCGTAAGGATGAATGATGATTTTATAATTGGTTCTCCAATAAAAATGCATTGTTTGAATAATGATTTGCTTATTATCAATGCAAAATTAGAAAGGACATTTCATTGGATAAAGATTTCAGAATGTAAGTATATGGGGGGATTGGATATTTAGGACAAGGTCCTAACGAACTATTGAATAATAATATTAAAAACAAAATTTTATAAAAATCATCAATCAAGGTGAAAATAGAATATATTTGAATTTATTTAACCGCCAAAGAAGCTACATTAGCTACATATATTAATGAGTAATATTATAAGACTACATGGAACTTCATAGAAATTCTATGCGTAAACATAATCAACTCAAACAGTTTGTTTACGCATTGTTTTCGCAAGGGCATAAAAAAAGCAGTTAGCAAATTGCTAACTGCTTGATTCTCAATGTGGACCAGCCTGGGCTTGAACCAGGGACCTCCAGATTATGAGTCTGTTGCTCTAACCAACTGAGCTACAAGTCCGGTGAATCGCTTTATTTTCGATTGCGATGCAAAGGTAGTGTTTATTTTTTATTCTGCAAACATTTGAAGAAAAAAAATGAAACTTTTTATTTCATACATCCACTTTATATGTCAAACTATGAAATATAACAGTGAAGGAATAATGCATTTTGCATAATGAATAAAAGCAAAATACAAGAAAGAAAAAACAAAAACAACCGTTTATATTCTATAAATATAATCTATATTTATACATATACAACTTATATCTTTATAAATACAAGTTATATTTATAAAAACAAAGTATGTATTTATAGATATATTAAGTACAAAATATATTTTTATTCACCATATCAAGAGTTTATTTTGCAGAAATCAATGAACACATATTACGGATTAAGAAGTTTTACACCCCATAACACCATAACTTCAGAGATATTGTTGTATTTTTGCACCGATTAATCGATTAATTATTAAAGAAATGTCACAGAAAATGAATGAAAATCATCTGAACGGACTGACTGATCAGGAGGTTATTGCCAGCCGTCAGAAATATGGGGAAAACTTACTTACTCCTCCAAAGCGTCCGTCAATATGGAAACTTTATCTCGAAAAATTCCAGGACCCTGTAATCAGAGTTCTACTGGTGGCGGCCGTTTTTTCACTTATCATATCAATTATAGAAAATGAATATGCCGAAACGATAGGTATCTTCTTCGCTATCTTTCTGGCTACAGGTATCGGATTTTATTTTGAATATGATGCCAACAAAAAATTTGATCTTCTGAATGCCGTTGGTGAAGAAACCCCTGTCACCGTTATACGAAACGGAAAGGTAAAAGAGATTCCAAGAAAGGAAATCGTCGTGGGTGATATCGTAATCTTGAACACAGGTGATGAGATTCCTGCCGACGGAACATTGGTGGAAGCTGTTTCACTGCAAGTGAACGAAGCCAACCTTACAGGTGAGCTTATGGTGAACAAGACCACCGACCCTGAGCATTTTGATGACGAGGCTACTTATCCGTCGAATGCCGTGATGCGCGGTACTACAGTGACCGACGGACACGGAACAATGAAGGTTGACCGTGTGGGTGACGCTACAGAAATCGGTAAGGTAGCTCGCCAGTCAACGGAACAGAGTGACGAAAAGACTCCGCTAAACATACAGTTGGAAAAACTTGCCAACCTGATTGGTAAGGTAGGTTTCACTATCGCAACACTTACTTTCCTTATTTTCACAGGGAAAGACCTTTATGCTTATTTCACTGCCAATACAGTTGAGACATGGGAACAATGGCTTCAGGTAGCCCAAATAGTACTGAAATACTTCATGATGGCTGTAACGCTGATTGTTGTGGCTGTACCTGAAGGACTTCCAATGAGTGTGACACTGAGCCTTGCGCTTAACATGCGCCGTATGCTGAAGACAAACAACCTTGTGCGCAAAATGCATGCATGTGAAACTATGGGTGCCATCACTGTGATTTGTACAGACAAGACCGGTACTCTGACACAGAACCTGATGCAGGTTCACGAAGCACAGGTGGACGAATCAAATCCTGAACTTGTGGCAGAAAGCATTGCCGTAAACTCTACAGCTTTCCTTGAAGAGAAGGCTGAAGGAGAAAAGCCGTCGGGTGTGGGTAATCCTACAGAAGTTGCCCTGCTCTTATGGCTCAACGGAAAGGGTGCCGACTATATTTCACTGCGTGAAAATGCTCATACAGTGAACCAGCTTACATTCTCTACCGAGAGAAAATATATGGCTACACTAGTTGACTCACCTGTGATGAACAAACGTGTTCTATATATAAAAGGTGCGCCTGAAATCGTGATGTCTAAATGTTCATTAAGCGACGATAAAATCAAGGCATACAACGAACAACTCCTTGCATATCAGAACAAGGCTATGCGTACCCTGGGACTTGCATACAGAATTATCCCTGAAGGAAAATCGGAAGACTGTGCAGAACTCGTGGCTGAAGGCGGTATGACATTCCTAGGAATATTCGCAATCAGCGATCCTATACGTCCTGACGTGCCTGATGCAGTCAAGAAATGCCAGTCGGCAGGTATCGGAGTGAAGATTGTAACAGGTGATACTCCGGGAACAGCTACCGAAATTGCACGTCAGATTGGCTTGTGGACTGAAAACGATACTGAACGTAACCGTATCACTGGTACAGACTTTGCCGCATTAAGCGATGAAGAAGCTCTTGAAAGAGTTCTTGACATCAAGGTTATGAGCCGTGCGCGTCCTATGGACAAACAGCGTCTTGTACAGTTGCTACAGCAGAAAGGTGCGGTAGTGGCAGTTACAGGCGACGGTACAAACGATGCTCCTGCCCTCAACCATGCCCAGGTTGGTCTGTCAATGGGTACAGGAACATCCGTAGCTAAAGAGGCCAGCGACATCACTCTGCTCGACGATTCATTCCACAGTATAGCTACAGCCGTGATGTGGGGACGTTCGCTCTACAAGAACATACAGCGTTTCATCGTGTTCCAGCTTACTATCAACGTAGTAGCATTGCTGAGTGTCCTCCTTGGAGCATTCTTCGGTTCTGCCCTACCGCTCACCGTTACACAGATGCTTTGGGTGAACCTGATTATGGACACATTTGCCGCCATGGCTTTGGCTTCAATTTCTCCAAGTATGGACGTAATGAACGAAAAGCCTCGTAAGCGTACAGATTTCATCATCAGCAAGGCTATGCAGAAGAATATCTTCGGTACAGGTATCTGCTTCCTTATCGTACTGATGGGACTTATGGCATACATGAACAATTCTGCTGCAGGTATGGATGTTCATAACCTGACAATATTCTTCACTGTGTTCGTGATGCTTCAGTTCTGGAATCTGTTCAATGCCAGTGTATTCGGGACAAACCATTCTATCTTCAAGGATGCAGGTCATGCACTTGGTATGCTCAGTGTGGCACTGATAATTCTTGTAGGTCAGTTCATTATCGTTACCTTCGGTGGCAAAGTGTTCCGTACTGAGGCTCTTCCACTGATGGATTGGGTTTATATTATAGGTGGAACTTCTATAGTACTTTGGATTGGCGAAATCTGGAGAGGTATCAAGAGAATGAGTTCTAAATAAGACACAAGATTATGGATTCAAAAATCAAAAATATAATATTTGACTGGGGTGGCGTTCTTATCGACGTCACCTTGGGCAGATTTCTAGCCGAATGCAAGGCTGCCGGAATCTGTTTCGAGGATAAAGAAATAACCGGCACTCACAAGACAGGTTTCTTCCTTGAATATGAACTTGGCAATATCTCTGATGACGATGCGCGCAATGAGTTACGCCGCAGAGCAGGAAAAGATATATCAGATGCGGAAATCGACCGTATATGGAACACCATGATAGACAGTATTCCGGAAGAGAAACTAGAACTGCTTTACAGACTGAAGGACAAATACAATTTGTATATACTTAGCAACACTAATGCAATTCATTGGGATAATGTAGCACCTAAAGTTTTCAGCTACAAAGGATTGGGTATTGATGATTTCTTCAAGAAAGTATTCCTCTCGCATGAAATGCACCTTGCCAAACCGGACACTACAATTTATCTGAAAGCACTGTCAGAAGCAGGACTCAAGGCAGAAGAAACCATGTTTATAGACGACTCAAAACTGAACTGCGACGCAGCACAATCTGTAGGTATAAATGCCGTACATTACATTCCGGGAGATGATCTCTCACTGATTTTCAAATAATAAAAATGAAGTTTATAGAAGAATACGATAAAACTGACATAAAGCCATGCGCGGCAACAATAGGATGCTTCGACGGAGTACACACCGGACACCGCTATCTGGTAAAACAGGTTCGCGACATAGCCGATGAGAAAGGTCTGAAAAGTGCCCTTATCACCTTTCCTGTACATCCACGCCAGGTTATGCAGGCAGACTATATGCCGGAACTCTTATCGTGTCCTGTACAAAAGACTTCACTTATCAGTTCTCTTGATTCCGATTATTGCATAGTCTTCCCTTTCACTAAAGAACTTTCGCAGTTTACGGCACGCGAGTTCATGGAGCTAATGCACAACAGATACAATGTACGTGCACTGGTTATAGGCTACGACCACCGTTTCGGACACAACCGCACAGAGACATTCGAGGATTATTGCCGCTACGGACAGGAACTTGGAATGTCTGTAATAAAGGCCGAGCCTCTGAAATGTGACATCACAGATACTTTCATCAGTTCGTCTGCAATAAGAAAACTACTTAAATGTGGCGATGTGGTTACGGCAAACCGCTTCCTCGGATATAACTATTATATTGACGGTACAGTGACCGACGGACACAAGATAGGACGGAAAATCGGCTTCCCTACTGCCAATATCATTCCTTCATGTCCGGAAAAACTAATACCGGAGAACGGAGTTTATGCAGTACGTGTACCCATAGGCAATACAGTTTACAAAGGGATGCTGAACATAGGCAACCGTCCTACCCTAAACAATGGCAGTAACGTAAGCATCGAAGTACATATAATCGACTTCAGCGGTGATATATATCATCATCCTTTAAGGATTGAGTTTATCAGCAGAATAAGACAGGAGATAAAATTTGCCTCAATGGAAGAGTTGATAGAACAACTTGAAAAAGACAAGACGATAATATCAAAAATAGAATAATTTTAATAACAACAAATGAAGACATTCGAAGAATTAGGCGTTTCCGAAGAAATACGCAGGGCGATAGAAGAAATGGGATATGAGTATCCTATGCCCGTACAGGAAGAAGTTATACCGTATTTGCTTGGAAACGGAAATGACGTAGTGGCTCTGGCACAAACCGGAACCGGAAAAACAGCCGCATTTGGTCTGCCGCTGATACAGAAAATAAATCTTGATGAATGTGTACCGCAAGCACTGGTGCTCTGCCCTACACGAGAACTGTGCCTGCAGATAGCAGGTGACCTTACTGACTATTCAAAATATATTTCAGATCTTAAGATATTACCTGTATATGGAGGTTCATCCATAGAAAGCCAAATCAGAAGCCTGAAGAAAGGTGTACATATCATAGTGGCTACTCCTGGACGACTCATCGACCTTATGGAGCGCAAAGTGGCTCGCCTTGAAACTATCAGAGATGTAGTAATGGACGAGGCTGACGAGATGCTCAACATGGGATTTACCGAAAGTATCAATGCCATACTGGAAAAAGTACCTGAAGACCGCAACACTCTGATGTTCTCTGCCACAATGAGTCCTGAAATCTCGCGCATTGCGAAGACTTACCTGCATAATGCGAAAGAAATAACCATAGGAACAAAGAACGAAGGTAGCAAGAACGTAAACCATATAGCATATATCGTACACGCAAAGGACAAGTATCTCGCGCTGAAACGTATCGTAGACTACTATCCTCAGATATACGGCATCATCTTCTGCCGTACACGTATTGAAACTCAAGAGATAGCCGACAAGCTGATACAGGACGGATACAGTGCCGACTCTCTTCACGGCGAACTGAGCCAGGCCCAACGTGACCTCGTGATGCAGAAATTCCGCCAGCGTCATCTGCAGCTTCTTGTAGCTACTGACGTGGCAGCACGCGGACTTGACGTGAACGACCTTACTCACGTTATCAACTATGCCCTGCCTGACGATACAGAAAGCTATACACACCGAAGTGGACGTACAGGACGTGCAGGAAAGACAGGTATCTCTATCGCCATAATAAATATGCGCGAGAAGGGAAAGATGCGTGAGATAGAACGTATCATCAACAAGAAATTCACGATAGGAACACTTCCTGCAGGAAAAGAGATTTGCGAACAGCAGCTCATCAAGGTTATAGACGATATAGAAAAGGTTAAGGTGAACGAGGAAGATATCGAAGCATTCCTCCCTGGCATATACCGTAAGTTCGAATGGCTGAGCAAGGAAGACCTTATAAAACGAGTTGTATCAATGGAATTCAACCGCTTCTTGGAATACTACCGCAATGCACCTGAAATTGAACAGCCTAAGGCAAACGAGAAAGATAAGTCGGACAAGCCTCGCAAGGATCGCGGAAGCGACAAGGAAAAGACAGCCCGCAAAGCGGAAAAGGGATATGCACGTCTATTCCTCAACATGGGTAAAACCGACGGTTTCTATGCAAATCAGGTTATCGAACTGATTAATCGCAACACAAAGAAAGAGCGCATACAGATAGGACGCATTGACCTGATGCAGAACTTTTCATTCTTCGAAGTGGCAGAACAGCAGGCCGATATCGTTATTAAAGCTCTTAACAAGGTTGTTATAAAAGGCAAGAAAATTATAGTGGAAATCGCCGGAGAAAACAACGGCAAGAGCGACAAGAGCGGCAAGAAACGCGATACCAAGGCATCAAAAGGTTCAAAAGAAAAAAATGCAAAAGAAAGTCCTGCAAAAGAAAAGAAAGCTTCAAAGAAGGATAAGCCAAGCCGTGAGGAACGCGGATATACATCAGCACGCGGGCCAAAGAACAAAGACGATTGGAAACAGTTCTTCATCCATGACAATAACTCTTCGAACCCGGGATTTGATGATACCGGAATGGGAAAGAAGAAAAAGAAGAAATAGACCTATAAAATATAAAGAAATAATGCGCAACTTTTGGGTATTTATCCCGGAAGTTGCGCATTTCGTTTTTTACCATGGCGTCAACTTTTCTTCAAACATATTAATACAAAAATTTGATTATTACTTACAATTATATACCTTTACAAAAACAACAATTTCAAAATATACAAAATCAACCTAAAATTACTTTCGAATATGAAAAACATTCCAGCACTTTCGTTACTTTTCTTGTACATAATCTTGTTTACGGCATGCAGTAAACAAAATTTAGAAACCGGGGAAGACAATATTGTAAATAATATACCAGTAAACATTAACGTACGAAGTTCGGATACAGATACTGACGATGAGTATTTTCCAATCAACATATTTATCTTCAATGAAAAGAACGAATGTATTTATAAGCAGGAAGTTAGTAAAGAAGAGAAAACATTCTCCACTAAACTGAAAGCCGGGAAATACAGCCTTAGTGCATTTAGTGGACTTGACAAAACGGAATACTCATATCCCGAGTCACCTTTATACGATGATAAAATTGAAATAAAAAACTCATATAGTGTTAATCATGCTTTAATGTCAGGACATCATGAAATCGAGTTGTCACAATCATCAGATCTTACAATACCAATAAAATATTGCGTGTGTGCAATAAGTTTCTCCTTCTCCGAAGTTCCATCAGACGCGACTGAAGTTTCACTTAGCGTATCACCAATAAGCAATGGATATACCTTCAGTGGCAGATATACAGAAGACACATCAAAAATAACAATAAACTGTACACATAGTGACGGATTATGGAAAGCCGGTCCTATCTATGTTTTTCCCTCTGAAGATAACATAACACTATCTGTATCAATAAACAGAGCGTCCGGAACAGAGACATCGAGTTATACTCATAAAAGCAATCTGAAACCCGCTGTTCCATATAATTTTAAAGGCAAATATAACGATGGTTTTACTGTAACCGGAGGTTTCGAAATAGAAGGCTGGAATCCTGGTATTGATGTTGATTATGACCTGGTACCTGAAGGGACTTCAGAAGGTAGCGATACTGAAGAGAACCCGGAAACAGGAGATACAGAAATACCTACAATCTATTCTGATTATATTCCTGAGCCGAACTCTATATGGAAATCGTTCTATGTCTGGACTACTAAAGAAATCAATTCCACAGAGATTGAGGCTCTGATAATAGCTCCGGATCAATGGTCGAAGATATTGGCCAAAGATGCACAACCGACTCTTGATTGGTATGAAGAAGATGGGATATCAGACTGGAGAACTTTCACGGAAGAAGAAACAAGAGCATTTCATAAAGCATTTCCTGGCTCTAGTAATGAACTTGGAGCACTCAACAAACTATTATCAGACAATGGTCATAACATTTTTTATTGTTACGAAGGTGAAAGATACCTGTGTAGAAACGCTGAATATTCTTTCTGTCTGACCTCAACTACATCTGGTGGTACACTTATAATAACACCGGTAGGAGAAAAGACCACATATTATCTGCGGCCTGTAAAAACCGTAAGAATAAGACTTCAAGAGGCTGATCTTTAATCAGCCTCTTGAAGTCTCTAATAATTTTCCATTACATATAAATCAAATCACTTGTCCATTACAATAAGTTCAAGCTTCTTTGCATTGGTACGTGTCTTGAGCCAGTCTGCCATACGTTTCTTATCGGCAGCAGATGGTTTCTTGGCACATTGCAATATAGCAAATGTAAGAGTGTCAGGTTTGAGACTGTCAAGTTCAAGACGGATACTACGCGACAATGCAACCGACTTGATACCTCCACCGAAGAGAGCCTTCATCTCTCCTGCCAGTCTGCTGTCAGCCTGTCCGCTACGAGTATAGAGTTCCAACTGTGTTTTCAGGGAATCTATCTCATGTTGTTGTGCAGCCAGCTTCTGTTCACTCTTCTTGTAGAAATCCTCCATCACCATCGACTTGATATTGCTTATGTCCATCTCGCCGTTATTCACTCCCTGAAATACTACAAGCTTAGTTTTTCCGAGGTTGTACTTTTCAAGCTTCTGCTCGGCAGCGGCTATCTGACTTTCGGATACTTCATTGCCGACCATCACAACCTTAATCTCACGTTTGGAATATGATATTTCCCTACTGAGGATTTGTGAATTAGGAAACTGGAGTTCCTCAGAAATATAATTGTTAGCCGCACTGTGATAGAATGTTTCCTTAACGATACCGTATGTAAGATATATCGCAGGACACATTGTCACTAATGTTATAGTTATAATATATTTACGTACCAGTTTCTCACGATTTTTATCCACAAACTCCTTGTGCTTGAATTTCATAAACCGTACTCCCAGGAAAGTGGCAAGGCTTATGAACACTGAGTTGATAAAATAGAGATAGAAAGCTCCCAAGAAATAAAGCAGATTGCCGGTTGCCAATCCGAATCCGGCAGTACAGAGTGGCGGCATCAAAGCTGTAGCGATAGCCACACCAGGTATGACATTACCTTTCTCCTTTGTAGCCACAGCCACTATACCAGCAAGACCACCGACCAGGGCTATGAATACGTCATAGATAGTAGGCGAAGTACGTGCCAACAATTCCGATTGCACTTCGTCAAGCGGAGTGAATGCAAAATATATTGTGGCGGTAGTGACACTGAACACAGTAGCTATGAAATAACTCTTCAGAGAGCGTTTCATAAGTTCGAAATCGTTGATACCGATAGCAAGTCCCACACCCATGATAGGTCCCATAAGCGGAGAAATCAGCATGGCGCCGATGATTACGGCAGTAGAATTGACATTCAGTCCGAGAGAAGCAATAAAAGTGGCAAACACAAGGATCCACAGGTTTGCTCCACGGAATTCCACTCCATTGCGGATGCTTTCAACTGTGAGTTGCTCATCCTCCATACTTTTGTTCAAGTCCAGATAATCATCGTAAAACTTTCTTATCAGGTACTTCTTTCTGTTGTTAAGTTCCATAATTATTTCTTTATAAATCGGTTAATAACAGGGATACTTCTCAAAGGTAAGTCTTTTTTTATGATATATGCAACAAACAGCACAAGTAATAATGTACGGAAAGCAATACGCAACACTGTATTTTCAGGATAAATGTATATTGATGCTACATAAAGCACTGCCGCAAAAACCAGATAGACGAACATATCCTTTATAGGATAAGCCACAGGATATTTCTTCTGACCTATGAAATACGACAGAACAGTGATAAGTCCGTAGCCTGCCACCGATGCCCATGCCGAAGCCAGATATCCGTACTTAGGAACCAGCCAGATATTGAGTATAAGTATCACCGCACATCCTATAAGAGAGAAATATGCTCCCCAGCGTGTCTCGTCAATCAGCTTATACCAGAAAGAAAGATTGAAATAGATTCCTTTCAGTATCTCGGCTCCCATTACTATAGCAACCACACTAAGGCCTTCCCAATAGTCCGGAGCTACCATATATTTCAGGATATCCATATAAAACATAACAGCCAGAAATGCCAACAGAGAGAAGATAAAGAAATACTTCATTGCTCCTGCGTAGGAGGATGTGCTGTCCTTCTTATTGCTGTTGCCAAACACGAAAGGCTCGTAGGCATATCTGAAAGCCTGGGTAAACATAGCCATAATCATTGCTACCTTACTTGTAGCACTATATATACCCAGTTGTACAAGTCCCTCCTGACGGTCATCATAAAGGAAAGGATATATCATCTTGTCAACAGTCTGATTCAATATTCCCACTACCCCGAATATAAGTATCGGGAATGAATAGCTTAACATACGTTTCTGAAGTTCGAAGTCAGGTTTAAAAGTCAGCTGTCTCAGTTCCGGAATAAAGAAGAGCATCTGTGCCGCCGACATTATCAGATTCGACACAAATATGTAGCCCACCAGATAATCAGGATTATAGAACCATGAGATCAATGAAGGCGCATGTTCATTCAGCCATGGACAAAGAAGAAGAAAGAACAAATTCAAAGCAATATTGCCTATTATATTGAAAAGCTTGATTGATGCAAACTTTATAGGCCGTTTCTTATATCTGAGCCATGCAAAAGGAATACAAAGAAACGAATCGAGAGCCACTACCACCATCATCATCCCTACATAATCCTTATGGTCGGGATATTCAAGGAATTGCGATATAGGCTCCAGAAAAATCAAACCAAGAATGACGAAAAGCAACGAAAGTCCCCCCACGAAAAGGGATGTATTGGAGAATACCTTTACTGAATCCTCTTCCGACTTGTTTGCAAAGCGAAAAAAACCTGTCTCCATACCGAAAGTAAGGAAAACAAGTATAAGTGCCGTATAAGCATATACATTCGACACTACACCGTAGCCTCCCGACTCTGCCGAAAGGACTGCCGTATATAGCGGAACGAGCAGATAGTTGAGGAAACGTCCTACTATACTGCTCAGTCCGTAAATTGCTGTATCTTTAACTAATGACACGTTGGTAATTAATAATTAAGAACTGAAAGTCAACGAAGTTAATTAAAAATTAAGAGCTAATCAAAAAGCGTTTTCTCCTGCTGCCAAATGCTCCTTCCAAGATGTTTGTATGCCAATTCTGTAACTTCACGACCACGCGGAGTGCGTTTCAGGAAACCTTCCTTTATAAGGAAAGGCTCATACACTTCCTCCAGTGTACCCGGGTCTTCACCCAAAGCAGTGGCAATGGTAGTAAGCCCTACAGGACCACCCTTGAACTTGTCGATAATAGTACAAAGAATCTTGTTGTCTATCTCATCGAGTCCATAGCGGTCGATGTTCAAAGCTTCAAGAGCATATTTGGCTATTTTCAAATCAATATGCCCATCTCCTTTCACCTGGGCAAAATCGCGTACTCGTCGGAGCAAGGCATTTGCTATACGTGGAGTTCCACGGCTTCTTGATGCAATCTCACCTGCAGCCTCAACATCGCATGTCACCCCGAGAATACCGGCCGAACGCATAACTATGCGCGACAAAACATTCTCATCGTAATACTCCAGATGAAGATTTATACCGAATCTGGCTCTGAGCGGTGCTGTAAGCAATCCGCTGCGTGTAGTAGCACCCACAAGAGTAAAAGGATTCAAATCAAGCTGTATGCTTCGTGCCGACGGTCCTTTGTCTATCATAATGTCTATACGATAGTCTTCCATAGCGGAATACAGGAACTCCTCGACTACCGGACTCAGACGGTGTATCTCATCGATAAACAACACATCATTAGGTTCCAGACTTGTCAACACTCCGGCCAAATCACCAGGTTTGTCAAGTACAGGCCCTGAAGTAACCTTGAAACCTACTCCAAGCTCGTTTGCTATGATATTACTCAATGTAGTCTTTCCCAATCCCGGAGGTCCATGAAGCAACACATGGTCCAGAGCCTCAGCCCTGAGCCTTGCAGCCTTCACAAAGATACGCAGATTATCGACCACCTTGTCCTGCCCGCTGAAATCCTCAAACTGTAGCGGACGGAGGGCGTTCTCAAAATCGCGTTCTTTTCCCGTAGGCTTATAATCTCTTATATCAAACTGATCTTCCATATAATATTGTAAAATACAAATGCAAAATTACAAAAGAAAATCATGAAAAGAACATATTTAAGCCAAAATAGGATAAACAGTAAGTGCATCATTGCTTTATAACGGCAGCGTTATCTTAAAGTATTCACTGTCTCTATGCTCTTTCTTGATTATATCAACCAACTTCTGTACAATATCAGGATGATTTGCTGAAATATCATTATCCTCATGAATATCAACTGATAAATCATATAGATGAGGTTTGCCTTTTTTTACGACCAGCTTCCAGTCGCCCATACGTACAGCCATCTGGTCTGTTTCATGAAATTCCCAATACAGATAGTCATGTTTCTTCTGCATTTCATCATTTCCCATCAATGTAGGAGCAAACGATATACCGTCGAAACAGTCACCTTCAAGTTTCTTGTTCAAATACTTTTTAGGGAATTTCTTATCGCCAACCAATTCGCAGAAAGTAGGCATAATATCATAGAAAGCCAACTGATGATCATTCACTGTTCCTGCCTCTACTTTACCAGGCCAACGCACTATAAAAGGTATTCTTATTCCACCTTCATAGCACTGACGCTTCAAACCACGCAATTTTCCATCACGACCGAAAAATTCAGGATCTGCACCACCCTCTTCGTGAGGACCGTTATCACTACTGAATATTACTATGGTATTCTCATCAAAACCTTTCTCTTTCAGCTTCGCCAATATTTCCCCAACGTATGCATCCAGACGGGTTATCATTCCCGCAAACTCGGCATGAGTATGTACTGCAGGATTGTATCTGCTACCTTCCGAGCCTCCCCAAGTCTTGTCGTGGAAGAACTTTTTCTTATAAGACTTCAAAATGGAATCATTGGGCTGGACCAGTTCGGCATGTGGCAGCGTGTATGTAAAGAATCCATAGAAAGGAGTATTTCCGTCTTGCGAATCAATCCACTTAAGAGCCTCACGATGAATCATATCAGCAGAATATTGTGGACGTTTCTTATAGTCATCGCCATACATAGGATATTTGATATTTTCATCCATAGTGACACGTACAGTTGCCGTATCACCGAGCGACTTGCTGTAACGGTTGAGAAAATTTGGATAATACAGATGTGCCTGGAACTGACAGATAAAACCATAATACTCATCTATACCACGTTTATCGGGAGTAGAACACGAGCCTTCGTATCCTCCTGCCCATTTACCGAACATACCCGTGGTATATCCGTTCTTTTTCATTATCTCCGGAAGGATTATATGCTCTGGATCGTACGGTTCCTGGCCAACTACTGTATACTCATCGTTGTCGCCATACTTAACGGTAGAAGCATTCTTCCAATATTCTTTATTTCCACGCACATGTGTATGTCCCGAATGCTGTCCTGTCATTATCGTTGCACGCGACGGCGCACTAACCGGACTACCGGCGTATGCTTGTGTAAAGCGCATTCCTTCCTGCGCCATACGATCCAGATTGGGAGTGTTAATATATTTCTGACCATAACATCCCAAGTCACCATATCCCATATCGTCGCATAAGATAAAAATGATATTAGGTTTCTCTGTCGCTTTAGCGGCATGAACTTGGCATATTCCAGTTGCCAATATCCCTGTAGAAATCATCAAATTCTTAATCATAATATTTTGAATTTTGAGGTTAAATCTTTAAAATTAAGTTAGATCAATCAGTTACGCCTAGTTTAACCAATCATTTTTTTGCATACGAATATAAGGATATTTTTCGGGATAAAATATTTCAGGACAAAACAAATTGAAAATTTAATATTTAAGAGCTTTTTAAATTTGAAATACAAAAGAATGTTTCTAAATATCAGGATACATATAAAAGTTCTATGCCCTAAATCTGTTCTTAAGACATAGAACTTTACCTATAAGATTTATTTATTAATACGAGAATCTCTTACATCTCATTTAATCTACTTCATCAGGCCATGGAACAGGCTTGCCTGTAGCCTTTAAAGACGGACGTTGAGCACCTACTTTTCTCAAATATTGACCTAAGTTTTCAGATAGTTCTTTTACTAGAGCAGGATATTCAGAAACTAGGTTATTATTCTCTCCTATGTCATTTGGGATATTATAAAGTTCCTTCTTCCCTGTTTCATAGAAATATATAAGTTTCCAGTCACCTTTCCTCACAGTACAGGTAGGACCGATTCCGGGACCATCTTCCCCCCATAAGTTAGGACAATTCCAATAAAGGCTTCTATCCTCTGACGGCTTTCCATTTTTCTTAAGATATGGAACAAAACTTACACCATCAATAATCTGAGGAGCCTTATATTCTGTAACACCTGCCATTTCAAGTATTGTAGGATAATAATCCTCTGCTATAACATAGTCATCACACCGGCTTCCCGGTTCTGTAACTCCAGGCCAGCTGACAATCATCGGTTCACGGATACCTCCTTCATAAGCTGAGCCCTTGCCACATTTAAGAGGTGCATTCTGTGTAAATAAAGGCTCATCACGCCACTCGCTTCCTGTTGCATATCCTCCATTGTCACCCATAAAAAGAATAATAGTATTATCTGCCTCACCATTCTTTTCAAGCCAGTCCATAATATCTCCAAGACTCTTGTCCATGCCCTCTATCAATGAAGCATATGCAGCCTCTTTATCGGACATACCTTTTTTCTTGTATTTATCAAAAAAGCGCATATCCTTATCTATTGGAATATGAATGGCATAATGAGACATATATAAATAGAAAGGCTGATTATACTGTTTAGCTTTATCCAATGCCTTTATAGCTTCCAATGTCAATGCTTCTGTAACGAATGTTCCGGTCTTCCAATATTTCTCCAATCCTGGAACAGACATAAGCGATGTAGGATTACCTTGATCATCATGACCATAACTCAACTCACTCAGATAAGTAGCCAATCCACCTGCCGCATGCCCAGAGATATTTGTTTCAAACCCGAAATGTGTAGGATTTTCCCCCGGAGTATCTATAGCTCCCCAGTGAGCCTTTCCACAATGAATAGTATGGTATCCACTATCCTTCAGATACTGGACAAATGAAGTTCCAACAAATGTATTGTTTGTACCCGAAACCTGTGCTATACCATTATAGTTCCAGTCCGGCATCATAAGAACATCACTAGTGCGGTCTGTTGATTTATTCTTCTGAAGTGTCCAGTTTGTAACTCTATGACGTGCAGCATTAGCACCGGTCATGATACTACATCTTGTAGGGGAACTAATGCTGGAAGCATATGCCTGTGTAAACAACATTCCTTGTCTGGCAAGACGTTCCATATTAGGAGTCTCATAAAGCCTGTTGAAATCAGTTTTCTGAGTCCAAAAAGGAACTGACGTATCCTGCCACCCCATATCATCTACCAGGAAAAAGATAATATTAGGCCGACTATTCTCTTTTTGAGCATAAATATGCTGCAAAGGCATAGCCGAAAGTAAAGAGAATGCAACCCATGAGCCAGATATTGTATAAAATGATTTTTTCATAACGTTAAAAGATTTATTCAGAACAATAATATACACTGAAATTAGTAACTACCGGTGTATCCAGACACCCTTTTATCTCAAGGCGAACAGCATCTGTTTCTACTGTTTCGAATGATTCAATTCGCTTATTTCCAACAGATGAACCTTCACAGACTGTTTTCCATTTACCATCTACCTTAACCTTTACCTGATAACTACGAATGCGCTCACCAAACTGAATATCCTCCTGAATCATATAATAATTTACAGGTTGTTTTTTATCAAGCCTAATTGTAAATGACTTCTTTTCACCGGCAACCTTGGACAACGGTGTTTGGAAACGTCTGTTTATCTCCGTTCCCCACTCTTGCAGGCGTTTTACATCACCATCAGGAATAAGACCGTCAGGATTTGGTGTCAATCCAATCATCAATGTAGCATTACGACCTACAGATTTTTCATACATATCCATAAGATTTTCCAAAGGATATACAGCCTTATCATCATCACCAGGCTCCCAAAACCACTCATGTCTTCCATTATAGCCACGCAGAGGAGCATCAGCCATCGCCGGTACCCAATATTTACCGTCAGGATCTCCATGAACCAACAAACGAGTGTGTTCATTCTTATCTTCAGTTGCATTGCTATGACTAAACGGATAAGGGAAAGTACTCCAGCACGGATAACCCACTGTTCCGCTTTCAGAGCCACCCCATCTCAAGTCAGCACGGTTCACATTATGATAAAAAAGACAATTTGGCTGATACTTGTTCACAATCGGTTCTACATCAGGTCCCAAGCCATTAGGATCGTCAGCACCACCGTCAAACCAAATCATAAACAACTCGCCATAACGGGTACAAAGTTCCGTAACCATTTTCTCACAAAGCCGTTTATACCATAGTTGTCGGTTACGGGCAAATTCTCCTTCGCCTTCTGCCTTAAAATTATGAATACCCAATAATGAATTCCAACGGATACCTATGTAAATTCCAGGCTGAATATCATATTTACGACAAGAGTTTACAAAATCACGAACTATATCGCCTTTACCATCTCTCCATTTTACGGCCTTCAAACAATAAGGATTTACATCACTTTGCCACAGACCAAACCCTGTTTCATGTGTAGCAGTAAGCACAGCAAATTTTGCTCCTGCCGCCTTTGCCGAACGAATCCACTGGTCTGTATCCAGATGTTCGGGATTGAAAATATTATAATCTTCAATAGGATTTATACGATTATTACCCTGACCGTATACAATACCGTCAAAAACATGAAGATCGTAATGAAAAACTACGCCCATCTCTGCCTGATGCCATTTAAGCTGACGAGCTGCAGGCACAGGATATGAAAGTTCAGGCGACTTAGAATAACCTGAAAAACAGATTACAGAAGTAACCGATAAAATCAACAATACTTTATTAATAAACATAGTTATAAGTTTTTTATATAGTCACTATTACCTATTTTTATACAAATATAATATTTATAAAAAAGACACACCTATAAGCTATAAGCAAGCTAATCATGGCGTGTCTTTTTTAATTCATTTTAATTCAATAATTGAAAAAACTTAATCACTCATTGGCAAACCCGCCAGCCTTAACAGGCCATCCTGGATTTTGGTAAACGACTGATGTAGAAACATCACCACCTGGTTCCGGAGTTGACATACGAAATACGTCATAAGATAATGGAGAAAGATAATTAGCTTCTTCAAATGTATAACCATCTTTTGCTGCCACATTATTCCAGTATGGACGCAAATATTTACCATTTTCTGCTTCTGGAGATGGTTTAAAAGTATCATCAATTTTTGAATACTCAGTATACATACTGCTCCAATAGTTTAAACCTTCGGTATGATAATTCTTCATCATATCTAAAGCACGCCAACGATACAAATCATCAAGTCTCATACCTTCAGCGATAAATTCACATCGTCTCTCTCTACGTATATTATACAAAGTCTTGTCTATAAGTTCAGTTCCTGAATATTTAGCAAGGTCAATTTCTTTATTCAAATCTGTTGCATCAATTGTAGCTTGGAAATCATCACTTACTCCTGCTCTAACACGCAGACGTTTCCAATACTTTTTACTATACTCATCAAGAGAAGCATTTTTCATATAATCAGCCTCCATGTAATTCAAATAAGCCTCTGCTACTCTGAATATAGGTAATCCCAATGGATATGGAGAATTAATCTGAACATCATTATCTATCCATCCTTTTCTTGGTATATATCCAGTAGGAGTTCTGCTAATAGAACCCGTACTAGTCAAAGCAGGATATTCGAAATAAATATTACCGATAATCTTATCACCAGGCTTAGCCATAGAAGTAGCCAGACGCTGATCACGGTTTTCTACCACAGCATCCAATGTTGCATCTCCTTTATATTCATTTCCGGCAGCATACCAAGGCTTTCCACTTTGCATAAGGAAACTTTCTATCAAAGAACGTGTGTATCCTGTACCTGCACCATTAACGCGAACAACATCTTTTCCTTCAGAATTCTTTGTAATTGTATTACCATGTGTAGCTCCAACTACGTTATTCTGCACTTTGGCATCAGCACTGTACATACGCCATAACAGAATCTCATTCTGAGAAGAATAGTCGACAGAATTGAACAGACCTGCATAATTCTGTTCAAGTTCCACAGGCTCAGCTACCTCTTTTGCCTCTTTCATAGCCTCATCAAGGAAAAATTCAATCTCCTGATCCAAATTTCCATTAAAAGTACCACCCGGCCAATTTGGGCCACCAGGAACACGGGGAGTATTTTTATGATAAGTTTCCCATGAGGCCTCATACAACGCAACCCTAGACTTAAACAATCTGGCACTTTCTCGGTTCAAACGATGATTTGTTCTTCCATCTGATTTTGGTAAAAGATTATTTATGGCATTATCCAAATCACTCAATATAAATCTAGCCACTTCATTACGTGGTTTTCGTTTGTTTGCCTCTACATTGGCTGCATAATCACCATCAGTCAATACTTTTGTCAATATAGGGAAATCACCATAAGCTTTCAGATAATTAAAATAAATATAAGCTCTGAAAAAATACATTTCGCCAATATACTGTTTTACCATATCTGAACTTGTCAGAGTTCCGTTTTTCAAATTAGCCTCAGTCTGTGCGAGGAAAAGATTACAATCTCTTATAGCACCAAAGTTACCATAACTTCCACTTTCAGGAACCTGTATACGCTGAGGAATAAAGTTATTATTAGGATTCTCACCAGCCTGATTATCACTATTATTATCAGTGGCAAAATAACCAAATGAATTTGTTGCTGTACCATGATCAGGCAAGAAATCATATTTTGCATTACAATATGGCATCAATTGGTTTTCTGCTGTAAAGAAACCCTCATTAACATTATCAGACAATGGAGCTTTTTCAAGAAAATCTGAACATGACACCATAAACATGGCTGTACCAAACAGTCCAAAAATATATTTTAATTTCATATCAATCTCATTTTTTAGTTTTACAAAGTAATATTTAAACCACAAGAGAATACACGACTCAAAGGATAAGTCATACCATTCTGATAAAGAGCCTCAGGATCGAAATTCTTGTTCAACGATGTACCTGTCCACAAGTTATCACCGGAGAAGAATATACGCAAACGTTCAAGACCCGCTTTCTTTACCCAAGATTTAGGGAACGAATAACCAAACTGCAGATTCTTCAATCTTATATAAGCCGCATTCTGTAAATAACGAGACTGTACATAATGATTCTGGTTGTTGTTATATATAGGACGAGGGAAGTATGCATCTACATTAGTTCCAAGAGGGTCACCTTCAGGACGGAAGAAGTTCCAATGTTCTTCATATCCAGTAGAACTCCACTCATTACCGTTCATACCCCAGAAAATCATACCATCAATCCATGCATCACGTTTAGCTACACCCTGGAACATAATACTAAAATCAAAACCTTTGTACGAAGCGCCAAGATTCAAGCCAAAACGGAAACGAGGAGTATCATTACCTATTACTGTTTTATCACCAGGATTACCAACATTACTCTCACCATTTGTAATCTTACCATCACCATCCAGGTCTTTATACATAATATCACCTGCCTTCCATTCTTTAGTACCCTGAGCTATCTGACTTTGATCAACTTTTGCAAGATGTGCCTGCATTTCTTCGTCAGTCTTCGCCATTCCTTCTGTCACATAACCCCAGATTTCACCTAGTTCTTTTCCTACCCAATACGTACCACTAAAGCTTTTATTTGGATTTGGATATTCTGTAACATGTGTACGGGAGTCTGATAAATTGAATGCTACATTATACGATAGTTCTCCAATTCGGTCCTGCCAGTTCAACTGAAGTTCCCAACCTTTTGTACGTAAAGAAGTATTGTTAAGACTTGGAGCCGCAGCACCTACGATAGGTGAAATTTCCATTGCCGGTCCAACCATGTCCTTTGTGTCACGGATAAAATAGTTGAAATAACCGCTCAAACGATTGTTAAATGCACCGAAATCAACACCGTAGTTATAGTTGTAAATACGTTCCCATGTCAACAAAGAACTTACCAATGCCGGAGAATAAGCTATATTTGATTTATTCATAGTATCAATCAACCATCTTCCTCCTGCATCAGGAGTTCCTACAGTGATATTCTGGATAGAGTATGTAGGATACCAGTTATTAGTATTCTGATTTCCCAAACTACCGTATGAGAAACGAGGTTTCAATAGATTCACATAATCCGAAATCGGTTCCCAGAATTTCTCACGTGCTATATTCCATCCTAATGATACCGAAGGGAACGTAGCCCAGCGGCTGTCTGCACGGAATCTTGATGAACCATCACGACGGATATTGAACTCGAAAAGATATTTTCCATCAAAATCATAATTCAAACGACCGAAATATCCTAATGAGGCCCATTCTCCCAATGTCTCATCGTTACTGCTCACACCATTTGAAGTATGTATACTAGGATTACTGTCATTGATAACGTCCGAACGTTTCGCCCATACTGTTGCGTATTTATAACTTTCACTGTTGAAACCAACCATAAACTTAAAGTTATGCAAATCATTCAATGTAAGATTATAGTCTGCATAAACAGAAGAGGTTATCATAGTATTTCTGGATTGTTCACTGTAAGCCCATGTTTTACCAGCAGCCAAATCGGCATCACCACCTAACCATTGTTCTGGTATCGGATTATTGTTTTTATCATACAGATAAACTTTTGCCACATTATATCTGTGCTGATAGCTTCCAGTACGTAAAGCTATATCACCATGAATAGTCAAGCCTTTCAAAGGAGTAAGAATCAAACTACCTTGAGTAAAATATGTATCATCAGTTGTATTTGAACGTCCGCCTGAAGTAAGTTGCATTAATTTAGGGTTACGGGTATAATGTCCATTATTATCATACAACGGCATATTCGGATGAAGTTTTGTAGTTTCAGCGAAGAAACGATCACCATAAAGTTTCAAGAAAGTTGGCATACCAATATCTTCACGAATAAAACGTGTATTAACTTCCATACGCATCCATTTCGTAATATCGGCACTGATTCTGGCACTGGTGTTATAACGTTTCTTTAAATCATCAGCATAATTCATCTGTCCTTCCTGTGACATGAATGCTCCAGATACATAGTATTGAATCTTTTCATTACCTCCTGACAATGACACATTATGTTCCTGTCCGAAAGCTGTCTTGTCTATAAAATTTCTTGGCCAATTCTGATTATCATTCGACTGGATATTAAATACAAAACAGTTACCGTTCTGAGACAGTGCAGGGTCTGCCGTTTCAGTAATCTCACCATTCATAAACTGTTTGATACGTTCCATGGTCTTATCTGAAAAAATATGATTCATACCAGTACCTGAGTTATCTGCTGCCCTGTTAAAATACTGAGCAAAAGTATATGAATCAAGCATATTAGGAATATTAGTCGGTCTTGACCAGCGGAAATTATTGGAATACTGAACCTGAGTTTTTCCTTTTTCTCCTTTCTTTGTTGTCACAAGAATTACACCGAATGGAGCACGCGAACCATAAATAGAAGCCGATGCTGCATCCATCAATACTGAGATATTTGCAATATCTTGTGGATTCAATGCATTGATATCTCCTTCTACACCGTCAATCAACACCAAAGGCGAGGCACTGGAACCTGTACCAAGGTTACCAACACCGCGAATATTCATTGTAGGACTGGCATCAAGCTTACCACCAGCATTAGGTACACCAATATTAAGACCAGGAACAACTCCTTGTAGAGCCTGACCGACAGAGGATACCGGTCTTGATTCTAACGTCGCTTTATCAACAGATGCAACAGCACCGGTAAGATTTACTTTCTTCTGTGTTCCAAAACCTACAACTACAACTTCATCAAGTGCCTGCGTATCCTCCTCAAGTAAAATCTTATAATCGGTCTTACCACCTGTTACCAAAATCTCCTGAGTACGAAAACCGATATAAGAAACTACAAGTTTATTACCTACGGCAACATTCTCAAATACAAATTTACCTTCCAAATCGGTTATACTTCCATTAGATGTACCTTGAATCAATACTGATGCCCCAATAATAGGTTCATTCAGTTTTTTGTCCAATACAATTCCTGAGATACTCATATTCTGTGCCAAAATAGGAAGCCCTAGAAACAACAGAAAGAGTAAAAAGGCTAGTTGTTTTTTCATAAATAAAAGTTTAAAGATTAATATTAGTATAAATTCACAACAAACAAAATATGAAAGGTATAACAAAGCCTTACACATCCTGTTTGTTTTGCAAAACTATTAAATCGCCTATCTATATTTGGTCGGTAAATATTGCATTAACAGTCGGTATTCTTATTATTTTCACTAAAAATCAAGTTATTTTCATTATAAGACTATGATTTTATACAGTTTTTTCATTCCTTTGTATAACATAAAATACTAATAATATGAAAAAGACTCTCTATATATTACTAAGTCTATTATTACTTACTCTAAAAATACAGGCACAAAATCTTCTTAACTTCAATGTTCTCAATATGGAGGATGGTCTCTCGGACAATACAATACTATCTATAACAAAAGGACCTGAAGGATTTTTGTGGTTTGGTAGTAGTAGTGGACTGAATCAATATGACGGCAAGACAGTAAAAGTTTTTAAAATATCACAACAAACAAATAAACCCATAAATAAAATTATACCTTTAGATTCAAACTTCCTTATTATACTTTCTCAGAACAATTTATACTTGTTCAACAAACAGTTTGAAAAATTTTCATCTATTATCTTTCAAAAAGAAAAATCAGAACAAGATATTATAGACTTCTCGCTTGACACCAACAATCAATGTTGGACAATCACTAAAGAAGGATTATACCAAATTGATTTGTCAGAAATAAACATAACTGAGAGTTCAGACTCGATATTTATGAGAAATGATAAGATAGAATATTCTAAAAAGAATCTTGAAGTAATATATACTGATCCTAACTCCAATAATACATTTCTAGCTTCATCCGATGGAAAAGTCCTATCATTAGATACTAATAACAAAAAAGTCAAATATATTTGTACTATACCATTAGAAAAACAATTCAGTATTTCTTCTTTATTCTATGATATGGGACAACTATGGATTACAACCTTAGAAGAAGGTATATTCCTTTATGATATGGTATCACAAAAACTACAACACTGGACTTCACCCAATAACGGAAATCCCGATCAACTTTCTCACAATGATGTGTATCAGATACTGCCATTTGATGAAGGGAAATATATAGCTTTGACATGGAATGGTTATACTATGTTTGAACGAATGAATGACAACACTTATCGATTGAATGCTCACCATTTTCCTTACAGTCAGTATCAATATGCCGAAACACGTATGAAAACAGGATTCTATGACAAAGAAGGATTGATATGGATAGGGACTGAAGGTGGTGGTATTCTTTATGCTGATTTAAGAGAAATTTTCTATAAACAATACATTCAGAAACATGCCAATGAAATCAGTAGTATACTAATGGACAACAAAGACTATATTTGGCTAACAACATTTCACAAAGGTCTTATGCGAAGTATTGAACCGTTTGACTTAAAGAAACAATTGGATTTTGAAAAGATTAATATTCCTCAATTTAAAACAGAGACCCTACTGAGCGGAGTAAGTTCTTCCAATAATAAACTATGGTTTGGTACATCAGAAGGAACACTGATGCGCATTGATCCAACTGACGGAAAATGTCTTGACTATATATCACTACATCATCCGTTACGGCTTAAAACTAATATATGGAGTATACTTCCAATATCCGAGGATGAAGGATATGCAGGTACAGAAAGCGGACTTTTCTATATCAACTGGAGAAAACACGAATATAAATTCGTTGACTGGAAAAACAGTATTCAAGAATCAAGTACCTCTATAAGGGCCATTACTATTGACAAAACCCAAAGGTTGTGGATAGGAACTTACAATGGGTTAGTAATGCTTCAACCTTCTGAAAGCAATCATAATACATTCTATCAAAGAAAAGACTATGAGAAAGACTTCGATAAGTCTATAACATATAAAGAAATACGTGCTTTATATAAAGATTCAAACGATATTTTATGGATTGGATATTCAGGTAGCGGGCTTGCAAAATTTTCATTATCGGAAAATAAAATTGTAAATCTGTACACTACAGAAGACGGTCTGTGCAGCAACTTCATAACTGCGATAACCGAAGACGAGAACCAATACATCTGGATAGGATCAAACTCTGGAATATCACGATTCAGCAAACATGTCAATTCATTCTACAACTACTATATATCCGGGAGTAACAGATCCGTTTATGCACAAAATGGATTGTTATTTTGGGGAAATCATAGTGTGCTAACCTATTTTAATCCACAAAAGTTAAATATTGATTATACAGCTAAACAAGGTAAAGTTTATTTCACTGATTTGGAAGTAAATCATGTACCGGTCAAGATAAATGACACTATAAACAATCAGGTCATTTTAAAAGAAGCTTTAAACTATACAGAGACTATAAAATTAAATTACGACAATAGAAATTTCTCTATATCATTTACCAATTTATCATATCTAAACAAACAACAAAAATATCTTTACCGTCTTTATCCATATCAGAATAATTGGATAATTACAAATGAGGCGAACAAGATCTCATACGATCATGTTCCTGCCGGTGAATATACTTTTCAGGTAAAAACTATCTTTCAAAATCAGAAAGTAGGACCATTATGCGAGATGAAATTCATTATCACCCCGCATTGGAGCGAAACTGTGTGGTTCCGTCTGATAATAACATGTATTGTCTTCATATTAATCATTATGGCAATACGCTATTTCTATATCAAACAGAAAAGGAAGCAACATGAATTAAAATTAGAGCATGAGCTTTCTATCGCAAAAATGGAACGTGACCAGGAAATTGAACTTAGAAAAGAACGTGAATCATTCTTTACTACTACTGCACACGAATTACGTACACCACTTACACTTATCATTTCGCCACTACAGGATTTATTAAACAGAATAAATTCTTCACATCCATTTTATGGGAAACTGTCACTTATATTAAAATATGCTTTAGGCCTACAGACACAGACTGACAGACTTCTTTATATTCAAAAGATAGAGGCCGGCATGGTGAAACTACAATTATCCGAAATAAACATAAACCATTTATTGGATGATATCGCACAAGATTTTGTTATACTGGCTCAGAAACAAAATATAAATTATGAATATAAATCCATTGATAATGATATTCATATATGGGGTGACAGGGAAAAACTTTCCTCTGTAATACAGAATCTTATTTCAAATTCATTCAAATACACACCTACAGAAGGACATATAACGGTTTCACTAAGCAAAAAAGAAATCGACAGACAATTTTTTGCATGCATAGAGATTGAAGATAGCGGATGTGGTATTGATCCTAAAATAAAGGAAACTATTTTCAACTCATACGAAACAGGGAATAACACTCCATTATTCTCTTCATCTATAGGTCTGGGACTTAAAATAGCCAAATCCATAACCGAAATGCACCATGGACAAATACTGGTTAACAGTGAAAAAGGACATGGAACAACATTCTTTGTACATATTCCTTTAGGAAAAGAACATTTCAAAACAGATGAATACTGCATTGTCAAAACAGACGAGCAAATAAAAAATACTGATATTTTACCAGTTTTAAACGTTTCAGAAAAACAAGATTCCGAAACCAACAACTATAAACGAGGCTATACAATACTTATAATTGAAGATAACAAAGACATGAGACAATATGTTTCTTCTATTTTCCAGAAAAACTATAAAGTTCTGCAAGCGGAAAATGGCGCAGAAGGTCTGGAAATGGCAGTAAAACATAATCCGGATATTATTATTTCCGATGTTATGATGCCTGTTATGGACGGTCTGGAGTTCTGTTCTCAATTACGGAACAATCAACAAATAGCACATACTCCGATAATCATGCTTACAGCCAAGTCTGAAGATGAAGACTACATTCAAGCATCAGAATCTGGTGCTGACGATTATATTCGTAAGCCTTTCAATCCCGAAGTCTTATTATCAAAGACTAAACATTTACTAAAAATGCGAAGGCAACTTAAGCAAATATATACAAAGGCTTTACTAAATACTCCAAAACAAAAAACAGAAGAAGATACAGAAACCAATATAGATCCATTTATGCAACAAATAATAACCTGTATCGAGGCTAATATCAGCAACAGTGATTTTAATGCAAAACAGTTGGCAGATATAATGAATATGAGTCAGGCCACTCTATACCGTAAACTTAAAAAACATACTGATCTGACAGCTGTAGAACTAATACGAAATATGCGAATGACACAAGCAGCCCTACTACTAACTAACAGCAAATATTCTATTGTTGAAATAGCAGAAAGAGTAGGATTTAACGATCTCCCAACCTTCAGAAAACATTTTACTGATATGTTTGGTACCTCACCATCCAAATATCATGAAAATCATTCAGAGAAACTGTAAAGTAAAGGTTTCAATCCAGGATTTATACTAATCATAACTGATATCACAAAAAAAGCTGTCCCATTTCTGAGACAGCTTTCTGTTTTATATTGTAATATTAAATTACAACTTTGGACCAGCAGCAACAAGAGCCTTACCAGCTTCGTTTCCTGTGAACTTAGCGAAGTTCTTGATGAAACGTCCAGCCAAGTCTTTAGCTTTTTCTTCCCACTGACAAGCGCATTCGTAAGTATCGCGTGGGTCAAGGATCTTAG
>NZ_CALDPF010000023.1 GCF_937912035.1 uncultured Bacteroides sp.
ATGGGTAGAACGGCCAACACTAAAAGTCTTTTTATTTTCATACGATACTTTTTTTTAATTTGTTGTCTTTGCCGTTACTTTAGGAATTATTCAGCGTTTAATTCTGCGTCTAACGCAGCTTTTGCATTGTCAACAATAATTTTTTTAGCGGCAATTTCTTTTTCCAGGTTAGCCAATTCTTCTTTTCCTTTAGCTAATTGGGCCTCAGCATTTGTGATATTAGCCTCATAGAATTTAATCTGCTCTTTAGCATAAGCAATATTATATTCACATCGAGCAATTAATTCTTCAAGATTCTGACTATTATTATAAAGTGTATTGAGAACACTGTATTCATTCCAAAGTTTCGTCGGAGTCTCATTTGCATCATTAAATGCCTTAGCAACAGTTTCATTCGCTTTAACCAATGCTACAATTGCACTAACCGCATCATTATATGCTTTTACATCAACAGCAGCGAGAGCAGCCGTAAATTCATCAGAAGCAGCCTTTTCTTCATCATAAGAAGCTTGTGCCCTCACAATCTCATCTTTCGCCAAAGCAATTGCAGTCTTTGCATCTTTTATAGCTTGCTTCTTAGCTTCCTTTTCAGCATCTGTCGTTTCACCCATTTTATTTGCATCTTCCAACTGTGCATTGGCAGCAACAAGACGGCCATAAGCAGTATTTTTATCTTTAGTATCAGCTGATGTACCCAAAGCATTTGCTGCATCTTCCAAGTTCGTTGCAAAATAGTTTTCAGCATTTAGTTTTTGAGCTTCACTTACATAAGCTCCTGATGGCAAGCTACGAGAAGTAAATCCAGAAGTAGTCTCCCAGCTCAAATATTCATACCCAGTAAATGCAACCACATTACTATAAAGATTATTCACCGCATCAATAGCATCTCTATCCAAAGCATCAATAGCCTCCTGAATACCCTTGGCGTCTGCATTCAAAGCAGCACCTTCATTATTCATCACTGTACTATTGGCTAACTCATATTTTTGATAAACAGCTGCCTTTTTAGCGTTAAGTGCATCCTTATCAATATTTGCATTAGCTGGGTCTTTCAGAACCTCCAATTTAGCAGTTTCCGCTGCGATACTTCTATTCAAAGTAATAGTGTTAATCTTAGCATTTGCTTCTGCTGTAGTTATACCTGCTTCTAATTGAGCAAGACCAGCTGTTTTGGTAAGAAAGTTTTCATTCAAAGTAGCCAATTCATCAGCAGCCGTAGTATACTGTCCGTATAACCACTGAACACGTTCATCAGCATTTTTTAAAATAGCCAGTTCAGCCTCAGAAGCAGCTTTCTTTGCTTCAGCAATTGCTTTTTCTGCCTCGGCTTTAATTTTTTCAATATCAACAGCAAATTTCTGTTTAGCCTCTTCAGTCATTTCTTTCTGGTATTCAGCTTGTGCATTTTTTAATGCTGCCTCAGCCTCAGCTGTAATTTTTGTAGCCTCAGCTTGCGCATTTGCCAATGCTGCCAAGCCTTTCAACTGTTCAGCTTTCGCATTACGTACCGCCTCCACAGAAGCTGATTCGTTGTTATCAACGCAAGCTCCCAGTGACAAAGCACCCAGGAGCACTGCTACCATCATGAGTTTCTTTTTCATAATCTCAAAATTTAAATGAATAATAGTAATAATATAAATGTTATGTTTCACTCTGTTTTTTCTCCCGCTACCGGAAAGTGTTGCTTCACCCCTCTTGGTGATTCGCTGCAAATATATCCTAATTTATCTGATAAAACAAATAAATTATGAACAAAATACAAAAATAGACAGATATTCTTTTATACCTATAAACCTAACTCTTCAGATTATGTTGTACTTTCATGCAAATGAAAAAAAGCAATATTTATATAGGTGAAATTATCAAAAATGTGATGTCTGAGAGACAGGTTACAAAGGCCGAACTCGCAAGACGGTTGGATGTTAAGCCTCAAAGTGTAGATTACTTACTGACAAGGAAAAGCATCGACACGGATACATTATACAATATTTCAATAGCGCTAGACTATGATTTTTCCCTTTTATATAGTATCAAACGAGAACAGAGAAATTCTGATAACGAAGGTATCAGATATAAACTAGGAAATGCCAAAATTATGGTAGAGATAGAATTACAGCAAGATGAAATTATAAAGCTTAATTTGAAAAAGAAAATAGCAGAACTGTTGGATGGAGGGGCTAATAAATAGATCTTCTTATACCTTATTATATATAGCGAACAGAAACTTCCAATAAAAAGATATCATCCGGGAAGAATAATTTAACAATGTTAATAAAGGCAGAAGGCTATTGGTTTTCCTTGCACAAAGAACAAAGCTTTTGCAGACAAATAACTTGTTCTTTGCATTTACAAGACTTGTTTTAACATCATGTTAAAGCTAATATTATAAACAATTAGAGTTAGGAAGCAATCAACTGAATAATAGATATATAAGCTAAAGACAAAGCTATAACAAAAAGAAAGTCCAGCTTCCAAACAGTATATATTATTAAGAATACAACAACTATAAATTAAAAAGAGTCCGGATTATATACTCAATATATCCGGACTCTGTCATTTCAAAAAATAACCAAACGAACCTTTTTTACACCAACTATCTTTATTTCCACTTTTTAAGTTCTTTCTTATCGGCAGGGGTAGCCTCTATCAAACTAATAGCAAAACCTCCACTACGGGCCAAATCAGTGGAAATCTTCGTCTTATAAGTCACCAGACCTTTTTTAATCTGATAAGAAGTCGGATTCTTTTCATAATCCGCATCTTTACCATCGGCATATAAAGTAGCTACATATTGCTTTCCCGGTTGCAGGAAATCAAGTACAAACGTAGATGTACGTGCATTTTCACCAGTAATTCCTCCAACGAACCAATTATTGGTGTTTTTAGCTTTACGGGCCACAGTGATGTACTCTCCCGGTTCTGCTTCAATATACTTACTTTCATCCCAGTCTACTGCTACATCTTTAATAAACTGAAAGGCATCCATATAGCGTTCATAACTCTCCGGAAGATCGGCAGCCATCTGTAATGGGCTATAAAGAGTGACATACAAAGCCAACTGTTTGGCCAAAGTAGTATGTACAAAACTATGCTCACCACTCAGGAAAGAGAGTTGAGTATCGAAAATACCCGGAGTATAATCCATCGGACCACCTATCAGACGCGTAAATGGAAGCAACGTAGTATGGAAAGGCTTATTGCCTCCGAAGGCTTCATATTCTGTACCACGGGCAGATTCATTACCAATCAGATTCGGATATGTACGGCACAATCCAGTAGGGCGAACAGCCTCGTGTGCATTCACCATAATTTTATGATCCGCAGCTTTCTTCACCGCATACAGATAATGATTATTCAGCCATTGACCGTAGTGGTGTTCACCACGTGGGATGATATTGCCAACATATCCACTCTTCACCGCATTGTAACCGTTATCTTCCATAAATTGATAAGCTTCATCCATATGACGTTCATAGTTACGCACAGATGCAGAAGTCTCATGATGCATCATCAGCTTCACTCCTTTACTTCTAGCATACTCATTCAACATTTTCACATCAAAATCAGGATACGGAGTAACGAAGTCGAACACATAGTCTTTTGACTTGCCGAACCAATCTTCCCAGCCTTCATTCCAGCCCTCGACCAGCACCTGACCAAAACCGTGTTCGGCAGCAAAATCAATATAACGTTTCACGTTCTCATTATTGGCACCATGACGACCATTAGGCTTAGTTTTAGTATAATCGGTTTCGCCCAACTTCACTGAATAAACATCATCCGTATAAGCCCAAGTACTCTTTCCGGTAATCATTTCCCACCATACACCTACGTATTTTACAGGCTTAATCCAGGAAGTATCCTCCAGTTTGCAAGGTTCGTTCAGATTTAATGTTAATTTAGAAGCAAGAATATCACGCGCATCATCACTAACCATAACCGTACGCCATGGAGAGTGGCAAGGAGTTTGCATATATCCTTTGGTCCCTTGGGCATCAGGAGTCAACCACGATTCGAAAACAAAATTCTTATCGTCCAGATTGAGATGCATGCAAGAATAATCCACCAAAGCAGCTTCGTGCAGATTGATATACAACCCGTCGTCTGTTTTCATCTGCAAAGCAGTCTGTACACCGGTAGGAGAAAAAGGAGTTTGAGAAGCATTGGGAGTGACAGCCGTCTTCATTAAGCCGCGTATTTCAGAAAGTTTCGACCGAGTATAATCATATTCCTGCGTATCATAATCTCCCGGTATCCAGAAAGCAGTATGATCACCGGCCATAGCAAATTGAGAATGTTCCTCTTTAATTACAAAATAATTCAGATTCTTTTGTTGTGGAAATTCGTAGCGAAATCCGAGTCCGTCATTATACAGACGAAAACGAATCACCATTTTGCGATCCTGAGCTTTCTGGTCTAAAGTAATCGCAAGTTCATTATAATTATTGCGAATTTGCTTAACCTCGCCCCAAACAGGCTCCCAAGTCTCGTCAAAAGAAGAAGTTTTGGCATCAGACAACGTAAAACCGTCCATCAACCCCGGATCGTCTTTCAGTTCAAGACCCAGTTTAGAAGGTTTAATCACTTCTTTACCTTTATAAGAAAGTTCATACACAGGTTCCCCCTTCTCATTCACAGATACATTCAGTTTCAAGAGTCCGTTGGGAGAAGTAATACTTTCGGCCATTGCCACACTACTCACTAAAAGAGAGAGAAAAAAGCAAGCTAACTTAAAAGTCAGTTTTTTCATGTTCTTCATGATATGGTTCAATAAAAATTAGTAATCATGCAGCAAAGATAAGCAAGAAGCAGATTCATGTTCGATGAATAGAACCGAAACAAAGAAGAATTATCAGAAAACGTTTGCATAAACAGTTGACAGTGGTAACTTTGCCGATAAAATCAAAAAAAAGATGAAAGAGATTATTTATATATTTATCGGAGGAGGCATGGGCAGTGTAACCCGCTATCTGACACAAATCGCCGTCAACGAACGGCTTAGCCCGGCTCTCTTCCCATTTCCATGGGGAACATTTGCCGTAAATATCATAGGCAGCTTATTAATCGGTTTTTTTTATTCATTTTCGGAGCGTTTCAATCTATCTTTTGAACTGAGGCTATTTCTGACCGTTGGTTTCTGTGGCGGTTTTACCACATTCTCCACTTTGGCCAACGACAGTCTGAGTTTGCTGAAAGGAGGTTTTTATGGTATATTCACCTTTTATGTATTCATCAGCATATTGCTTGGACTTTTGGCTGTATTGGCCGGAGGATATCTTGGCGAACAATTTAAATAACAAACGAATCATATATGAAGCCAACAATCAAAAAAGTGCAACCCGTCAAAGTCGTAGCTCCGTTCCTTAACAGTCAGTCCGAAAGTCCGGTCCCACTGGATGCACTTACCGACCAAGAGAAAGTTTCCGATTTGTACTTCCTTAAGGGAACCGTACATCAAATAGCTAAACCTTATCTAAGTATTAATAATTGCACTTTCAAACAACAAATATTCAGCGAATGTCAGTTTAAATCAGCTCAACTGACAGACGTACGTTTTGAAAATTGCGATTTATCCAACGTTTCGTTTGCCGGAACTACTTTCTACCGGGTAGAATTTATATCTTGCAAATTGCTGGGAACCGGTTTCCCGGAAGCCACCCTCAATCATGTTTTAATGGATCATTGCTACGGACAATACATCAATCTCTCCATGGTAAAAATGCGAACAGCCCGTTTCAGCCATTGCAATTTCCGAAACGGCAGCCTGAATGACAGCAAACTGATGCCGGCAGCTTTTGATACTTGCGAATTGTTAGAAGCCGACTTTTCGCACACTTCACTCAAAGGTATCGACCTGAGAAACTCTAGAATAGCAGGTATTCAACTCAATATAGCCGATCTGAAAGGAGCCATAGTCAGTTCGTTACAAGCAATAGATCTGTTACCTCTACTAGGGGTCAAAATAGAAGACGATTGAACCTTTCTTCTCTTTTCTTTGTTTTATAATATAAAAGTAATGATACTGATTTATAGGGAAAGAACCCGAACGGAATACCTATTAATAGTGATTCTTCCGCTTCCCATAAGTGAGTAAATTTGCAGAGACTAAAAAACAAGAGAAACAATGAAAATAGAAAAAATTACAGGACGAGAAATTCTCGACTCAAGAGGTAACCCTACAGTAGAAGTAGACGTAGTATTGGAATCAGGCATTATGGGACGTGCATCCGTTCCATCGGGTGCATCGACCGGTGAACACGAAGCGCTTGAACTCCGCGACGGTGATAAACATCGTTATGGCGGCAAGGGTGTACAGAAAGCAGTAGAGAACGTCAATAAAGTCATTGCTCCGCATCTGATCGGTATGTCGGCCCTCGACCAAATAGGCATTGATCATGCCATGTTGGCATTGGATGGAACAAAGACAAAAGCCAAACTGGGTGCCAACGCTATTCTGGGTGTTTCGCTTGCCGTAGCTAAAGCTGCTGCCAACTATCTCGATATTCCTCTTTACAGATACATCGGAGGTACGAATACGTATGTATTGCCTGTACCAATGATGAACATCATTAATGGAGGCTCACACAGTGATGCTCCGATAGCCTTCCAGGAGTTTATGATCCGTCCGGTAGGTGCAAGTTCTTTTAAAGAAGGGTTGCGCATGGGTGCCGAAGTATTCCATGCTTTGAAAAAAGTATTGAAAGACCGTGGTCTGAGTACAGCTGTCGGTGATGAAGGAGGTTTTGCTCCCAACCTGGAAGGAACAGAAGATGCACTTAACTCTATTCTTGCCGCTATCAAAGCTGCAGGCTACGAACCGGGCAAAGATGTAATGATTGGCATGGACTGCGCCTCTTCCGAATTCTATCATGACGGTATTTACGATTACACCAAATTTGAAGGTGAAAAAGGCAAAAAACGTACAGCTGACGAACAAATTGACTATTTGGAAAAACTTATCAACGAATATCCGATTGATTCCATTGAGGATGGTATGAGCGAAAATGACTGGGAAGGCTGGAAGAAATTGACTCAACGCATCGGGGATCGCTGTCAGTTGGTAGGCGACGATTTATTCGTAACTAACGTTGACTTCCTGGCAAAAGGTATCGAAAAGGGTTGCGCTAACTCTATCCTGATCAAGGTTAATCAAATCGGTTCACTGACAGAAACACTGAACGCTATTGAAATGGCACACCGCCATGGATATACAACGGTCACTTCACACCGCTCAGGCGAAACAGAAGATGCAACCATTGCAGATATTGCCGTAGCAACCAACAGCGGACAAATCAAGACCGGTTCTCTAAGTCGTTCGGACCGTATGGCAAAATACAATCAGCTGCTTCGTATTGAAGAAGAGTTGGGAGACCGCGCCGTATACGGATATAAACGAATTGTAGTAAAAGGCTAAACAAAATCATGATAGCATAGCATGATAAAAGGTTAGTTATTTATAATAATTGAATGTAAATGCGAAAAGGGATGTATCATAAACAGGTTCATCCCTTTCCTTTTTCATGAACCATCAGAAGAATAAACGCAAAAAAGCACCCCGGCAGTGCCGAGATGCTTTTCCTTTTTTGAGCCTCTTGTCGGATTCGAACCAACGACCCCGAGATTACAAATCACGTGCTCTGGCCAACTGAGCTAAAGAGGCAAGTGGGTAAGCTTACTATATCGCGCCGCTACAACCAACTACCTTTGCTGCGATCAAGCCCTGGAGGATTCGAAGGGAGCTGGCCGTATGGGACTTACCCATGTTATGTCTGCTTTCGATTAAACCATATCGGTGTTTCTCGATTGCGGGTGCAAAGGTAGGCATTTTTTTTAATTACACAACTATTCTTGGGTAAAAAAATAAAGTTTTACCCATAAAAAGATGATTTTTCCTCGTTTTATATACTTCCTATGCCGAAAAAACTTACTTTTGCACTATAATTACATATATAGAAAAGACATGGAAGACAAACCAAAGACACTACAAGAACATGCAATGCGTTTCGGTACGATGATGGGAATATTCTGGATAATAAAATTCTCGTTCCTGCCTATGGGATTCAAAATACCCCTATTGCAACTTCTGTTCATATTCATGACATTGTTTGTCCCAATACTTGGCTATATATATATCCGTAAATACAGAGAACGTTACTGCGGCGGCGAACTGTCATTCCTGCGCGGTTGGGTATTTTCGCTATACATGTATTTTTTTGCTTCACTGCTGACAGCAGCAGCACACTACGTATATTTCCAGTTCATAGACAACGGATATCTTGCAGGAACGTATATGGATCAATTGGAAAGTCTGAAGTCTACACTGACAGGCGATCTTGAAGCTTCTGTAGACCAGTTAATCCAAAACCTTGATACCATAGCGTCGATGTCGGCACTGCAACTCACCATGCAATTAATCTTCCAAAACATATTCTACGGAGCTATTCTATCCCTTCCAACAGCCTTGCTGGCTATGCGAAGAAAGAAAAACTCATAAACCTAAAAAACTCACACTCAAAATGGATATATCAGTAGTAGTACCTCTGTATAACGAAGAAGAGTCACTGCCGGAACTTCAGGCATGGATAGAAAGAGTTATGAACGAGCATGGTTTCAGTTACGAAATCATATTCGTAAACGACGGCAGCACAGACCGTTCATGGAATGTAATAGAGGAACTAAGCAAGAAAAACAATAACATAAAAGGTATCAAGTTCCGCCGTAACTACGGTAAGTCCCCTGCCCTGTTCTGCGGTTTCGAAAAAGCAGAAGGCGATGTGGTAATTACCATGGATGCCGACCTGCAGGATAGTCCTGACGAAATACCGGAACTTTACAGAATGATTACCGAGGACGGATACGATTTGGTATCAGGCTGGAAACAGAAAAGATACGATCCGCTTTCGAAAACAATTCCTACAAAACTGTTTAACGCAACAGCCAGAAAAGTGTCGGGTATCAAAAATCTGCACGATTTCAACTGCGGACTGAAGGCATACCGACGCGAAGTGATAAAAAATATTGAGGTTTACGGCGAAATGCACCGCTACATTCCATATCTGGCAAAAAATGCCGGTTTCAGCAAGATTGGCGAAAAGGTAGTTCATCATCAGGCACGCAAATACGGAAAGACAAAATTCGGAATAAACAGATTTGTAAACGGATATCTTGACCTCATCACTTTATGGTTCCTGTCTAAATTTGGAGTAAAACCAATGCATATCTTCGGTTTTCTGGGATCGATAATGTTCTTTCTTGGATTTGTGGCAGTGATAGCAGTAGGAGTAATGAAGATATATAACATGCATGTAGGAAACCCATACAGTCTGGTGACCGACAATCCGTATTTTTTCCTTGCACTGACTACAATGATACTTGGAACTCAGCTCTTTATAGCAGGTTTCCTTGGAGAACTGGTAGCACGCAACTCACAGGAAAGAAATAAATACCAAATAGAAAAAGAATTATAACCGACAATGAAGAAACTACCCGTAATATTCATAATGATATCATTGGTCGCAACATTATTCCTAAACAGTTGCGAAGGCGAAAGTTGTCCGCCTAATGCCATGGCATACGCAAAATTCACCATGGTAAACCAGCACGGAACAGCTGTAGCCCCTACAGTTCCTACAAGCATCATTGGACAGATTACGACCGATGTTACCGTTTACGATACTCTTGACAACGGAGAAATTATAGAAAGGATAGTGGAAGACTCTATTATCAATGACACATTGATAAACAAGGAAAGCAACTTGAGTACTTTCAAGGTTCCTTTGAGTTATTCTGATCAGACATCCTTTATTATAAACTATAATGGAGAACAACAGGACTACATCACAATCAAGCATCGCAATATTCCATATTTCATGAGTGTGGATTGCGGCACAATGATGTTTCACGAAGCAACAGAAGTGACACATAGTAACGGAATAGACTCCATAGTAATCATAAATCCAAATATAGACAATTATGAGAAAGAAAACTTCAGGATATATTTTACTGTCGCTGATACTCAGTAGTCTGATGATATGTCCGATGTATGCTTTCGCACAAAAGAATAAGGACAATAAAAAGGAAAAAACAGAAAAAGTAAAGTTTTATCAGGGAACTACTATAGGTTTAGAAGTAGCCGGTCTGGGTAACTATGCACTTGGAAGCGATATTTTGAGCAGCGAAATTATGATTCAGGCTAACTTGCTTAACCGTTTCCTTCCTGTAGTAGAAGTGGGATATGGCAAAGTTAACACATTGAGTGACGCAACTGACATACATTACAAGACATCAGCACCATTCTTCAAGATTGGAGCAGACTATAACTTTTTCTACAACAAGTCTCATCTGCCGGGATATCTGTTCGGTGGACTCAGATACGGATTTTCATCATTCGTCTACGATGTGGACGGACCTACAATGACCGACCCTAATTACGGCGGACAGATACAAGTACCTTTCTCATATCACGGAGTCAGCACAAACGCACACTGGCTGGAGATAGTAGGCGGCATGAAAGTTAAAATATACAAAGGTTTCTGCATGGGTTGGAGTATAAAGTACAAGAAGAGACTGAGTTATACCAAATATGCCAACACAGAGCCATGGTACATTCCAGGCTATGGCGAGAATGCAGGAACAGGCTTCAGCCTTTCATATCATCTGATGTATAATCTTCCATTTTAATATATGAGCGTAATTGAAATATGGCTTCTGGCAATAAGTCTTGCAATTGATTGTTTCACAGTATCAGTGGCAAGCGGTATAATTCTTCACAAAATAGAATGGAAAACATTCTTAACAATGGGATTTTTCTTCGGACTGTTTCAGGCCATGATGCCATTCCTCGGTTGGGCAGGTGCAAAAAACTTCCATCACTATATTGAGGCATACGACCACTGGATAGCATTCGGGCTGCTTACATTTCTTGGAATAAGAATGATTAAAGAGTATTTCAATGATGATGAAACGTGCAGTTTCGACCCACGTAAAATAAAAGTAATACTTACATTGGCTGTAGCCACTAGTATAGATGCGTTGGCTGTAGGAATATCTTTCGCATTTACAGGATTCAAGACATTAGGTTCATTGGCTCATCCACTGACAGCCATAGGAGTAGCATCATTCGTAATATCAATCATAGGAAGTCTCATAGGAGTATTCTTCGGCAAACGATTCAACCTGAAGATGGAAATATTCGGAGGCCTGGTACTTATAGGTATAGGAGTTAAAATTCTGATAGAACATTTATCATAAAAGTCATTATATAGAAACATGAACAATAAATCATTGAAATGGCAGATACCATTTCTGGTTCTGCTTATAGTTGGTACAGTTCTCATCCTAAAGAAACAACCACCGTTCCGCACAGATCAGGGACTTGTGTTCGGCACCATGTACAAGATAACATATCAGCATGCCGACAACCTGAAACCGGAAATTGAAGCCGCATTGAAAGAAGTGGATAACTCACTTTCTCCATTCAACAAAAATTCGGTTATAACACATATAAACAACAATACGGACATGACTGCCGATAGCCTATTGACAGATGTTTTTCTGCTGGCAAAAAACATATCAGAAGAAACACACGGGGCTTTCGACATAACTGTGGCACCGCTGGTCAATGCATGGGGATTCGGATTTGACAGTTCAACAAACGTAAGCCGTGAAACAATAGACTCCCTCCGCCAGTTTGTCGGTTTCGAAAAAATAGCTTTAAAAGACGGAAAGATAATCAAACAGGACAACAGGACAATGCTTGATTGTAGCGCAATAGCAAAAGGATATGGAGTAGACCACGTAGCACGACTACTTGACAGCAAAGGAGTGGAAAACTATATGATAGATATAGGTGGTGAGCTTGTGCTGAAGGGTAAAAATCCGAAAATGAATTTCTGGAGAATTGGAATAAACAAACCTATAGACGACTCACTATCCGTAAATCAGGAACTTCAGACGATAATTGAGATAACCAATGCCGGACTAGCCACTTCTGGAAACTACCGCAACTTCTACTACAAAGACGGCAAGAAATATGCACACACCATCAACCCACGTACGGGCTATCCAGTGCAGCACAATATACTGTCATCTACTGTTGTAGCCAAAAACTGTGCTACAGCCGATGCATACGCCACAGCATTCATGGTTCTTGGACTTGATTCTGCAGTTGCCATTTGCAATGCACATCCGGAAATAGATGCCTATTTCATATATTCTGACGATAAAGACTCAACCCGCATATTCTACACCGAGGGAATGAAAAGATTTATCAGGAACAAATAATATTCCATTCAGGAAGAGACAAATAATAATTCAGAAAAAGACAAATAAAAGAAAGCGGAACACGTCCGTGTTCCGCCCGTTACACGAACGTGACGCGCGCGTAACACGTCCGTGTTTCACGCGTGACACGAGCGTGTCACGCTTTTTATTTACAGTCATTTCTGTTTGTTCTGCCTGAAATCAAACATCAGATCTATATGCAATCCTTCATCACCCTTCTTAATACGGATATTACCTGGCTGACTGTTAGGACCTTGCTGTTTGATAGGTTTGAATGACGCTATAGCCGGAATATCAAGCAAGAACGAGATATCTCCTTCAGGGAATACAGGCATAGTTCTTTTCTTGCGTCCTACAGGTTCTTCAGGAGTGAAAATATGATAGAAAATTCCATCATTGCGCGAATATACGGTAAATGGTGTATTATCGCTTTCCAGCGTAGCCCAATACATATTCGCATGATAACCCTTAAACTCCGGATATATCAGATTTTCAAAAGTCTCACCTGTGATAGTATTGTTATAGTCCTTCTGCCAAATACCGTAATTTGTTCCCGGAACACGGTTCTTCCATACACGATAAGGACCCCTACCCATCCAACGCATACCTTTACATTCAGCTTCAGGATAAGAGAATGTCAAACCTAAATTATATACCTCAGTATCCATAAAGGCATCATCAAATCCACCTCCGCCTGAAGCACGGTTCAACAGGATTGCATCCATATACAGTAAACCATTATCTGTCAGTCGCCATACTATAGAATCGGCAGCACCCTTATATTTTGCACAGAACATAGCTCCGTTCTCGTCATTACGGATATAGCTTAGAGAAGGTTCATAACGCATCTTCATACCCACTGCTACAGGACCATCCTTGAAAGGAACCTCTTTGTCGCCAGACGTAATCTTATTAATCATACCTGTAGAGGCATCAAAACTTACAGTGACATCAGAACTGCGAAGAACATAGTTTCCTCCATCCTTGTCAGCCATTGCTTTCGGCAAGGCCTGCAACGTCATAGGAGTCTGAGCCATCTTGTGTTCGAAATATTGTTTGGCAAAACGAATAGGATAACTCCACGTACAGATACTCTTTCCTGTTTTATCAAAAGCCTCAAGTTCAAGGACATCACCATCGGCAAACAATGCGGGCAACTCAAAACGTGCTTTTCCAGTTTCAGACGGACCAATAGCTGGAAGAGCTACATCTCCCTCGGCCAACTCTAAAGATGCTGGCGATTCATTCTGAAGTGGTGTATTACACTTCAAGACACGATAAGTCATTCTGCAATCCTTAAGATTTGTATATGTATACTCGTTTGAAACCATAAAACTTCCATCGAAATGTGAAGTTATCATCAAAGGCTTCAGCTGGATAGGCGACCATTGGGCACGGATAGCATAATAACTACCTTCCTTTTCTCGACGTGGACCGACCACACCGTCAGGAGCATTCGACTGGTCGGAATCAAGAATTCCACCTTTGTCTGTACGCTTTGGAGCCTCATCACAGAATACCCATATAAATCCACCGGCAAACAACGGACTAGTCATCCATCTGTCCCAGAAATCACGCAGACCGGCACCACCTCCCTGATCGTACATGGCATGCATAAATTCTGTAGGCATGAACACTTTATAACCATTTGTAAAACGGGCAACACCTGTAAGATATGCAGGATAGTGATGAGTATCCAAGTCATCAAAATCAGCCCAAGGGTGAATTACGTGTCGTTTCTGGAATTTGTCATATTTTGCAAACAGCTTGTCAGTATCGTAATTCCAACCACCTTCGTTACCATTACACCATAGGATAATAGAAGGATGATTTACGTCACGGCGCACCATCTCGCGTACAAGTTTGGCACCAACCTTTGAATCGTATGCATCCTGCCAACCGGCAAGTTCATCAAGATAAACCAATCCCAAAGAATCGCACATGTCAAGGAAATGTTCATCAGGCGGATAATGCGAACGTACAGCATTCATATTCATTTCCTTTATAAGCATGGCGTCCTGTCTGCTCATGGCAGCACTCGTAGCACGCCCGCCATCAACAGAGAATGAATGACGGTTAACACCTTTCACCACCAGTTTAACACCGTTTAGATACAAACCATCCTGAGGGAAGAACTCTACTGTACGGAATCCTACTCTATACTCACGTTCCTGAACAGTCTTACCTTCCGGATTTCTCAACTGTAATTTGGCAACATACAGATTTGGATTCTCTGTGTCCCACAGTTTCACACTTCCCCATCGTGAAGCGAAACGCTGTTCCTTATCCGCATTCTCAATTTTATGTGATACTTCGGTACGTCCGGAAATATCATATATTTTCTTTCCGTCTTTCAGCGAAGTCAGACTGGTCACCAATTCGTATCCGCTGGCATCACCTTCCATTTCAAGTGCCACATTCAAGCATCCTTCTGCATCAGCATCCAATGTGAAATGACTTACATGTACCTGAGGGAGCACTTCCAACCATACCGGACGATATATACCTCCGTAAAGCCACCAGTCTGCCTTTCGTTCTGCGGCATTGATAGACTGATTGGATGATTCTTTTGCTACCTTAACTTCCAATGTATTCTTGCGTCCGAATTTCAGAAGATCGGTAATGTCATAATCGAAACGGTAGAAACCTCCCTGATGCATTTCGCCTGCCAGTTCACCGTTGACACGCACCTCGACATCAGTCATCACACCGTCAAAAAAGATTTTCACTTTCTGACCGTTCCATGACTTAGGTACATCGAAACGATGACGATAAGTACCTATTTCATCACTTGGCTTCTCACCTTCAATGGTATACCAGCGTCCGTATGTATAATTTCCGAATCCCTGCAACTCCCAGTTACAAGGAACTTCTATAGATTTCCACTTACCACTGTTTTGTCCATGGGTACAATAAAATTCCCAGGTACGGGTATCATCAATACCAGTCCCCGACAGATAGACGCGCTCAGGATGAGGCGCCTGGGCATTCAATCCGCCGGAGATTAACGCGGCGGCTGCCAGAATACAACTTTTAACCAGATTATTTTTCATGATAAATTCTATTTTTTGCAAAGATGTAACAATATATCAATGCAAAAAATAGAATTTTGTACACATACATGTATTTTTACTTATTCAGACTTATAAATCAACGCAAAAAGGCATTGCCGGAAGTCCCTCCGTATTAAACAGGTTAGGCATCGCCTTTTCATTCCATCCGAATCTCACTTTCGACGGTTCATCAATATCCGATACATCCAGAACTACCTTACCATCAGTCAGCCCGGCCTCTACCAGACGGAAATTTCCATCTTTTCCTGCAACTTCAAACCATGTCAGCTTATCGTCGACAGATACAAATGCGTTAGTGGCTGCATCACGTTTTCCTGCAGTCAGACCACTCTTTCCGGTGTTGAATGTCAAATATAATTGCCCGCCTTTCAATTTAGCCTGCTTCAACTGAGGTCCGCTGTATACCACATTCTGTTTATAATCCTTTGCCAATGCCCACAGAGCAAGACGACGACCGACTTCCCACTTGTATGAAGGATGAATATCTTTAGGATTGTCCACCAAATCCGTAACGATTACCTGTCCTGTATTTTTCAGGTCCATACATGAAGTCTGCAAATCAGAAAACCATGCCTTGACATAAGCATCATGCTTATAGTCATCACGCGGACGGTTAGAATACAGATACGGAGCTATCTGCACATAATACATTGGAAGATTCTTATCATCGAATATAGTACGCCATGTATTGAGAAGTGTTTCAAACTTTTCCACGTACAGCGAATCGTGTGATATTGCATCCGATTCTCCCTGATACCATGTAAATCCTTTCAGAGTATATGGAGCCAACGGGCGAATCATGGTTTCATAATAGAGAGCTATCCTACGTTTCACTTTAGGATGCTGAACCTGCTCTTTTTTATAAAAAGGAGCCTGAGTATACACATCCTTTGGCATCCAGTTCTCTATGCGGCTTCCACCCCACGAAGATGCAATAATACCTACCGGAACCTGCAAGGTTTCATACAATGTCTTTCCGAAAAAATAGGCTGCAGCAGAGAAAGGAGCTACATACTCACTTTCAGGTTTTTGCCATCCTTTAGTCTGACAATCAGGCAATCCATATTTTTTCTCGACCATGAACAGACGCAAACCGTCGGCTTTAGGATTTTTCCATTCCTTAGCAGCAATATCCTCTCCACGTCCCGGAGCTGCATATCGCTTCAGATTGCGGTCCATTGGATATTCCATATTTGACTGTCCGCCACAAAGCCATACTTCTCCAACAAGGACATTCTTCAAACGTATTTCATTGTCTTCGCCTTTTACCACGAGTTCCCTTTCCTGAAACGAAGCCTTCATCGGTTTCAACCATACTTGCCACGTACTGTCCGATGAAGCGATACAACTTCTACTTTGTCCGGCAAACTCAACCGTCACTTTTTCCCCTGGAAAGGCTTTTCCCCAAATGGCTACACGTTCTTTCTGTTGTAATACCATGTTTGATGTCAGAACATTAGGTAATGTAACTTTAGCAGAAGCGTATCCGCCCAACAGTAACCCAATGCATAAAATCAGCCAATTTTTTCTTGAATTCATAATCTTAAATTTATATCTACAGACAATTTTAGGTTTATACGATTTTTCCCCAATTCACATAAAATGATATATTTCGAGGATAAAGTTACAGAGATTTATTATATTAAAAACCTTTTTTCATGAAAAAATCTTTTTCAACAATAAAAAGACATTTACAAATACTCTTACCAATATTTTCATGCCTTAAAGGAGACTTACTTTTTATCATTATTTTACACAAATAAGCACAGAAAAATTTGGCTAGCATATAGAATTTCATAACTTTGCAGATAACAAAACATTTCATTTTGTCAGACCTTAATATTTTGAATTATGAATATCAATCAAATCATGGCTTCCCTGGAAGCCAAACATCCAGGTGAATCGGAGTATCTGCAAGCAGTAAAAGAAGTATTGCTCTCTATTGAAGATGTATACAATCAACATCCAGAATTTGAAAAAGTATCATTGATAGAACGCCTGGTAGAACCGGACAGAATCATAACTTTCCGTGTGCCTTGGGTTGATGATAAAGGCAAGGTACAGGTAAACATAGGTTACAGAGTACAGTTTAACAATGCCATAGGTCCATACAAAGGCGGTATCCGCTTCCATGCATCAGTAAATCTTTCAATACTGAAATTCCTCGGATTCGAGCAGACATTCAAGAATGCTCTTACCACCCTTCCTATGGGAGGCGGCAAAGGTGGTTCTGACTTCTCTCCAAGAGGTAAGAGCGACGCTGAAATCATGCGTTTCTGTCAGGCCTTTATGCTAGAATTATGGCGTCACGTTGGTCCTGACATGGACGTACCGGCAGGTGATATAGGTGTAGGAGGAAGAGAAGTGGGATACATGTTCGGTATGTACAAAAAGCTGACACACGAATTTACAGGAACATTTACTGGCAAAGGACTTGAATTCGGAGGCTCCCTGATACGTCCTGAAGCAACAGGATTTGGCGGTCTTTACTTCGTGAAACACATGCTCGACAAGAAAGGTATCGACATAAAAGGCAAGACTGTAGCAATCTCAGGTTTCGGAAATGTAGCCTGGGGTGCCGCAACAAAAGCGACTCAACTTGGTGCCAAAGTAGTGACAATATCAGGTCCTGACGGTTATATATACGATCCTGACGGAATTAGCGGTGAGAAGATAGACTACATGCTCGAACTTCGTGCTTCCGGAAATGATATTGTTGAACCTTACGCAGAAAAATTCCCGGGTTCAAAATTCGTTCCAGGACGCCGTCCATGGGAAGTTAAGGTAGATATTGCACTTCCTTGCGCAACTCAGAACGAATTAAATGGCGAAGATGCTGGAAATTTGATAAAAAATTCCGTACTTTGCGTCGGAGAAATTTCGAACATGGGTTGTACCCCTGAAGCAATAGACTCATTCATTGAAAACAAGATTATGTACGCACCTGGTAAAGCTGTGAATGCCGGTGGTGTAGCGACATCAGGTCTTGAGATGAGCCAGAATGCTATGCACTTAAGCTGGAGCGCTGAAGAAGTGGACGAAAAACTCCATCATATAATGCACAACATCCACGAACAGTGCGTGAAATACGGAACTGAAGCGGACGGATATATAAATTATGTAAAAGGTGCCAATATAGCAGGATTCATGAAAGTTGCTCATGCGATGATGGCACAAGGTATTGTTTAGAATTAAATCGAAAGATTTAAGATATCTCGTTTAGTTGTATTTGTATTTTGTATTGTAGCTTGCGCTGCCCGCCTGAGAAGGTATGGCAGCGTTTTTTTTACGTATTTCATTATTTATTAGTAAAAAAATTGTACTTTTGGGTATTACACTTTCTTTTTTATAATAAATAATTAAGATTTTGACATGAAAAAAAATAAATCATTAATTATCCTCAGTATTATAGTATTTCTCACCAGTTGTATAAAAGAATTTACTCATGACAACTTAAACGAGAACCAGACAGGTTCTGAAGTAACAATTACAGGCAACTCTGCACTAAGATATACCGACAATGAAACAAGAGCCAGCAGCATAGAGAATATTTCTATTGGTGATTCTATATTATTTTTCAGTAATGGCGGAGTAAGAGCTAACGGAGACATACTTAAATACGGAAATGGAGAATGGAGTGGATTGAAAGACAATAAATGGTATATTGAGGATGGCCCGGCAAATATTATAGCATTTTACCCTGTAATAAAAGAAAAAAATGATCTTTACGATGAAAATGGAGAACTTAAAGACATCGTTTGCTGTAAAGATACATTCAATACCCTAAAAACAATTAATCTTACTTTCAATCATATTTTTGCCAGATTCGTTATAAATATAGACAAAGGGCTCAACGATACAATAAAAAGAGTTCATATAAATATTCCTCAGAAAATAGATAATATAGACTTTAATACAGGTGAATACACTACATCTGAAAACAATAATCTTGTCAGTCAGGAAAAAAATGAATATGGCAAGTATGGTTTTTTCATACCTTGCAATAAGGAAATGACATTATCATTCAAAATAGAATGTGACAACACAACATTAGACGAAATAACCGTAAAAGAAAACATGTTATTCAAAAGCGGATTCGAATATATCTGTAACGTCAGAAAGGATTCAGAAAATGGAATTTATACAAAAGAAGATTTTATAGCATTCACCCATCTGATAAATGGTGAAACTGAATATAACGGTAAAAGAATTGAAGATCTTTATACAGAAATAAATGGCAAAAGGGTATTCAATCTATATAATGACTTAAGTTTTACGGAAGAAGAAGCTGATGAAATAGCTTTAATAAAAGTATTCAATGATGTATTGGATGGAAACAATCATACATTATCATATTTAAAAGCAAAAAAATCAACAACCATAAATCCTAGCATTATAGGTGAAATAACAGAAATAGCATGTGTAAAGAATTTAAAAGTTAAAAACTCAATATTTAATTTACCTGACTTCAACAGTTATACTATGGCAAGTCTATTTGTCAGCAGAAATAATGGGACAATAGATAACTGCCACTTAATTGACGGTGTTTTGTATATGAATCAAGAACAATACGCAGGATTCACCATTATTAATAATGGAACAATAATAAACAGCAGCATATCTAATTTGCAATTAGAATCTAATAATGGAACTCTAGGAGTTTTTGTATTTCAAAACAATGGAAATATATTTAATTGTAGAATTAATAACAATATAAATAAAAACACTACCTCAAAATATTCATCATGCATTTGTAGAAATAACACAAAAAATTTGTATAATATATTCATATCAGAATATGAATCTGGATATTATGGTATTTGCTATAAAAATGATAAAGGGAATTATATAAACTGCATTCTACCTGACAGTTACACAGGAAAAACAATATATGAAGATTTCAAAAGCGAAACAGCATTTAAAAAAGCTGTATATTATTCAGAAAGTCTAGAAGAGTATTCAAAAATGGTAAACGAATTAAACCAATGGATAGAAGATAACAAATCAAAATACCCAGATTTAACCTTCCGCAAATGGAAAACAGACCCTTCAGAAAAAGTTGTATTCGAATAAAGACCATATTATATTTTTTTTGGAGAGTAAAATCTTACTTCTTGACATAATTATTGTATTTTTGCGACGCATTATAAAATAATATGAATATGAATAAGAACAAATCTCTGATTATTACAATAGTAGTCCTCGCAATAATTATAGCAGGCGTATCTTTTTTTGCAATTCATCAGATGCAGCAAAACAAAGAAATGTCCCAACTGTTTGAGATCGAAAAAATGGAAATGGAAAATGAATACAGTACCTTCGCTACACAGTATGATGAACTCCAAATCCAGATAAACAATGACTCACTTAGGGAAAAGCTGGAAAGCGAAAAACTGAAAACTCAAAGACTGCTTGAAGAACTGCGCCAAGTAAAAACTAGCAATGCCGCAGAAATAATGCGACTAAAAAAGGAACTGAAAACAGTAAGGGCTGTTTTGAGAACATACGTTATCCAGATTGACTCATTAAATAAAATAAATGCTGCACTCCAAGAGGAGAATAAAGAAGTAAAAAACAAATACAGCGCTGCAACAAGACAGATTTCAAATCTTTCCAAAGAAAAGGAATCGCTTAACGAAAAGGTTACACTGGCATCACAGCTAGATGCTACAAATATTGTGACTGAACCTCTGAATAAGCGAAATCGAGAAGCAAAAAGAGCTAAAGACGTAAAGAAGCTTGCCATATCATTTACTATTGTAAAGAACATTACAGCTCAAACAGGAAACAAGACCGTATATGTCAGAATAGCCAAACCAGACAATGAAATTCTTACAAAAAGTGCATCTAATACATTTGCATACGAAGACAGAAACATTTCATATTCTATGAAGAAAATGATAGAATATACAGGTGAGGAACAGACTGTTACATTATATTGGGATGTAGAGGAATTCATGCCGTCAGGTACATATAAAGTATATGTATTTGCAGATGGTAACATGATTGGACAAGGTTCGTTTACTCTTAAATAATTACAACAGAATGTGTAAGCACAAGAATAAGATGAAAAAAATTATATCTGGAATAATGGGCGGACTTGCTATATCCGCCCTTGTTTCTTCATGTGGTGAAGACCGTTCAGGAGAATATTATGCGCTCATTACTACCCAAACATGGATGTACGAAACCATGCAGCAGGAATATCTCTACTATCAGGATATTCCGGAAAAGCAGTCACTGAACTTCTTTAATAAGCCAAGTGATTTCCTGAACTCAATGGTTTCTTCAAAAGACAAAAAATCCGGTAGCACTTTCTCACACATTGATTCTGTTTTTGTAACCACAAGAAGTACATCTACAACTCCTACTTTCGGTTTCGAAGGTACTATGGTAAGAGCCGAGAATGGTTCTTACGGAATACGAGTGCTTTACACCCAAGAAAATTCACCTGCAGAAGAAGTCGGATTAAAAAGAGGCGACCTGATTATAGCCGCAAACAATAAGAAGATAAACAGTTCTGACCTTTTTTATATCACATCGCCCAAAGAAGCATATCTGTTCACTATGGGCAAATTGAATGAAAGAGGATTCGACACATTGCAGACGGTACAAATGCCATCACCCAGAATTGTAGAAAACAAAAACATCTACAAGTCCGATATAATTGAAATTGACGGGAAAAGGGTTGCATATATAATGTATAACGAATTCGGAAACAATGATACCGAAAATCTGAAGCAACTGTTCAAAGATATAGCTGGTCAATCAGTAGATGATATTATCCTAGATTTGAGATACAATCCGGGAGGATATGTAAATATTGCACAATTGGTTTCCACTAATCTTGCACCTCAGGAAGCTATGGGAAATGTCTTCCTTAAAATGACACATAACGATAAGATTAACCAGACCGATATCCTGAACTTCGAACAGTCATTATTGGCTAACGGTTCACCATTAAATTACAAAAACTTATATGTAATAACATCAAGCAACACTGCTTCAGCTTCGGAAATAGTGATTAACTGTCTGAGACCATATATGGCCGGAAGACTCATACAGGTTGGCACTGCAACTTTTGGAAAAAACGTTGCACAACAACTCTATACAGACGAAGCGAAAGCTCCGATGCTAGAATTCTGGATGACAAACAGCCTGCTGAGCAATGCAGAAGATTTCAGCGATTATTACACTAGTGGTCTGAAGCCGGATTATGAAATAGCAGAAAATTTCAAAGGTGAATTAGGAGAGTTGGGAACAGCTCAGGACTCACTTATGATACCTATAATAAAACATATAGAAACCGGAAGCTTCCCAACAACAGAGACTCCAGATGCTGCATCAAGAAGTCTTGATGAGAAACTTCGTTTTAATAACTCAATCGACCTGAAACCTAAATCGGCAATCATAAAATAAAAAATAGAAATCTTTTCAACAATATCCTTTGTTTATTTGTTATTAAGGCATATATTTGCAATGTTGCATAAACAACCAAACAATAAAAACATTTCATTTGGTATGAAAAGATTTCTTAGCATTATCCTATTGGCCGGAATTACTATAAACGGTTTCAGCCAACGCATCCTGTCACTGGACAGTTGCAGAAACCTTGCTATCCAGAATAACAAGGAACTGCGTATAGCACAGGAGAAAATAAATGCCGCCCACTATAACAAAAAGGCTGCATTTACGAACTATCTGCCCAAGTTCGACATCATGGCAACCTACATGCGTACGCAAAAAGAGATTTCATTGCTCAGCGACGAGCAGAAAAATTCAATCAGTAACATCGGTACAGCAACCGGAGCACAACTGCAACAACAATTCCAGCAGATTGCCGCATCAAATCCTATATTGGCTTCGCTATTGGAACCGCTTCAAGGCATGATACCAGGACTTACAGCCGGACTTAACGGAGTAGGTCAAGGACTTGTTGACGCTTTCCGCACAGATACACGAAACATGTTTGCCGGTGCCGCTACCCTGACCCAACCATTGTTCATGGGCGGAAAAATCATCGCTTATAACAAGATTACAAAATATGCAGAACAGCTTGCACAGATGCAACATGCTACTGGTATGGAAGACCTTATCCTGAATACAGACAAGGCTTATTGGCAGGTTGTATCTCTGGTCAACAAAAAGAAACTGGCCGAAAGCTATCTCAAACTGCTTGAAACTCTTGATTCGGATATAGACAAGATGATAGCCGAAGGTGTTGCAACAAAAGCAGACGGCCTGAGCGTTAAGGTTAAGAAAAACGAGGCTGAAGTGACTCTATTGAAAGTGGAAAACGGATTGAGCCTTTCGAAGATGGTTTTATGCCAGATATGCGGTTTGCCTCTTGATACAGATATTTCTCTGGAAGATGAAAATATGGAAAACCTTACACTTCCTAATTTATATACTGAAAGTAATGTAAACACTGCTTTAGCCAACAGACATGAGCTTAAAAGCCTTGAACTGGCATCGCAGATATACAGACAGAAAGTTAACGTGGTACGTTCGGAATTCCTTCCTTCGCTTGCACTTACAGCAAACTATGCAGTAACAAATCCTTCACTTGTTAACGGCTTCGAAAACAAATTCAGAGGTTTCTGGGCTGCAGGAGTAGTATTGAAAGTTCCTGTGTTCCACTGGGGAGAAGGTATCTATAAAGTCAGAGCTGCAAAAGCTGAAGCAAACATTGCAAGATACCAGCTTGAAGATGTAAAGGAAAAAGTGGAACTTCAGGTGACACAAAGCTCATATAAGGTGAACGAAGCTACAAAACAGCTTCACATGGCAGAACAGAACATGGACAAGGCTGAAGAAAACCTTCGTTTCGCAACCCTTGGATTCAAGGAAGGCGTGATACCTACAAGCAATGTACTTGAGGCACAAACAGCATGGCTTTCTGCACAATCGGGCAAAATAGATGCTCAGATAGACATGAAAATGAGCGAACTGTATTTACTAAAATCAATGGGAACATTAAAATAATAAAAAGATATGGCTGATAAATCACAACACAGCAACGTTTTGCTGGCATTTTTCACATTGGTGGCTGCTATAGTCATCGTTAGCGTTATTGGATTCTTCACTCTTGGTAAAGGTCCTGAAATCATACAGGGACAGGCTGAAGCTACTGAATACAGGGTTTCAAGCAAAGTACCGGGACGTATTTTGAAATACTTCGTAACAGAAGGCGATCAGGTAAAAGCCGGCGACACACTTGCCATACTTGAAGCACCGGACGTGATGGCCAAACTGATGCAGGCTCAGGCTGCAGAACAGGCTGCACTGGCAATGAACCAGAAAGCAAACAGAGGTACTCGTGCCGAACAGCTTCAGGCTGCCTTCGAGATGTGGCAAAAAGCTAAAGCAGGTTTGGAAATAGCCGAGAAATCATATAAAAGAGTAAATAATCTGTATGAGCAGGGAGTTATCTCAGAACAGAAAAGAGACGAGGCTAAAGCTCAGTACGAAGCAATGAAAGCCACAGAAAAGGCTGCAAATGCACAATACACCATGGCAAAAAACGGAGCTCAGGCTGAAGATAAGGCTATGGCTGCCGCTCAGGTGGAACGTGCAAAAGGTGCCGTGGCTGAAGTATCTTCTTATATAAACGAGACTTATCTTGTAGCATCGGCAGATGGTGAAGTGACAGAAATTTTCCCTAAAGTGGGCGAACTGGTAGGTACTGGCGCTCCTATTATGAATGTGGCACAGCTTGACGATATGTGGCTTACATTCAACGTAAGAGAGGATTTGCTTAAAGACTTCACAGTAGGTGGAGAAATAAAGGCTTACATTCCTGCTCTTGAAAAAGATGCCGTACTAAAGGTTTACTATATGAAAGACCTGGGAAGCTACGCAGCATGGAAAGCTACAAAAACTACAGGACAGTTCGACCTCAAGACTTTTGAAGTTAGAGCAAAAGCAGTAGATGCAGTAGAGAACTTGCGTCCCGGAATGTCTGCCATAATTGAAAAATAATAAAGGAATATGTCGAATACCGCCTATAAACTTATAAAAATAATGAGGCGCGAGGTGCTTCGTATCGCTACAAAACCGATGTATCTGTTTTGTATGATTATTGCACCTCTGCTCTGTTATGTGTTTTTCGCTACTCTGATGAGTAACGGACTGCCGACAGACTTGCCTGCCGGGGTGGTGGACCTCGACAACACATCTACCACAAGAAACATAATCAGAAATCTGGATGCATTCCAGCAGACAAAAATAGTGGCACATTACACCAGTGTGGCTGAAGCGCGCAGAGCCGTACAAAGAGGCGATATATATGCTTTCTACTACATTCCTGAAGGAACAACAGAGGAAACACTCGCCAGCAGACAGCCTAAGGTTTCGTTCTATGCAAACTATTCATATCTCATTGCAGGATCACTGATTTACAGGGATATGAGGACAATGTCCGAGCTTGCAGGTGGAGCAGTAGGAAGAGCCACTCTCTACGCCAAAGGAGCAACAGAGGATCAGGCAATGGCATTTCTGCAACCCATTGTTATAGACACACATGCCATAAACAATCCTTGGCTGAATTACTCCATTTACCTGTGTAACACTCTTTTCCCGGGTGTGCTTATGCTATTGATATTCATGACAACAGCATATACTTTGGGAACGGAGATAAAGGAAAACACAGGAAAAGAACTGATGGCACTTGCCGACAATTCTATTGTTACGGCTCTGGTAGGAAAGATTCTTCCTCAGACTCTGGTGTTCTTCATCATGGCTACGTTCCATAATATCTACCTGTACGGATTTATGCATTTCCCATGTCATGGAGGTATCCTATCTATGATATTGGCCGGATTATTGCTGGTACTGGCATCGCAGGCTGTAGGTATTTTCTTCTATGGATTGTTCGGTTCGATGCGTCTTGCTCTGAGTGCCGCATCACTGTGGGGAGTACTGTCATTCTCCATTTCAGGCTTCACATTCCCTGTAATGGCAATGCACCCTACCCTTCAGGCTCTAAGCAATCTTTTCCCATTGAGACACTATTTCCTGCTATACGTAAACCAGGCTTTGAACGGATATCCTATAATCTATGCATGGCATTCCGTTGTGGCACTTATGCTCTTTCTGCTCTTACCTTTCTTTGTACTGAAGAAGCTAAGACTTATTATGGAGACATACGAGTATCTCCCTTAATACTATTTTAAATTATGAAACATCAATCATTTAAAAATATTGTCCGTCAGGGATTCTCAAGTCTGTTCCACATCTGTGCCAGAGAACTGAGGAATGTATTCAAGGATCAGGGTGTTCTGATATTCTTCATTCTTGTCCCATTGGCATACCCTCTGGTCTATGCCTTTATATATACACAAGAAGTTGTAAGGGACGTTCCTGCAGCCGTGGTTGACAACAGCCGTTCATCCTTGAGCAGGGAGTTTATACGAATGGTAGATGCCACTCCTGACATCAAGGTGCAATCCTATTGTGCCGATATGGAAGAAGCACAGAATCTTATCGAAGAAGGAAGGGTATATGGAATAATATACATCCCCGAAGAATTTACCCGCAATATCTCACAGGGGAAACAGGCTTCGGTAAGCATTTTCAGCGATATGAGTGGTTTGCTCTATTACAAATCTCTGCTGATGGCTACAACAAACGTATCGCTTGACATGAACAAGGATATAAAAATCGAACGAATGGGAAATACAACCGCACGCCAGGACGAAATAAGTACAGCTCCCATTGAATACGAAGATATATCACTGTTCAATCCACAGGACGGCTTTGCCAGTTTCCTTATTCCTGCCGTACTTATACTGGTTATCCAGCAAACTTTATTGCTTGGTATAGGCCTGTCTGCGGGAACGGCAAGAGAAACGAACAAATTTCAGGATCTCGTACCTTTAAGCAGAAAGTACAACGGTACATTGCGAATTGTGCTTGGTAAATCTTTGGCTTACTTCCTTATTTATGCCATAGTATCGGCATACGTACTGTGTGTAGTCCCCAGGATGTTCAGCCTTGTACAGATTCCGAATCCGACGACATTGCTTCTGTTCATTCTCCCGTATCTGTCGGCATGTATTTTCTTTGCAATGACATGCTCCATATTCATCCATCACAGAGAATCGTGTATGATGATATATGTATTTACGTCAGTACCACTGTTGTTCATCTCCGGTATTTCATGGCCGGGAGCTGCAATACCTGATTTCTGGAAGGTAGTATCCTGGATATTCCCTTCTACATTCGGTATAAACGGATTCGTAAGAATCAACAGCATGGGAGCTACACTGCCTGACGTACTTACTGAATTCAGAGCATTGTGGCTACAAACAGGTATATATTTCATAACAACCTGTATCGTTTACCGCCGACAAATACAGATAAGCCACAGGCACGTGGAAGAGAAACTCAGAAAAGTGAGAAAATATTTCCGTCTGAAAAAAAAGACTGTTATTACACAATAACAGGCAATAAGTTCATCATTATTAACAATTCATCTTATACTTATAAGAGAGAATACTATTAGCTTTGCAAATGGTTTTAAAAACGTTTGCAAAGCTTTTTATTTTAATGAAATCGATGAAAAGAATTAACCTTTACATTATATTCTCTATATTACTCACTGTTCTTAAGTTGAGTGCGAATCCTGTTATAAACAATATCAATGCAGAAGAGAAAACCAAATTCAAGGTAGAGATTAAAAACTCCATTGGTGAGCCTCAGACAAAAGTATTTCTGAAAATAACAGGAAGAAGCGAAGTTTATAAAGCTGATTCATGTGGAATTATCAACTTCGAATACGAAGTTCCAAAGAACTATAAACGGACGGCAAACATCTATCTTAACGAAGACAATAAGAATCCTGAAAAGACATTTACCCTAGACAAAGAGAATAATGTACTGAATTTCTGCATTGACACTAAAGAAGACATATTAAGATTCAAACAGGAAAACAGCACCTTCAATATTGAAGGAATAGTAACTACCGAAGACGGTGAACCTATCACGGGAGCAACTGTAAGCATACAGGGAACAGGAAGATATGCCACAACCGACGAGATAGGTCTGTTCTCCATTGATGCCGACTTCAATCATTACATAATAATCAGAGCCGACGGAATGGAAAACCTGTCTATGACCGTAAGCCCATTCCTCATGAATCAGAAAGATGCATATCCTATTGTTATGCGAAAGAAAAATGGAGAAAAAATCTATTCCAATGTAGAGAGTATGCCTGAATATCCCGGAGGTATGAAATATTTCAAAAAATACGTAGACCGTAACCTGAAATATCCGGAAGAAGCGCAAAAGAACAAAATTGAAGGTGTAGTAGTGATGCAATTTGTTGTAGAGAAAAACGGTGATATAACAAGTCCCAAAGTAGTAAGAAGCCTAGAAGCATCACTAGACTCTGTCGCAATGAACCTGATAAAAGGAATGCCAAGATGGACACCTGCTTCTGATCATGGAGTAAAAGTGAGATGTAAATATTCCATCCCTATTGCATTCAAGATTCCTGTACCGAAACCTGTAGTAGTAGACAACAATCCTCTCAAAGAAGTAATACCAGGCGATAGTATAATAGTATTAAACGACAGTACTATCATAAAACCAAACACTTTGGCCAAAGATAGTATCCCGAACGACAGTATATTAAAGAATAAGTTACTGAATGACAGTATAACCGTTGCTAATGATTCTATCAGTAATGATTCTACTCTTATCCAGAAACAGCTTGACAACAAAACTACAGTAAATAGCAAAACTACTAAAGTAAAGAAAAGAAACATATTCGTAAGATTCTTCAGATGGCTGTTCGGTATAAAGGATAAGGAGAAAAAAAACAATAACGAAACTATAATGGAGGAAAGCAAAGATATCAACAAACTACAAGAACTGCAGATTACAAAAGAAGAAGCTGAAAAGCAAGAAAATATAAAATCAGAAAAAGAGAAAGAACTTTAATATTAAATTTATTTGCGCATGAAAAAATTATTCACACTGTTACTAATGATTGTCGGACTGACATTCGGCATTCATGCAGAAAAAGTTACGCTTAAAGATGTAGCAAATGGAACTTACCGTGCAAAGAACATATACGGTTTGAGGCCAATGCTAGATGGTGAACATTATACACAAATCAGTGCCGACAAAAAAAGAATTGTAAAATACTCATTCAAAACAGGAAAGGAAGTAGGTACAGTTTTTGATGTTACAACTGCCCGCGACTGCAACCTAAAATCATTCGATGACTATATCATGTCACCGGATGAGAAACTTATACTTATACAGACAGAAACAAAGCCTATATACAGGCGTTCGTTTACAGCAGAATACTACATCTACAATGTTAAGAACAACAAGATAGAGCCTCTGTCAAAAAACGGTCCACAACAGGTTCCATTATTCTCTCCTGACGGTTTCCAGATTGCATTCGTAAGAAACAATAACATATTCCTTGTAAAACTTCTTTTCGGAAACAGTGAATCGCAGGTGACAAAAGATGGTGAATACAACAAAGTTCTTAACGGTATTCCAGACTGGGTTTACGAAGAAGAATTCGGATTCAACAGGGCATTCGAGTTCAGTGCAGACAGTAAGATGCTAGCGTACATCAGATTTGATGAAAGTCATGTAAAACAGTTCTCTTTCCCTTGGTATAAAGGAATGTCACCTGAAAAAAGTGAATATGAGTACTATCCAGGTGCTTACGAATACAAATACCCTAAGGCAGGAGAAGTTAACTCTAAAGTTACAGTTCATACTTTTGACATAAAAAGTAAAGTTACAAGAAAAATAGACTTGCCTCTTGACGAAGACGGATATATTCCTCGTATCAAATTCACATCTGATCCGGAAAAACTGGCTATAATGACACTCAACCGCCACCAGAACAGATTCGACATGTATATGGCAAATCCTAGAAGTGGAATCTGTAAACTGACAATACGTGACGAAGCAGAACAATATATCAAAGAACCTGCATACTCCAACATTAAGTTCTTTACAGACAATATAGTAATGATGAGCGAAAGAGACGGATTCAATCATCTTTATCTTTACACCATAGGCGGTAACCTTGTAAGGCAGATTACAAAAGGAAAATACGAAGTAACAGACTTTCTCGGTTGGAACCAGAAAACTAATGAGTTCTATTATAGAGGATATGACAACAGCCCATTGAGAACTGCTATTTTCAAAGTCAACAAGAAAGGGGAAGTTACTAAACTGTCAATGAGAGAAGGTACAAACAATGCTATCTTCAGCAGTAACATGGAGTATTTCATCAATACTTTCTCAAACATGACAACTCCTACCCTTATCACTATCAACAATAATAAGGGAAAAGAGATTGTAACTCTACTCGACAATAAGGAACTTAAAGAAGAGACCAAATCCCTGAACTTGCCACAGAAAGAATTCTTTACTTTCAAGACTAGTAATGGAACAGAACTGAATGGTTGGATAATGAAACCAGTTGACTTCAATCCAAGCAAAAAATATCCGGTAATCATGCACCAGTACAGTGGTCCGGGTTCACAGCAGGTACTCGACAAATGGGGTATAGGAAGTTTCGGCGATGGTGGTATGTTCGAAGCATATATGTGCGACAAAGGTTACATCATGGTTTGTGTCGATGGACGAGGAACAGGTGGACGCGGAGCTGAATTCGAAAAATGTACATATATGTATCTCGGTGTGAAAGAGTCGGAAGACCAGGTTGAAACAGCCAAATACCTTAGTTCACTGCCATACATTGACGGAAAGAGAATCGGTATCTGGGGATGGAGCTTCGGCGGCTATAATACACTTATGTCAATGAGCGACGGAAGCGGAGCTTTCAAGGCCGGAGTTGCCATAGCAGCACCTTCATGCTGGAAATACTACGACACTGTTTATACAGAAAGATTCATGCGTACTCCTAAAGAAAACGGTGAAGGATATGAAGCAGGTTCAGCTATCAGCAGAGCAGCAAACCTGAAAGGTAACCTTTTGCTGATACATGGTACTGCCGACGACAACGTCCACTACCAGAACTGTGCAGAATATGCAGAAGCACTTGTACAAGCCGGCAAACAGTTTGATATGCAAATTTATACAAACCGTAATCACAGCATATTCGGTGGTAATACCAGACATCACCTTATGACCAGAGTAAGTGAATTCTTTATCAGAAATCTATAATACACTTGACGAGTTGACACGAGCATAAACATGTCCTGTCAACTCGTCAACTTATTTACTTGTCACCTAAAAACATAATCTATGACACACATCAGAAAACCGGAATGGCTTAAGATAAGTATCGGAGCCAACGCCAGATATGCAGAAACCAAAAAGATAGTTGATACCCACAAACTTCACACAATATGCAGTAGTGGTCGCTGTCCTAATATGGGAGAATGCTGGGGGAAAGGAACGGCTACATTCATGATTTGCGGTGCTATATGTACGCGTTCATGCAAATTCTGCAATACATGTACAGGAAAACCTCTCCCACTCGATGAAAACGAACCGGCAAACGTGGCAGAATCAATCAGACTAATGAAACTCAACCACGCAGTTATCACATCAGTTGACAGAGACGACCTTGAAGACTTTGGAGCATCACACTGGGCCAAGACACTGCTGAAGATAAAAGAAGTCAATCCAGAAACTACTATCGAAGCTCTGATACCGGATTTCCAGGGTAAACCGGAACTGGTCAGTCAGGTAATAGAGGCAAGACCTGATATCCTGTCACACAACATGGAGACCGTAAGGAGAATCAGTCCGCTGGTCAGAAGCGTAGCAAGATATGACACAAGTCTCAACGTGATAAAACAGATTTCGGAAAGCGGAATTACAGCAAAATCTGGAATAATGGTAGGACTTGGCGAGACTAAGGAAGAAGTTCTCGAGACTATGGACGACTTGCTTGAAGCAGGATGCAAGATACTTACAATAGGCCAATATCTGCAGCCTTCTCATAAACACTATCCTGTAGCAGAATATGTCACACCGGAACAGTTCGAAGAGTATAGAATAATAGGAGAAAAAAAGGGATTCAAGACTGTAGAAAGCGGTCCATTGGTACGTTCATCATATCATGCGGAAAAACATATCATCCACAAGTGAACAATCACGGTATTTTGTTTGTTGAAACTTTGATATATAATGAAAGAGAACAAACAGATAGGGCATGAATTTAAGAAACAAAATTGTATCAATAGGGCTTTTACCAATCATAATCACATTAATAGGTCTTCATTTCTTTCCCAACACAGAAATGCTAGGTATGGGACTGCTTTTAAGTATGATAATGCTCACATACAACATTATCAAGATGAAAGACCTGAATTTCTTTCTCTTGCTTGGTACATTAGGAATAGGTACATGTTTTTTTCTCAGACTATTTTGGGGATACAAATATGTACCTCTCAATACCATAACTCCAACTGTGGAGTTCTCCCTAATGGCATTTGCGTTTATATACTACTCGGCTCCGGAATTATATAAGGACATCATAAGTAAGTTGGGAATAAGAATATGTTTCTCTTATAAATTTGAAACAAAAATAATCATAATACTATCATCAATCCACCTATTGCTTCTTTACATTATAAAAACCTTAAATCATGATTGGAGTCCTGAAGGACGATTTTTCATGATAAATATTGTTCCCGTATCTATATATATCATCTGCCTCATAGTAAACACATTAGGGATACATTTTGTAGCGAAAATAGAGAAATCCAGACATAATATAATCCGTATAGCACCTGTATGTAACGGAAAACTGCTACTGTCACAAAAAAACACAACATCTCATATATGGGATATCCCAATTGAAAGGAACCTTGAAGGGACTTTAGATGACAGTAAAAAATATGCAATGAAAACAACAAAAAGAATTCTTGGAACAAACGTACAGCCACGCTTCATACTGCAATACACCGAAGAGTGCTCGTGTGGAATATGTAACAACGTTCTTCTATTCATACTGCCTCTAAAGACAGAAAGCGATATAAAGCTTGACGGCAAATTTTTCAATTTTGAAGATATAGAGAACAATATTCTACAAATAAATCCGTGTATAAAAAAAGAGCTGGAACATCTTAGGGATGCTGCCAGCCTATGGAAAGAGTTTTATTTGTAAATAAGAAATATACAAGGGATTTTCGACAAATCCGGCAGTTTTCCGTTCCACTCCTTCAATGTGCGTGTCTTTATATACTCTCCCTCGCAAGTAATATTTGCTGCTATACACAATTTTGTCTGTGGACGGCAGGCCTTGATTATATCCTCCATCATCTTGTTGTTTCTATATGGAGTCTCAATAAAGAGTTGTGTCTGATTTTCCGAATAAACCCTGCTCTCCAGTTCTTTAAGTCTTTTAAGTCTGTCATTAGCATCAATAGGCAAATAGCCATGAAAAGCGAAACTCTGTCCGTTAAAGCCTGATGCCATTACTGAAAGTATAATTGACGACGGACCTACTAGCGGAACCACCTTATAGTTTTTACGCTGTGCTATTGCCACCACGTCAGCTCCCGGATCGGCAACAGCCGGACAACCTGCTTCAGAAATGACTCCCATAGAATTTCCTTCTGCCAAAGGTTTCAGAAAGCCTGATATTTCTTCAGGAGAAGTATGCTTGTTAAGTGTAAAGAAAGTCAGGTCGTCAATAACTATAGAACGGTCCACCTTCTTTAGAAATCTACGCGCTGAGCGTACATCCTCAACTATAAAATATTTTATTTCAGTTATAATATCCTTATTATATGCCGGCAGAACTTTTTCAACAGGAGTATCTCCCAATGTAACTGGCAATAGATATAATGCTGTTTCCATATAATTCATCAAAACATTAAATGTCAATATCCAACAACATTCCTTCGTAATCAGTATTATTCAGAAGTTCTTCAAAAGTTACTCCTGGATTCTTTTTCATATATTCGTCAATATACTGCATTCCCAACCATATTCCAATCATAGGTGGTACATCTTCATTCAAAATTCTGTTAGGCATAGGCTGTAAATAGGAACGAATAATCATAGGATCTGTACTTTCCAGATGATTCGCCTTATTAACCCACTCAATAAATTGTTTCTTATTTTTTCTGCACCACTCCAACTGCATATCATTATACCCGAGTACTTTTGTTCCTAATTCTTCACTTCCTAATGCTTTTTCAGTAATCCATGCAATTTTGCCTCTATACATCATTAAGTCAAACAATGTACGATGATTTCTGTCCCACGGAAATGGATAAAGACTCAAGAGATAAAAAGACAAACAGTCAGGTACAATCCTATCCGGATTCATCGAAACCCGCTGATAGTTATAATAATAACGCTTGTACATAGGATAATCCTCACCCATGTATTTATCAAGGCTGATACCTATGAGACTGTCAGAGACCACCACAGACTGGTTTAAAGCTGATATCTGTGAATATACCACCGGTATCGGAAATGAGGACATTCTCTTCTTCAGATATAGAAATCCCTTTGTAAGATCCTTTTCAAAACTGCCGAGGTCCTTATACTTATCTTCTACATCAAGCATCAGATTTACAAGAGAAGTATCGGAATAATAGGCACACAACCGGTCGTTTATTTTTTCATCATTTACCGATCCAAGTGCAAGTACATCCTCGATAAGAAGTTTTGTAGCGTGAGGGAAATTCATATTCATCTTCTGGAGAGAAGTAAAACTGTTCAGAGCAGAAGCTTCGAACTGCAATCTGTCATATCTATGTATTTTTAACCTTCCTTCAGATAAAAAAAAGTCTTCCTGCCTATCATCACGACAGGCAGAAAGCACTAATAAACTTAATATTATGATTAAAATGTATCGCATTAATTGAATAATTATCCGTAGATAATGTTACCATTTTCATCCTTATATTCATCAAGTCCCTTTTCGTATGTTGCCATTGCACGAAGACTCATACCTACACTTGAGAAACCACCATCGTGGTAAAGGTTCTGCATAGTAACTTTCTTTGTTAAGTCAGAGAACATCACAATACAGTAATCTGCACATTCGTCAGCAGAAGCATTGCCAAGAGGAGACATACGGTTCGCAAAGTCAAACAATTTGTCCATACCCTTAACACCAGATCCTGCAGTAGTCATAGTAGGCGACTGTGAAATAGTGTTGATACGTACATGGTGTTCACGTCCGTAGATATATCCGAAGCTACGTGCTATAGATTCAAGCAGAGCCTTAGCATCAGCCATATCGTTATATCCGTAGAATGTACGCTGAGCAGCAACATAACTCAATGCAAGAATTGAACCATATTCATTTATAGCATCAAGTTTCTTGGCAGCCTGAATCATCTTGTGGAATGAAACAGCAGAGATATCAAGAGTCTTGCTCAACATATCGTAATCCAAGTCATCGTATGTACGTTTTTTACGAACATTAGGAGACATACCGATAGAATGCAATACAAAGTCTATCTTTCCTCCCAATACTTCCATAGAACGCTTGAAGACATTTTCAAGATCTTCAACGCTTGTTGCGTCAGCAGGTATAACCTCACAGTTCAATTTTTCCGCCAACGCAGAAACTTCACCCATACGTACTGCTACAGGAGTATTTGACAATGTGATTATTGCACCTTCTTCTACAGCTTTTTCTGCAACTTTCCATGCTATAGACTGTTCGTTAAGGGCACCGAAAATAATACCCCTTTTTCCTTTAAGCAAATTATAACTCATATATTTAAATTTGTTATTACGCCTGCAAATATACTGCTTTATTTACAATATATGCCACTTTTGCTCACTTTTCTTTAATATTGTGCAGTTTTGCTATAAAACACTTTAACAAACGCACTTTAAGTATTTTAACCAAGGAAAGATATAAGTACACCGGCAGCCACCGCAGAACCTATCACTCCGGAGATATTACTTGCCATACAATACTGCAACACGTGGTTTTTAGGATCATATTTTAGTGCTATTTCGTTTGCCACACGGCTCGCCATAGGCACGGCGCTCAACCCTGTCGCACCGATAAGCGGATTGATTTTCTTCTTTGTAAACAGATTATAGATCTTGACAAAGAAAATACCGCCTGATATTGAAAGGCCGAAAGCAAGGAAACCTCCAATCACGATACCTATTGTTGTCCAGTTCAGGAAAGCGTCAGTAGTCATTGTTGCACCAACCGAGATACCGAGGAAAATGGTTGCGGCATTCATTATGCTGTTTGATGCGGCATCGAACAGACGTGATGTGTTCGAACCTATTTCCTTCACCAGGTTACCGAACATCAGCATACCCACCAATGGAACAGCGCTTGGCACAAACAATGCCACTATAGTAGTAACTGCTATAGGGAATATTATTTTCAGCACACGCATATTCTTTATTTCTATAGTAGGAGGATACATCTTTTCCTGCTCCTTCATATTTATACTGAGTTCCTTCTTGCTGCACCATAGTCTTACCACCAATGGTATGATTACAGGAACAAGTGCCATATACGAATAAGCCGCAATAGCTATAGGACCAAGCAGATGAGGAGCCAGCTTGATAGTGGTAAATATCGCTGTTGGTCCGTCCGCTCCACCTATTATACCCAATGAAGCAGCTTCCTGGGGAGTAAAGCCAACCATAATGGCAACAAGCAATACTGCAAAAATACCCAGCTGAGCGGCAGCACCGAAAATAGACAGACGCAGATTACGCAGCATAGGTCCGAAGTCGGTCAGCGCACCAACCCCCATAAATATTACCGGCGGAAGGAAACCTGTCTTGATGAGCATATAATAAATGAAGTTCATCAGTCCCAGTTCGTGTGCTATCTCATGCAGAGGCATTTCCCATATATTCTTCATCACGCCATTCACCATCACCATACCGTTCTCGTCGGCCTGTATCACTCCCATCTCCCCTCCCGGGAAATTGGCGAGCAACACTCCGAAAGCTATCGGTACAAGCAACAGCGGTTCGTACTGTTTCTTTATACCCAGATAAAGCAATACGAAAGCTATGGCATACATTATAAGGAACCGCGGATCGGCAATGATATTGCTGAACGCAGTCATATCATATAATCGTTCAAAAATCTCTTCCATACATCTATCACTTTATCTTCATTAATACATCATCTTCAGATACAGAGTCGCCGGAGTTCATGCAGATAGCAGCAACAGTACCGCCAAACTCGGCATTGACAGCTATATAGGTCTTCATTGCTTCAATATAGCAGAGAGTGTCACCCGGATTAACCTTATCACCAACCTTCAAAGGTGTTTCCTGAGCCGACTTAGTGAGATAGAATTTTCCTTCAAGCGGAGAAAGCACATCCTTGCCCTCACCAGATGCAGCAGCCGGCTGAGCGCTATCAGCAGACGCAGACTGTGCTGGCAATGCAGTGTCACCGAAAGCTACAGTCACACGATAAGGCTTTCCGTTCACATCTACAGTGAGCACCTGAGTACCTTCCTTAGGCATTGAACCGCCTTCAACCTCAGCACGGCGTTTCTCCACGTCTGCCAGGAAGTCTGCCTTAGCCTTTCCGCTCTTGTATGCCTCATACTGAGCCGGATGCATAGCATACTCGAACAGTTCTTCGTCATCCTGACCTGTTTCCCATCCTTTTTCAGCCATCATCTGACGGTATTTGTCAAGCTGATCCGGATAATTGTCCTGAGGATTGCCTGTAAAGAATGTTCTGCCTTCGCTCTTTGCCTTTTCAACAATCTCATCTGCCAAAGGACCTGCCAATGCTCCAGCCTTGCCGAGTATCATATCCCATACATCGTCTGCTATCATAGCCCAACGTTCCTTGCCTTTTTCCATTTGAATGACATTCATCATTGCCAGATTCTTGACATACTGGCTGAAAGGAGTTACCAGACAAGGATAACCTACACGCGGCCACACGTATGACACCTCATCGAACAGCTTGATGAGCAGTTCATCCTGAGTCATAAGCGGCAGATTATTCTTTGCCTTATACTTATTTATAGATTCAAGGTTTGTTTCAAGGTCAGCCATCAAGCTACCCATCATACCTCCAGGAAGTCCCGGACCTACCAGCAATGAGTTCATCATACGGTTCTTAGGACTGATATACAATCCAAGGAAATCGTCCATGAATTCCTGAATCATGGTTCTTGCCTTCATATAGGCATTCATATTGATTTCCTTAACCTTGAAACCGGCATCCTTCAGCATCGCCTGCACACTGATAATGTCGGCATGACCTGTTCCCCATGACAAAGGATCCATACCGCAATCCACATAATCGCATCCGGCCTTACAAACCTCAAGAATTGAAGCCATATTGAAACCCGGACCTGCATGAGAGTGATACTGTATGGTTATATCCTTTATCTTCTTTATTCCGGCAACAAGTTTACCGAGGAATACAGGACGTCCGATACCTGCCATATCCTTGATGCAAATTTCATCGCATCCGGCATCGATAAGCTTCTTAGCCATATCGAGATAGTATTCCACTGTATGTATAGGAGAATAAGTGATACACAGACAGCACTGTGAAATCATTCCCGCATCGTGTGCATATCCTATTGACGGGATTATATTACGAACATCATTCAGTCCGCAGAAAGTACGTGTAATGTCAGTTCCCTGAGCCTTCTTTACCTTGTAGAACAGCTTTCTTACATCTGCCGGAACAGGACTCATTCTCAGTCCGTTCAATGCGCGGTCCAGCATATGTGTCTGGATACCTGCTTCGTGAAAAGGCTTTGTCCATTCTCTCACAGCCTTATTAGGATTCTCACCAAACAGCAGATTTACCTGTTCGAAACCGCCTCCGTTAGTCTCAACTCTGTCAAAGCATCCCATTTCCACTATCACAGGAGCTATCTTTACCAATTGGTCAACACGTGGTACATATTTTCCGGCGCTCTGCCACATATCGCGGAAGACCAGACTGAATTTTACTTCTTTTTCCATTTTCTTAATGTGTTTTCATTTCTTTAATCAGTTCAACTTCTCAATTTTCATTACCTTGCCCTTACCACCTGTAAGTTTTTCCACTGCAATGTTAATCGCCTTCACGGAATCCTCTTCCAATGAAACGGTTGCTACTGCAGGCTTACGTTTGACTTCCTCTTCGGGTGGAGCAAATTTATTAACCGCCTTAATCAGAAGAGTACTAAGCCAGATAATAATGAGAAGGATTACGAATACCGTGCACATACCTACGAGCATCAGCATCAGACCTGTTCCAATATTTTCCATATATATCTAATTTTAATGTATTACAGACACCTTTTAAAGACATGCCGCTTAAAAGGCGCTCAAATATACCAATTAAATATATTGCATTGACACAAAAAACTTTAAAATTATCAATATTCATAACTTTGAAATATATTTTACACTTTCTTGCGCCACACTGTAATCCATCTTTACACTACTGTAAAGAAACCTTACAGTTACCACAACAGAGTTTTTATCAACTATCACTATATCAACGAATTACATTTTTGGCACGGTTATGGTATTATAGTTAGTGTAAAAACAACCGTAAAATGAAAAAAATATTTATACCCATAATTTTAATTTTGGCAGGAACGCAATGCATGGCTTACGAAATCGACACAACATCCGTTGCCGATACTTCACGAATAATGACACTGCGCGACTGTATGGAATATGCAATAGAATATTCCACCAAAAATGAAATACAAAAACTTGACAATGCCGACGCACGTACTGAGAGACGCGACGCGATTCTCAAGACATTCACCCCGTCCGTTTCGGCAGGAACATACGCCTACAGTAATTTCGGACGTGCCGTGGACCCTGAAACAAACACCTATACCAATACTACATCTTTCAATAACGGTTATTCACTGAGTGCAAGCATCACACTGTTCAACGGATTTTCGGCCATAAACAATATCAGAATTTCGCAGACAGCCGTAAAGATGGGAATCTCTCAGGAAGACAAGTTACGCGACGAACTGTGTCTGGCAGTTATGGAAGCCTACTTCAATGTACTGTTCCATACCGAAATGACTGAAGTTCTCCGTAAACAAGTAGAAACCTCGAAAGCCAGCCTGCTGCTGATGCAGAAACAATATGAGACGGGACAGAAAAGCCGACCCGATGTAGCACAGATGGAAGCCGACCTTGCCGACAGAGAATATCAGCTAGAGACATCGTACAACAACAGTCAGGATGCACTGCTCACACTGAAATCCGTAATGATGTGGCCCGTGGAGGAAGAACTCAGGATAGACCGCACAATGATAGACGAAAAATATTCGGCACTGGTGGAAGAAGAGGACCGGGCGGACGAAATAATGGATTACGCTGTCAGTTCGCAGCCGGCGGCACTCATAGCCAAAGGAACAATGGATAAAGCGAGATTCGCTCTGAACACGGCCAGATGGCAGTTTCTTCCAAGCCTGTCGCTAAACGGTGGTTGGTCCACCAGTTACTACAGCTATCCCGGAAAAGCCAACTACACTGCTCCTTCGTTCAACTCGCAATGGAAAAATAACTCCGGCGAATACATTCAGCTGAGTCTTTCAATTCCTATTTATGACAGACTTTCCAGATTTTCAAACCTTTCGAAAAAGAAAAACGAGTACCGGCGCGCCGAGGCACAATACCGCCAGACGCTGCACGACATAAAATCGGAAGTACAGCGTGCCGTACAGGACAAGACAGGCGCGCGTAAGTCGCTTGTACTTGCCATGAAGCGTTCAAAAGCACAGGAAGCAACATATCTGCTGCACGAAAAGAAGATGCGTCAGGGCATGGTGTCGCCTATCGACTATCAGACCATTACAAATTCTTTCCTGAACTCGCGGGCGGAAGAGCTGAACGCATTGCTGCAGTATTATCTGAAACGCAGCGTTGTGAAGTATTATAAAGGAACAAGTTATATAGAACAATAAAAAAGAATGATATATCATGGACAGAGCAATAGAAAAGAAAAAAGGAATGGCACTGGTGTTCAGCAAAAAATCTTTACCATACTGGGGTGGCGGACTGCTGTTGTGCCTTATAGGATACATCCTGATAAGAGATAATGTAAGTACACTGAGAGTGAATGCTGAAACCCTGTCAATAAACAAGGTTATGGAAGGTGAATTCAACGATTACATACGTATCTCAGGTCAGGTACAGCCGATGACAACCATACAGCTTAGCCCTCTGGAAACGGGAGTGGTGAAAGAAATATTCATGGAAGAAGGCTCGCACGTGAAAGCCGGCGACAAAATCCTGCGCCTTACAAACGAAAACCTGGATATGCAGATATTGAACTCGGAAGCCGACCTTGCCGAAAAGGAAAATATCCTCCGCAACACAATGATTTCGATGGAACAGCAACGTCTGAGCGTAAATCAGGAAATGCTGCAACTGGAAATGGAAGTAAGACGCTATCGCAGAACATACGAATCGCAAAAGTCTCTTTACGCCGAAGACCTGATAGCCAAAGAGGACTATCTGAAAGCCGAAGAAGATTATCAGTTGGCAAAGGACAAACTGGAACTCGTGAAGGAACGTTCCATACAGGACAGCCTTTACCGCAGCGTTCAGGTGGAACAGATGCAGGAAAGTCTGAGCAATATGCGAATCAATATGCAGATGATACGCAAAAGAAAAGACAACCTTGTAATTACCGCCCCTATAGACGGCGAACTGGGATTGCTCGATGTTGTTCTCGGTCAGTCTGTACCGTCGGGCAGCAAAGTGGGACAGATAAACACCCTTGACAGCTATAAGATTGAGGCCCAAATAGACGAACACTACATCGACCGTGTTACTTCCGGTCTGGAAGCCGATTTCGAAAGACAGGATGAATCGTTCCATGCCGTCATACGCAAGGTCTACCCGGAAGTACGCGACGGAAAGTTCAAGGCCGACTTCAAATTCAGCGGAGCACAGCCTGAGAATATCCGTACAGGTCAGACATACTATCTGAACCTGCAGTTGGGACAACCGGAAGAAGCCATAATGATCCCTCGCGGCACATTCTATCAGAAGACTGGCGGACGATGGATTTACGTGATTACCGAGGACGGTTCGAAAGCTTACAAAAGAGAAATACGTATAGGTCGTCAGAACCCGCAGTATTACGAAGTGCTTGAAGGTCTGCAGCCGGGAGAAAAGGTCATCACTTCGGGATATGACAATTTCGGCGATAATGACTGTCTGGTGTTGAATTAATAAAAAGTATTATATGAAGAGTTATTTCAGATTTTTGTCAAGAAACAAACTATATACCACAATCGAAGTATTCGGTATGGCAATAGCCATTGCGTTTGTGGTATTCATAGGTTCGTTTGTAATACGGGAATATAATACCGATTCGGAAATTAAAAAACAGGGAAATATCTATATCGGACATTCCGAAAGACTATTTTTCGGAAGTGCCACAATAAAAGAGCAGCTTGAAGGTAAATTTCCTGAAGTTGAAGATATGTGCAGAATGATGAATACGCACATCTTCGGAGGACTTAAAATGACTTTTCAGGCAGGCGATTATACCGACCGCCAGAAGGCATCAATAGTAGATGAGAATTTCTTCAGATTCTTTCCTTTTCCGTTGGAGTCAGGAACACCTGAGTCTGTTCTGAAAGAAAAGAACTCGGTAGTTATTTCACGTACATTCGCCAATAAGGTATTCGGGAAAGAAGATCCAATCGGCAAATCCGTAAAAATCGATGTTAACGGAAATACGGCCAATCTGAACATTACCGGAATATTCAGCGATTTCAAAAATACAATATTCTATTCGCCTGAAATAATTTACCGTATAGACTTGGTCAAAGATCTTGACAGTTCACTTGTAGGAAACGGCAACGGTTCAACTGTACTGTTTATAAAAGCGGCAGGAGGAACAGACATTCAGTCACTTGAAGACAAGCTGGAAGAAGTTGTCCGGAAAGAAGACTTTCTGTATGTATACGGACTGTGCAAAGACTTCCTTCTTACACCTTTCGACAAAATAAGCTACAGTGCGGTAGAAGCTACAGCTCCGTTCGAAGGTCTTATAGATGCAAGCTTCATAAAACTGTTTACAGCAGCCGGAATATTTCTCCTGCTGTTCGCCGTACTGAATTATATTTCGCTCACGGTTGCCCAAACAGGATTCAGGGCAAAGGAAATGGCTTCAAGAAGGCTTCTCGGTACACAACAATCAGGAATAATCGCCAGATATATATCTGAATCGTTCATTCTTACAGTTATATCTTTTGCCTTTGCGCTAATCTTTGTAAAACTGATATCTCCTCATCTTAGTGAACTTATAGGAAAAGAAATTTCTCCACTCGAAAATATGGGATGGATGGAAATACTGTTTATTATACTGCTGCTTCTGATATTGTCGGTATTATCAGGTATTATACCTGCACTCCTAGTTTCAAAATACAAACCTATTGACGTAGTACGCGGCAATTTTACACGAACCAGCAAAATGACTTTAGGCAAAATTCTGATAGGTTTCCAGAGCGGAGTGGCATTCATTACGTTAGGTCTTGCGGCAGTCATGTTCATACAACTGAAACACATGACTGAAAAGCCAATGGGATATGAAAAAGAAAACAGAATAAGCATACAGAACGCAAGCAAACCTTCGGATTATTACATTGAAGAACTGAAATCACTGGCATGTGTAGAAAAGATCGGTTGGCTACAGTTTGAGCCCATGACTCTAGGAACATCAGGAACTTCGTTCAAAATTAACGGCATAGACCAGAAATTTGATATGTATTATGGCGACCAGTCTGCATTCGAAATACTCGGTTTCAAGATATTACGCAAGAATGGAGAGCCACTCAATCAGTGTGCCTGGCTTCCCGAATCAACAATGAGAGCTTTAGGACTTGATTATGACTGTAAGCAAGTCAATCTTGATTCTGGTGGAATGTTTCCTGTTTGCGGTATCATAGAAGACTATCATAAAGGAACTGCAAATACACAAACAAGAGGAGGATTTCTGAACATAGCGTGGATTAAGGAAATGGAGAAAGAAGAAGATTTCAGAATCCTGCGAACACTTGTAGTGAAAGTTTCCGGCGACGAGAACAAGGCAGAGAACGATATAAAGGCTTTCTACAAAAGTAAAGGTTTTTCGGAAGATGAAATAATAGTAAAAACTTATAATAAAATGATTTCCGATCTGTATTACTCAGAGCAACAAGACCTTAAGCTCATAGGTGTATTCACCATGCTTACCCTTCTGCTGACTATACTGGCCATGTTTGCCATGAGCACATATTATGCCCGCCAGCACTCAAAAGAAGCCGCTCTGAAAAAAGTAATGGGAAGCAACAGACTGCAGCTTTTTATCGAAACTTCATCAGGGTTCATAAAGTCAGTAGGAATCTCCATCATAATTGCACTGCCGATTACATGGATAGCCGTCAGCAAATGGCTTGAAGGATACAATTACAAGATAGACAATCCGATATATATTTACATTATAGACGTAGTGATAATGATTGTCATAGCACTGCTGTCCATAAGCTGGCAAATGATAAAACTGATGAATACCAACCCTGTGAGATCATTAAAGAACGAATAAAAAAAGTTTTAAAAAACAACAGTTCATTTTAACTGAAATGACAAAGCATTTCGACTAAAACGACAGAGCGTTTTATACATAATTATCATACGAAATATATAAATGAAAAATTAACAACTAAAAACTCTAAAGAATATGATTAAAGTAACTAACCTCAGCAAAGTTTTCCGTACAGAAGAAATTGAAACTACAGCATTGAACGAAGTGTCTTTCGAAATAAACGAAGGTGAATTTGTAGCTATCATGGGGCCGTCAGGATGCGGCAAGTCAACATTGTTGAACATCCTCGGTCTGCTGGACAATCCTACAGGAGGCAGCTATGAACTGCTGGGACAGGAAGTGGCAAACCTGAAAGAACGCGAACGTACCAAATTCCGCAAAGGTAACCTTGGTTTTGTGTTCCAAAGCTTCAACCTGATAGACGAACTGAATGTATTTGAAAACGTGGAACTGCCTCTGAAATACCTCAACATCGGTGCGGCAGAACGCAAACAGCGCGTTACGGAGATTCTGAAAAGAATGAACATCAGCCACCGTTCACACCACTTCCCACAGCAGTTGTCCGGTGGTCAGCAGCAGCGTGTGGCAATAGCCCGTGCCGTAGTGTCAAACCCTAAGCTGGTACTTGCCGACGAGCCTACCGGTAACCTTGACTCAAAGAACGGTAAGGAGGTTATGGATCTGCTTACAGAACTGAACTCGGAAGGCACAACCATAGTAATGGTGACACACTCACAGAAAGACGCTTCAGTAGCACAAAGAATCATCAACCTCTTCGACGGACGTATTGTGGGTGATGTAAGAAATGAATTGTAAATGCAAGTCTGTTAGTTTTTAAGTTTTTGAGTCGGTTATCAACCTACTCAAAAACTTAAATCTCAAAAACTCAAGATGATATGAATGAATATAAGACATACTTTAAGTTCCTGAGCCGAAACAAGGTTTTCACGTTGGTAAATCTTGCAGGACTGAGCATCTCGCTCATGTTCATACTGCTGATATCAAACATGGTATTCAGGCAACTTACAGTAGATAAAGATATGAAGGATGCCGACAGGACGTATATAATGGCAAGCGATGAATACGCCGGAGGACATTATAATTTAGGAGACAAACTGCAAAGCCGCTATCCCGAAATAGAGGAATGGTGTGCCATTTCCGGATGTGTTGAATATCCAATAATGGCTGAAGATAAACAGATGAGTTTATATACAGGTCTGGCAAAGAAGAACTTCTTCAGTTTCTTCGGTTTTCCTCTTCTGTATGGAAATCCTGATGATGTGTTGATTTCGAATGACAATGCTGTTATAAGCCAGTCGGCAGCTATTAAGATGTTCGGAACCACAGATTGTATAGGCAAGACTTTCAAGACTATACAGCCAATGGCAACAAACGAATACAAAGTGGCAGGTATCATGAAGGATATAGACAACTCTGTCTTTCCTAGCGAATGGGAAATTATTTTACCATTCGAAAATATGAAGTATTATAACTATGGTTCTGCAATAGAGAATACACACATGAATAATGCCGGCGGAGCAAATCTGTTTTGCCGTCTGCTACCTAACACAGATCTAAATTCCAAGGCTGACGATATAGTTTCATATCTCAAAACATTTTTCTGGATATACGAAGGCGGAACACAAAAAACTGTAAAATTCATTCCTATCCGTGAGTTTTATTTTTCAGACATACAGTCTTCAATAGGCCTGAAACAGTACAATTATAAGGTTGTTGTGACCTTTATAATAATAGGAGTGCTCATCCTGCTTATGGCTATATTCAATTACGTGAGTATGAGTGTGGCGCAGACCAGTTACAGGGCAAAGGAAATGGCGACACGACGTATCTTAGGCTCTTCACGGAAAGATATTTTCTGGCGAATGATACTTGAGTCGTTTATACTTACAGCAGCATCTTTCATTATATCCTTCATACTTGCATTGGTAGTGGAACCATACGCCATGGATTTGCTTAAAGTAAAACTTGATATACTGGGCGACTTATCATATATTACAGTAATATCATACATACTGTTGGTTGCGGTTCTGGCATTCGCGTCAGGCATTGTGCCGGCATCAATATTGTCAGGATATAATCCTATGGATGTGGTAAAGGGAACGTTCCGACGCAAGACCAAACTGGTGTATTTCCGCGGACTGAATATATTCCAAAGCTGTCTTACTATAGCATTGCTGACTTGTTCTTTCTATTTCAGCATGCAGATATATAGAATTCTCAATGCTCCGCTTGGTTATGAATATGGCAGTATAATAGACTATCCTGTCATGGCGGGCAATGAGCAGATGAGACAGTTCCGTAGTGAGGCCCTGAAACTGCCTTTCGTAAAAAGGGTTTCTTTCGCTTGCGGGACACCCAACAATGGAGGAAACAACAATACAAACTACTTCAACAGTGCCGACACACTGAAATGTATGAGTTTCCAGACATTTATCGCTGATTCATCATTCTTGCAGATGTTTAACATAAAGATTACTGAAGACCGCGGACTCGGAAACACTGATGACAGTTATTTTGTCAGCGAAAATGCCATGAAAGATTTGCTTTCAATCGGTCAGGGACCTGATTACTACGTCAACAGATATGGATATAAATACAATATTCTCGGTCAGTTCAAGGACTTCAAGATACGCTCATTGATGGGTGAAGTTCATCCTCTTCAGATGAGAATTCTTCCGGTAGAAAAAGTTTCACCGTGGAATGTTCTGGTAGAAACCACATCGGCGAATGAGGAATACAAGCGTCAGCTCGATGGTTTGTTCTATGAAATAATAGGCGGAATACCTTTCGACTCAAAATGGTATCATGACGAAGTGCTCAACACATACGACAATATAACACGTCTGAACAAGACTATCGTCATATTCACATTTGCGGCACTCATCATATCATTATTGGGACTTACAGCCATGAGCCTCTACTTCGTATCACAACGTAAACGCGACATCTCCATACGCAAGGTTTTCGGTTCGAGTTCATGGATGGAACAATTCAATCTGATGAAATTCTCAATGAAATCACTGCTCATAAGTCTGGTTATTGCCACTCCGCTCATCTATTTAGGCATACGTCAGATAGACAAGTTTGTGGAATACGATCCTCACTTCCAGTGGTGGATACCGGTAACTGCTTTTGTCTTGGTGGTTGTCATTTCGTTAGGTTCCGTCTGGCTTATCAGCCTGAAAACCACATCGGACAATCCGGTGAACAATCTTAAAAGCGAATAATAAAGAACTTGATTGTAGTATCTATAACAACTTTAAAAAAATCAAAGTGATGAGAAGCATTATCAGACTATTCAAAGGTGCAGGAATACTTAACCTGTTAGGTATGACAGTTGCCTTTGCAGCAATATACATTATAATGGTCCAGGTGAATTACGACTGGAACTACAACAGCAAAATCAAAGACTTGGACCGTATATTCGTTGTGACACATAGGGACTGGTTCGACGAAGGGAAATACAGTGTGAACATGAGCCGCCCTGTTATGGAATCATTGATAGAACAATCGTCAATGGTTGAATCGTATGCTGTTCTACAAGGGAATATTCAGACTGAAATAAAAATAGCAGACGGCAATGACAACAGGGCATTCGAGCTTAACACCATGCAGGTGACAAGCGGCACATATGATGTATTCGGAATAGAAGCCGTTGCAGGTACTTTCCAAGGTATAGGTGAGGAAAATGTAGTGGCACTCAGCGAAAGAGCGTCACGCAGGCTGAACCTGAAACTTGGCGATGCAATCCAGCTGGAAGGCGAAAAGGACAAGAGAACCGTTTCTGCCATCTTCAAGGATATGGCTATGAATTCCATATTCGGAGAAACAGATCTTCTGTACAGTAATATTTATGAGAAAGAGTCATTAGACAATTTCGGCGAATGGTCTTACAGATATTTTATAAAACTTAATGACAAGAACAACGTAAATGCTTTCAGCGAAAATGCCACCAACTTTACTAAAAATCTGGTCAACGAAATGATAAGTTCCAATCCGGATATGGAACTTCCTACTCAGGAAGAGATAGACGAATACATAGGCAGAAATACGGTAAAACTATTCCCGCTAGAAGGATTTCAATTCGAGTTAAGCATTACAGACAATACCATAGTTTACCAATGTAACATTATCACTACAATAACATTGTTCATAGTATCAGTGCTTATTCTTGTCATCACACTGATAAACTATCTGAACTTCTTCATGGCACAGATTCCGGCAAAGCTGCGTTCTGTAAATACAAGGAAAATTCTTGGCAGTTCCAGACTGTCGCTCGTAATGGGCTTTATGGCTGAATCGGCTATATTGGTGGTGGTTTCGCTTTTCTTTTCATATATTGTAATAAAGATTATAGGCAGTTCCACATACGCCGAACTTATAAGTTGTCCGCTGGATCTTGGATATAATGCCGCAGTGGCGGTACTGACGGTTTTTGTCGCACTGATAATGACTGTAGCGTCAAGCATATATCCTGCAATGCACGTCACTTCATTCTCTCCTGCCCTTGCCATTAAGGGTACAATGGGCACAGTGAGCAGAGGCAAGTCATTCAGATATATACTTGTAGGATTCCAATTCTTTATATCTATCCTGTTCGTGCTGTGCGCATTCTTCATCAAGATGCAATACGACTATATGATGAACTACGACATGGGATTCAATAAGGAATCGCTGTTCACGGCATACGTTCCGGTAAACTCAAACAATCACAATTTATACACTACCGAACTTCAGAAGAAGACAGCCATCAAGGAAGTGGCATGGGGAGCATCATCTCTGGTCAGCGTATATAGAATGGGTTGGGGAAGAGAATTCAACGGTAAGAATATAAGCTTCATCAGCTATCCAGTCTCATACAACTTTCTGAAGTTTATGGGGATAGATATTGTTGAGGGACGCGACTTCACACAGGCAGACGAAAAATGCGAGAAAGGTATTTTCATATTCAACGAAATTGCTAAAGAGAAATTCGGATTCAGCCTTGAGAGCAAAGTTAGCGGACATATAGGTGAAACTGATATTGCCGGTTTCTGCGAGAACTTCAAGTTCAAGCCACTTCATTATAAGGAAGAACCGTTCGCGTTCTACGTTTTCGGGAAAAAACCGTGGTGGCCTGTAAGTCACCTGTATATCCGAAGCAATCCTGGAGCAACTTACAGCGAAGTACTTCAGGCAGTGAAAGAAGTGGTGGCCGATATTTCGCCAAACTTCAACACCGAAGAAATAAACCTGAAGTTCTTCGACGAGGAACTTGGAACACAATACCGTAAGGAACAGAAACTAATCAGCCTTATAACGCTGTTCACCATACTTGCAGTAATCATATCACTGATGGGAATAATAGGTCTACTTATGTTCGAAACCAAGTTCCGCAGAAAGGAAATAGGTCTGCGAAGAGTTCATGGAGCAAGCATACGCGAGATACTGGAGATGTTCAACCGCAAGTTCTTCTACATACTGCTTATAAGCTTCCTGATAGCTGCGCCTGTGGGATATATTGTAATGGATTATTACTATAGCACATTTGCCTACCGCTCTCCATTGCACTGGTGGGTATTCCTGCTGGCATTCGTCATGGTAGCAATAATTACCGTAGGAGTTGTCACACTATGCAGTTATAAGGCAGCTTCGGAAAATCCGGCTGAAACACTGAAAAATGAATAACCGATAAATAATAATATCATGTTCAAGTTCAACAACATATTGAAGATATTGTCTCTAGGAATAGGTCTTGCCATAGGATGTATTCTTATAGCCAAGGTATGCTTTGAGTCGTCATACGACAATTTCTACAAAGGCCTGGAACGGATATATCTGATAAAACCGAATTATTCACTCAGGGGCGAAGTTAATGAATCTGATCAGGTGAGTGGCGGTATCGCTCCCGGATTTAAGAAATATGTACCGGGAGTGGAAAGCGCCACACGCACCACCTTCCTTTTCGAAAGCGAAAAATTCTATACGGAAGAAAAGGCTCTTGTAACCGGTATGCTGGTTTTAGCGGATACCGCATTCTTCGATGTCTTCGACCGTAAGATTCTGGCAGGAAACCCGAAGGAAGTATTGGCTCAGAGATTCAACATTATGGTAAGCCGTTCGTTTGCCGAAAAGTTGGGAGGCATTGACAAGGCAGTAGGAAAAATTATTTATAACGAAGAGGCGCCCAAACTAAAGTTTACCATAGGAGGAGTATATGAAGATTTCCCGGAAAACGGAAGTCTGTATTACAACATTCTGCTTTCAATGGAAACTTATCCAAAGGAAAGTACTGACAACTGGCTCGGAAATGACAGATACAAAGGATACGTAAAACTTGAAGAAGGTGTTACACCTGAATCCATCGATCCAGCCATACGCAAGATGATGGACAAGAACCTGCCAATGGAAGAACTTGAGAAAAGCGGATACGAGATATGGTGCGTACTCAGTCCGTTCCATAAGCTTCATACATCCGAACCGTACGTAAGGAATCTTATAATCATCCTTTCCGTAGTTTCGTTTGTACTGGTACTGATATCACTGATGAACTATATGCTTATATCCATATCGGAAATGGTGAAACGCTCGAAGGAGATAGGTATCCACAAATGCTATGGCGCAGAAGGAACAAACATATACGGTATGCTGATAAAAGAGACATCAGTTTATCTGTTCTTCTCACTGCTTTTGGCATTCCTGATGATATTGGGATTCAGACAGACGATAGAATATCTGCTCGGAGTCAGTCTGGAGGCTCTTTTCATAAAAGAGACGATGATTGTACTCTGCGGAGTGATACTGGTATTGTTCCTGGTTTCGGCTTTACTTCCGGGATATCTTTACAACAAGATTCCGGTAAGCGTGGCGTTCATGAACTACAAGGAGAACAAAAGAAAATGGAAACTATGTCTGCTGTTCATCCAGTTTATCATAAACGTGTTCCTTCTGAGTTTTGTTTTCATCATTGCCGCTCAGTACGACAAGGCTCTGAATGATGATCCGGGATATAATTACGACAACGTGTTATACTATAATGTCAGAGGAGTAGATAACGTACAGGCATCTAGAAGCGTGGAAGTAATATCATCGCTTCCAGATGTAGTTGACGTAGAGAGAGCATACACTCTTCCATTCGACTATTGCTCTGGAAACAATGTATATCTTCCCGGAGGCGACAGCGAACTTTTCAACATAGCCGACCAGTATGCCGGCACAGAAGGGTTCTTCGAGTTCTTTGACATTCCAATAATTGAAGGACGTGTGCCCGCCGCAGAAAACGAGATTGCCGTCAGCCGCAGCTTCGTGGAAAAGATGAAAGAGTTTACAGACTGGAATGACGGCCCGATAGGAAAAGGCATTTATCTGACCGAACATTCAGACTCTTCGGCAATGAATCTTGGAATTCTGACAATCTCGGGAGTTTACGAGGACTACCGTATCGGACTGCTGAACAGAATGGACGAACGTCCGAGCGTACGCTTTACAGGCAATGCTGAGAATGAATATATGCCATACGTACTTATAAAGGTAAAGGATATCAATCCTGAAACAATAAACAAGATTCAGAAGAAGCTGGGTGAAGTGATTACCGAAAAGGAGATGGAAGTTTTCTCATACGAACAGGTAATGAACAGCATGTATGATGACAACAAGAAGATGAAGAATACCATCCTTGCCGGAAGTATATTCTCCATAGCGATAGCCTTCCTCGGACTCGTGGGATACGTCCGCGATGAAGCACAACGAAGAAGCAAGGAGATTGCCATACGCAAGATTAACGGAGCCACTACGGCAGAAATCCTTTCGCTTTTCGTAGCCAGCATAATGAAATGGCTCGTTGTTGCCTTTATCATAGGCGACGCACTGGCATATTATGTGGCAGGACTCTGGCTGGAACAGTTTGCCGAGAAAGTAAGTCTGTCATTGCTATATTTCCTTGCAGCAGACCTGATAGTAGCTATAATAGTAGTAGCTACTGTGGTAATCTGCAGCCTGAAAATATCGAATGCAAATCCGGTATTGTCACTTAAAAATGAATAACAAACACGAATTCATATGCAAGCACTGAGAAACATAAAATATACGTTGAGGAAATACTTCGTTCCAATGCTTATGAGCCTTATAGGTCTGATTCTGGCATTCAGCGCCTTTATGCTCATATCCGTACAGTTGGACTTCGAAAAAGGCTTCGACAGATTCCATCCTGATGCCGGGAACATCTACAGGGTGGATCTTTCGGACAACAATACCATTTTCCGCTCGATTCTTCCTCCGGGATTTTCGGACGAGGTTATACGCTCTTCAAGTCATATAGTAGCGGGAACAGTGGTATGTCCGTTTCTGGGAGAGGTATATATCACCACTATGAAAGACGGAGTATCCAGCGGATTCATAGAAACCGCCAATGTGGTGAGTGAAGACTTTTTCAAGGTCTTCGGAATAAAGATTGTAGAAGGCGATTCCGCAACACTGTCGAAAAACGAACAGCTTGCCATTCCTCAAAGCATGGCACGCAAGATTTTCGGCAACGAATCCCCCATAGGTAAACAGGTGAAGATTAAGTCCGGTACCGGATTTCTGCGTTCCGACAAATGGACTGTAGGTGCCGTTTACGAGGACTTGCCCGCAAACTCGCAGATACGTAACGAGATATACATGAAGATTCCGGACTTTTTCCTTCAGAACTTCGGGGCAAGCAACTTTGTATGCTATCTCCGTCTTGATGACAACGGGAATGTTTCTCTGGTTGAGGATGAATTCAACAGCAAGTTCGAGTTTGATAAATACCGTGGTCTCACCCCAATTTATCTCACACCGCTGGTTGACGTATATTTTCAGGAAGAGAAATCGGACGGACGTGTATTCCGGAGCGGAAGTCTCACACAATACAATGTACTGACCATTATCTCATTCCTCATAATCATTGTCGGTCTGCTGAACTTCACAAATTTCTATACCTCACTCATTCCGTCAAGACTAAAATCCATCAACACCAGGATTATACTTGGCGAGGACACCCGTACGATACGTATGGAGATAATTCAGGAAACTGTCCTGCTGTCGCTCATAGCATTTGCCGGAGCTGTGATTGCAGTCGTTTTCCTCTCTCCTGCTGTCACGGAAATAGGAATCGTAAACACTGTGTTCAGCTTCGGGAAGAATTCCTCCATCGTAATCATAACACTGCTTCTGGCTCTGTCCGGAGGAATGCTTTCCGGAATATATCCTGCATTTTTCGCCACATCATATACCGGAGAACTTGCAATGAGAGGCAACTTCAACCTAAGTTCTTCTGGTATGAAAATCAAGAAAACCCTCCTGTGCGTGCAGTATGCCATTTCGTGCTCATTGATTCTGTTTATAGCGGCAATCTATCTGCAGAACAGGATGATGCTTCAGTTCGACCCGAAGTTTGACAAGGATCGCATAGCCATTGTAGGACTGACAAGCGATATAGTGAAGAACAAAGGCTCGTGGATAAAGGAAGAACTTCAGAAATATCCTGAAATAGAAAATGTGGCATTCACGTCCGAAAGATTCGGGGCACAGGACACTTACTGCACTGAGGGAATAGAATATAACGGAACAGACATTCCGAGCTTCCTGATATATGTCACTCCTGATTTTCCTGAAGTGATGGGAATAAAGATGACAGAAGGGAAAACATTCCCTAAAACGAGCAAAGGAGACATCATAGTAAACCGCTATATGAAAGACAATTACGGTATGGAACTCGGGAACATCCCTTCCATGGAAGCGGAGGCAATAGGTATATGCGACAATGTAAACTTCACGTCCATGCGCAAAAGCCAGAGTGCTGTATGCTTCATTTCCCTACCGACTGAAAGCGGATATCTGTCGGATATGTTTGTGAGACTTGCTTCCGGACACGACAGAACCGCGGCGGCATCCCGCATAAAGGAGATAATCAGCAAAGTGGAACCCGAATATCCTACCGAAGTATTGTTCTACGACAATGTGGCTGCCGCACAATATCAGCGTGAGAATTCTTTCGCCCGCACGATGCTATGTTTTTCAATAATAGCAATAGTATTGTCACTGGTCGGCGTCTTCTCTATGGTAATATTCGACATTCAGCATAAGAGAAAGGAAATAGCCATCCGCAAAGTGTTCGGTGCAGACTACACCGATGTACTCTGGCTGGGAAACAAGCCGTACTTCTTTATTGTCCTGGCAGGTTTCATAATCTCAATACCCGTAGCAGTGACAGCAATAAACGAATATCTCCGGGGATTTGCCATGAAAGTAAATGTGTCATGGTGGATATTCCTGCTGGTGTTCCTGTTCATACAGGTGCTTACTGCAATACTTGTAGTCGTGAGATATAATTCACTGGCACTTGAATCTCCAAACATATCATTGGAGACCGAATAAATAAAAAAAATCTCTCTCTAATCAATCCGCAGGCTACACCTGTTCGTGATGAATGGATGTGCCTGCGGATAATATTTCAATCATCTTCCTCAAGTTGGAATATATCGTTCACCGTCTTGCCAAAATAAGACGCTATCTTAAGCGCAAGAACTGTAGAAGGAACATATTTACCTGACTCTATGGAATTTATCGTCTGACGGCTGACCCCTACCGCTACGGCCAGATCCTGCTGGGTGATGTCTTTTATAGCCCGCTCTATTCTTATGGTATTTTTCATTTTTCAATTTTGTTTAGTTTATGAAGTACATATCTGAACCTCAATACAGACACAATAAGGAATATATAAAACAATGCTCCCAAACAATATACATAAGCAAAGCCAAAGAAAAATATAGTTTCAAAAATAAATATGACCGCTGTACATCTTAATGAGAACAACATTGACTGAAGACGAATCTGCATAATCATCTCGTCTTCTACTTTCTCTTTTGACAGGGCTATGAATATAAGAGATGAAAAAACACCTAGCATCCATATCTCCATAAAAACATCTTCTCCTTCTGCAATACTGAACCAGTGCCTGGAAGTTAACAAATCATTATAAATATAAGGAAAAGAAATTTCAATAGAGGGTGCCATACCTAAAAAATCAATACAAGCCATGATAAAAAACGGGACCAACATGAAAAGACCAATCTTCATGTAACGATGCGGTAATAAATAATTCTTTTTCATAATGATTTAATTTTAAGAAAACAGACAATGTACTATTTATTTTTATCTCCCCACAAATATAAAGTATATTTTCCATATAGACAAGTATACTTTACATTATATCGTGTTTATTTAACATAAAAAAGAGACTTTGATATAAATATTATAGATCTATACAATTGTGCAAATTATGATTGAACTAACATTTTTATATGATTATGCCAAACATGACATATAAAACTTTTATTTTTGCATTAATTGTTTTTTATATACAACAACTATGAACAAAGCCAAAATATTAGTAGTAGATGATAATAGCGGAATAAGGGCAGCACTCCAACTGCTACTGCCTAAATACTTCAAGGAAGTAAAGGCTGTGGCATCACCAAACGTCATAAGTTCACAGTTAAGAGAATTTATGCCTGACGTAATTTTGCTGGATATGAACTTCCAGTCGTCTGCCAATACCGGAAATGAGGGATTGTACTGGCTTTCGGAAATCAAAAAGACAAGCCCTACTACCGAAGTTGTACTCTTCACCGCTTATGCTGACATATCACTGGCGGTAGAGGGAATGAAGCGCGGAGCATTCGACTTCATTGTAAAACCTTGGGAAAACGATAAACTGATTTCTGTGCTTGATGCCGCCTACAAGCACAGGGATGCAGGAACAAAAAAGAAAAACATAAAACCTGCGGTGAGTCAGACTGCAACAATGCACTGGGGTAGCAGTCCTGCAATGAAAAACATATTCCGCACTGTAAATAAAATAGCCTCAACAGATGCAAGCATTCTCATTACGGGAGAAAACGGTACGGGAAAAGATGTGCTTGCGGCAGAAATTCACCGTCTATCGGACAGAGGAATGAAGCCGATGGTTTGTGTGGATGCTGGAGCGATAACGGAAACATTATTCGAAAGCGAACTGTTCGGACATGTAAAAGGAGCATTTACTGATGCCCATACAGACCGTGTGGGAAAAATAGAACAGGCAAACGGTAGCACCCTGTTTCTTGACGAAATAGGAAATATCCCTCTTAATCTGCAGGCCAAATTGCTCAGAGTTCTTCAGAACAGGACGGTAAGCAAGGTGGGAAGTTCGCAATCAACTCCTGTAGATATACGCCTCATCTGTGCCACAAACCGCAACCTTGAGGAAATGATACGAAACGGCGAGTTCCGCGAGGACCTCTATTACCGTATCAACACCATGCATCTACAACTTCCTCCGTTAAGAGAAAGGACTGACGAAATTATCCCTCTGGCAGAAATATTCATAAAGAGATATGCCGAGAAATATCATCGTGAAGTATCGGGTATTTCAAGTGAAGCGGAAAAGGCATTGGTTTCATGCAGATGGAACGGAAACATCCGTGAACTGCAGAACACGATAGAAAAGGCTGTAATCCTGACCGACAGTACGGAGCTTCAGCTTTCGGACTTCTGTCTGCCTGACAGACAGCACACCTATGAGGTTCAGCAAGTATCAGCATCAGGAGAAGAAACACTGGAAGAAGTGGAGGAAAGAACCATACGTGCCGCAATGGAAAGATATAACGGCAATCTTACTCATGTGGCAAAATCGTTGAACATAAGCCGCCCTACCCTATATACGAAACTGAAAAAATATAATATATGATTTCGTATGAAAATGTCATATTAATCATTATTGCAACTGCATTAATATCTGCAATAATTTCCGGTATGTATTACGCACGAAGGACACACCGCAAGGTTTCGTACATTCTTGACGCACTGGAAGACAAGGAGACAAATTTCCGTTTTGACGAAAAGAAAGTGTTGTACCGCAGATTAAACAAGACTCTGAACAGAATACGTCTGATTTTCGAAAAGGAAAAGCAGGAAATAAACGAACAGGAACGTTACTACGGCCAGATGCTGGACAGGGTAAAGACAGGTATAGTGGTAGTGGAACTGAACGAGAAATTCAGTGGAAAAGTTTCATATTGCAATGCGGCAGCACTGAATATACTAGGAGTGGCAACGCTAAGCAACATACGCCAATTGGCAAATGTCAGTCAGGAAATACAGGAATGTTTTGAAAATATTTCCGAAACAAACAACGAAATGCGTGTTTCCTTCTACAACGAAAAGGGACAGATCACACTTTCAGTTTCGTCATCTGAAACATCTTTGCAGGGAAAGAATGTAAAAATTATAGTTATAAATGACATAAGCAACGAAATGTCGCGCAACGAAGAGATGTCGTGGAACAAACTTATCCGTGTGCTTACGCATGAAATAATGAACACTGTAACTCCAATAGCTTCACTGAGCCATACACTGTCAATGGACATAACTTCATCCGGAAACAAGGCTGTAAACAAAGAAGAACTAAAATTAGGTCTTGACACAATATCTGAATCTGCCCGCGGACTGATAAAATTTGTTGACACATACCGTTCGCTGACACGTGTATCCGCACCTGTAAAAAAGGCATTCTATATGCAAGAGCTTATTGACAGAGTTACACAGCTGACACGTGAACAAATCAGTGCTTCAGGAGCGAAACTAAGTTACCTAGAGAAATCGGATGACATTCTTCTTTATGCAGACGAAGACCAGATTTCGCAAGTACTGGTAAACCTGATAAGGAATGCTATTCAAGCCAAAGCCACAACCATAGATATAACTGCCGAAATAGACCTTAACGAAGCTGTTATAGTGAATATATCAAACAACGGAAATCCTATAAGCAAAGAGAATTATGAGGATATTTTCGTTCCATTTTACACAACAAAGCAGGAAGGTACTGGAGTAGGATTAAGTCTTTCCCGCCAGATTATGCGTCTCCATAACGGAAGTATATCACTGGTATGCAGCAATGAAAAAATTACCGTTTTCAAATTGATGTTCAAATAATAACAAAACAAATATTTTACATATATCATATTTTTGTCACTTTAACCCAATCAATCCATAACTCACCTGGCAAATCATTATCATCAATTTCTCCTGGCCATGTAGGATTACCATTCAATTCTCCACCAAGAGAAAAATTCAATATTATGTCATAAAGATAGTCACAAAACGGAAACTGCATTTCTTCTGAAGGTAAATTCTGATTATTATATCTCCATGTTTCTACACCATCGATATAAAATATTACAGCTTCTTCTGTTCTGTCGGCAGCATATACATGATATTGTGTTACATCAAAATCTGTAGGACGATTAGGATTAGTAGCACCAGAAGAACCATGATCACCATTTATGTAATAAGTATGTACAGTCTGATAAATATCATAAGGAGTTCCCTGTACCCATTCCATAATATCCACTTCACCTCCTCTTGGCCAAACCGGAGCATTCATAGGCATCTGCCATATTGCGGGAAAACCACCTTTCACTAGTTTTGTCAACCTGGCACGTACTTCAAGACGTGTATTGCAAGGGAAGCCTGTCTTTGTTCTGATACCACCATTTTTATATACTCCGTCTTCCTTAGATGCCTTAAGTTTTAATACTCCTTCTTCCACCTTGACATTTTCATATCCCTTAACATATTTGAAATGTTGCGCCCACGCATTGTTTCCATGTTTACATAATTCCCAGACGGAAGTATCAGGAATTGATGAATCACCTGAAAAATCATCAACAAATAATATATTGTCATCTTTCTGTCCGTTACATGATGATAAAAATATACCAAGCAATATAAAAACAGACGACATAAGAGTGTAAACTTTTTTATACATAGTTATTATATTAAAATTATGAAGGTTAATAAAATAGGGTTGCCTTTTGAGCAACCCCTATTATTCAAACTCTTATTTAATTATTTCCATTCATCATGTTGTACAAGTTGCTTATTGGTATCAATTTCACCTTGTGGTATTGGCCACACTGTATCCTGAGGACCACGATAAGTACGGTCATAAACTCCAAAGCCATAGAACTCCTTGTCATGTTGCATACGTTTGATACCATTTTCCCATTCACCCCATCTGTACAGATCGGCAAAACGCAAATCCTCGAATGCCAATTCTACACGACGCTCATGACGGACAATAGCTCTCAATTCGTCCTGTCCTAAATTAGTACCTTCCACCTTTTCGATAGCAGGCATTCCAACACGGGCACGAACTTCATTGATATATTTGCTGACTTCTTCCTGTGGAAGACCCTTTTCTATTTTAGCTTCAGCCATTGACAAAAGAACTTCTGCATAGCGGATAATATAATAATCCAAACTTCCATCATACTCATTAGCTGTATTTTCAGGAGTATACCATTTCAAGATACAAGCTGTGGAAGATGCAGGCAGGTTATTTGTAAATTCCTTACCGTTCCATTTCATACCAGGCAACATCAATGTAGCTTTCAAACGTGGATCTCGGTTTTCGTATCTTGCATAATCAGGTTTATCTTTAGTATGTCCACCTTTTTCAAGGCTTCCTTTAAATAAAGGAGACTTATCAATTGGAAGACCATCAATACAATAAAAATCATCGCATAAGTTCATTGATGCTTCAATTGCATTCATAGGACCTCCCCAACATACTCCAAATGTGCTACCTTCTTTCAGTCCGGGACCCTTAAAGTGAACACTCAACAAAACTTCATCACATTGTTCGTTTTCTTCTTTAAACAAATCTCTAAAGTTAGCCTCATAGTTTGAACCATCACCAGATTTAAACAACTGTACTTTTCCTATTACATTATCGTATGCAGCAATCGCATCATCCCATTTTTCATTGAATAGTGCCATACGTCCCATAATAGCATATCCGGCCTCACGAGTCATTCTACCTTTTGCTTCCGAACCCTTAACAGGCAAATTAGGTAAGTTTGCTTTCAGATCAGCAAGAACATTTTCTGCTATTTTAGCTTTCAATTCTTTAGGTGCTTCAGGATTTTCCAAAGTCAAAGGAGCTGTAAGATAAGGGACGTCCCTGAATACAGATGTCAAATTACAATATCCTAAAGCTCGTAAAGCTATTGCTTCAGCCTTTATTGCAGCTTTTGTATCATCTGACATAGGAATTCCATCTATCTTTGATATAAGAAGGTTACAACGCTTTATCATTTCAAAATTAGAATTCCAATACATTGAAAAACATTCGTCTGTAGTAGCAGATGTTCCTTTTGAAATAGTACTTCCCAACATCCAGTCACCCCAAGTATGATCACCATTATCTGTAGAGCTTTCACGTACTAAAAAGCCAAATGCCCATCCGTCAACATTGTCGTTATATAAATTGGCAGCCTGCATTGCATCATAACAAGCTGCAAGAGCCATTACTGCATCATTTTCAGATTGCCAGTAGGTTGCATCTGAAACCTGATTAGGATTATTCAGGTCAAGAAAGCTGTCTGAACAAGAAGCTACAGCCAAAGTCAAACCGGAAAATAATATTCCTTTGTATAAATATTTTAGTTTCATAATCGTATTTTTTATGGTTTAGAAGGTTACGTTTACACCGAATGAGAATGATTTAGCATTCGGATAATTATCGTTACGGGTATCTCCTGAGCCTTTTTCTGGATCCCAGTTATTAAGTTTAGTGAATGTAAGCAAATTTGTTCCGGCAAAATAAATACGGAGTTTTGAAACCCCAATTTTAGGTATTTCGCCAAAAGTATAACCAAATTCAAGATTCTTCAATCGCAAATAACTTGAATTTTCCAACCAGAATGACGAGAACTGATCGTTCATTGTATTACCCAAAGCAGGCATAGAGCCATTAGGATTACTTGCAGACCATCTGTCAAGCCATCTATCGGTAAAATTACCACGGATATCTGTTGTTGTTTCCCAATTATAACGATATATACCTGCTACTCCCTGCCAGAAAGTTGACAAATCAAAACCTTTCCAACCTGCTCCCAAATTAACACCGTATGTATATTTAGGGAATGGATTACCGATAATAGTTCTATCTTCTGGTGTAATATTAGCATCATCATTAATATCAGCATACATAATATCACCAAGTTTTGGTTTTACACCATTTTGCAGAATCTGCTCACCTTTAGAATTTGTTCTATTAATATCAGCTTCAGTTCTGTAGATACCAATGGCCTGATAAGCATAGTAAGCACCGATAGGTTCACCGACACGATTTATTGTCTGTCCACTAATTCGTTCATCCAATCCACCCATGTAAAGAATTTCATTTTTCACATGTGAAAGATTAAACCCTGCATACCAATTCCAATCACCTTTACTGTCATTATAATTAACATTCCATTCCCATCCTCTGTTACGTACAGTACCTACATTTTGATATGGAGCTCCCAATGATCCCAAGAAAATGTTAGGCATAGCCAACTGCATTAGGATATCTGAAGTCTTTTTATCAAACCACTCAAATGTAGTCTGTATCCTATTATTAAGGAATCCCAAGTCTATTGCAGCATTGATAGTTCTGGTTGTTTCCCATTTTATATTCTCGTTAGCAATAGAAGTTGATACCATACCTGTCTGTGGATCTTTTCCCTGATCAAAGTAATAATTACCGGAAGCACCCAAACTGGACAGATAAGCATAACTACCTATTTCCTGATTACCCAATTTACCCCATGAGAAACGAAGCTTACCGAATAACCATTGATAGTCTTCCATAAATGATTCATTTGTAAATACCCAACCTGCTGATAAAGACGGGAATGTAGCATATCTGTTACTCTTAGGCATACGAGAAGAACCATCATGACGTATATTCGCTTCAAAAAGATATTTGTCCGCATAACTATAGTTTATGCGTCCGAAAAATGACTGTAATCTATATTCGTTACTATTACCTATTGCCGATGGATTTTTTGATCCTCCATCAAGTTCATAAATATTTTCTGTAGGGAAGCCTTCTTTACCTGCCGTAGTTGTAGAGCGTGAATAACTTAACAATGAGTGACCTGCCAACACATTCAGACTATGCAAACCGAATTTTTTGTTATAAGTCAAGATGTTTTCATTAGTCCATGTAGTTTCTCTCCAATAATAATCTTCAAGTCTGTTGTTTGCTCCCGGAATTTTCAACTCATTTCCTTCAGCATCATATCTTCCCAATTCTTTAGGCTTATATGTTTTCACTGCATTCATATTGAAAGAATAGGCCAAACTTGTTTTAAACTGAAGTCCATCAATAATGTCAATTCCTGCGTATGCTTTACCGTTAAATCTCCATGTTTCGTCTTTGCGATAACCTTCATTTATAAACTGCATTGGATTTTTCACCATCTCAGCATCTTTCAGAGAACCGTCAACATATCCATAATGACCATTAGAATATCTTACAGGAACTGTAGGTCTTGAGAACCACGACAGATAACGCATTACGCTGGTATCTCCACTAGGAGAAACATATGCCGGCTGATCTACGTTATTCTTATTGCCCGAAAGATTCAAACCAAAATTAAAAATACCTTGTTTGCTGTCTATATTAGAACGGAAAGCAAACTTTTCTGCCCCTGTTTTACGCATGATACCTTCCTGGTTTGAATAAGAAATGGATGTCATGTAATGTGTATTTTCGTTACCACCGGACACAGACAAATGATGCTGATGCATACCTGCTGTTCTGAATACTTCATCAAGCCAGTTGGTATTTGCATAATGATCCGGATCGGAACCGTCTCTAAGTTTTTGCAAAGCAACATCATCGTAAGTTCCTGGTTTAACTTCATTCTTCATCAATGCCCAGTTATATGCATCCACATAATTAGGAAGCATAGCTTTCTGGATAGTGTAATTACCAGAATAATTAACACTTACTTTACCTGCCTTACCTTTCTTTGTAGTAATAAGTATAACACCGTTAGCAGCACGAACACCATAAATTGCTGCCGATGCGGCATCTTTCAATACTGAAATATTTTCAATATCAGCCGAAGGGATATCACTCATTTGCGAAAGGGTACCTTCAACACCATCAATAATAACCATAGGATTATTGTTTCCGAATGTTCCTACACCACGCACACGGACTTCCATATCCTCCTTACCTGCCTGACCGCCATTCTGACTAATCATCAAACCTGGCATACGTCCCTGCAACAATGAAGCTGTATTAGATGTTGGAACATCCTGAATATCCTTTGCTGATACAGAAGAAACAGAACCTGTAAGATTAACTTTCTTCTGTGTACCGTAACCTACAACAACCACTTCCTCCAATGTCTCTGAATCTTCCAGAAGAGTTAATTTGATTTCTGTTCTTCCATTAGTAGTTATTTCCTGAGTCTTATATCCAATATACGAAACAACTAAAACCGCATCTTTCGATGAAAGATTTAGAGAAAATCGGCCATCAAAATCTGTAATTGTACCATTGGTAGTTCCTTTTTCAAGTACATTTACACCAATAAGGGCTTCACCTCTCTCATCTACTATTGTACCTGTAATGGTAGAATTCTGTTGTGTTACTGAAACAAGATTTAGGTTTTGATCTGTACTTGCCTCCGCATAAGCATTTATTGAGACAAGTAAACCTATGGTTACAGGAACTGACTGTAATAAACATCTCCTCCATGGAGAATTCTGTCTGAAAAAAATGTCTTTTTTCATAGGTTTTTGTTTTAAGTTAACTATTCAATAAAATTGAGTTTAAAAAAAATACTGTATTGATTATTTTCCTTTTGCATTTTTCACATTGCAAAACTATATAATTGACTGTTCCATAACTTTAAAAAAATGACTTTAGATTTTAAAAAATCGACATAAATATGTGATTTTCAATATTGTTATAGTATTTCTTGTATTTTTTGAAAATACATAATAAGAAAAATCCATTTTAAGATTAAACATTAAAGGTATTATATATTGAAGTATTATTATTACATTTGTAAAAACAAACCTCAAAAATCCAATATGAGAATCTCACGGATAATATTATTTATAATAATAATTGGGGGCTCATTGCTCCATATCAACAAACTTTATGCAGACTATTCATATAGCCAGATATATTTACCGTCTGATGTTCCTTCAGTTGTTCATTGTATTTTTAAAGACAAGTATGGATTTATATGGATGGGTACCAGAGCCGGATTATTCAGATATGATGGTCAAAATATAAAAGATTATAATAAAGATAAGAATTCCCCTTTGGGAAGTTATATCTATAAAATATTTCAGGATGACAACGAACATTTATGGGTACTTACCAACAAAGGTATTTGTATATACGACTATTCAATAAATGGTTTCAGCCTAATAAAAAATGACAATGATATACCTCTCATCGCTTTAAGTGCTATCGTCCATAAGGGAAAGATTATACTTGGAGGGAAAAATACTATTTATAGTTACGACATATACAAAAAACAAATAAGCCCAATTATATCATTCAATGAATCAAATGATTATAATGTATCAAATATGATTCTTTCAGGAACAGATACACTTATTTGCAGCGACAGATGGTATGGAATGAGAATTGTTGACCTAAAATCAAAAAAATCATACACAGCTTTTCCAGAATGCGGAAATGATATAATATGCACATATCAAGACAATGAAGGCAAAATATGGATTTCTTCGTATAACCAAGGAGTACGCTGCTATGACAAGAGACTCAAATTTCTTAATTACTATTCAAAAAAGAATTCTGAAATAAGCAGTGATATTGTCTTGAGTATTATCGAGCATAAAGGAGAAATATGGTTTGGTTCTGATGGTGATGGAATATCTGTACTCAATCAGGAAACAGGTGTTTTTAGAATTCTGAAACATATTCCTAGCGAAAACAATTATTCTTTACCTTCAAATTCTATAATATGCTTGTATGAAGATTATTATGGCAATGTATGGATAGGCAGTATTTATTACGGAGCTATATGTATGCATGAAGTTTCGATGAGAACATATAAAGATGTTCTGTTTGGTGACAATAGCGGACTGACACATTGCACCGCACTATATTTGTTCAAAGGAGAAAATGACAAACTCTGGATAGGTACAAACGGTGGAGGATTAAATATGTATAATCTTAAGGATGAAAAATTTTCTCATTTTCCAACTACTATAGGTGACAAAGTAACTTCTATCTGCGATTTCGGAAAGAATAAGCTTCTTATATTTAATTTCGCCCAGGGAATTTTTGTTTTTGATACAGTAACAGGAACAAAAAAGCCTTTTATACTTATAGATAAAAAAACTAACGAAGAACTTTGTAACCACGGTAATTCCGTTTTCATATATAGAAATACTCCTAAATCTATATTGTTCCTTGCGAATTTTGTATATTGGTATGACGAAAAAACCGGAACATTCGATACTATTAAAGAAAAAAATAATGTTGAGCTAGGTATCGGTTCACTGGTTGCAATAGGGAATGACTCAACCTATACATATATTAATGATATAAATAATGTTTACAGACTGGATAACAGAACCAAAACATTGGAAATGATTTTCAAAGTTTCCAACGACGCTTCAATTACATCTGTAAGTTTGGACAATTCCGGAATTATTTGGGTTGGAACAGATAAAGGGTTAATCAGATACGACAACAAGAGTCATAAACACGAGTGGGTAAAAACAGAGCTTTTCAATCGTGTATCATCTGTGGTATGTGTAAACAATAAAGTATTGGTAGGAGCCGAATCCATGCTTTTCTGTTGGGATGTTGACAAACAGAAGTTTTTGTTTTACGGAGAATCTGACGGCGTGATGCCTAATGAATATATGCCTAGCTCGAAACTCGTAAATTCAGACGGACGGATTTTTATGGGCGGAGTAAGAGGATTATTAAAAATAGACAAACTATTGGATTACGAAAGTACCTCTGCACTTTCTCTGAATCTTTCTGAAATAGAGCTTAACGGCATGAAAACTTTTTTTTCTACCGATGGTCAAATACCGGAACTGAAGATGTCTGAATCAGGTAGTTTGATTATAAGGGTATTTGCTAACGGTGAAGATATATTCAGAAAAAAAATGTATAAATTTCAAATATATGGACCTGATACAAAAAAAAATATCGAAACATACAGATCAGAACTTGCATTGCATTCATTGTCTGCTGGTAAATACCGGATATTAGCCTCGTGCAATACAAAAGATGGTAACCAAACTGACGAAAAATGTATTCTCACACTTAAGGTCATTCCACCATGGTATAAAACCAAATGGTTTTTCCTGTCATGCATTCTGTTTTTGGTATTAGTATTCATTTACATAAACATATTGATAGTCAGAAAAAAGACAGAAAAACACAATCTTATTATCAAAGAGCGTGAAAAACAAATGTATGAGGATAAAATCCGTTTCCTTATAAATATAAGCCATGAACTAAGAACTCCTCTTACATTAATCCATGCACCATTACAAAGAATCTTGAAAACTTTGGATATGGACAACCCATTATTACTTCCTCTTAAAGGTATCTACAGACAGACTCAACGCATGAAGAATCTTATCAATATGGTACTTGACGTCAGGAAAATGGAAGTTGGCAACGGAAAACTCAATTTAAGTATAACTGATGTAAACGAATATGTAAAATACATAGGTCAGGATTTCATTGAAGAAGCAAAAGCCATTGGAGGAGATGTTATGTTTAAGCTAGATAATTCTGTAGGTAAAATAGAAGTGGATAAACAGAAATTTGACAGTATACTTACAAACCTACTAATCAATGCTCTGAAACATTCTCTCAGTGGTGGTAATATAACTATATCTACAGAAAATATTATTAAAAGTGATTCCGTAAAAATATCAGTATCCGATCAGGGACATGGACTTAAAGAAACAGATCCATCCATGCTGTTCAGACGATTTTATCAAGGAGCCGGCGAAGAGACCGGAACCGGAATAGGATTGTCATACTCAAAAATCCTGGTTGAAATGCATGGAGGAAAAATTGGAGCATACAACAATGAGGATGAAGGTGCAACATTCTTTTTCGAGCTTCCAAGGAAACATGATAACACTAGGGCTTACGAGCCTAAACAGTATATGAATGAACTGATATTCGACTTTAACGGAGATGATAAATCAGAAGGAACAAAACTTACTGACATGGATACATTGTCTTATACTGTTATGATAGTAGATGATAATGCCGACTTGAGAAGTTTCCTAAAATCTGTACTGAAAGGGTATTTCAAAAAAGTCATTACTGCTTCCGAAGGTGAAGAAGCCCTATTACTTATAAAAAGCCATTTACCGGATATCGTAATAAGCGACGTTATGATGCCAGGTATGAACGGTTATCAGTTATGCAAATCAATTAAACAGGATTTTTCAATAAGCCATCTTCCTGTAATTCTATTGACTGCAAAAGACGATGAAGAAAGTAGGCTTAATGGATATAAAAATGGAGCTGACGATTATATCCTAAAACCATTTGATGTTGATATGCTTTTGGAAGTAATAAAAAACAGATTAAGAAATAGAGACATTGCACGTAAAGCCTATTCAGATACAGGAAAGCTGCCTACAGCCGAGTCTACCACATTCAGCCAAATTGATGAATCGTTTATAATTAAAATGAATTCAATTATAAATAATAATATAAGTAATCCGGAGTTGGGAGTACAAACTATCTGTAATGAACTTGGAATGAGTAGAACTTCAGTATACAGCAAACTGAAAAACCTCACTAATATGGGCATAAACGATTATATAAGTAAGGTCAGAATGGAAAAAGCAATAGAATTGCTTCAGAATACAAATATGTCGTTTGTAGAAATAGCTGTAAATGTAGGATTTACATCACAAAGTTATTTCAGCACAGCGTTCAAGCAATATACAGGGAAAACACCTACTGCATATAAAAAAGAGATGAAGAACATGACAAATAATTCTTAAAAAGCAACAGGTCAGGTAAATCCGATTGTTTCACCTGACCTGTTGTTTTATGAATATGATTTTTATTACAAATCCCCTTTCTTGAGTACAGTACAGCCTTTTGCATCAAGCACTGCCAGACATGCCTTGAGGTCGTTAGGCTTGATTACCACATGAGCCTTGTCATTTTGGGCAAAAGCATACATATATTCTATAAAGATTTTTTCTTCTGCCAAATATTCCAAAACTACGGCAAGAGAACCCGGAGTATTGTCACAAGAGAGACAGATAACTTCGGTTGACATTACGGCAAAGTTCTGCGCACGCAAAACTTCTACAGCCTTATCTACATCAGATACTATAAGACGTAGAATTCCGAAATCTGTTGTCTCTGCCATACTGAAAGCATGCATGTTTATGCCATTTTGTCCCAATGTACGGACTACATCATTTATTCTTCCTGTCTTGTTTTCCAGGAATACTGATAATTGCTTTATGGTCATGTTACTTTAATTAAAAATGAAAAATTAAAAATTAAGAGCGTCTCACACCAATTTACGGTTATCTATCACTCTCTTGGATTTTCCCTGACTGCGAGCTATACTGTTAGGTTCAACCAACTTGACATCAGCACTTATAGAAAGTACACTCTTCAGTTTGTCAGCAAGAGATTTCTTCAAGGCAAGCATTGCTCCAATATCATCACTGAAGAAGTCGCGACGTACCTCAACCTGTATTTCCAGAGTATCAAGATTGCCTTTACGGTCAACTATCAGCATATACTGAGGTTCGAATTCCTTCATTTCGAGGATGACACTTTCCACCTGTGAAGGGAACACATTGATACCACGTATAATGAGCATATCATCGCTTCGTCCCATGATAGGAGTCATACGCACTGATGTACGTCCACACGGACACGGAGTGTCAATAAGAGATGTCAGGTCTTTAGTACGGTAACGGAGCAATGGCATTCCTTCTTTGGTAAGTGTAGTAAAGACGAGTTCACCCTGCTGTCCGTAAGGCAATGGTTGAAGTGTGTTAGGGTCGATTATCTCCGGGAAGAAATGGTCTTCATTGATGTGTGATCCGTTCTGCTCCTGACATTCGTATGATACACCAGGTCCCATTATTTCGCTCAGGCCATAAATGTTGTAACCTTTCAATCCGAGACGGTCTTCTATCTCTTTACGCATATTTTCTGTCCACGGTTCTGCACCGAAAGCACCAATACGGAGTCCAAGATCATTCTTAGTAAGTCCCATCTTCTCCATTACTTCTGCCAGATACATGGCATACGACGGTGTACATGCTATACCGGTAATCTTCAGGTCGCGGATAAGACGGATATGTTTTTCTGTGTTACCCGTTGAAGCCGGTATTACTGTGGCTCCCAGATTTTCTACTCCGTAATGCGCTCCAAGACCACCGGTAAATAGTCCGTAACCGTAACTCACTGAGAATGTATCATCACGAGTAACTCCATATGCTGTGAGACATCGTGACATCACTTCCGACCAAATTGCAAGATCCTTACGTGTATAACCCACAATTGTAGGATTACCTGTCGTACCTGAAGACGCATGTACACGTACTATCTCCGATGCAGGTGCAGCCTGCAAACCGTAGGGATAGTTATCACGCAAATCCTGTTTGGTAGTGAAAGGAAGTTTTACTATATCGTCAATACTACGGATATCATCAGGAGACAGGTCCATCTCCTGCATTTTTTTTCTATAAAATGGGACGTTATGATAAACGTATGTCACCAGTTTCTGAAGTCTTTTCCCCTGCAGCTCGCGCATCTGTTCGCGAGGCATACATTCCTTATTTTCATTCCAAAACATGGGTATTATCTTTAATCGTTAATGTTATATTTGCAATTGTAATTATATAGGATGATCTGCCTTAAAGGCTTTCATTCGTTCTTCAAGAACAGGATAAAGTTCTTCCCTCATACGTGATGTACATGCACGTACTCCCTGCTGATCGCTTCCTGTAGTGGAAAGTGAGATACTGCTGACACCATAGTACATAAGTTCTTCTAGCAACTCTCCACCTGTCATTCCGGGATACCCCAATGTGAAGAAGAAACCGTCGCCTACCTTCTGGCGTACATCATAATCATAAACGATACTGAATCCGTTGTCGGTAAATATCTGTTTCATCCGGCGTGCACGACGCTCGTACTCACGTGTATCCTCTACGAAATCTATCACTCCTTCCACCGATTTGTTCAACATCTCTGCCATGGCATACTGTGTTGTGGCAGTACATCCTGAAGTTATCATATACATGATGGATGCAATGAATGTAGGTCCGAATATTCCTGAATCCTCATATCGTTGCGCTAGTGCGGGATACTGCTTGTCGAAAAGTTTGTCAGAAATACATGCCAGTGCAATACGCTGTCCGGCATAACTGAAAATCTTCGAAGCAGAAAGCATAAGGATATAATTGTCGGTATATCTTGCCACTGTAGGCACATATGGTTCCTGATACGGACGACCAAACGGGCTACGGAAGTCCATACAAAAATATGCCTGGTCTTCCATAACAATTGTGTCATACTTAGTGGCAAGTTCGCCTATTATCTTCAATTCATCCTCATCCAGACAGAACCATGCAGGATTATTCGGATTGGAATATACTATTGCAGCAATATCACCGTCCGTCATCATGCTTTCCAGTTTAGCACGGAGAGCCTCACCACGGTAATTGTATATATCAAAGAGTTTCCATTTGATACCGAGAATACGCAATTGCGATTTCTGGATAGGAAAGCCAGGGTCAATGAACAGAACCTTGTTTTTTCCCGGAATACGCTGTGTGCATGCAATGAATGCTCCGAACGATGCAGCCACAGAACCTGTTGTAGGCAGACATGCACGTGGCGAAATATCTATATTTATAAATGCCTTTACAAAACGAGATGCCGCATCCTTAAGCTCCTGAACTCCGGCTGCAGCGGGATACTGTGCGCCCAATCCTTTGTCGAGAGCAGCCTTTTCGGCTTCAATTCCTATCTTGTTGGCAGGCAACCCCGGAGAACCCTGGTCCATACGGATGAAAGGTATGCCCGTAAGCTGTTCCAAACGTGATGCCACAAGCAGTACATCGCCTATGGTGGCATTGCGTAGGTCGGCAACCTTCATCTCTTTTACAACCTGCTCTACCAATTCTTTACTGAAGACTTTACTCATAATAGTTTTTGTCTTAAATTATTCATTTGGAAGCTGCAGCCTCATAACCTATATTAAAAGCACGATGGTTCATTTCGACTACAGCCTCACCCTTAGATCCGAATATTCGTTCTATACTGTCATAAAGAGTTTTCTTATCCAAAATCTTAAAACAGGCAGCTGCTGCACCTAAAAGAATCACGTTTCCGCATTTAGGCATATTATTTTCTTTGGCTATAGCATCAATATCAAGCGAAACCACATTGGGTAACGAATTAAGTTCTGCCATTACAGCCTCAATCTCCGGATAGTTAGGAATATTCTTGAACGGAGTGGAAGATGTTATAATCCATCCGTCCTTTGACAGATACGGCAAATAACGAAGTGCTTCCATAGGTTCAAGCGAAATAATCATATCTGCTCCTCCAAGAGGAATAAGGTCGGAAGCAATAGGTTTGTCCGAAAGACGAAGATTTGACTGAACATCACCACCGCGCTGGCTCATACCGTGAACCTCAGCCTGCTTCAGATTCAGTCCGCTGCGTGTGGCAGCCTCGCCTATTATGGTTGCGATGGAGAGGATACCTTGTCCTCCCACACCGGAAAGAATTATATCTGTTTTCATTGTTTTTCGGCTCTTTTCTGTTTCAACTTACGGTTAAGTGTCTGCATACATTCTCTGCGTGGAATAATCACAGATACACCGTTATACTCTATCTCTTCACGAATTATGCGGGTAATTTCGTCCATGTTCTTAGGCAGCGGCACTACTACACGCACATGTTCCGGCTCAACCCCAAGACCTAGACAGATAGCCTCGAACTTGTTTGTTCCTGCTGAATCCTGACCGCCTGTCATGGCAGTGGTTAGATTGTCGGAAATTACTACAACGATATTAGACTTATCATTCACTGCGTCAAGAAGTCCTGTCATACCGGAATGAGTAAAAGTAGAATCGCCGATAATGGCTATTGAAGGGAACTGACCGGCATCGGCTGCACCTTTGGCCATGGTAATGGAAGCACCCATATCTACACAGCTGTGCAAAGCACGGAAAGGAGGAAGTGCTCCTAAAGTGTAACAACCTATATCACCGAAAATTTTTGTATCGGCATACTCGGCAGCCACTTTATTCAGAGCGTCGTATACATCACGATGTCCGCATCCGTTACAAAGTGCAGGCGGACGTGGAACTACATTCTGAGCCGAAGGATATACTTCTGTGTCATCCATACCTAATCCGGATTTTACATAATCAGGATTGAGCTCACCTGTGCGAGGCAATGCTCCGCTCAATCGTCCTTTAACCACATACTGTGAAGGCAATACACCTCGAAGCTGTTCTTCCACGAAAGGCTGTCCGTCTTCAACCACCAATATTTCCTTACATGAATTTGCCAAAGATATTATCTTATCTGTAGGCAGAGGATATTGTGATACTTTGACAATAGGATAAGGACATCCGTCAGGATAATTTTCCATTACATAATTATATCCTATGCCGCAAGCTACTATACCCAGATCAGCCTTCTCGGAAGATATATTCTCTGCCTTATTGAAAGGAGACTCTTCAGAAAGCTGGCGCAACACAGGCTGAAGCCCAATTACTTCTTTATTGCGACGGCGTGCATTTGCCGGTAAAAGAACCCAGTTGGCAGGAGAAGAAGGCTTACCTGTCGAAGTTACCTCAGAAGCCTCATCTTTAACAGCTACATTGGCACGCGAATGCGCCATGCGTGTGGTAATTCTCATAAGGACAGGAGTTCCCTCGCGCTCTGACATTTCGAAAGCATACTGCATCATATCGTAAGCTTCCTGTTGTGACGAAGGTTCAAGGATAGGAATCATGGCAAATTTGCCGTAGAATCTTGAGTCCTGCTCATTCTGCGACGAATGCATGGAAGGGTCATCGGCTGCAACCACTACCACTCCCCCATTTGTCCCTGTCATACCGGAATTGACAAAAGCATCTGCACATACATTCATACCTACGTGCTTCATACACACCAAAGCACGCTTGCCGACATAACTTACTCCAAGAGCAGCTTCCATAGCGGTCTTTTCGTTAGTACACCAGCTGCTGTGTAAATTCCGTTCTTTTGCCAGAGGATGTTCCTGTATATATTCTGTAATTTCTGTAGAAGGTGTACCCGGATAAGCATATACTCCGGAGATACCTGCATGAATGGCTCCCAATGCTATAGCCTGGTCGCCCAAGAGTAATAATTTCTTATTGTTTTCCATATTTCGAGTTATACTATTTCAAAAGGATCGGCATCGTTCAATACCGGAAATTTCTTACGGAATGCTTCCAGTTCAGACATATCAATATCAACCACAGCTTCGCAAGCCTTACCGTCTTCGCAAGCAGCAATCACCTTTCCGTACGGATCAATCACAGCACTTCCGCCTATGTAATCACAGTTCGGATCTTTACCCACTCTGTTTACTCCTACTACATAACACTGGTTTTCTACTGCTCTCGCCTTTAGTAACAGCTTCCAGGCCTCCACACGCGGAGTCGGCCAGCTTGCCACATAAAAAACTATATCATAATCATTTCTGTTTCGGCTCCAAACCGGAAATCTCAGGTCATAACAAACCTGCAACAAGATCCTTACATCTTTATAATTTACAATCACGCGTCGGGTTCCTGCCGTGAAACGTTTGTGCTCTCCACCGTAAGTAAACAGATGCTTCTTGTCGTACCATTCAACAGTCCCCCCCGGATGTACGAAATAAAACCTGTTATAATACTGACCTTTATCCTCCAGCGCTATACTGCCGGCAATGGCACATTTCTTACGCTGAGCCGTATGTTTCATCCAATCCAAAGTTCCTGAATCAGATTTTTCAGCAATACCTTCCGGATTGGTACAAAAACCGGTAGAAAACATTTCAGGCAGAACAAAAATATCAACATCTTCGTATCTATTGATAATCTCGTCCGCTTTTTTTACATTGGCCGAAGGATTGGCCCAAACAATATCTGTTTGTAAAATCACTATTTTCATGCTTTTCACATTTAGAAGAGCCCAAAGGTAACAATTTAATGATAACTCACAAAAAATTACGACATTTTATTTGACAAATGCTATCAAATGAATATTTTTGATAACAAGTAGATGTTAAATACAGAATCAAACGAACTCCAAAAAGCATATATATTAAGGCATTTGTATAAAAAGTGACACACATATATTAATATATTCCGAAATGTTTCTTATTTTTGTACCAAAATATAGTTAATATATAAGAAATGAACGTATTAGAACTAAGTGAACAGGAAATTATCAGACGCAACAGTCTGAATGAGATGAGAGCTATGGGCATAGACCCGTATCCTGCAGCAGAGTATGTAACAAACGCATTTTCTACTGATATAAAAGATGAATTCAAGGATGATGAGACAGAACCTCGCATGGTTTCTGTAGCCGGACGTATCATGTCACGCCGTGTAATGGGTAAAGCTTCTTTTATCGAATTGCAAGACTCTAAAGGCCGTATTCAGGTTTATATCACTCGCGATGACATCTGTCCTGATGAAAATAAGGATTTATATAATGTAGTTTTCAAACGTTTACTTGATTTGGGTGACTTTGTTGGTATAGAAGGTTTCGTATTCCGCACTCAGATGGGTGAAATCTCAATACACGCAAAGAAACTTACAGTTCTATCTAAATCTATCAAACCACTTCCTATCGTAAAATATAAAGATGGTGTGGCTTACGACAAGTTCGAAGATCCTGAACTCCGTTACCGCCAGCGTTATGTTGACCTCGTGGTAAACGACGGAGTGAAAGACATATTCCTCAAGCGCAACAAAGTTTACAATTCAATGCGCGAATACTTCAACTCTAAAGGTTATATCGAGGTTGAAACTCCTATCCTTCAAGCTATCGCAGGTGGTGCGGCTGCACGTCCGTTCATAACTCACCACAATGCGCTTGACATTCCTTTGTACATGCGTATTGCCAGCGAACTATACCTGAAACGTCTTATCGTGGGTGGTTTCGAAGGTGTTTACGAAATCGGTAAGAACTTCCGCAACGAAGGTATGGACCGTACACACAATCCTGAGTTTACTTGTATGGAAATCTATGTAGCATACAAGGACTACAACTGGATGATGAAATTTACTGAAAACATGATTGAAAAGATCTGTCTTGACGTAAACGGTACTACAGAAGTGAAGGTGGGCGACAATATCATCAACTTCAAGGCTCCATTCAAGCGTGTGACTATGCTTGATTCTATCAAGGAATTCACTGGCTATGACCTTACAGGTATGAATGAAGACCAGATTCGTGAAGTCTGCAAGAAGCTCAATATGGAAATTGACGATACTATGGGTAAAGGCAAGCTTATCGACGAAATCTTCGGCGAATTCTGCGAAGGCAACTACATACAGCCTACATTCATCACTGACTACCCTATCGAAATGTCTCCGCTTACTAAGCGTCACCGCAGCAATCCTGACTTGACAGAACGTTTCGAACTTATGGTAAACGGTAAGGAATTGTGTAACGCTTACTCAGAACTTAACGACCCTATCGACCAGCTTGAACGTTTCGAAGAGCAGATGAGACTTAGCGAAAAGGGAGACGACGAAGCTATGATTATCGATAAGGACTTCGTTCGTGCACTTGAATACGGTATGCCTCCTACATCAGGTATGGGTATCGGTATGGACCGTCTGGTTATGCTTATGACAGGTCAGAGCACAATACAGGAAGTATTATTCTTCCCTCAGATGAGACCTGAAAAGGTAATACCAAAGGATGCTCCTGCCAAATTCATGGAAATAGGTGTTCCTGAAGAATGGGTAGCACTGATCCAGAAAGCCGGATACAACATGGTAGCCGACATGAAGGATGTAAATCCTCAGAAACTTCACATGGACATCTGCGGAGTGAACAAAAAGTATAAACTTGAGCTTAAGAATCCTACAGTTGACGAAGTCAGCAATTGGATACAGAATATAAAATAAGTATTTAGGTTTTTAAGTTTGTAAGTTTCTGATTTGGTTCAGGACTTACAAACTTAAAGACTTTATGACTTAAAAACCAATAAAACAATTACCAAAGTGAAATTCCCTGGTAAAATAGCTATTATGGGAGGAGGTAGCTGGGCTACAGCTATCGCAAAGATTATTCTTACCCAAGCCGAATCAATAAACTGGTATATGCGTAGGGACGACAGAATAGAAGATTTCAAACGTCTCGGACATAATCCGGCTTATCTGACCAGTGTACGCTTTAACGTAAAGAATATCAACTTTTCATCAGATATAAATAAGGTAGTAAGAGAATCAGACACACTGATTTTCGTTACTCCATCACCTTACCTTAAAAGTCATCTAAAGAAACTGAAAACAAAAATCAAGGACAAATTCATAGTGACAGCCATAAAAGGTATCGTTCCTGACGAGAACCTTATTGTTTCTGACTATTTTAATAAGGTATATGATGTTCCTGAAGAAAATATCGCTGTATTAGCAGGTCCATGCCATGCCGAAGAAGTGGCTCTTGAACGCCTTTCATACCTCACTGTCGGCTGTAAGGACATTGAAAAGGCAAAAATCTTTGCACAACAACTGGCAGGTCATTACATTAAAACTTCAGTAAATACCGATGTGGCAGGTATTGAATACGCTTCTGTATTGAAAAACGTATATGCAATTGCCGCAGGAATATGCAGCGGTCTGAAATATGGAGACAATTTTCAGGCAGTACTTATCTCAAACGCTATACAGGAGATGAACCGTTTTCTTAATACTGTTCATCCAGTGGACAGATGTACAAACGAATCCGCATATCTTGGCGATTTGCTGGTGACAAGCTATTCCAATTTCAGCCGCAACCGTGTTTTCGGAACAATGATTGGTAAAGGATACTCTGTAAAAAGCGCACAGATAGAAATGGAAATGATTGCCGAAGGATATTACGGTACAAAATGTATTAAAGAATTGAACAAACATTTACACGTTAATATGCCTATAGTTGATGCCGTGTACAACATATTGTACGAACGCATAACTCCTATGATAGAAATAAAGCTTTTAACTGACTCATTCAGATAAACTTGTGAATATGGAAAATATTAAATTAAACATCGAAAATTCTGTCAGCTTCATGACAGAAGGCAAATTGGCTTCTTACGAGCCATTGGTTAAGACTTATATGGAAACTCTTGAAAAAGGTACAGGACTTGGAAACGACTTCCTGGGCTGGCTTCACCTTCCATCTTCTATAACAAAAGAACATATCGAAGACATCAAAGCTACAGCAGCTGTTCTTCGTGAAAACTGCGAAGTAGTAGTTGTTGCAGGTATCGGCGGTAGCTATCTTGGTGCACGTGCCGTTATCGAAGCTATGTCTGACAGTTTCCAGTGGCTGAAAGAAAAGAAAGCAGGCGAACCTACTATCGTTTTCGCAGGACACAACATCGGCGAAGACTATCTTTATGAACTGACAAGCTTCTTGAAAGACAAGAAATTCGGTGTAATCAACATATCAAAATCAGGTACAACAACAGAAACAGCTCTTGCTTTCCGTCTTCTTAAAAAACAGTGCGAAGACCAGCGCGGCAAGGAAATGGCACGCAAGGTTATCGTAGCCGTTACAGACGCAAAGAAAGGTGCAGCACGTGTAACAGCCGACAACGAAGGTTACAAATCATTCATCATCCCTGACAACGTAGGCGGACGTTTCTCAGTTCTTACTCCGGTAGGTTTGCTTCCTATTGCAGTGGCAGGTATAGACATCGAAAAGCTAGTTGAAGGTGCACGCAAAATGGAAGAAGTTTGTGCTAACGAAAATATGTACGAAAATCCTGCTGCCCTTTATGCTGCAACCCGTAACGAACTTTACCGTAACGGCAAGAAAATTGAAATTTTGGTTAACTTCCAGCCAAAACTCCATTACTTCAACGAATGGTGGAAACAGCTCTACGGCGAATCAGAAGGTAAAGACGGCAAAGGAATCTACCCAAGCTCAGTTGACTTCTCAACAGACCTTCACTCAATGGGTCAGTGGATTCAGGAAGGCGAACGCACAATCTACGAAACTGTTGTGTCTATAGAAACTCCTAACCACGAATTGCGTGTTCCTACAGACGAACAGAACCTCGACGGTCTGAACTTCCTTGCAGGAAAACGTGTTGACGAAGTAAACAAGATGGCAGAACTCGGTACTCAGCTTGCACACGTAGACGGTGGTGTTCCAAACATGAGAGTATCCGTTCCGGCATTGAACGAATACTACATCGGACAGTTGATTTACTTCTTCGAAAAAGCCTGCGGTATCAGCGGTTATATCCTCGAAGTAAACCCATTCAACCAGCCTGGAGTTGAAGCATACAAAAAGAACATGTTTGCTCTGCTCAATAAGCCAGGTTATGAAAAAGAATCAGAAACTATCCAGGCTCGTCTGAAAAAATAAAGACTCACGAACCTATTGAAATAACAAGGCACGTATTACGGAATCACTGTAATACGTGCCTTTCAATGATTAAAAGACAACGATAATGTTTGATCAAGCTATACAAAAATATTTAAAGGAAAAAGGATACGACAAAATCAATCTTAAAGCCGTTCTGTTTGACATGGACGGAGTACTGTTCGACTCGATGAAAAACCATGCAAAAGCATGGAACAAAGCAATGGCAATGTATGGCATGAATCTGAGCGAAGAAGAAGCATACATGCACGAAGGACGCACCGGAGCCAGCACCATAAACATTGTTTCCACACGCGAGAGAGGATTCAGTGCAGACGAAGAAGAAATAAAACGAATCTATCAGACCAAAAGCGATATTTTCAACACTCTCCCTAAAGCAGAGCCTATGCCTGGAGCATACAATCTACTCCTTCAGGTCAAGGAAGCGGGACTACAACCTGTACTTGTAACCGGTTCCGGACAATTGTCACTTCTTGATAATCTGAATCACCATTTTCCTGGTATCTTTCAAAAAGAATTCATGGTAACAGCATTCGACGTAAAATACGGTAAACCCAACCCTGAACCATATCTTATTGGACTGAAAAAAGCCGGAATAGAGCCCAATGAAGCTGTAGTGGTAGAAAACGCTCCGCTTGGAGTAAAAGCAGGAGTTGCGGCAGGAATATTCACCATTGCCGTAAATACAGGTCCGCTTCCTGATTCAGCTCTACTTGACGAGGGGGCTAACCTTCTGTTCGGTTCGATGCAGGAATTATCTGATAATTTTCACATATTAAAAAATACTCTAAATATCTCCTAATTGAACCATAAATACATATAAGAAGAAGTAAGATTAGTTACAAAAAACTCCATTTCTTCTTCACCATGAAAGATGCGAAGGCGAAATGGAGAATAAAACACACTATTTTATTTCTTTATCAAAATACATGAGCCACCGCCACGAGCTAAAGACACTGTCAACACATCATTCCTCTTTACTTTTCTGATTTCGGATTTTACAACTTCTCTATTTGTCAAATAATCAGCTTCCTCACCATCCTCAATAATAATTGTCTCATATTCAGTTTTATCATCAGATAAAAAATCCAACTTTATAGATAACTGTCTATCTTTTTCATTTGTCACGGCACCTACAAGATATGCCTCATCAGTTTCTCTCATCATAATTATATATTCACCGATTTTTCCACCTAAAGTTCGGCTTTCCAACCATGGCATTTTTTGAGAAGAAATGAATTGAAGTAATTCCGGATACTTATTGTAATATTCAGGAATATCAGGAATAATTGTAGCACCAGAAAACACAATCAAAGTTCTAGCAGCTTCAGATACTACAGTCGAAGGCACCGGTGTATTCTCATCTACTCTGGTAGTTGGTCCTTGCCTCAAATCAAACATCCCATTATTCATGTCAATAGGACCGGCAATCATATTTACAAATACAGAAGTTACAAAAGTACTTGGATAAAATACTTTATGAGCATCCAATTGAGCCTGACAGTATTCACGAGTCAAGGCATTAGGCCAAGTTCTCATCTGTCCATAAGGATGTACAGGTCCGTCATGAAAGTCTACATACAACTTATATTTCGCACACAATTCGGTTATCATCCGTGTCCTTATATTCTTTTCTTCCCAATTACCCCTCATAAAGCCGTATTTAACACCTACAGCTCCCCAATCGGAATAATTTTTCAATGTTTCTTCAATTGGATATTCACGTCCTCCTATATCATTTAAATACAGCCATATACCAACATTTTTTTCTCTCGCATAAGATATCAGCTTTTTAACATCATTTGCCTTATTTCCGTTTAAAGGGTCTGAATTTGACTCAAACTCCGGACCATACCAGTTTGCGTCCAACACAAGATACTTAATGTCATTCTTATTGGCAAAATCCACCATACGTAACCAAGACGCATAATTCATTCCATAAGTAAAGTTATCTACAATTGCGCCATTAATTCTCCAGTCCCATAATGCGACTCCAGGTTTTACCCACGATTTAAAATCGTATTTTTCGTCAGGAGCAGGATTAAGCAGCTCCAACAAATGCGAATCGACAAGATTTCCGATTTTTTGTGAACACATAATAGTTTTCCATGAAGAAACATATCCTGCAAATAATTTTGAGGGTTTTGACAGAATAGAGAACCGTGTACTTCCTTTATCCGAGCCAAGAATCATTGGCTCACCACAAACCAAATCAGCTTCATGTATAGCCATATAACAACTGTCATCAACTTGAACAGTCATCACAGGATAACGTGTTTTATCTACTTCTGAAAGTTTTTCCGGACCTAAATTATGATTCTCGAAATTATAGAACCAGGCAGTAAAATCATCAGAAAAATTAAAAGTAGTTAGTTCCTTTTCTACTTCAAAATCGGATTTAATATCATCCGGTATAACATATCTGAATGCTACACCATCATTATAAGCCCTCACAATCAGATCTATTCTATTAATCTCTGAACGATTATTTCTCAAATGAAAAATTTTTTGATTATAGACATCATCAACAACCTTTCTTTTTCCCCAAACAGGATACCATTTATCAGATACCGAAATAGATTCAACATCATCAACAATCCAACCATCACCACCTATCAATTTTTCCCCACTCTTTAAAAGAAAACCTAAATCAGATTGATTTAACAGGACCCTATCATCATAATATAGTTTATAAACGATACCACTATCATTATCTAAAACAAAATTTATTTTTGAATCAGGCGAGACCAGACGATATTCACCATTGCTACACGAACTGAATATTAAAGAGAATATACTCAGAATAATTAATACGGACTTCATTTCTTTATCTTTTACAATTAATAAAAGCAAATAAAAACATTTTATCGTAAACTAAAATGATCTTCAACTGTTATTTTCTTAAATTCATATTTATTATAATTAGAAAAAACAATAAAATCTAGATTCAAAAGATCATCTTTTTTTGAGCCAAAAAGTTTCTTCTTTGAATAAATGTAAACATTATATAACCTTACAATGCCACCAAGTATGTATATGACTTTCCGTAGGAGGATTAAGAAAACATTCTTTCGTTAATCCTCCTTCCGCAAAAGCAAAATCAACAAGCATTATATAAAAGCCCAATATAAATAAAGTCTTTTTCATAAGTCGTCAATAACAAACATATCACTTAAGCACAGTGAATTCATATTTTCCAGAACTCAATTCAATCACAGCATTACCATCGATATATTCTGATGACAATACTCCTTCTACAGTTTCAACAGGTTTTCCATTTTCAGAAATACTTTCCATATTCTTAGTCGGAAGTCGTAAAGTGGCAGTAGTATTAGCAGGAACAATAAATGAATATTCAACTCTATCACCTGTAATCTTCCACTCACTTTCTATCCTTCCATACAATGAATCGTAGTATCCTTTGGCAAATGTCATCTGTCCTGTAGGATCTATACGTGGAGACAGAATGAAATGCTTGAATCCCGGATTAGCCTCATCACGCATAATACCTAGCGAATATGCATACATCCATGCACCAACCGCACCAAAAGAATAATGATTGAAAGAGTTCATACGGTTATTCTCACCGAAACCGTCAACATGTGTATATGAGTTCAAGCGTTCCCATATTGTAGTGGCGCCTTGCTCAACCGAATATAGCCACGACGGATATGATGTTTGCTGCAATAAATTATATGCAACATCATTATAACCGTTGTCAGAAAGGGCCTTGTTTATCCATGCTGTACCAATAAAACCAGTCATAAGCGAATACTGAGGATATGTCTTCCCATCGTCTGCAACATTTTCCCTCTTTACAGCATTTGCCAAGTTAGATGCAAAATCATCCTTCATTTCAGGATTTACAATATTAAATGACAGAGGTAATACGTATGATGTCTGAATATCAACAAGTTTACCTTTCTTGGGTCCATCAGCTCCTGAAGAAATAGTTTTGGCTGTTTTGGTATCTATATAAGTATCATTAAAGAATGCCATACGCTCATCATGCAATTTACCATACTTCTCTGCATCTGCAGTTTTTCCTAAAATTGTTGCAACCTTATTCATTATTTCAAGGTCGTAAATGAAATATGCTTCCCAAATCAGAGTCTTGTCATTTTTCATATCTTCTGGTCCCAACCAGTCGCCAAGATTCCCAAACACATTCTCCTGTACCAGAATATTGGTTTTCGGGTCTATGTTCTTTTCAAGAATATAATCAATATACTTTCTCATGGCATCATAATGTTCAGACAAAACAGCCACATCACCATATTGCTGATATATTTCCCAAAGTACGGTTATACCTGCACTTCCCCAAAGCAAACCTCCGAAGCCTCCTCCTATAGGAGCTACATCAGGGAAACGACCGTCTTCGCGCTGTACATCTCTCATGGCACGCAGATATCTGCGCAAGAACTGTGGTACATTTGCCAGATAAGTAGATGTTCTTGAGAACACTGATATATCTCCTGCCCAACCAAGACGCTCATTCCTTTGCGGACAATCCGTAGGAATAGAAAAGAAGTTCGCGTATGTTGACCACACGATATTGTTCCATAGTTTGTTTACCTTTTCATTAGATGTTTCATAATGTGAAGCTAATCCGTCTATAGAACTAAGTACAATACCCTTAACATTCTCTACAGGCAAAGCCTTGTCTATACCAGTAACCTCTATAAACCTATATCCATGATAAGTAAAGCGCGGTGAATAGGTTTCGTTTCCACCTTTCGTGATATACTTATCCTGAGCCATTGCAGCACGGATATTTTCAAGCATTATCATACCTTCGTTTCCTGCATATCGTGGAAGATCAGGATACTTAACCTCGGCAAATCTCATATTTATCTCATTTCCGGCTTCCATACCGTTAAACGTGATTTCAGGAACGCCCACCATATTCTGTCCCATATCGTAAACAAAGACTCCCGGTCTAACCTCTTCAACCGACTGTGCTGTCAATTTCTTTATAGCTTTTACAGTCTGTCCGTATTGAGAAATAAGATTAAAGTTGGAATAATCGTCCACCCTTGGACGCGGATGAGTAACACTGCGATTCATCGTCTCCGCCTTGCTTACATAACCTTCAAGAGGTATCTCAAGTGTTTTGCTCCAGGTGGAATCATCATACGCAGCTGTAGTCCATCCTTCCACAGACTTTTCCTTAGAAGAATCATAAATCTCACCCTGGAAGAAGCTGCCATATACTATAGGACCGTCAGAATAATACTTCCATGTCTCCGGAGAAGTTACAACCACCTGTTCACTTCCGTCCTTATATGTTATCACGAGCTGTGCAAGCAGGGACTGACGGTCACCAAAGAAGTTCCAATGCTCGCCGGTATAAGTAGATGCTCCGCTCCACCATCCTTCTGCCAATAATGCACCGATAGCATTCTCGCCATTATTCAGTAGTTCAGTCACATCATACGACTGATACAAATGAGTCTTATTGTATTGAGTAATACCCGGATTGAAATAATCATCACCTACACGTTTACCATTGATATACATTTCATATATACCTCTGGCTGTGGCATAAAGTCTTGCTTTCTTTATTCTCTTGGTTTCTGCAGTAAATTCAGTCCTCAACATCGGCATTGAATTACGGCTTGGATTTATAAGATACATATCTTTTCCACAAGCTTTCACCTTTTCTGCATCCATCACTATTGTAGTAATAACATTTTCAGGACTTCTGAAATTACAAATTTCAATGCTTGCTTCCGAAAAATCGTTTGCTGAAGAAAGTGTGTAACCGACATCACCAACTACAGGAAAAGCGATAAAGTCACCTCCAAGTCCCATAGGATTGATATTATATTCACCTATTTTCTTTCCATCTAAATAGAACCTCGTGAAACCAAGATCTGAATAAAGAGTTACTACATGAGAAGAAACAGCATTAGTCTTATTAATAATGTTATTAGGAATATTGAAAGAGACAAAAGGCTTGTCAACTTTGTCATCTTTATGATATCCTACACGATACACTTCAAGAACAGCCTGTCTGCCTGAATAGACTTTCGACAAGTCAACCTCGACTTTCACATACGATGCATCTTCCGTATTTGCGATATGATAAATATTCTTATTGCCATCCAACAGTCTTTCATCATTTGCACCATAAATAAAACCTACCTTTTTCTGCTTGGCATCGTCCTTCATTTTAAACGAAAGGTTCATCTTGAACACAGGCAAATAATGAGAATAAAGCACCATGTCGTCATCATTGCCACCTATCCATTTAGCTCCGTTCCATCCTTCTTTATCACCAGATGACATCAAGCTAGTTTCGAACCATGATTTTCCGGTTCTTTCTTCTCCATTATTGTCCCAGACAGTCACTATCCAGTCATAACGTGTGGCAGGAAGAAGCTTTTCGCCTGCATACTGTATGTTTTGCGAGAGCCCGCTGTTTATCTTTCCTGTACTCCACACAGAGTTGCCGTTTTCATCTTTAACCTCTATGCTATAAGCACTTTGAAATATACCTCTTTTGTAATTGTCGCCAGACTCCATTCTCCAGCCAAATCTCGGACTCTGTGTGTCAACTCCCAAATAATTTTCTGTATATTCTACAGTCATTCCTTCTATTCCACCCATATCATCTTTACATGAGATATTAAACATGGAAGATGAAACACATGCAGCAACACTAATTAGATTTAAGAATGCTTTCATGATATTATTTCGTTTTTATGTTATAATTAAATTCTACTCCATTTTCCACTGATACATGAACCGGAACGTTAAAACCAAGTTCACCATCATTGTAAATACCCTTTCTTAGCAATAGCCTCAAAGGTCTTTCTTTAGGCACTACCATTCCGTTTACAGTTTTTACAGCTTCAGCTAATGTAAGGAAATCACCGCTTCCATCAGCAGATACTACAAAATCATTATCCCTGACAAATGGCTCCAAAGCAGAAATTTTATCAGCTATGACAGACATGGTAAGTTTAGACAAAAGTCTTGCGCCATAAACATTAAGGTGTGTATTGTCTTCCCTCCCTTCAGGACAAGCCTTACATGTACCTTTCGGTATCCAGCAGAACAGCTGCTTTGAATCCTCCGGACCTAAATTTTCCACTAACCTGTGGCTTATATCATTCATATCTATAAAAAAGGTATTGGTTTCTTCTGCTACCATTTTCGGAGATTTCAGATAGTCGCCGTGAGTATCTATCAGAATCATTCCGTCCTTAACTTTCTTGCTTCCAGTGAATATTTTTCCGAAGTCATCATCCTCGGTTACCGCATTCGGATTATTCCTGAAATTACGTCTTACTATGGAATTAAACAAAACAGGTATTCCTCCACGACTTCTAGTCTCCGCAACAAACTTTCTCAAATTATCATCAAACGAACCTCCAGGAACAGTGTGTATATGAGTAGATTTCTTTTCGTCATTATGTCCGAACTGTATAAACACATAATCCCCTGGACGTATTCTTTCAAGAACCTTATTCCAACGTCCTTCATCAATAAAACTCTTCGAACTTCGTCCGTTCATTGCATGATTCTCCACATATACAAATTCCGGATCAAGAAGACTTTGAAGCATCTGTCCCCAACCTCTTTCCGGATTATCATTATCTGTCGGCTTGTTTGCCATTGTAGAATCACCAATCATAAATATGGTAATTCTTGCCATAGCATTTATACAAAACAAGAATAAACAAAATATCAGCAATAAATATTTTAACTTAGTCATAATAAAATCAGTTTGCCAATGTTATACCCATAAGTCCTATTATAACTTCATATGCTGTAGTCTTAAGAACAAGACTATCAATTTCCTTCGTACCATCAAGAGGTATATCAAGTACTACGGCTGCACCACCGTCAATCATACGTTTTGCTTTCATTTTAAGTTCCAAATCCTTTGTCAGGTCTCTCGAACAAAGACCGTCCTTAAGCATCACTCGATATGGTTTTGGAGTTTCAATCTTATAAGCATATTCATCGATGTAGAAATCCTGTTCGATAGGAACCCACGTATCCGGATTCTTAAGCTGTAACTCATCAAAAGTGCCATCCTTATATACCACTGTTACGACTCCATTAACAAAGCGGCTCTGCATGTGGTTTGTAGAACCTGCCATCAATAGATAAGCATGTCTTGCCATACCATCAATATCGATGGAAATACTGTCCGGAAAATTATCCCAAAGCGAAGTAAAAATTATATTGTTTCTTTCAGCTCCGTTATTGGTATCGAAAGGCACACCTATTTCAGTTTTAAGGAAATCTCCAACAAGTTTGTCTCCAAAACAGATTTCTGCAATCTTAGGATCTCTGTTTGGAACACACCAGTCGCCAAACCCATGTATAGGCTGTTGCAATGTAGTATATTGCCAGCGTGGAGAAAGATATTTATTCTTAAATATATCAGAAACCTTTTCATTAAAAGCTGATGATACATTAATTCTACTATATTTCACATTGTTTGAGTTTCTTATATTCCAATTTACTACCTTTCCTTCAACTATTTTTCCGTCTACAAACTCGGCGCATATCTCGTTTGTACCCATGAACACCATATCACCAGCTGCCGTAAATTCTACGGATAAGGAACCGGCTGTCACTGTACATTCTCCTGCCTTATTACCATTAACAGTATATTTCAAATTGATATCTCTATCGCTGTTGTTTCTGAATCTGAATCCAATTCTGTCTGTATATTCTTCCGATGGGATTATTTCAAGAACATCTCTCACTTCTGTTTCTATAGGCATCAGCCATATAGCATTTCCTTGTATGACTTCTGCAAACAGTGTCCTATGACCATTTACGCCTGAAACTGTTCCTGAGAATGATTTCTTGTTCACTTTCACATCCGAAAGGACTCCCTGAGGATCGTTTATTCCCACTAGAGTCTGAAGTCTGTCGAGCTGTACATTCATCTTCTCACCATGCGCAACTACAGATTTGTAATCAGCCTGAGCTATAGGATTGCCTGCCCATTCTATTTCAATCATACTTTCCGCATCCGCAGGACAGGGAATTTCGAAAACCGGTTTTCCGACATAAGAGACAAAACGACCCTTAACCCTGCTTCCATTCACTTTCACATCTTTCACCTTATCGTAAATAGCAGTCACTTTCAGTACCGGTTCCAATGTATTATCCATCTTCTGAGTAATTATATATCTATCTTTCATACCGTTCCTTTCAAAAGAGAAAGCAATATCAGAAGTTTCTAAAGATGCATTATTCCAGACTTTCGGAAATCCAGGTATAAGATTTATCTTTCCATTCAAAGCATCAGGATTTATACCAAACAGTCCCTGTACAAGAAGACGTCCGAAAATACCGACACCGTCGCTGAAATCACGATATACCTCACCTATGATATCGTATGAGGTGGTCATGCCGAAATTGCCCGGACTTTTACCCTTATACATCACGTCTATCACAGCCCCTTTCATAAGCCTGTATGCATCCTCGTTCATTCCGGTCTGGAATAACGCCAGAGCTGTATGAGCAGATTCTGCAAGCGCTACATTGTTTACAGACCATTCGTAAGGCATCCAGTTGGTAGTGGAAACAACGCTATATTCCGCATTTCCGGTTTCGGGATTAATCACCGGCATATGAGGAAGTCCTTTCACCGCATAGCGTCCTGCCTGATAACCCTGCAGGTTATCTTCCGAAAGTTCAGAATCTATAGAATGATATATAGTCCATGCGGCAGCACTCTCATGTAACTGGGTATTTTTGATATTGCCCTTATACTCAGCCCACCATCCTTTATCCTTTATCCATAAAGTATTGTCTATTGCACATTTTATTAAAGACGCCTCTTTCTCATACTTAGTTCCGTCAACACCTATCTTTTCTGCTATAATCGCAGCCATCTTGTTTGCTCGGTAATTATATGCGGAAGAATGAGTCACATCCCCACCGCTGTATTGAAGGGCATCGCTTGCCCAAATGCAGCATAGAGCATCATAAAGTCCGTCATTATTAGCGTCGAAGGTTCTCTTTTCCCATGCCAGGTGGCGTTCCAGCACAGGCCACATTTTCTTGGCATACTCCAAATCGCCAGTCCAGTTAATATGCCAAAGCAATGCGTCAATATAAACCAAGTTCATGTCGTAGAAATAAAGTTCATTATCCTGACAGTTTGCTATATAACCGCTACTGTACATTGGAGTACCCAATACATATTTAGACCTCGCAAATCTCTGTTTCTCATCCATTGTAACAGGTTTGTCAGGCATCTCCGTCAATTGCAAATCCGCATAATAATCGAAATGAGAACGTGATCTTTCTCTCCATCCCAAGAAATCCCCGATGTAACAATGCCTCCATCCCAACAATGGTATTCTCCATCCTATGGCACCATGTAAATAAGTAGGAGCCTGCCAAACCGCATCTGCCGCCATCGCAAGATTACCTCCTACAGGGTTCAGATACTTGTCCGGAGTGATAAGTTTTATTTTTCCTGCGACATCATTCCTGTATTTGTCTGCTAAAGCGAAATGCGCCGAAAGATTTCTTGCAGCCTCAAGAGGAGTAGTAAGCGGATTTACTATCCCCATGTATTCAGTGCCCTTTATCTCCGACACTGCCATAAGAAGCTGCTTTTCTTCATTCTTTCCGGAATTGACCAACTTATCCGGCGTTTCATTGATGTAATCGGCATTGACAACTCTGAGCATTGAATTTTCAGGCATTACACCATAAAGCTGTCTTTCCTGCTTGGTACCGTAATTTAAAGTGAACGTGTTTTTATGTAATTTAAACAAGTTACCCTTACAGTTCTCAGCCTTAATGTAAAAACAGTCAAAACGATCTGCTCCCATATCACCTTCACGTCTGAAATGTTCGTCTGTAGCACCACCAACGAATGATATCAGTCTGAACTCTTCCGGCAGATTTTCTCCTTCAAGTTTAACTATAACCCCGTCTGCATCAGCCCAAGCTAACATCTCCATAATGAGCTTTCCAGTTCCCAATATTTCACTGTCCGAAATAACATATTTCCTGCTTCCTGACAGGTAAGTAGCCTCAATATTCTCAGCCTTGCTTATCCATTTTATCTTATCTCCGTTCTTTATCGCAAAATATACGCTTCCCCCCATGTTCGGCATATAGAGTCCTATTTCGGGGAAGTCGCTTGTCTCGAAACGAAACGGAGAGTTTGTTCCATATATAGCCCTTGTAAAACGGTTTTTTCCGTTTATACATGTTATTCCATTACCATTGGGGATATAATATGCTTTTGATTCACTGATTTGCAAAAATGCAATTATTGCCAATATAAAATACTTTAAAAGATTACTTGTAGTTTCCATGATTTATTTAATATTAGGAACACCGTTTTTCCAATTCACTTTTACATTCGATAAATACCAAGTTTTACCATTATCATTATTACCCTGATAAAACAAGTAAGTATCATCATTTTTATCCTTAAAAATATGTGGATGTCCTGACTCACAATAATTCCACGTTCCAGGATCTCCATTTTCCAAAAAAGGTTTGTTACTAAGTTTCTCCCATTTTATACCGTCATAACTTTTAGCCACACCTATTTGTTGAGGACGAACATTATATGCTCCTGCATAAAACATATAAAACACACTATCACGATTCAATATAGACGCTCCCTCTATACACGTTTCCTCCCAAGGATATTCTGGAACCATAATAGGTTTATCTACAGTTTGTATCCAATCATTTTTATCGAAATTGGTACCTGCCGGAGCAAAGGCAACCCCTATTATCTGTTTTACAAAATCAGGTGTTCTTGTAGCATAATATAAATGATATTTATTATTTATAAATACAACTTCCGCATCTATCGCTCTGCCACAGTTCCAGTCAGACTTATGCGGTGAGAAAATTGGATTTGTCTTGTTACGAACAAAGTTTGTTCCATCCACAGACCAGGCATGGCATATTGCATCATTGGCGCCATTACCATAAGTCTGATAAAATAGATGAACAGTATCATTTCTGACCAAAGCACATGGTGCACAAAAACCTTTCTGTTCGTAGGCTTCTACTGGGTTTATTCGCGCTATTGGTTTCCATTCATTTAAATTAGAACTTTCTGCGACACCAATACTCCATACTGTACCCTTTCCTGCTCCAATAGAATAATACATTAAATACTTTCCTTTGAAATAAACCACATGAGGATCCTTTGAGAATCGTCTCCCATCACTTGTTGTGTCTGCAAAATGCATAAATTTATTCTGATTGTCTACACTTTTATTATTCTTTCCGCCACGACCACATGACACAAAAAAAACAACAGCAATCAGGCAAACATTCAATAAAACAAAAAAGCGTTTCATAATAATTAATACTTCTTATTATTTATAGAAACATTATAGATAGAAAGAAAATCAAGTTTTTTAGGATCGACCCCAATCTCTTTACAAGAAATTTCCATATTTTTAAAATCAAAATCACTTAGGACATATTGTTCAGATTTCTCTATCTCTACAAACTTATCACATACTAAATCAACATTATTAAAAGTTATATTTTTTGCTGACGACAACGGAACATCTTTTCTATCTTTAAGATCGAAGAATTGAGTCCACGGTCTGACATACAACATATATTTCATATTACCTTTAATATTCTCTATCAGCAAATATTCATATAGCTGTGGAGTATCTGGGCGCATTTTCAGATGAAGAAGTCTGTCTGCTTTATCCACTCTACAGTTTCTTAGAATTATATTTCTATTATGAATAGATTCGCTTCCACATGTCAAAGCCGAATGACAATAACCAAAGTTACAGTTTTCAATAATGACATTCACATTCGAGCCATTATCACTTGATTTATCGGCCCATGGCCCTTTTCCACCCTTCAGAGATATTGCATCATCATTTACTGACATAAAACAATCACTGATAAGGAAATTCTTGCATACATCAATGTCAACAGCATCACTACTTGGTGCTCCAACAGGTTTTGCCGGTGCATATATATAGAGATTCAACATTTTCACGTTCTCACATTTATAAAAATGAGTAGTCCAATATGGCGAATTTATAAGCCTTATCCCAGAAATCTGTACATTATCAGAATTTGAAACAATCAAAACTCTCGGACGCATTTCATCCAGATTTGTACAATCCGGATTAAATTTACGTCTCAACCAAAATGATTTCCAATATCTAAGTCCATTTCCGTCAATAGTACCTTTTCCGGAAACAGTAAATCCATCAACATTGTCTGCATTTACAACTGCCGGAAAATATTTAATGTTTTGCCCTTCAATTCTGGTATCAACTATTGGATAATCTGATATATCATCACTTCCTTTAATTTTTCCTCCCTCTTCTATATATAAATGTGTATTGGGTTTAAAAAATAAAGCCCCCGTGAGGAAAGTTCCTTTAGGCACCACTACAACCCCACCTTTAATCGTAGCCAAATCTATAACTCTCTGTAATTTATCAGTCTGTAAGATTGTACTATCGTTTATAACTCCATAATCTAATACATTATATTTTTCTCCCAAAGAATTAATATCAACTATGGTTTTATCACTGAACCAACCGGATATTTTTTCCCCATCAGGAAAAACCGAATCTGCATTACCATGTATTGCAAAAACTGATAAAAAAGCTATTAACTGAGATTTTATTTTTGTATTCATTTTTCTATGTAATAATTTAAATTTTCAGTAGATTAAAAACCCTCATATTAGTCTTTATACATTAGAATCAACATAGAGATTTATTTACAAACCTATAAATCCACCATTATAAGAATATCAATTATTCCAATTATCCGTTCTAAAAGAACTTGCAGCTACCCCCATGGCATTTTTCATATTGGCTTCAATATAGTTTCTGAATGCATATCTTACAGCCTTAGGAGACTTTACACTATCCGAACGGACTTCTACAGTTCCTTTCCTAAATACAGCTTCCGCCGGATAGAATTTTTTATCATCACCCGCAATCTCAAACCCTTTAATATGCGCTGGATAAACGCTCTTAAAATCACTATTAAATTTAATGACAGCTTTATCGGAATCATACTGTATTTTGTCAATTTTTATATCACTTACACAAAGCCCTTTAACGTTGTACGTACCATTTAATGCACACACTGCAAGGCGTTGACCAACAACAGGCTTCTTTGCCGGATGAATACAAAACTCTTCTCCTATATCAGTAGTTGTAGCCATACCGGAATTGTGTATTATACTTAATGAACGTTTTTGAGCCTCAACAATCAAAGGACGCTGTGTTCCATTTGAATCGTTAAAATATCTGTAAGGAGCTATTTGAACAAAATAGAAAGGCATCAGCCCATATTTATCATTCCATATATTTCTCCATTCATCAACCATAGTCTTCATCATTATATCGTATGTCAGATGTTCCTGAAGATTATGTTCTCCCTGATACCAGATAAAGCCTCTTGCTGTATAATTCCTTAAAGGATTTATCATTGCATTATATAATCTTCCAGGCAAATTCTGTTCCCTTGAATCTCGCTTTACACAAGCATCTACAACATCCGAAGGAAGGCTCTTTACAGAATTCTCCGACATCCAACTTAGAATAGATGTACCTCCCCAGGCTGAAACAATGATACCAATCGGAACCTTCAAATATTTATACAGATTTTTGGCAAAAAAGTAAGCTGTAGCGCTTGAATGCATAACGGCCTGGGCAGAATGTGCCTCCCAAATACCACTACATTGGTAATTAGGTGTAGAAGAAAGCTCACGTTTCACACTGAACAAATGTATTGGATATTCCTTAGCTTCGATAGCTGCCTCCATTGCACCTTCTGTTGGTTGTCCTGGATAACCTGAAACTGGCATATCCATATTACTCTGCCCTGAACATATCCACACTTCACCGGACATTACATTGTTCAACAATAATTTATCACCATCGTTAAACTCAATATTATATGGACCACCGGCAGAAGGAGAATCAACCATTACCTTGAAATCCCCATTCTCTGACACATCAACTTTATAAATCTTATCATTCCATGATGTTTTGACACTAATGTTCTTTGCATCTGACTTACCCCACAAACAAACTTGTGTATCTCTTTGTATTACCATATTATCACATAATAAGGAAGGCAAAGAAACTTTGGCCGATAAATCTATAGTCCATAGTACTAAAATAAAGAAAGCCAAGGACTGTATTAAACACTTTTTATCCATATAACTATTAATAAAAGAAAGATTAATTATATATACTTTACCGCTCAATCCTATATGATCCAGCACCATACATTTTAGCCTCATTTTCACCTGGAAGAGTTACAGAAGCCGTACAACCCTCTGGAACTGTGAATTCCCAAATCCATTTATCACCTTCATATTTCCATGAACTCTTAATTTGTCCGGAAGCTGAATCATAAACAGCATCGACAAAACCTAACCTTTTGTCAGGAACAGGTCTCATTATAATATTCTTGAAACCAGGATTGGCTGTATCAGCCGCTATTCCGGCAACACTCTTCCAAATCCATTCGCATACAACACCGTATGCATAATGATTAAAACTATTCATTCCTCTAGGTCCCATTCCATACTCTATCGTATAACTGTTCCATCTTTCCCATATCGTAGTGGCTCCATTATCAATGGAATATAACCAGCTTGGATTTTTCCTCTGAAAGAGCAGATTCAATGCTATATCCGCCATTCCGTTTTCCGTCAATACAGGCATAAGAATAGAAGTTCCCAGGAAACCAGTCTGAAGACAATTATCATGTTCAGCAAAATTCCTCCTCAAACGCTCTATCATTAAATCTTTAGCTTTTCCTTCCACAATTCCATTTTTAAGTGCAAAAAGTGCCGGTGTCTGCATTGTATTAAGAATAGCAGTCTTAAACTCGCCATCTGAACTCAAGAAATTATCTTTAATGTATTTCTTCGATTCTTCAATCATCATCTCATAACGTGAAGCATCACGCCCAGTAGCCATAGCCATATCACGCATCATTCCTGCATCAATCATCCAGTATGAAGCGCCCAAATAATTCCAATAATCTACAGCCTCTGGAAGTGGGGTACGCTTACCTTTTGCATCTTTACCAAAAGCTCCTCCTCCCCAACTTTCCAACGGTTCATAGCTAAGCCAATCTGCCCACTGATAATTTCTATTTTCTTCCTTCAATAAATTATGATCATATTTTGTTTCATAGACATGATTGATAAATCTCTCCATAGAATTCCAACACTGATTAATTATGTTTGTATCGCCGTACTGTTTCCAGACTGTCCATGGAACGATAATACCTGCATCAGCCCATCCAAATCTCATCATTTCAACTCCATATTGGCCAAATGGTGCAACCCCAGGGAAACCACCTTTTTCACTTTGGCAATCCATCAAGTCACGCATCCATTTATGAAAGAAAGAGGAAGTGTTGGCAAAAAAAGAACCTGTTTCTGCAAAGACCTGAGTATCGGCAGTCCATCCCAATCGTTCATTACGTTGAGGACAATCAGTAGGTACAGAAAGATAGTTTGAACGCATACTCCATACTGTATTAGAAATCAACTTGTTAATCATTTCATTTCCGGTAATGATTTTTCCGGTCTCCATTTCTTTCTTTATAGAAGTAACAGGAACAGATTTTATACTATTAATACATACTTTATCAGAAGCTGTAATCGAGACAAAACGATAACCGAAAAATGTATTACGTGGACAGAATTCCACAAACGAATTTGATGCTGCAAATATATATTTAAGTTTCATGCCATTGTCAGGTATTCGCAAATTCAAACGGTGAACACTTCCCTCCGGTCCATCCATACCTCGACTTTTTGCTCCATTGCCATCATTTAGAAGTTCTGAAGGAAAACACTCCAAAACCGTACCTTCCTCAGCCTTAAAAACAAATGAAGGAACAGCAGCACAATTCTGACCAAAATCTATTACAAGGTTTTCTCCCTTGTCCACAATCAGCTGTTCACCTGGTTTAAATTCCTTAATAACAACAATCTTTCCATAGTCTTCTTCACTCTCTCCAGTTATACCTTTCCATATATATGCTTTTACTGGATTGAGTGCAATATCTGGTCGGAAATATACTTCAGCACCTTCTGAAGGCAATATTTCACCATTAAACTCTGTATTAATTTCCGGTACAGACAACTTTTCCGGAGTCTTGTATCCTGGAAGTATCCTGGCATCATATTCTTCCCCATCAAATATTGAAGCATGAGTTACCGGACCAGCAATACCAGCTCTCCAATTCTTTGTATCAGTTCCAAACAGTTCCTTACTTCCATCAGAGTATGTCAATTCAAGAACAGAACGAAAAGCACATTTCTTACCTTTCATACCTTCGCTACCATTAGGAGTTATTATTTTGTCTGCCCACCATCCCGGAGTAACCTGTGCCGACAGAATATTTTCCGCTCCATCATCTTTATTAAAAGCATCAGTTATATCATAAGTGAATGAGAGTTTTGTCTTTTCATAATGAGTGAATCCGGGTTTAAATATTTCATCACCAATCAAACTTCCATTTAAATAAATATCATGAATACCTAAACTTGTAGTCATCCAAATGGCAGAAGAAACCTTTTTATTATTTTTTATCTGTGAATAAAACCAATTTGCTCCGTCTGCCGAACGCATTCCATCAACAATTTTTCCAGTCACTACCGGTGTATTTGCCACAGAAATCCACGATGAAACATCCCATACAGAACTTTCAAGATATTCTGCACGCTTAATACTATAATTTTTACTTTCATTACAAGAAAATGAGAACAAAACCATTCCAGCGAATATCATTTTTGGAATAATCATATTTATTTGTCTGACTTTCATATCAAATATTTTAAACTTAATTTCAATTTCTGTAAATTATACACTTAACTAAGAATTCAAATAAAACGACAATAAATATCTACACAATAATTTTATTGTATATCTACTAATTTCACTTTCAGTACATATATTGAATCATTTCGCTTACCACCTACAGATATTCTCAACTTACTATCTATGAAGTCCCATTCTACATTCATACTTGAGTCCATACTTTCAATAGATTTTATTTTATCATCAGAAGTAAAAGAATGTAAAATAAAATCTTTATCTTCTATATGTCTAGCTATGATATAAACAACATTATTTTTATACGTATATCTGAAATCAGATACAATTTCTTGAGGTGTCCCATCATACTCAGCATCATGAAAATTCTCATTAATACGTTCTTTATTCACTTGCTGCATAAGATTCTCTCCATAAACCCTCCAAGGTCGAGTACCATATATAGCCTCACCATATTTTCCCAACCATTTATGAAACTCCAACAGACCTGGTTCTGTTTGTACAGGAAAACATCCTTTACCATCTGGACCTATATTCAATAATAAATTCCCTCCTTTACTTACTATATCCACAAAATGCCTAATTAGCACGTCCGTTTTTTTATAAATCGTATCATATTTATTGAAAGACCAATTCTTCCCCATGGTCAAACACGCTTCCCAAGGTTCATTTCTTATATCATTATTAAGTTTCTGTTCAACTATTTCATAATCTCCACAATTATTACCAATACGTTGATTAACCATACAGTTCGGTTGTATTTCAAATATCAACTTTCTCAACTCAAGACTCTGTTTTTTCGTCACTAATTCAGGAGTATCGAACCATATAAAATCAATTTTACCATAATTCGTAAGCAACTCTGTTATTTGAGGTTTTACCTTTTCTTCAATATATATTTCAAGACGCTTATTATCCTCATCCGGATAATCCCATGTATTACTTCTTCCTCCCTTTACCGGCCAGTTTGTAGGAACATTCGGATTTTCCCAATCTCTTCCCAAAGAATAATAAAAGCCAAACTTGAGACCTTCTTCCCTACAGGCTTTTATAATTTCAGTCATAGGATCCCTTGCAAAAGGTGTTGTCTTCACTATATTGTAATCACTCGCCTTAGAGTCATACATAGCAAATCCATCATGATGTTTTGCAGTAACTATCATATATTTCATACCCGCATACTTAGCCTTCTTAACCCAATCTGAAGCATTAAAATTTACAGGATTAAATACATTAGCTATTTTGGCATATTCTTTTAATGGTATACGTTCATAAAGCATAAAGTGCTCTGCACCTTTAGAAGGGCGACCTTTCCAATCACCTGCTGTGTGAGAATAAAGCCCCCAATGTATGAACATTCCTAATTTTGCATCCTTGAACCAATTGACTATACTATCATTTACCTGTGCCGATAAATTCAAAAATGTCAATAAATAAATTATTAACAAAATCAGTTGTCTCATATCAAAATTTATTAATTATTTTATTCAAAGAATAATTATTTATATTCAAGCCAAGCTGTCGCGTTGGTATCGGCATTTACGCTGAAACGAATCCATCTTGCCTGGAAGCTATTGTCAAAAGTGACATTCTTTGCCACTCCCGGCTCAAGCGAGTACGAAGCATACTCAATCCAGTCACCATTACCAGTAGGATCTACCTCAACTTTCATCTCAACAGTTTTATCTGAATCCTGTTTTATTGTAAGATATTTTCTATCATAGAAACCTATCAGATATGGATCAGATGTTTCACCAGCTTTTACCTTAGTGTTTTTCCAGGGTCCACCCACTCCTACCGGTTTGCCCATTTCCCACAAATCATCTATAGTTCCTACCCATACTGCAGCCTTTTTGTCATCTGAAACAACTATGTGGAGATTTCCTTCTGATTTATCTGGGTCTACCCCGGTCATTACCAACATACCACGATATGAAGCATAATCATTAATATGATATGGATGAGTTGACACAGGTCTTATTTTTGCAAACCCATCAGCATTCTCGGCAGGAAGCTCATAGAATGTTCCCATACAAGAAAACAAATCTCTTTCCGTAGCCACTTCCCTGCAGATACGCAGCAGACCGTTATTTGTTGGTAAACGATAGTCCTCCGAGCCAAGAGGCAAACGCCATCTTCTTCCAAGGTCATCAATAATCAGAACTGAGTTTTCTTCTATCGTTACAATAGAATCAGGAATAGCAAATTTAGACATTATAAAATCTGCCGTCTTGACATCATCCTTCTTTACGAGTTTCAGTTCATCACCCATTTCATAATATCCGGAAGTTATCATCTTACCATCTACAAGCTCATGAGCTACCAATCCAAGAACCCTTCTGTTGTCTCCCAATCCATATAATAAACCTCCTATATATTGATTACAGTCTGTTTTATATAGTCCTTTAAACATTTCAGAAGGAACATTTTTCCTATTATCGTCCGAAGTGTAATTAAAACTTACTGTAATTTTCGTATCTGTTTCAGATTTCACACGAATCCACTCAGCTTTTTCATTTTCGTTAAACAAGATATAAGATGATTTACCTGCAGCCAACTCTATGTTTTCAATTTCTTTCCAATTATCATTACCATTCACATCAACTTCAAATATTAAAGAAGCATCTGTACTACCTTCATTTTTAATCCAGGCACACCTTTTGGACCAACCACAGAAAAGAAACGGTTCTGAACACTCTCCAGCCTTTACATTTTCATTTGCCCATACAGCTCCATCGGCTGTAGCAGGTCCAAGTTCATCTGGTTTTGAAACTGATGTAAACCATAAATTTGAATTAGACTGCCCAGGACCTTCTATCCCTCCCTTAGCCTTTCTCTTATTAAGAAATTCTTTCTGAGCAGAATCATCACATCCAAAGACCAAGTGTCCATTCCAACGTGCGAAGTCGCCTATAACCTTCAGATAGGCAGATCTCGGTCTTATTCCTTTTGCGTTATTTACATTAAAATCTCCAGGAAATTTCCAAAACATACCATGCATAGTCATCAGATAATCCGGATTTCCATTTTCACCTATATTCCTTATACGAGGCCATTCTGTATTCCATCCATGAGCACCATCATAACTGTGACTTGCTTTAGGCAAACGATAGAATTTCCATCCTTTACGGTAATCTCTTACACCTAACAATATGGACTTATAATCCCAACCTGTAGCCCATATAGGATCCGTAGCAGGATTTTCATTCCCATATATACCTCCAGGCCCTGTAACTTCCGTAAACTGATTTCGCCTTACCACAGACCAGTCTTTTCCGTTCCATTCAGCCAACACACCTGACACAGCATCAAATTTATATCTCGCTTCACGTGAATTTTCACCATTATTACTGAATACTGCTACACCTTGTCCGGAATAAAATCCTTTCCCGTGTGCACCTGGCAAAAGTTCATTAACATAGAAAGGAACACCTTTCTCTTTAGGTATCATATTACCATCCAAATAAAGAGTATCTACCTCCAATGAATTTACATCTACACTATAGAAACCTTCCTCCATAGTAGCATACAATATCTTTTTGGAAGAATCAGATAAATGTCTCGCATTACCCGTAAGCCTTCCAGGCATATCCTTCCATGAAACAACTCTTACATTTGCCAATGAGTCTATGACATAAGGACCGATGAAGAGCTGGCCACTTTCCTTGTGTATCATACGATTAGCAGGTGTTCCACCTATACTTTCATCACGAATAATCTGTTTATAACCAGGAGTTATTTCATAGAGTTTGTCCGACGACCCTTTATGTGAATGCGGAGCATAAGTTACCACCCACAAACGATTAGCCCATGGCACTACTGCCCCTGTACCACATTCTCCTTCATTATTATAGTATGCAAGTTTTGGATATATTCCTGAAATAGAATCCATTTTTCTCTCTATATCCTGCACTGATGAGCAGGATATAAGAGAAATAATTAAACTGATATATGAAATTCTTAATTCCATAGAATTAATTTTAAATTTTTCTGTTAAAATCAAGAATAATGGATTTACCGTCCTTTTCAATTCTTACAATACCGCTATCAAATACCGATTTCACAAACGGGCTATTCATTCCCCAAGTAGGAGTAATGTCAACATTACATCCGTTAACGGTTGGCAAACCTTTATAGTCAACAGGCAATGAAAGTTCATCATTTGTAAGTGAACGATACACCACCCTGTTATCTTTTATTTCACATTTTGTAGAAATAACCGCATTCTGGAATTCATCATAACTACCATATCCTAATTTAGGAGACACCTCTACTACAAAAGGCGCAAACCAATTGTCAGCTACGACCCAATAACCGTTTTTCTCTTCATTAATTTTATAGCCACTACCGACACATTTCATTGCTGTATATGTACCTTTCGTTTCCAGGAATATCCATCCGTTTCGCTCCACTCTGTTTGTAAGACCAGCCTTACTAATCCACATTCTCATTTCATGTGCACCACGGCTACATACCACTGTATCAAGTTTGTGGAATATCATAGCACCCTTTTCCTGAACACACCAGAACTGGTTATACGCACGGTTATCACGTCCAGTCTTGCAATGTGCATAAATACGTGCATCCGCATCATCAGCATACACAATACCTGCCCATCTGTTCTGACTGCTAATTAAGACCCAATCTTCGTATGGCAGTGCCTCGCACATAAAACTTCCTGCCATAAATTCCGGTGTACAGTATGTATATCTCAATAAACCGTCATTTTCAGTCACATGATAGTTTGGAGGAGTAAAAAAGCCTTTTTCAGCACGTCCCAATCTACGTTGTTGTATAACATAATTACCCCTTTCTTCAATATTCATAGCAATATCCATTACCAACAATGGCATACGGTAGTCACTTGTAATCAGGGTGTATAGATTATTGTATGGAGCATTGATTTCGTTTGTACCCAAGTAATACCATGCCATCTTTCTAAATGGAGTTTTACCTTTATGAGCCTCGTATGGATATACCCTACTTTTTGCTCCTGCGCGTACACTAAAAACCTGCTCCTGAGCCCAAGCAGCCCAATATAAATCTAGAAGATCTTTAGTAAGGGCTTTCATTTCATTGTCGCCGAAATCATAAAAATTATAAACACCTTTTAAAGTCTCAAGACCATAACTGTCGTTCGCCATTTCAACAAAAAGCCCTTTTCTTCCTCTTTCTCTAATCCACTCTTTAATATATTTGTTCCATGCCTCAAAATGCTGCTCCACAGTATATCCATCATCATATTTCTTTCCTGCATATTCAGGATGAGCCATAAGAAATTTGGCAAAATGCCATGCGGCATAAAAACGTTGTACATGATGATTCTCCGATTCATCAACATACCAAGTATTCGTGTTTTTATAATCAGCTTTTGCAACTTTTGATTGTTGCTTTGAATATTGCCACATCATAAGCAATATTCTTTCCTCAACATTCTTCTTTATCAATCCTTTTTTCTTGGTTCCATTACTTCCATAGAATTCCAAAATTTTGCACAATTCGTCTGCAGCCCAATAGAAACTGTCTTTATCACTATAAGCGCGAGGATAACCTATATAATAATTTGCATTTTCAAGAAGCGCAGCATTAGCACCCTTTATATCCTCACCTAGCCAAAAACACTTAAAAGCATAATCTATCAATGAATAACTATAATGACGCGAAAAGTCTGATCCATCAGAAAATATAGGAGGAATAACCTTTTCACGCACAAGTTTTTTCCCTTTTAACAGCGAAAAGGCTTCTTCACGTCTTGTTTCATAACCATCCCTTATCTGTTCCAACTGTTTCCACGAATAGTTTTCAGCCATCAATGATGACGAAAGCATCAAACTAAGACTTAAAAATATTGATTTTGCTAGTTTCATTTCAAAAAAATTAAATTAGAAAACATAAATTCCATCTTACCTATAATGATAAAAATATAATTATAGGCAAGAATCAACTTTCAAAAACCAAATGAATAAATTAGTCAGTTACATTAAAATCTATAATCAAACTTCTTCCACCTTTTTTAATTGTATATATTCCAGAATTATAATCAGACTGTATATAAGGGCTGTCCATAACCTTTGACGGGATCAAATTAACTGTTTCTCCATTAACTTCCGCCAGTTTACTAAAATCTGTATAGAACTTAATATTATCACCATATAATGTAGTATGTTCAACAAAATTGTCTGAAACATTAACATTTAGAGAAATAATTTTATTCTGGAATTCATCAAAACTGGAATAGTTGGACTTCTTGTCAACCTCAATGATAACAGGAGAATATTCTTCTTTTGCTGTCAACCAATATCCAGGCCATAAATTATCATTAAGAAAATCTTCTTTATAACCTCCCGAAACAAATTTTATCGCAGCATATGCACTGTTATACGAAGCAAAAAACCATCCATCCTTACTTGCCTTTTCATGTCTTCCAAAGTCACTAACCCAAACACGTAAGTCCTTAGCATATTTGCTATAATCATTTTTCATCTTTTGGACTATCATACATCCCTTCTTCTGTACTCCCCAGTGTTGATTGTATATTCCCCTGTTACTTCCTTCCGGAACACACTGAGGATATATACGTGCACTATGATTTCCTTCAAATATAACTCCCATCCACCTGTTTTGGCCACTTAACATTGTCCATTCATCACCTCCAGTTGTTCCATCTGAAAGAATTGGTGAAGGCAATGCTTCACAGTGAAAAGTTCCCATTATAAAATTTGGAGTACAATAACTATATCTTACTAATCCCGCATCTGTACGAAATCTATAATATGGTATATTAAAACTCTTACCGTCCTGAGAAAGACCTAATTTCCTTTGTAGAACCTCATAATCCCCCTTACCATGAACATCAAGAACAATATCCATGACTACATCCTGCATTCTATAATTACTTGTTATAAAGGAAAATATATTCTCTTTAATAACGCTTTTACCGCCTATTCCAAAATTATACCATGCTAATTTTCTGAAATGTGTATCACCTCGCATACTATTCAATCCCTGATATATGCGAGCCTTACTTCCACCTCTGACACCGTCTATTTGCTCTTGCCCCCATGATGCCCAATATACATCAAGAAATTTACCTGTCAAATCATGGATCTCCTTATCACCAAAATCATATAAAGTATATATACACTTCAATGACTCCATACCATACAAATCATTGGCGAATTCTACAAACAAGCCTTTCTTAGCTCTTTCCTTTATATACTGTTTTATATAGGATGTCCACGCTTCATAATGTTGTAAAGGAGTATGACCATCATCACTTTTCAAATCCTTATATTCAGGCAGATCCTTCAAAAGTTTTGAAAAATGCCATTTAGTATAAAATCTCATTATATGATGATTTTCTGATCCTTCTACATCCCACGTATTATTTTGTAAAAAATCAGCAGGTACAATAGAGAGATATCCCATTTTTCCATTAACTGGCAATTCCTTATATTCCTTAAGATATGACTGGTCCTTAACAAAGATCCACATCATATGTAGAATTTTAGCTTCCACATCAGGTTTCAACAATCCGGCTTTTCTTGTACCTTTTGTTCCCCAATATTCAACAATTCTGCACAATTCATCAGAAGCCCAATAAAAGCTATCCCCGTCTCTCATATTGGGCCAATTTTTACTTTCCTCTGAATCATTATCAAATATCTCACAATGTTTGATCAATGCTTCGTTGGCTTCATTATTCATTTCTTCCAACCAAAAACATTTTGCCGCAAAATCTATCAGACTGTAACAATATGTTCTATAGAATTTTACTCCAGTTCCTGAAATCGGTCCTAATATTTCCCCTTCATTCAATGGTTTACCTTTAAGCTCTAAAAAAGCATTGTCCCTCTTAGTATCAAATGCGTCCCTAATAATATCTATTTTACTATCATCATATTCCGGCTTATCACCGTTTTCTATCTTAATCTCATCGGCACATGAAAAATGTACCAATGAGAACAGAACTAATATTAATAAATGAAACCTATTGAATCGCATAGCTGTAAAATCTAATTTTTTGTGGAAGAAAATCTATTTAAAATTATTTCAAAATAGCTGCGGCACACCATAATACAGGTGCTTGTCCATGTAAATCGCCTATAACTTTTTCTCTATCTAAATAATACTGGTAGTCATTCTTTTTATTTGTACCAATACAAATATCTGTAACATCACCATTTGTATTTATATACGAACACAGACTAATCCATGCTTTACGAGCCGCTGGTCCATATACGTCAGCATCAAGCCATCCTTTCTTTACCCCAGTTATGAAAGCAAAAGTAAACATACCAGTACCAGAAGTCTCAGCCCAAGCATTCTCATCATCCAATATCTGATGCCACATACCTTTCTTATCCTGATACTTCAATAGGGTATCCATCATCTTCAGATATCCTTCCATTATTCTAGCCCTGTTCGGATCATTTTCAGGAAGATAGGCTAAGAGTTCTGCCATACCTGCTGCCATCCATCCATTACCACGTCCCCAATAGATAGGAACATCATCCGCATGATGGAACAAACCGTTTTCTTTTTGCAATTCATCCAAATAGACTACCATTTCCTTACCTGCACGTTCTATATATTTCTTGTCGCCTGTCATTTTATATGCCTGTGCCTGAAGTATTGTAATCATATACATATCGTCTATCCACATGCGTGTATTCCAACTAAGTCCCTGATTATACCACTTCTGCTCGTTAGGCTTCAACTTAGCAAGCTCTTCTGGAGTCAGCTCCTTGAACTGTTCGTCAGCCATGTAAAGTCCTAAATCCAGAAATCGCTTATCCTTTGTATTTTCATAAACCTCCAATGGAATCACACCAAAAACGTTGTTATCTACATGGTTTGCTACAGGAATAAGATTTTTTTCTTCTCCATATACCACTTTAGCAGCTCTTTCAGTAAGACGATTTACCAAATCGTGATTCTTCACTTCTTTTGCATATAGTAATGCTCCATACCATGCACATACATCCGGATAAACAACATATCCAACCGGATTATTAAACAATGTAGAATCCTTTTGTTGTTCCTCAGTGTACCAAGAACCGGTATTTGAATGTGGACGTGATAAAAATCTGTTTGCAACAATCTGTCCCACTTCTATAGGATCTGCTCCTTGTGGAAAATCTGAAAAATAATCTTTTTTTTGTGTAGTCTCAGCACACGACATCATCAGCGAGGCAGAGATAGTTAATAAAGTTGTCTGTAAAAAATTCATATCTGTTCTATTTTGTTATAATTAAGTTATCCCTAAAAACAATCTTTTTATACCTTATTATTTTAATTACCATATCCAGGAGCATTCTTAAAATCTTCAGGATTTTCAATGCTCAATAAGAAACTTCTAGGATATGGACGTTTCTCCATATATTCTTCGAATTCATAAGCTGGATCCAAATACCATATTTTATCATGAAGTTCAGTCATGCGTTTTGTATAAACTCCAAAACGTTTCAAATCATTTCTACGTTTCATTTCTCCAATCAATTCACGTCCTCTTTCATCAAGTATAAAATCAGCAGTAACTTGATCAGCAGTTATTTTAATTGCCTCCTTAAATTCTGGTCTTGCTGCCCTTTCACGAACTACATTTATATATTTAGCAGCAGTCTCTTTATCATTACGTAAAAATGCAGCTTCTGCAGCCAGTAAATAAGTATCTGCTAAACGATATACAAAAACGTCACGAGAACCTTGAGCATAATTTGCATCAATTCTAGTAGGATCTAGATGTTTCCTCAAATATGGATAGAACAATATCTTACAGAACTTAACATTAGATGGCCAAATTCCATTAGGGTTATCCTTAGATTGTATTCCACCTGTTTCTTTAACAAACTGTTCCATATGATCTGGTATCCAAACCCAAACCGGCCAAAATTGTTTTGCATATTCAGCAGCTTCTATTGTATTATACCAAGGACACGCAATCATTGCTAGTTCACCATTTTTTATTGTTACCTTTTCATCTTGTTTTGTGTATGGACTAAATAATGTTTCAGTGTAATCTTTACCACTATTTATTTTCCAATCAGTCAGAAACCAGTCTTTTGCACGTCTATCAGCTATTTTATTATTTGCTTCATCATCAAGTTCTGGATTCAAATACAATTCGTATGCATATCTTGTTGGTTTTACACGAATCCAAGGACGACCATATTCAAGGCTCCTTGTCAAACCTTTATGCTGCGTATAATCAGCAACAAAATACATGTGCGACTGATTTCCAGAACCATTAAGTAAATTATCCTTTGAATAACAAATAGCAAAAATCACTTCCTTATTATTTCTAACGTAAGACATATCCCATAAATTCCATGTACTTTCCATAAGTTCATAATTAGGACATTTTATCACTTCTTCAGCATACTGTTGTGCCAATTCCAAAGATGCTGGATCATCTCTTTTACATGTCAACAAACTTAAAGCCAGTTCATGTAGAGCTGCATATTTTGTAATCCTTCCATAGTCAGTATCAGCAGGATATGATTCTGGTAAATTATTTTTTGCGAATTCCAGATCTGCCAATATCTGCACCCAAACATCTTTCTCTTGCGTCTTAGGAGCCTTTGTTACTATACCTACAGTAGGAGTCAGTGGCATTGGGATATCTTCCCATTGCTTTACCAGATGTGCATAAATATGAGCCCTAATAAATTTAGCTTCTCCTAGATAACGATTCTTTAAATCATCTGAAAGTCCAGGTATATTATTTTTCTCCAACGATTGTATTACTTCATTACATCTGTTGATACAATTATAAAATGTATTCCACATACCCGTAACATAACCATTATCGGCAAAAACTGGTTGACGAGCAGCACTTGACGGCCAAATAGTAATATCAGTTTCACTTTCAGCAAAATTCATGAAATTCTCAGTATTATATATATCCCTCAAACTTCCATATAAACCGTTTATACCACCTTTAATACCTTCAGCAGTAGTAAAATAATTTCCCTGCGTAACTTTATTATAAGGAATTTCCTCCAAGAAATCAGCACAGGACATTGACAAAAAGCCTAAGAAAAGGCTGGATAATATATATTTTGTCTTCATAATAGTAATAATTATAAATCAGAATTTAACATTTAGACCAAAGATAAAACTGGTAAGAGGGCGAGCAACATCTTCAGAATTACAGTTTTCAGGATCAAGACCTATACCTTTATAATCTTTTCTTGTAAACAAGAATGGATTATCAACAGCCAAATAAGCTCTAACATGCTTACTTCCAAATTTTTCTGTAACACTTTTTGGAAGAGTATACCCCAAATTGATATTCTTTATTCTAACAAAAGAAAGATCTCGCCAAGCCCAAGAACTTCCACCTAAATATCCATTCTTTACGATATCTGGGGCAGGATGTGCATTTGTAGGATTATCTTCTGTCCAGAAATCTTTAATACCAACTTGATTAAATCTTGTAGAACTTGCTTCGTATGTAATACTTCCCATACGTGTACCATAATCAAAACGTCCGTATGTATATACACTCAAATCAAACTGTTTATATTGCGCATTTATTGTAAGTCCGGCAAGCCATTTTGGTATCCTGTTATATATGCTCATATCTTCTTGATCATACACAAAATTTTGGTCTTTATCCAAAAGTTTAATCTTACCAGGAACTGTTTTATATTTGGCAGCCTCTTCAGCCTCATCTAATTGCCATACACCAATATACTCATAAAAACGATCAACGCTTACAGGTTTACCTATAAACCAATTATTAGCTGGAAAATCTTCTGTTCCATTAAATAATTTAACAATCTCATTCTTATTATAACTCATATTGGCACTTATTGAAAGTCTGAAATCTTTCTTTTCTATAGGCACAAACTGTAATGACATTTCTATACCACGGTTTCGCACTTGCCCTACATTCTGCCAAACAGAGGTATAACCAGTAAATGTTGGTAAATTCCTCTGCATCAAAAGATCGTATGTATTACGTTCATAAAATTCAACTGTACCTGAAATTCTGTTATTAAACACTCCAAAATCAACACCAAGATTCAACTCACCTGTTCTTTCCCAACCAAGATCTGGATTTGCAATTTCTGTTGGTACATATCCCCAAGCCGGTACTTCCTTTGTTCCAAAATTATAAGGGAATCTACCATATTTTCCTTGAGTGGCATAAACATCTACAGCTGTATTACCAGACATACCATAGCTCAATCTTAACTTCAAGTTTGAAAGGTTCTCAAGTTCTTCAGCAAATTCTTCTTCACTAATACGCCATGCAAAAGCAGCAGAAGGGAAGAAATCCCATTTATTTCCCTTAGCTAGACGTGAAGATCCATCATAACGACCTGTCAATGTAAACAAATAACGGTCCATCAAAGTATAATTCAAACGTCCCATGAATGACAATAAAGTCCATCTTTTTCTATTTGAACCGTATGTAACATTTTGCTGTGCTTCATTAACATTATACCACATACCATAATATGGAATATCAAATCCAGCTAAACTTACAGCATTAGTATCGTATGTCTGCATATCATGTACTAATGAAATATCCAATTTATGATTTGAACCGAACTGCTTGTTATAATTAAGCATATTAGTAAAGTTCAACTGCTGAATGGTTGATTTCATAAAGTTAGCCCCATTCATAATCTGCTTTCTATTATTACTATTAGGGCCAAAATATGCACCATCTTCACTAGCATAAAAACCATAAGTGAAAGTAGTCTTGAATTTTAATCCATCTATAATCTCCCAATTCGCATTAAGATTACCCGAAATGTTTGTTCTGTTTTTCTGAACATCTACATTTTCCTTCTTAGTATCAAAAATAGGATTTCCAAGCGATGCATCCCTCATCCATTTATTTGTGTAGAAATTCATGTTTCCCTCTTCATCATAAAGTTCTGACAAAGGGTCCATTCGCATACCCATACGCCAAACATTTGCATCTCCTACCTCTCTATTTGTCAAAGCGAGATTTATAGAATATCCCATAGAGAATTTATCATGAAGCTGCATTTCTCCAGTAAATCGTCCTGTAAAACGCTGATATGACATATTGTCAATAATACCCTGGTCCTTATTATAACCTAATACAACTACATTACGGTTTTTACCTGTGGAAGTATTAATAGTCAAACTATGGTTTGTTTTGTAACTCCAGTCATCAAACATCAGTTTCTGCCAGTCTATATAATTACCAGACTCCATAACTCTTTTCTGAACATCATCAAATGCTACATCCGGATCACCGTTATTTATATATGCCTGCTGTCTATATGCAGCATACATTTCTCCATCCATTACATCAAAATCACGGAACGATTTACCCATACCGAAGAAACCATCATATTCAACTTCCAAGCGACTTTCTTTATTTGGACGTTTTGTTGTAATGATAATTACACCATTTGCACCACGAGCACCATAAATAGCACATGAAGAAGCATCTTTCAATACATCAATTTTTGAAATTTCAGAAGGATTTATTTCATCTATTGAACCAAGAAATGGAGCATCATCCACAATAATAAGAGGAGCGTCACCACCAGAACGCATAAGTGTATTGTAACCACGAATTATTATTGAAGAAGTTGAACCTGGACCGTTACCACTAGTTATATCAGCACCGGCAATCTGACCTTGCAAACCTTGTATAGGGTCATTCATCTTTGCCTGATTCATAAGTTTTTCTGAAGAAACATTTACTACAGAACCTGTCAAGTCACTTTTCTTCACACTACCATAACCAATAGCAACAACTTCATCAAGCATCTGCACATCTTCTTTCATAACCAAAGGTTTTCCACCGACCTGCGCACCTGTTACCACAAGTGGTGTAAATCCCAACATTGATATTTCCAACTTTTCATTTCTACCGGCTTTAATAACAAAATTTCCATCCATATCTGTAATAGTGGCATTATTAGTACCTTTTACTACTACAGTCGCTCCAATAATAGGATCTCCATTGATATCAATAAGCCTACCTTTTATAGAATTATCTTTAACCGAAGCTTTTCTGATAATAATATTTTTTCCTGAAATTTCGTATGTCAAACCTTGATTTGCAAGAATCTGGTCAACTACTGATCCTAAACTTTCGTCTTGAGCCGACACTGAAATACGTTTCTTTGTATCTACATCCGAAGATGAGAAGACAAAAGAATATCCACTCTTTTTCTTTAGTTCGTCCATTGCCTCTTTAACTGTTATATTCCTCATTTTCAGAGTAATGTTCTGAGAATAAGCAGCAAAATTAAGGCAAAAAGCAGCCATGGTCATTAAAATGACCCTTTTTCTCTTAATCATAAAAACATGTGATTTTAAGTTTAAAAAAATGAAATAAATCTAGAATGGATAAAGTTTTCGTAACTTTGCGAAACCTTAATCCGTGTTTTTCTTTCCCTAACAGAAAAACATTTCCCAAACCGGGAGACCCCCCTTGTCTTCCGGTTTTCTAGTTACTAGCCGGTAAATTCTTTTTGATGTGCATTCATAATTAAATTTTTTCATGGTTGGTTAATTAATACAAAAGATATCTATTGTTTTTAATTTCATATTTCATACGTTCTGTAGCCGCAAAAGATTTTAATATTTCTTCAACATTCATTTCAGAAGATACGAAAGATGCGTAAAATCTAAGATTTTTTAAAGAATCAGCTACAACAATATCTACATTATATGTTCTCTCTAGTATTCGTGCAATTTCTGAAAGGCAATCATTATCAAAAAATAACTCACCATTAGTCCATGCTCTGGCATTGTCTGGTTTCGAACGTGATAAACGATAAGAACCATCCTTCTTATTCATAATATATTTATCAGAAGGAGACATTACATATCTATCATTTTCTATTGCATTTCTATTTAATTCAACGCAACCTTCAATTAATTCAACAACAGCTTCGTCATCCTCTATGTAATTACGGAAATTAAATACTGTTCCCAAGACACGTAAATTCAAATCTTCGGTATTAACCTTAAATGGCACTTCCTCATTCCTCTTAACTTCAAAATACCCCTCTCCCTCAAGTGTCAGATCTCTATTATCAACACCAAAACCCTGTGAGTAGGTAATTTTTGAACCAGCATTAAGCCAAACCAGCGTTCCGTCAGGAAGGTAAAGTTTTGTACGTGCTCCCATTGGCGCTTCTACCACTATATCAGAGAAACCACTTTTCACTGTTTCCACACCGCCCCAATAACCGGCAAGTGGAAGTAATAGAATAAGTATTGCTGCTGCCACACGATAGAAGATCTTAAAGCTGCGGGATTTTGTAAATCGCTGTTTCTGCTCTTCTGCTATAGTAGCTTTTTCAATACGGTTCTTAAATCTTTCGAAGGCTTTTTCCTTATCGAAAGAAGTCATACTGCCTGCCACTCCTGATGAAAACCATATTTCTATCTTGTTTCTTACATAAAGACTGTTCTCAGACGACTCTTTACTCCAGGCAACAAGAGTCTTCAAAGATTGCGAATCTATATCTCCAGTAAGATACATAGATATCAGATTGTCAATTTCTTCTTTATGTATTTCTTTTCTTTCCATATATTTTATTAGTGGCTTTATAGGTTAGACAAAATAATAGATTTATAGGGTAGTGGAAAAATGAACTTTTTTTCATTTTTCTATAAAAATATATATCAGAATGAGTTTAAGATATTCGGCAAGATGAGTATTAAGATATGCTAATGCATTCTTAATGTGATATTTAACCGTATTAACAGAAATATTCAGTTCTTGAGCGATTTCTTCATATTTTTTTTGTTCGAAACGGCTTTTCTTGAAAACTTTGCGACATTCATCGGGCAATGAATTGATACAACGCATCAACTCATCTTCCAATTCCTGCTCTATCAGGGTGCCCAAAGGATGATTTTCATCGGCGAAAAGTGTATCGAGAAATTCAAGATTATCATCAGAGAGATAAGTGGAAAAGCTGTGTTCCGTGCGGTGTGACAATGAATTAAGTTCGTTAAGACAACGGTTGCGTACAGATCTCATCAAATATGCGCGGATAGTATGTGTGATTTCAATATCCGCACGGTGCTCCCATAGATAGAAAATAGCATCATCCACTATCTCTTCAGCCAAAGAAGTATCATTTAATATCTGATTTGCAAAGCGACACAGGAGTGTATAATAGCGATCAAATATATGCTTGAACGCCTTTTCATCTCCTTGTCTAAGTCTTTCCAAAATCAGTTCTTCCATAATATTAAGAATTTTTAATCAGACAAATGTACAAAAAAAATGTTTAAGCAAACAAAAAGGCTTTAAGTATTTGATTTGTTTGTATCAATGGTTCAGAAACCGTTTATCCGGTTTTAAGAGCATGAAAACCTTTACCCTTCCCTATCCCTATATTTCTGAGGAGACATCCCTACCTGTTTCTTGAAGAATGTTCCGAAACTGGAAGGGTTAGGGAAATTGAACTCATCGGATATTTCCTGAACGGTCTTGTTTGTACTGTCGAGCATAGCCATTGACTTACGTATTATGGCCTTGAACACCAATTCCTGAACCGTGTATCCACATAAGGCTTTCGAAAGTCCGGAAAGATATTTCGGAGAAAGAAACAGTTTGTCGGCATAGAACTCAACTCCACGTTCTGACATGAAATAACGATCGATAAGCTGGATGAGACGGAGGAATATTTCTGTGCGCCTTGCTCCTACAGAATTTCCGGAAAGGAATTTCTTCTGAAATACTGAACAAAGACGATATGTAAGAGACAATAATAGCAAGCGCTTTTCGTATACCGGAAAGAAATCATCCTGCTGCGGCTGTTCTGTTCCGATAAGTGATATATACCCTGCCACATCATCTTCATCACCGGTATTCCATACACAATGTGTTTCCGGCGACATCTGCGAGTAGAGATGCACGGAATAAACCATATTACCGAGAACATCACGTATAGGATCTACCTTATATATAATGATACTTACTTCAATATTGTCCGACTGTCCCGTTATACGGAAGGATGAACCTTCGTGAATGAAAACTGTCTCACCTCTATGAGCATAATATTGTTTCCCGGAAAGTATAAAATCAAATTGACCCTCATGGCATACAATTAATCCTATACCGAAATTGACGAACCCCTTTTTCATACTTTCCGGAAAATCAAAAACCGGTCCGCCCGATGAACATACATCAGACTGACCGGATATTTTTTCTTCCAGCTTTATTAATCTTTCAGAACAGTTTATCATATCAACTTAACTTTGCGCTAAGTTAGTAAAATTACCGGACTTAGCGGAAAAAATTCACGCTAAGCCGATAATTTCCTCTTGCGATATGGATAAACAAGAACGAAAATCATAGAAATCATACATCCGTAGAATGTCCAGCCGGACATTTCCTTCACAGCCGAGAGTGTAGCCTGAACCTGTACCTTACCCTTTGTGGATATGGCAGCCATGTTCTCTGCTTCGGTTTCACTCTTACCCTGATAGCGCATTCCTCGCACTGTCTGGTCGTACGAAGCGGCATTCTGTGCTTCTACCCTATCTACGTCATGCGCAAAACGTGTGATATAGTGTTGTTGGCGATGCTGAAGCACGTTGGTATAAAGTGAAGTACCAATACATGGTCCTAAAATCATACGTACAGAAAGCATTATGCAAATCCAAGTGGACATATATTTATATGGCATACGCTGATTGGCATGTACAGCAGCAAGGGAATATAACAGCATCATCCCTGTGGAACGGATTATCACCGGATATTTCATTCTCTCATATAGTCCTGCTGTCTGTACTTCGAAATACATGAACAGTGCCGACATTCCTATCAGAAAAAAGCCCATTCCGAAAAGGTATTTCAGTTTCACTCCTTTTGAACCCAATACTATGGCTATTACCGCCCCTATGAAATATCCCAATATGCTCCAGTTGCCTAGGGCAGCGTTCTGCCAGTTATCAATCTTCATGCCTACCCCGGTAAAGACATTGACAAACATGGAACTGGTGTTGAATATCATCAGCAGAAGGAAAAGTACGATACCCATATTGATAGTACGCAAACGAAACACTTCTGTCATGAAATACGGCGAACGTCCGGAAGATTCCATATAGAAGAAGGCTGCACCGAACACCACGGCAAGCACAGTGGAACGGACTATTGTAGGATCGGAATACCAGTCGAGAGTCTTGCCGTAAACCAGAACATAGACTATACAGGTCATCATAGCGCTGAACACTGCCACACTGCCGAACTTGCGGAAATTGATAGGGAAACGTCGGCTGTTATAACTATGATAAGGCATTGTCACCATTATAATAAGTATGGCTGCAAGCGTCATTCCCATCATATAGTAATACACGTCCTGCCACTGATATTCGTATGCCAGCCATGCTGTGAGCGATGTTCCTATCTGCCCAAGTATCATAAAGAAGAGGTAGATAATAGGCATACTCTTGCTTTTTTCTGTGTCAAGGGCATCCCAGCCTTCTTCCGTGGTCGGTTCCATTCCGGGAGTGATATTTCTTGTAGCCTCCATTCCGAAGGCATATTTTATCAGAGTAAAGAGGTTCACCATCATGAGCACCATACGGAGGAAACCCATGATAAGGCTGCACAATGCAAGAAGGAAGATACTGTCGGTGACAGCACACACATAACTGAGGATGTACAAGAGTGAGAAACCCACCACGCACATCATTTTTTCACGGCGGATACATACCAGCTGATAGAAGAATGGAGCGAAAGCTGCCATACCTATCGAGGTGACGAACCCCACGAACTGGATATGTTCCGACTGGATTCCCAGTCCGCTTGTCATCTCACCGCTGTTGGCTGTATATACTCCGCCCACAGTCAGTATCGGGATGAAAAGCAGTATCAGCAGGATGATACCTATAGGTTTGGGAACCCAATTATAGAATGGATAATTCTTTGACATAGATTATAATTTTGCTTTCACAATAACCATCATTCCGGCAGCAAGACGTTCATTGTCTTCCTTACTCAGCCCTTCGAAATCTATTCTTACAGGAACACGCTGACGTATCTTAACAAAGTTTCCGGCTGAATTGTCAGTTGGTACGAGTGAGTATTTTGAACCTGTGGCACCGGATATAGCTGTAATTTTTCCCTTGAATTCCTTGTCGCTTATGGCATCTACCGTAAGTGTTACCTCCTGACCTATATGAAGGTTTTCTACCTGTGTCTCCTTATAGTTGGCTATCACCCATTTCTGAGTGTCAGGCAATATATAGGTTATGGTCTGTCCGGCAGAGATGAACTGTCCTTCCTCTATGGCGCGGCGTCCCAGCTGTCCGTCGCATGGTGCGGTAACTACTGTGTATGAAAGATTGAGTCTTGCCATTTCGAGTGCAGCCTGTGCGCGCTGTATGGCAGCTTCCATGTTCTGACGACGGGTTGATACTTCGTTCACTCCAGACATTGCTGCTTCCTGCTGACGTTTCAAAGCCACGAGTTTTTTCTTAGTCGCCTCATATTCTGTCTCTATCTGTTCCAACTGGATAGGTGTGGCAGCATTTCTCTGAAGAAGGTTTTCGTAACGTTTGCGATCCTTGTCCAGTTTAGCCAGACGGATTTCCACTTCAGAGATTGAAGCCTCATAAACCGAAGCTGAAGCCTTGGTGGTCTGGAGTGTCTGACCTATGACTGAAGCTCCTGCCATTGCGTCTTTCAATGCAGCCTCGGCTTCCATAACGCGGATGCGGTATTCACGGTCGTCGAGAACCATCAGTGTGTCGCCTTTCTTCACTGTCTGATGTTCGGTGAAATACACCTTCTTTATATAGCCCGAGGCACGGAGGTTTACCGGCGAAATGTATTGTTCTATCTGTGCGTCATTGCTTGTTTCATTCAGTTTGTAGCTGAAGAACATTACTCCAATCTGATAGAGTCCTGCAAGAAGGATTATAATTCCGAATGTACTTGCCAGCATCTGGCGGCGGCGTTGTTTTCTGAGTTTTGCAGCTTGTTGCTCAAGTGTGTTTTTCTTTATATCAAGTTCTTTTGTTTCCATATCGTTTTTTATTTGAAGTTATACTTATTTCAACAGTGTCTCTAGTTTTCCTGTAAGTTTCAGCATTGTAAGATTATTCACACGGTAGTTGTAATGTGCAGTGACATAATTGTTCTGTGCTTCACTCATACGCATTTCGTCCTGAAGTACTTCTGTCATTGAAGCCACACCTTCACGGTAGCGGTCTGAAGTCACTTCGTAAACATCCTCTGCCAACAGGTAGTTGTCTTTCTGCTTGGTGAAATTGCGGCGGCTGTTCATCAGATCGTTCGTGGCGTTCAGATATTGTGTTCTGAAACTTTTCAAAGCATTTTCGTAAGACAGTTTTGCATTTTCAATGTCAAGTTTCGCCTTTCTTACTTTAGAACGTTTGTCCAGTCCGTCGAATATCGGCACTCTCAATGTCAGACCTATACCTGATGAGTTGTACCATTTGCTTGACGGTCCGTCATGAAACCAGTTCTTCGCCTTGTCGGTGAATGCAGAATACATGAAACTTCCGGTAAGCGATAGTGAAGGAATATATCCCTGCGAAATCATTTTCTTCTGTTTTTCTGCCAATGTACTTTGTTTCTTCAGCAGCTCAAGTTCCGGCTGACCTTCGTACAGACCACTCATTTCTACAGGAATGATGCTTTCAGTATCCACCGGAGTGAGTGTGATGTCTGTTTCAGCAGGATAGTCTATCACATATTTCAACATGTTGATTTGTTGTGTGAGCATTGCCACAGCATTGTCATACTGCACCTGAAGATTTTCCAGATTGATATTTACACGCTTCACATCCACTTCCATAGCCATACCATTATCGAAGAAAGCTGTAGTAATGTCTCTCAATTCTTCCAGACGGGTGATGTTTTCTTTCACTATAGAAATCTGCTCGGCTGTACTCTGGCCCAGATAATACATTTTTGTGATTTGCATTATCAGGTCCTCGCGTGCCTTGTCGTAAGAGAGAGTGTTTATTTCATCCATCATCTTCGTAACCGACATGGCTGTATAAATGGTCTGGTTGTAGAGCGGCATCTGAAGTTGCAGTCCTGCCGACGCGTTATACTGCAATGTCTTTGTCACGTTGTAAGGATTACCGTATGCCGAACCGTCGGTAACCGAAACGGGTGGATTGAAATTGTCGTTGAAAGATGCCACCGCATTGATTTGCGGCAACAGCTTGGAACGGTTCTCCGAAATGCTGTGCTTTCCTTTGATAATTTCGTTGCGCTTGGTCTGCAGTGTGAGATTATTCTCAATACCTATCTGCAGACATTCTTCCAGCGTCAACACCTGCTGCGCTCCAAGAGGAAAAAGCGAACAGGCTAAAGCAAAATTGAGTAATAGTCTTTTCATATCGTTTTTCTTGTTTATCCGGCGCAAAGTTAGGATGTTACGCCTAGACAATCGCTACGATATTTTCGCTTTCACTGTTCATATTTTCCCTTTTCATATTATCTAGAATTAATTAAAAAAATCCTAAGAAAGGGCATGTATATTCTGGTGCTGACGATAGTCGGCAGCACTGCTGACGATAGTCGGCACCTCTGCCCACTATAGTCGACACCACTGTCCACTATGGTCAGCAGCAAAAAACGTTTGTTGGAAACTGATTATAGTTTAGCCTTTCTCAGCCTCAAGCTGTTGGTAACTACACTTACACTGCTCATAGCCATGGCAGCACTGGCTATCATCGGATTAAGAAGAAAACCGTTTATAGGATATAGGACACCTGCCGCTACAGGGACACCTATTAAATTATATATAAACGCCCAGAACAGGTTCTGGCGGATAGTACGCACAGTATGACGCGAAAGACTTATAGTGTCTGCAATCTTCTCCAGATTGGATGAAATGATAGTAACCTTTGCCACATCCATGGCGATATCGCTACCTTTACCCATGGCAATACTCAAATCAGCCTCAGCAAGGGCGGCACTGTCGTTTATACCGTCGCCTGCCATTGCCACTACCCTGCCCTGAGAACGGAGAGTTTTGATAAACTCAGCCTTCTGCTGTGGAGTGACTTCTGCCTTATAGTCATCCACTCCCGACAGTTCTGCCATATAACGTGCCGGAGCATCGGCATCTCCGGTAAGCATTACTACTTTTATACCCATGCTCTTCAGTCTGAATATTGCCGCAGCAGATGTTTCTTTCATCTTGTCAGTTATAGCACACAGACACAATACTTTCTCATTATCGGCAAACCATATCACAGTCTTACCCTGTGCGGCAAGTATTGATGCTTTTTCTTCCATATCAGAAGGAATAACAATTCCGAAGGATGAAATCAAACGTCTGTTTCCTGCAATATATGTTTTACCGTCACAAATGCCTTTTACTCCCTGACCTGTTATGCTTTCAAAACCTGCTATTTCAGCCGGTTCCGTTCCTATACCTTGCACAACGGCCATTGCCAACGGATGTTCAGAGTGTTTCTCCAGTCCGCACAATATGCGTTTTACATCCTCTGTCCCGTCGCTCCACATCCAGTCTGTAACCACCGGTTTACCTTCGGTGACGGTTCCTGTTTTATCAAGAACTACAGTGTCAACATTACGGGCTATCTCCAGACTGTCGGCATCCTTGATGAGTATTCCCAACTCGGCTCCCTTACCAATGCCGACCATGATGGCTGTTGGTGTGGCAAGTCCCAAAGCACACGGACAGGCTACAACCAGCACTGTAACGGCAGCCAGAAAGCCATGGGTAAGTCCGCTTTCGGAATCAAGAGATACCCAAAGAACGAACGAGAGTAAAGCTATTGATATTATAATAGGGACAAATATTCCTGCCACCTTATCGACGAGTTTCTGGACAGGTGCCTTGCTTCCCTGAGCGTCCTGAACCATTTTTATGATTTGTGCCAAAACAGTCTCACTGCCCACCTTCTCTGCCACAAACCTGAAACTTCCTTTCTGGTTGATAGTTCCGGCAAAGACCTTTGAACCTTTCTCTTTCAGCACGGCAACTGGCTCACCACTCAACATACTTTCGTCAACGTATGACGAACCGTAAATCACAGCGCCGTCTACTGCTATACGCTCGCCCGGCTTCACCACAACAGTATCGCCAACCATGAGCATATCAATATCTGTCTCCATTTCCGTACCATTCCGCATCACTGTCACCTTCTTGGGCTGAAGTCCCATAAGTTTCTTTATCGCTTCGGCTGTGTTTCCTTTGGCTCTATCCTCCAGTGTACGTCCAAGAAGGATAAAGGCAACTATCATAGATGCCGCTTCGAAATATACATGAGGAGTTATTCCGTGACGTAGAAGATACTCCGGAAAGAACATATTGAACAGACTGAAAAGAAAAGATATACCGGTGCTCAAGGCTACGAGTGTATCCATGTTTGCGCCACCCTTAGTGAGCAGTTTGAAGGCATTGATGAAAAATCCATTTCCAAGTCCGAATACTACCACAGCGGAAAGTACAGCCATTATTTGCGAAGCGTATGGCATGTCATGAAAGAACATTGCTATCACCGAAACCGGAAGAGACAGGATTATTGCCAGAAAAGTCTTCACCTTCAATGTCTTATAATGATTATTACGAACTTCCTCGGCTTCCTTCTGTATCTCTTTCTTTTCTTCGATAATAAGATCGAATCCTATTTTTCTGACAGTTTCCTTCAACTGTTCCGGGGTACATTCGTCAGCGTTATACTCCACCGTAGCTATTGCAGCTGCCAGATTTACTGAAGCACTGATTATTCCGGGCTGTTTGTTTAATGTTTTCTCCACTCTTGCAGAACATCCTGCACAACTCATCCCTAGAACGGGAAAATTCTTTTTATTAATATTCGAAGCCATTTCTCATATTGTTTTTTATGTCACAAAGATACCTATTTTGCCACTTTCAGCAATAAGTATTGCCATTCAATCATAGTATAATTATGTATTATTTACGCAATTTGTAGTCAAAACCACATAGTATTTTGTTATATAATACATAATGACTATTTTTGCATCCCTAGATTCGATTTTAGTATGAATTCAAGGTTTTATATTTTAACAATAATATTTCTGATTTTCTGTTCTGTAGATAAAATATCGGCATCTGTCACACAAAATGAAGCAACCGATGAAGAATATTTACCGTCAGATTCAATCTTTGCAAAATTCTTGCAGGAAAGAAAAATCCCTATCTACAACAACAATGAAATAGAACTTCTACCAAATGGAAGGATAAAATTCGAAAACCTGTTCGAAGCAATAAGAAAAGCCAAGAAACATATTCATCTGGAATATTTCAATTTCAGAAGCGACTCTATAGCAAAAGAAATATTCACCCTGCTGGCGGAAAAGGCTAAAGAAGGAGTGAAGGTAAGAGCTATGTTCGATGATTTCGGAAACCTGTCGAACAACCGACCGCTAAGGAAGGAACATCTGAAAATGCTGAACGAAAGAGGTATAGAAATAATCAGATTTGATCCGATGAAATTTCCATACATAAACCATGCTTTCAGCAGAGATCATCAGAAAATAGTGATTATAGACGGTAAGACGGGATTTACCGGAGGTATGAACATTGCCGACTATTATATTAACGGTCTGCCTGGAATAGGCCCGTGGAGAGACATGCATATATGCATAGAAGGTCCTGCAGTGAGCGGACTACAGAAAGCATTCCTCTATGTGTGGAACAAGGAGACAAAACAGAACGTAGGCGGAGAGACATATTTCCCGTATGGTATGGACAGTACCTATACTCCAAAGCAACTAGGCAAGCAAGTAGCTATAGTACAAAGAGTTCCACACAAGACACCGGATGCTGTGCGAAGGGCATATATCGAAGCAATGGATGCCGCGGAACATCATATACGCATCGTCACCCCTTACTTCACTCCTACAAGAAGTGTCCGTAAAGCCATATACAGAGCTTTGAAAAGAGGCATAAAAGTAGAAATAATGATTTCAGAAAAATGTGACATTTCGTTTACACCCGATGGAGGATTCTACTACGCGAACAAGTTCAGAAAAGCCGGAGCACATATATATCTCTACAAGGGAGGATTTCATCACACCAAAGTAATGACTGTGGACGACCGTTTCTGCACAGTGGGCAGCACAAACCTGAACAGCAGAAGTCTGAAATACGACTACGAAATAAACGCCTTTATATTCGACCTCCAGACCACTTGGGAACTGGACGAGATTTACAGTAACGACAAGAAGAACAGCGAAAGGATGACAAAAGAATATTACAGGAAAAGAGGAGCATGGAGGAACTTCGTAGGATGGTTTGCACACCTGCTCACACCTGTCATATAGTTTTCGGACAAAGCTATTTGTAGAAATTTGGAATGTCAATACCATTATGTCCGTTTTTTTTCCTAAATTTGTCTCCATTGTAAACAATACATACAAATATAGGATAAAACATGAGCGTAATAGATTTGATAAATGCCGAGAATAAAACAGCTTTCTCATTCGAAATACTTCCTCCACTGAAAGGTGCGGGAATAGATAAGCTGATGTCCGACATAGAGACACTGCTTCCTTATAATCCAAAATACATCAATATAACAACACACCGCAGTGAATATGTCTATATGCCCGAACCGAACGGGATGTACTGCCGTAAGCTTACCAGAAGACGCCCCGGTACAGTAGCTGTAGCCGCGGCCATAAAGGCCAAGTATGGTGTGACAGTGGTTCCGCATATACTTTGCAGCGGATATACACCTGAAGAGACAGAATATACTCTTATCGACTTGCAGTTTCTAGGCATATCAGATCTACTCGTGTTGAGAGGTGACAAGGCTCCCCACCAGAAGAGTTTCACTCCGGAAGATGGCGGACATGCACATGCGATAGACCTACAACATCAAATCAACAAATATAATCAGGGATTCTTCTTCGACGGAAAAGAGATGGACAAGCTTCCGCCTCAGTTCTGCTACGGAGTAGCCTGCTATCCGGAAAAGCATGAGGAATCGCCAAATGCGGAAAGAGACCTGTACTGGCTTCAGCAGAAAGTGGAAGCCGGAGCTCAATATGCAGTTACACAGATGTTTTTCGACAATGAGAAATATTTTGATTTCGTGGACAAGGCTCGCAAGGCAGGTATAAACGTACCTATTATCCCTGGTATAAAACCACTGAAGAAAATGGCTCAGCTGAATGTACTGCCAAGAACATTCAAGATTGACCTGCCGGAAGCACTCGCCTCGGAAGTGAGAAAATGCAAATCCGACGAAGAGGTGGCTGCACTGGGATGCGAATGGACTATAAACCAGTGTAAGGAACTTATGGCACACGGGGTACCAAGTATTCATTTTTACTCTGTGGGAGCCGTAGACTCAATAGCAAAAATAGCAAAAGCTATATATTAATATTCAGACAAAAATGATGAACAGCATACATACAGGAAAAAATGGAGGATTCGCCTCCGTTATCGGTCAGCAGGAAGCCGTAAGCATGATTTTACAGACCATGCATGCGGGACGACTTCCACATGCCATAATGGTTTGCGGTCCTTCCGGTTGCGGAAAGCTTCCATTTGCCATGGCGCTTGCACGGTATGTATGTTGTACTAATCCATCTGACAATGATTCATGCGGCGAGTGTATGTCATGCCGTATGGCCGACAAGTTGGAACATCCTGACATACATTTCGTTTTCCCGGTAATCAGGAAAAAGGACGGCTCGACTGTGATATCGGACGACTGGCTGCCGGAATGGAGACAAAGGCTGAAACGTTCGCCTTATTTCTCGCTTGCCGACTGGTGCGGAGATATGGGTGACCCAAACAAGCAACCGCTTATATACACCTCTGAAAGTAACGAGATACAGCGGAAACTATCGCTCAAGTCATCAATGGGGGGGTATAAAGTGGCTATAATATGGCTGCCGGAAAAGATGAATGCCGAGTGTGCCAACAAGCTTCTGAAACTCGTTGAAGAGCCACCGGAGAAAACACTGTTCATCATGGTGAGCGAAGAACCTGAATACGTACTTCCCACACTGGCAGGAAGAACACAGAGAATAAATCTGGTTCCGATAGAACAGAATATTCTGGCAAAATATCTTTCAGACAGGTTCGGACTGACTGAAACTGATGCTCAGGACATCGCACGTCTGTCGGAAGGAAGCGTACTTCAGGCTATGCAGAACATAAGCCTGGGTGATGAGGAGAAAGCCTGTTTTGACAGTTTCACCACTCTGATGCGTCAGGCATGGCGTCGTGACATACGTTCTCTCAAGGAATGGAGCGAGCAAATGGCTGCAAGAGGAAGGGAAAGACACAAGATTTTCCTCAGATACGCATCAAGAATGACACGCGAGAATTTCATGGCAAACTTCAGAATGCCGGACTTGAATTACATGAACCGCGAAGAGGCAGCTTTTGCAGTCAGGTTTGCGCCGTTCATAAACGAAAGAAACGTTTGCGGCATAGAAGAGCTGATAGAAGAGGCCATAAAACATATCGAACAGAATGTAAACCCTAAAATGGTTTTCTTCGATCTGGCAGTGAGAATGATAGTCTTAATCAAAAACAGATAATATACACCGGTTAGACTGGTTATAACCGGCACTAAATATATAAATATGGACAACGAATATAAACTGAAAAACGGTAGCGGTTGCCTTGCATGCAGTGGATGCGGAAGACAGGACAACAAGCTGAATACATACGACTGGATGGCCGACATTCCTGGGAATGCCGACGAACAGGACATGGTGGAGGTACAGTTCAAGAACACCAGAAAAGGATATTATAAGAACAGTAATCGTCTGCCACTGATGAAAGGCGATATAGTGGCTGTAGAAGCAAGTCCGGGACACGACATAGGTACAGTGACGCTGACCGGACGACTCGTTCCGCTACAGATGAAAAAGGCCAACATACGTCCTGACGCTGAAATCAAACGAGTTTATCGTAAGGCTAAACCTGTGGACATGGAAAAATACGAAGAGGCTAAGTCGCGCGAACACCAGACCATGATACGCTCACGCAAGATTGCGGAAGACCTGGGGCTCAAGATGAAAATCGGTGACGTGGAGTATCAGGGTGATGGCAACAAAGCAATATTCTATTATATTGCCGACGAACGTGTCGACTTCAGACAGCTTATCAAAGTTCTGGCAGAAGCCTTCAAGGTTCGTATAGAGATGAAGCAGATAGGTGCCCGTCAGGAAGCCGGAAGAATCGGAGGAATCGGCCCTTGCGGTAGAGAATTGTGCTGTGCTACATGGATGACAAGTTTTATATCAGTATCTACAAGCGCCGCAAGATATCAGGACATATCTTTGAACCCACAGAAACTGGCAGGACAGTGTGCAAAACTGAAATGTTGTCTCAACTATGAAGTAGATGCTTACGTGGAATGCCAGAAAAGACTGCCTAGCAGGGAAATTGAACTTGAAACAGCCGATGCCACTTACTATTATTTCAAGGCAGATATCCTTGGAGGTACAATAACCTACAGTACAGACAAGAGTTTCCTTGCCAACGAATGTACAATCAGCGCACGCAGGGCATTCGAGATTATCAATATGAACCGCCGCGGAGAAAAACCGGAAAAACTTGAAGGCAGCGAAACAGCAAAAGATGAACGTAAGCCAAAAGATCTGCTTGAGCAGGAAAGTCTGACAAGATTTGACAAAAGCAAAAACTCAAAAAACAAAAAGAAAAAGAATAAAGGTGGACAGCCTCAACAACAACCTAATGAGTCAGTACAACCTGTAGCTGAAAAGCCTGTTGCTGAAAAACCTCAGAACAAGCAGCCTAAGCCTCAGCCCAAACAACAGGAAAAGCAACAACCTCAACAACAGCAACAACAGCAGCAGAAAGAACAACAGAAAGAGAACAACGAACCGGTAAAACCAGCTGACAACAGACCGAAAAACCAGCGTAATAAAAATCGAGGTAATAACCCTAACAGGCGACAGCAGAACGTGAATCAACAAGGCGAACAAAAACAAGGTGAACAAAAGCCTAAACCGAACAATCAGCAGCGCCAACCGGAGGGAAAAGCCAATGTTGAAAATTTACCACAATAACTAATTATAGCAGGCAGAGGTAAACCTCTGCCTGTATGTCATTTATAACGAATTATATAAATATTCAATACAGAATATATGTCTGCCTTATCACATAAATATATAATCATTGCTATATGTGCTATATTAGCATCATGTTCCACAAATACAGTTTACCACCGTTATTATCCAATAGATAAAAATGGTTGGAAAAGAACAGACACTATATTCTTCACACTTAACGACAGTATTGGCATAGGAATTTACAACACAAGAATAGGAATAAGACATACCGTAAGCTATCCATACCGCGACTTATGGTTGTCTGTATCATTGCCTGATAAGGAAAAAAGCGACACAGTACATTTGTATCTGGCCAATGAACGAGGTAACTGGAACGGAAACGGTACAGCGAGCGGATACTATCAATACGAAGCAGACGGTCCTATATTCAACTACAGGGAGAGTTCAGACTCAGTCATAAAAATATGTCATATCATGCAAGGATTCACTCTGTCATCAATAACCGACATTGGAATTTCCATATCTCGCGGCATCAATCCTGAGGAAAACAAATAGTAGAATCGTAAATCCCCATAAAGACGAACCTCCATAGCTGAAAAACGGCAAAGGAATACCGATGACCGGTGTAAGTCCTAAAACCATTCCTACATTTATAAACAAATGGAAAAAGAAAATACTCATCACGCAGTAACCGTATACACGCGCAAATCTTGTCGGCTGACGTTCCGCAAGAGTTATAAGGCGTAAGATAAGCGAAAGATACAATATAAGAACTACTGATGAGCCAAGAAACCCCTGTTCCTCGCCCACTGTACAAAAAATAAAGTCTGTATCCTGTTCCGGAACATATTTAAGTTTCGTTTGAGTACCATTCAGAAAACCTTTACCCAACAATCCTCCGGAACCAATGGCAATCTTACTCTGATTAACATTGTAACCTGCTCCTGACGGATCGTCCTTCATACCCAACAACACTTCTATTCTGACTTTCTGATGAGGTTCAAGAACTTTGGAAAAGACATAATCTGTAGAAAACAGGAAAACAGCCGAACCTATAACAAAGAAAGATATATAGAGATAACTATAAATTCTTTCACGCAGAAAGTATACTATCATAGTGAGAAACAACACACCTATCATAACCAACAACATGTATACAATATTGAAAGGTATGACATAGAACGAGAATAATACACCAAGAACAATACCTGACACCCCTACTCCCAATATTGTTAAAGCAAGCCTCCTTCCTGTCTTGCAATAAACCCATATTAGTCCGGATGTCAGTATAATTATTAGAGAAAGTACGGCAAACTCTCCCCACGGAGTAACTTCGTCGGCCATAGGAACAATAGAAAACCTGATACCGACTATAAAGTATACTACGGCACAGACTCCTGCAAACAATATTGCACCAGGCATACCCTCACGGTATAACATCAGAAAGAATGAAAGATAGACCAATGCCGACCCTGTCTCTTTTTGCATTACAATCAGAAACATAGGAAGCAGTATTATGGCTAGAGTTGCCATAAGATGTTTCCTGTTCGACAATGAATAAGTATATTCGCCCATAAACTTGGCAAGAGCCAACGCCGTGCCGAACTTGGCAAATTCGGCCGGCTGTATACTTACAGGGCCAAGAACAATCCATGATTTAGATCCTTTAATCTCGTGTGGATTGAATATGGTGGCAAAGAGAAGAAACAGCAGGATGCCGAATATCAGAAAAGCGTATGTATCGAAAAAACGGTGATCAAGAGACAATATCACTGCAGCAAGTCCAAATGAGCAGGCTATCCACATAAGCTGTTTTCCGGAGCGTAAACCGAAATCCAGGAAATTTGGATCACCATAATCATAACTGGCTCCACAAATACTGAACCATCCGCAAACTACCAGCAACACATACAAAAGTATGGTCCACCAGTCAACATTCTTAAATATACTATCTTTCCTGTATGCCATAATTGATTCTTCGTTTCTGTATCTCATCAGCCTGTAACTGACTTTGAGGCGAAAGTTCGCCCTTAAGATATTTTTCCATCATAAGTTTACCTATAGGAACTCCATAAACAGCACCGAAACCTCCGTTCTCCACATATACAGCTATAGCTATCTTCGGATTGTTCATAGGAGCAAAACCCATAAATGCAGAGTGGTCTTTACCTTTATTCTGAGCAGTACCGGTTTTTCCGCAAACTTCTATATCAGGCAGGTTCGCACCTCTACAAGTTCCTCCCAATACAGCTGCACGCATACCCTGCACAACCTCGTCGTAATGCGAACGATCTACTTTTGTATAATGTTTTTCAGAATACTTTTTATCAAGCTCATCACCCTCTACTTCCTTAACTACATGAGGAGTTATGTAATATCCTCTGTTTGCAATCGTCGCGCCCAAGTTGGCTATCTGTAGAGGTGTGAGTGTAACCTCACCCTGTCCTATGGAAATACTTATAATAGTAAGTCCGTTCCATGAACCACGATAAGCCTTGTCATAGAATGCAGCATTAGGAATCATACCACGCATCTCGCCTGGCAAGTCTATACCCAAAGGATAGCCGAAACCCATAGAAACCATATAATCGCGCCATGTATTCATTGCATTCTGTACCGAACCATACTTACTGCGCGCACCTATCATATAATACAGTCCCCAACAGAAATATGCGTTACACGAAGTAGCCAAAGCAGGAATAACAGACAGCGGAGAGCCATGAGCATGACATCCTACGTGCAATCCTCTAAAATTAAAGCCGTGCGAACACGGATATTGCGTCTCTGTATTTATTATACCTTCCTGAAGAAAAGTAAGTGCCTGCGAAGTCTTGAACGTGGAACCGGGTGGGTACGTACCCATAATGGCACGGTTCAGTAACGGTTTCCACGGATCAACAGAAAGTTTCAGATGATTCTCTCCCCTATGTCTGCCCGCCATAAGATGAGGATTATATGATGGAGATGAAACCAGACACAAGACTTCTCCTGTTGAAGGTTCTATGGCAACTATACTTCCAATCTTCCCCTCCAACAGTCTCTCGCCAAGAGCCTGCAACTCTATATCAAGACTCAACTTCAGATTCTTTCCTGCTACAGGCGCCTTGTCGAAGCTACCGTTCATATAATTTCCCTGAATTCTTCCGTGAGCATCACGAAGAAGTATCTCCACTCCTTTCTCACCTCTTAACTGAGTCTCATACGAACGCTCTACCCCTAGCTTGCCAATAAAATCGCCTCGTTTGTAATATGGGTCATCTTCTATCTCACCTTTAGATACTTCGGCTATATCTCCAAGAATATGAGCTCCACAATCATATCCGTACTGTCTTACAGTTCTGGCCTGAATATAAAACCCGGGAAAATTGAAAAGCTTTTCACGAAATACGGCACAATCCTCCGAAGAAAGCTGTGTGAGCAAAACCTGATGAGTGTATCTTGAATATCCGGGATTAAGACGTCGGTTACGTATGTCATTAAAACGTTTAACAAGAAAGTCCTTGGTAACTCCAAGTGATGTAGCCAATTCCAGAGTATCAAATTTCTCAACTTCTTTCATGACTACAGTAATATCGTATGCCGGCTGATTGAATACAAGCAGACGCCCCTGACGGTCATAAATCAATCCGCGGGGAGGATATTTAATCCGTTGAAGAAGAGCATTACTGTCGGCATTACGTTTATAATCGTCACTCATTATCTGCAGGGTGAACAAACGTATGATAAAGACCAGAACAATAAGGATAATAACTCCTCCGAGAACATATTTTCTTTTTTCGAGCTGATAATCCCGTTTCACTATTTTTTCCTCCCAACAAATTCAATTATCATTATCAACACTACAGTAACAGCTGTATCTGCCAAAGTAGCAATGGCTATATCCGCAGCCTTGGATATTGAAAAAGCATCAACTATATTAAGTACGGCAGAATGCAACAATACTGAAGGCAAGACATATCTGAAATAAGGTGCCGTACGCATAGACTTTATTCCTGGCACAAAAGATTCTGCCGCATCGCGAGACGTCTGCCACCTGAGCAACTGAGGCCTGGCCATGGCCAGCCATAATGAAGCTGTAGCATTCAGCCCGGGAGTATTAGAAAAAATATCTACACACAATCCTAAAAGAAACGAATAAAACAATAAAGATTTTCTGCCGGTATCAGAAGGAAGCTTCAGAATAAACACTACATAAAGCAATGGTACAGCATATCTTGACACCTGTACCTGACTTATTATCACCCCTTGAATCAAAACAAGTATGACAAACCATTTTATCTTATTTACCCATGTAGAAGTCATATTCAGTATTTTATGTCTTTTTCCAGTTCTTTCAGTTCCTCGCGTGGAGGCAAAGCCATCACATACACATCATTCAGTCTTCCAAAATCAGTAAAGAGACGTATCTCCAATGTATACGACATTTCATCGTCGCTTTCGTCTTTCGACGCTACAGTACCTACAGGTATTCCTTCTATAAATACAGTACTGTGCCCACTTGTCACAACCGTATCCCCTATTTCATATTCCGCATGTCTTGGAACATCAGTCATAAAAGCAGTAAGAGGATCACCACCCTCCCATTTAAGGAATCCGAAATAGTCTGTACGTGCTATTTTGCAACTGATACTGCTTCCCGAATTAATCACTGGGAGCACCAAAGAATAATTTTCTGAAGTCCGGCACACTATACCTACCACTCCCATACCACTGATTACTCCCATACCTGTACGAACACCACTGGATTCACCCTTGTCAATAGCCAGATAATTATCCAGCCGTCTTACACTGATATTCACAACCCTTGCCGGACACACTACAAACGACCGGTCCATCATCGTTGGCGGATTCTTTATAACCACCACTGACGAATCAGTCCTTATAGTCTTTTGCATCCCCTGAATAACTATCAGGTTGTCATTGCTATGTTCTTTTTCACCAACTAGTCTTTTGTAATATTCAAGTTCCTGCATCAGTTGCACGTTGCGCTCCGTAAGGTCACGATTCATCTTTTCAAGTCCAAAGTAGCGTGTCACCTCCGCAGCAACCTTAGTAACAGAAGCCGTTACTTCGGATGCAGAGGTAAACCACACACTTCCCTGAAAGCTATTGAATCTGAACAGCAATATTGCAGCCAGCAGTTGGAGCAATATAAACAGAGTCCAGTGAGAATATTTGATTAAAAAGTCTAATATGTTACGCACTCAATAACTATTTAATCATTCATAAAAACGAAAAAGCAACACAGCAAATCAGCGCATCAGGAATGAGAAACGGTCAACATTCTTAAGCGCGATACCTGTACCCTTTGCAACACTGAGCAATGGGTCTTCCGCAACATGGAACTGAATATTTATTTTATCTGTCAAACGCTTAGACAAACCTCTGAGCAAAGCACCACCTCCGGCAAGATAAATACCATTAGTTACAATATCAGCATACAGTTCAGGAGGAGTATTTTCAAGCGCACTCAATATAGCTGTTTCAATCTTGGCAATACTCTTTTCAAGACAGTGAGCTATTTCCTGATAACATACAGGTACCTCCATAGGAAGCGCTGTAATACGGTTAGGACCACGAACGATATAATCCTCTGGAGCCTCATCACCAAGATCGGTAAGAGCCGCACCTACATGTATTTTGATACGCTCAGCCATACGTTCACTGACTTTTACGTTATGCTGGCGGCTCATATATTCCTGAATATCAGCAGTAAGATCGTCTCCTGCTATACGGATTGAGTTATTTGACACGATACCTCCCAAAGAAATCACGGCAATTTCTGTAGAACCACCACCTATGTCAACAATCATGTTACCTTCTGGAGCCTCAACATCCAGACCAATACCGATAGCTGCAGCCATAGGTTCGAAAAGCAGATACACATCGCGTCCACCGGCATGTTCAGCACTATCGCGCACGGCACGCAACTCGACTTCTGTAGAGCCAGAAGGCACACCGATAACCATTCTCAGAGAAGGAGTGAAAAGTCTTTTTCCAGGATTAACCTTCTTTATAAGTCCGCGCATCATCTGTTCGCAGGCATTAAAGTCGGCAATCACACCGTCGCGCAACGGACGCACGGTGCGTATATTAGGATTCTCCTTTTCGTACATAAGTTTTGCACGTTCACCCACTGCAATCATCTTCTCTGTACGTCTGTCTAGAGCCACCACCGAAGGTTCGTCAACTACAATTTTATTATTACTTATAATGATGGTATTGGCTGTGCCAAGGTCCATCGCTATTTCTTGTGTAAAAGAGAATAAACCCATCTTTTAGGTTGTTGTTTATTAATATGGCATAAGGATTAACACGTCATAAATACGACATGCTAACCCTTCTGCCATAAAATTAATATGATATATTATTTAGTATTTTCTGCAAAGTAAGCGTGTATTGCAGTATCATAATGTGAAGAAACTCCGAACGCTTCACGTGCAAGAGCCTTTCTTTCATCACGAGTAGTTACGGCTCCTCTTTCATTCAGGATATTCTGCAATGTAGGATACTGTTCCTTGCTTGCTACAATAACCACGTCGTTAAAGTTCTTGGCAGCCGCACGAATAAGTGAAATACCACCTATATCAATCTTTTCAATAATATCCTGTTCACTTGCGCCAGATGCAACTGTAGCTTCGAACGGATAAAGATCAACAATAACCAAATCTATTTCCGGTATTTCATACTGTTCAACCTGTTTACGGTCACCTTCCAGTTCTCTACGGCAAAGAATACCTCCAAAAATTTTCGGATGAAGAGTTTTCACTCTACCACCTAAAATAGACGGATAAGTAGTAATATCTTCTACCGCCAAACATGGATAACCTAATGATTCAATAAACTGACGTGTTCCACCTGTACTTAGAAACTGTACACCTTCTTCATGCAGTTTGGCAATTATTGCGTCCAAACCGTCTTTGTGATAAACCGAAATAAGAGCGGTTTTAATTTTCTTTGACTCTGACATTGCTATGGTATTTTATAATTCGTCTGCAAACTTACACAAAAAATCTTGATTTATAAACGTATTGATTAAAATAAAGACTTTAAAGTATGTATAATATTGATAAATGTCATATCATTCATTAATAAGACTATTGATTTCATATTTCAGTACATCCGCCGTCGGCATATCCACATCTGAGTGAATATATCTCACCACCATTTCCCTGTCTGAAATATAAATTTTCGGGATACCAAATGTGGAGAACATTTCATATACAGTTCTGTCTTCTTGAGCTGAATATGGAATCGTAATATCATTCTCTTCCCAGTATTCAGACACATCAACATCATTTTCCTCTCTGCTGATAGCAAAAATCATCACCCTGTCGTCATCCGAATATTCCTCATATACATTCTGTAAAACCGGAAGTTCAGCCTGACAGTCCGGACACAGCGTATGAAAGAAAGTAATCACCGACACCTTTCCCTTAACATCCTCAGTAGAGATTACATTACCGTCATTCATCTCCACCGCGAAATCAGGAAGTACATCTCCTGTTTTCACTTTATCCTCTCCCGAATCCGGCACATTATCCTTAATGCACGAAGCCAGAAAAGAAAGTACAAGAACTAATATAAAATTCGGATATTTCATACATCATTCACATTCAATAATCCATTTTTATATACCCCTTATCTCATTGCTGAAATTCACGCCTATCTTTATCACTTCCCTACTATCTGAAACTATATACAATTCTCACTAATTTCTTCAAAATTCTGGATTCCTATAGGGTAAAGCATGCTCATAACACTCAATACTTAGTATGGTTTGGGAAAACTTGTCTGTTTTGCAAATATAACTAAATGAAAGAGCAGAGACAAACTAAAAGCGAAGTTTTTAAAGTTTGTCTCTGCACAGTTATATACTATTTATGAAAATATTGCACTACGCACCTCTCCGTACATAGCATCCTTCAGTATCACCTTTTTATGTCCGTCCAACAAATAGATAGACGGCATAGCTTTAAGGTCATAAAGAGCCTTTTCTTTTACCACCATATTGTCGTGTACTATTATCCAACCTTCCGGCATATCACGGAGTGACTTTTTCCAAACATCCACATCACCTTCCGTATATACAGCCAGCACTGTAACTTTTTCCTCTGACACAGCATTTTTCAGTTCTTCATCCATAATCATCTGCTTCATGATTTCATGACACGAAGGACATTCCGGATCATAGAATACCAGCAGCAACTTGTCATCGTTTACCTTCGTACGCAACAGGGAATTTTTCTTCCCGTCTGGCAGAACATAATCAAAATCCATAGCCACTGTTCCCGGAGTGTTGCGCCTTATTAAGTCAAGTTTGAATTTCAGTGTACTCTTTCTTGCATCATCCAGCATTTTGCTATTGAGCATACGTTCCAGATACAAAATATATAACTCTTCATTATAATAAGGCGAATTTGGGTTATACAGATAGTTGTCCACCATCTGCATACACACCTTACGGGCATGCTCATGCTTCTCCATAGCATAGCAGAATTTATCTATACATATTTTCATCTGACTGGATGCAACATTCTCTCTATTCCGAAACAACAATCCGATAAAATCAGCAAATCCCTGTTCCGTAATTGCACGGTTATTCACCAATGCCGTATCTGAAAAGTTGAACTTGTCCCAATAATGCTCCACCAAATAGGTGCTGCGTGCTATCGGGTCTGTAACCATAGCCGGAATTTCAGGATATGGGAAACCGCCTGACTTCACATGAGTTTCCGTTCTCGAATTTTGACGAGATCCCCCTGTTCCGCAGGCTTCAACCAGCAGGAATAGGGGGATCAAAATATACGATAATCTTTTCATCTTATTTTACTGAACATCACGAACACAACGGACAAAACCTATTTCACCATTACTATTTTGTAACACAAAAGCCTTTGACTGTGCGTTATAATGGAATCCGTCTCGGTCTGTTGAATATCCATTCTTACCATCCATGGAGAAGGCTGTCTGGCATTGGTAGATGGCCTTTTGACTTACACTACCAATCATTCCATCCGAATATGTTTTCCAAACATTTTCTGGTAATCTTGAAGACATTATAAGCAATTCCCGTTGGTTTGGAATTCTATAGCCCGAAGGACATACATCATGTGTCTGATAATATTGCCATGCATATGCATTCACCCAATGCCAAATGCCGAAACCATCATACCTTATATTCGCTCCAGTAGGTCTATCTTGGTTATATACCTGGAACTTCACATAAGGTCTGTTATCAGCATCACGTTCATTATGCTCAGGAAGTTGTACTATCTCATAATTTGTACGGCGTGACTTCACACTCATATTCGACATATCCACCATGTATGTTCCATCACTTTGTGGTTCATATGAAACAAGATCTGAAGGTATTTCTTCAGGATTATCCAATGACAAGCCGAGATTTCTAATGCAACGGTAAGCAAAGCGACCTCCCATATGTCCATTTGAGCCATTAAAAGAGCCCAATCCGGCACCTTCTTCAGCCCATAGTACCCATGGATTTTTATCATAACCATTATAAGAACTTGATGTATAATGCCAACGTACGTGGTCATTTACCATATCATCGTTACTTCCACCACGGTCTGCTTCATCTCGAGGATATAATCTTGACGCATCATCCAAGGCATACTCACCAAGATAAATATCCACAAGTTGATCCACAGCAGCCAGATACCATCTTACTTCATTCTTATCAATATTGTTATCTCCATTCAAATCCCTATTTCTCATCATGCAGGCATAGGCAGCATTATTGTAATCCCCATTCAAGGCATAACGGTCGGATACACTTATCACTTCGTTCCACTTTTTATTCTCAGCCCATTTTAGCATATTGACACGTCCGTTTCTACGATCTTCTCCTTGGCTTACATCTCCTGGGGCAAGTCGTTTGGTCTCCATTACTGATTCCAATCCCCAAGCAGTAGTCAGACTTTCCTTATCAGTATTGAAAATCGTTCTGATGGCTTTTTGCTTGAAAGTAATCAGCGAGTTAACAACACTTGAATTTCCGTCGGGACTATACTTTGAACCGGCTGCAATAATATGCAACATTCTGTCTTCCTTATCAACACTGGATTTCCACAAAGATCTGTTTTGCTCTCCCGGCTGACCTGTCAGAGGATTATCAAAATAAAGGTTTTCATCAACGAACACAGTTATAGCAACATTTCCGTCAGTTTCAAAGATTGTTGAAGACGGATTCTTTTTTTCCGTTTTCAATCTCTCAATAAGTTGCTGTATATCCAGCAGTCTGGCATTTTCATAATCAGGATAAGATGGAGAAGGTTCGTCATTACCAGCTCCTCTCTTGTTCGGGTTGTTATAATTCTGGTCACCCGGGAATTTCACATATCTATTAGCTGCAATACCATAATCCTTATTGATGGCAAACTTCACCCACTTGTAATCCTCAAGTCCTGAGAAATTATTATCATTCTGATATATTCCAGAACTGAAAGGGGTCCTTATTCCCCAAGTCATTTTATCATCAATCTGAGATTTATTTATGTTTATCAGTATTCTGTCATAATGTGAGTCCAATTCATACACGCTGGCATTGCTGTAAACCACATCACCCTCATGTCCCGGACGTAACTCATCATCATTTCCACTGTTATTTTCCACCTCCACAATAATATCCTTTATTCCCTTCACCTTCACGTTATAAATGTAAAACACGTTACGTTCAGTATTATAATCGTTCACCCCTGTAACAGCCCCCAAATGCACGATATACTTCACGTCTGCATTCACGTTTCTACCGTCAGCATCTTTATATGTGAGGACTCCTGTCATTTCCACATACGTACTGTTCTCGTTGGCATAGGTAAACGCCCCATTTTCATATTCCTGTCCAGGCTTGCCTGTTCCAGAAACAAGATTGTGGTCCGATTCGTCACGGAGTGCGTATTCCGTAGTATTTTCCGGTTTTCCTTGTAATTCTGCCGACGTAATCTCTTTTTTATATTTTTTTTTGTTTTCCGGCATATAGAATACAAAACTACCACCGTTGTAAAGACCGGCTTCAGACCTTGTCACCTCTTCAAAGTTTATCAGAGGAGTCTCGAAATAGTCTCCATCCGCATCAAAATTTCCATCAGCATTAGCTATTGAATGAGGCAACACGTACGACTGAGAAGGCACCTTCTTCACAATCCATTCTTTAGGCTGGAAAGAGAAATTCTTCCAAGCTGGATTACTTGGTTCTGTCGTAACATTGAATTTAACCTTTGCGTCTGTTCTTTTCAACTTTACGGAACAGTCTATAGTAGAAGTACCGCTTTCACTTCCTGTAATATTGATACTTTCACTTCCTTTACTGTCAACAGCTGTTCCTGTCAACATGAACATACCACCACGATATACGGTGTTAGTATTCATCTTCATCACGAAAGCTTCCAGTTCATCCAGTGTTTTGATAGCATTCATCTGATCCGGTGTTACACTATAAGCTGTAGCAACCGTACCAGTAGTCAAATTGGCAATACCTACAATCTTTACGTTGGCTATTGTCCTTGTATCAAAAGATACTGAACCGCTAGACGATGACGTTCCGTTATTCACAATGAGACCACTTCCTTCTTCAAAGAAGCGCTGAAAATAAACTGTTCCGTCCGATTTGAAAATAAACACGTACAGATTGCTTACGCGATACTCATATTGTGACTCCTGCTCCGCACGGGAAATAACGGTATTGTGCGGTACATCATATTTCAATGTCACACGTGTAGGCACACCTTCCTCAAATTCCATTCCTCTCATATCAAACTCATCCTTGACACAAGAGAAAAGTAGGAAAGTAAACATACATAATCCGATATAGCTTAAAATCTTCTTCATAATTCGGCATTCTTATTTAGTTAAAAGGAGGGATTTCCACAGTCTTGGATTCCCAATCAGTGACTTCAAAGTTCAATATTACCTGTGCCTCCTTAGTTATGGTAGCATTTATATTCAACTGAGTGTTTCTGGCTATAGAGTTGATACCCTGTCCGTTCTTTACAAATACCTGCAAAGGATAACTGCCGCCGGCTGTAGTAAAACCTATTCTGTAAGGGTTATCCGTACCGGACTGGTACGCAAATGTAGGATAAGCATAGAAAACAAATTCTTCAGCAGTACCTGTTTTAATCAACCGGTCTTTTACTGCAAATGTTGCACCTGCATATTTCGCGTCATTCGGAACATCCAAATCCTGATCATTGAATATATACACACGGTCTGAAAAGAAGTTCCCGAAATTGACCTGCTTCAAGGTAATATCCGTACCCACCATATTCGACACGCTTACTTTTATTTTTACAGCAGCCCTTACCACAGGTATAGTGATAGGATCCATTCCTTTCTTTACATCGACTGAAGCCTTTCCGGAAATCGGCAATGCAACAATCTCATTTTTAGAATCCGTTGCCTGACCATTCGCCTGTTTAGGAAGATACGTTCTTTGTTCATCCACAAACTCCAGTTTATGTGAATTCGGATCTGCCGAAGCCCACATCTGTGAAATCTTTTCTGTAGTGAATTCTATTCCGTAATTCTCTTCATTAGCAATTACATAGAATCTTGTCTTTCCTTCAGGAATATCATAAAGGCGGAATGTCTTTTCAAGCAAAGGATCAGTATCTGCAGAGAAATCATATACTTCATTATAGATGATTTTCCCCTGTCCTTCTTCTCCCTGTACGGCAAACACCCTAAGTTTCTGAATGCCTTCTACATTTGTTGCATTTGGATCTGCTGCACGCGAATCGCTCACTCGCAACACCACTTCTGTAGTTCCGGGTACCGAATCATTCTGCTTACAGCTACCGAACCCCAACAGGCAACAAAACAAACATACATTAATCAATCTGTTCATAACATTATATCTTATGATTGCTCTTTCATACATAACTAGAAAAGCAATTATTGAAATTTCAAATCCAAAACAACCTTCGTCAAAACTCAGGTTCTACATCTGTTATATACCATTCCGGTACAACTACTTCAACGCTCACAGGAGTGAACTTTATTTCTATAGGTAGTAAAGCTTCCTGTTTTGTAACGTCTATCTCAGGATGCTGAGCCAGATAATCCGAAAGGTTAAGAGCCAGGACCTCGTTACCCTGCGGAGAAACTACTTTCAGCACATGATTACAATAGTCGTCCATACGGAACAGTGCCAAATCACGGGAAACATATTTCCCAGTTTTCTCGTCATATTCCATTACAGGCTGACAAATACCTGTTGCGTCTTCCACAACCTTGTTTCTAAAATCCGTTTTACCGTTTGAGCTGTCAAAAAACACCTGATAATTACCTCCGGCACGGCTGTTTACACCTGCTTCAGGCTGCAATCCGCTCATTTCTATAGACACATTGATATGTGAACTTTTCAATTCCAGCGGACTTTGTAACAGTTCATGAGAAGCCATAGTTACCTCAATGTATCCAAGATAATTGTGGTCATGTCCGTCCACACGACCGGTCTTCTCCAAATCCGGATGCATTATATAGGAATTGCTCCAATCCCCGTTTTGTGCAAGCTGCACTTCAGTCATATCGTATGCGTTGCCCACTGCAACAATTATATATTTTCCAGGGTCAAGTCTAAATAACGGTATAGTATTATCCTCGCCCAAATCGTCCTGTTTGTAAGAGTTTTGTTTGACCAACTTATTCTCCTGATCGAACACATACAGGTCTATTTTGTCAATAGACTCGGCAAGAATGTCCGTGTCACCATCTCCCTTGTACAAAAGTGAGAGGGAAAGATTGTAACAATCATCAAGATTCTCCCTTATACATCCGGCAGCCAGGACGGAAACTGCCAATGCCAATAATATTCGTGCTATATTCTTCATGATAAGCTTCTATAAAAATAAACTGTATGCTTAGGTGACATTTTTTTTAAAAGGTGGGGTGTCACACCCCACCTGAATATTTACAAGTATTACAAACTTTAGAATTCTACTGTTGTATCTACCATTGTCCACTGCTGAACTGCTACTGTAACTTCTACTGCAACTGTTGTGTTACCACTTTCGTCACCTGTATAATCATCATCAGCTATTGTTACATCTGTAATTCTGTAAACCTTGCCTGCTTCGAAAGCAGTAAGAGGTGTTCCGTTTGCTTTGTATGCTTTTACTACAGCATAACGTCTTGCGTCAGAAAGTTTACCATCCTTTGTCGTACCGGTAAATACCATCTTAAGTACTGGCATTGCTGTTGAAGGGAAGAAGTTGAATGCTGCAACATTATCGTCAGTAGGGAAAGAAGGCACAGTAAGGAAGTCTCCTGTAAAGGTTGCCTTGTTCAAGTCTTCTGTTGCACCAGCAAAATCTACATCCGCAGGTGTATTAGGAGTTGTTGCTGCAGCGTCAAAATAGAGACCTTCTATCTGCAATTTGCTATACACACACTCTTTGCCTTCATCATGACCTTTATGCTTGATACCTGAAACTTCTATACGACCAACAGGAATCTGTGCTGTTACTGTTGTGATATACTTATCATAAGTTTTACCTTCATTTGTTGTAGTACCATCAAATTTGAATTCTGTTGAACTACCATAAGCTTGCATATTTGCCGGAGTAAGAGCTTTCAAATCATCAAGATTTTCATAAGATGCAACACCTCCATTGATTCTTACTTCTACTTTTGTAGGATTTACCACATCATAGAAAGTGTACTTTCCACCTTGAGGAACCTTAACCCATTCTGTACCTCCGGCATCAGCTGTCAGTTTCACTTCAACATTACCTTCATCTCCATAAGTCAAGTCTATCTGAGTTCCATCTTGAGTTCCTGGGACAAGAGCTCTTGATGCCGGAGCAGCAATATTCACTGTAAGAGCAGCTACACCATTGATAGCACCTTCATTTTCTTCCTTGCTACAAGAGGTCATCATCATCAGACCTGCAGCAGCCAACATGAAATAATTTTTAATCTTCATAATCTTGTTTTTTTAAGTTAAACATTAATTGTCTATTTAATAAATCCTATTTTTTATTCAGCCATATATTCCACATACTTTTCCAGTAACTTACTGTTCTGCACTGCATCAGTATTACCCTTTTCCACAGCTGTGCGGAAAGCTTCGCGGGCCTTGTCAGCCTTACCAAGTTTCATATATGCCACTCCCAACATATTCTGCAAGGCACCGTCTGCAGGAGCTTTTTCAAGAAGCGAAACAGCTTCTTCTGTCCTTCCGACTTCCATCAAAGCTAAGGCAGCATTATTTACGGCAGTCACATCATTAGGATAAGCTTTTGCACCACGCAACAGGCAGTCTATATATTCAGGAGTACCTTTTCCGTAACTGTCAGCCACCTTCTGTATTTCACTCACGCTCATTAAGTCCGGACGGGTCTTTATCATCTGCTTGCCCTCTTCCAGGTCGAAATGGCGAACATTGTACTCTATACGATACTCGTTTCGACGTATTGGACCATACATCTCGTTCAATACTCTCTGATATATTTCAGGAGGCACAAGAGCCTTTATCTTTTCTTCACACGCATCCTTGTCTTCACCGCAATTGTCTATTATATCCAGTACATCGTCTATTCTCAACAAATTAGGATGTGCCTCTACCTGACGGCGCAACTCTGCCCAGTCTTCACCTTTCCAGTCAACATGATATAGAGAAGGGTCTATGCCTTCCATATCTTTCTTTACGTATTCAGTAAAGGCTTTGGCACGACGCTCTGAAAGGCGCATATTGTAGTCCATGGTTCCTTCAGGTGAAGCATAACCTGTCACATAAATACCAGTGATACTCAGGTCATTGTTCTCTTTCACCAGATTCAAAGATTCACGCACCTTGTCAAGTTCTTCCTTGTTGTTTTTGTATGTAGGACGAATATTATGACTGTCCTGACGGAACTGAAGTCTGGCAGCGCGTGTTTCGGAACGGCGTTTCACTATTTCTTCTTTTGGAGAAATGAAAGGCATAGCGTACGAAGGATTCATCGGAGGAAGTATATCGCCGGTATATGCAGTCTCGCTTCCTTCTCCACACTGCGCACAACCGCTTACATCGGCTCTCAGAACCAATTCACTACCTATCATCCAGCGCTTAAACGGAACAGAAGCCTCGTAGCTTACAGTCTGGTCGCTTCCATTCTTGCGACGTACTGTTGCCTGTGCCTCCGGATAAAGCTTAATGTTTTCCAAAGCCTCACGGCGGATATCGGCCTTATGACGTATCTTTCCCTCTATTACCACCGAAGGTAGTTTCTGCTCTTGCGTACCGTCGGCTGAAACTATATATGGGTCTATCACCATTACATGCTGGTTCTTCATATCCAGAGCGTCAAGGTTAAGATCCATACCTACACGGACCATTCTCGCATCAGTCTTTTCCACCTTGCGGTTCTCTACGGCTATCTCGCTGAGATATGATGTCTGGGAGAACAACGGTGTACCCAGTGTAAGGAATAATGCTACAGATATTATATATTTCTTCATAGTTCTGTTCCTCCTATTTTATAATATAGATGAGTGATATGGAAGCCTTGGTAAGACCGAAATAGTCCTTCTTGCCGTCTTTTATCCACTCTCCGCAATGCGGACAGTCATATTTGTCATAATTGGCACGTATCCATCCTGCTCCGATTTCAAGTCCCAGATTCCAACGCTTGCCCAAAATGAACTGATAGCCATAACCAAGACCGGCCCCGTACATTTCACCTTCGTAACGATGATTCTTGAAAGAAGGGTATATTCCTAAATCCATGTTTCCGGCGTTAAAGACACCACCAAGAGCATGAAGAGCAAGGAAATGACCATTGAACGCCTCGCAGAACCAATAGCGTGCCTCAGGCTGAACAAGCCAATGCTTGATTTTCTTGTCATTCTTAAATGAAAAAGGATTATAATTGCCGGACACATCTATTGTCCACTTGGGCGCTACCCGAAACTCAAACCCAAGATTAAGTGTAGTAGTCACATCGTACAGAAGATTTGTCTTTACCGCTACTTTCTGTGCGGACATTGACAAGCTCCCAAGGACTAACGCCAGTAACAGAAACAATTTTTTCATATATACTTCACTCTTTTAATGTTTACGTAAAAGATTGATCTAAGATTTTGTTGAACAAAACTAGGCAAACAATCAGAAATATGTAACCTGACTAATGTCTCCTTTTGTCAGACAATGCAGTCTCATTTAATATCATTCAGTATCATTTTGTCACAGCTAACTAAATATCAGTAATTTAGATTTTGCAACAACGGACAATTTAATACTCTTCATTTCCTGGAATTATTTCTATATGTATTAGGACTTATGCCGTATTTTTCCTTGAAAAGCCTGTAATATGTGGCTGAATTAGGGAATGCACTGCGAACTGCAATTTCCTTTACGGACATATTTTCATTAGAAACAAGAAGTCCTGTTGAATATTCAAGACGAAGATTACTGAGATATGTAGATATATTACCTCCCCCATATTCTTTTATTATTGCCGCAAATCTGTTTTTGTCAACTCCCATTATACGGGAATAATCATCGCGACCATAATTATAATTGAGATAAAGTTTTTTAGAATGGACCTGTTTGTCAAAACGACGGAAGAGTTCCTCATCATCACTGCATACAGATGAAATTTTATCATTTTCAACAGTCGGAGAAATATCTTCATGTATTTTCGTATTGACAGGAACATCATCTGACTTTCCATGATTTGGAAATTTGAGATCATTTAGTTTTAATATTGTCTGGACTAAATACCGGTTCTTCATCTTAATCTGGCGATACTGCCAGATTATAACAAATACACAGACTATTATAAGACAAATAAGAAGCGCTAAAAGCAAATACGACAATGTCTGTAACGTTAATCCATACGAAAGTATATCAGCAGAAGAAGGATATACCCTTACAATAGGAACTGTAATGAATGAAAAAAAGCAATCTCGTTTCATACCTCCATTTTTAAACACTATTTAACAAAATGAGACTTCCAGAGATTTTTTTTTAAAGGAAACAGTAGTGTTAATTATTTTTACATTTAATGCTTCTAGAAGCCCCCAGTTGGGGGGTAATTGAATATATACATGTTTTACCCCCCCCCGTTAACATTCTGTAACATTTGTTATTTTATTAACATTCTATCCAGTTTCTATTAATGGAGGTTGTAACAAATATATTTATTTCGAAGAAAAAAAACAAAAGCGCAAAAGGTATTTTCACATTTATTATCAGATATTTCTTTCGTATATTCATTGATATAATTTTTTCTTATTTTCATCGTTTTAAAACACTTTTGTAACATGTTTGTAATATCTATTTCCGACATTTGCACCCGAAAAATCAAAGCTTAATTATTTTTTATTTTATGGAAACTATTTATTTAGGGATTGTAATATTCCTGTTTATGCTGGCAATATTCGACCTGATGGTCGGGGTCAGTAACGATGCCGTGAATTTTATGAACTCCGCAGTAGGAGCCAAAGTAGCAAAATTCAAGACTATCATTATCGTAGCTGCAATAGGTGTATTTGCAGGAGCTGTGTTAAGTAATGGTATGATGGATATAGCCCGCCATGGTATATTCCAGCCAAACAATTTCACATTCTACGAGATAATGTGTATCCTTCTTGCCGTAATGGTCACCGATGTCGTGCTACTGGATGTTTTCAATACCCTGGGACTTCCAACATCTACTACAGTTTCAATGGTATTCGAGCTATTGGGAGGTACATTCATCCTGGCAATCTTAAAACTAATTTCCGATGAAACAGGTCTTACACTGGGAGACTTACTCAACACAGAAAAAGCATTGTCTGTGATACTTGGTATATTCCTTTCGGTAGCAATCGCTTTCATAGCCGGTACAATAGTACAATATATATCTCGTCTTATCTTTAGCTTTAACTATAAAAAGAATCTTTCCTGGACTATAGGTATCTTCGGTGGTATAGCCGTAACTTCACTTTCATATTTTATACTTATCAAAGGTCTGAAATCAGCGCCTTTCATAACACCTGAAGTAATGGCATGGATAGATGCAAACACTGCCGTACTGGTAATAGGATGTTTTGTATTCTTCACCGTATTCATGCAGATTCTTCACTGGTGCAAAATCAATGTATTGAAAATAATAGTTCTCCTTGGTACTTTCTCATTGGCTCTGGCATTTGCAGGTAACGACCTTGTAAACTTTATCGGAGTACCTTTGGCAGGATATTCAGCATACACAGATTTTGTGGCAAACTCAAATGGTGCAGGTGTAGATGGTTTCATGATGGAATCACTTATGTCATCAGCAAAGACTCCTATTATATTCCTTATAGCATCAGGAGTGATAATGGTATATGCTTTGGCTACATCTAAGAAAGCACAGAACGTAATCAAGACTTCGGTTGACCTTGCGCGTCAGGAAGAAGGTGACGAGATGTTCGGTTCATCAGGTCTTGCCCGCACAATCGTACGTCGCGCAACAAGCATAAACGAATTCCTCGTAAGAGTAATTCCTGCTAACGTAAGAAACTGGATCAACAGCCGATTCAACAAAGATGAAGTTATCCTTGAAAACGGTGCGGCATTCGACCTTATCCGTGCAGCAGTTAACCTAGTCCTTTCAGGATTGCTTATCATCATCGGTACAACAATGAAACTTCCTCTTTCTACCACATACGTTACATTTATCGTGGCTATGGGTACATCATTGTCCGACCGCGCATGGGGACGCGAAAGTGCCGTTTACCGTATCACAGGTATGCTTTCAGTAATTGGCGGATGGTTTATCACTGCATTCGTTGCCTTTACAGCATGTGCCCTTGTAACTGTAATAATGTTCTACACCAACATAGTAGGTATGGTTGCATTCATCGCTTTGGCTGTATTCCTCCTTGTACGCAGCAACATTATGTACAGCAAGAAAGAAAAAGCTGAAAAGCAGGACGACCTGTTCAAGCGTATGATGGCAAGTAAAGACAAGAACGAAACACTTGCGTTGCTCCGCGAACATGTACAGGAAACTCTTACACACTACATCGATTTCAGTAAGGATGCATACATTAAGATGACAGACGGTTTCATAAACGAAGATTTGAAGAAACTGAAGAAATCGCTTAACGAGACTGACGAACAGCGTAAGCTCCTGAAGAAACGCCGTCGTAAAGAAATACTTGGTTTAAGACGTATTCCTATCACTATAGCAATAGAAAAGAATACATGGTTCCACCTTGGAACAAACAGCTGCGAAGAAATGCTATACTGCTTGAAGCGTATCTGTGAACCATGTAAGGAACATGTTGACAACAACTTCAACCCTGTTCCTAAAGATGATGTCGCAGAGTTCTTGCCTATCAGAGAAGAATTGTGTGAGTTGATGGATCGTACACGCAACGCCATTATAACAAACAATTATTCAGAAGCAGATGATATCCTGAAAAAAGGTGATGATCTTAAAAACAAGATCTCAGCTCTTCGCAAGCACCAGATGAACCACATGCAGGAAGCTGACAACAGAAGCCTTAAAGCATCAATGGTATATCTGAACATATTGCAGGAAACACAGGAATTGGTTAGTGTATGGAGACACTTGCTGCGTGCCAGCCGATTCTTCCAGGGAGACTATGTTCCACAGGAGATACCGCAAATGGGTATTATGGACAGTAAGGCATAAAAGTATTAGAGTATTAGCTGATAAACACACAATTATAGTAAACGGCTGCATCAGATTTAATTCCGGTGCAGCCGTTGTTTTTATTTTTCCTCTTCCTTACGTTTAAGGTAAAGCTGATAAGAATTGAATACATTATGCCATACGCTGTAGAAACCGGCAGCGACGGCAGTAACAGGAGTAAAGAAAGTGTATCCCATCCAAATGGCCAAAACAGTATTTTTCTGTCCCAATGCCTGCCCGGCACTAATCGTATCGTCATATTTGCGGCCTACTCTTTTCCCTATATAGAATTGAAGGAAACAGGCTATACAAGAAATAAAAGCCAAACCTACCTGATACCATATAGACACATCACTATGGACTATACTCTTCACAGTTACGGCAATGGCAAGAGTCAGCGCCACAGCCCATAGATAGAACGATAATCCGTGATACTTTCCTATAAACGCATGAAGTTTAGGCGAAAGATAACGCAAAAGGACTGCAAGAATAAACGGACACAGCAACAGAGGAAATACCTTTCCAAGAATCATCAGGAATGAAGAAAGGAACCCTACCCCTTCCTGCGGATGTATGACGGGAACCACCAGCGGAACAAGAAAAGCTGTCACGAGGTTTATCAGAATTGTATATGAAGTAAGATGTGCAGCACTGCCTCCCAGTTTTCCGGTCACTACTGCTGCAGCCGTAGCCGTAGGACAGATAAGACACAACATAGCTCCCTCAATCAATATTCTGGAATGCATATCAGGAAATATATACAAAATCCCGGCCAGGAGAATGAACGAAAGGCTTTGTATGAGAAGCAACACGGCATGCCACCTGCAAGGCTTGAGCTCACTCACATCAACCTTACAGAATGTGAGAAAAAGCATCAGAAAAATCAGCAAAGGCTGCAATACAGCCACAGCATGTTCCACAAACGGTTTTGTCGGCTCCAGGAAAGGTATGTTCACATATACAAAATAAAGTATTACCCCCATCGCCATAGCTATAGGCAAAGTCCAGTTCTTAATAAATCGAATGATATTCATAATCAGGTGTAAAAAACACGGATTACACCGGAAAGACATCCGGCATAACCCGTGTTATATTATTTATTGAAAATCTATTTTCTGCGGGCAGTTATCCCATTATTTGCAGTTTCCTGCGCAACGAGGCTTAATCTGCTTGAAGAAATCGTTTCCTTTGTTATCAACTAAGATAAATGCAGGGAAATCTTCAACTTCAATCTTCCAGATAGCTTCCATACCAAGTTCAGGATATTCCACACACTCGATGCTCTTGATGTTGTTCTGAGCAAGGATAGCTGCAG
>NZ_CALDPF010000024.1 GCF_937912035.1 uncultured Bacteroides sp.
TGATATAAAATAAAATGGCATATTAAATTTAATATGCCATTTTATTTTATATCAGATTTTTTCACCATAAGCAAGATCGCCAGCATCTCCCAATCCTGGTACGATATACGAATGTTCATCTATATCTGGGTCTATAGCCCCACACCAAAGAGTTACATCTTGACCTTCAAAAACACGTTTTATTCTGTCAACACCTGGCTGACTTGCAATAATACAAGCAATGATAAGTCTAGCAGGAATTCCTTTTGTTGTGAAAGCTCTCCACGCAAGTTCCAAACTTTCTCCTGTAGCAAGCATTGGATCAACAAGCAAAACAGTCTTATCCGTAAGGTCGGGAGTTGCAATATATTCTATTCTTACATCAAGATCCCTGTGTTCTTTATCCTTATAATAGCGATAAGCAGAAACGAATGCATTTCCAGCCTTGTCAAAAATATTTAAAAAACCATAATGAAGTGGAAGTCCGGCCCTAAATACTGTCGCTATCACAACATTATTATCTGGTGTACTGGCTTCAGCAATACCTAAAGGCGTTTGGATTTTCTTTTTGGAATAGTCAAGGCCTTTGCTTATTTCATACGCCATAAGTTCCCCTATCCTTTCAATGTTTCTACGAAAACGCATTCTGTCTCCCTGAACATTTACATCACGCATCTCAGCCACATACTGATTTAGTATAGAATTGGTTTCTGCAAGGTTTATTACTTTCATAATACTGTTTTTTTTGATGATATAACACTATAGATGTCCTTTTGTTCATAAAAATTCATCAAAGATGTGTTTCACCTTCGATATATTGTTCCAAAAACATATTTTCTCCATCGAACACGGCATATGAAAATTCCGATATCCAATCACCAAGTATCATCATTCTTGACGATTTTGAAAGCATCATATCAAACAGAATATGTCTGTGTCCATATATGAAGTAGTTAATATCAGGATGAGTCTCAAGATATTTCTTTGTAAACAATATAAGAGGTTCTTTATCTTCACCCATATATTCAGGTTCTTTACCATCCTTGCGCTTCATACGACTGTGTTTTGCCCATTCAAGACCGAAGTCTATACTCCATCTCGGATGGAGCATTGAAAACAAGCGTTGCAGTGTTTTACTATGGAATATCATTCTGAGAAGTTTGAATTTTCTGTCATCATCCCCTAATCCATCGCCATGAGCCATAAAAAACTCCTTTCCATAAATCTCACATGTCAATGGAGTACGATGAATAATCATTCCACATTCTTTTTCAAGATAGTCTCCACACCAGATATCATGATTCCCGATAAAGAAATGAACTTCAACTCCGTTGTCAGTAAGTTCTGATATCTTGCCAAGGAAACGTGTATAGCCTTTTGGTACTACAGTCTTGAATTCATACCAGAAATCAAACATATCTCCCAGCATATACACAGCAGCAGCCTTATTCTTAATACTATCGAGAAAATTTACAAGTCGTCTTTCCTGAGTACGAGCGTGAGGTATAGCCCGCGAGCCCAAATGAGCATCGGAAATGAAATATATATTCTTCATCTCATTCATAGTTATACCTTAGTTTTATATTATATTTTACATGAAACCCAACTCTAATTTGGCTTCTTCCGTCATCATATCCTTGTCCCATTCAGGTTCAAACACAAGATTTACCTGTGCCGATGTAACACCATCAACTGATTCTATCTTCTGTCGTACATCCTCCATTATGAAATCTGCAGCCGGGCAGTTTGGAGCTGTAAGCGTCATATCCACTGTCAATTCACCATTGTCCTGAAGATCTATTTTATATATAAGTCCTAAATCATAAACATTTACAGGAATTTCAGGATCATATACTGTCTTCAGCATATCGATTATCTTCTCTTCTATCTTTATTTTTTCTTCGTTGTTCATATATTTATATTTGTTATATTCAATACTGCAAAGATACATAAATTTTACTTTCCATCATATTCTACCTTCATCAGCATAACTATAGTATGCTCCATCGGTAACTATAACATGATCAAGCATACGTATGTTCATCATCTTTGAAGCCTGAAACAAAGCCTGCGTCAACCTGTCGTCGTCAGCACTTGGACGAACATTACCAGATGGATGATTATGACTCAATATCATCGATGTGGCACGTTTCAAAAGAGCTTCACGCAGTATAACACGTACATCAACCTGAGTAGAAGCTAGTCCACCCTGACTTATCCTTGTTACATCAATAACTTTTGAAGCCTGATTAAGAAACATCACCCAACATTCCTCTACAGGTAAATCACACATAAGAGGATGAAAATAACTATAAATATCTTCGGAAGAACGTATAGGTTTTCTTTCTTCCAGTTTTTCGTCTTTTCTTCGTTTGCCAAGTTCTGAGGCTGCAAGAATAGTAATAGCCTTAGCTGGACCTATTCCTTTAAATTTACATAAATCGCTTACAGAACATTTACCCAATGCGCTAAGACTATTATTATACTTATCAAGTACCTTGCGCATCAGTTCCACTGCCGACTCGTCCGTATTTCCAGAACCAATCAGTATGGCTAGCAGTTCTGCATTAGAAAGAGACGAAGCTCCGTGCATGAGCATCTTTTCACGAGGACGGTCTTCTTCGGCCCATTGGTTTATTGATAATCTTTCTGTCATTTATAAAAACTTTTTTCGAATGCAGAAAACGCATCTCTACCATTTATACAACGTTTCCACCATGCAATAAGAAAACCACTTCCATACCCTGTCAACTGAATAAACGATGAAAGTATAGAAATCAATCCTATCTTCAGATTCTTATTCCGTATTGATGAGTCAATAAATATTATTAACGAAAACAACAGTAAAGGCAGGACACCTATTATCAGGAGACAAATTCCCCATGAGTTCATAAGATTATAACTAACTACATCGGGAGTGGAAGACGCCAATGATAATAAATATATTCCACAAAGAATAGCAAGCACTAAAACAAAAACTCCAATCGTAAAAACAGCTGGTAAAATATGTACTAATTTCAACGATTCAGGATATTTTTTATAAAGATTAATACGTGCAATACCTGAATTGTGAACCTGCTTAAAAAATTTTCTCATATCAGTTCTACGCTTATGCCACACCCATGCTTCGGGAAACAGGCGACATGAATACCCACCATTGAATATACGTATACTGAAATCTATATCTTCTCCGAATCGCATATCAGAAAAACCTCCCAATGCCTTATACACATCTGCACGTATACCCATATTGAAACTGCGCGGATAGAACTTATCCATCTTTTTCTTGCCACCACGGATACCTCCTGTAGTAAAAAAAGACGTCATAGAATAGTTGATAGCTTTCTGCGTATCCGTAAACGAATAATGGGCTCTGTCAGGACCTCCAAAAGCGTCAGCTGGTTCAGAAATCAATTCCTCCTCTACTGACTTAAGATAATCTGGGGGAAGTATACAATCGGAATCAAGAACTATAAGATATTCGCCATGACTTCTTTCTGCACCATAATTTCTTGACTGTCCCGGCCCGGAATTTGGTTTGGAATAATATCTGATGTTCATCGAGACAACATATTTATCTACAACATCCTTGCATGGCACAGCCGATCCGTCCTCCACTATAATCACCTCAAAATCAGTATATGTCTGCTGTAATAGGCTCTGCAACAGTTCATCAACTTCGTCCGGACGATTATATACCGGCACTATAATAGAATATCGCATAATCTAAAAAATGAGTTATTTGCAAACTTAATTAAAAGTTTCGCAAAAACAATGAATACTACAAGTTTTTATGACTAAATTTCTTGTTGATACGTTTTAAAAAAATGACAGTTCATTTTAATCAAAATAACAGTCCATTTAAGTCCGAATGACAAAGCATTTTCCAACTATGTTTCATAACAAAAAAATGGCTTTAAAAAAAGAAACCATAAAAATCAAATTTGCACACCTCGGAAAAATCATTTATATTGCATTGAATTTAAGAAATCAAGAAAATGAACTACAAATTAAACGAAGAAATAGCCCTACTCCTTCAAAATATTGGCGTAGGAAAAAGAGATATCAACTGGGGGACACAACTGACTCTACTTGCAGTAATTCTAATAATCACTTACTTGTGTACAAAAGCATTCAGACATATTATAATCCCACTTATCCACAAAATAACAGCACGCACTAAAGCAAAATGGGACGACTATCTATTTAATACAAAAATGATGAAGGCATTCAGCCGTATGATACCACCTATAATACTTTATGCCTTATTACCTTTTGCACTAGACCAATCTCCCAAACTGCTGGATTTCACACTAAAATTTTGTCTGATATACCTGGATATTGTTACCATTCTCCTGATAGGGACATTCCTCAACTCACTATACAACATATCCAGCGAACACGAGAAGCTTAAAAATCGTCCTCTCAAAGGTATATACCAAATGATTAAACTCATAACAATCACCATTGGTATAATAATACTGATAAGCATTCTAATGGATCAGGATCCTACGAGCATACTTGCCGGGCTGGGTGCATCGGCAGCAGTGCTTATGTTGATATTCAAGGACAGCATTTTGGGACTTGTGGCTGGTGTGCAGCTATCAGCAAACGACATGCTGCGTCCGGGTGACTGGATTACGATGACCAAATATGGAGCCGACGGATATGTTATAGAAGTATCGTTGACTACTGTAAAGGTACAGAACTTCGACAAGACAATTACTACAATACCTCCATACGCACTAGTGAGTGACTCATTCCAGAACTGGAGGGGTATGCGTGAGACGGGAGGAAGAAGAATAAAACGTTCGGTAAACATAGATATGAACACAGTACATTTCTGCACACCTGAAGAGATGCAAGGTTTCATTAATAAAGGTCTTATAGACCCAAAAACAGACATAAACGAAAAAAGGGTAAATCTGGAAATCTTCAGGAATTATATTCTAAACTATCTGAACAATCATCCGAAAGTGAACAAAGACCTTATGATTATGGTACGCCAGATGCAACCTGCATCTGAAGGTATGCCACTTGAAATATATTGTTTCTCCGACACACCTGACTGGATTCCTTACGAAACCCTGCAATCAGAAATTTTCGAACATGTAATGGCAATGGTTCAAGAATTCAACCTTCGCTTATTCCAGCGTCCGGCAGGTACGGACTTCAAGTCATAATATACAAAAACATTAATCCCCGACAGCTATCACAATAAAACTGTCGGGAATTAAGTTTTTACTATACCACTACTAATGCTATAAACTGAATAAACAATATCAGGAATACCATTGCAATAGGATAAACCGTTGCATAAGCTACTCCTGGGATATTACTATCAGTCATAGAATCAGCAGCTGCAAGACCAGGCGTACTTGTCATACCACCAGTAATAGTTCCAAGCAGATCGAGCATACTAATCTTAAAAACCAGACGACCTACTATTGCAGCAACCAGCATAGGAACAATAGTAATCAAAGCACCTACACCGAAAAGCAGAAATCCGCTTTCTTGGAAAGTAGAAACTAGATTCTTTCCTGCAGATGTACCGACTTCTGCAAGAAAAAGTAACAATCCCAACTGACGTAAAAGTTGGTTTGCAGGTCCAGACATAGACCAAAGAATAGGACCGGTCTTTCCTATTGCACTAAGGAAAAGAGCCATCATCAATACCCCTCCTGTAAGTCCAGGAGAAAACGACATTCCACTTCCAAAAGAAATATTGAGTTTTCCAAACAATACACCTAAAACAATACCCATCGCTATAGGGAAGAAATCAGTATCAGACAAACGTTTTTCATCATTACCCAATAGACGTCCTACAGCCTGAACACCATCTTGCTCGCCTACTACCATCAGTTTATCACCAAACTTCAATGCCAGTTCAGGTGAAGGTGAAAGATCGATACCACTTCGGCGAATACGTGTAACAGTACAGCCAAAGTTACGTTGGAGATTAAGATCTCCCAACTGTTTGTTTATCATGTCCTTCTTTGTCAATAACAAAGATTCTATCACCTGAGTATTTATCAAAGGTAATTCGCCCTCCTCACGTTGACCAAGCATAAGAGCCAAATTATTAAGTGATTCCTCGCTACCAACAGCTTGAATTATATCACCCTTATTTATAACCAAGGAAGCTGTAGGAACAACTATTTCATTACCGCTCTTCAAACGGGAAACCACTGCACCAGTCAATGCACGTATATTAAGCTGTGCCAGTGTTTTGCCACAAATTGTTTCATTAGTAACATGGAATACACATGTACTTAATTCAGGGAACTGTCCGCGACGCTCCTTCTCAAGGCGCTTTGCTTCCTCATCCAAATCTACACGAAGAAGCTTTGGCAAAAGTTTCACAAAAAGGATCACACCAATAACTCCAAACGGATATGCTATACCGTATGCAATTGAGGCCAATGGTGACTGAGTGCTGTCAATAGCCACTGCAAGACCTGGTGTACTGGTAAGAGCTCCTGCCACAAGTCCCACAACACTTGGCGTATCTATTCCGAAAGCATATTTCAGCCCTATGGCCGTGAGACATGCCGACGCAATGATAAGCACTGTAATAAGAATTAGAGTCTTGCCCTTGGTACGGAAAGAATCAAAGAATCCGGGGCCGGCCTGAATACCGATTGTAAAGATAAACAACACTAACCCGAAGTTTCCAAGTTCCTTTGGAATTGAAACTCCCCAATGGCCGAAAGCCAGGGCAATAAAGATCACGGCTGATACATCCAGAGATAATCCCTTTATCTTGATGCGTCCAAGCATAAAGCCTAGGGCAACAATCAGGAATACAGAGAAATAAGACGATTGTAATAAGTCGTTAAACATAAAAATTAAATTGTGATTAATAAGTACGCAAATATAAACAAAACCTAATGAATTACAAAGTGAAAACACCGTTTTCGACTTATAACCATTAGGTTCTGCAAATATTATATCAAGTTAATAATTAACGACTTATACAATATATCAAACTAAGCTCTCTATATACTCGTTAAGTTTCTTATAGAAAGGATGTTTCGTCAGTGTTGCAACATCTCCCAAAATGATTAGTTTCATCCTTGCACGTGTTATCGCCACATTCATTCGTCGCAAGTCATTAAGGAAGCCAATCTGTCCTTCCTCATTGGCTCTTACAAGACTTATGAGTATTACATCACGCTCCTGTCCCTGAAAACCATCTACGGTATTGACAGTAATAAACTGACGATACGGCTTGAACCATGCATCCTTGCGTATCAGCTGACGGAGATACTGCACCTGCGCCTTGTATGGAGAAATCACTCCCACATCTATACGCTCGTCAAGAAAGCGTTCGCGCCCTATCTTCTCTATATATTCCTTCAGTTTTCCAACAGATAGTTCAGCTTCCTGCTTGTTTATACGGCCATAATTCTCGCCTATGAACTCTTCGTTGCAGTCCATACCCTCTGTATTTACCCATTCTATCGGGGTATCAAAATCAAGGATACTGCGATATTTCACTTCGGGAGCCGACTGCAACATTCCGCCATAGAACCAGTCGGAAGAAAAACGCATTATCTCATTGTTCATTCTGTACTGCACTTTAAGAAGAGAGACAGCCTGCGGCTTATTTGCCACTATGCTTTGCATCAGTGTATGTCCCAATCCTCCACGTAATGCCACAGGGCTTTTCACCGTTGGAGGAAGCTGGCAATGATCGCCCGCCAATATCACACGGTCAGCCTTGGCAATAGGAATCCAGCATGCTGCCTCCAATGCCTGTGCAGCCTCATCAATAAACAATGTACCGAACTTATGACCTATAAGTACACGGTTCGCACTGCTCACCAATGTACAGGATATGACTCTCGCCTCGGCAAACAATGATTCGTTTATCCTTATCTCCAACTCAGTGGCACGGTCTTTCAGAGAATTGATCTTCAGTCTGATGCTCTCCCTGTCGGCACCTTTACGGTTAGCTGAATACAATTCACGGATAGCCTTTCTTATGCTCCACAGCTGTGAATAATCCGGATGCGACTCAAATTTCCTTTCGTATGTAAACGAAAGCATCTTGTCATTCACACGCGAAGGATTTCCTATTCTCAATACACTTACACCCCTATCGACAAGCTTTTCGCTTATCCAATCGACAGCCATATTACTCTGCGCGCATACCATCACCTGGTTTTCACGGTGAAGCGTTTCGTATATAGCTTCTACAAGAGTAGTAGTTTTTCCTGTTCCGGGAGGCCCGTGTACAATAGCCACATCCTTGGCATGAAGAACCTTATTGACAGCCTCTTCCTGAGTGCGGTTAAGCCACGGAAATCTGATAGGACTGAAAGAGAACTCCGATACAGGCTGCTGTCCGTGAAAGATATCACGCAACTCGGCAAGACGGTTGTTCTTTGCACCTATCACGCGGTTCAATGCTTCAAACATCAGCCGATAGGAAGTTTCGTCAAAATACAGCTGTACTCCAAGCACATCATATCTCTGCAAGGCAATCATGGCATCCGGCCCTGGAAGTATCACCACCATACGGTCCTCATCTACATAATTCACCGTTGCAACGAAATTCATATATGTCAGTCGCCCGCCGGCATCCTGAGTAAAGAAACACACAGGACGGCCATACTCAAAGAGATGCTCTATCTCCTTGTCCTCGGTACGGAATATCTCCACCACAAACTGGTTGAGAGCATTATAGTAACTTCTTCCCACAGATATAGGATACCAGCACATTCCACGCTTCACTTTTCGCCCTATACCCATCACCTCAGTCTGCTGACGGAACTGTTCTTTTTCATACTCATATTCCGACTTAAGCAATTCATAATGATGCTGAAGATGAAGCACCGGAGACACTATATACGATTTTTCCTTCATTTACAGATTCTGATTATTTAGATGAAGATTCTTCCTTTAGCATTTCAGCGCGCGACTTACTCTGAGTTACAAGATATACACCTGCAAAAATTGATATTGCAGCAATTGCCTTTACCCATCCGAACGATGACATACCCATCAGTATTGCCACACTAGAGCCTACTACCGGTTGCATATAGTTATACATGCTGACAACAGTAGGACGAAGCGTCTTCTGGCCTACAAGCATAAGAATATATGCAAAATATGTTCCGAAAAGTATCACATATCCTACCTGCATCCATACCTCCATTGGTATCTCGGCAAACTGCATTTCCGAGAAATCCCTATATGAAAAAGGAATAAAACATATTGCTGCATAGCTGAACATCCATTTCATCAGAGTAAACACACTGTATTTGGATATAAGTTTCTTGAATATTGTAAGATAGCAAGCAAAGCTTATCTGTGCAGTTACACACAACACATCGCCTAACACACTTCCCTCCTTCTCGCTGCCACCGGCATTACTGAGGATAAGAGCCAAAGCACCGACAGATCCTAAAAGAATACCACCAACTTTAAGCGGAGTTACAGGCTCTTTAAGAAATATGGCTGCCAGTATCATCGTAACGATAGGCATAGTGGTAGTCATAATGGAAGCATCCACCGGAGAGGTTAGTGACAAACCGAAAGTATAACATCCCTGATTGCATACGATCCCAAGCATTGACGCAAAAAACAATAACATAAGATCACGGGACGGAACTTCTTCTTTCCTGACAAACAATGATGTTATCCAAAAACATACCGCACCACCTATCATACGCATATTGGCAAGTGCCAGTCCGGAAATACCAGCCTCCATAGCAGCCTTACCTATAGGTGCCATAAGTCCCCACATACTGGCAGCTAACAGCAATGCCAGATGTGCCTTGAAATTAGTAGTTTTCATTTCTTTTTACCTTAATTTTATAATTGCTGCAAAGTTACAAGATATTTGAAAAATTGATAAACGACGGTTGATTTATTCAAAGAGAATAACTAAATTTGTTGGACAAGAATAATAAAATAACAAAAAAATGAAGAAACAAGCCGAGTTCATAAAGCGTATTGTCATAAAAGGCCTTTGGGGCAGAAAAGACATTGCATGGGATTTGAGAAAAGATGTCAATATCCTTAGTGGAGTGAACGGTATTGGAAAAAGTTCCATACTCAACAGTTCCGTTAGAAGACTGAACGAAAACAATGAAGTACAGCTCACAAACGGAATAAAGGATATAGTGACATTCACATTCAGCCCGGAGGATGCAGATTTTATACCTTTCGACGTTATCCGCAGTTTCGACCGTCCGCTTATAGACTTCGGACTGTTGAAAAAGATCGGTGATCAGGATGTACGTACGGAACTCGACTGGCAACTTTACCAACTACAACGACGTTACCTGGATTATCAGGTAAACATCGGGAACAGAATCATTGAACTACTGACATGCGGAGATCCAGAGAAACAGATGATGGCAGCCGAAATTTCTAAACCTAAAACAAAATTTCAGGACCTGATAGACGAACTGTTTGCCGAAACAGGAAAGAAAATAAACCGCAAAAGCAATGAAATTCTCATCGAACAGGATGGAGAAATTCTCACTCCTTATAAACTTTCGTCAGGAGAAAAACAAATGCTGGTCATTCTACTGACAGTACTTGTACAGGACAATGCCCACTGTGCACTGTTCATGGACGAACCCGAGATTTCACTTCATATAGAATGGCAACAAAGGCTCATAACACTTATCAGAAGTCTTAATCCTAACGTACAGATTATCCTGACAACACATTCTCCGGCTCTCATCATGAACGGTTGGGTAGATGCAGTGACCGAAGTGAGCGACATTACTACTAATTAGTCTCTAAGTTTTTATAGTTTGTAAACACCTTAAGTACAAACTTAAAAGCTTAAAACTCAAAACTTTGAAATTAATATGGGAAAACGACTTACGGAAAACCTTTCATCATTATATATAGGTGCGGCCAACAATCTGAAGCCCAAACATGCAAAAAGGAAAATAGTGGCGTATGTAGAGAGCTATGACGACATTTCGTTCTGGCGTGCCCTGCTCTCGGAGTATGAAAACGACAAGGTTTATTTCGAAGTTATGCTTCCATCGCAAAGTTCGCTCGCCAAAGGTAAAAAGACCGTACTCATGAACCAGTTGGGAAAACAACTTGGTGAAAACATGATAGCCTGTGTAGACAGCGACTATGACTACCTTCTGCAAGGACGTACCAACACATCGCGCTACATGATAGAATGTCCGTATGTACTGCAGACTTATGCCTATGCCATAGAAAATTTTCACTGCTATGCCGAAGGTTTGCACGATGTATGCGTAACAGCAACACTCAATGACCACAAGCTTATAGACTTTCCGGCATTTATGAAAGCATACTCGGAAATTGCATGGCCACTTTTTGTATGGTCCGTTTGGTTTTATAGGAAACACATTCTTGCCGAATTCTCACTACTTGATTTCTGTTCTTATGTCAAACTGGATCAAGTGAGTACACGTTATCCAGAACGTAGCCTTGAACACATGGCAAAGAAAGTAGAAAAAAAACTACGGGATCTTGAACGCAGACATCCTGAAGCCAAACAGGAAATAGAAGACTTAAAGAAGGAACTACCTACACTTGGAGTAACTTCCGATAGTACGTACATGTTTATTCAGGGACATCACATAATGGACAATGTCGTTCTACGTCTGCTCATACCAGTATGCACCGTCCTCAGACGCGAGAGAGAACAACAGATTCATGACCTTGCTCTACATAGTTTGCAACTTCATAACGAACTGACCAATTACCAACGTTCCCAAATTGGTGTAGAAGTCGTTATACACAAGAACGTTAATTATAAAGGTTCACCTCTGTATGCCAGAATTCGTGCAGATGTTGAGAATCTTTTGAAAAAAATTTAAACCACAGAATATCACAATATTTACACAGATTATTATAAGACATTTGTAATTTGTTCATTTATTATCTACCTTTGTTCTTAATTTATTACTCCATTTCAATAAAATGCAGCATATCAGTTTCAAACATATAGTTTTCATTTTCTGCATAGCGGCATCTGTTGTCATGCTGATTTTAATATTTTCCATATCCGGTAAAAAACGTAGTCCAGTTATAGGAGTTTCGCAATGTAGCAGTGATGAATGGAGAAACAGCATGAACGAAGAAATATTACGTGAAGCTCTATTCTATCCGGGACTGAAAGTGGAAATAAAATCAGGAGAAGACAATAATCTTAAACAGATAAAAGATATAGAAGATTTTATAGCAAAAGGTGTAGATTTGCTAATAGTGTCCCCCAACGAAGCTGAAGCTATAACACCTGTAATAGAAAAAGCATACGACGGAGGAATTCCAGTTGTACTGGTAGACAGAAAAATAACTTCGGACAAATATACAGCATTCGTGGGAGGAGACAATTACTTGATAGGTCAGCAGATTGGAACTTATATTGCAGGGAGATTGAACGGACACGGAAGAATGGTTGAGCTGACCGGACTCAAAGGTTCTACACCAGCCAGGGAAAGACAAAAGGGAATGAACCATATATTGAAAGACTTTCCTGATATAGAAATAATATCCACTGCAGACGCAGCATGGCTTAAGGAAAATGCGGAACACAAATTTGATTCAATACTTTCAATACACAACAATATCAATTTGGTTTTTGCCCAAAACGACCCTATGGCATCAGGAGCTTATGAAGCGGCGAAAAAAAGAGGGCGCGAAAAAGAAATGTTATTTGTTGGAGTGGACGCTTTGGCTGGCGAAAAGTTAGGTGTAGACTTAGTGACAAACGGCATCCTTGACGCAACTTTTATATATCCCACTGGAGGAGACAAAGCTGTGCAGGTAGCGATGAGAATACTGGAGAAAAAATCTTACGATAGGGAAAATCTACTTTCATCAGCATTGGTAAACGCTGGAAATGCCAGAATAATGCAAATGCAGACGGCACATATCAGAACCCTAGACGGAAAAATTGAGTTCCTAAATGGAAAGCTCGACACATACCTCATGAGGTATTCATCACAAAAAATGTTCCTTTACGCATGTATAATTATAGCGGTTCTACTTGCTGTTTTGTTATTCTTTGTAGTCAGGGCATATTGGACAAAAATAAGACTTAATGCCGAATTATCCAATCAGAAACAGCAATTGGAAGAACAAAGGGATCAGCTTATTGATCTTTCACATAAATTGGAAGAAGCGACCAAAGCTAAACTGTCTTTTTTCACAAATGTGTCACACGATTTCCGTACGCCTCTTACTCTCATTGCCGATCCAGTAAAGCGACTACTGGAAAGCAAGAATATAAAAGAGGAAGAGAAATTCCTCCTCAATATTATAAACAAAAATGTAACTGTTCTTCTCAGACTGATAAATCAAATAATGGATTTCCGTAAATTTGAAAACGGAAAGCTGGAAATGCATCTCTCTGAATTCAACATAATGGACTGTATGAAAGAATGGGCAGAGGCGTTTCGTACATTAAGCTACAGAAAACATATCACATTCAGGTTTAACGCTGATGAAGGCGATTATAACATCATAGCAGATGCAGAAATGCTGGAAAGAATAACTTATAACCTGTTGTCTAATGCTTTCAAATTTACACCGGAAAACGGCTGTATAAGCATCTGCTTACATAGGGGAACAGATGAGAAAATTACAATGAGATTTACTGACACAGGCACAGGTATGCCTGCGGAACACGTTAAACACATTTTCGAGAGTTTCTATCAAATAGACGTACATCATGCCGGTTCAGGAATAGGTCTTGCACTTGTTAAAGCATTTGTTGAAATGCATCATGGAGAGATTAATGTGGAAAGCACTGAAGGTAGCGGTACTGTATTCACTATCTGTATTCCTGTAAAACAGGATGGAACTGTAACAGGAAGTGTTGACCGTAAAGCTCTGCTTAACAATCTTAAAGAAGGTGCTGTAGTTATGGCAGATCAGGAAAGTCTTAAGGCAGAAAACAATAATGCAGGCAAAAAAGATGTATCGAAAGGAATAGTGCTTGTTATTGACGACAATCAGGATGTCAGAGACTACGTGAAATCATTACTGGAAGATGAATATTCTGTAATGGAAGCTGGTAATGGAGAAGAAGGATTGAAACTTGCTATTGCCGGAGTGCCAGACGTGATAATCTGCGATGTGATGATGCCTGTAATGGATGGTATGGAATGCTGCCGCCGTCTGAAGGAAGAACCACGCACATCACATATTCCTGTAATGATGCTCACGGCATACTCAATGGACGAACAGAAGATAAAAGGATATGAATGTGGTGCGGATTCATACATATCCAAGCCATTCAGTTCTGAACTTCTGATGGCCAGACTGCACAATCTGATAGATAACCGCAAAAGACTGAAAGATTTCTTCGGAGACAAGACATTGACCAATGCTACTCCTCTGGCAGATACAGACAAAGGTTTTGTGGAAAAGCTGCGCCGTCTGATTGATGAGAATATCGGTAATGCCGATTTCAGCGTAGAAGAAATGGGAGAACAGATAGGATTCAGCCGCGTACAGCTGTACAGAAAGGCTAAAGCATTGACAGGATATACACCTAACGAGTTATTAAGAATAGCAAGACTTAATAAAGCAAATGCTATTATAAAAACTTCAAGTGAAAAAAGTATATCGGAAATAGCATACGAAGTAGGATTTTCATCACCTTCATACTTCACTAAATGCTATAAAGAGTTTTTTGGGGAGAATCCTACTGATGTATTAAAGAAAAAGCAAGCATAACATAAAAAACGGTTGTTGAATTTAATATACAAAGTTTCAACAACCGCTCATACTATATTTATAAACTATTAACCTATGTCATATTAATCCAGATACACATCTGGCAACACAGGCATTGCACCATTCTGTGTACATACGTATGCAGATACTTTTACTGCAAGCTCGTGAGCTTCGCGTACTGATTTTCCTTTAAGAATGGAAGCTACAAATGTAGCAGTAAATGAATCACCCGCTCCTACTGTATCAGCAACAACAACCTTTGGAGTCTCTACAAATGAGACACAACCTGGAGTAAATACATAACTTCCGTTCACTCCACAAGTCAGTATAAGCATTTTCAGATTATACTTGGCAAGAAGAATCCAGCATTTGTCCTGAAGATCAATACCAGGATAACCGAACATACGGCTCACTGTCACCAGTTCCTCATCATTTATCTTCAGTATATTACATTTACTGAATGAGTTACAAAGTATCTCCTTGGTATAAAAGCCCTGACGAAGATTTATATCAAATATCTTCAATATATCATCACCTTCGGGCATAGCGTCAATAAAACGGTTGATTGTCTCACGAGATACAACACTGCGCTGTGCCAAAGAGCCGAAACACACTGCACGAGTATGACGGGCCAAATCTTCCAGAGCAGGAGTAAAAGGAATATTATCCCATGCAACACCTTCCTTGATGTCATAACAGGGAACACCTTCAGCATCCAGTTCTACCTGCACAGTTCCTGTAGGATAAGGAACTGTTTCTACTATTCCATAAAGTTTCTTTTCACGGAAATTTTCAAGAATTTCTGTGCCAAGTTTATCATCGCCAACAGCACTTACTACTCGGCTGTTAAGACCGAATTGTGAAATGTGGTATGCAAAATTTGCAGGGGCACCACCCAATTTCTTTCCTTCGGGAAGCACATCCCATAATGCTTCACCCATTCCTACTACTATATCGTTCATGATATTCAATTAAGTCAATTAAGAATTAAAAATTAAAAATTAAGAACCGACGGTCAACGTAGTTAATCAAGAACCGACGGGCGACAAAGCTAATTAATAAGCACTACTCATTTTTTCAATTTCATGGTGTAGAAGAGCAGGTAGATAACTCCTACTGCCATCACAGCCACTGCTCCGTCTTGACCGGCTGCATCAGAAGCAAATCCCATAAACAACGGGAATACAGTTCCACCGAAAAGTCCCATTATCATCAAACCTGATATCTCGTTTTTCTTTTCAGGCATTGAAAGAAGAGCCTGAGAGAATATTATCGAGAATACATTTGAATTACCGAAACCTATCAATGCGATGGATGTGTATATCACTGAATCGGCATCTGAAGTCAACAATCCTACCATTGCTGCAAGCATACAGAGTACACTTATCAGGAAAAACGAACGGGCAGAAACTTTCTGAAGGATAATAGAGCCGGAGAAACAGCCGATAGTCCTGAAGATGAAATAAAGGCTGGTTGCAAAAGAAGCCTCATCAAGGCTCATGCCCAAACGTTCCATCAATATCTTCGGAGCTGTGGTATTGGTTCCGACATCTATACCTACATGACACATTATTCCTACGAAACAAAGGAGGATAAAAGGAGAGCCTAGAAGTTTAAGACAATCGGCAAAACCGGATGCCTTGTCGGGACGCTCTTCTTCTATAGGGGTAGCACCTAGCCAAAGTACGGCTATAACGGCTATTATCATGTATATAGGGAAGAGAATTCTCCAGCCAAGGCCAAATGTAGGCATGGCCTGAGTAGCTCCCCACATAGCTATGTATGGTGCCAGGAATGAAGCTATTGCCTTGACAAACTGTCCGAAGGTCAAAGAACTGGCCAGCTTGTCACCGCTGATGATATTACTTAATAGCGGATTCAATGATGTCTGCATAAGAGCATTTCCGATACCCAACAAAGAGAACGAGCAAAGCATAAGCATGTAACTGTCGCCAAACACAGGCAGAAGCAATGAAGCGAATGTTACTACAAGACTCAGCAGTACTGTTTTTTTGCGGCCTATACGGTTCATCAAAATTCCCGTTGGCACTGAAAATATCAGAAACCAGAAGAATACCAATGAAGGGAAGATATTGGCTTGAGAATCACTCAAGCCAAGGTCTGCCTTCACATAATTGGATGCTATTCCCACCAGGTCAACAAAACCCATGGCGAAAAAGCAGAGCATCACAGGGATTAGTCTGGAAAGGTTGTTTTGTGAAGTTGTATTCATAACTATTATAATCCTAATTTATGAATACTCAAATTCTTAACCTCTGCCTTACCACCCTCTGTATAGAAACGAAGAGAATTATATACTTCAGTCGGGAATACAAGATTTGTCATTGCTATACGTCCACCGTCAACGAAAAGTTCTACAGAACATTTGTCTACGAAAACGTTAAGATGATATGACTTACCTTCACACAATGAAAGTGGTGCCCATGTTCCCAAAGCGAAATCATTGATATAGTTTATAGATTCTGTCTTGCGACGGTCATGATTTTCCTTGAAATGTGGTTCGGCTTTCTCACCAAAAGCAATCAAACCGCTTTCTGTACGATCCATTATGGCGCGACCTGATTTCAGATCAAGATAGATTTTTGTCTTCTCGCCTTTGGCATTCATTATGTCGAAACCAACTGTCTGAGCCTTACCTGGAACAATATCCATTTCCAATTCAACACCGCTGTTCAATCCATCAGTTATACTGTCTATCACAGTTTCACCTTCTACAGAAAGACTTTCTATATTGCGTGTTGACTTGCGAAGAGCTTCAGTTTCTTTCACAACATTTGCAGCCATATATATTTCGCCGTTCTTAGTATAAAGAGAAAGTTCTCTTGGCAATGCATTCGCTCCACGATATTGGCGTATAGGAGTTACGTTGGCATACTGCCAGTTGCTCATCCATGGAACTGCAATTATACGGTCACCTGTATTTGAGAAACAAACTGTAGCATAGTGGTCTTTACCGAAATCAAGCCATTTAGTTACGCTCTTGTCTGTATCGCATTTGAATTCTTTTCCGTCGAAATCACCAATGAAATATTCAGTAGCGCTACCGCCAAAAGGACATCCCGGATTGATGTTTACTATCATAACCCATTTCATGTTGTCCTTATTACCGTCAACAGGAAGCTGGATAAAATCAGGGCATTCAAACTGGTTAGGCTGTACACCGTAGCCTTCGCCAAACTGGCTGAGGTATTCCCACTGTTTAAGATCTGTAGATGAATAGAAACGCATGTTCTTGTCTGCAGAAACTATCATATACCATTTCTGTGCAGGCTCGTACCAGAACACTTTAGGATCGCGGAAATCCTTCAGTCCGTCAAACGGTGTAAGGATAGGATTATTCTCGTATTTTGTATATGTACGTCCGTTGTCGTTGCTATATGCCATGCACTGTATCTGTCCGTGTTCGTCACTGGCAGATGTATAGAATGCTATCATGGCATCTTTGCCGTAGCCTGCGCTGTTATTCTTGTCTATAACTGTACTTCCTGAGAAGATATGTCCCAATGTATCGCGTGCGATAGCCGGGTCTAGATGTTGCCAGTGTACGAGATCTTTACTTACAGAGTGTCCCCAGTGCATATTTCCCCACTTTGAACCGTAAGGGTTGTACTGGAAATAAAGATGATATTCGCCATCCTTGTAAACAAGTCCGTTAGCATCGTTCATCCATCCGTAAAGCGGAGTGTGATGATATTCAGGACGGTAATAATCAGTATTCGAAGTATCGAATGTATCAGCAAGAGAGATATTATCCCAGCATACCGCATTGGCAGCTACACGTCCGATAGTAACAACTGCTTCCTTTACCCCCTGTGGTAATGCGAAAGGTACGTAATATTCTACGCTGTCAACAGCCAGACGAACGTCCATTGCCATATCTGCAGGACTTCCTGTATCAAGTTTCACTTTACCCTCATTACAAGATTCCTGAATAGGAAGGATAAGATATTTTGAAGGATTTGTAATATGTACTATTGTTAGAGTATCACCCTGATGTTCAAAGGTAAGACCACTCTTCTGTGGCTGACATGCAGTAAAGGAAACAGCTGCCATAGCCACTGCCAGATGATTGATAATCTTTTTCATGGTTGTATATTTTTAATTCGTTTATTTTTAGTGGATTTATTGAAATTATAGAAGTTAATTCAGTTAAAAGAACTAACTTCTATAACTTATTTTTATCAGAATTTCAAGCTTGCAGTAAATTCTACAGTGAACGGACGGATATAGCTACCTGCCATTACATGTCCTGCATACTGTCCTGCATCTTCTTTTTCGATAAGTTCGGCACCTGCTATACTACCTTTTGCTCCTGTCTGGTTAAGGAAGTTTACTACAGTACATCCAAGAGCCAGTTTCTTGTTAACTTGCCAGTTCAAACCACCGAATGTTTCCCAACGACCGTTGAAATAATATGCATCATTGATGTTTGCATATGTCTTGCTGAAATAACGGAAGCTTGTCCAGATTTTCAGGTCTTTTGTAATCATATAACTTGGGTCGATTTCAACAATCACCTGCGGAATTTCAGCTACGATATTTCCTGTTGCATTGATTCTTCCTACATAATTGTCTGAGAATGTAACTGAAGTTTCATACTTCTTGTAAGTCGGCTTCTGATATGTGAACAGGAAGTGAAGATCAAATCCCTTGAACGGACGTGCTACAACGTCAGTTGTCCATCCCAAAGTCTTTATATCATATGTCAGAGGAGCAGCCATGATTTCAGTCTGTCCTGCATCTGTTTTGTGCTGAAGATTCAAAGTTGAGTTATTGTTTGTCTTTGAAATATATGAGAAGAGTGATGTCAAACTCAACCATTCATTGTTGTAATATATTCCGGCACGTCCCAAAGGTACAGAAATTTTGTCAACGTTAGGCAATGTAGCCGGAGCGAAATTCTCGATCTTAGGATGCTGTGTGATATAAGTGAAGTCACCTGTGAAACCGAACTGTTTTGTCAACTTATATGTTGCAGCTGCAGTAAGAGCATAGTTCAACCAGTCATAGCTCATAGGAGTTGCCGCAATTTTTGTAACACCGTCAGGAGCTGTTGCACCAAGATTATAATTTGCGAAGCGTCCTACATAATTACCATTTGCATCTTTTACAGCTGCATTCTCACCACGCAATGCCTGATATTCAAGACGTGCACCGTAGTAAACATTCAGGAAATCTGTGATATCCCAGTCATGAGTAAAGTAAAGTGCCAGTTTGTTTTCATATCCGTTGTAATACTCCGAAGCATTTTTGTTCAGGTCGTAATAATAACCGTTGCCTGCGTATGTGCGGCTAGCATATGAAGCATAATCTGTATTGTACAGTCTTACAGGATAGCTGCCGTCTGAAGGGACAGACTGATCGTACATTGTTGTACTTGAGCTGTAATCTACATCGTAATACCATTCGTTAAGACCTAATCTCCATGTTCCATTGTTCAATTTTCTGGAAAGCTCTGTAGTAAACATGAATGAATCGATAAATCCACGGTTCAGACATGACATACGGCTCTGTACATATTCGCCTGTATAAGGCTGCATGCTTCCGTCGGCTGCTTCGTACTGATAATTGATACCTGCTTCGTTTTTGTCAAGTGACATCGGAGTCTGATATACCAGAGAACCTGTAGAATGGTCATACTTCATCACTGTCTTCCAGTTCAAGCCGTTGTCCCATGAATAATCGTTCATCAATGTCACTACATGACCGATATTTTCTGTAGCATCGTATAGGTTAGTCTTTTTCACTTCTCCCGTACGCATGTCACGGTACACCATTTCGTTATCCATAGGAAGATATGATGTAGTACCAAGAGCAAAATCACCGAATTCACGTACACTACCGTCGCCTACATATACGAATGGAGCAGACTGAGTGGCAAACGTATATACCGGATGACTCTTTGAGAAATTATAAAGTGCAGTAAAAGCACCTCTGTTATTATTATATTTCTTTGTGATTGCAAATTTATATATCTGTGTACGGTCCTGGAACGGAGTCGCCTTGATATCGAATGTTCCCGGATCGAAGTCCTGATACATGCTGGCGCTGTATAACCAACCTTTACCAAGTCCGCCGTTAAGATTAAGCGAAACTTCCTGCATTCCGAAGTGATTGGTCTTATAATTTAAAGTACCGTTGAATTTATCCTGACCAAGCTGAGTAAAAGAGTTTACGGCATAACCGATGTTACCTGTAGTCACAGCTGTTTCTGAGATTTTAAGCAATCCCACATGGCTAAGGCTGGCATCAGCACGCCAAAGAGAGTTCACACTGTGAGGGTTTGTAGCATAAGTAACGGGAATACCGTTTTCAAGAACGTTCACATCGGCCGAAGGAAGACCAATCTGGATTTCACGAGGACCGTTAGCACTTGCGGCATTAAGCATAACGTTTCTGTTTGCTTCTTCCTTTTTATTATCACCGCTTTCTTTTTTCTCCTGTGCATAAGAAGTTGCACATGCAATGGCTAGTAACAATACAGCCGAATTCATTCTCTTCAATAGTTGTTTCTTTTCTGCCTTCATAGCATTCTCTGTTTTTAAGTAATTTTGTTTGTTGCAAATGTATAAAGGTCTGTACAAAAGCCTTGTAACAAATGTTTCACACCCGATAAAAAATGTTTCATGTATCATTTTTACATCAAGATGAAACATTTGTTATACTTGTCATTTAGGAACAGAACAGCTAACATACTTATATACAGACACATATAGAATATTAAAAAAGGGCCTTGATGTTTTAGCCAAAACGAACTGTCATTTAAATTAAAACGAGCTGTCATTCGAATTTAAATGACAAGGCATTTTTTTCAGACATATGAAATACTTATTTTTACAATAAAAAAGCGAAACTACATCGCTGCAGTTTCGCTTCTACTAAATACATATAAAACCAAAACAGATTGTAATTAATACCATAAAATTGGCAGGTCATGGTATGTTTATATATATTTCTCAATACGTTGCATAGCCTCTATACAGTCCTCACGTTTTCCAAATGCTGTAAGTCGAAGAAAACCTTCGCCCGAAGGACCGAAACCTACCCCCGGAGTACCCACTAAATGTGCTTTCTCCAACAGGATATCGAAGAATTTCCATGAGTCGTAACCTTTAGGAGTCTTGAGCCACAGATACGGTGAATTTACTCCTCCATAAACATTCATTCCTGATTTCATCAAACCTTCGCGCATTATATATGCATTTTCCAGATAATAGTCAATATTCGCTTTTACCTGTTCCTTACCTTCAGGAGAATATATTGCTTCAGCAGCACGCTGTGTGATATAACTTGTACCATTGAATTTTGTACACTGGCGCCTCAACCATAATTTATTGAGCTGAATTTTTGTACCGCCAGCCGCTGTAGCAACAAGTTCATCAGGGATTACAGTATAGCCACAACGCACTCCTGTAAATCCTGCTGTTTTAGAAAAACTTCTGAATTCTATGGCACAATGTCTGGATCCTTCTATCTCATATATTGAATGCGGAACATTCTCCTCGCGTATAAATGCCTCGTATGCAGCATCGAAAAATATTATAGAATCATTTGCCAGTGCATAGTCAACCCATTTCTTCAACTCATCTTTGGTAAGTGTAGTACCAGTAGGATTATTGGGATAGCACAAATATATTATGTCTGCTCGCTCCATCGGCAATGAAGGGACAAAATTATTATCCTCATTACAAGGCATATATGTAATGTTGCTCCAACATCCGTCACTAGCCAACTCTCCTGCCCTACCAGCCATAACATTGCTGTCTATATAGACAGGATAAATAGGATCGGTAACAGCTATCTTATTCTCACGGCTGAAAATATCACCTATATTTCCAGTATCACTCTTCGCTCCATCATTTATGAAAACTTCATGAGCTGAAAGTTTTATTCCACGTGATTCGAAATCATTTTTTATAATTGCCTCTATCAGAAAATCATACCCTTGTTCAGGACCATATCCGTGAAATGATACAGATGAAGACAACTCATCCGCAGCACGGTGCATAGCCTCGATACAGGCTTCAGGAAGCGGACGTGTGACATCACCTATTCCCAGTCTGATAAGGTCGATGCCCGGATTTGTCGCCTTGAAGCTGTTCACTTTCTTTGCTATGTCCGAGAAAAGATAACTGCCAGGCAGTTTCAGAAAATTATCGTTAATTTGCGCCATTATATTTAATTTGTTAGATGTTAGTTATTGATTATTAGAGGTTACTAACATTTATCTCTCCATCAAAAACTTTTACAGCAGGACCTGTCATATATACATGCCCATCTGTTTCGTTCCATTTAATCTTAAGTGTGCCACCATCCATTATCACCGATGATTCCCTGCCACACTTGCCGATATATGATGCCGCCACAGCTGTAGCACAGGCTCCTGTACCGCATGCCATGGTTATACCAGAACCTCGTTCCCATACTCTCATACGAATGCTTCTATCCTGATAAACCTGTGCGAACTCAACATTTACACGGTTAGGGAACAACGGATGTTTCTCAAGCGCCGGTCCTACGGTATTGATGTCCACCTCTGATATATTATTTACAAATATCACCAAATGAGGATTCCCCATAGATACAGAAATCCCTTCCGTATATCCATAACCGTCGCCTAACTGAACCTTTCCAATAACATTAGGAACGCCCATATCGACAGTTACAGCATCCACATGATTATCATTTGTCAAATGAAGTTTCAGAATTTTTATTCCGGAAAGGGTCTCCAGTGTAACTTCAGTCTTTGCTGTCAGTCCCTCCTCATAAAGATATTTGCCTATACAACGGCTTGCATTACCGCACATCATTGCTTCCGAGCCATCGGCATTGAATATACGCATGCTGAAATCAGCAATTTGCGACGCTCCTATAAGTACAAGTCCGTCGCTGCCTATTCCGGTGTGATACTTACTCCACTCCACAGCCAGCTCTTCAGGGTCATCTATAGGATATTGGATAGTGTTGACATAAATATAGTCATTACCGGCACCATGCATTTTTGTAAATCTGATATTCATCTTTTTAGTTGTTAGTTGTTGGAAAAAGAGTTGTTAGTTGTCAGTTGTTGGTTGTCAGTCGTTTAAACTAAAAACTAATAACAAACAACTAATACCTCAATAAGCTGATTCATGTACTCCTGCCACTGCACGTCCGCTAGGATCGTTCATTCCTTTGAACGATGCATCCCAAGCCAAAGCTTCGGCCGTAGAGCAGGCTACACTAGGGACACTAGGAACCGATCTGGCAGCCGATTCACTAGGAAAATGTTCTTCGAATATGCTGCGATAATAATATTCTTCTTTGTTCTGAGGCGGATTGATAGGGAACCGATCTGCTGCATGTGCCATCTGCTCATCTGTAACAGCCGCAGAAGTCACCGCTTTCAGAGTATCAATCCATGAATAGCCTACACCGTCGGAGAACTGTTCCTTCTGTCGCCATGCCACTTCCTTAGGGAGAAGTGACGAGAATGCGTCACGTACTACCTTCTTCTCTATTTCCTTGCCTGGACACATCTTGACAGCCGGATTAAGACGCATAGCCACATCAAGAAACTCCTTATCAAGGAAAGGAACCCTTCCTTCCACGCCCCATGCAGAAAGCGACTTATTGGCACGCAGACAGTCATAAAGATGAAGTTTTGAAAGTTTACGTACTGTCTCTTCATGGAATGCACGTGCATCAGGTGCCTTATGGAAATACAGATAACCTCCGAAAACCTCATCAGCACCTTCACCACTTAACACCATTTTTATACCCATCGACTTGATGACTCTTGCCAGAAGATACATAGGAGTGGATGCACGTACTGTAGTGACATCGTAAGTTTCTATATAATAAATCACATCGCGTATAGCGTCGAGACCTTCCTGGATAGTGTAATTTATTTCGTGATGTACTGTTCCGATGTATTCTGCCACGAGACGGGCCTTTTCCAGATCGGGCGCTCCCTTAAGCCCTACAGCAAATGAATGAAGCTGCGGCCACCATGCATCCTGTTTTCCATCAGTTTCCACACGTTTGTCGGCAAACAGTTTCGCTACGGCAGAAATAACAGACGAGTCAAGTCCGCCGGAAAGTAATACGCCGTATGGGACATCACTCATAAGCTGTCTCTTCACAGCATCTTCCAAAGCCAAACGTACATCACTCACCTGAGCTTTGTACGCCTCATCATCAGGCATCTCAGTATATCTGTCTTTCACTGCTTCATATTCTGTCCAGTCACGGTTATACCATCTGTGCATCTTACCTTCACGACTCCAGTAATAATGTCCTGGCAAGAAAGGTTCATATTCATCACACATTCCTTCCAAAGCTTTCAATTCACTTGCACAATATACTTTACCGTCAGCATCATGTCCTATATACAGAGGTATCACTCCTATCGGATCGCGGGCTATAAGGAACTCATCACGTTCTTCATCATAAAGTGCGAAGGCAAATATTCCACTCAGTTTCTCTATGAAATCGACTCCGTACTGACGATAAAGAGCCAGTATTACCTCGCAGTCACTTCCTGTACTGAAATCATACTTCCCTGCAAATTCCGCACGTATATCACGATGATTGTAAATTTCACCGTTCACTGCCAGAATCTGTTTTCCGTCAGGCGAATATAATGGTTGTCCACCACTCTGAGGATCGACTATAGACAGACGCTCGTGTGCCATAATTGCCGAGCCACCGCAATATATCCCGCTCCAGTCCGGTCCACGGTGGCGTATGCGTTTCGCCATAGTGAGAGCCTTTTGTCTCAACTCAGGCGATTGCTGTTTTATATTGAAAATACATGCTATACCACACATAATTTTTAAGTTGTTAGTTGTTAGACAAACATCTTATCTATCTCCACAGCCGCCTTTCGTCCTGCAGCGATACATTTCACCACTAGCGACGGACCTGTAGCGGCATCACCTGCCACAACTGCATTCGCAGGCAATTCAGGAAACTGCGGTTTCAGGAATCCCATAGCCAACAGAACAAGGTCTGCCTTTATTGTATCTTTCTTGCCTGTAGGTTTCATTACAGGACGTCCACCATCTGCAGCCGGAATCCATTCTACTTCTTCAACTTCCACTGCTGTTACCTTTCCGTTTTTGCCAACAAACTTATTTGAATTCAAGCACCAGCGGCGTGTACATCCCTCTTCGTGGCTTGAGCTTGTTTTCAGCACAACGGGCCACTGTGGCCAAGGAGTAGCAGAATTATGTCCAACCGGAGGTTTAGGCATAATTTCTATCTGAGTAACACTCAACGCGCCCTGACGATGTGATGTTCCTATACAGTCGCTACCCGTATCTCCACCACCAATTACCAGTACATGCTTTCCGCGGGCAGATATCCTGTCTTTCTCTGCGATTTCCTGTCCTGCAAGCACTCTGTTCTGCTGTGCCAGCATCTCCATAGCGAAATGGATACCTGACAGTTCACGTCCAGGTATTGCCAAATCCCTAGCCTGAGGAGTACCTGTACATATGGCATAAGCATCAAAACCTTCAGGTAGTTTCATCAGATCAATTTCTGAATTAGTCTTAAAGACTATACCTTCAGCTTCCATTATCTTGAGACGCCTGTCTATGATATTCTTTCCAAGCTTGAAATTAGGTATTCCGTATCGTAAAAGCCCTCCAAGCATCTCATCGCGTTCGAACACAGTAACTTCGTATCCTCGCTTGTTCAGTTGGTTTGCAGCCGCCAGTCCGGCAGGTCCCGAACCAATCACAGCCACCTTTTTTCCGTTTCTTTCATATTTTTTCGGAGAGATATATCCTTCGCGGAATGCAGCCTCAATAACGGCTGCCTCATCTTCGCGAATAGTTACAGGAGAGTCTATACTGAGCTTCAGTACACACGATTTCTCACACAGAGCAGGACAGATACGACCTGTAAATTCAGGAAAGTCGTTTGTAGCGCTCAATATTTCGTAAGCCTTGCGCCAGTCGCCTTTGCACAATGCATCCTGAAACTCAGGAGGGCGATTACCCAGCGGACAAGCCCAATGACAGAATGGTACTCCACAGTCCATGCAACGACTGGCCTGCAATTTGCGTTCGCTTGTGTTGAGTGTCTGTTCCACTTCACTATAATCGGCAACACGTTCGTGAACAGGACGGTAGCCGGCCTCTTGTCGAGGTATATTTAGAAATGCTTTTGGATTTCCCATGTTATTCAATTAAAAATTAAGAATTAATAATTAATAATGAGCGGATGACATCACTCCTAATTATTAATTGTTCATTATTCATTATTAATAGTCTCTCTGTACCTCCGCAATCTTCTGTTGCAGTTTCTTCATCTGTTCCTCGGCCAGAACACGTTTGTATTCTATCGGAGTAACCTGAATGAATTCATCTATATGATTATGCCATTCATCAAGCAGGGTGCGGGCCAGTTTCGAACCGGTAAATCTCCAGTGACGTTCGATAAGTTCCTTCAACTCCTTACGTGATGCAGAGTCCTCAAGCAGATTAAGCTCTACCATCTCCATATTACAGAAATAGTCGAAACGATGTTCAGGATCCCATACGTAAGCTATACCGCCACTCATACCGGCCGCAAAGTTTCTTCCGGTATCGCCAAGCACTACCACACGTCCGCCTGTCATGTACTCACAGCAGTGGTCGCCAACTCCTTCCACAACGGCTATTGCACCTGAGTTTCTCACTGCAAATCTCTCTCCTACACGTCCGTTAATATAAACTTCACCTTTAGTGGCACCATACATCAGAGTATTGCCTGCAATAGTATTCTTAGATGCGTCGAACAGTGAACCTGACGGAGGCAACAGACAGATACGTCCACCGCTAAGACCTTTTCCAACATAGTCGTTAGCCTCGCCTTCCAGACGGAATGTCACTCCCGAAGTTAGGAACGCACCGAAACTCTGTCCTGCCGAACCTTTAAACTTCACGTTAATAGTACCGTCAGGCAAACCTACATGACCGTATCTTCTTGCCACCTCACCTGATAGCATGGCACCTGCCGAACGGTCTGTATTGGAAATAGTATATTCAAGCTCAACAGGCTTCTTATTATCCAAAGCTTCTTTCGCCGCCGAAATCATAGCCCTATCCTTTATACCCAATAAGTCAAGAGGCTTGTCGGCTGTATGATGAATGTCAGCACTGCTCTCTACCTTATGTAAAATTCTTCCGAAATCCAGACCTGACATTTTTCCTTTACTGTCCGAAGAATCAACTTGAATAAGGTCTGTACGTCCTACAATATCCTCAAGTTTTGTAAATCCCATTTCTGCCAGATATTCTCTTACTTCTTCTGCCAGGAAACGGAAATAATTGACAACATATTTATAATGTCCACGGAAATGCTGACGCAATTTTTCATCCTGAGTAGCTACTCCGACAGGGCACAGATTGGTATGACATTTTCTCATCATAACACATCCCAACACTATCAGTACAGAAGTTCCAAAAGCAAATTCCTCAGCTCCCAGCAAAGCCATACTTATAATGTCACGTCCTGTTTTCAGCTGTCCGTCAGTCTGCAGACGTACCTGTCCTCTAAGCCCATTCAGCACAAGAGTCTGCTGAGTTTCGCTCAAACCTATCTCAGGCGGAATACCGGCATATCTCATTGACGAAGCTGGAGAAGCACCTGTACCACCTTCGGCTCCTGAAATCACAATCAGGTCGGCCTTAGCCTTTGCCACACCTGCCGCAATGGTACCTACACCACTTTCAGCCACCAGCTTAACGCTTATAGCAGCTCGCGGATTGACGTTCTTCAAGTCGAAAATCAACTGCGCAAGGTCTTCTATAGAATATATATCGTGATGAGGTGGAGGAGAAATAAGCGATATTCCAGGAATAGAATGACGTGTACGGGCAATTACTTCATCAACCTTAAATCCCGGCAGTTGTCCACCTTCTCCCGGTTTTGCTCCCTGTGCCACCTTTATCTGGATTTCCTCGGCATTGACCAAATATTCAGTTGTCACTCCGAAACGCCCCGAAGCTATCTGCTTGGTCTTGCTGCACAGACTGATATCTCCGTCTTCGGCATGATAAATTTCAGAGAATCGGTTACTGTCTTCACCACCTTCACCGGTATTGCTTCTTGCTCCAAGACTGTTCATTGCCAATGCAAGAGCCTCATGAGCCTCCTTGCTGATTGCTCCAAACGACATTGCGCCAGTAACAAAATGTTTCACTATATCTTCTACTGGCTCCACCTGGTCTATACTGATAGGATTCCTGCGGAAACCTAAAAAGTCGCGAAGGAAAATAGGATTTTCCTTTTTATCCGCTTTAGCTGTAAATTCCTTAAACTTTTTATAACTGCCTGTACGTGTAGCAAGCTGAAGCAAACTTATAGTATCGGGGTTCCAAGCATGCTGTTCTCCATCTTTTCTGTATGAGAACAGACCTATATGATCAAGTAATGTTCCTGCCTCATCTTCAGATATAGCGACACCCGAACTATGGAATCTGAGGTAATCATGAGCTATATCGCCGATACCAGCTCCGCCTATTGTTGAGACGTCGGTACCGAAATATCTTCTCATTACCTCTGCATTCAAGCCAACAGCCTCAAACAATTTAGCTCCTCGGTATGAACGTATCGTGCTGATACCCATCTTGCTCATAACCTTATATAATCCCTTGCAGAGAGCTTTAATATAATTCTTTTCGGCTGTAGCGTAATCAAGCTGTACATCACCTTTCTTCACCAGTCCGTCTATCACCGCAAAAGCCATATACGGACAGATTGCACTCGCTCCATATCCCAAAAGCAATGCAGCATGCATCACTTCGCGCGCTTCGCCACTTTCAACTATCAACGCTGTCTGCACACGTTTCTGTACTGAAATCAAATGATGATGAACTGCGCTTACAGCAATAAGTGAAGGCACAGGTGCATATTCAGCATCTACATCCCTGTCTGAGAGCACTATATAGTTTGCACCGGCATCAACAGCCTCTTCCGCACTCTTACACAGATTCTCTATAGCCAGGCGAAGTCCTTCCTCTCCATCCGAAGCCTTGAATACCATTTTCAACTTAACAGTACTGAATCCCTTGTATCTGATATTGCAGAGAATGTCAAGCTGTGTATTAGTAAGCACAGGATGCGGCAGACGCACCATCTTGCAATGTCCTGCGCTCGGACTGAGAATATTGCTTCCTACGGCACCGATATACTCAGTAAGAGACATGACAAGTTCTTCACGTATAGGATCGATAGCCGGATTAGTAACCTGTGCAAACTGCTGGCGGAAATAATTGAACACCGACTGAGGTTTTCCACTCAATACCGCCAAAGGAGTATCGTTACCCATTGATGCTGTAGGTTCCGCACCTGCGGCACACATAGGAGTAAGAGTACGCTCTATGTCTTCGCGGGTATATCCGAAGATACGAAGTCTTCTTCCTGCGTCCTTCACAGAATTTTCCACCTTACGTCCGCTGCGCAACGTATCAAGTTCTATTCTGTTGGCAGCCAGCCATTCTGTGTAAGGTAAAGCCGATGCCAGATCTTCTTTAACTTCTTTATCGTAATATATTTTACCTTCCTGTGTATCTATCAATAATATTTTACCAGGCTGCAGTCTTCCCTTAGCTTCTATTTCATCAGGATTGAAACTTATTGTACCAGTCTCACTGGCAACTACCATAGTTCCATTCTTGGTAACCAGCCATCTGGCAGGACGCAAGCCGTTTCTGTCAAGCATTCCTCCGGCATATCTTCCGTCGCTGAAAAGTAATGCGGCTGGGCCGTCCCACGGTTCCATCAATATGGAATGATATTCATAGAAATCCTTAAGTTTCTGGCTGATAGGGTTTTTCTCGTTTATAGACTCAGGTACCATCATGGCAAGCGCATGAGGCAGACTAAGACCTGACATAACGAAAAATTCAAGTACATTATCCATTGAGGCACTATCGCTCATGCCTGGTTGTATAATAGGACGTATTTGAGAAATATCGCCAAGTCTTTCTGACGACAAAACACTTTCTCTGGCTTCCATCCATGCACGGTTACCACGAATTGTGTTTATCTCGCCGTTATGGGCCATCATACGGAAAGGCTGTGCCAGACTCCATGTAGGAAATGTATTCGTACTGAAACGTGAATGCACCAAAGCCAATGCACTGGTAAAGTATGGCTGTGTAAGGTCTGCATAATATTCACGAAGTTGTGTAGAAGTAAGCATTCCCTTATACACCATATTCTTACTGGACAGTGACACGATATAGAAGTCTTTGAGTTGTATTCTATTCTCTATCTTTTTCCTGATGATATACAGTTTTTTCTCAAGCTCTGCCTCGTCAACTCCGGCTGTAACAAAAATCTGCTTAACATCAGGCTCTGTAGCTTGCGCGTCCTTACCTAATATATCCGAGTTTACCGGTACTGTGCGTACATGCATCAACGTCATCCCTTCACGCTCTATTTCTTCTATCATCACGCTCATGATATCCTGTTGAGCGGCTTTATCTTTGGGCATAAACACTAACCCTGTACCATATTTACCCTTTTCGGGAACCGGAATCCCCTGTAGAAGAATAAATTCATGCGGTATCTGAATCATGATACCCGCACCATCACCTGTTTTACTGTCTGCTCCTTCTGCTCCACGGTGTTTCATATTTTCCAACACTTTCAAAGCAGAGTCTATCAACTCATGCGACTTTGCGCCATGCAGGTTGACTATCATTCCTACACCACAGGCATCATGCTCATTTGTCGGACTATATAATCCTTGAGGAGCATTTTCTCTGATAAAATGATTCTCTTTCATTGCGTTTTGGTTTCTTTATGTACTAAAATCTCGTTTATATGTATTATTTTGCACTACAAAAGTAGATATTTATATGTTTTGTGATTCTTTTCCAGTACAATTTCTTTAAAAAAAGATAGTAGTAACAACAAAATACTTACGAAACGCTCACCAAATTAATCTTATAAAAACAAAACTGTAATTAAAACGCGGCATTTTTATTTCGATTTATAAGTTTAAGTCTAAAAAAATCAAATTATATATATTGTAAAACATATTCTTTAAGCAGGAAATACTTATTTTTGTATTGAATGAAAACAAGTAAATAAATATGTGTGGAATCGTAGGATACATCGGTAAGCGTCAGGCATGGCCTGTGCTTGTGGAAGGTCTCCGAAAATTGGAGTATAGGGGATACGACAGTGCCGGAGTGGCACTTATAGATACTCCGGGAGACCTGAAAGTTTATAAATCAGTAGGAAAAGTTGCAGACTTGGAACAAACCGTAACAGGTAAAGATACATCAGCGTCAACGGGTATTGCACATACACGTTGGGCAACACATGGAGAACCTAGTACGGTAAATTCTCATCCCCATACTTCTATGAGCGGTCGTCTGGCTTTAGTACACAACGGGATTATCGAAAATTACGCTCTCCTAAAACAGAAACTTATAGATAAGGGATATGTCTTCAAAAGCAGTACTGACACGGAAGTATTGGTACAACTTATCGATTATATACAGACAGAAGGAAATCTGGATCTTCTGACATCTGTTCAGTTGGCATTAAAAGAGGTAATCGGAGCATATGCCATAGCCGTAATAGACAGAAATCATCCTGAAACAATCATTGCAGCAAGAAAGAGCAGTCCTCTGGTGGTAGGTATTGGCGAAGATGAATACTTCCTTGCATCGGATGCTACCCCTATAGTGGAATATACTAATAAGGTGATATATCTGTCAGACGGAGAAATAGCAGTACTAAGAAATGGTGAACCGGTCAAGATTGTTGATTTGGACAATGTGGAATGCTCGCACGAAGCACAGACCATAGCATTGAACATCGGACAGTTACAAAAAGGCGGATATCCTCATTTCATGATAAAGGAAATATTCGACCAGCCTGAATGTATAGCCGACTGCATGCGTGGCCGTCTTAACCCGGAAACTATGTCAATATTGCTCTCGGCGGTAAAAGAACATAGGGAAAAGTTCATAAAAGCACGACGCTTCATTATCGTGGCATGCGGAACATCATGGCATGCAGGACTTATAGGAAAACAACTCATTGAAACAATGTGTCGCATACCTGTAGAAGTAGAATACGCATCGGAGTTCCGCTACCGTAACCCTGTAATTTCGCCGGACGATGTAGTAATGGCTATTTCACAAAGTGGCGAAACGGCAGACACACTTGCAGCGATTGAACTTGCCCATAACAGTGGAGCATTTGTTTATGGAATATGTAACGTAGTAGGTTCATCCATTGCACGTGCAACCGACTCCGGTTCTTATATACACGTTGGACCAGAAATCGGTGTGGCATCGACAAAAGCATTTACCGGTCAGGTTACTGTACTTCTGATGTTTGCCCTGTCACTGGCACAGGAAATGGGAACAATATCAACCGATGAATACAAAGAAATAGTATCATCACTCAATGATATACCTGAAAAAATGCGTCAGGTTCTAAAACAGAATGACTACATTGCCAGTCTGTCGAGAATGTTTACATACGCACGTAATTTCATTTATCTGGGACGAGGATATTCATTCCCGATAGCACTGGAAGGAGCCCTGAAACTAAAAGAGATATCATATATACATGCCGAAGGTTATCCGGCAGCGGAAATGAAGCATGGACCGATTGCACTGATTGATGCCGAAATGCCGGTAGTGGTCATCGCAACCAATTCACCGCTCTACGACAAGGTTCTGAGTAACATTCAGGAGATAAAGGCACGTGGCGGAAGAGTGGTAACTATTGTTACAGAAGGTGATACGGTAATCAGCTCACTTGCCGATTTCAGCATACCGGTACCAGCAGTTCCTGAGTGTCTGGACGCTCTGGTAACATCCATTCCGCTGCAACTGATGGCATACCATATAGCAGTATGCAGAGGACTGGATGTTGACCGTCCACGAAACCTTGCAAAATCAGTAACCGTGGAATAATCCACCGTCATCTCAGTCTTGTAAGGGCAATCTTGATGACTTTCTGCACAGGCGCATCCGGTTCTTCATGAAGAATCTGTCCGACAACCTTTTGCGACGGTGCCTGTGCAAATCCCAACATAGTCAAAGCGGCGACGGCCTCTTCATATATCTCATTGTTAGCTGCAGATATAGGTGTAGAAACATTTCCGGTGCTTTCTACACCTATATTTTGTATCTTGTCCTTTAGTTCCACTATTATACGCTGGGCTGTCTTCAGTCCGATACCCTTTACCATCTTCAGCAATTTCTCATTGCCTGAACTTATCACATTACATAATTCAGACGGACTTAAAGCAGAGAGAATCATTCTGGCTGTGTTACCACCAATTCCCGACACAGTTATCAGCATAAGAAAAAGCTCCCTTTCCTGTTTTGTCGCAAAACCATAAAGTACATACGCGTCTTCCCTTATAGCCTCGTATATATATAGTTTTACATCCCCCTTCCCTTGTATGGCAGAAAATGTATTCAGAGAAATATTCACACCGTATCCCACTCCGTTGCAGTCCACTACCGCCATGGTAGGTGTAACATCATCAAGTTTTCCTTTTATATATTCAATCATATTTTGGTTATAAATTATAATTTAACGACAAAAATAAGCACCTCAAAGTTATAAATTGTAAGTTACTACTGAAATATTTCAAAAAACGTCCTCCTTTTTCTCTTTAGAACAATTCTAATTTTTTATTTTTGCAGCAACAAAAATACAGGATATATTTCTTGTAACAAAACAGAAAAGAATAAACAATTAAACACCAATAAAATTATGAAAAAGATTAGAGCTGCCGTAGTTGGTTACGGAAACATTGGAAAGTTTACAATCGAAGCACTTGAAGCTGCTTCTGATTTTGAGATTGCAGGTGTAGTTCGCCGTAATGGTGATGCTAACAAACCAGCAGAACTTGCACCATATAAAGTTGTAAAAGACATAAAGGAACTTGAAGGCGTTGACGTAGCAATTCTTGCAACTCCTACACGCAGCGTAGAACAGTACGCAAAGGAAATCCTTGCATTAGGTATCAATACAGTTGACAGTTTCGACATACACACACAAATCACATCATTGCGCCGCACATTGAACGAAACAGCAAAGGCGCACAATGCAGTTTCAATCATCGCTGCAGGATGGGATCCGGGAAGTGACTCTGTAGTACGTACACTTCTTGAAGCTATCGCTCCAAAAGGTATCACATACACTAACTTCGGTCCGGGCCGCAGCATGGGACACTCTGTTGCAGTACGCGCCATTGCAGGTGTTAAGGATGCATTGTCTATGACAATCCCTATAGGTACTGGAATCCACCGCCGTATGGTATATGTAGAACTTGAGGAAGGTGCAGACTTCAAGACAGTTGAAGCAGCTATCAAATCGGATGCATACTTCGTAAACGATGAGACACACGTTATCCAGGTTCCTTGCGTTGACGACCTCAACGATGTTGGTCATGGTGTAAACCTTGTACGCAAAGGTGTTTCCGGTAAGACACACAACCAGTTGTTCGAATTCGACATGAAGATAAACAACCCTGCTCTTACTGCTCAGGTATTGGTTTGCGTGGCACGTGCTTCTATGCGTCAGCAGCCAGGATGCTACACAATGATTGAAGTTCCTGTAATCGACCTTCTTGAAGGCGACCGCGAAGAACTTATCGCTCATTTGGTATAATCAGACTATTTATTAATCTTTCCATAAAATCTCTTTCCCTATTCGTTTTGGGAGAGAGATTTTTTTATTTCCTTTGCACATATAAATCAAAAAACTCAGAAACATGATTTTAGGAAGCATCGTTTGGGACGTCGATCCCATACTTCTACGTCTTGGTTCTATAGAGCTGAGATGGTACGGACTAATGTGGGGCCTGGGATTTATCCTGGCATACGAAATGGGCTCGCGCCTGTTCAAGAAAGAAGGTCACCCTGACGACTGGGCAGACAAACTGTTTGTCTACTGTATTGTGAGCGCCGTTGTAGGTGCACGTCTTGGACACTGCCTGTTCTACGAATGGGATTATTATGGATCACATCCATTAGAGATACTTAAAATATGGAAAGGCGGACTTGCCAGTCACGGAGGAGTATTCGCATTGATACTTGCCTTGATATGGTATTCCAAAAAGGTTACACACAAAAGCGTATGGTGGTTGTTCGACCGTCTGATACCTGCAGTGGCTGTGGTCTGTGCGTGTATCCGTTTCGGCAATCTGATGAACTCCGAGATATTCGGCTATCCTACCGACCTCCCATGGGGATTTGAGTTTGTACGCTCACGCGAATGGCAGGAACTTTACAATCAGAACGGAGTGGCACAAGCATGCCATCCTACACAAATATACGAAATGCTGTACTGTGCGGTAGCTTTTATATTCTCATGGTTGGCATACCACAAATTCGGTCTTCAGAAACGAATCGGACTTATCACCGGAATCTCGCTTCTAATATTTTTCGGAGCACGTCTCGGACTTGAATTCATCAAAAATCCGCAAGTAGCAGAAGAAGTAGGCATGACGCTTAACATCGGTCAGTGGCTCAGTGTACCACTCATCCTACTGGGTATATATCTGATTATTACAAGCGGGAAACGCAAAGAAGCATTCTGAAAAATTTGAATACAAAAAATAGGAACCTATTTTTTTAAACATACCCCCGAAAGTTTTTGTCTAACTTTCGGGGGTATGTTATACGCCCAATCCCTATTATCCCATTATCCATTTGCCCAATTTCCCTGATTTTCTTACTACATAAACAAAGCCCCAGGTAACCGAAAGAAGCAGTATAGTACATACTATCATTTTCACCATTGTATGCAAAGGCAATGACTCGACAAGCATATAGCATGGTCCAAGGAAAAGATAATGCGACATCCAGATGCCAAACGTGCAGGTGGAAATGCTGACCGCAAAACGTCTAACCGCAACGGATTGGAATTTTAACTTTTTAACAGCAAGAAAAACAGGGAGAGTCATCAACAGTACATTAGGAGAACAATATGTAAAGAACAGTTCCACCAGTTCTACAGGCTGACCCGGAACCGCTGTTATGGACTTAAAACCGAAGAAGGTAATGCAATAGCCTACAACAAAAGAAGGGATGCCAATAACAGCCAACTTAGTCCAGCTTAGGTCAATATTATTTTTTATAATATAATGACCTAAAAGCAAATAGCCATTGAATCCGGCAAAATAATATAATAAACCAAACTCATTCCAAGAACATGTACCCCAAAGGTCTTTTGTAAGATATTCTCTTAAATAAGGAATGAAAAGTGATACAAGCCAAAGAGCCAGAAATACTTTCTGTTCTTTTAGCGATGCCTGTCTGACCCATGCCGAGAAAATTGGCATATAGAGATACAGCCCAATAAGAAGATATACATACCACATCTGCACCGCAAACATAGAGAAATTGAAAGGAATCATCAGAATGTTATGCAAGGCACTAGAAAAAGACTGATCAGGTTCAGCCCACGCAAAGAAATCATTAATTACAGTGGGAGAAAGTCCCAACAATCCGGTTATCCATGGGAAAAGATTATACAGAACTGACCATATTAAAAAAGGAACAAGAAGTCTGGTCAGGCGTTTTTTATAGAAAGCGGAAACATTCTCTTTTACTGGCAGAAGCAAAGCTCCCGTAACCATAACAAACAGAGGTATGGCAGGACGCATAAACGAACCGTAGAAACTGCCCCAAAAATTATACCACGGTTCAGAACGCTCAGCCGGAGTAACATTATCCGTACAATGTACTGCTATCATCATGAAGATTGCGATAAATTTCACAAAGTCAAGCCATACAATGCGCTTGTCTTCTTTTTCAATCAGTTGTGCTCTCATGCTTTTTTTCTACAAAAGTAGCCAGCACATTAAACACATTTTTTGACCTATATCAAAAAGCACTTATAAATTATTACTTTTCAGCTCTTATCCTGCTTAAAGTAGATATTGATATGCCAAGGAATGAAGCAATATATCCCAAATTCACCCTCTGGCATATATCCGGAAATCTCTTCAAAAGAACATTGTATCTCTCTTTTGCTGTCATAGTAAGATTATCAATCCTCACACATTGTAAAGTAAGCAGGCACTCCTGATGAATAACTCTGCCCCAATTAGCAATCTCAATATTGGTTTCATACAGTTTATTCAGAATATTTATCGGTATTGAATACGCAATAGTTGGTTCCACTGTTTCAACAAATTCAAACCCGGCTTTATTATGGTATAAGCATAACAGACCGAAAGTAATATCACCTTCTTTTGAAAACCATGTAGTATGTTCATCACCATCCACCAAGCAATAAGAACGGGTCAAACCTTTTTCTATAAAGTAAACATTTCTGTCAATAATACCGCCTCTTATAATTAGATGCTTAGCCGGAAAAGAATGTACAGTAAAATGCTTAACAAGTTGGTTTATAGAGTCGTCAGAAACCGGATAATAACTTTTTATGGATTTTATTATATTGGAAAAAGTCATAAGCATCAGTTAAGTTCAGATAAAAATATTCTCAATAAATCATATTACATTTCACCTTCACATCCTTCACATAAATATACCTCCTCTACCTCAGTAATGGAATTGATAAGCTAAAGATGCAAGATTCCAATTAAGGCTTAATACCGATACAAACTTCGCGTTTATGAAAAGAAATAATTTTGCAATCACAGCTAAAACATTAAACTAAATCCTTTCTTCTGCGAAGCATTGAACTTTTCAATCTCCAAAGAGAGGGATTTCTTTAACTGACCAGCCATAAAATCCAAGAAAGGCAGATTTGTTTCTTTTTCCTAGGATTGACGTAAGGCAGAAATATACTCTTCCCTATCTTCCTTAAATATTTTAGTCGGAAAAAGATTGTAACAGAACTGTATGTAATTCATCAACAGACGTGCAGTCCTTCCGTTTCCGTCCACCCACGGATGGATAGTCACCAAATTGAGATGGGCATTGAAACTTAATTCAGACGGAAATCACCTTTCGAAGAATCGAATGATCCACCCATTACATTATATGTACTACCTGTAGTACGCATCAGTGCAGCATTCAGTTTTTGCAAAAATACCGGTGCAACAGGTACTTTTAGTTTGGCTTCATCTTTGGCAAGCTCATATGCTTTCTTTAAATCCTCATTCATCAAATGATATACGAGTGGCTTTCCCTTAGCAGTCAAACCCTCATCAAACAACATTTGAGTTTCCACTTCTGTAAGAGTAGAACCTTCGATAGCAGTAGAATGGGTTATAAGAGAATAGAGGTAGTACTTATCATAGTCCACCGCCTCACTGATACCAAGCTTCTGAAATTCCTGATATAGTTGTTCAATCTCCTGCCAAACCACTGACTGCATATCTTGTAATTGATTGGTTGATTTTTTCAAAAATACATTCTTTTTATGTCTTAACAAAAGGAAAGAAATTGTTTTTACATGTAAAAACAAAAAAAGCTAAGTAATAGTTATTCCTATACTTAGCTTTTTTCCTTGTACCCAGACCCGGGGTCGAACCGGGATGGATGTTACTCCACTGGTGTTTGAGA
>NZ_CALDPF010000025.1 GCF_937912035.1 uncultured Bacteroides sp.
GTACAACGGTTTTCAAGACCGCCGCAATCGACCACTCTGCCACCTCTCCAAAACTCCTTCCGAAGTGCTTTATTTCTTAAAAGCGTTGCAAAGGTATCGTTTTTTTTTGAATATACAAACATTTGCACAAAAAAAATTTGTTTTTTATCAAAAAAAGTATTCAAAGGACTGACAACACATAAAAAATCATATAAGGAAACAGCTATGAATAATAAATATTATAAAAATGCGTATCTTTGCAAAAACATTATCAACTCTTAATTTTATTGTAACAAATGACAAAAAAATTATTGTTTTGCTGGCTATTGTCAGTTATCTTAACCTTACCGGCTCTAGCACAAATACAAGAGCCTATAAAATTCAAAACTGAATGGAAACAAAATTCAGACACTGAAGCTGAAATAGTATTTAATGCCAAAATAGAAAAGGGATGGCATGTGTATTCAACAGAATTGGGAGACGGAGGGCCAATCTCGGCTACTTTCAATATAGATAAAATTGAAGGAGCAGAAACCATTGGGAAGCTAACTCCGGTAGGTAATGAAATAAATGAAATGGATCCTATATTTGGAATGAAAGTAAGATATTTCAAGGATAATGCGGCTTTCATTCAGAAAATTAAAATCACCGACAAGAACTATAGTATTAAAGGATATTTGGAGTATGGAGCTTGTAACGATGAGAATTGCCTCCCTCCTACCAGTGTTGATTTCAACTTCAATGGAACAGGTGTCATAGCCTCAAATGACAATAAAGATGAGAATAATGAGACTACAATTAATACAAATCAGGAACTGGAATTGTCACCTCTAAAAATAGGAAACTCTGAAAAGGTAGATTACTGGAAGCCTGTTATTAATGAATTGAACAGTTTCGGCGAACATACAGGAGAAGAGTCTATGTCATGGATATACATATTCCTTACAGGATTGGCTGGGGGACTACTTGCATTATTTACTCCATGCGTATGGCCAATCATTCCTATGACTGTAAGTTTCTTCCTCAAGCGTACCAAGGACAAAAAGAAAGGCATTCGTGACGCATGGACCTACGGTGCTTCAATTGTAGTCATCTATCTTACTCTTGGACTTGCCATAACACTTATTTTCGGCGCAAGCGCACTTAATGCATTATCTACTAATGCAGTATTCAACATTCTGTTCTGCCTGATGCTTTTGGTATTTGCTGCATCATTCTTTGGAGCATTCGAGATTACTCTACCTTCAAAATGGAGCAATGCTGTTGACAGCAAGGCTGAACAGACTACAGGACTTTTGAGTATATTCCTTATGGCATTCACATTATCTCTCGTGTCATTTTCATGTACAGGTCCTATTATCGGTTTTTTACTAGTAGAGGTTTCTACTACAGGTAGTGTTGTAGCTCCAGCTATCGGTATGCTTGGATTTGCCATTGCACTAGCATTGCCTTTCACGCTTTTTGCCCTGTTCCCGTCATGGCTTAAATCAATGCCAAAATCAGGAGGTTGGATGAATGTTATTAAAGTTACATTAGGATTCCTAGAGTTAGCATTTGCATTGAAATTCCTTTCAGTGGCAGACCTCGCTTACGGATGGAGAATACTCGACCGTGAAACATTCCTCGCTTTGTGGATAGTAATCTTCGGACTTTTGGGAATGTACCTGTTAGGAAAAATCAAATTCCCTCATGATGATGACGAGCAGAAAGTAAGTGTACCTAGATTTTTCATGGCTCTTATATCTCTAGCATTCGCTATTTATATGATACCAGGTCTTTGGGGAGCCCCACTAAAAGCAGTCAGTGCATTCGCTCCTCCTATGCAGACACAGGATTTCAACCTTTACAAGAATGAAGTTCACGCCAAATTTACAGACTACGAAGCTGGTATGGAATATGCTAGAATGAATAAGAAACCTGTTATGATTGACTTTACAGGATATGGATGCGTAAACTGTCGAAAAATGGAACTTGCCGTATGGACAGACCAGAACGTAAGTAAATTACTGACAGAAGACTATGTCCTGATTACTTTGTATGTTGACGATAAAACTAAACTTGAAGAGCCTATAACCGTTACAGAAAATGGTAAAGAAAGAACATTGCGTACCGTAGGCGATAAATGGAGCTACCTGCAACGTTCAAAATTTGGAGCCAACGCACAACCATTCTATGTACTTGTGGACAATGAAGGTATGCCTCTGAACAAATCATATTCATACGATGAAGACATCAATCTATATATAGATTTCCTTAAAACCGGTTTAAAGAATTACCAAAAATAAACAATCAGAAAGATGATTTCAAAATCAGAAAGAGAGCAAATAATTGCCCTGATAAAGAAAGAAGTTGTTCCTGCGATAGGTTGTACAGAACCTATCGCAGTAGCTCTTTGTGTAGCTAAAGCTACAGAAACATTAGGAAAAAGGCCTGAAAAAATTTCAGTACTACTTAGTGCTAATATTCTGAAGAATGCAATGGGAGTTGGAATTCCAGGCACTGGAATGATAGGACTTCCTATAGCTATAGCATTGGGAGCAATTATCGGAAAATCCGATTATCAGCTTGAAGTATTAAAAGATTGTACACCTGAAGCGGTGGAAGAAGGCAAAAAAATGATTGACTCACAAGCCATAGAAATAGGACTAAAATATGGTATCGAAGAAAAATTGTATATTGAAGTAAAATGTTCGTCCGAAAAAGATGAAGCAACAGCGATAATAAGCGGTGGACATACTAACTTCGTATATGTAAGCAAGAATAACAATGTAATTCTGAATGAAAAAATTGCAGGTGAAAGTGAGTTGAATGATGATGAACTTAATCTCAGTTTACATAAAGTTTATGAGTTTGCCACTACAGCTCCACTTGATGAGATAAGATTTATTCTTGAATCAAAACGCCTTAATAAACAAGCTGCAGAACGTTCTCTTAAAGGTCATTACGGACATGAGTTAGGTAAGACACTGATGGAATGTAAAAATGAAAGAGATATTATGGGGAATAATACTTTTACCCATATACTTTCTTATACATCAGCCGCATGCGACGCACGTATGGCAGGTGCTATGATTCCCGTAATGAGCAATTCCGGAAGTGGTAATCAGGGGATCGCTGCAACAATGCCTGTAGTAGTTTATGCCGAAGACAATAATAAGACAGAAGAAGAACTCATACGTGCCCTTACGTTGAGTCACCTTACTGTAATTTATATCAAGCAGAGTTTGGGACGTCTCTCTGCATTATGTGGATGTGTAGTTGCGGCTACAGGTAGCAGTTGTGGTATAACTTATCTCATGGGTGGAGAATATCAGCAAATAGTTTATGCCGTTCAAAATATGATAGCCAATCTTACAGGTATGATTTGCGACGGAGCAAAACCTAGTTGTGCATTGAAATTAACTAGTGGCGTATCAACTGCAGTGCTATCAGCAATTATGGCAATGGAACAGAAGTGTGTAACATCAGTAGAAGGTATAATAGAAGACAACGTAGACTTGAGTATCAGAAACCTGACTAGAATAGGTTCTGTGGGAATGAACGAAACAGACAAGGTCGTTTTGGACATAATGACTCACAAGTCTTGCGAATACTAAATTTATACAATCAATACACAACACAAAACTAAACACACTATGCACCCTACTGACGAATCTTATATACTTAAACTGATTGACGAAGGAGAACATGTCCATCAGGACTTTAAATTCGCGATTTCGGATGCAAGAAAAATAGCCAAAAGTATATCCGCCTTCTCAAATACTGAAGGTGGAAGACTTTTGATTGGAGTAAAAGATAACGGAAAAATAGCAGGCGTACGCTCTGAAGAAGAAATATACATGATTGAGGCCGCCGCAAAAATGTATTGCAAACCTGAAGTAAATATATCGAACAAAATATATCGAGTTCAGGGCAAAGATATTCTTGAAGTTACTATAGAAGAGAGTAAAAACAAACCAGTCTGCGCTATCGATACTGAAAACAAGGCATGGGCATACGTCAGAATAAAAGATGAGAATATTCTGGCTGATACTGTTTTCTTAAACAGGTGGAAATATAACAAGGAAAATGAGAGAGTTATTGTAACATACTCAGAGAGAGAAAAACATCTTCTGAATGTATTGGAAAAAAATGGAGAACTGACATTAAACAAATGCAGTAAATTATCAAACATTCCAAGGATAACAACAAGCAGACTACTGGCTGATTTTATCAGATTTGAACTTGTAGAACAAATTTTCAGAGAACATACATTCTATTTCAGATTAAAAGAGGATATCACATTATAACATTTAATAATAAAGAACATTCAATTGATAATGAACATTGTAACAGATTTTATTAATCAGGCAAACGACATTCTTTGGACATACATACTTATAGCAATGCTACTGGGTTGTGCACTGTGGTTCAGCTTCAAGACCAGATTTGTACAATTCAGAATGATTGGCGAGATGATAAGACTGCTCGGCGATTCTACAGCAAAAATAGATGGACACGAAAAACACATATCATCATTTCAGGCATTTACTATTTCCCTGGCCAGCCGTGTAGGGACAGGCAATCTCGCAGGTGTAGCTACAGCAATAACTGTAGGTGGCCCGGGAGCCATATTCTGGATGTGGATTATCGCTCTTCTTGGGGCTAGCAGTGCTTTCGTAGAATCAACACTGGCACAACTCTTTAAAATTAAAAGCAAACATTCATACATCGGAGGTCCGGCATATTATATGGAGAAAGGACTGAAAAAACGCTGGATGGGAATTATATTTGCCGTACTAATAACAATTACATTCGGGTTTGCATTTAATTCTGTTCAAAGTAATACTATTTGTGCGGCTTTTGATAGCGCGTTCAATATACCTCCCATTTATATGGGAATTGGAATTACCACACTCACTATAATCATAATATTCGGCGGTGTACACTGGATTGCCAATGTAAGCAGTATACTTGTTCCAATAATGGCATTGGGGTACATTTTTCTTGCACTTTATATAGTAATAAGTAACATCATTCACTTGCCATACATAATAAACCTTATAATAAAAAACGCCTTCGGTATGGAACAGGCTATCGGTGGAGGTATAGGCGCAGCTTTGATGCAGGGAATAAAAAGAGGACTGTTTAGCAATGAGGCCGGTATGGGTTCTGCTCCAAACGCAGCAGCTACAGCACACGTAACCCACCCTGCAAAACAAGGATTTATACAAGCACTTGGAGTATTCACCGACACATTGCTAATATGTACCTGTACAGCTTTTATTATAATATTCAGTGGTAAGAATCTAAATGCTGGACTTGACGGAATACAACTCACACAAGCTGCACTAAATAGCCAAATTGGAAACATCGGAAGTACATATATAGCAATTGCTATATTATTTTTCGCATATAGCAGTATTCTAGGAAATTATTATTACGGTGAGGCTAACATAAGATTCATTACCAAGAATCAGAGTGTAGTACAAATCTACCGTATACTTGTAGGAGGAATGGTTTTTTTTGGTTCTATCGCAAGCCTAAATTTGGTATGGAGCCTTGCCGACATCACAATGGCGCTTATGGCAATATGTAATCTAATAGCAATTATAATGCTTGGCAAATACGCATTCAGACTACTAGATGACTATATGGATCAAAAAAAGAAAGGTATTAAGAGTCCTGTCTTCTCTAAAGAAAAAATGAAAGACATCGAAGAAGACATTAGTTGTTGGTAATATCGCTGACACCAGTCGGCAAAAAAAACATAAATACACATCAAAATAGAACAACTATCAGATTATTGTGAACTGCATGTTATATACAATACATTGAAAACATTAATACTCTAAATCAATTTATTTCACTATATTTGCAACTGGAAAAACAAATAACATTTAAATATATGAGTATATTTTCAAAACTATTCGGAAAGAAAAACAACGAAAATGCCGAAGGCCCTGTAAGAGTAGGTGGAATGGAAGATTTTATGACTCTTATCAGAGTTTATTACCAAGCTGTTATGGCCGCACAAATGGGTATAAGCAATATTAACTTTCTTCCAGATCTAGCAGTATTCAAACGTACGTTGAAAGTTCCCACTCAGAATAACAAACTGGGAATAGCTGAGAAATCTCGCTGTAAAAAAATGCTGATAGAGATTTATGGTCTTAACGACAATTTCTTTAAAGAAATAGATGCATCAGTAAAGAAAAACTGTAAGAACGTTAACGACATCAAGTCTTACCTGTTTATGTTCCAAGGATTCAGCCAGGACTTAATGATGGTCATAGGAAATCTTATGCAGTGGAAATTCCGCATGCCAACCTTACTGAAAAAAATGCTTCGTAATATGACAGAAAAAACCATTGACGACATCCTTACTAAAACAGATTGGAAAGACGATGGTGTACGAAAAACTTGTCACAACATCCGCCAATACAAACATGCATTGGGGTATTCACAGGAATGGATGAACGATTATGTATATAACATCGTTCTTTTGGCAAAAAAAGAGCCTAAACCAAAAGCATAAACTTATATAAAAACAAATTAAGGCGGAGTAGGTATTTCATAATATCAACCCCGCTTTTTATTTATATTCCGACATGAACAACCATATAGAAATAGAACGGCATCCACTTGAGCCGTTCCTCCCTCCAAATGCATCACTACTTATGCTTGGTAGTTTTCCTCCGCAGCGAAAAAGATGGAGTATGGACTTCTTCTACCCTAACCTACAAAACGATATGTGGAGAATATTCGGTTATATTTTCTTCAACGACAAAGAACATTTCCTTACTGAAAACAAAAAAGCATTTGACAAACCAAAATTGGAAACATTTCTTAAACAGAAAGGAGTAGCATTATACGATACTGCAACAGCTGTAATAAGACTGCAGGACAATGCTTCGGACAAATTTCTTGAAGTTGTAGAGCCTACAGATATAGAAACTTTATTAATACAGTTGCCAAACTGTAAAGCTATAATAACTACAGGACAGAAAGCTACCGACATAATATGCAATTATTTCTCAGTCGATCAGCCTGCAATTGGTGAAAAAACGGAAATATTATTTCATGACAGGACTATTTCACTATACAGAATGCCATCATCAAGCAGAGCATATCCATTAAAGCTTGAAAAAAAATCAGATCTATACGCCAAGGTTTTCAATGAGTTACACATTTAGCATAAAATAAAATTGATTTTTCTTACAAGAAAAACTTGTCAATTTAAAAAAAAGTACTACCTTTGCACACGCAAACACGGGAATAGCTCAGTTGGTAGAGCATCGGTCTCCAAAACCGAGTGTCGGGAGTTCGAGCCTCTCTTCCCGTGCGAAAGTAAAAAGCTGTAACTCAACGAGTTGCGGCTTTTGTTGTTTTATACCCGGGACGAAATCGGGACGCAAATTTTCTGATCAACGTAAAAAAACTAAGTAATTCATACAACCACACGATATATCTGAAAACCAAAAACATACTATAAAATTCTATATAAAAAAAATTGCCCATACAGATTTTCTGTACAGGCAAAACTTATCTCATAAAACAATTATTTCATATAACAAAAAGATTACTTCTTGACAATAATGCAGCTCCAACAGCATTAGCCTTATCCTTCAATTCAGACAATACAATATCAGAATCACGATACATCATATTCAGAGTATGCTTTCTTATAGCTGATATTACAGGATGCAAAAGATAATCACCAACTCTTGAGAGGTCTCCACCAATAATAACTTGTTCAGGATTAAATATATTAATCAAACCACCAATATGACGTCCAAGCTTCTGACCTATTTCCTCAACCAATTCTATTGCCAACACATCCTCTCTGTCTACAGCATTGAATATATCATCAAGTTCTATATCCTCTATAGATTTTTCCTTAAGTATAACAGAACTTTCACCATTCTTAAGCCTTTCTATGAATTTTCTATACAGAGCCGAACAAGATACCTCCGTTTCTATACAGCCTTTCTTTCCACAATGACATATTTGCTGATTATCGTATCCGAAATTGTGACCGAACTCACCTGCAAACCCAGACATACCATTATACAACTTTCCATCTATAATTATACCCATACCCAATCCCCAACTCAGATTTATAAATATAACATTCTTAGGGCATTTCACTGAGTGCATCATATATTCACCGTATGCTGTTGTTCTGCTGTCATTATCAACACAAGCATTTATTCCTATTCTATCTGTAATCATTTCACTGATTGGAGTCTGGGCAAAATTAAATGTTCCATAACTACATCCTGTAACAGGATTCACACGACCATGCAATGCAACACAAACATTAAGATATTTTTCTTTCTTGTATGGTAATGAATTTATGTACGACAAAATCTCATCACACATTTTATCCAGACACTCAACTGTATTTTCACGTTTGAAAGGTATACGTGTCTTATAATCAACTATTTCCCCTCTAAAATTTACTACACAGAAACTAAGATACTTCTGAGCAGCCTCAACACCTAAGAAATAACAAGCATCAGGGTTTAAACCATATAAATTAGGATGTCTTCCACCATTAGTTTCTAGTTTTCCATTATCATCAACATATCCATCTTCACACATTTCATCCACCAGTTTGGTTATGGTTGGAATACTTAAATCCATATCTTTAGATAGGTCAGTAATCGTAGCATCACCATTATATATAAAATGTGTAATTATACGACGTTTCATCGTTGCACTTTTTGTGCCTTTCTTAATTTCATCCAATAGCCTCTGTCCCATATTTATAGTTTTTATAGTATATGCCACAAAAATAATAGTTTTTTTTAATATCCTACCATTAAAAAATCTTTTTTTTTATTTGCCTTTCTAATTTATGATAGGTATCTTTGCATAGTTATCAAAATATTTCATATACAAGCATATAGTTAACTAAATTAATAAACTAATAAAACCAAAAAATCATGAGAGTAATTATCGAACCAGACTATCAGTCTATTTCAAATTGGGCTGCTAATTATGTTGCTAATAAAATCAATGCTGCTAATCCTACAAAAGAAAAGCCTTTCGTTTTGGGTCTCCCTACAGGTTCATCTCCACTTGGAATGTACAAAGCCCTGATTGAACTGAACAAACAGGGTAAGGTATCATTCAAGAACGTCGTTACATTCAATATGGACGAATACGTAGGTCTTCCTGAATCACACCCTGAAAGTTATCACTCTTTCATGTTCAATAACTTCTTCAATCATATAGACATCTGTAAAGAGAATATACATATACTGAACGGTAACGCAGCTGATCTTGAAGCTGAATGCGCCAACTACGAAAAAGAAATCGAAAAATTCGGTGGTATAGATTTGTTCCTTGGTGGTATCGGTCCTGACGGACACATTGCATTCAACGAACCGGGTTCATCACTTACATCACGTACACGTGTAAAGACTCTTACAACAGATACAATCATCGCAAACTCACGTTTCTTCGACAATGATGTAAACAAAGTTCCTAAGACAGCTCTTACAGTAGGTGTAGGTACTGTTCTTTCTGCAAAAGAAGTATTGATTATCTGTAACGGTCACAACAAGGCACGCGCATTACAGCATGCAGTAGAAGGTGGTATCACACAGATGTGGACTATCAGTGCTTTGCAGATGCACCAACACGGTATCATCGTATGCGACGAAGCTGCTACAGACGAACTTAAAGTAGGTACATACAAATACTTTAAGGATATAGAGAAAAACAATCTTTAATAACTTAAAAAACGAGAGTTTATGCGTACAAACCTAACATCGCAAATCTCATTGAACAATGTATCAACACGTTATTACAAGCCTGAAAATGCTGTTGAACGTTCGGTAATCACAAGATTCGAAAAGATTACAACAAACATTTTCGAATCAATGGACGAAGGGACACAGCATATTGCAGATGAAATAATAGCAAAGATACAGGACAGACAGCGTGAAGGAAAATTCTGTACAATAGCATTAGGTACAGGATCATCACTACGCCCATTGTTCACAGAACTGATTCGCCGTCATAAAGACGAAGGCGTAAGCTTCAGAAATGTCATCTTGTTCAATCTGTATGAATTCTATCCTATAAACGAAGGTGCCGGAAGTACTTTCAGCCATCTGATGAAACAGTTCATCTCGCAGGTTGACATTGACAGACAGAATATCTTCACAATGGAAGGCAGCATTCCACAGGATGCAATAATCGACCATTGCAGACTATACGAACAAAGAATACAGACATTCGGAGGTATAGATATTGCTATTCTGGGAATAGGAAGAAAAGGAATCATAGGTATGAACGAACCAGGTTCGCAGGCCAGCTCATCTACACGCCTGATATTGCTTGACAGTACTTCACGTTCGGAAGCAGCTCACAACCTTGGTGTTGACAATCTTCCTCCTTGCTCCATTACAATGGGTATCAAAACCATTCTTGGTGCAAGAAAAGTATTCCTGCTAGCATGGGGTGAGGACAAAGCAGAAATCATACGCAAGACTGTAGAAGAAAAAATTACAGACACACTGCCTGCTTCATACCTTCAGATGCACACAAATGCAGTGGTATGCACAGACCTTGCTGCCGCAGCTTATCTGACAAGAATACAACGCCCTTGGCTGGTTACAAACTGCGAATGGAACAACAAGCTTATCAGAAGCGCTATTGTTTGGTTGTGTCAGACATTAGGCAAACCTATCCTGAAACTGACCAACAAGGATTACAACGACAACGGTCTGAGCGAACTTCTAGCTCTTTACGGTTCTGCATATAACGTAAACATCAAAGTATTCAACGACCTTCAGCACACTATCACAGGATGGCCGGGCGGAAAACCTAACGCTGACGACACTTACCGCCCAGAAAGAGCAAAACCATTCCCTAAAAGAGTTATCGTATTCTCTCCACACCCTGACGACGATGTCATTTCAATGGGTGGAACACTGAGACGACTTGTTCAGCAGGGACATGAAGTACACGTAGCATACCAGACTTCAGGAAATATTGCCGTAGGCGATGAAGAAGTTGTAAGATTCATGCACTTCATCAATGGTTTCAATCAGTTGTTCGACGACAACCAGAACCAGACCATCAGCGACAAGTACGCCGAAATAAAGAAGTTCTTTGCCGAAAAGAAAGAAGGTGATATGGACTCGAGAGACATTCTTACTATCAAGGGACTCATCCGTAGAGGTGAAGCACGTACAGCATGTACATACAACAATATTCCTTTGTCAAGATGTCACTTCCTCGACCTTCCTTTCTACGAAACCGGTAAGATAGAAAAGAACCCTATCAGCCTGCCTGATATTGAAATAGTACTCAACCTTCTGAGAGAAGTGAAACCTCATCAGATTTATGTGGCAGGCGATTTGGCCGATCCGCACGGAACTCACAGAGTATGTACCGATGCCGTATTTGCAGCTATCGACGAAGAGAAGAACGCCGGTGCAGAATGGCTTAATGACTGTAGAATATGGATGTATCGTGGAGCATGGGCAGAATGGGAAATAGAGAACATCGAAATGGCTGTTCCTCTGAGTCCAGAAGAGCTACGCGCTAAACGCAACTCAATCCTCAAGCATCAGTCGCAGATGGAAAGCGCACCATTCCTTGGCAACGACGAACGTCTGTTCTGGCAAAGAAGTGAAGACCGTAACCGCGGAACTGCATCTCTTTACGACGGATTGGGACTTGCATGTTACGAAGCAATGGAAGCATTCGTTGAATACAAGCCTCTATAAATATTATTTTTAATACAATAATAAAATCCTGCAAGGCTTAAATGGTTTGCAGGATTTTTTTTAAGACACAATTATGTTCAGACATCTAATATTTTCGATAAGCATGGTCTCAGTATGCATGCTGTCGACAAGTTGCAATAATGAAAAACATTTCATAAACGATTCGGATTATAGAGCAAAAGTTGAAAATGACTTTGCAGAAAAAAAGACAATTCTGAAAAACGGAAAACTGTTCGATATTTTCAATGAGAATATTGCTACAGAAGAAAAAGAAGCACTTCAGTTCCTTTATGCCTATATGACTCTAAGTGATATTGCCGACCACTCAGGAGAATACTATCTTGATAATATCCGTCTTTCGTTCAAGATAAGAGAGGCATCATCATGGGGGAAGAATATTCCTGAAGATATTTTCAGACACTTTGTCCTCCCAATAAGAGTAAATAACGAGAACCTGGATAATTCCAGAGAATATATACAAAACGAATTGTGGCCAAGAGTCAAGAACCTGTCAATGTACGACGCAGTGCTTGAAGCAAACCACTGGTGTCACGAGAAAGCCATTTATACACCTTCAGACAGCCGTACAAGTTCACCTATGGCAACAATAAAGACAGCTTACGGAAGATGTGGAGAGGAATCTACGCTCCTTGTTGCTGCACTCCGTGCCATAGGCATTCCGGCACGTCAGGTATACACTCCACGCTGGGCACACACAGACGACAACCATGCATGGGTAGAAGCATGGGTGGACGGCAAATGGTATTTCCTCGGAGCATGCGAACCTGAACCTGTTCTTAATTTGGGTTGGTTCAACTCGCCAGCCAGCAGAGGAATGCTGATGCACACAAAGGTTTTCGGTTCATATAACGGGAAAGAAGAGAAAATGCTTCAGACCGCTAACTATACAGAAATAAATATCATAGAAAATTATGCGGACAAATCGTCTGTCACAGTTACTGTAAAAGACGATAAAGGAAATACTGTAGAAGGGGCAAACGTAGAATTCAAGCTATACAACTATGCAGAATTCTTCACTGTATACAAGCAAAAAAGCAATACACAAGGACAGGTTTCACTTTCAGCCGGTCTTGGAGACATGATGGTCTATGTTTCGCATGGCGACAAGTTTGGTTTAAGAAAAGTTTCGTTCGGAAAAGACAAAGCGGTTGACATCATATTAGAACACAATGTGAACGATACCTATTCCGAGAATATGGTTATAGTTCCTCCTGCAGAAAACGCAAAAATTCCTTCAGTAACAGAGGAACAGCGCAAAGAAAATGACTTCAGAATGCATCAGGAAGATTCTATCAGGAACGCATATTTAGCAACATTCCCTAATAAAGACGTTATTGATAAATTTGCTGAAGACAACAGCCTGCAATACGAAGACATACAGGGATTCATCGTTAAGTCTAGGGGAAATTATGCAGAAATTATGAGATTCCTGAGTAACTCCTCACAAAACAAAATGTCTAGAAGAGCAATCGAATTATTGAAGAGCATAACCGACAAAGATTTGAGAGATACACCATGCAGCGTTCTTGAAGATCATCTATACAATACTTCAGAAGATGCCAGTTCGGAATATGTACTTTGTCCACGTGTAGCAAATGAATTACTCACCTCCTATCGTTCTTTCCTGCAGAAAGAGATACCGGAAAGTCTGAAAGCCAAGTTCACATCGGATCCTCAAACACTGGTTAAATGGTGTTCAGACAGTATAACCATAAGAAATGACCTGAACAAAGGTGGTGCTCCTACATCCCCTATCGGCACATGGAAATGCAGAGTTGTTGATTCCCAATCACGAGAGATATTCTTTGTAGCAGCAGCCAGAAGTCTCAATATCCAGGCATGGAAAGATCCTGTGACTGGAAACATCTATTACATAGACCGTGGCAATACCAATCAGGTTAACTTCGAAATATCAGAAACATCAAAAACTCCGGAAGGTACTCTGAAAGCTACATACAAAGCTATCCCAAGACTCGATAATCCTAAATACTATACCCACTTCACTATATCAAAATATGAAGATGGCAGCTTCAAGCTGTTGAACTATCCTGAGGATGCGACATGGAGTTCATTACTCAAGAACGGTCTTAAGATAGAAGAAGGATTTTATATGCTCACAACAGGTAGCCGAGTTGCAAACGGAAGCGTAATGAGTAATGTTTCATTCTTCACTGTAGAAAAAGATAAAGAAACAAGAATAGAACTTACTATGCGTGATAATGCCGAGGAAATAAGAGTTATAGGAAACTTCAACTCTGAGCTTAAATACACTGATATCGCTACAGAAACTGAAACCTCTATTCTTTCAACAACCGGAAGAGGTTATTTCGTTATCGGAATACTTGGTCCAGGACAGGAACCTACAAACCACGCACTGAAAGACATAGAAATCAAAAAGGAAGAGTTTGAAAAATGGGGACGAAAAATGATACTTTTATTCCCGGACGAAAAGTCTTACAGGAAATTCTCTCCAACCGATTTTCAAAATCTTCCTTCAAATATAGTTTATGGTATAGACGCCCATAATGCTATACGAAACGAAATTTCACAGAACATGAAACTTTCGAACGGCGGTCAGCTGCCGATATTCATTATAGGTGATACATTCAATCGTGTAGTTTTCCAAATTGACGGCTACACCATAGGTACAGGTGAACAGCTTATCAAGACCATCAACGGTCTGTAAGCTCACTGATTGTGTTTCGTACACGGGCTGCGGTAGTTACCGGAGTGAGATACTCATCTACCGTCACTGTTCCTCCCATAGACAGAGCCGGATTGCGATATAGCATCCGGCTTTCTTTATTTTCGCGTGCAGAAAAATGGAATTCCGAAGCACCAGTATTCGCAGCCAGATTACGAATATTTTTCTCATTAACTCCACAACCGGGCATAATGATGATTCTACCTGCTGCCTGTTTCACGAGTGAAGCCAATAATTCGGCTCCCTCGGCTGCCGTAGGTTGCTGACCGGAAGTAAGTATCCTTGATACTCCCATACCAATAAGACTCTCCATAACATCTTGAGGACAACGCACATAATCGAATGCACGATGGAATGTAATACTCATACCTTCTGCAGCCTTGACCAAACGTTCCATTGCAGGCATATCCAGTTCTGCTTCAGGAGTCAGACAACCGAACACCACTCCATCTGCGCCTGCATCCTTCACGGCACGTATATCCTCTTCCATAATATCCAATTCCAATGGAGAATAGACAAAATCTCCTCCACGCGGACGTATAATGACATGCAATTTTATATCCAATACACGTCTGGCCAGCTTAACTTCACCTATTGAAGGGGTAGTTCCTCCTTCAGGCATTGATGCACAGAGTTCAACACGATGTGCTCCACCTTCCTGAGCAGCAATACAACTTTCTACCGAATTAGCACAAATTTCAAAAGAATATTCCATAAACTGATTATTTTTATTTAGGCAAAGTAACATTAAAATATTTACATTCCACAGCTTTTAATTATAAAATAATAGACTGGAAAAATATGAATTATATCTTTATAAACTCTATTACATCACCAACTTCTGTTTCCATTTCAATAATACAGTCTTTTATAACGTAATTCTTATTATCATTAATCTTAAAATCACCATCAAAAGGAAGAGCCATACGCAACTTACATCCCTTTTCAGACAAGATACGTACTCGTTCTACTTTCCCCTCTTTCATTACTGCACTAATCACAAAGGCTCCCATTGCACGCAGTTTTTCAAACGAAACATCTTTCCAACAATCAGGAATTGCAGGAAATATACGAACAACCCCCGTATGACTCTGTAAAAGCATCTCCTGAACACCAGCAGCAAAAGCCATATTACCTTCAAGAGTAAAAGGACGATAAGTAAACTTTGATTTACCAGAATGGCTCTGATCGCCGTTTGCGTGAAAACCATTACGAAGACAAAAACACTCAGCAAATGTATGTAAGGCTTCTGCCGCACCATCACCATCAAAAGCACGTGCCTTGAGATTTGCAAGCCAACTATATGAATAACCTGTCCACCAGTCAGGACCATACTTGTCAAGTTTTGCTATACTTGCATCAATCAATGCAGCATCCTTATCTCCATTAGATTTATCTATCAAACCAAGAGGATGAATCGCAAGAAGATGAGAAAAATGGCGATGTGAAGCATTATAATCAAATCCTTTAGCTATACTCAGGGAACCTTCATCATCTACTAAATAAGGAGGCAACTCTGATTCTAGAGAAGACCAATGAGCGGCCTCCTCTTTCAAATTAAGTTCAGAAGCCATCTCTGATGCTGCACGAAAAGCAAATCGTACAAGTCCTCTATCGAAATTAGTCATTTCATGAAACCATGCCTCAAGCCTATTGTCATTAAACTCAGGAGAAGAACTCAAAGGTAAAGTCCTAACACTGTTCCTAATAACAGTAAACTGTTCAAGATAGGTTGCAACATCCTTCATATAAGGATAAGCACGATTTTTCAAGAACTCACGGTCTTGAGAGTATTTCCAATGAAGATAGAAATGCTGAGAGAGCCAAGCTGATACTGTAGGTCCTAGAGCATACTGGCACCACCCCCCCATAGGACGTCCAAGAAGAGTACATACTCCTGGGACATTAAGACCTTCTGTACCAAAATACTGTTTTGTATATAACTTATTTTCTTCAACTTGATTCCATAATGTATGAAGATAACCATATCCTTCCTTAAGATAATTACCAGTATAAAACGGCCAATAACTCAATTGAGTATTTAAGTCGTGGTGATAGTCACCTTTCCATGGTGGAAGCTGACCATTGTCGGCTGTCCATACAGACTGAAGAGATATTGGATAAGAATTATCACGGGCAATACATCCCATTTTGTAAACCTCATTATAGTACTGCTTTTCTATTACCTTATCCGGTATACTTATGGAAGAACGGTTATTGAAATCATTCCACCAGGACAGATGACTATCATAATATGCAGAAATTCCTTTAGTCATTGCGCTATCCACAATAGATAAAGCATCTCCTCCTGACAAAGAAGATGTTACACTCCATACACCAACAAGACTATTACCGATATGTTCCCATTTCAGTGCCACATCATAGAAAAAACTCTCCCATCCCTTCTGATGATACAATATCTTGTTTTTACCTATATGTTCTATATTTCCTTGTTCATAACCTAGCTTCCATAAACCATGTGAACTCTGATCATTGGCTTTGTTTACAACCTCCTTGTTGTATGAAGGAGGAACAAGCAATGGGAAAAAATCATCTGGTACTCCATTAAAAACAAACCAACCCAACGGTTCTTCCGCGTGAATAAAGCATTTCATCGTCTTTCCGGATTCCCATACAACCTCACAAACTCCTTGTTTCTGATAGAGGTGTATATTTTTAACCTTATCAGTACTATCTAAAGGAAACTCTAAAGCAGCACAAGGTATTTTTGACGGTCCTGGATATGCATCATAAGGATAGTCAAAACGTCTCTGAACCGGTTGATAATCCTTCTTCTGTACCTGATTATACAACCACTTAAACGAGAAGTCATTACCTTCTAGTTCCTTTGAGTGACGCAAGTCCCATAAATCAACCCTGTCTATTGACATTCGTAGACAATTTCCCTTCTGCCATACCAAAGACCCTAAGGTGGCATTTCCCAAAGGCATTGCCTCATCCCATACATTGGCAAGATTATCAAACTCAAGGTCATAAACATCAGAAACTACAGATAAATCTGTATTACTTGTATTACCACAAGCTACCAAAATTCCCATCAAAGGCAACAAAAATTTTTCTTTCTTCATTTGTCTTATTTTATCTAAATTTTAGAAATTCGTTAAGAATTAGCCTGACCTTAGTAGTTTAAGCAATAAATAACACCCTGTCTATAAATAACCTATCCAAGATGCCACAACTTGAGATATAAGGAGGATATATTTGAAGAAAACTTCACTAATGATTGAATTGTGAATACAAATCAGTAAAATTTAGTTGAAAAAATCTATTCTAGAAACATCCATAACACTCATATTGAAGAGTATTGATAAGATTCATTATACCACTAAATATATTCATTGCATTCATGAAACTATTTTCAATAAGTTTGTGTATATCTTTAACTAATTTAAAAACAAACAAATAGTCACATTTGTATTGTTTAATGAGTTTTTCTTTAGTTACACCCTAAAAGTAGAAAAAATCATAATCTATTAATAATTATAAAATTACGTCTTTCTATCTTATCTATGCTTTATTCTCTTTTTCGCTTACGATTCTTATTACTTAACATTTTATATTTGACATTTTTCACTATTCATTATATACATTTTCGAACAGACTTTAGCCTATTTTATATTTTACATCCAAATTTTCTATAAAATTAATCGAAGTATTATATATAAAAATAATATCCTGTAAGTTTCTGCTAAAAAATATTTTTATCATACTATTACCAAACTTTTATACGTATATCCGACAAAAATTCAAAAGGTCCTATTGTTGGATTTTGGGAACGAAGCTTTCCAAAATAATCTTTATCTATTACTATATTTGAACCATCAGACTCCTCAAATAAATAATTACTCAACTTTGTCCTTCCTAATTTTTTAGTATTAACAATTTCTGTCTTTTTGTTTTTTAAAATGCTAAAGTTGATTTTGTCAAATATCAGATAGACTTCATTTTCTGTTTCTTCAATTATAATTTGTGGATTAAAATTCTCTTCTACAATTCCTTGTATTTTGTCTTTCATAGGAAAAGCATATTTACCGAAAACATTATTCTCAGCATATATAGGCCATACACTTACATCATAAGGAGATAAACCATATCTTTTGTCTTTATCTTTATGTCCTAAAAAAATATTATTATAAAATCTATGATCACCACTCTTTATGTCTTTTATGCCCTTTATTTCAGTGGAGTGCTCTATATTATAAGGAACGTAACGATTATCGTCAAATCTGTTTATATTACTGGAAAAAAGATTATGTATTAATGATATTCCATCAGAATTTTCTCTAAAAGACTGCTTAGATAACATTATATTATTATCAATAATTATGGGGCCGTGACTAACCTCAATAAACACATCTTCATCTTTACATCTATACATTAGATTTGATGAAATTCTTGCTCCTTGGGCCATCCAATCAAGCCAAATTGCATAATGACCGGTATCATGTATCCTATTGTGATGTATATACACATCAATTGCTCCATGTAATTTTATTCCTGAAATTTCAGCTCCGTAAAATTGTTGTTTTGCATTAATATTATATATATGATTACCATATATTTCGCTGAACGCTCCTCCCATACTCCCTATTATTCCTCCTTGTTCACAATTAGATATAATATTGTTTCTTACGATATGTGAACCGATTCTACTTTTATTCCATCCATTACGTAAAGTATTAAATATAACTTCCATATAATGCGATGTACCATCCAAACGTTTGTCATTACAAGCCAAATTATGTCCTGTAGAACGTTCTTTTCCTAAACATATTCCTATACAACGAGAATTATTAATAATATTATTTTCTATAATCCATCCTTTACTCCAATGAGTGGAAACAATTCCTATTTGTTCATCCGTTGGAGCTCCCCATTGTGTAGCAGCTTGACTAACATGAAATCCTCTAAATGTAATATAATTAAGACCTTCTCTTGTAGGATAGAAACATGTGGGGCGAACAGTTATCTCTACTATCTCTTTATTTGGATTCAAATTTCCAAAATTTGCATATATTAACGTTTGATCAGATTTTACTTCAGCAAACCAAAATTTATCATATCCATATTTATCACGGATACTATAAATAATTTTAGGATTAAATACATCTTCTAAACTTTTTGCCTCATAAAGGGACACATTATTAAGATAAACATCACCTCTATGAAATGTCTTGTCATTTAACCAATCGCCATATATATTTTCTTGAAACGGATTAAAACAACCGAATAAAGAATTTGGTATTGTAACCATCCATACATTTTTACTTTTTCTTACTTTGGTCCATCCTTTTATTAATTCAGAACCTTTTATTTCTGCTTTCTCTCCTTCTGCAACTCTATACAATATACGTTCTTCGTCACTCCGGCCTCCATTTGCCGGATTAATCCATTCCCGATATACTCCTTCATGAACAGTTATTGTATCATTAGGCATAGCAATTTGCGCTGCTCTATTTATAGTTTTAAATGGATTTGGTGCACTACCATTATTAATATCACTGCCATTAGGAGATACATGATATTCTTTTGCGTTAACATTTAAAATAAATAGAAGCAAAATAAACAAAATGTTTTTCATGTTTATAATTTTTTGATTTGTAATTTAGTCGATTATAGTTAACCACTCCTATAAATGTATATCTTCTTATTTTCCTACTAGAACATCAAAATAAGTTGATAAAACAAAATCCCAGAATTGTAAAGTACATTCTAAAAATTAATTGTCTTTACATATATTTCAGCCGAATATGACAAATTAAACACATATCAAAGAGTTCCTATTCTTCCCATAATTATAATATTATTAGAAGGGAATATTTCCAACATCACAACCATATTTATTTAATCATATAAATGTAATGCCACATCATTTGAGATAATTATTTATTTAGTACAATAACCAATTTCCATAATTTTGGAAAACTACAAGAAATCTATAATTTTGTATTCCTATTATCATAAATAACTTTAGCAAAACGTTCACCTAGAGTCAATATACCATATGTCCCTAGATGAACATCATCATTAGGAAGCGGAGTACGATAATCATCACGACGCATTTGTAAATCATCACTTTCTACAAGAAAAGCATTTTTTACTGATAACTTACTACATGAAGCTTCAGAAACTTCAATCTGGGCAGTTCTAACCAAGTTACGTCCAGGAAAACGTTCTGCTTCCATAGGCATTACCTCACCATATACAAACAACATATCTGGAGCCTCTAACTCCTTTCTTACTTCCAATATAAAATTACGAAGATTTATTCCATATCGTCTCGAATTTTCCATTCCTGCAATCTCTCTAGCATCTGCTTCACCCTGCTGCCATACCATAGCACGAATTACAGGCTTATAACCTTTCTTTTCAAGCTCTGCAAGAGCATCTTTTACTGTATTAAGCCATTTAACATACTCTTCACCTGATTTTTCACAGTTCCTATTTCCAGGATTCCATTGTTCATAAAGATTTGAGCCGGAAAGAGCATGCTTAATCAAGGCAATCTTTCTATCAGGAAAATACTTCTGCAATGATGTTCCAAGACTCAATTCCACTCCAAATTTATCCATAGTTTCCGAAGCTTGACAAAGTTCTCTCCATACTCCACCTCCATTACCTTGGTTCAGAAATTTGGAATAGTAAAACATTACATCGGTATCAATCTTAAAAGAAGAAGGTATATTTCGCATATATCCCTGTCCTGTAGCATTAGACTGACCACCTATCAACACTACATCTACCTCTTGCGCTATTATATTTAATGAGTGGAATAATAAAAATGCTATACAATAAACAAAATTGATAATTTTCATTTTACATAAATCTTATAAAAACAACAATCCTATTACATACCATGATAAAAACTATTTTTTACAGGCATTTTAGCATCTACTTCTAAGTACCATTGATTGAGCATATTTTTCAACTTTTCTGTAAGTTCAGGCTTTATGGAAGATAAATCATTTTTCTCAGAGACATCATCTACAACATTATATAACTCCACATGATTATCTTCGAAAAATTCTATCAATTTATAGTTACCATATCTTACAGCTGCAGAAGGACGACCTCCCAAACCACCACTATAATGTGGATAGTGCCAAAATATGGGCTCCCTAGCAAACTTCTTACCTTCCAATAAAGTCTTTATAGAAAAGCCATCAATATGTTGATTTGGCAAAAGATTTAGTCCACACAAATCAAGAAGAGTGGGATAAAAATCCGTACCCACTACAGGGGTCTTATCCACTACTGAAGGTTTTATCTTACCACTCCATCTCACAAAAAGGGGAACCTTTATTCCACCTTCATAAAGATATCCCTTTCCTGCACGTAATGGATAATTACTGGTAGGTATATTACCTGTTGTATTGCTGGTTGCCATACCACCATTGTCTGAAGTAAATACAACTATCGTATTCTCATCAAGTCCCTCCTCAAGTAAACATTCCATCAAACGCCCTATATTATCATCAAGATGTTCCACCATTGCGGCATAAACAGGCATATTCTGATACATCTTATAAAAAGTATTCTCTTTTTTAATAAACTCATTACCACTAAATGTAATGCTTTTCAGTTTTTCAATATACTTGTCAATCTTATCCACCTTTGCCTGCATTGGTAAATGAACAGTATAATATGACAGAAATGCAAAAAAAGGTTTATCCTTTTCTGTTCTTATAAACTTTATCATTTCATCTGTAAGACGGTCTGTAAGGTATTCTCCTTTGGGACCATCTGGAAGTTGCGGATTCTTATAAGGTGAAAAATAACCACCAGCTGGATGCCCAGTATTATTTCCTCCTAAATTTACATCAAAACCAAACGAAGTTGGATAATATTTTTCTGATTCAGACAAATGCCATTTACCTGTAAAAAAAGTACAATATCCATTCCTACGAAATGCTTCAGCCAGACCTATCTCATCAATATCAAGGTGTTGGTTGAAAGGAAGAGAAGATAACATCTGATCTTTATGAGGACCATACGCCTGGTTTCCTGGAATATAATCTGTAAGATTTATTCTTGCCGGATATTTACCGGTCATAATAGCAGCACGTGAAGGTGATGATACCGGACAAGCAGCATAAGCATAATTAAAAGCAACACTCTCGCTGGCAAGTCTATCAATATTCGGAGTTTCATAAAAAGTACTACCGGTACAGCTCAAATCCGTATATCCCATGTCATCCACAAGAATAAACAATACATTAGGTTTATTCATTTTATTGTTTCCAGCATACAAAGAAGTTACACCTGAAGCTACCAAGGATAATAAAAACAATTTTTTCATCACTTATAAAATATTATGATTAAAACATTGAGAAATTCTTCACTAAAGGTTTATCTAAAGAATCTTTAATTTTTAAACGAACAACACTCAAACGAACAGGACTTGCAAGTTTTTCAATACGCTTGTGCCCAATACAACTACCCTCACAAAGAACCGTCCATTGTCCATTCACTTTACCCTCTATTACATAACTTCGAATACGTTCACCATATCTTATATCCTCCTGAATAACAAAACATGAAACCTCTACAGGTGATTTAAACTTCATTTCATATTTATCACCCTCGCCAGAAATACTTTTTAAAGGATTTCCATACTTTGCTTTTATTGTATTACCAAATTCAGAAAGCCTTAATGAGTCCACAGAAGGTATAAGACCACGGTCATCTGGAGTAAGTCCTAAAATTAATGTCGAATTTCTTCCGACAGACTTCTCATACATATTCATAAGATCACCCAATGGGAAAACATGTGCCTCATCATCTGGTTCCCAGAACCACTCATGACGACCATTATAGCCACGAAGAGGGGCATCAGACATTGCCGGCATATAATAATCACCTTCAGGGTCACCTGTTTTTAATAGCTGAAAATCATTTTTAAGCACAACCTCCTGATTCTTTGAATGTGAATATGGGAAGGGGTAAGTTCCCCAACAAGGATATGGAACAGTTCCGCTCTCAGAACCACCCCAACGAATATCAGCTCTCTGGCTGTTGTGATAGAAAATTATATTCTTCTGATACTTTTCCACTATCGGAAGAATATCAGCGCCACCCAATTCAGGTCCATGTCCTCCACCGTCGTACCATACTATTGCAAGATCACCATAACGAGACATAAGTTCCTCAGTCATACCTTCGCACATTTTATTATAGAAAGCTTGACGGTTCTGCTGAAATTTAGTGCCATCCTTAGGCATCATAAAATCATAAACCCCAAGAAAGGAATTCCATCTTATACCTATATAGATACCAGGTTTTACACCATATTTACGACAGGAATTTACAAAATCACGTACTATATCCCCTTTTCCTTCCTTCCATTTCAGTGCCTTCATGCAATAAGGATTCACATCAGACTGGTAAAGAGCAAAACCGGTCTCATGAGTGGCAGTTATAATAGCTATCTTGGCACCCATACCCTTGGCACTACGTATCCATTGGTCGGTATCATACTGTTCCGGATTGAATATGTTGATATCAGGTATAGGGGTGGTTCTGTTGTATGCCTGATTATATTTCTTGCCGTCAAACACATGGAGGTCATAATGGAAAACAGCCGTAAGTTCAGCATCCTGCCATACAAGTTGTGCCGGTGTGGGAATTGGTATTTTCTTTTTCTGCGCAAACCCAGGTGTAATACTGCCGCAAAGCAGTACTGATGAAAGAAACATACTTGAAATACATAAATTTCCTAATCTCTTTATATTCTTTGTTTTATCTTTATACATAATTCCTCATTTAAATTATTACAATATCATCTTATTCTTCAAATTTACAGGTCTCCTCAGTCCAGTTGTCCGTTCTGAACGATGAGGCACAACACCCCTCAACATTATACAGACATCCTTTGGCATAATCTGTAAAAGCATATCTCACTGCAACTGGACTAGACACTTTATCACTGAAGACAACAATCTCACTTTTATGTATACGTACTTGTGCAGGATAGAAAACCCTGTCTTCCCCAGCTATTGTAAAAGAGGTTATCGGTTTGCCGTATGTAGAAAGACCATTAGAAGCATTTTCAAAACTTATTATCATTTTACCATCCTCTATCCTACAAGACTTATATATAGGTTCATCTGAATATATACCTTCAATATCATAAACCTTATCAAGTGCAGACATAGCCATACGTACTCCCACAGTCTCTTTTTCCGACGGATGGATGTTATGCTCCTCGCCTACATCCATTAAAGAAACCATATATGCTCTGGCATTTTCATTCTGACACATCAACTGGGCTTCCCTGATGTAGGCCGAATTTCCATCATTATAATCAAATGGAGCAATCTGGGCATATATAAAAGGAAAGTTTCCTATATTCCACTTCTCCCTCCAGTCTGCCAACATTGACTTAAAAAGCTTTCTATATAAATCCGGTTCCTTTCTGTTTGTTTCACCCTGATACCATATACAACCTTTAATACCATATCCCAGTATAGAATTTATCATACCATTATAAAGTGCGGAAGGAGTCATATTTCCCAAATTTTTATCACCTTTTTTGGGTAATTTAAATTGAGAAAAAGAACCTAATGACCTACCACTCATAAATGCGACAATAGAGGCACCTCCCCATGGGGCAACTACAAGTCCAACAGGAACCCCCAATGTTTTATACAGCTGCCTTCCAAAAAAATATGCATTCGCGTTTGTCTCTGCTACAGTTGCCGGACATGATGATTTCCATTCTCCATTACAGTCAAACTCCTGTTCCACGGATGCAACTCTCGGGACCTCAAATACATGCACATTATAATTGTGACTATCAGCTATTGCTTGACGCCCACCATTAATTGGAGTTCCATAATAACCTTTCATTTTCATTTGCATATTAGATTGTCCCGAACACAGCCATATTTCGCCAAACAAGACATCGTTCAAATATAAAGACTGATTTCCTTGAGAAAAATGAATATTTTTAGAAACGAAATCAGCCTTATTCGTTCCAACCATAACACTCCAACCCCCTTTTGTATCAGGTAAAACTTTATAAATACGATTAGTCCATGAAGGAGATATAAAAATAGTATCTTTCGAATCGGATTTTCCCCACAATCTTACTTCGGAATCCTGCTGGAGAATCATTCCATCGCTTATTATTGACGGAAGAAATATTCTTGAATAACTTGTAGCGTTTATCAACAATAATAATATGGAAATTAATATTCTCATTATAACTTAATATTAGAGTTTATACAGAATAAGGTATAGGGCTATTTGTTATCAGTACCCTAAAACCTTATTATTTATATATAATGTCTATTTAATTAAAAATTTGTTCTAAAAGATGAAACAGGCAATCCATTAACACCATACAAATCTCCTTTTACGTAATTCCGAAAAGCATATCTAACAGATATAGGAGATTTTACAGAATCAGACCATACCTCAACCTTATTTCCGATAATTCTCGCTTCAGCCTTATAAAAACGATTATCATCACCAGCAATTTCAAAACAATTCAAAGGCTTTCCAAAAGAAGTTAGCCCTAAACCTACATTATCAAAATTCAGAATAATTCTATTGCCTTTGGTTTCACAAGACGAATATGTAGGAGATTGAGCTTCAACTGCAGGTTTATTATAATCATTTTTTAAAGCCCAGTAAGCTAAACGTTTTCCAACTATTTCTTTATTAGAAGGATGTATTATGTCATTCTCACCAACATCCATTAATACTGCCATTCCTGAATGATTAATTTTATTCTCGCATTTTAGTTGTGCCTCTCTCAACAAAGCTCCTGAAAGAGAACATGATTTATCATTATATCCAAAAGGAGCGATTTGCGCATAATAAAATGGCATATCAGGGCTAGAGAACAAATTTCTTAAACAAGAGACAAAAGAGACAAAGAGTTTTTCGTATTCAGCGGATCTCATTCTATTAGCCTCACCTTGATACCAAATTGTACCCTTTATTCTGTAATCACGTAATGGATAAAGCATACCATTATATAGCAAAGAAGCGGTCTGTTGAGGTACTTTTATATCAATATCTTTATAAAAATGTTCCAATGATACATCAGGAAATTCTTTTTTTAGAATGGTTGAAGGCATCCAAGATTCAATATTAGAAGCGCCCCAACTAGTACTTATTAAACCTATAGGTACTTTCAACACAGAGTGTAACTGCAAACCAAAAAAATATGCAGCAGCACTAAAATCAGCGACAGATTGACCATCATTAACACTCCATTTACCTATCACATTTGACTCAAGTACTTTTGAAGCATTTCGTTGAACAGTAAACATATGTATAGGAATTGTTGGATCTGCATCAGCTATAATCTGATTAGAAGACAATACAGGCTGCGAAGGAAAACCTTTTATTGGCATTTCCATATTCGACTGACCTGAACATAACCATACTTCACCTATATAAACATTATTAATTATAACATCCTCTCCATCATTAATTCTTATATTATAAGGACCACCTGCAGAAGGTGTTCTAATGAATAATTCCCATTTACCGGCATCATCAGATCGTACCTTATACTTTTCATTACTCCAACTAACTTCTAAACATATATTCTTCATAGGAGAAGACTCCCCCCATATCTTAATTTCAGATAACTGTTGTAAAACCATATTATCTCCTACTAAAGAAGGAAGTTTCACTTTTGCTCCAATAGTTTGAAAAAGAAAAGATAATAATAAAACAATAATTCCTTTTGTAAATGTTTTCATAATTATTTATTTAAATACATATTTTCCACCCTTAGAAATTTCTACTTTCTTGACTATATTACGATATCTGATATTAACCTTTTGTAAACCATTAACCCTATCAGCTCTTATTATAGCCTTATCCAAAAGTCCATTACTCCAATAAATATCAACTTCATAACCTCCTCTTGCACGTAAACCTTTTACAAAACCTGTTGGATATTTTGAAGGAAGAGCTGGAAGAAGATCTATCTCGCCTGAATGACTTTGTAATAACATCTCAGAAATAGATGAAGTTATTCCCAAATTACCATCAATTTCCCAAAATCCCATAAAGTAACATGTAAAATTAGGATTTAATGCTTTCTCAAAATGACGGTCAATAACAACCTGTGCACTGTCTCCTTCAGCCATCCTAGCCCAAAAACTAGCAGGAAAAGCCCCTGTCCAACTACCACTATTATATGAAAGACCTGGTTTTCTGTGTTCTAATGTTTTTCTAAATGCATGAGCCAGTTCTGGCGTACCTCTCAAGGTTATAAGATCACTTGCTACAAATCCCCAGCCTTGAGCAACCTGACCTGAGCGAGGGTTTGAAGCCTTCCAGTCATCATTCCATTCCTGAAGACGACCTGTAGTTGGACTAATTTTCATTGGAGCCAAGCTATCATACTTCAATTTAATTTCTGATCTGAATTCTTTATCGGAACATAATATATCAATAGCAGACATAGTATTGCGAAATAATGAACGTATTATTTGCATATCTTGAGCAGCTCCCATACAAGCCCAACCGATTTCACCATTCGGTTTTATATATGTATTCTCAAAAGATTCAGAAGGATTTGTCACCCAATATCCATCCTTATCTTTTTGAAGATTATCCAGGTAAAACCGAACAGCACCCTTCAATAAAGGATAATTTTCACGAAGAAAATCAACATCCTGAGTAAACAAATAATGTTCCCATATATGTTGACAAAGCCAAGCTCCACCTACTTGATACATAGCCCAAAGTCCTGATCCACCAACTGGCCATGTAGTTCTCCAAATATCAACATTATGATGTAGTATCCATCCACGACTGTTATAAAGATTCTTTGCCGTTCTAGCTCCATCTACAGAAGATTCACGAATAAGATCAAAAAGAGGCAAGTGACATTCAGAAAGATTAGTAACTTCAGCAGGCCAATAATTTATCTGAGCATTACAGTTCAACGTCCAGTTAGAACTCCATGCCGGTTGCATATCTTTATTCCAAATACCTTGAAGATTTGCAGGTTGAGTCCCAGGACGAGAAGATGATATAAGGAGATATCTTCCAAATTGAAAATATAAAGCAGTAAGAGAAGGATCTGTTCCAGGCTTATAACTTTTTATTCTACGATCAAGAGACAATGTATCACACGAAGAACTCCCCAAATCAATACTTACACGACTAAATAGAGACTCAAAATCTTTGACATGGCGTTTCTTAAGTTCAATGTAATCATAATCATTTATATTGGATATATAATTATCACATGCTTTTACTTCATCAATTCCGTTTGTATTAGGATTATTTTCAAAACCATTAAAACTGGTAGCAGCGACATACACAAGTTCCGCATAAGTTGCATCACGTAACTCTATTTTATCATTCTTCTGTATAATCTTACCATCTGTTTTTTTTACCATAATACGCCCCTCAAAACGCATACCATGACCTTCTTTATATATTGGTTCATGTTTTCCTTGATAATGAGGTTCCGTATGAATTGGAGCTGTACCTCTTATAGACAGTCCATTATTCCCCAAAGACAATATATTATGTTTAATCTGACTATCAAGCATAATATCAGTATCAAGAGCCCCTTTTTTATCTGAAGAAATTTTCATCACTATAGCCTGATCCGGATAAGATGAAAAGATATCACGATGATATGAAACCCCATTCTGTTTATAACTTATACTGACAATACCTTTATTCATATCAAGAACACGCTTATAGTCGGAATAATCACCTTGAGGCATTTTCAATATTATATCAGCCAAAGGCATATAACATTCATTATTTGGACCTAGTATTTTACTGTCAATAAGTTTCTGAGCTTCAATATTTTTCCCTTCAAATATGAGTTTCCGAATCTCTGGTATATACGCAGAAGCAGATGGATTCTGAACATTACGAGGTTCGCCAGACCAGAAAGTATCATCATTAGTCTGAATAAGTTCTTCATGTACCCCCCCATAAACCATTCCTCCAAGGCGACCATTTCCAATAGGTATAGCTTCTTCCCATACTTTTGCTGGTGTATTAAAATATAGTTTTGTATTATAATTATCTACGCAATATTCTGAAGAACAGGAACTAGTTAAAAAGATAGCAAGACATGTAATAAAAAAATTAACCTTCATAATACAACAAATCAAATACTTTTTAATAGATCTAATCATTTTGAGAAAACTGAAAATTCCTTTATAAATGGAACATCACGAGAATCACTTATTTTAAGGCGTACACCACTTACAGAAACTGAACTCATCAACTTCTCAATGCGTTTGTGACCAATACAACTACCTTCGCAAAGAACTTTCCATTTCCCATTGACTTTACCTTCTATCACATAACTACGAACGCGTTCACCATATTTTATATCTTCCTGAATTATCAGATGAGAGATTTCCGTTGGAGATTTAAACTTTATCTCATATTTATTGCCCTCACCTGAAGTCTTTCTTAAAGGATTACCATATTCTGATTTTATTGCATTACCAAATTCAGCAAGTCTTATTGAGTCGCAAGCAGGTATAAGCCCTCTATCATCAGGAGTCAGACCAAGAATTAATGTAGTGTTTCTACCAACAGATTTTTCATACATATTCATCAAATTTTCTAATGGAAAAATGTGCTCCTCATCACCCGGTTCCCAAAACCATTCATGACGACCTTTATAACCACGTAAAGGAGCGTCAGACATTGCCGGCATATAATAATTACCATTAGGATCACCTTTTTTCAATAACTCAAAATCATTCTTTATAATAACCTCTAAATTCTTAGAGTGAGAATAAGGGAAAGGGTAAGTACCCCAACAAGGATAAGGAACAGTTCCACTTTCGGAGCCTCCCCAACGCATATCTGCCCTCTGACTATTATGATAGAATATTATATTCTTCTGATACTTCTCAACAATAGGTAAAATATCAGGTCCACCAAGTTCAGGTCCATGACCTCCGCCATCATACCATACTAAAGCCAGATCGCCATAACGTGACATAAGTTCCTCAGTCATACCTTCACACATCTTATTATAGAAAGCCTGACGATTCTGCTGAAATTTTGTTCCATCTTTTGGCATCATAAAATCATACACACCTAGAAAAGAGTTCCATCTTATACCTATAAACAAACCTGGTTTGACATCATATTTACGGCATGATTCAATAAAATCACGTACAATATCACCTTTACCGTCTTTCCATTTCAAAGCCTTCATACAATAAGGGTTGACATCAGACTGATAAAGAGCAAAACCAGTTTCATGAGTAGCCGTAAAAATAGCCACTTTTGCTCCCATCGCCTTAATACAACGAACCCACTGATCTGTATCATATTGCTTTGGATTAAACATGTTTATATCATAAATAGGGGTTATACGATTTTCTGCTTGATTATATTTCTTCCCATCAAACACATGAAGATCATAACAAACCAAGGCAGCAAGTTCTGAATCTTGCCAAAATATCTGTGCATTAGTTGGGACTGGTATATTCTTCTTTTCAAAATCAGCTGCAGATAAAGTATTCATGCCTATTAAAAAACAGCATGATAATAAAAACATTTTATTTAAATTCATCATATATTATTTTTTAAGATTATATAATTCCTCTTCATAATACAAATAAGCTCCAAATTCTGAGATATTTACATCACCTCTATATTGTTTTATAATTATTCTTATTATATCAGATTTCACAACAGGAAAACGAGGTATTCTATCTTTACATGGAGTTTATTTAACAAAAAAAATCTGTACATTTCAAAAGCTAGAGACAAAAACCATCATGATGATTGCAAGTTAGTAGAATCATCCTCATTCCTGAATCTTTTGCAGTTTTTACTCATTGATAAATATCAAGTTCTGTAGGATTAAACAGAGAGAAATCTTCTTTTCCAGTTCCGCATTCCCTATCAGTAAAAGTATTTATAGCATAACAAGTAAAACATGCAAACTCCATTTTACCCTCCAAGCTGACTTTCTGTCTGAACTACTTTTCCTGCAATAAGAGCTTTTTATTCCAAAGTGGCATTACACTGGAAAGAAACAAAAACAAAATATCTCTTTCTTCATGAAAGTTACATTTTGATTATCCTAAATATATATATCCATTATCTAATTAATAGGACAATATTATTAACTATAATTACGATAGAACATTTAAGCTATATTTATACTTAAATATAAACTACTTATTTCCAATATTGTCAAATACAACCTTAGCAAAACGTTCACCTAGTGTTAATAATCCATAAGTTCCCAAATGAACGTCATCGTTTGGTAACGATGTTTTATAATCACTACGAATCATTTGCAAATCATCACCTTCAACTAAAATTGCATTCTCAACAGATAATGGTGAACATGCTCCTTCTGATACGTTATATTGAGCCGCACGAACAAGATTTCTACCTGGAAAACGTTCTGCCTCCATTGGCATAACCTCTCCATAAATAAAAAGCATATTAGGAGAATTAAGTTCTTTACGAATTTGATAAATAAAATTACGTAAATTCTCACCATATTTTCTAGAATTTTCCATTCCTGCAATTTCTCTTGCATCAGCTTCACCTTGCTGCCAAACCATAGCTTTAATCATTGGCGAATAACCTTTGTCTTCTAATTGTTTTAAAGAAGCTTTTATTGTATTAATAAACTTAATATATTCCTCACCTTGTTTTTCACCTTTTCTATTGCCTGGATTCCATTGTTCATACAAATTAGTACCTGATGACGCATGTTTTATTAAAGCAATATTAGAGTCCGGAAAGTATCTTTTTAGTGAAGTTCCAAAACTTAATTCAACTCCAAACCATTCTTCTTTAACTGACGCAGGTGATAGTTCATGCCAAAACTCAGATCCTTTACCATTGTTATGATATTTAGAATAATAAAACATTACTGATTTATCTATATTAAATGTTCTAGGTATATTATCAACAATACCAATACCTACGGCATTAGATTGACCACCAATAATATACACATCAACTATTTTTTTAGAAAAAATATAATCAGATGATACAAGACACAAAAACAATACAAATAAAAATTTATAAAAAACTTTCATATCAAAACATTTAGTAATTAGAATAATGTGTCAAGATTTCCCAATATCACTTCAATAGATATATCTACTATATTTTATCAGGGAATCCTGACACATTTATAAATATACAATAAAATATAAAATTAATAACCAGGATTTTCTGGAGCAAGGTTAGGATTATTAGAAATTCTAGTAACAGTAATAGGCAAATAATACATTTTCTCTGTAAAGCCTCTATCAACTGGATCAGCTTTCTTCAATGAAACCTTATATTTTTTAGAATCCCAATCAAAGAAAAGTTCTACTCCATTTCTTTGAGTAGACAGTTCATCTACTGCTACTCTCCATCTCCTTACATCCCAATATCTGTGTCCTTCAAAAGCAAGTTCCACATTTCTTTCATTGTGAATCATTTCTCTTGTAATCTTATCACGCATTTTCACTCCTGCTCTATCACGAATCATATTGATATAATTTAATGCTTCATCCTCCTTACCTAATTCAAAAGCAGCTTCTGCCATATTAAGGAGAATTTCAGCATAACGATATATCATAAAATCCGTATCCGATTCACCAGTAATATATTGAGAATCAGCCAATTCATCAACATATTTTCTTATAGTAAAACCTGTATACATTGACTTTAAAGATGGTGTTACAGCATACCACATTTCTCCATTGTAATAACCTATCTCCTTATTTGTCAGTATCGTTTCGCCATCTACTATAGTACCTTTATGAGAATAAAATGTTTTTTCCTTGAATTTTGCCCCAGGATATATTATTGAAGCATAAAATCTAGGGTCTTTCCCTGAAAATAATTCATCAAAATCAATCAAATTATTTAATAAATAATCTTTATCTATTCTACCATCTCTACCATCTACATAACCAAAATCCTCAATAGTTTCCCAATAAGGACAACATTCTCCACCATATTCTTTAGCCAAAAATTCTGGATAAAAACGGTGGTCATAACTATGTCCTACTTTACCTCTACCATTATAGACCTTAGAAAAAATCGTCTCAGAATTTCTTTCTTCTAAAAATATATACTGAAAATTCTGCGCCTTGTCTTCGTATTTATTAAACAATGAAAATAAGCCAGAGTCTATAATCTGTTTTGAAGCATCATAGGACTTCTGCCAATATTTAGCAGCTTCGTCTTTTGAAAATCCCAAAAGGCCATCTAACTGCAAAGTTCCAAATTGAGCAACACTTGCTGCATACAGCATAGCCCTAGACTTTAAAGCTAATGCCGTATATTTTGTAACTCTACCATATTCATCAGATACATCAGGAAGAATTTTAGCAATCTCTTCACATTCGCTATCAATAAAATCATAAACCTCTTTCTCTGAATTACGTTTAACATATAATTCTTCGTAATCATCATCTATAGACTGAGTCTTTAAGATTAATGGAATACCTCCATACCTTTTGACCATTTCAAAATATCTATATGCCCTTAAAAAACGAGCCTCAGCTTTTCTTATTTCTATCAGTTTTGGTTCTAACGGACTCTCTCCAACTCTTTCAATAAAGGTATTTATCAAATAAATGGCACTATAAGCCCAATGTTCAGCGACACCTCCCTTTTCATTTAAAGTACCACTAATCCATGTTCCTGAAGCATTTATTTTAAGAGCCTCCCCTCCCATAAATGTAACTGCATGAGCATTATTTCCATCTTCACCATCAAAAAATGGTGTCATTGCATATAAATCAGCTAAATTAGCTTCTACCAAATCCTTATTAGACCAAACAGCATTTTCAGAAAATCTGTCCAAAGGATCTTTATCCAAGAAATTCTCACAAGAGGATAATAGCATTAATGAAATAACACTATTAACAAATAAATATTTAAATCTCATATAATATCCTATTATTAAAGTTCTACATTAAAACCAAAAGATACAGATTTATATAATGGATACTCAAGACTAGCACCTGCTTCCGGATCTTGTTGATATTTACTTAACTTATCAAATGTTAACAAATTATATCCAGATAAATAAAATCTTAATCTACTAATACCAATCTTCTTTATTAATTTTGAAGGCATAGTATACCCCAAAGTAATATTCTTCAATCTACAATATGCAGCTGATTTATACCATATATCGGAATTCTTTGTATTATATTGGTTGATTCCATTTGTTGTTCCTGGAAAAATCGCATCTGGATTTTCTGGTGTCCAACGTTGATCATACATATATTTATAAGAATTCCATACAGAGTTTATACTTAAATTTCTCATATTATCATCGAATTGAATATTAAATTGTGCCGCTCCCTGGAAAAGCATTGATAAATCAAAAGCCTTATAATCACATGATAAATTTAATCCATACATAATCTTAGGAACACCTCCGGTACCCAACTCAACCTGATCCCTCCAATCTATTTTTTTATCATCATTAACATCTACATATTTCACCATGCCAGGTTTTATTGTGGAATTACCTTTTAAATCATAATCTATATCACTATTTTTAATTTCTTCTTCAGACTGAAACATTCCATCTGTTTTATAACCATAAACTATATCAGTCCACTTTCCTTCCTTTCTATATAAACGATCTTCATCAGGATCTGTATATATCTGTTCATCAAATTCAACGTATTTAGATCTACTCCATGAGATATTAGAACTTATATTATAATGAAAATCTCCAATAGTATTCTGGTGTTTTAATACAAACTCAAAACCTCTATTATCAATCTTATTCAAGTTTTCTTGAGGTAATGTTACTCCAATTGTTGTTGGTAAACTTGAGCTTCTGGTTCCTAATACATTATCTCTTATTCTATAAAATACATCAAATTCAACACCTAATAATCCTCTCCACATATCAAGATCATATCCTAAATTATACAAATGTATATCTTCCCAAGATATATTATAGTTTGCCAACCCCTTAGATCTAAGAGTATTATACAGATTATCGCCAAAGGCATATTGTGACTTAATCTCATAAGACGTCAGATATTGATAAGGAGAAGCATTACTATCATATCCTGTATGAGTATAAGACAAACGTAATTTCATATTATCAATATTTGAAAACTTATCCTTAATAAAATTTTCTTCAGAAATACGCCATCCTACAGAAACACTTGGGAAGAATCCCCATCTTGATTCCTTTGCAAATCTTGATGAAGCATCATATCGGGCAGTAACCTCTGCCAAATACTTTGACTTATATGCATAATTCAAACGACCGACAAAACTTGCCCTCGATTCAACAGAAGCACTACCATTAGTACTCATATTAACACTCGAACCTGCAAACATTTCATCAATAGCATCAGACATAAAACCTTCCCTATATCCATTAAACCAATTACTTTTAGTATCTATTACTTCTGAAACAAATAATGCTTTTATGGAGTGATCGTTGAAAGTGTTTTCATATTCAACCAAGCCTTGAAATGTTAAATTTTGACTTTGCGTATTTTTTCTAGTCAGGCTATATTTACCTCCTGTAGCAGCAAGTGTATAATTCCCTGAATCAGAGTCATAATAATATGTAGAGAATGGTTTAGTCCATGTCTTTTGAGAAACTTTACTTGAAATAAAATAACCTTTAGCCTGTAAACTTAATCCTTTTATAAAAGGTACATTATATTTTAAGTTTAATGATGCTGTCAAATAATCTTGGTTTGTATCATCATATCCTGATAAATCTCTACTTGTCCTAGAAATAGGACTTATTGCATTTCTTCCTACATATGGTATTTTTGTTGGATCTGGATAATGAGAAGGATATCTATTACAAGTCGTGCCAATCACACCGAAAATATCTCTTGACGTGAACGGAACATCATTATTATCAGTAATACGGGCTGAAATATCCAACCCAATAGATAAATTATCACTTACTTTTGCGTCAACATTAGACCTCAAATTATATCTTTTAAAGGTAACATCATTTGATTTATAAATACCGTCCTGATTCATAAATCCTAATGACATAAAGAATTTCACTTTGTCACTACCTCCACTTACATTCAAGTTTACATTTTCCATTAAAGACCATTTCTTGATAATTTCAGAATAATGATCTACATTAGGATAGTTAGGATCTGTACCATCCTTAAATTTTTGTATTTCCTCTTCAGTAAACATTGGAGGTTGTCCGGACCATGCACGTGCCTCATTCTGGATTATTGCATATTCCCAAGAATCAACGAATTCAGGCCATATATTAGGTGTCTGAGCTGATATAGAAGAATTAAATGAAACTTTTGTCTTACCTTCTTTTCCTCTATTTGTTGTTATTAATATTACTCCGTTACCTGCTCTAGATCCATACACAGCTGCTGCCGCATCCTTTAAAATAGTAAATGACGCAATCTCATTAGGATCTATATTCTGATAACCACCTTGCTCTATACCATCAACAATAACCAAAGGAGAACCAAAACCTCTAATATTAATACTTGGAGTTGAACCTGGTTTACCTGTAGCATCTTTTACAATGAGACCTGGAAGCTTACCAGCCAAAGTTTGTGATACAGAAGCTGTAGGAACTTTGACCAAATCATCTGTTTTTACAGTAGCTAAAGCACCTGTCAGACTTTCCTTCTTTTGCGTACCATATCCCACAACAACAACTTCATCTAAAGTTTTTGTATCTTCTTTCAAAGTAATAGCAAGATTTTTTTTATTACCAATTTTTACTGTTTGGCTGATATAACCTATATAGCTTATATCCAGCACTGCACCTTCACCTACCTCTAAAGAGAAATTTCCGTCGAGGTCTGTTATTGTACCGTTTGACGATGTACCCTTCTCTATTACATTTGCCCCAATTATAGGCATACCGGAAGCATCAAGAACCTTTCCGGTTATTTTCCTCTTGTTTTGGGTAACACCTGTTACAGATGTTTTCTCACTATCTGAAACCTGAATAAGGATTTGCTTATCTATTATCCTATAACTGTAATTTGTATTTTCCAGTACTTCTGATAAAATTTCCTCTATAGGAGCATTTGTAGCACTTACACTAACTTCCTGATTTACATTAATATTATTATCATTATAGAAAAAAGTAAAATCACTGTTCTTTTCTATTTCCTTGAACACTTCTATCATGGTACTGTTCTGCTTATTGATTGAATAAGTCAATTCTTGGGCATAACTAGCCGCAGAAACGGAACATACCGCTAACAAGTTACATAACGATGCTATTTTCATAATACGTTTTGTCCTTTTTAACAATGGGACATAGTGTTTTCCATAATTATTTTTCATATTTTTGTAGTGTTTTTTTAATACTTAATAGTTTGTCTGTATCTTGGACTTATTTAGGCAAACTAAGATTATTAAGACTTTAATTTTTTAATGGAGGATACTTGCCGGTATCTTCCATTTATCTTTTCTACTTATAAATCCTTTCTCATAGGCTATTTATTTTTTAAGGTTAATGTATAATTATTATCTGAATCTTTAGTATACATAATTGGGGCGGAATGCCGCATTATAAAAAGTAATACTTCCAATGATTCATCCCTTACTTTAAAAGTAAAGCGATAATCATTAAGCAACCTGCTATCACATTCAATATTTCGTCCATACCATTTTTCAAGACGTGGAATTATCATTGCTAAATTTTCATTTTCAAATGATAGAACTCCACTCCGCCATGAAGTATATTTATCAGCATTAATCTTATTTATTATAGCTTTACCGGTCAACTTGTTAAGTGTAAGTTTTTCATCCGGTTTCATTATTCTACTAGCAGATTTATATTTTTTTCCAAAATCAACCTTTATACTTCCATTTACAAGTACCGCTTCCATTTCATTACAATCGTCATAATTAAACAACTCAAAAGCTGTACCCAATGCTTCAACCTGCATTCCTCCCGTATGTACTATAAAAGGTTTATCCGGATTTTTTGCAACATCGAAATATGCCTGTCCTTCCAGTTTTATATCCCTGCTGTCTGTCCGGAATTCAGAAGGGTATTCCAAACGGCTTCCAGGTCCTAAACAAACCTGTGTCCCATCGGGAAGTTTTATCTTCTCAAGATTCTGAATTCCGGAAGCTACAACATACATCTGAACTGATGACTTCTGATTCCATAACATAGCCAAACCACCAAATGCTATCAACAACAATACTGATACAGCTATACTATACCATTTATAATACAATATCATTGTTGTATTTACGGAACTATTTATCTTTTTACTAATACCTTTCCATATTCTTTGTTTTGAAATATCATCTAGTTCATAGTCAGTATTATTCCACTGCTTTGAAAGTATTTGTTTGAATTCTAAACTTTCATTCAAACCAGCTTTTTCTTCTTCAGATAGATTACCTGACAAAAGATGTTTCAATATATCCCTCTTGTTATCCATATATTATATTTTTGTCTTCTATTTATAAATACACACAATAACATCCACTCCCCCCATCCCAACATAAAAAAAAATCATTTTTTTCCTGATTTATTTGAGACATATTTGTTTTTACCTAAATTTGTCAAACAATAACATTTATGAATGCCGTAAAAACTCATGGATGCAATGGATACAGAGCAAGAATTACTGTTTTCCTTAAAACTTGGTGACGAAAAAGCTTTTAATACCATATATAATAAATACGTAAAACAAGTATACAATTTCTGCAAACTATACATTATAAACAATGATGAAGTAGAAGAAGTTGTACAAGATGTATTTGTTCGTTTGTGGGAATCACGGTATACCATAAGAGAGGACGACAATTTCAAAGGATTATTATTCATCATTACGCGTAATCTTGTATTCAATGAAACCAGAAAGAGTTTCAATCATGATTATTACACTGTTTCTATTATTGATGCAATAGAAAATATGTCTGAAGAAAACTGCTCAAATGAAGTGGAACAGAATTTAGAGTATAAAGACTTAAGTGAGTTTATTGACAAGTTGATTTCGGAACTCCCACCACAAAGACAAAAGATTTTCAACCTTAGCAGAAAGGAACAAAAAAGTTACAAGGAAATAGCAGAAATAATGAATCTATCTGAAAAGACTGTAGAACATCAAATCTCCAATGCGATTAAGTACTTGCGTAAACATTTGATATTGTTCACTCTTTTTCTATAATTAATTCTCTAATATATAATTCCATAATAACAACATCTCTCTCAACTAATACAAACATCATTGGGGGAACCTATGGAATAGCAAGAAACGACTAAATCATTGAAATTCAACAATTTAGTCGCTCAAAATGTACGCCCATGGGGAGTCGAACCCCAATCGATGGAACCGGAATCCATTATTCTATCCATTGAACTATGGGCGCATTATGTAATTTATATCAATAAATCGGTTGCAAAAATAATAAGTTTATCGGAAATAGAAAATAAACTTTAGAGTAAAAAACTTTCAATAAGACGTGACACAGACGTTATTAAATAACAATTATTCAAGCATTCCATTTAAAAAGCAAACTTTTTGATAAGTTTTTCACAATATCAATTGCATATTTACAAAATATATCTATCTTTGCCAACAAAACTAATACCAATAAATCATGAGTTACTTAATAAAACCAGACAACTATAAGGCCCTGCTTGACATGAAACAAACAGAGCTTGGCATTAAACAAATAAAAGAATTTTTCCAACAGAATCTTTCGTCTGAACTCAGACTACGACGTGTCACAGCTCCATTGTTCGTACTGAAAGGTATGGGTATTAATGATGACCTTAATGGAGTGGAGCGTGCTGTTTCCTTCCCTATCAAAGATTTGGGCGACCAGCAGGCAGAAGTAGTACATTCACTTGCTAAATGGAAAAGAATGACACTGGCCGATTATAATATAGGTCCCGGCTACGGTATATACACCGATATGAACGCAATCCGTGCCGACGAGGAACTGGGAAATCTGCATTCATTATATGTTGACCAATGGGACTGGGAAAGAACAATTACACCGGAACAAAGAAGTATTGATTTTCTGAAAAGCATAGTAACCAGAATCTACTCTGCAATGCGACGTACTGAATATATGATATGCGAAATGTATCCACAGATAAAATCTTTCCTTGCACACGACATACATTTCATTCATTCAGAGGAACTCCTACAAATGTATCCTGATAATACTCCAAAAGAAAGGGAAAACCTGATTACTAAAAAATACGGTGCCGTATTCATTATAGGTATAGGATGCAAACTTAGCAATGGAGAGCCACACGACCTTCGTGCTCCAGACTATGACGACTATTCCACTATAGATCCTGCAACCGGACTACCTGGACTGAACGGTGACCTTCTGGTTTGGAACGAAGTATTGGGACGTGCAATAGAACTCTCATCAATGGGTATCCGTGTCGACAGGGAAGCACTGTTGCGCCAGTTAGAGCTTTCAGGAAAAGAAGACAGGAAAGAATTATACTTCCATAAAAGACTGTTGAACGGTTCTCTCCCATTAAGTATCGGCGGTGGTATAGGACAGTCCCGCTTGTGTATGCTATATCTGAAAAAGGCACATATAGGAGAAATACAAGCCAGTATATGGCCGGAAAGCATGAGGAAAGAATGCGAAGAATGCGGTATGACACTTATCTAAGAACTAAACGAGATAAACATAAATACACAACGGAGGTCCATGGTCATAAAAGGATGACATACGGAACTCCGTTGTTTTTTTGTCTATAATATATTACCTTTGCCAATACAATAAAAACAACAAATCATAAAAAAACAACAATGAACGTACAGATAGAAGAATCATGGAAGGCTGCATTAATGCCGGAATTCTCGAAAGACTATTTTATACGGCTGACTGATTTCGTGAGAAAAGAATATCACGAAACTACTGTCTATCCGCCGGGAAAACTCATATTTAATGCTTTCAATCTTTGTCCTTTTAACAAAGTCAAGGTAGTAATTATCGGACAGGACCCTTATCATGGGCCCGGTCAGGCACACGGACTATGTTTTTCTGTAAATGACGGTATTCAGCCTCCTCCTTCATTAGTGAATATATTCAAGGAAATTAACAGCGACCTGGGCAAACCTATTCCACAAAGCGGCAATCTAACAAGATGGGCAGAACAAGGAGTACTACTACTCAATGCCACACTAACAGTACGTGCACATCAGGCAGGTTCGCACCAAAGAAAAGGTTGGGAAGAATTTACAGACGCTGTCATCAGAAAACTGGCTGAAGAGAAAAGCAATCTTGTGTTCATCCTGTGGGGGGCATACGCCCAAAAGAAAGGAGCTTTCATCGACAGAAACAAACACCTTGTACTCACATCTGTTCATCCATCGCCATTGTCAGCACACAGCGGTTTCTTCGGAAACCACCATTTCAGCCTTGCCAATGACTATCTTATTAAAAACGGCAAGACAGCCATTGACTGGTGACAATATATTAATACCAATTAACCGCACTACCGGTATTGCTTCGCTGATCCCATTTAAGGGCATCAGTAAGCATGCTGGAGTTGGCACGGATAGTAAAGTTATACGATGTATAAGGTCCGAACACCAATCCGCAACTCATATTGAAGCAGTGAAGATCGCGTGTAATATTAAGCGTAGTCATAGACAGCTGTTTCGTTGTAAAATCATATCCGGTAGAATAATTCATATTCCAGCGGCTACCAATCTTAAAGTTACCCGAAACATTCAGAGAGTGAGTAAGCGAAAAAGGATAACGCATACGTTTTATGTTTATATCCTTGCTTCTGTCCTCACGAATACTGTAGCTGTAACTCAAACTTAAACTCCATGGGAATTTGAAAGCCATGTATCCGTCCGAACTTACAGTTGCAGCCTCAGTTTTTCTCATATTTGAGTTATTCTGTTGCTGTTCCTCAGTATTTTCGTCGGTATTTTCTTCTTCATTGTCTTTCTCGTCGGCATTCTTGTCGTCTTTTTCGTCCTTCTTTCCGAACAGTTTCTTGAATGTATCATTATTCAGTGTATAAGAGAACGAACCGCTATATCCTTGGAATCGTCCAAAACGTCCGTACGACCATTCTGTACGGTCGCCTACCACAACATTACCATTCTTATCGAACTCGTATGCGTATGTAGCGAACGACGCGTTCATATTGAATGTATAACTTTTTGTAAGTTTCAGACGCACATTCATGCTCAAATCACTCCACCTCTTGTTAGCCACATCGTACGACATCGATGCACCCAACTGGTCAACAAGACTTATCTTCCTGTATCCGGTAGTATCACGGTCTGATTTCATTTTCATTTCGATGTTATTGTCAACAGAGAATGAAATATTCTGCGACATAGTCTTTCCTGGAGTACCGTATGTCATACCGTCATAAAGTGAGTATTCCACAGTGCGTACCTCTCCCTTTTCATCAGTATAAGTATAAGTGTCATAATACCCGAATCGCTTCGTACCGAAATTCGGAGTATAAGTATAACTCACTGTAGGAGTGAACACATGGCGTACCTGTATTTCCTTACTCTTCATAAACAGAGGCTTGTACATACCATAAAGCTTGGTATTCATCTGCACGGACATATTATAGTCATACACACGGTTGAAACCGCTAATAGTGTCCTTACGTATATGGTCGGACGTATTCAGAGTCGGGTCATAACTTCTTTTTATCTTGTTCAGATACCATCTTTCAGTGTAGTTGAATGACGGAACAATATTTATATACTTAAACAGATTGAATGTAGCTGATACCGGTATTTTGTGCTGGAATCCGTTTTTCCATTGCGTAAGCGGTGTCTTGAACAAAAGATTATCCTTTGTATTTACGCTATTGGTCATAGCACCGGTATACTGGAAAGAAATCTTTTCGTACCAGCGTTCATCGCCTACCGCTTTCTTGCGCTTGAAGGGATAAATACGGTTCAATGAGATATTCAGATCCGGCAATGTCATATTTATAGATGAATCTCGCGTGTTCTGAGTGATATTGAATGAACCGGAAATATTAAGCCCTATCTCAGGAAAGCTACGTGAATAGCTGATACTTGAAGCTTTTGTGTTCTGAGCATACTGCTGCGGATTATACAGACTGTTCAGGCTGGAACGGTCATAACTGCTGGTAGCAAAATTCACACTGGCAGAAAAAGAGCTGTTAGGACTAGCCTTGGCATCCTGGCGATGACTCCATTGGATTCGGAAGTCTTTCGACACAGAATAGTCCGGCATATTCTTCTCTCCCGTCTTTGTCACTATATAGCTGGCATTGAACGAACCACTGAACTTATACCTCTTGTTATAGTTTGATGCAGCAGAAACTCCCCAAGAACCTTTGGTAAAAATCTCACCCAATACCTTCAAGTCCATCTTGTCGCTTAAGGCAAAATAATATCCGCCATCACGAAGATAGAAACCACGGTTCAACTCATCACCATAACTAGGCATGATGAATCCTGAAGAATAACTGCTGTTGAACGGGAAAAAGCCGAAAGGTACAGCTATAGGCAATGGAACATCTTCCACCACCAGATGCGCCGGTCCGAACACTACATTTTTCTTCGGACGCACTTTTGCCATGGACAGCTGCAGATAAAAATGCGGATGTTCATGATTGTCACATGTAGTATACCTGCCATGCTGCATATAAATCTCATCCTCTGCACCTTTTTTTGCATCACGGCTGGTCACATAACCTTCACCCTGCTGCGTAACGATACTGTTGATAAAACCCTTCTTGGTCTTGAAGTTATATCGCATAATCTTCGATTCGTACGGAGTTTCACCGTCCTTGAAAACAGGTAGACCAGATTCAACCCCCGCCGTATCCTTCACTCCTCGGGCATATACGGTATTGCTGTCCATATTCATGGTGATAACGGCAGATGTAAGTTCTATTTTCTGATAATTAACCTTTCCCGAACCGTAAAGATGCGCAAAGCCTCCTTTCGTAAACACGATAGAGTCACTTGCCTCATATATCACAGGAGCATCAAGGGCATCTTTATTCTTTGCAGAATCAGAAGCCAAAGAGTCCGATGATAAAGAATCAACAGCAAGAGAATCGATTTTCAGCGAATCTGTCTTAACTTCGGACGATATATTCCTACCCGAACGTCTTCCTCTTACCCGCTGCGCCTCAGCGTAGAAAGTGGAAACCAGACCGAGCAGAAACAGTATTATAAATATGTATGTAGTTCTTTTAAACGATGTCATTATATATCTTTTTCGCGATAAGCGATACAAAAGTAAGCATTATCACTTAAATAACACTATAGGCAACCGGATTTTAAAGTATTTTTACGACAATATAAATATTACAAAAACATCTCGCACCACCTGTCAAACCTCACAAGTCCCTCTTCACCATGCTTTTCTATACTCTTACGCGCTTTTTCAAGCGACTTTTCTTTATCAAGTTTGGTTTTAGAAAAGAATTTGTCGGCAAAACATATAATCTGCTCTTCCAGGCTTACCGGAAGCATATCTCTGTGCGGGACAGGCAAGTCACGCTCTACAATAGCAGCCAAAGACAGACCGGCTCCAGTATGGCGTTCGCACACCAAAGCGTGGCGAGGAAACCCTTCTTTTCGAACCAGATCGGCCCCCAGATAGCCATGACATATATACGGATATTTACCATAACAATAAATACCGTCAGCATCCGTCAAGAATATACCTATATCATGCAGCATTGCCGCCTCTTCTATAAACTGCAAATCAAGGTTCAGTTCCGGATGATTGCGTGCCATCTCTATAGCCTTATCAGCCACAGAACGACTATGTTTCAGCAATATTTTCTTAAGTTCATTGTTCTCCGGATAATATTTATCGATTAATGCTATTGGATTCATTGTTGTTTTTTATCTTTGCGTTCATATAATTGAATTGCAAAACTAATAAATAATATCATCCTATCATGAAATATCTCGCTTTTTTACTGTTAATTTCTTTTTCCTGTGTGTGTAAAGCCACAAATATCCTGAACGGAGCAGACCAGATAGAGACACTTACGTCACTTATCGGCAACAAAAAGATAGCATTAGTGGCAAACCAGACATCTATCACCGGAGGCACACATCTGCTTGACACATTATGTTCATTAGGGAAAAAGCCTGTAGCATTGTTTGCGCCAGAACATGGTTTCAGGGGCAAAGCCGATGCAGGAGAAACCGTAAAAGACGGCAAAGACGTAAAAACAGGAACACCGATTATATCTCTTTACGGCAAAAACAAAAAGCCTTCCGTCTCCGACCTTGACGGTATTGACATGATAGTGTTCGACATTCAGGATGTAGGAGCAAGATTTTACACATATATCAGTACATTATATTATGTAATGCAGGCCTGTGCCGAGAACGGAAAGAAGCTTGTTATACTCGACCGCCCCAACCCATGCGACTACGTTGACGGCCCTGTATTGAAAAAGGAATACAAAAGTTTTGTAGGAATATTACCCATTCCCGTACTTCATGGCTGCACAATGGGTGAGCTTGCCGGAATGATAAACGGAGAAGGTTGGCTTGGAAATAACATGAAATGTGATTATTCTGTCATAAAGATAAAAGGCTGGAAACATGGAGACCCATATTCTCTACCTGTAAAGCCATCCCCTAACCTACCCAACGACAAGTCTATCTCTCTCTACGCATCACTCTGCCTGTTCGAAGCAACATCCGTCAGTGTAGGACGCGGAACATATTTCCCATTTCAGGTAATAGGCTCACCACTATTACCAAAGAACAAATACCAATTCTCTTTCACTCCTGTAGCACTGGAAGGTTTTGACAAAAATCCTTTGCACAAAAACATTACGTGTCATGGACTTGACCTAAGAAAAACAGATACAGGACAACTCAATGGATTTTCGTTGAAATACGTCATCGAAATGTATAACGAATTCAAGAAAATGAATAAATCCGAATCCTTCCTGACTCGCCCTAAATGGTTTGATTTGCTAATGGGCACAAATCAAGTCAGACTCGACATGCTTAAAGGTAAATCAGAAGATGAGATACGTTCGGCATGGAATCAGGATTTAAACGAATACAAAGAAATAAGAAAGAAATATATCATATACTAAAAGAGTAAGATTTATCTCAGAGAAGTACTATTTACATTTTGACATTTTGTTTTTCAAGACTTGCATGCTTTGAATATTCAAAGTAAAGATATAATCCATTTACAAAAATTGGAGCCACAGACATCAAACATAAAACAAAATAACACATTATAAAAGGCAAATCAAGGAATACGCTCAAACATTACTCATTCATACAAACAAAAAAAAGAAGAAATACAACATTTACATTTCATTTTGCCAAAGCAAAACAAGTATAAGAAAACATAAATCTAGCTCAAAAACCAAGCTCTAAAAGACCAAAATAAAAATGATTTGACATTTTACCTAAAACGTTTTGGTGTTTTTTAGTAAACAACAAGAGAAATTTTTATTTCTTCTTGATAAAAAATTATTTTTACAAAGGGACTTTATGTTAATACAGATATTTAATTTCACACATCAGGGAAATATAGTTTAGAAATTACAACTCAAAAAGAGATCTCAATTAACAATTGCATTATAAAAGAAGACTATCCACAAACATGCACGTCACAAAACAGAAACAAAAACAAACATTTTGACAAGACATAAACTTTTTTACCTTTCAAAACAACAAACACAAAAATAAAAAAGACTTTACCCCCAAAATATAACCCGGTTTCACATCTGAACTACAAAATGGGAACCGGGTTAAACTCAATAATATATTATATTACAGTTCTTTCTTTATCTGCTCAATCATTGAAGCATACTCTTCATCCGACAAATACACTTCCTTAGGATTCATGCGGAACACGCCACCGAAATCAGGGCCATCAATATACTTAGGAACAAGATGAAAGTGTAAATGTTCCAAAGTATCAGAATAGGCACCGTAATTAATTTTAACCGGATTGAACACTTTCTGCATTGCTCTGGTCACACGTGCCACATCTGCAATGAAAGCGTTTCTCTCTTCATCGCTCAACAGGTTAAGATCGTCCACATGTCCGTTATATGCCACGAGGCATCGTCCCCGGTAAGTCTGCTCCTTAAAAAGGAAGACTCTGGAAACACTAAGTTTCGCAATTTCAATCATTAAGCTGTGCAATGTATCGTTATTCTGACAATACAAGCATTCCATTGGATTACTTTTCATTTTTCACCGTATTTTTAAATAGACATACAAAAATACACTTTTTCATTTTATCGCGAACATCTAATGCAAAATTTAAAATCGTTTGAAAAGCTTTTGCAAAAGGTTTTCAAACTTTAAGATTTATGGTATATTCCATTACACAAACAAACCTAATAACAAAATAAATATACAAAAATGAGAAAAAAAATTTTCATAATTCGAAGTAATATGCTATATTTGTCATAGAAATTAGGTAGTATAGATGACAGAAGAGGATAAAAATCTACTAAACAGTTTTGAAGGAAAGCTCAGACATGTTCTTTTTTTATATGATGAAGAAAAAAAAGAGAATGTCATTTTAAAGCAATCCATAGCCGATAAAGACTCTGAAATACAGGCTCTGCAAAGTAGAATAAAAGAACTTGAAACCAGATATGCAAACCTGAAAATGGCCCGTATGATAAGTGTCAACGACAATGAAATCAGAGACACGAAACAAAGACTTACGAGGCTGGTGCGTGAAGTCGATAAATGTATTGCTTTGCTGAACAAATAAAGGAAAGAAAAGGCAGTGAAACATATAATATATGGACGACAAACTGAAAATACACTTACAGATTGACAGAGAACGGTATCCGCTGGTGATTAATCGTGAAGAAGAGATTTTCTACCGTGACGCTGCCAAGATGATTGACAATAAACTGAACAAATACCGCAGTCTATTTCCGAATCTCGGAACCATGAAACACTGGACTATGGTGGCACTGGAGCTGGCATACGAAAACGCCAAAATTAAAGATTCAGTAGATACATCACCATATACAGAAAAGATTAAACAACTGGAAGACCTGTTGGATGGTTACATAGAGAATAGCAAACAAAAGTAGTTGTTTAGGAAACAAGTAAGGAAATCCACGCACAAGTTTACAGGAAATACCCTGAAGCTTGTGCGTTTTTATTTATATTTTAAACTTAAATTTTAGATGTTGACAACAGTAATATTAACAGTTGTAGCCTTCCTGGTAGGAGGAGCTCTTTCATATAGCTTTTTCAGATATGGTCTGAAATCGAAATATGATAATATCATTAAAGAGGCTGAAACAGAGGCCGAAGTAATCAAGAAAAACAAACTCCTGGAAGTCAAGGAGAAGTTTCTGAACAAAAAAGCCGACCTTGAAAAGGAAGTGGCAGCCCGCAACCAGAAAATCCAGCAGGCTGAAAACAAACTGAAACAGCGCGAAATGGTATTGAACCAGAAGAATGAAGAACTTCAGCGCAAACGTAACGAAACTGAAGCTATCAAGGAAAATCTCGACGCACAGCTGGTAATCATCGAGAAAAAGAAAGAAGAACTCGACCACCTGCAGTCACAAGAACGTGAAAAACTTGAAGCTATCTCAGGCCTGTCTGCAGAAGACGCAAAAGAAAGACTGATTGAATCGCTCAAGGACGAAGCCAAGACTCAAGCTCAGTCGTACATCAACGATATTATGGACGACGCTAAACTTACTGCCAACCGCGAAGCTAAGCGTATCGTGATACAATCTATCCAGAGAGTGGCTACTGAAACCGCAATTGAAAACTCTGTAACTGTATTCCATATCGAATCAGACGAAATCAAAGGACGTATTATCGGACGTGAAGGACGTAACATACGTGCCCTTGAAGCTGCCACAGGAGTGGAAATAGTAGTTGACGATACTCCTGAGGCTATCGTACTTTCTGCTTTCGACCCTGTTCGCCGCGAAATCGCCCGTCTTGCGCTTCATCAGCTTGTTACTGACGGACGTATCCACCCGGCACGTATCGAAGAAGTTGTTGCCAAGGTACGCAAGCAGGTGGAAGAAGAAATCATCGAAACAGGTAAACGTACTACTATCGACCTTGGTATCCACGGTCTGCATCCTGAACTTATCCGTATCATCGGTAAGATGAAATACCGTTCATCATACGGACAGAACCTGCTGCAACATGCACGCGAAACTGCAAATCTATGTGCTGTAATGGCATCTGAACTTGGTCTTAATCCTAAGAAAGCTAAACGTGCCGGATTGCTTCACGATATAGGTAAGGTACCTGATGAAGAGCCTGAATTGCCACACGCACTGCTCGGTATGAAACTGGCAGAGAAATATAAGGAAAAACCTGATATCTGCAATGCTATCGGTGCTCACCACGACGAAGTGGAAATGAACAGCTTGCTGGCTCCTATCGTACAGGTGTGCGACGCTATTTCAGGTGCACGTCCTGGTGCCCGCCGTGAAATTGTTGAAGCATATATCAAACGTCTGAACGACCTCGAACAGCTTGCAATGTCTTACCCTGGTGTAACCAAGACATACGCTATCCAGGCAGGACGCGAGTTGCGTGTAATTGTTGGTGCAGACAAGATTGACGACAAGCAGACAGAAAGCCTGTCAACAGAAATCGCCAAGAAGATACAGGACGAAATGACTTATCCGGGTCAGGTAAAAATTACTGTGATAAGAGAAACACGAGCAGTTAGCTTCGCAAAATAATAAATAGAGAAATAAATAATAAAGGCTATATTCATATCCTATGGTTAAGGATTGGAATATAGCCTTTTTATATAACCTTATATCAACGCTATAAGATTGTAAACATAAATAGTGTTTAAGCTACTTCTAAGTCTTATCAACCTCGGTCTGTCCCACAAATATAATTATTTTATTTTCACGGTAAAAATGCTGAGTTTTATTATTCTATATTTTATTGTATGATTGCAGCTTTCCAATCCTGACAAAATAAAAAAGGGAGGATTAAACCTCCCTTAATATATATCTACAAATATTAATACCTATTTTTCTTCTATTCTAATTACGTCTGGATAATACAAGATTACGTAATTCATCATGGATGATATTGAATTCGATTTTATCGTAAACTTTATATTCTATTTTATATGCAATTACCATCCAGGATTCTGTCCGGCTGCAAGATCAGGATTCTTTTCACATTCTGA
>NZ_CALDPF010000026.1 GCF_937912035.1 uncultured Bacteroides sp.
TAATTATTTATAACGACAAAACAAACTTGGCGTGACACGGACGTGCAACGCGCGTAACACTAGCGTGTAACGAGTGTAACACGGACGTGTTACGAGCGTAACACGAACGTGTAACGCTAACAATGTCTTGATAATTGACTTCCAACACATTAATCTGATTAATATACAAAACACTATATATGCAAAAAGGCCATACCTGTATCACACAGACACGACCTCAGGAAAGAAAGAGAGTGTTTTTATTAATTTAATAATTTAGCATAATATCATTACGCCATATCTTCAAGAGCAAAAACAGAACTTATTTCATTAAAGAAATCATTTGATATATCTCGAAGATTTTCTATTGCTTCATTTTCAGTTTCGCCATACGCACAGCATTGATTATAATCAAGCAAGTAAGCATAAAACTCACCATTAGGCAAACTTTCTATTACATAATTAACTTCATTCATATTCAGTCCTCCTGTTTTTTAAGACACTGCAAAGTTAATCTAGTAATATTACAATCAGAATAACAGGAGGTTACGATAATGTGAATAAAATATTCACTTAGAGTTTCTGGTACAAAACACTTCTATCACAAATGCCACTAAAACTCCTAAACCACCTCCAAACAGAGTACTTGCACCATATATAATCGAGACTGTTTCTCTAACTTGTCTATTAGCATCATCCATCCAATATTGAGAAAAATAGTTATAAATAATAAAATATCCCATCAACATTCCGAATCCCAAACCAAATAAAAGACATCCTATACGAAGCGCAGAATACGGAGATGAAGAAATAAATCCTTTAAATTTCCCTTCAGACAATGAATTTTCAGAAAGTTTGTCTATCAACATCTGTCGTTCTTTTCCTCTAACAAAAAGTTCAAATAATTTATAAACGGTACCGAAAACAATGGCTACATTAGCCACAATCATTAATTCTTCCATAAATACGATATTTTAATATTGAAAATTTGTTCCTTTGCTAGGTTAGACGAAAGATAAACAAAAAGGTTACACTAAAAAATAAAAAATTATATCAGATGTAACCTAACAGTAGTTCTTACGTCTAAATAGACAAATGAAAAATGACGAGCAAGATATAATAAAAAGAATATTGTCAGGAAAGACAGATGATTTCGCATATTTTCTTGACACATACGGGCAACAAGTTTTCAATCTTATTGTCCGTATAGTTCGGTGTGAGTATGATGCCGAGGAGCTGACACAAGACACATTCATGAAATGCTTTGAAAATCTTTCATCATTTAACGCAAAAAGCAGTTTCTCTACATGGCTTTACAGGATAGCCTACAATACAGCCATATCATTTACCAGAAAAAAAGAAACCGAAGTAAACGTATACGATGAAAAAATATGGAACACAATATCTGATACAGAAATTGACGATACGATGAACGACGAATCGGAAGAAAACATCAACAGACTACAGAAAACACTTTCTATGCTTCCACCTGACGAAAGAGGATTGATTACATTATTCTACGAACAGGAGAAAACGATTCAGGAAATAGGGCAAATACTGAATGCCAAAGAAAGTTCTATAAAAGTAAAACTACACAGAATAAGAAAAAAACTATACATTCTAATGAAGAAAGAGGAGGAACTATAATGGGAAAAGTCATGAATACAGATAATATCAAGGCCGAGAATACAGACAGATGTATCAGAAAAGCCATCAGTATGCAGCCACAATTCCGTCTGGCGAGCAACTTTAGTTATAAAATGATGGAAAAAATAAACGAAAAAGTCATACTCCAGGAGAAAAGACGCGAAAAACGGACACTCATTGCTATCATCATAACATCACTATTGATGGTTTCAACATGCATATTAATCATCCTCAACTATACAAACATAAAATTGACAGACATAACAAATAAATTATCAAATATTTCTATACCATCAGAGACATTGTTCTATCTGCCAATGTTAATTACTTTACCATTATTATTATGGTTTAATTACTGGCTTCGCAAGAAGTTTGGGTACCTACTAAAAAGATAGTTTTTACAAACAAGCCTCATGGTAGTTACGTTTCCATTAGTTATAATACTTCCTCCATTTATAAGCGTTCCCCGATAATGTACGAAAACTATACTTCTGTCAACAGGCAATACCTTACGGCCTCCACTGTTGATAACTTTATAAAGAATTCCGGAAGTAATGGCTACTCCCCCTCTTCTGCAGATATTTCTTCAAGAAATTCCTGATTCTTTATTTTACACTCTTTTTTTACCATCGAGATGCATTGTTAGTATTTATTCTGCAAAAGGAATAAACTCTTTGAATTTTTATTTCATCATGTTTTTGAATTTGGGGTACACTGCAAGAGATGAAGTGTACCCCAAAAATTATAAAACATCTTATTTAAAACAATGTTTATTTCTTCAAAAAGTCTTCACGCATAGGAGAGAAACAGTCTACGATAACCCCCGGCTCAATACATATACAGCTGTGGCGAACATCAGGTTCCATATACATACCATCACCAGCTGTAACAACTTTCTTCTCATTTCCAATAGTAAACTCAAACTTACCACTTGAAACAAATGTAACTTGAGGATGATAATGCGCATGCTCCACTCCTACAGGTCCTGCCTTCTCGGTCTTAATCTTGACCATCATGATATGACCATCATAACCAAGAATCTGGCGTGCTATACCATCGCCTATAGTTTCCCACTGTGTTTCATTCTCTTTAACGAATGTTTCGCTTCTTGTTTTTTTCATCTTTTCTACATTTTCCGTACCTGCATAAACGGTTCCGGCTGCAGCTGTAGCCACTATCATCATGGCTGTAAATAAAATTTTCTTCATTATCATTTTTATTATCGGTTTATAATTGAATACTAACTTTTGTGCCCTTCATAAAACCTTCGGGAAGAGACATTGACTTCTTAGCATTATTTATCAGAAAAGACACCGTGTCAAGTTGGCAAGTAGGGTCGGAGAACATGACATCAACCACCTTTCCATCCTTTAAAGAAAGACTGTAAAGCCCAGGAGTCAGGAAGTTGACTTCAGTATCAGGCGATACTTTCATTTCAGACGGTGATTTTACTGACACCCAACACACATCATTGTGCATTACCGCCTGTATATCCTTGTCATTACGCATTATTTTGTACGACTCAGGATTGAAATGCTTCAGCTCTCCAACTGTCGCTTCGGGCAAAATTATATACTGATATGAAGCATTGTCAGGAGCCGCACCATGACTTATATAGATTGAAAATACACTACCTGAAGATTTTTTGTCGGAATATGTCTGCATTATGTTGTGCCAGTTTCCAGTCTTTTTTGCTATCTCTATAGAACATTCTGTACCATCTTTCGGGAATATATAGGCAATCCCGTTATGCAAAACGCGCAAATCGGACGAAATAACCGAGGTCTTGGAATTAAAATCAAGTTTTTTACCATCCTGCATTACAAGAATATCATCTTTATGCCAGGACTGCTCCACTGATGTACAGACCTGAAGTGTAGAGTCGGAAGTTATTCCGGCACCAAGACAAACTATTGCAGAATCAGCAAAAAGCCAAAACTTATCAGTTTTCAGATTATCACGGCGCAACTGCATAGCACTTATACCATTCTTGCCATCAGAAAGCCCTCCTACAAAATTACTTCTGTTGGAAAATTTCTCTTTACCACTTGGCATTGGAACAAGTGTATCATCCATATACGCAGTAATACCAGGTAATCGACGCCAATCCCACAAAGGGAAAATATCCAAATACTCTGTTCCATCTTTATAAATATATAGAGCGCCATCAGCCATATAATATCCACGCATATTATCACCATTAAGTGCTTCCACACCTATCACACGCTGTGAAGCCATTTTCAGTGAAGCCATCCAGTCATGACGACGTGTTATGGTATAATCCGACTGCCAAAAATGCTTGTGTCCGACGAAATTGTTTTTCGAAGAAAAGCAATTGCTTAAAAACTGTGATGCCGTCTCACCGCCAAGACTATTTGCAGCGAATGCGGTGCTTAGAGCCTTATGTATAGGAGCTGAATCGAACAACTGCCTTCCCATGGCACTGATATCCATCTTTCCATTCCATATAATCCACTGATAACCTTCAGAAATAAGATTTGAAAGGATGTCAAACTGTTCCTCATCAAATGCCATTGACGTATCGGCAAATATACCTGAGAGCAGGCTCATGGTATAAATATAAGCTAATCCGTAATTGCCGAACTGCTGCTGAGGTCCATGCTGATGGAAACTCCAATCCTCTTTTATTCCTTCAGCTCCACCTTTCACAATCTCGGACACTATCGTGTCGCGTGCCTGTTTCACTAAACTGATGTCATCGCTAAGCACCGCCTTCATCATTACATTACCTGCCAGCCATACTTTGTTCTGTCCTGTCATACCGAACTTGGAATTTTCCATCACTTTTACGGCATTTTTGCGTTCGGCAGTTGTAAGATAATCATCAAAAAGGATAAACGCCGTTCCCATTGTACGTGGAACACCGATCTGATTATAATACCAGTTGGAACATTTCAATCCGGCTTTGAACCAATAATCCATTGCACTATGTATAGTCTTCTCAAGCACAGACGATTTGAAATATTCCACATCAGGATTAACAAAAGCCTTCACCATCTCAAGGATCCTTTCAGGATGTAAACGTGGTTCCCACCCAGAGCGCTTCTTATCCTTATAATTTATATCAGACCACGAACCATCCATACGAATATTCTTTATATATCCATCTATACGCTCCTTATCGAATGGTACACGCTGCTGCAATTCCATAACCACTCTATCTGAAATTACAAAGCCTGGCTGATACAGAGACAGTTCCTTCATTAAAGGTGAATCTGAATCTGAATCAATATAAATATCTTTAAAGTTCCGTTTAATTGTTTCAATCTCACTATAATTTGATTGAGAATACAGATTAAACGATGCTCCCAAAAACAAATATGCTATTAAAAAGTTTGTCTTGATTTTCATAAACACAAATTACTTATTTAATTATAAATATTAATAATAAAAATAGCCCATAATAATATAACATCCTGAATAAGAAAATATTACATTCCTTTCATCTTAACCACTACACTTTTCCCGGCATTTTCTGCTTCAGGCAGTTGTACAGAAAACTTGGTTAAATCAGACAATGCATCGTACTTACAAGAAGATAGCATAAATTTATCTGCAGGAATATAATTCCCTTTTATGGAAAAATTCATAGCAGACAATTTTCTTGTTGGATCTGACACAGAGAATGACAACATTTTTCTTTTCGGATTAAAACGGAACATATACATGCCTGGAGTATCTATATCAATTTTACAGCCATTACCCAAATTAAGTTTGCAGGCTTCATAACATACAGCATATATAATACCGCTCTCCAGATGCTCTACAGCCTGTAGATGTATAGTATTTGACATAATACGCACAGGAGAATTTTTCATATATCTAGAAATTCCATTTATATCAATACCTGGAATCACATAATAAGCATATTTCCCTCCATTAGGACGTTTTCCATGTTCTATTAACAACTTAAAAATAGAATCCGTAACAAGAGCCTTGGAGGAACTGGTCTGACGATTAACACTACTCCAGCTTCCTTTCACTAAATCATTCTGCACCTCCAGTTTCTGAGTAAAAGGGAAAACATACCCAACACTATTGTGCCAAACCCAGCTAAAATTATCGGAAGAACAGATTCCAGAAGACAATACTTTTTTATCAACAGATGTACCAGCTACTACCTTGCCAGACAAACGACATTGATTTACAGTTGTCACAATTGAAAAGTCCGTTTCAGAATCAACACCGGCACCCAAGCATACGTACATATCATCAAAAAAGAACCAACTTTTTTTAGCACAAAAAGGATAATGAGGACTGGAAAAATCGAATGCCGATGCACCATACATTCCATCCGTCACACCACCCACAAAATCCATTTCTCCTTTTTTCTGTATCTCCTTTTCAGAAGGCATATCTGGCAATCTGACAGTTGTTGCACCTGGAATACAAGACCAATCATATACAGGAGCTAAATTGAAATATTCATTTCCAGTCAAAGACAAATAATTAGTACCATCACCCCTAAAATGATTTTTCAGTCCTTCTCCATTATAAGGTTCTTCCATGTTTCTATTTCGTGAAGAATACATACGAACAGACGTATAGAAGTTTGGTCGCTGAAACACAAAATGCTCACTCTGCCAGAAAAACTTAGCAAACGAATAAGGAACAAAATCCTTTCCATCTCTGGCACGAACCACATTCTCCAATTCTTCACGCCTATAGTCTGTAACCTTCATCAGCCTCACAGGAGTGACAGATGAAAATACCAACTTTCCATGTTTTCTAGTAACATCCCTGTTTTGAATTCCAGGATCCTCTATCCGTCCATATACCATTTGCTTGCAGATTCCGTCCAAATAATAATCGATAGCCATTTTTACAGACTTATCAGAAAAAGCAAACCTGGTTCCACTTACATTTGAAGCCCACTCAGCAAAAGCATCTACGTATCCCAATCCATAAGACAATGTGTTATTAACACGATCTGTACGATGATGAAAACTGTAATCAGCCTGTATCCCCCTTTCTGTAGGTGAAACCTGCTTGATTTCTTCTTCAATAACTTTCAACACCATTTTCAATTCCGATTCATCCCTACAGAACAATGCCGTTTTTGCTTGCATCCCGGCTATTTTAATACGGTCACCGCTCGGTCTTGCACCCCATGCTTTGAGGTTAGCCCTCCTGGCAATTATAAGCATACTGTCCTTCTGTGATTCCGTCAGACTTTCATCCATAACCAATAATAATGAAATAAAAGAATTAGGAGTACCAATCTCATTATGCCACCAGTTATCACAACGGAAATCGTGTGACAACCAATACTTCAATGCCAAATCAAATTTCTCCCGCAATAATCGGTCTCCCTTAAAAGAAGAATTATCCTGCCTATACGCACGAGCCATAAGCAACAAATTATCCAAATGAATGGTATGGCGAAACCCTGTACGGGAAACATCATTATAATCAATTCCCGGCCAAACACCTTCAGAGCTCAAAGAATTAACAACTTTATTAACCTTTTCTACATCTATCTTAGGAGCCAACGCCTGCTCTACAAATAAACGACGTAAAATCTCTATACTATCGTCTGCAGACAATTGAGCTACTCGAAAAAAAGAAATCAACAAAAGAATAATAAAAACTTTAACTTTCATGGTATACAGGTTTATCAAAAATTCAGTTTAAAAGTTTCATTTACAGGTTTATCAAAACTAATCTCTTCTTCCAGCTTAAATTTTTCTCTAATTCGTCTGTTCTTAGTTTTAATCATAAACGGAACATTGGAACGTATCAATAATATTTCATCAGAATACTCCAATGTTATATCACCTTTCATACCCTCATTACACATTACAATAAAATCATCATTCTCTACCAACTCTCCATTTCCAACATATAATACTTTCTTCATTTTAGTATCCGCAAATACAGCCAAATCTCCAATAAAAGCCATACCTTCTTTTATTTCAGCTTTACCTTTAGTTGAATTTCCAAAAATATAAGTTCCTCCATCATTATCTGTTACTCTTACCGCTGCTGATGTTGAAACAGAAGAAACAGACAGACGTTCAACAGAAGTGATTACACCACCATCCTTTTTTGAAGATGGTTCATACACCGCAATGAATGGGAACTTATCCGCTGGTCCCTCCATACGAATAGAAACAAGTGGAACTTTTTTCATACGATAAGAAGATATGGCTGTTTTAGCATCAAGACCCAAAGCAGTATAATAACTGACTCCAGATGTGGAAGGCATCCACATATTCATATAGCCAGGACCTGCCGGTAAATTTTCTACAGAAAAAACAGCATGTACACCTTTATTATACGCACCTGTTGTACGAACAGAACTAAAATAGCGAAAACCAGGATAATCCTTTCCAATTGTGGGATATGACACTTCAGAAGACATTTTTATTTCACTACCCGAAAAGTCATACAGTTCAACCCTATCACCGATATTATGATATAAATAATCATTGCAGGCTAAATTGCTTGAGCGATAAAGATCCACATAAAAACCATGTTTTTCATCTATACGGAAGATAGACATCAAACGTTCCTGATTAGTTTTTGTAAATCCTTCAAAATACTTTGTATAAGTATACGAAATATGATCCGATAAAGCATCCTGTCCAACCTTTGGCTCCATAGACAATAATTCTATTGCTCCAATTTCCTTTTTCCCTCCAGAACCTAAAAAAGGTTTAAGAGAATAAGAATTTCCTCCTGCAACAACAGTATTATGTGCTCCCCACTGAGTATAATAATTTACATGCAATGGATGTTCGTATGTAGGCCCATTACCTGGATCAATACCCATAACAGTACCATTTCCATACAATTCCATACTCATCCCATTAGAATGATTATGATTATATGATGCCCCTTGTACTACAAACATAAGACCATTTTTAACATCCATACCATTTCTTTGCAAATAACAAGAAGCAAAATCCAGTTTCTCTGCACGTTTCCATAAATTATTTGAAGAAGATTCACCTTCAGGCAGTTGAGGTAGATAACAAAGTAATCCTGTTATTCCTGTTTTAGAACGATCATATCCGACACGAGATTTAAACAGACAAGCAGCATTCTCAAGTTCAGGCAAAACAGGCAAAGCATATTTCCGCGCCATTTTAATGGCTATTTCAAGGCATTCCATACTTTGCATCGGACGCCCGGTATCACCAAAAGCAGAAACAGTCATATCAGGAAAAGAATATTTCAGCATTACATAAGCAGCCTTCAATAATACCGGATATTCTTTAAACACTTCATAACCATTATTTTCCAGCATCAAAGCAGCCTCCATCAATTTAGATACAGGATAATTATGATATCCGCCCGGTTCCTTCCAATGTCCATCAGGAGTAAACCAGATTTTAGTAGCAGAAGGTAAAGACAACTGTCCGCATCCATTTGAGACAGTATCATTTTTCAAATAAAAATCCAAATAATAATCACGTTTGGATTTATCAGATAAAGATAAAGCGGCAGCTACCAATGTCGAACTCTCAGCTGCAAACCAGTTATTAGTAGCGTATCCTCTAAAAGATAAAGTCCATGCGATACGTTCGAACACCTTCTCATAATTTTCCAAAGAATATCCATTTTCTTTCAAATATGGAAACAAGAAATCATACGCCAGGATTAACGGTTTAGAATTCTCATCACCTAATGTCTGAATATTAAGAAACCCTACCCTTCCAGGTCCTTCAATAGGATATTGCCAAACGGCTGCATTAACCCATTGATTTAGGATATCTGCTGCGAATTTGGCATAATCTTTATCGCCAGTAATCCAATAGAGAACAGCTGACTCGTATGCTAATTCATTTATTTCACCATTTATCTTAGATACATATTGCTGGGGATCAACCATCTCAAACTGTTTGGTTGATGGATTCAACAAATTCATTATCATAGAAGTATCTTGCGGAACAATATCCTCAATTTCAGGAGCCACATAAGGTTTACCTTCTGGAGTGATAGGGACACGTTTATGTGACGATACACGAATAGTAGGCACCGGTGCATCCCCTTTATATTCAACAAGACGTGTTCCCTCACGATCAGCTACAAAATGAGTATAACGTTTTCCAGGCACTCTATTCATCAAATAACGATCGAGAATCCAATTTGGATCTGTCTTATGTCGTTTTACATATACATCCAAGTGTCCTTTAAGATTCTTAAAAATCGAATTAGCCCATTCTTCTTTCTCTATTTTATCAATGACAATAGACTTTTCATCATTACGAATCAAAATATGCGGATGATTTTCCGCCATTACCTGTACAAATGGGACTAAAAATATTATACTAACCTGAAACAATATATTTTTCATAATCTAGATATTAAAAGAAAAAATCATTTTTAACTATAACGTTCGCTATTATTTTATCACAATGAATAAACTCACCATTTATACACATATAAGAGCGCATGCAAATCTGCATACGCTCCATTTATAAATAATTTTTGTTATAAAAGACACGGCTTTTAATTCTAATCGCACAATTTGTAAATTTCACAGGCAGCCATAAGGAAAGCACCCGGTCCATAAAGTTCCGTCATTTCTCGTGTCACTTTCTTAGGATCAGCCCCAATAGGCTGTACCCAACATAATTTTCCATCAGAGCCTACAGCATCAGTCAATGCCTGCCAGCCTTTTTTAACAACAGGTAAGAATTTACTTGCAGACAAATAACCACTGTTAATACCAAAAGCCAAACCGTAAACAATAAAACCAGTCGAACTTGTTTCTGGTGAAGGATAGCTGTCCGGATCCAACAAACTAGCATGCCAATATCCATCTTTACCTTGCAGCTCAGCCAAACGTGTAGCAAACTCTACAAATAATGCTTCATAAAAAGGTTTGAATTCAGTATCAGCATCAGGTAAGGTTTTCAATATTTCAGCAAGACCTGCAATTACCCAACCATTACCACGTCCCCAAAATACTTTCTTACCATTTTCTTCACGTTTGTCGAAATAACGGCTATCACGATAAAACATTTTCTCCTCTTTATCATAAAGATGATTGTAGGTAGCCTTAAACTCAGCATCCATAAAATGCATATATTTTCGGTTTTCCGTCAAGCTATAAAGACGAGTATACACAGCTGGAGCCATAAACAGAGCATCGCACCATGTCCAGCGTTCTTGACGTAATTTAGGAATTCTAAAATCAACACTTCCATTAGAAGGATGTCCTACTAACCACTCCGTACGGGCCAGCGTAGGCTCCAGCATATTTTTATCTTTGAACTTATTGTATAGATCTATGTATGTCTGCGCTACACAAAAATCATCAGCATGATACATACGGTTCCCCAATTGCCAACGCTGTCCAGAAAAAGTCTTCTTCATCCAGTTGTAATAAGTGGAATCTCCGGAGAGTTCAGCCCAATCACACAATCCCATATACCAAGCACCGGCAACCCATCCTCTCTGATCTTTCGCTCCATGTCTGGTATTAGGAAATTCCTTTATCTGCCAGTCTGCCACTTTCTTACCCAATTCTTCAACAACCTGCCTACTCCATACTTTCTCCCCTTTTGTTTCAGATATCTGGGTTAAATCAATACCATTCATGTCATTAAATGAATAAGCAGTCAATACTCCTGCGGACATACAAACAGCCGCACAATAAATTCTAATTAATGTTTTCATAGATAGAAATATTTATCAATTATAATTCACAAAGATACAAGCATTTTTGAATTCACAATAACATTAAGCCATAAAGTTTTCCACATTTACAAAAAGCCAATATAGCCAATTATTAAGCTATTCCAAGTAGTTCTATCTCAAAGATAAGTGTTGAGAAACCTGGAATAGGCCCTGAAGTGCGTGTTCCATACCCAAGATTGTATGGAATATACACCATCCACCTGTCGCCCACATGCATCTGTTTTAAAGCTATACGCCAACCGTCAATCACATCAGTCAGTCTCAACGCCTCAGGGCAATTACGTTTCCATGAATTATCAAACTCTCTACCGTTTATAAGCGTACCACGATAATGTACAGTTACTATACTTCTATCAACCGGCGATACCTTGCCGTCTCCACTGTTGATAACTCTATAAAGTATGCCCGAAGGATGTTGCACCACACCTTCCTCAGCAGATATTTCCTTCAGAAATTCCTGATTCTTTATCTTGTACTCTTCTTTTTTTGCCATAAATACGTTTTTTATTCTGTACAAAGATATAAACAGAGAAGTAAAAACAAAAAAAATCGGAGGACAAGATATTTACAATACCAAGTCCTCCGAAAACTATTTATTCTTCAGATATTATTTTCTGTAATTCAGAAGTTCTTCAGCACTGAACTTACGGATAAAGTTGAAATGCTTTTCAACTTCCGACTCAGCATAGTTAACATATACGTTAAGTGACTGAGCGAACAGTTCAGGAGCCTTAGTAGCATCCTGCAGCAACAGATGACTCATTACGCACACTGCAGACATTTCGTAAAGACGACGTGAAACGAAATCAAGCAATTCCTGGTTCATAGCTTCTTTCACTGCATTAGTACAAGCCTCAAGTTTGCGAGTCATGTCTTTAATTCTGTTCATATAGCCTTCGAATTCAGGAGCGCAAGGAATCAGTTCATACTCATGAAGAGTAGCCGCATAAGCGCCGTTTGTTACATAACGGATAGCAGCAACAGTCTGTAACTGAGTAGTTCCTTCGTAGATACTTGTGATACGTGCATCACGATAAATACGCTGGCAAGCATATTCCATCATGAAACCAGAACCACCATGTACCTGAATACAGTCGTATGCATTCTGATTGGCATATTCAGAGTTCATACCCTTGGCAAGAGGAGTGAAGCTGTCGGCCAATTTAGCATACTTCTTCTGTTCCTGACGTTCTTCCGGAGTAAGTTTACGTTCTCGTGCAATATCATCAAGAGCCTTATAGATATCCACATAACGTGCTGTCTGATACAAAAGAGCACGACCTGCATCAAGTTTAGCTTTGATAGTAGCCAGCATATCATATACAGCAGGGAATTCGATGATAGCCTTACCGAACTGCTTACGATCCTTAGCATAAGCCAAAGCTTCATTGTACGCTGCCTGGCTCAGACCTACTGACTGAGCAGCAATACCAAGACGGGCACCGTTCATAAGAGCCATAACGTACTTGATAAGTCCCAACTTGCGTTCACCGCAAAGTTCAGCTTTTGCATTCTTGTAAACAAGCTCGCATGTAGGAGAACCGTGGATACCAAGTTTGTTTTCTATACGGCGTACATCTACCCCACCGTCGTTCTTGTCATAAATAAACATAGAAAGACCACGACCGTCGTGTGTACCTTCTTCCGAACGTGCAAGTACAAGGTGCAAGTTTGCGTCACCATTAGTGATGAAACGCTTAACACCATTCAGACGCCAGCAGTTGTTAGCCTCATCGTATGTTGCCTTAAGCATAACGCTCTGAAGGTCGGAACCTGCATCCGGCTCTGTCAAGTCCATAGACATTGTTTCACCTGCACAGATACGAGGGATGAAGCGGCTGTGCTGGTCTTCATTACCGAACTCATAAAGAGTCTCGATACAGTCCTGAAGAGACCAGATATTACCGAAACCGGCATCAGCCTGTGCAACGATTTCCGCACACATAGTATATGGAGTGATAGGGAAATTAAGACCACCGTAACGGCGAGGCATAGTCATACCGTTAAGTCCGGCTTTAACCATAGCATCAAGGTTAGCTTTTGTACCAGATGCATATTCCACACGTCCGTTTGCACAGTGAGGACCTTCCTCGTCAACGCCTTCAGCATTGGCAGCAATCACCTCACCTGTAATTTCGCCTGTTATTTCAAGCACTTTATCATATGAATCGATTGCATCAGCATAGTCCTGTGGTGCATAATCGTATTCTTCTTTATCTCTATAATCGCGTTCTTTCAACTGACAGATACGCTCCATCAACGGATTGTTCAAGTGAAACTTGAGTTCCGGATGTTCTGTATAAAAGTTTGCCATTATTTACTGTTTTTCTTATAATACTTAATCATTTTCGGAATCACTTCTTCCACTGTTCCGTTAATCACATAGTCTGCAATCGCATTGATAGGAGCATTCTCATCATTGTTTACAGATATGATGATACCTGCATCCTGCATACCTGCAATGTGCTGAATCTGACCAGAGATACCACATGCGATATACAATTTAGGATGAACAGTCACACCTGTCTGTCCAATCTGACGGTCATGATCGCAGAAACCAGCATCTACAGCGGCACGGCTCGCACCAACTTCTGCATGAAGTTCCTTTGCAAGTTCGAACAACATGTCGAAACCTTCCTTAGAGCCCATACCGTAACCACCGGCGATAACGATAGGAGCACCTTTCAGATTATGTTTGGCTTTTTCTACGTGGCGGTCGATAACTTTCACTACATAGTCTGTTTCAGGAACAAACTTAGCCACGTCATGACGAATCACTTCACCCTGATAGTTTTCATCAAGAATTTCTTTCTTCATCACACCCTCACGTACTGTAGCCATCTGAGGACGGTGTTCAGGATTAATGATAGTAGCAACAATGTTACCACCGAAAGCAGGACGAATCTGATAAAGCAGATTTTCGTATGTAATACCTGCCTTCTTATCCTCATGACTACCTATTTCCAACTGAGTACAATCGGCAGTCAAACCACTTGTCAATGCAGAAGAGACACGAGGACCAAGGTCACGACCGATAACGGTAGCACCCATAAGGCAGATCTGTGGTTTTTCCTGCTTGAAAAGATTTACGAGAATAGATGAATGAGGAAGAGAAGTATAAGGGAACAGCCCCGGAGCATCGAACACGTGAACACGGTCAACTCCATACGGCAAAACTTGTTTTTCTAAATCAGTAAGGTCGCTTCCGGCACAAATAGCTTCAAGCTGGCATCCCAACTCATTGGCTAACTTACGACCTTTAGTCAAAAGTTCGAGACTTACATCGGCAACATGGCTGCCTTCCATCTCACAATATACAAATACATTATTCATAGTCTTATCCTATAGTGTGGTTAGCCAAAAGTTCAACAATAAGGTTTTCTACATCAGCATCACTTCCTGTGATAGTCTTGCTTTCCTTAGCCTGGAAGATAATGTTTTCAATCTTCTTAACTTTTGTAGGAGAGCCTGACAGACCGCACTGCTTTGTATCACCGTTTACGTCAGCTACACTCCATTCAGTGATATTCAGATACGGGCGGCTTTCGTAAAGCGAAGCGTATGGAAGTTCAGCGCCTTCTTTTGTAATGGCAGCCTTTTCCTGTGCGCCAAGAGCACGTTTATATTTCTGAACCAGTTTCGCATTGCGCGGACGGCAAGGAGCAGCACTACCGTTTACTGTCAATACTATAGGCAATGGACCTTCTACAGTTTCCACACCACCGTCGATATGGCGTTTCACACGGATACGTCCGTCTTTCACATCCTGAATTTCCTCTACGTATGTAATCTGAGGCAATCCCAGTTTTTCAGCTACCTGAGGGCCAACCTGAGCTGTATCACCATCGATAGCCTGACGGCCACCAACTATGATGTCATATTCGCCAATTTTACGAATGGCAGTTGCAAGAGCATAAGAAGTAGCCAGTGTATCTGCACCAGCAAAAGCACGGTCTGTAAGCAGATATCCATTGTCAGCACCTCTATATAAACCTTCACGAATGATTTCTGCAGCACGACCCGGACCCATAGTAAGCATAGTCACAGTAGAACCAGGATGAGCGTCTTTCAGTCTGAGAGCCTGCTCCAAGGCATTCAAGTCTTCCGGGTTGAAAATTGCCGGAAGAGCAGAGCGGTTAATTGTTCCGTCTGCATTCATGGCATCTTTCCCAACACAACGAGTATCAGGAACTTGTTTTGCCAATACTACAATTTTTAAACTCATTAGATAAAATATTTTGGTATTAGTAATTTTCTGACGGCAAATTTAATGAAAGCATTTATACTACAAAACGAAATACAACAAAATATGCACAAAATGAATAGAAATGAGCAAAAGCTACGATATTTGCCAAAATCATTATTATTAAAGGTTACAGTGTCTTGCATCTGAGTGTATTTTCTATAAGTTCTTCCTGTTCCATGATATTTAACTTATCGTTATCATGATACTTCTTCGAGTTTTAAATTTAGCACGAAGTATGGGAAAGAGCCATGTAAGTCAATACACCATTTTTGTAAGCTTTCTACTCAAAATAATGTTCTCCTCTATGTTTTACCAAGAATTTACTTAATTTATCAATAAGTATTTTATTTGATCCAACATTTGAAATGTTATGATTTTCAGATTTGTCAATAGAATGGTCAAACAGCATTCTATCCAGGATTTTATCATTCTTGTCTCTCCATTCAGTATAGAAATAGTTGTCTTTTATGAGTGTAAAACCGTTCGCCCATCTACATACGGCATATCCTTTACTACAAGATTTTCCATTTTCTACAAAAGGTAACAAACTTTTACCTTCAAGGTGTTCAGGCTTTTTCAGTCCTGCTGCATCACACATAGTTGGATATAGATCAACGAATTCTACAATCTCACCACATCTCCTGCTTTTTTCTTGTGAAGGTGATTTTATTATCATAGTTGCGTTAAGGCATGTATTGAATATACTATGCTTACACCACAAGCCATGTTCCCCAAGACTCCAACCATGATCACCAATCAATACTATAGTAGTATTTTTGTCTAATCCGGTCTTTTTCAAAGCTTCGAGAACTCTGCCTATCTGACGGTCAACGAACGATACAGAAGCGTAATATCCATGAATCATCATTTTTGCGGTTTCTTCATCCATTGGACCTGAAGATGGGATACCGGAATACTGTCTTAATTCTGACCAATTGTTCAGTGCCAATCTCGGAATGTTACTGTCGCTAGTCAACACATAGTTTTCAGGTATCTTGATTTTATCATGTTCATACATATCCCAATACTTGCGAGGTACAATGAACGGAAGATGCGGTCTTATAAAACCAACAGCCAACAGGAAAGGTTTTTTGCTTTTACTTAGTTCATACAAGTCATTGATACTTTTTTCTGCAATTTTCCAATCAAGGAAATTGCTTTCGTCGGTATTGGAATATTCATAGTAATAACCTCTCTTTTGTTTTGGGTTTGCTTCCTTTAGTTCCATTTGTTTCAGGTTTACGTCCGTATGGTAACCCATTGGGGTATCATGTTCAGGTGTCATTACATTGTCCCAATATTTCATTTCAGAATCGTCCTGATGGTGATAAATTTTACCATTGGCTATGGTAATATATCCTGCTTCCTTAAAATACCTGTTCAGGGTTACCGTATTTGGAGCATCAACGTCAACACGAGCATTCCAAGCAGCAAAACATCTTTTAGTAGGTCGAAGTCCAGTTAAAAGGCTTGCACGTGATGCTCCAGACACGGCAATATTACAATATGCCCTGTCAAAAACTGTACCTACATTTGCTAATGAATCTATATATGGTGATTTTATATGTGTCTGACCATAGCAATTCAATTCAGGCCTTAAATCATCACAAACGATGAACAATACATTTTTCCTATCTTCATTTTCAATTGCTTTTTCTGCTTTAATCCCAATTAAAGGATACAACAATAAGGCTCCATTGATAAGTAAACTAACTTTTTGCATGATAATTTAGTTTAAGTTGAAAATATTTATTACAATAATATCTATGTGGAATTAAAATGATAAAACAAATATGTGTATAAAGGTTTTATATATTATTGATTATTAGCAAATTATACGCATTTAAACAATTAAGCTATTTACAACTTATATGCAATATTCGCAAAATATCTGAATATATGCAAGTGAGTGGTAGATAATTAGGTAAATTAATTAGGGAATATTCTTAAAATAGGAGTTATTTCGTGATACTACTATCTTTTCTTAAGTAATTGTGTTGAATATGATTTCACAATCAGCAGGAATTAAGAGTGATTCCTTACTGTTTGCTAAATTGCAGAAGTATAGAAAAGAATTTTTTAATCTTATCTCTCGTAGAAAACAAAATGACTGACGTAAAATAGCTTCATCCCTACGTATTCCACTAATAGGTAATATTTAATGTTGTTTTTTTATATAAATTATTTGTTTGTATATTACATTTTTTTTATAAATTGCCAATTATTATTTTTTGTATTTTTATAGATGATAAAATAATTAGCTTTTAAATATATACTAAATTGCAACAATATTTGGCCTTATATATATACATGATTATATATAAACTAATAGATTGTTTTATTGATAGTCACTTATAAAATATTTACCATAAAATGAAGAAATATACTACAATAAAAGATATTGCTAAATATTTAGGTTTATCTACATCAACAGTTTCTAGAGCCTTGAATGATAGTTGGGAAATTAATAGCGAGACAAAGGCCAAAGTTCTTGAAACTGCTAAATTATTAAATTATCGCCCTAATTTAATAGCTCAAAATCTTCAACATAAAAGTTCTGGTGTTATTGGATTGGTTATACCTGAATTTACTAGCGGTTTTTTTCCTCGTATAATATTAGGAATACAAGATGTTTTGTATGAAGAGAATTATCAGTTGTTGATTACTCAGTCAAACGAATCATTAGAGAATGAATTACAAAACTTGTGTTTGTTAGAAGGTAATATGGTTGAAGGAATATTATTGTCAATTACTAGAGAGGGAAGTAATGCTGAAGAATATCGTCGTATCATAGATTCTGGCATACCAATTGTTTTTTTTAATAGGGTTTGTCCACATACAAAGGCTTCCAAAGTTATTGTAGATGATAGAAAAATGGCTTTCCAAGCTGTAGAGCATTTAATCAAGTCAGGATGTAAACGAATTATGCATTTGACTGGACCAAGGAATCTTCCGTTGACAGAAGAACGTAAGGCTGGATATCTTGATGCTCTTAAGAAGTATGAATATAAAATTGATGAAAATTATATTGTAGAGGCAGGAGTTTTAATGGAAAAAGGTGTTATGGCAATGGAAAAGTTTTTGTCGTCAGGATATAATATACCAGATGCAATTTTTGCTTTTAATGATCCTGTTGCTATAGGTGCAATGAATGTTATCAAAAAAAATAATTTACGAATTCCTGATGATATTGCTTTGGTCGGGTTTAGTGAAGATCAATTGGCATCAGTTGTTGATCCTCCATTGACATCTGTGGTGCAACCTAATTATGAAATGGGAAAAGTTGCCGCAAAGCTTTTGATTGAACAAATCAAATCGCCTTTAAAATCAAATCTCTCTTTAGTTAGATTAGATGCCACATTAAATATTAGAGCTTCATCTTCTAGGTGATATTCATTGATTGGATGAATATGTAAATCATCGGGAACGTTACCGGTAACGTTCCCGATGATTTATTTCTATAAATGCTTGTTTTACAGTGACTAAAAAAATAATATTGCATTACAGAATAATGCAAATAATAGATTTAATACTAAAAAAACATATATGAATACTTTAGATTTTATTACCATTTTACTATTTTCTATAGGAGTTTTAATAACAGGTGTTTCTTTTTCCAAAACAGGAAAAGATATGAAAAGTTTTTTTGCCGGTGGCGGTAATGTTCCGTGGGGTATGAGTGGCTTATCATTATTTATGGGATTTTTTTCTGCTGGTACTTTTGTTGTATGGGGTTCAATTGCTTATTCATTGGGATTAGTGTCAATAGTAATACAATTAACTATGGCAATAGCAGGGTTTGTTGTAGGTACTTGGATTGCACCAAGATGGCATCGTACTCATTGTTTGACAGCAGCGGAATATATAACTAATCGATATGGTGCTAATATTCAGAAGCTTTATACTTATGTATTTTTAGCTGTATCTATTTTTACTACAGGTTCATTTTTATATCCAGTTGCAAAGATTGTTGAAGTATCTGCAGGTATACCTTTAACGACTTCAATTCTGGCATTAGGTGTGTTTAGTATGATTTATGTTGCAATCGGTGGTTTACGAGGTGTGGTTGTAACAGATGTATTACAATTTGTTATATTAACAGCTGCTGTTATTATAGTTGTTCCATTATCATTTGATAAGATTGGTGGTATAGATACTTTGTTTCAGAAAGCTCCTGAAGGTTTTTTCGATGTGTTTAGAGGTGAATACACACCTGGGTTTATCTTTGCCTTTTGTATTTACAACATGTTTTTCTTAGGAGGTAATTGGGCTTATGTTCAGCGTTATACTTCTGTTAGTACTGAAAAATCAGCTAAAAAAGTAGGTTGGTTATTTGGCTCTTTATATTTAATAAGTCCTATCTTATGGATGCTGCCTCCTATGATTTATCGTATATATAATCCAGGTTTAGAGGGTCTTCAAAATGAGAATGCCTATCTGTTGATGTGTAAGGAAGCTATGCCTGATGGATTATTGGGACTTATGTTAGGTGGAATGATTTTTGCTACAGCAAGTTCATTAAATGCTACATTAAATATATCTGCTGGAGTTTTCACAAATGATATTTTTAAACGTATATATCCCAAAACTGGAGAAAAGACACTTATGAAAGTTGCCCGTATTTCAACTTTATGTTTTGGAGTATTAGCTGTAATAATAGCTTTATTGATTCAGTCAATGGGAGGTATTGTAAATGTTGTTCTTAGCGTGGCAGCATTGACAGGGGTTCCTATTTATTTACCTATTATTTGGTCATTGTTTTCAAAACGTCAAACCGCAAAATCTATTTTAAGTGTAACATTCATAAGTTTGGGTATTAATTTGTTCTTTAAGTTTATTTCGCCGGTATTGTTTAATTTATCATTAAACCGTGAGATGGAAATGTTATTAGGAACTATTACTCCTGTCCTTCTGCTTTTAATATCTGAATTGTTGTTGATAAATGTGAAAACGACAACTCAAGAATATATTTTATCTGAGGAACATAAATCATCTATTAATGTAAACGATGATGAAGAACAAGAAAATCGATTTACACGTAAAATTCTAGGTATTGGTATTTTAGTATCAGGAGTTGTTATTTTATTATTAGGGTTATTAGCGGAAAACTTGGTTATTGTTCCCGTTTCTGTCGGTGTATGTATAGCAGTATTCGGTATTTTATTGTTGAGTAAGTCTTGTAAGAAATAATTAGATTGTTTTTGTATTTGTTAAATTATAGACTATGGAATTTCAAGGATTTTTAGATAATAGAACCGTTAAAAAAGTTCAAAGGAACTACGATTTGGTAGTGGTAGGCGGAGGATTGACTGGTGTTTGTTGTGCTATTACAGCAGCACGTTCAGGTATAAAGGTTGGACTAATTCAGGATCGTCCTGTATTGGGAGGAAATGCTTCCAGTGAAGTCCGTTTGTGGGCATTGGGAGCAACCTCTCACATGGGAAATAATAACCGTTGGGCCCGTGAAGGAGGAGTAATAAATGAAATATTAGTTGAAAACACATATCGTAATAAAGAGGGAAATCCGGTATTATTTGATATGGTTTTAATGGATAAAGTTTTATCAGAGCCTAATATAACTTTATACTTGAATACAATAGTATATGATATTAAGAAGTCTTCTCCTAACAGAATCAGTGAAATCTTGGCATATAATCCATCGGTGGAAACCAAATATGAAATAAAAGGAGAAATATTTGCTGATTGTTCAGGAGATGGAATAGTCTCTTATTTGTCAGGTGCCTCTTATCGTATGGGGGCAGAAGATAAAGAAGTGTATAATGAGGGATTCTCTCCTGATAAAGAAGTATATGGAGAACTTCTAGGGCATACCATTTTCTTTTATATGAAAGATACTGGTAGTCCGGTAGAATATGTAACACCTGATTTTGCAATTAAAAATGTAGAACAATGTATTTCAAAAATATATAATCCAGAATATTTTAACATCAATCATCATGGATGTAAGTATTGGTGGATTGAATATGGTGGACGACTTGATACGATTCATGATACTGAAAAAATAAAATATGAACTATGGAAGGTAGTTTATGGTATATGGGGATATATAAAAAATTCAGGGAAATTCCCAGAAATGAAAAATTATACTTTAGAGTGGGTAGGATTGATTCCTGGTAAGCGTGAAAGTCGACGTTTTAAAGGTTTGTATACATTAACTCAGCAAGATATAATCGAACAACATGAACATTATGATGCTGTTGCATATGGAGGGTGGTCTATTGATTTGCATCCTTCAGATGGTGTTTATGCTTCAGGTAGGGCTTGTAACCAATGGCATTCGAAAGGTATTTATCAGATTCCATTTAGATGTTATGTGACTGCAGATGTTGAGAATCTTATGTTTGGTGGTAGAATAATAAGTGTTTCACATGTTGCCAATGGTTCTACTAGAGTAATGTGTACCTCTGCTCATGGGGGACAAGCAATAGGTATGGCTGCTGCATTATGTGTAAAAGAACATCGCAATCCCATAGATTATACGGATGTTGAATTAATTAAAACCTTACAAACAAAACTTATAGCTATAGGTCAGCATATTCCTTGGCTGAAAATTGAGGATAAAAATAATCTTATAAATATTGCACATATTGAAGTTAGTAGTACATTCAATTTGAAGAAGTTGGATTTTAATGGGAATTATATCACTCTAAAGGAATCTATGGCTCAATTATTTCCTATTAGAGGTAAGCTTCCAACTGTATCATTAAAAGTTTTCGCAGATGAAGAAACACGACTTCAGATTCAATTAAGGAAAAGTATTAAAGAAGGTAATTATACCCCAGAAGTGATATTAGAAAATATTGAAATATCATTAAAAAAAGGTGAACAGAAGATTAAATTGGATTTTAGTACTGAATTTAATGATGAAACTTATGTTTTTTTATGTTTCATGAAAAATCCATTGGTAAAACTTGCTGAGAGTAATACTGTTCTAACTGGTATTTTAACTGTTTTCAATCAAGTTAATATTGCTGTTTCAAATTATGGAAAACAAATGCCTCCAGAAGGTATTGGTGTAGAATCTTTTGAATTCTGGTGTCCAAAACGAAGACCTGAAGGTAAGAACTTAGCCTTGGAATTTTATTCACCTATTTATCTTTATGGAATAGAACAGTTGAAAACTTCATATTATCGTCCTTTCTTAGGAACAAATGCATGGGTTGCTGATTTTAATGATAAAACGCCAACAGTAATTTTGAAATGGAATACTCCTCAAAAGATAAATAAGATAAATTTATTTTTTGATGTAGATTATGATCATCCAATGGAAACAGTTCAATATGGCCACTATGACAATATAATGCCATATTGCGTCAAAAGATTTAGGATATATGATAAATACAATAATTTACTTTTTCAGAATGATAATAATCATCAGGGCATTTGTTCTGTAATATTGAAAAGAGTTTGCATAACTGATTATTTGAGAATAGAATTCATTTCTGATGAAGATAATTTGATTTCATTGTTAGGAATATATTGTTGTTAATTTATATTGATATTATGGAAACAGAAAAAAAATGTTTTATTAAAGCCAATCGCTTTGCTAAAGTTTATAAGACTTTGGGAGTCGTTTTCTTTAGCTTGTCTCCGTTGGTATCTTATTCTGTAGGTACTGATATGAGTACTAATACTGTAGTTCAACAAACTAGTGGAAAGATTACAGGTATTGTCTATGATGAGTATGGTGAACCTGTAATAGGAGCAAATGTAACTTTAAAAGGAACATCAAGAGGTACAATTACTGATTTAACAGGTTCTTTTGAACTTGAAGTAAGTCAAGGAGAGGTTATCATGATTAGTTTCATGGGCTATGAAACTCAAGAAATTAAGATTAAGAGTTTTTCATCTCTTTCTATCAAAATGAAACCTAGTACACAAATGTTGGATGAAGTTGTAGCTGTAGGGTATGCTGTGCAGAAAAAGGTTAATCTTACTGGAGCTGTTGAGAGTGTAAATGTTTCTGATTTATTGAATAAACCTGTTGGCATGACTTCTCAAGCATTACAAGGAGTTAGTTCTGGGTTAACAGTCACTAATTCAACAGGTAGACCAGGTGCCGGTTCTACATTAAGAATTAGAGGTATAGGGACTTTGGGAGATTCATCTCCATTGGTTTTAATAGATGGTGTTGAAGGTAATATAGATGCAATAGATCCTGCGATGATAGAAAATATATCTGTTTTGAAGGATGCATCTTCATCAGCAATATATGGTTCTCGTGCGGCTAATGGTGTAATTCTTGTAACAACCAAAAGAAGTAAAAGTAATCAGAAGTTTCAGGTAGATTATAGTTTATACACCGGTTGGCAGTCTTTTACTGAACTACCAGAGTTTACAGATGGTTACACGTATATGGAGATGCACAATGAAGCTATGAGAAATGAAGATAAACAGGAGTTGTATTCACCAGAATATTTAAAAGAATATTTGCAGAATAAGAATTCTGATCCGGATAAATATCCAGATGTTGATTGGCAAAAGTTTATGTATACAGAATCAGGCTTTCAGCAAAAACATTCTATAAGTATCAGTGGAGGAACAGAAAAGCTGATGTCTAGAGCCATGTTTATGTATAATGATCAGAATGGTATTGTTAATGGATTTAATTATAAGCAATATAATTTTAGAATTAATAATGACTATAAATTAAATAAATATATACGTTTCCGTTTTGACTTGGGTTTAAGAAGATCTACAAGTGATACTCCTGCTTTGGGCGAAGATGCAGCAAGTGGAATATTCATTGGTGTAAACAGACTTGCCCCTATATATGCTGCTAAATTATCTGATGGAAGAGTTGCTGCAAATTCATTGGGGGCAAGTTCTCCATACGGAGCATTATTTAGAGGATATAGTGAAAGTGAAACTAATCATTTTATTGGGAATTTTTCGGCTATTATTACACCTGTTGAAGATTGGAATATTAATTTATCTTATTCACCAGAGTTTACACAAACATCATCGAAAAATTTTACTAAGCCAGTTAATTATTATTCACCAGGTTTTGATGAACCTACTTACGTAGTTAATCCTACTAGTACTTTAGACCAAAAAGAAAGTAAAACAAAGAAAAATTTCTTGACAATAACATCTTCATATTCAAAGACTATAAAGAAACACGATTTGAGTCTGTTATTAGGTTTTGAACAAATAGATTATACAAATAATTGGTTGAGTGCCTATAGAGAGAATTTCACATTCCCTGATTATTCTGAGATGACATCCGGTTCATTAGAAAATATGAAAAATGATGGAAATTCCGGGTCATGGGCATTACGTTCTTATTTTGGCCGTTTCAATTATGCTTTTGCTTCAAAATATTTGTTCGAAGCTAATTTACGATATGACGGCTCTTCCCGTTTCGCGAGGAATAATCGTTGGGGAGCTTTCCCATCATTTTCTTTGGGTTGGCGTCTTTCGGAGGAAAATTTTATGAAAAAACTTGACTTTTTGTCAAATTTGAAACTACGTGCATCTTGGGGACAATTAGGAAACCAAAATATTGGTGGAAATTATCCTTATTTGTCTACCGTAAATTTGTCTAATATGGGTTATGTCTTTGGAGGTAATATAGTAAGTGGAGCGGCTATTACTACTATGCCAAATTCTACAATTACTTGGGAAACTAGTGAATCATTGAATTTTGGCTTGGATTTTGGATTTTTCAATAATAGATTGTCAGGCTCTTTTGAATATTATATTAGAAATACGAAGGACATCCTCTTACAGTTGCCAATACCGGGAAATATAGGTTTAAGTGCCAATTATCAGAATGCGGGAACTGTACGAAATCAAGGTTGGGACTTAAACTTAAGTTATCGTGATAAGATTGGTGCGGTATCTTATAGTATAGGTTTTATTTTGTCTGATGTTAAGAATGAGATAACTTCATTAAAAGATGCTGGTCCATTTATTAGTACATATACTATTAGGAAAGAAGGATATCCTATTGATGCTTACTATGGTTATGAATCAGAGGGATTGTTTAGAACTGAGGAAGAATTGGAGAATCATGCAAAACAAATTGGTAATTATGGATTAGGTGATATCAAGTATAAAGACCAATTGACAATAGATACAGATGGAGATGGTGTCCCAGATAAAGCAGATGGTGTAATAAATGCTGATGATCGTGTCGTTATGGGTTCGAATATACCAAGATATAATTATAGTATAAATTTTGGTTTGGAATATAAGGGCTTTGATTTTTCTTGTTTCTTACAGGGAGTAGGAAAAAGAGATGTCTTTTTGAATAAAAATTCTGTTTGGGCATTTTATAGTGGAGGAAAAATTCAAACATGGCAGTTGGATCGTTGGACAGAAGATAATCCTAATGCCAGTTATCCAAGATTAATTGCAAATACGAGTCATAATAATTTCCAAACTTCTGATTTTTGGATGTATAATGCCTCTTATTTACGTTTGAAAAATGCTACTATTGGTTATACTATACCTAAAAACATAATTAGTAAGATTAATATTCAAAATTTAAGGATTTATGTAACTGGTAATAATTTGTTTACTTTTCATAAAATGCCTAAAGGTATAGATCCGGAGTCACCTACTGGAGATATAAATAATTATCCATTGACAACAACTTATGCTGTTGGAGTAAATTTAACATTTTAATTAAGAGAATATGAAAAAGATATATTTTTTATTATTTATAATTTGTACTTTTACTTCATGTGCAGATTATTTGGATCGTTTTCCTACAGATAAACCTTCAAGTGAGAGTTTTTTACAGACTAAGACAGAACTGGATTTGGCAATAAATAATGCATATCGTGTTTTGTATTATTTAGGTAACAATGTATCTGAATATTTATTTTTGGATGGAGCAACAGATGCTGTGCGCATAAGAGGAAATTATGGAGGGGATATTGAGAGCATCTCTATAGGAAACCACACTCCTTCAACAGGTATATTTGGTAGTACTTGGAATCATTTTTATACTTATATTGCTAGATGCAATAGAATAGTTAATAATATAACAAAAGTTCAAGGTGCTACTGATACAGAAAGAGATGTAGCATTAAGTCAAGCTCTGTTTTTAAGAGCTTATGCTTATGGTGAACTTATAAGTCTTTTTGGAGACGTTCCTTGGGTCGTTAATGAAATAACTTCTGTAAATGATGGAATGTTACCTAGAACTGATAAGTCTGAAATATTGAGTAATATATTGGAAGATTTGAAATTTGCTGAAAAAAAATTACCTGTAAAATGGGATAGTGATAACGAAGGACGTGCCACAAGATGGGCAGCTTATGCCTTACACGCTCGTTTGGCATTACGTTTCGGATTGTATGATGAGGCCATAGCAGCTTCACAATCAGTAATAATTAATAAAAATGAAAGTGGAATAGATTTATATCCTAATTATGAGGATTTGTTTAATGTAAATGGAATAAGATGTAACGAGGTTATACTAGATATTCCTTTTCATCCGTCAATTCAATATAATTCTAACCCATTAATATTAGGTCCGAGAAATCACAATGGTTGGGCGTTAATTCAGCCTACAGTCTCATTGTTGGATTCATACTATTGTATTGATGGTTTGAGAATAGATCAGTCACCTCTTTACAATCAGGCTAAACCATACGAAAATAGAGATCCTCGTTTAAAGGCTTCTATTATTTGTGATGGGACATGGCATAAGGGGGTTAGATATGAAACTCATCCAGACAGTTTGTTAGCTTCAAAAATTGTGGGTGATAAAGAAGAAAGAATTCAGAATCAGGAAGTAACTAATGCTTATGCTTCCCATACTGGTTTTTTGTTCCGTAAATATTGTGATTATACAGTTGACGATGTGAAAAAATCAACTCTTAATTTTATATTACTCCGTTACGCTGAAGTTTTATTAACTTATGCTGAAGCCAAGCTTGAAAAAGGTGAGATTGATCAGAGTTTATACGATGCGTTAAATGCAGTAAGATTGCGTGCTGGTATGCCTGAAATAACAGAGACATCTGTTGATAAACTGCGTGAATTGATCCGTAATGAGAGAAAGATTGAATTGGCTGGTGAAGGTCTAAGACTTTTCGATATTCGTAGATGGAAAATAGCAGAGTATGTATTACCTGGAAAAATACCTGGAAGAAAAAAGAAAGAATATTGGTTTAATCCTGGAATTCCAGTGTTCGATGAATATGGTATAGGTAGATATACAAATCAAGAAACGGTATTTCAGCCATTACAAACTAGATTGTTTAATAAGGATCGTGATTATTTATGGCCAATACCACAAAAAGAAATGGATGTTAATAATAAGTTGGTACAGAATCCTAATTATTAAAATAAAATGTTGTTATACATTCAGACATGGAGATAGTTGAATCATCTTCATGTCTGAATAATTAAAAGAAATGTGTTATGATAAAAAATGTTTTAAAAGTATATTTTTTATTTTCTCTTTTGGGAGTTGTTGGATGTGCACGTAATGAAGGAAGTAATTTTCAGATGCATGATTCAAATATTATATGTAATATAAAAGGAAAAGCTTACAACTATAAACTTGATTTTAAGTTACTTTATAGTTCTGCTGACCCTGAACTAAGTGCACATCCTTCCGGAATTGAAAATGTTGCTTATAATATTCCGGTTTGGAAAACCTCAAATAAAGATATTTTAGATTATACAGAGCGTACTGATGAACAATATGGAGATGGTTTTGATGATGCAATATTGAATAAAAAGGGAAATGTTGTAACGGCAAATCTTTATTCTGTTGCTATCCAAAAAGATTTTAAGGTCAAGGAAGTAAAATCAAATAACGATACTGTTAAAATAAGTTTTGTTCCAAATGAATATGGGGATTTGTCAGCCTATATATTGTTAAACCAAGAATATCCTATTTTATCATACACATTTAATCCTAAAGTTTCAGGATATTTTTCGATTGGTTATGTAGGTAGCCCTTCATTTAATAAAAATAGTGTACAAGAAATCTGGCAACCACTTATTTGGCAAGAACGTAGATTCCCGGAAAAGCCATATATGACCTTGGCATATAGATGTCCTTTACCAACAACTTTAGTTACTAATGATAGTGTAACATTGGGTGTTGTAGCAGATAGTAAAGAATTTCCATTCAATCCACTTCCTACGGCTTCTAATAGTCGCTTTGGAATAGCTCTATGTAATTTAAATGGCGAAATGCAGCCTCAAATATTTGCACCTGTTTTAGGTGGAGCTGAGTCAAAAATGCATAGTGGTGATATTTTTACTTTTAAAGTACGTCTTTATGCTAAAGAGGGAGATTGTTCAAATGCTTATGAGGAAATAGCAAGAAATTTATATGGTTTTAAAGATTATCGTCATAATGTATTAGGTTCATTGAATCAAACATTAGACAATATGATAGATTATGGCATGAGCGCATTTAGTTTGTTTGAAGATAGTCTAAAAGGGTGCAATTATTCAACTGACGCTCCTGGAGCTGTAAAAAATGTATCAGCTTTAAATCCTTTGCAGATTTCTTATTTGGCCGGAAAAGAGGATGTTTTCAAGAAACGTGCTTATCCAATGATAGAGTATGGATTGTCGCGTGAAAAATTTTTGTTTTGTTTAAATCCTAAGCAACGTATACAATATCCTTCTCGTCGTTTGAATGGACCTTGTGCTCCAATTAGTGAATTGACCGCTTTGTATAATATTACTGGAAGAACAAATAAGTTTTTAATAGATCTTGCAAAAGAAGAATACAGTAGAGATAGAGTTCGTAATTTGGATAAGGTCGATTTTGGAGATAGATGGCAAAATGCTTTGGCTATTTATAGAGCAACAAACGAAAAAGAATGGCTTGATAAAGCATGTGTTGGTGCGGATAAGTATTTAGAAGAACGTGTAAATACTCCTCAAACTAAATTTAAGTATGGTGATGAAGAATGTTTTTTTTGGACAGGATTTACTCCAGATTGGTCAAGCTTGTTTTTATTGTATGAGCATACAGGAAATAAAAAATATTTGGAGGCGGCTCATAAGTCTCTTAGACAGTATGCTATGTTTGTTTGGCTTTGCCCTCAAATACCAAATGAAAAAGTTATTGTAAATCCAGAGGGAAAGGCTCCTCATTATGCTTATTTAAAAGGAAAAGGGTATAAAAGAATGGATGCTCCTTGTGAAGAGGTTGATGCATGGCGTCTTTCTGAAATTGGACTGACTCCAGAAAGTTCTACAACATCAACTGGACATCGTGGTATTTTTATGACTAATTACGCTCCGTGGATGTTACGTATAGGTTATCTTACTGGAGATGGGTTTTTGCAGGATATAGCTCGTTCTGCGGTGATAGGACGTTATTCCAATTTCCCTGGTTATCATATTAATACAGCTAGAACTACAGTTTATGAGAAGAAAGATTATCCTTATCATAAATATAATGAATTAAGTGTTAATTCTTTCCATTTTAATCATATTTGGCCTCACATGAATATTCTATCAGATTATTTGGTTACGGATGCTTTTGTCAAATCTGAAGGTAAGATAGATTTTCCTGCTGAATTTATTGAAGGATTTGCGTATTTACAAAGTCGTTTTTATGGCTATTTACCAGGAAAGGTATATGAAAATGATGATGTAAACTTATTTATTCCTCAACGCTTATTTAAAGAAGATACAGGTGAATTAAACTATATTTCAGGATATAATAATGAAGGTTTCTTTTTAGTCCTGTTGAATCAGAGTGCAGTGAAACAGAATAAGAAATTGGCTTTTGATAAATCTTTGTTTGTCTCTTCTTTTGATAAAACTTATGATGTTGAAGTATGGAAACAGAATAGGAAATCTTCATCAATAAAAATGAATAATGGAATAACAGAAGTAGAAGTTTTGCCACGAGGTATAACAGTATTATATTTTAAGAATCTTAAGGTAAAATCAAGTTTCCGTGAAAAGATGCAGTATAAATCCCAACCATGGAGTAAAGACTATGTTAAAGATAATGTTTCAGGACTCACAGGAGTTGCTTTACGTATTTCCAAAGATATAAATTCAGCATTTATATATCTTAATTCTGATGATAAAGGGGTTGATAAGGTACACTTGCAGTATAGTATTAATGGTCAAGAATGGAAAACAATGATTAAGAACAATTATCCGTTTGAATTTACTGTACCAATTAATGACGGAGATAATGATATTACTTTTAAAGTAAAACAAATTAAAAATGATGGTACAGCAGTTACTAGTAAAGAATTGCAGTTAAAGAAATAAAATTGGTATATGAAATTGATTTTATCTTTTTTCTTTACTTTTATTGTCTCTTGGGTATTTTCCCAAGAGACAATAGAGTTATCATCACCTAAGAAAAGTTCAAATGTAATTTTTAGTAAAATTAATGGAGAATGGAACATAAAAGTTTTTACTAGTCTCAAAGATACCGTTCAAATTGAAATGGGAACTTTTGGCAAAGGATTCTGTTTTTCTATAAATTCTAATGATGATTTGTGTATTACAACTGTTGATTTAAATAATGAGTATAATGAATATTTATTACATAAAAAAGATTTGTCAACAAAAATCAGATTAAGATTTTTTAATAATTCATTTGCTTTTAGATATGAAGACGCTTCTGACAGTGAAAAATTAATATTAGGAGAATTTTCTTCTTGGAAGTTACCAAAAACAACTTCAGTGTGGTATTTTGAACGTAAAAATGCTTGGAAATTGAAGTCTTATGCAGGGGTATGGGAGAGTTGTGATATATCGAATCTTATAGACAAATCATTTTCAGATACGCACGGGCTTCCTATTGTATTTCGTTTGCCTCGTGGTGAATACGGATTTATAACAGAAGTTGGTTTGTTTAATTATAGTGGAATGCGCCTGAAAGTTACTTCTGATAACATCTTAAAAGCTGACTTTACTGAGGCTGGTTCTGGCTTTATAATTAAAGGAAAATATAATTCTCCATGGAGAGTTATTGGTTTTGCTAAAGATTTAAATGAATTAGTTAATCAGAACATGACATGTTCTTTAGCTCCGAAACCAGATAACCGTTTATTTTCGGAAAAGTCTTATATAATTCCAGGTAAGAGTGTTTGGAGTTGGTTCAGTAAAGGGGTAGGTACACCCGATGAGGAGAAAAAAATGATTGATGATGCAGCTTTACTTAATTTCAATTATTCTACAATAGATGAAGGCTGGAGATTATGGAATGATAATTGGGCAACTATTCATGATTTGGTCTCTTATGCTCAAAATAAAGGAGTCAGACTGTTCCTGTGGCAACATTCAAAACAATTGTTGAATCCTAAAGAAGATTATAAAAATATGAGATTATTTTTAGATTCTGTAAAAAATGTTGGTGCGGCAGGTATTAAAGTTGATTTTATGGACAGTGAGGCAAAATCTGTTATTGATTTTGAAATTCGTTTATTGGAAGAGTGTGCAAAACGTTCTTTACTAGTAAACTTCCACGGTTGTCATAAACCGACGGGGGAATCCTATACTTATCCTAATGAAATAACTAGAGAAGGAATTCGGGGAATGGAATTGAATAAAATGAAAGAAGGTTTTATTCCTGCATATCATAATGCAGCATTACCTTTTACCAGATTTATTGTTGGTCATGGTGATTATACACCTTTATCTTTTACTGTTCCTGGAAGTACAACATTCGCCCATCAATTAGCTACACTTATTTGTTTTGATTCACCATTACAGGTAATAGCGGAGGATCCGGAATTATTGCTTACAAATAAATACTTGACACCGGCACTTGACTTTATTCGTACTGTACCTACTGTTTGGGATGAGGTTAGGGTTTTACCGCCAAGTGAAATTCAGAAAATAGCAATAATTGCAAAACGGAAAGGTAAAGAATGGTATATTGGAATTTTGAATGGCGAAAAGACAACAAAATGTATTAATCTGAACTTAAATGATTTTATAACAAATCTGTCAGAAAGTTATGCACTTATTGATGATGTAGCTGCTGAAAAGGTGTTATTACCTATGAACGGTCATAGAAAATCTAAGATGTCACGTTTACCGTCAGTCCCTTTTAAAAGAATAAACAAATTAAAATCTATAATTACATTAACATTGGCGCCCGAAGGTGGTGCTGTGTTTGTTCTAAAATGATTAATAAGGTGATATTTGTTTCTACATTGATAGATTTCTATAGTTGTTTGAACTTTGAAAGTAATATTTGCTAAACAAAATCTTTGTAACATTAAAAATATATTTTATGAAGAATACTTTATGTTTGAAAATATTTATATTATTTAATTTGTGTCTAACTACTGTTTTTGCTAACAAGTCCGATTTTAGTTTTTCTGGTGATTTTGTAGTATTATACAGGCATGATAATCCACAGTTGGAATTGAGAAATTTACCTGAGTGCAGATATTATGCCCCAATTTGGAAATCTATAGTTAAGACAAAAAATGTAAAAATAAAGCAAAACAAGAGTCAAGGTGGAGATGGAATAGATGAATCTATGTCTGCTTCGATGGAAGGAAAAACATTTAATTATTTTTCTGCAGGGGAAAGGTTTGAATATGTTTCAAAAGTATCTTATTGCATAAATGATACTGTATATTGGGAGTATCCACAGAAGTCAATTGGAGTCCTGAAAGTAAAGTCGTATCCGATTGATAATGGAATAATTAGCTTTGATATAAAATTTACTCCACTAAAAGAAGGATATTATTCTTTGATTTATACAGGTGCACCGGGAAAAGGTACCCAAGATATAGCTAATATTTATCAACCGTTGGTTTGGCAAAAGCAGCGGTTTCCGAAGGATTCTTATCTGTCATTGGCTTTTAGCTGTTCTTTACCTGCAACTTTTATAGAATCTGACGGTACTACATGGGGGGTTGTTGCTAGCCCTGATGAATTTCCTTTTGAACCGTTACCGACTAGATATAATAGTCGTTTTGGAGTTCTGCTCAGAGGTCTAAAGGAGAATACACTATCTCCTATGATAGCTGCTCCTGTGTTAGGCGGTGTTGAATCTTTTAGAGAAAAAGGAGAAACTTACAAATTTTGTTTTTATACTTATGTGCAGAATGAAGGTATAACTAAAACATATAAGAATGTGGCTCAAAAGATTTACGGTTTTAAGGATTATAGGAGAAATGAAATTTGTAACTTAAATTATACTATTGATAATATATCAAAATACATCCTTAGTGATTATAGTTGTTTTATTGATAGCCTTAGAGGTTGTTCGTATTCGACAGATGTACCTGGTTCAGTGAAAAATGTGAGTGCTTTACATCCTTTTGAAATAGCTATAATATCTGACGATAAAAAAATGTATGAATCAAGAGCTTTACCTATAACTGAATTTATGTTGTCACGTGAAAATTCTTTGTTCTGTTTAGATAAAAAGCAAAAGATACAGAACCCTTCCAGAAAGATGACAGGACCTTGCGCTACAATAAATGAAATGTCTATGGTTGGTTATATGACAGGAAACACGAATTCTTTTTTATTGGATTTATGTAAAAAAAAGAGAGAAAAAATGCAAACAAAATCTTGGAGTGATGACCTTGATTTATTTAGATATACAAATGATAAGAAATATTTGGAATCAGCTGTTAGTGGGGCGATAAAGTATATCAATGAGGAACTCCCTTTAGAAAATAAAAAACTTGATAAACAATTTTTTTGGACTTCATATACACCTAAATATATAAATTTATTGGAGTTGTATGAGGAAACAAAGAATAAAATATTTCTTGATGCAGCTTATAAAGGAGCATGCGAATATGCAATGTATATATGGATGTGTCCTGCAATACCTAAGTCTAAAGTATTTGTAAATGAAAATGGTAAGGCACCACATTATTGGTATCTAAAATCCAAAGGAATTCCACAGCAAGAAGCTAAAGAAGAATATGTTGATGCTTGGCGTCTGTCGGAAATTGGATTGTTGGCTGAAAGCTCTACAACTAGTATCGGGCATCGTGCTGTTTTTATGGCTCATCATGCTCCATACATGTATCGTATAGCACATTATACCGGTGATACTTTTTTGAAGGATATAGCTAGGTCTGCAGTCGTTGGACGATACTGTAATTTCCCAGGTTATCATATAAACACTAAAAGAACAACAGCCTATGAGAAAGTGGATTTTCCATTGAGACCATGGGATGAATTAAGTGTAAGTTCTTTCCATTATAATCATCCAATGCCTATGGTTTCTATGCTATATGATTTCTTAATTACGGATTTTTGGCATAAATCAGACGAAAAGATTTTTTTTCCTAGTGTTTATGCAGAAGGTTATGCCTATTTGCAAACAAAGATATATGGTGTAAAGAAGGGAAGTTTTTATAAATATGACAATGTTTCTCTTTGGATTCCAAATGGATTGGTTAAAGGAGCTGATAAAGAACTGAATTATTTGTCAGCAATGGATGAAAATAATTTTTATATTGCCTTTTCGAACCAAAGCAATGAGAATATAGGATCTCGCATTAGTTTTGATACTAATAGAGTTGAGATATTTAATAATAACTCTTATACATACGAAGAATATAAAAATGGTAAATATATCCGTACAGGTATATTGAGAGATGGATTTCTTGACATTAATGTTGAACCTCATGGACTTACAGCATATGTAATTAAAAACGTTAAGAAGAATTTAGAGTTTCAAAATGTGTTTTCTGAGAAATCCGAGAAGAAATGGAATACCTACTATGAAGGCAAAATAGGTGGACTCAGAGCAATGGTTTTAGATTTTGGGAAGAACCTTAAAAATCTGTATATATATTTACAAGATGATGATTCTACGATTGAAAAGGTATGTCTGAATATGAAAAAAGATAATATAGAATTAAATGAAATAGATAATAACTTTCCATACGAATTTTCATTTCCGATAGAACAATCAATGGATAAAATTGATTTTGAGATGGTTATTCATAGAAAAAATGGAAAGGTGGAAAGGGAAAATGTACAACTAGAAAAATAAAATTTACTATTTGAATTATGAAAAGAAGATTTTATATATTTATCGTGTCATTATTTGTTTTTTCTAATATAATTTATGCGGACAAATTATACGTAGAAGCAGAAAGTTTTAATGATAATGGTGGTTGGGTTGTTGATCAACAATTTATGGATATAATGGGATCTCCTTATTTGATGGCTCATGGAATGGGGGAAAAGGTAAATGATGCCAATACGATAGTAGATTTCCCGTCTACAGGATTATATCATGTTTTTATCCGTACGTTCAATTGGACATCTCCATGGTTCTCAGGAAAGGGGCCAGGTGGATATCGTTTAAAAGTAGCTGATAAAAGGCTTTCAGTTGTAGGAAATATTGGAGAAAAATGGGAGTGGCAATATGCTGGGAAAGTAAAGATTAATAATATTCGTACTAAGTTGTCATTAGAAGATATATTGGGGTTTAATGGGCGTTGTGATGCTATTTATTTTACAAAAGATGAAAATGATGTTCCGCCTGAAGATGTGCAGGAATTGAAGGCTTTCAAAGAAAATGTTCAACCAAATAATTCAGAATCAGCAAAGTATAATTTTGATTTTGTGGTTGTAGGAGGTGGCGTTGCAGGGATTTGTGCTGCAGTCTCTGCCGCCAGACTCGGTTGTAAAGTAGCGCTGATCAATGATCGTCCAGTGTTAGGTGGTAACAATAGCTCTGAAGTAAGAGTGCATTTAGGAGGTAGAATAGAGGTCGGTCCTTATAATAATTTAGGAAACTTAATCAAAGAATTTGGACCAACAAGATTTGGTAATGCTAAACCTGGATTTTATTATGAGGATGAAAAGAAAGATTCTATAATAAATAATGAAAAAAATATAACAATGTTTGCTAATATTCGTGTTGTAGAAGTTAAAAAGCAAGGCAATCATATTGTAAGTGTCATAGGGGAACATATTAGAACTGGAGTAAAGACAGAATTTTACGCACCTTTATTCTCTGATTGTACGGGAGATGGAACTGTTGGTTACCTTTCAGGTGCTCACTATGCCATGGGAAGAGAAGGCTATAATGAATATTTTGAAGAATCTGCTCCTGAGTTACCGGATAGTTTGACTATGGGGGCATCAGTGCAATGGTATTCACAACTTTCAGATAAAAGAACGAAATTCCCATTGTTTAAATATGGAATAAATTTCAATAATGAAAATTGTGAAAAAGTAACTATGGGCGAGTGGACATGGGAGACAGGAATGAATTACAATCAGATTAATGATTTTGAGAGAATAAGAGATTATGGATTAATGGTAGTTTTTTCTAATTGGAGTTTTTTAAAGAATGAATTAAAAGATAATGATAAATATTTGAAAAGAAAATTAGGTTGGGTTGCATATATTTCAGGTAAACGTGAGTCTAGACGTTTGCTAGGAGATTATATTCTTAAGGAAAGCGATTTAAGGAAAAGTGTAATTCATGAAGATGCAACAGCTTCTACCACTTGGTCTATTGATTTACATTATCCAGATCCTGCTAACAGTAAGAATTTTCCAAATACTGAGTTTAAATCAATAGCTAAACATATTGCAATTCATTATTATCCAGTTCCATACCGTTGCTTATATTCTCGTAATATCGAAAATTTATTTATGGCTGGTCGTAATATTAGTGTTACCCATGTGGCGTTAGGAACAACACGTGTAATGAGAACTACCGGTATGTTGGGGGAAGTTGTTGGTATGGCTGCATATTTGTGTAAAAAAAATAATGTCTTACCCCGTGGTATATATTGGCAATATCTTGATGAATTGAAGACTTTAATGAAAGAGGGGATCGGAAGAAAGAATTTAAAAAACAACCAAAAGTATAATGAAGGTAAAACATTAGGTGAACTACCTGTAAAATAAAATTCTGTTATGAGATTATTTATAAGTTTAGTTATAGCTGTTTTGTGCCCAATAATATCTTCGTCACAAATTAAATCTGGAGTAAAGTGGTTTGATGCAAGAAACAACATCATAAACGCTCATGGAGGAAATATTCTTTATTATGGAGGGGTATATTATTGGTATGGTGAACATAAAATAGAAGGTTTATCAGAGAAGACACATGCTGATGGAGGTGTTCATTGTTATGCGTCAAATGATTTTAATAAATGGTATGATCAAGGAATGATGATTTCATTGGACAGACCAGAAAATCAGGATTTGACTCATGAATGTAATTCTGATCGCCCTAAAGTTGTATATAACGAGAAAACCAATATGTTTATTATGTTTTTTAAATTATATTTGAGAGGAATGGGGTCGGATGTAGGTTATGTTGGTGTGGCGACATCACGTAGTCCTGTTGGTCCATTTGTTTATAGTCATAAGTTTCTTGGTGGAAATTCGGCAAATGGAACAGGAGATTTTGCCATATATAAGGATGATGATGGAGAGTTGTATCATTTTGCTGTACACAAACCAACAAAAAAAATGGTTTTCTGTAAAATGACTGACGATTACTTAATGCCAGAAGGAAATTACATTGAGTGTGAAGGTATAGTAAGGGCTACTGAAGCTCCTGCCATAATCAAGCATCAAGGAATGTATTATATGTTAGCATCCGGATCAACAGGCTGGAAGCCTAACGCAGCACGATCGTATTCTTCAAAAACATTGTCTGGGCCGTGGAAGAATCTTGGTAATCCACTATCAGGTATAAACCCTCATAATAATTTAGGACCGGAATTAAGTTATGGAGGACAGTCGAATTTTATTTTTAAGTTACCCGATAAAGAAGAAGGTTTTGTGGCGATGTTTGATATAAATAAACCTGAACACCCCTTTGAAAGTTTATATATATGGTTACCATTAAAAATTGAAAATGGAAGGTTAAAAATAGAGTGGGTTGATGATTGGAACGTGTCATCTTTTGATTAGAATTATTTTATGGATATTAATATTCTAAAATGATGTAATAAATATTAATGTTATATGAGAAAATATTGTTTAGTATTATCTTTTTTAACTAGTTTCTTTTTCTTGGCTGATTTAAGAGCTAAAAGTATAACAATAATGGGAATTGGAGACTCAATAACTGAGGGTGGATCAAAATTTTATTCATATTTGGGGCCTCTCTCTGATTTATTACATTTGGCAGGTTTGGATTTTGAACTTATTGGAGAAAAACAGGTGTGTATCGGTCATTATAAATATAGACATTCAGGATATAGTGGAAAAACAGCAGAATTTATTGATGAACATGTTTCTGAGATATATCGGAATAATAAAGCCGATATTGTATTGATACATTCAGGACATAATTATTTTAGTGAAAAACATCCTGTTAAAACGATTGTTGCCGCCAATAAATCAATTATTATGAAAATATCAAAAATAAATCCTAAAGTACAAATCTTTGTTGCAGGGGTAATTAATAGTGGAAAACTTCCGAAGTATAGTTATATTGATGATTTAAATAAGGAAATCAAAAGTATGATTGATGATTTAGGGTATGAGAATGTGGCTTTTGTTGATCTTAGTGATGGTTTTGACTGGCATATCCATACTGTTTCAGATAAAGTACATCCTAATTTATTGGGAGCACATGTAATGGCTTGTAATTGGTTTAAAGCGATAACCCCATATTTTTATAAAAAATAATTATATTAAGTTAGTATGCGTAATTTTTTTCTGAACTATAGATTATTGATTAGCCTATTGTCTATAATGACATGCTTTTTATCATTAAATGCTGGAGCACTGAAGATAGCAAGTATTTTTACTGATAATATGGTACTCCAAAGAGGAAAATATATAAGGATATTTGGTAATGCTACTTCGGGAGAGATTGTTTATGTTTCTTTGGGAACTAATAAGTCAATAGCTAATGTTGATGTAAATGGTAGGTGGGTAGCTTATTTGAATCCAGAGGAAGCTGATGATAATCCTCGTAATCTTATTATTGAGTGTAATAATGAGAAAATAATATTAAACAATATTTTAATTGGAGATGTATGGTTGGCAAGCGGTCAGTCAAATATGCAGATGAAAATAGCTAATATTGACAGTTTAGAGAAGAAGAAAATTATATCTACTAATGATAATTTATTAAGATATTATCAAGTAGCACATGTTGTAAGCGGTGGAAAAATAAATAAATCTTCTGATATATCTTGGACTTCATTGTATAACGGTAATTGTATTGATTGGTCTGCTGTTGCAGTAAATTTTGCTTTGGAAATGCGTAAACAATTAAAGGTGCCTATAGGAATAATTTGTGTAGCTCAAGGTAGTTCCAATATAGAATCATGGATAGGAAGAAATTATTCTAAAATTGATAAAATAAAAAGTCATTTTCAGAAAGATCTAGAAGATGTTAATATCCAGTCTAATTATAAAAATGCTCATAGGCTTTATGATTCTATGTTATCAAAGGTGTCTGGGTATACAATTAAAGGAATTATATGGTATCAAGGAGAAGCAAATGCAAAAAGTGGAATAGCCAAAGATTATGGATGTCTACTGTCTTCTCTTATTGAAAATTGGAGGGAAACGTGGAGTGATGAAAGAATGATTTTTGGTGTTGTTCAATTACCAAATTATAATTATAAAGAGTCTATGTCATCTACTGAACACTCCTGGGCAGTTCTAAGGCAACAACAAAAAGACGTTTGTGATTCAATGCGTAATACTGTAATGGCTGTCAGCGCAGATTTAGGTGAAAATAATAATATTCACCCAAAGAAAAAAAATGAAGTCTCTAAAAGGTTATGTTATGAAATTCTTAATGCATTTTATGGGAAAAAAGAATTACCTATAAGTCCAAGATTGGGAAATCCAAAATTAAAAAATGGAAATATCGTTATTCCCATCTTGAGTACTTCTTGTGTACAAGACAAATCTTTAGTGAATGGTTTTGAGGTTAGTGCTTCGGGGTTCAACTTTAAACCTGTAAAGGCACAAATTTCTAATGGTCATGTCATTGTATATACTGAAGGAATTGATTGTAAATATATTCGATATGCATGGACTAATACCCCAGTTTTAAATATTTATGATAAAAATAACTTGCCAGCTTCTCCAGTACTGTTTAAGATTAAATAGAATCTCCTGTGTTATCTTTTTGTTATTGTTGGATAATATTAGTTTTTGAGTTTCTTTTAAATAACGAACTTTAGTTTATGAATAATTATTATTTAGTTAAACGATTTCTTTTATTAAGTATTGTGGTTATTATACCAATGGCAGCATCATCTCAGTCTGCTAATTTTGATCCGCCTATTATGGGTTGGAGTTCATGGAATACATATAGGGTAAATATAAACGAGACTCTGATAAAAAAACAGGCCGATGCCATGGTGTCACTCGGTTTTAAGGATGCAGGTTATTCATATATAAATATTGATGACGGTTTTTTCGGTTATCGTGATGACGTTGGAATGCTGCATGCGCATCCTGAGCGTTTCCCGAATGGTATGAAGGTTGTGGCAGACTATATTCATTCCTTAGGACTAAAGGCCGGAATATATTCAGAAGCCGGATCAAATACGTGTGGGTCTA
>NZ_CALDPF010000027.1 GCF_937912035.1 uncultured Bacteroides sp.
TAGAAGTAACCTTAATTTCCTGAGTATTGAAACCAATGTAGGAAATCTGAAGTACGCACTCTGTTGGAACATTCAATGTGAATTTTCCGTCAATGTCGGTAATTGTTCCATTTGTAGTTCCCTTAACCAATACGTTTGCACCGATAATAGGTTCACCTGTTGCGTCGAGAACTTTACCATTAATAGTTTTTTGTTGTAGAATACTTTCTATAGCATCGGCATGAGGTGATGATGATTCATTTGCTGCTACAACCATGCCTGATACAAAAAAAGCTAAAGATGCTCCTGCTATAATTCTAGTCATAGAGCTTGAATAGTTCTTTGCACTTTTCATAAGTATAAGTCATTAGTGTTCCATTAAGATGGAACGAGTTAAAAAATTAATCAAATAGTCCCGTAATCAGTGGATAATATAGACCTTTGTCATCATTGAAATTAGTTTTGTTGAACAGATAACACAAGTGAGTTTTGTCCAACAATGAGATACAGAAAATCTGTAAGGTTTCATATCATATTGGACAATAGCCACAAGACAGTATGAGATAATAGTAACAAGATTTGTATGCAAACAGTATTCTCCGATGTACCTCATAAATTCTTTATATTTAGAATGTTGATTGAACCATTTGAAGAAAAATTAAACCAACAATCATTTCTTATAAAGATTGGCGGTACATAATACTGAAAAATATTTTGCATTAGTCAAAAAAGTGAATTCACAATCATATCCTTCGTCGTAATATTAAACGAGTTTGAATAACTACGGGATTTCTTGTCAGTTCCACTTCAGCATCTGTTAATACATTCTTAAGTATTCTTCACTTCCATTTGTCTTATACTTTAGTTCACTTTGGCTCTGAAAACAAAGAAAAGTATATACTATAAAATTCTTTAAAAGAGCGTAAGTTCTTCCGAACTATAATAAGTATTTTCATCATGGATTGAAAAGTCAAGGATGTTTGTCCGCCTCTCACAAGCTCTCACGATTACCATCATACTTGCAAACATAGCTATTAACTGATTTCTATTCAAAAAAACGGTAAGTTGAGAGAAAACGTATTTATTTTGGAACATAAAAGTCATTAATATCCGACTGTAAAGTTGCAAAATGAAGTCTGTTTCATTTCAGAATACCGTATAATTGACCATATTTCAATAAATTCAAAGAACTATTTATCTACTTTTTTACAGAACTGTAATGATATTAAATATTCATATTATTTATTGTATACGATTGTTACGTAAATCCTTAGCAATCAAAACTATAAAAAGGTTAAAGTCATGATAAATATAGGAATTTAGTACTGTCCAAACCATGACTACTCTTGAGGTACATATTCTTCAATGGAGAATTCGTTTACGGTAAGATTTATCTGTTTCTTACTTGGCTCACATATCATTCTTACAGTCATACCGTCATTGGCTGTAAGAACATAATCATTCATGCCATACTGACTTATCTTATACCACATTCCGTTTTGACCGTATTGTAACTCCACATAACTACTATATGAGATAAAGTTCCAACTTATTTTATACTTTGAAGTTGTTCCTTTGCGGAATACGAAACAGCAGTAATCCTCATCATAATCAACATAATCAAGGTCCGTGATTTCTTCCTTATAAAAATTTAGAACTACTACTGAATCGCCCTGCCTTATATTATTAAGAGTCGTATCAAAGACATACTGCTCTCCTATATGCAGCTTGTCAACAGGTTCATAGACTCTCAAATCATCGTCGGCACTGCATGACGATAAACAAACACACAAAAACACCAGAAAAGGTAATGATGCCATGAATAATACAGATCTTTTTACACTCATATCATAAACATTTATTTCCGGCAAAAATATAATGCGACACTACGTATAAAAAGAAGTTTAGATACACCCGATTGTTTTATCGACAAAATAAAAAAGGGAGGTAAATACCTCCCTTAATATACCTATGAATAGAATAAAATCATCGACGAATATGACATTTGACTCTTCTTTTTCTTCTGCTCTGATTACGTCTGTTCCTATATTTCTCTATCTTTTTATACGAAACATAGATAACCAGCACCAACAATGTAAGAAGAATGAATATCACAAGTCCTCCTCCAAGATTATCTCCCTTGACGTGCGACCACATATCCAGAACAGCCTGTGTCCTCTCTCCTGAATCACGAATAATTGCACAGCGTGACACTACCGCACTGTCAGGATACTGTATCGGATCTATCTGTATATGTCTTGCCTCAGGACCGAAGAAATAAGCCAGATTAGAATATGTTTCAAGAGTTGTATCAATCTTTTCCTCAAGAATCTCAGGTGTGGCAACCGCACTGACATAACCTATGGTTTCCATATTAGCCAATGCCACATCAGGGCGACAAAGATAGTTTATGAAATAGCTTGCAGCCTTCCTGTTGCGTGCATATCGCGGAATAACCCATCCGTCGAACCATACGTTACTTCCTTCTTTCGGCACTTCATATCCCAGCTCCACTCCAATAGCTTCGGCTTCGTCTATTGCCCACACAGCATCACCGCTCCATGTCATATTCAGATATGCCTTGCTTTTGGTCATCATTTCCTTACCGAAATCGGCCTCCCATCCGGCTATGTTAGGTTTCAGATCCTTCAGGTATTTTTCAGCTGTAGCAATAGCCTCAGGAGAATAGTTGTTCATCAGGTCATCAACTTTTATATCGCCCTTTGCCAAGGCTTCACGATTGGCATATATCACAGCCGTTCCGTATGCATCACGATAGCTGTCTTTCATCAGCAGCTTGTTGCGGAACTTGCTATCCCATAAAGAATGCCATGTAGATGCTTCTTCTGTTGATACATATTTCTTATTGTAAAGTATTCCTGCCGTACCCCACATGTATCCTACAGCATATTTCGACGTCGGACGTCCAGGAAGTCCAAGCTTATCCAGCTCGCCACGTACATACGGAGATATATTGTGAATGTAGTTTGGTGTCTTGCCGAAAGCCGTATCTATAGGCAGAAGCAGGTCTTTCACCAGCATTCTCTCGATAATATATTCCGAAGGGCATACCACATCGAAGTCTTCCTTACCGCGTTCTATTTTGGTAAGCATTATTTCGTTTATATCGAATGTCTGATATACAATGCTTATCTCCTCTCCTGTCTGCTCCTTATACCACTCGGGGAAAGCTGCCAGCAGTTCCTCGTCGATATAATCGCCCCAGTTGTAAATCTTCAAGACCTTTTCACGATCCTCGCTGTTATAGCATCCTGTAAGGAATATTGCCGTGAGCAGTGTCAGAAATATTGTATAAAGTCTGTTCATAATCTTTGTATCATTATTTTGCGTTCTTCTTTTCTGCACGGCGGTTTATCATTATAAGCATAAACAGCACTATGAGGAATATAATAGTTGACAACGGACGAAGTTCCGGTGTAAGTCCGCCCTTTCTTGCATCCGAATATATGTATGTAGAAAGAGTCTCAAGCCCTTCGTTTCCTATGGTAAATATGGTTACAGCGAAATCGTCAATTGAAATTGTTACTGCAAGCATGAAACCTGCTATCATTCCGGGCAGAATTTCAGGGATGATGACTTTCCTCAATGCCTGTCCGGGAGTTGCTCCCAGATCGAGCGCAGCCTCGTAAAGGTTAGGGTTCATCTGTTTGAGACGCGGCAACACACTGAGCACTACGTATGGTGTACAGAAAGCTATATGAGCCATGAGCACAGTGCCATATCCCTGATGTATTCCCAACGATACGAAAAGCAGGAACAGGGATACACCCATGATTATATCACCGTTCAATATAGGAATGTTGTTTATGAATGACACAGCCTTACGCTGACGAGCACGCAGGTTGAACATACCTATTGCAGTTATCGTTCCAAGCAGAGTAGATACTACAGCTGTAATCAAGGCTATGGTAATAGTGTTCCAAAGGGCATTTACCAAAGAGTGGTGAGTACCATGAACAAAAAGGTTTTCGTAAAGTTTTGTTGAAAAACCTGTCCAGTTGCCAAGAACTTTAGCCTCCGTGAATGAGTATATCATTATTATAATGATAGGAGAATAAAGCATCAGAAGCAACAGCCACAGATAGCCATGGCATAGGACTTTCTTTATCATGTTTACCATATCGCACCTCCTTCCTTCTCCTGATTGTCGTCAGAAGCAAAAAGAGTGGCGGCACCTATAAGGAACAGCATAATGAGCGAAAGTGCGGCACCGTAGTTCCACATACTGTTGTTAATGTTCTCCTGAATTGTAGTACCGAACAGTTTTATATTGTTCATTGTAAGCACCTCGGCTATGGCAAAAGTAGAAATGGTAGGCATAAACACCATGAGAATGCCGCTTGCCACTCCCGGCATGGACAGCGGAAGTATGGTTTTGGTGAAAACCTGAAAAGGAGTTGCTCCAAGATCCTGTGCCGCCTCGATATAGCTGCGATCCATCTTGACCAGTGTATTGTAGATGGGGTAAATCATAAACGGAATGTAGTTATAAACCATACCGAAAATCAATGCTCCCTCTCCCAGCGGTACACGGAAGAAATCGAACAGTGCCACTGTGGCAAGAGTACGTATCAGAATATTTACCCACATAGGCAGGATGAAAAGCATCACTACTATCTGCGAATAGCCTGACTTTAGCCTGCTCAGAATATATGCTGCCGGATAGCCCAGCAGGATACATATCAGTGTATTTATTATGGCTATACCTATGGAATAGATAAATGTGTTCACAGCCTCCGGATGAGACATGAACTTACTGAAGTTGGCAAAAGTGAAATCCCCCCTCTCGTCAGTAAACGCAAATACCACAATCAATATCAGCGGAAGGACCACAAAGAATGCCGAGAAGATGATGTACGGCAATGTCCAACTCTTACGCGAAGTAAGAAAAATACGAATGTTACTTAGTTTCACCTCGTTTCCTTTTATAGTTAGTTATTAATTTTTTCTGCGTATGGATATGTATTCAGACGGAATGCTGATACCCACATTGTCGCCCTTATCCCATATATCGTTTGTATCGGCATATACAGGCTCATCCCAATCGGAATCGACAGTGATATGGTAATGGTCGCCCTTATAAAGGATGAAGCTTATGCTTCCAGTCAGAGTACCGTCCTCCTGATTGTCGTCAAGCACAATTCCGTCGAAAGGTACTTCCACCAGCACATCCGTACCTGCATCCATGCCTGAAGTAGCTTCCTTACGACACTCAAACTCACAACCGAGGAACTCAACATGAGTTTCATCGATGATTTTTCCTTCGAACGTGTTGCATACCCTTTCTTTCTTCATTATATGTATGTCGTATGGCTTCACCAACAGTCCTACTTCTGATCCTACTTCAAAATGATGATAATCCTGCACAACAAACTCAAATCCGTTTGCAACTACCACCATCTCGTAATGCACACCCTTGAATATGCATGACGTAACCTTACCGCGGAACTGCGCTGATTCGTTTACAGGGAATATGTAAAGATCCTCCGGACGTATAACCACATCCACAGGTGCATTGTCACCAAATCCTTCGTCCACACATTCTGCCTCTACGCCTGCAAAGCTTACTAAGCGGTCGTGTATCATCACTCCATTAAGTATGTTACTCTCACCGATAAAGTCAGCTACAAACGAGTTGACAGGCTCATTATATATATCCATTGGAGTTCCTATCTGCTGAATTCTTCCCTCACTCATCACTACAATGGTGTCACTCAGAGTTAAAGCTTCTTCCTGGTCGTGTGTCACATACACGAACGTAATACCCAGACGCTTGTGCATTTCCTTCAATTCCATCTGCATATCCTTACGCATCTTGAGGTCAAGTGCTGCAAGCGGCTCGTCAAGCAGAAGAACATCAGGTTCATTCACTATGGCACGTGCTATAGCCACACGCTGCTGCTGACCACCGGAAAGCGAGTTTACATCACGATACTCATAATCGCTCATACTCACCATCTTCAGGGCATTCTTCACCTTGCGCATGATTTCATCCTTAGGCATCTTTTTCAGTTTCAGACCGAACGCTATATTGTCGTAAACATTAAGATGAGGAAATAAAGCATATTTCTGGAATACTGTGTTGACAGGACGCTTATGCGGAGGTGTCTGGGTAATCTCTTTACCATTAATTGTTATAACACCTTCCGATGCTGTCTGGAAACCTGCCAACAGACGAAGCAACGTTGTCTTACCACAACCCGAAGGTCCTAATATTGTTACAAACTCGCCCTTGCGTATGTAAAGGTTGATATCGTCAAGAGCAACCTTATCATCGAAGTATTTTGAGACATGGGAAATCTCAATAATATTATTTACCCTTTCTTGCATTTCAATTAAAAACTCTAACTGGCGGCAAATTTACTGCTTTTTTGCATAAATAAACGTCGAAAGGCGATTTTTATGCTAAAAAAATAAGATATTACGTAAATATATACTTAAATATTAAATATATATTGCAAAAAAATACATGTATTCCAATTTATAAAGAGATACATGCATATACTAAAGTCTTAACCTAATCTTTACTATTCAACAAGACCTATTGATATCCAGTTATCTAAAAGACGGCGTGCATCCTGAAGCGCAACACTTCGTTCGATATCATATCTGTCCAACAATAAATCAACCATTGTTTCCAAATCAAACTCCCTGTTTGATATGTGTTCCCAAATATAAGCAGCAGATGTGTTAAGTGTAACTATTTTATTGAAATCTATTTGTTCCAACCCTTCTCCAGAAACTATTTTTTCACCTGCTAATTCACGCAGTACAAATCCTTTCTTAATTCTCATTTTATTATAGTTTTAAATATTGACTTTATTGTAATATAAATTATTTTTTTACAGCATCATGACATAAAAATGCAGCGTCTGCATCAGGAAGACATTCCAAATGAAAAACCCCTACTGATTGAATAATGCCTGATAAAGTTTTATGAAGTCCGTCAGCCATTACCCTGTCCCATCTCATTGATGAAGCCGATGGCGATAGTGCGGCGTAAGCCTGAATTCCCGACAACCGTCTGATGAAATTATGTGGAGCCTGACTAAGTCTGACCACAGCTCCAAGAGGAGCTTTTTCATTGCGATAACAAGGTGTCTTACCACTCCATGGCGAACCGTACACCATTACACAACCGCCTTTTTCAATCTTTACTACAGGATTATCATCATTAAGCAACCACGAATCAGGAATATTGTTGAGCCATAACCTTGTATGTGTACTTTTCCCAGTTCCGCTCTTTCCCAAAAACACATATCCTTTGCCATCTGCTACGGCTACTGAGGCATGGATAAGAAGTGTATTTCTAGTAGCTGTAAACAAGGCATAAAGCAACATCAGCGCATTATTTAACACAAACAGTTTGTGTCTGCCACCATTACATGCTCCTGTATACAGCCTACAATAAGCATTTCCGTTGTCTATAACAAGGAGTCCACCCTGTTCCTTCATTTCACGATTCAACGAAATAAGAAAGATTCTTTCACCGTTGCCACCTAACATAACAGATATAAAGGCGGTATCATTATCGAACTCAGCCAATAAATCTGAATTATTCATCAGTTCCTTTCCTTCCAATTCAATATCCAACTCCAGACAAAATACACTGTCGGATACACTTTCCGGAGAAAAGCCATCCACACATATTTCACTTTCCAAAAATGGTTTGTAATTGTCCAAAGATGATAAAAATCCGGACTTTTCAGGAATACTCAAGTAAAACCTGTGTCCACCTACTATGTATGAATAAAGTTTATTCATCCTTCTATCCTATATAAGTTTAATTAAAAGTCGTTTGTATAAAGCTAAAAGATAACGCCGTACAGGCAGCATTTGTCGCCAGATACGCCACATAGTAATCCACAATTTTGAATCGGGATTGTATCTACGTCCGCGTCTGATAACAGTTACCGTCTTTCCACAAAGTCTATCTGAATGACAATGCTCCATTCCGCGGATATTTCCATCACCCATTAACGTCACAATACCTGTATCTGATATAGCAATAATCCTATGAAGCACATACGTCCCACTGTCCAGATGCGCCAAAGCAATATCACCTACCTGTGGCTTTCCGTATGGCTTTAATACTACACTATCCCTCTCACCAACAATAAACGGTAACATACTGTTACCTTTTGTCATAATTGTGACAGCAGTGCCCTGCAAAAGAAGCCTCTCAACCTCACCCATCAATATTTCATTCGGCAATATAAGTTTCTTCATAATCATGTTCTGCTAACATGTACCACATTTTCACATCTTTCTGCTATCTCCTTGCGATGAGTAATAAATACAAGCGTCTTACTTGTATAGTTTTCCGTCAGCCTGTCCATAAGTCTACTCTCTGTTTCGGCATCGAGAGCTGAAGTAAACTCATCAAGAAGCATTATACGGCCTTCACTGAGCAATGCTCTGGCTATGGCTATGCGTTGGGCCTGACCTTCACTCAGTCCTTCTCCACCTTCGCCGCACTTAGTATCGAGATCATTAGGTAAATCATAAACAAACTCTGCAGCAGCCATGTAAAGAGCATTTCTGATAACATCATCAGAAAGATTCTTCTTTCCGCCGATAAGATTCTCACGGATTGTTGCACTGAGAAGGCTATTTCCCTGAGGAACATATACTATTCCACTCCTGAACCGTGCAGAAGCATCAGCACAACTACCGTCTTCTGAATAAAGTATGACATTACCACTTTCGGGCTTAAGCAAACCAAGCATCAAACGCATCATTGTACTCTTTCCTGCACCCGTCTCGCCCATAATGGCTGTAGAAGTTCCAGGCCGGAAATCGTGTGTAAAATTCTGGAATATCTTTCTGTTTGCATCAGGATAGCCAAATGTTACATTCTCCAACCTTATTCCATCAGGAATGAATGTCTGGTCATCATCAGTCAAAAGAGTATCTTCCTGCTCGGAATCGTATATTTCCATTAATCTCTCTGCCGAAGCCATGGCATGTATAATCGCAGGCAGTCGACGGCTCATATCGGCTGTTGGACGTTGAATCTGACCTACAAGCTGAAGAAAAGCCGACAACATACCAAATGTAACCACACCATCCTGCATACGGTGTACTCCCCAAATAAAGGCTGTAAGATAACCAGTTCCGAAACCTGTCATCATGGCAGCACGCGACGACATACTGAACTTGTTCCTTTTCATCACCTTTTCCATAAGAGCATCCTGCGAATTCAAAAGGCGGTTCATTACATATTCCACCCTCCCAAGTGCTATTATGACTATACGTCTTTGAAGAGACTCCTGCAAAACAGATTGCACCTTAGAATCGGATCTACGTATTTCTATTGTGAGTTTTTTAATCCGCCGTGCCATAATTGCGGCTAAAACCATAAACACAGGCAATATACAAAGTATAACCCATGCCAGCACAGGGTTCATAGTCCATAAAAAGACAAATGCTGCTACAAGTTGTACCATAGTAACCAACGCTCCGGGAACAAGGTGACACAGTGTGTCGGCAATAACCCTGACATCTTCTTCCAGACGGTTGACCACATCTCCCGTATGCCATCTTTCCTTTCCATTCCATCTGGCATTCAGTGCCCGGACAAACACACGACTACGTAAAGCATTACGTATTCCGGCTTCGGCCCTAACATCAATATATCCCTGAGACACAGAACACAGAATTTCCGCAGCGAGTGCAAAAACTAGTAATAAGGCATATTTAGTAAGGTTTCCACCGGATCCGACAGCCATATCTATCATCTCCTTACTAATCCAGATAAAAGAAAGAGAAGCAACAATTCTTATAACCCCTAATAGCACAGAAGCAGACACCGGGATTCTATATCCTGATGTCTGCCTATACATCCACGAGGCTGTAGCCATTGCACTGCCCAATATCTTACTGTCCAAATATTTCATGTAATAAACAGGTTCACCAACGTGTTATTCCTATATCCTGCCAATGATTCATCAACACAAGGGCCTCCTCTAAAGCACGTGTATAGTCCATCCCAAACTCACTACACAGCATACTCGCCAAAGTATCTTCGTCGAATTCATCCTGACCTATCTCCCTGATAAGAAATACTGCCTCATCGCTAAGAGGAGTAAGCATGTCATATTCCGACGCTTCCATTCCTTCACCACCCAGAATATATCCATCGGGACCTTTTTCTATTTCTATATCTTTCTTAAGTTTCATTTATCAATATACCCATATTCTTCGCGATGCAAAGTTAGTCATTTTATTCTGATATTGCAAACTGACAAAGTACGCTTATCGTATTATCAGTCATAGTTATATCTAATATAACAGATGCAATCAAATTATTGTTTTCTTTTTTTGAAATACAACTGCATTGTAGTACCTTTGTCAACAATTTAAAACAGCATAAAATACAATATACAGACATGATATATCCTCTGAATTTTGAGCAGAAAATAGGATTCGACCAGATACGCACACTCATAAAAAACAAATGTCTATGTACCTTGGGGCATGAAAAGGTAGACGAAATGAGTTTCTCCGACGATTTCGACAATGTTAATTCATTACTGGACCAGGTGACTGAGTTCATGCAGATAATACAAGGTGAGAATGAATTCCCTAGCCAGAATTTCTTCGATGTACGCCCATCACTAAAAAAAATCAGAATTGAAGGTATGTACATGAACGAAGCGGAACTGTTCGACCTGCGACGCTCGCTGGAAACTATCAGAGAGATAATTCTCTTCTTGCAGAAAGATGACGAGACGGATGATGACGGCAATTACACCAACAACCACTACCCCAACCTGAGAAAGTTGGCTGAAGACATCATGGTTTTCCCTCAGCTAACTGCAAAAATCAATAATATACTCGACAAATTCGGCAAAATAAAGGACAACGCATCACCTGAGCTGCTCAACATCAGACGCGAACTGGCATCTACAGCCGGAAGCATATCACGCAGCCTTAACTCAATCCTCAGACAAGCACAGTCAGAAGGATATGTTGACAAGGACGTAACTCCTACTGTACGCGACGGACGACTGGTGATACCTGTAGCACCTGGTATGAAAAGAAAAATCAGAGGTATTGTTCACGACGAGTCAGCTACAGGAAAAACCGTATTCATTGAACCTGCCGAAGTTGTAGAGGCAAACAACAGAATCAGAGAGCTGGAAGGTGAAGAAAGAAGAGAAATAATAAGAATCCTGACTGAATTCTCAAAAGAGATACGTCCGCACGTTCCTGCCATAATGGTATCATACGAGTTCCTTGCAAAAATCGATTTCATCAGAGCCAAGGCTTTGTTCAGTATAGATATCAAGGCTTCAAAACCTGCAATGGAGAACAGTAGGACAATAGATTGGTTTGATGCCATACATCCGCTACTGAGAATAAATCTGGAGAAACATAATAAAAAAGTAGTACCTCTGGAAATAGCACTTAACAGCAAGGACAGAATTTTGCTAATTTCCGGGCCTAATGCCGGAGGTAAATCCGTGTGTCTGAAAACAGTAGGACTGCTGCAGTATATGCTGCAATGCGGAATACCAGTACCTATGAACGAGCGTAGTCATGCAGGAATATTCAGCAGCATATTTATCGACATAGGTGACGAACAGAGTATTGAAGATGACCTGAGTACATACTCTTCTCACCTAACGAACATGAAAAATATGATGAAATACTGCAACGACAGCAGTATCATCCTGATAGACGAGTTCGGTGGCGGTACAGAACCACAGATAGGCGGTGCGATAGCAGAAGCAGTATTGAAACGATTCAACAACAAGAAGACATTCGGAGTAATAACCACTCACTATCAGAACCTGAAGCATTTTGCCGAGAATAACGAAGGAGTTATAAACGGTGCCATGCTGTACGACCGTCATGAGATGAGAGCACTGTTCCAGCTTCAGATTGGTAATCCGGGAAGTTCTTTTGCTGTTGAAATAGCACGTAAGATAGGATTACCGGAAGATGTTATAGCCGATGCCTCTGAAATAGTAGGTAGCGAATACATTCAAAGCGACAAATACCTACAAGACATAGTGCGCGACAAACGTTACTGGGAAACAAAACGCCAAAACATACGCAAGCGTGAAAAACAGATGGAAGATACCATTTCACGCTATGAAAAGGAAATGGAGGAACTGGCAAAGAGCAGAAAGGAAATCCTGAAAAAAGCCAAGGAAGAGGCTGAAAAGATTCTGCAGGAATCGAATGCACGCATAGAAAACACCATACGTACAATCAAAGAGGCACAAGCAGAGAAAGAACGTACCCGTCTGGCAAGACAGGAACTTACAGACTTCAGACGAGAAGTGGAAGAACTGGAAAAGGCGGCCATGGAAGAGAAGATAGCCCAAAAGATGGAAAAACTTAGGGAAAAACAGGAACGCCGCAAGGAAAAGAAAGAAAAGAAAGCAAACGAAACTAAAGAGCCTGTCATTCCTAAAGTGAAACCTATCAACACGGGCGACTATGTACGCATAAAGGGACAGACAAGTACCGGACAGGTGATGGAGATAAACGGCAAGAATGCAGTAGTAATGTTCGGACTTATGAAGACAAATGTCAAGACAGAACGTTTGGAACATGCTGATGCACCTAAGCCAACTGCCACATCTCCGGCTAAGGCCAGCTTCGTAAGCAGTGCTACACAAAGTAGAATGTACGACAAGAAGCTTAACTTCAAACACGAGATAGACGTAAGAGGTATGAGAGGAGACGAAGCAATACAGGCTGTGACATACTTTATAGATGATGCCATTCTTGTGGGAGCAAAAAATGTGAGAATCCTCCACGGCACAGGTTCCGGAATACTACGTACATTGATCAGACAATATCTGGCAACAGTTCCTGGAGTATCAAGTTTCCACGATGAGCACGTACAGTTCGGTGGAGCGGGAATAACAGTAGTAAATATTTGAATACATAACAAACAAGATAACAACAAAGATGAAATCAATTAAAGAACTATATAGAATAGGTACAGGCCCATCAAGCAGCCACACAATGGGACCACGCAAAGCAGCCGAGATGTTCCTGGAAAGACATCCGGAAGCTGCATCGTTTCAAGTAATATTGTATGGAAGTCTTGCCGCAACAGGCAAAGGACACATGACAGACGTAGCCATACTAGACACACTACAACCACATGCACCTGTAGAATTAATATGGAAATCGCATGTATTCCTTCCTTTTCATCCCAACGGAATGACATTCAAGGCACTGAATGCCAACAAGCAAGTGACAGACGAATGGACCGTGTTCAGTGTAGGCGGTGGAGCACTGGCAGAAGAAGGAAAAGGACGAACAGTATCAAAAGATATTTACGACATGAAAAGCATGAGCGAAATACTGGCGTGGTGCAAACATACAGGTAAAAGCTACTGGGAATATGTAGAACAGTGCGAAGGTCCTGAAATATGGGATTATCTGGCCGAGGTATGGGAAACCATGAAAGCAGCCATAGACAGAGGTCTGGATGCAGAAGGCGTACTTCCCGGTCCTCTCAATCTGCCCAGAAAAGCCTCGTCATATTACATACGCGCCAAGGGTTACAAGGATTCACTACGCTCACGCGGCCTGGTATTTGCATACGCACTTGCTGTAAGCGAAGAAAACGCTTCAGGAGGAAAGATAGTAACAGCTCCTACATGCGGTTCGTGCGGAGTAGTTCCGGCAGTGCTTAAACATTTGCAGGAAAGCCGTGATTTCAGTGATGCAAGAATACTGCGTGCACTAGCCACTGCCGGTCTGGTGGGAAACATTGTAAAACACAACGCTTCAATCTCAGGAGCAGAAGCAGGATGTCAGGCTGAGGTTGGTGTGGCATGTTCCATGGCATCGGCAGCTGCAAGCCAATTATTCGGCGGAAGTCCTGCACAGATTGAATACTCAGCCGAAATGGGGCTTGAACATCACTTGGGAATGACTTGCGACCCTGTATGCGGACTAGTACAGATACCATGTATAGAAAGAAACGCATACGCAGCGGCAAGAGCACTCGATGCAAATATATACTCTGCCTTTACCGACGGACACCACCGTGTATCGTTCGACAAAGTAGTTGAAGTGATGAAACAGACAGGTCATGACCTGCCGTCGCTCTACAAGGAAACAAGCGAAGGAGGTCTGGCTAAGAACTACCAACAGATGTAAGAAGACTTGAAAACAGAAAATAACAAAGGGTTAAATAGTCCGGGAGCCGAACTGTTTAACCCTTAATTTATGACTTATTAATTGAAATAATAAAGGAATGTAGCCACTCCTTCAAGAGCTTTCTTCTTCTGATCCTTAATCTCTATAGAGAATTTTATCTCAGCCTTGGCTACCCCACGAAGATTAACCAACGACTGTAAATCTGCAACAAGACGAACGCTCTGTCCAGAAAGCACAGCCTGACCGAATTTCATCTTGTCCATTCCGTAGTTAACCATCATCTTGAGGTTGTTCACTTCTATAATTTCATTCCATAGATACGGAAGCAAAGACAATGTAAGATAACCGTGTACTATAGTACTTTTATATGGGCTCTCTACTTTAGCCTTTTCAACATCTACATGTATCCACTGATGATCCAAAGTTGCGTCAGCAAACTGGTTTATGCGTTCCTGAGGAATTTCCAACCATTCAGAAACACCTATCTGCTTGCCTACCAACTTCTCAAATTCTTCATAAGAATTGATTATAACTTTTTCCATAATATATAATTCATTAATATTTAAACATTTAGGCAGCAAAGATACTAAAACTTACCAAAAACGAGTAGTAAAGAAACAATTATTACACAAAAAAACGGATTTTGTGCAATAAATTCATACATATTTACTACTCAACCTCTTTGGAGAGCCGTGCCAAGAACACCCCAAACAATAAACCTCAGTAAGATTGAAACCTTCAAGGCCCTCTTCAGGATATTTAGCCACTATATTATGATTTTCATCCACATATACAAGTCGGCGTTCACCACCTGCATTCTTTACATACATAGATGATATTTTACATTGAGGACAAAGTAGTTTCTTCATAATCGATTCGATATTAGTATTATATTTAATTACCTCTTTAGTATTATAATAGTTACAGCCGAAATTATAAGTATTATACCGACTGCTATAGTAAAAGTAAAAGTCTCACCAAAAATCGCTATACCCACAATTACCGCAGTTACCGGCTCCATAGCCCCCAATACAGATGTCTGGGTAGCTCCAATGTACTTTATAGCCTCTATTAAAGTCAGATTTGACACAATAGTAGGTATTATGGCAAGCAACAGCAAGTTACCAGCAGTAGTTACATCCGGTATAGTGTGCAAATTTCCAGTTGAAGACATTCCCACAAGCAATATCACTGTACTGAAAAGAAACACATAAAAAGTAAGTTTCAGTCCTTTCAGGTTTTGGTTCTTGCGTTGACCAACCGTAACAAGATATAAGGCATAACCCACTGCCGATATCAACACTATGATCACTCCCAACATATTAGTTTCACCTTGCGAATCGGAATACGAAAGTGCATACACCCCTCCTATCGCCATCAGGATAGCCAACGTGCGAAACAGTGAATTCTTTTCGTGGAAGAAAAGCATCATGACAAGAGTCGTTATCACAGGATACATAAAATGTATTGTAGTAGCCACCCCCGACGGCATAAACTTATATCCCCACAACAAGAATACGGAAGAAATCAGATAAAAAAATGAAAGCAGCAAGAGCGTTGGCAAATCCGATTTTTCTATACCGAAAGAAACCTTCCTGATTTTCAGAAGAACAGCCAGTGCTATTGTTGCAAAAAGGAATCTGTAGGAAATGACATTCATAAAGTCCATGCCATGTTGCATGGCAGGAATGGCAAAAAGCGGAATCAATCCAAACGATGCAGATGATATTATACCATAAAGTAGTCCGTTTAATTTATTCATTGCAATATATATAATATAAAATAGCGAAAACGGCTGCAAAGATAACAATTTTACATCAATTCCGACACACTAATCAAGCCCTATAAACTTCAATGACAGATAATATCCCGGGAAGTTGTATAGGGCTTGATTTTTTTAGTAATAAAATAACTGAACAGTTATTTTTTCGCCGGATGACCTGGTTCTCTACGTTCAGCTCCTTTTTTGCGCGTAAGATTATCTCCAAGTTCTTCACGCATTTTATCCGCAATACGATTGAGCTTTATAACCCGTTCAGGGTACTGTGAAATAACGTTGTACCTTTCTCCCGGATCACGACGCAAGTCATACAATTCCGGTTTTTCCACTTCTATTACAGTAAGTTTTCCTGGTTGTCCGTCATTACCTGGTTCATATGCCCCATATGTAACGTATTTATGTGAATACACAAGTTTAAATTCCCCGTCTGTCACAGCTTCAAGATCGTTCTTATTAAGATAGTAAACAAAAGACTCACGTGGATTTGCACTATCATCACCTTTGATAAGCGGAAGAATACTCACACCGTCTATCTTTTTCTGCGGAAGAGGAGCACCTGAAATTTCCGCAAATGTAGGGAATAAATCTATATTTGAAGCCAGCTTATTGCATATTGTGCCCGGTTTGGTATGTCCCTTCCAATACATGATACTAGGAATACGATTTCCGCCATCGAAGGTTGTAGCTTTCGCCTCACGAAGTCCCCCCGCAGAGCCTGCATGATTTCCATAGTTCGCCCACGGACCATTATCAGAGGTTAGTACCACAAGAGTTTTTTCCATAAGTCCATTATCCTCCAAAGTCTTCAGAACCTGACCTACACTCCAGTCTATTTCCATCATAACGTCACCAAAAAGTCCCTGCTCACTCTTTCCTTTAAACTTGTCTGATACAGCAAGCGGTACATGAGGCATTGAATGTGCCAGATAGAGGAAAAACGGCTGTTTACGGTTTTTCTTTATGAAGTTTATTGCTCTGTCTGTGTAATCTGTAGTAAACTTAGTCTGGTCTGTATTATAACCTACGACTTTATTGCCATCTATAGTCGGCAAATCAGGAAAATTGAACACTTCTCCTTGTTGTGGATGATAAGGCCACATGTCATTAGAATATGGCAGTCCATAGTATTCATCAAAACCATTCTGGAGAGGCAGAAATTCATGAGCATCTCCCAAATGCCATTTTCCGAAGATAGCAGTAGCATATCCTTTCTGCTTCAAGAGTTCTCCCATTGTCATTTCGTCCTGATGTATTCCATAATCAGAATTCGGGCCGGGAGCTCCGGCAAAACCTATACGATTAGGATAACATCCTGTCATCAGACCTGCACGAGAAGCCCCACTTATAGGCTGACAAGCAAGAAAATGTGTAAACCTTACACCTTGAGATGCCATATTATCTATATTCGGAGTTTTATAACCGTATGCTCCATTGCATGAGAAATCTCCAAATCCCACATCATCAAGATTTATAAGAACAATATTTGTGTAATCCTGTGCAAGCACAGGCAATGCCAATCCTCCAACAAACAACGTAGAAAGGAAATGTTTTTTTACTTCAAATTCCATAATCAGTTATATTTAATGTTTTCTTTCGATATATTTGTCCATTTCTTATCGCCATATTTTCTTATCATCACGGCGCCATTATTTCTCTGCTGTGAATTCCAACCACCTATAAAATTGGAAATCTGTTCAACCTTTATTTTATGCCAACCTTGCTTAAGAGACATGGATTTGCCATACTTAGAATTTATCTGAGGCTTTCCGTCGTTATCTACAGCAATATAATCGCCAACGGTTATTCTGGTATTATTAGACGAGAACTCATATATACCGCTTTCAGAAACATAGAAAAATCCTTCTGCTACTGCCGCATAAAACTCTACATTGGAATATTTGTTTTTTCTAAGTCTGACTATAGGTTCTATTGATGTCAGAACGCTGTCTTTCCATTCTTTTATTTCACCCAATTCACTGACATACATACATCTGTGAGGTGCAAAACGAAGTTTCAAACCGCTATGTACCGGCTCATCTGATGTGTCAGGCTCCTTGTATGACTGACGCTCGACAAAAACATCTCTTACGATACTCATTTTTCCTGACGGCAGGACACTTCTTATTTTAATGGTACACGTTTTGTCAATCATAATCGGTTCAGAATATACCGGCGAATCAAGACCCGGTTCTGTACCATCTGTTGTATATACCATTTTCATTGGTCTGGAAGTGTCAAAAGAAACATTGACAACATCTGTAAACGCTAGGTGATTTCTGCAAAAATCCGGTTGTTCAGGTAAAGGTATATGATAATTGATATCGTGACAATCCATCCTTACCGCCATATTGTTCAGTCGCCGTGAGAAGTCGTCAAAATTCTTCTTCTCATCTTCTGTCCACCCTGTTTCTGCAACTGCAAAAATTCTAGGATATACACGATACTCAACTATATCTTCTGTATACATACATTCTGTCCAAGCATTGGCCTGTACTCCCAAAATATATTTTTCTTTTCCCATTCTGACCAATGTATCTGGCACCGGATTATAGTTATATGATTTCACAATAGGAGCATATGCTCCCCAAGCAAAAAGTTCAGCCTGCGAATTTCCCTGATAATGGTCTAGATACATACCGCCGCTTGTTGGTGTCATTATCACATTATGATCCATAAGAGCCGAAGCTATACCACCTTTTTCACCACGCCATGACATGACTGTAGCTTCAGGCGCCAAACCACCTTGAAGAATTTCATCCCAACCAATCATTTTCTTTCCGTATTTTTTGAGAATCTGTTCGCATCGTGATATTGCATAACTCTGTAACTTATCCTCAGCGGTATGTTCCTTATCATCAAAAAGACCCTCCTCTTTTATTCTCCTTTGGCAATTAGGACATATTTCCCACACTTTTTTAGGACATTCGTCTCCGCCTATATGGAAATACTCACTAGGAAACAGAGTACTCATTTCGGCAAACACTCCATCAAGCAATTCAAACATATCTTCTTTTCCAGGGCAGAAGACAACAGGGAATGGTCCCCACCTGCTCATTACATCATACTTCTCGCCTGTACACGAAAGTTCAGGATAGGAAGCAATAGCGGCAAGTGAATGTCCCGGAACATCTATCTCAGGTATTATATTTATGAATCTGTCCTGAGCATATTCTACCAGCTCCTTAATTTCTTCCTGAGTATAATATCCTGAATAAACATTGCCATACTCATCTATACGGGTCCCTCCAATTTCTGTCAGTTTAGGGTATTTCTTTATTTCAATTCTCCATCCCTGAAAATCAGTGAGATGAAGGTGAAGATTATTTATCTTGACCAAAGCAAGCATATCAATATGTTTCTTAAGTCCTTCGACAGATATAAAGTGTCTTGCCACATCAAGCATCAATCCTCTGTATTTAAAACGCGGACTGTCCTTAATCTCAATTACCGGTGCTGTCCACTCAGCATTATATATTTTGCTGGAAGATTCTATTTCGGCTGGAAGCAGTTGCATAAACGTAGCCATACCATAAAAAATTCCCTTAAGTGTAGAAGCCTTAATGTCTACACCATTTTCCTTTACAGAAAGTGTATATGACTCGGCAGCCAGCCTGTTGTCAAGGTCTTTTCCTATATTACTGTCAATAGACAGGCTTATGGAATTGTTCGAGTATTTGCCCGTAACCTTAATATCAAAACCAGTTGAAGCCTGTATTTTTTGGGAGTAGAAATCGGCAACATTACTCAGCGAGTCGTCAGATATGATAATCCTGGTATTATTGTCAATGGTAAATTTTCCATTCCCCAATTGCATATTCTGTGGCATTGGAATGATATTGACACCATGGTTGTATTCCTTTTCTGAAAGAATGTTTTTACTGCCACAACCACATAATAATATACAGAAGCAAGTTATAATAAAATACTTTTGTCTCATTTTGATTCCAACATTAAATTATAACAATCCTTCTTTCTTGAGTATCTGCATCATACGTTCAGAACCTTTATCTGTATCACCTGTCTCTTCACGCAATCTCATCATCTCTTTTTTCATTTCCTTTATTATTGATGCATACTCCTTGTCATTGTATGCATTATGATTTTCTTTAGGATCTTTCTGCAAATCATAGAACTCCCATGAAGGCTCGGATACATAGTCAGACGAACCGGTCATGTTCAGCCTGTCTCCATATATGAATATCAGCTTATACCTGTCATTCCTAACACCGATATGTGCCGGACGTATCTCATGCTGGGTCCAATACCTGTAATATATACTTTTCCGCCAGTCTTTTGCCGAACCTGAAACCAGAATATCCTTGAAGCTTTTTCCCTGATTACCCTCAGGAGCATTGACACCGGCAAAATCAGACAATGTAGAAGCAAAATCCACATTCAGAATAAGCTCTTCAACTCTTTGTCCTGCCGGAATCTGTTTAGGATAGCAGATAACAAAAGGCATACGTGCCGCTTCTTCATAAAACATCCTCTTGTCAAAGAAACCATGTTCTCCTAAAAAATATCCCTGATCTGCCACGTAAACTACAATAGTATTATCTGAAATACCCATTTCATCAAGAGCATCCAACAGCTTTCCTATATTATCATCCACAGTAGCCGCACAACGCAGATAATCCCTTATCAACTTCTGATAAGCAGCTTTTCTTGCTGCAATTTTCCCCATTCCTTTCACACTGAAAGGCAATTCAGGATATCTACACCACCATTTGTCCGGATCGGCAGAAGCTGTTTCCCAACGCCTGATCATCTCTTCAAGCGGCTGTCCCTGGAAGGTTCTTCCATTAGTCTCTTTTCCCCAATCAAACAGATTTTCCGGTTCAGGGAAAGTCACTCCATCATACAGATGACGCATGCGTTCAGGGAAATCATAAGGTTCATGAGTTGCCTTAAAATGACAACACATCAGGAATGGCTTATTCCTGTCCTGTTTTTTCATCCATTTTATAGCCTTATCCGTCACAATATCAGTAGAGAATCCTCTTTCTCTGACACCAAAATTTATATTCCCCGGCCATGGTCTGTCGCTGTTCTTGAATGTCGGGTCCCTATATTCACCCTGGTCATGGAATACTGAATAATAATCAAACCCTTGAGGCTGAGACTTTAAATGCCATTTTCCTACAAGGGCAGTACTGTATCCTGCTTTTTGAAACTCTTTTGCAAAAGTAGGAATTGACACATCAAGTGAATCATCCAAAGTATATACGCCATTCCTATGACTGTATCTACCAGTCAAGATTGCCGCCCTACTAGGTACTGAAATAGAGTTAGTACAGAAACAATTGTCAAGAACTGCTCCTTCCCTTGCTATCCTCTGGATATTATCAGTCTGAGCATATTCGGCAAGCACACCTCCATAGATTCCCCATGTCTGAGAAGTATGATCATCACTCAATATAAAAAGAATATTTGGGCGGTCAGACTTTACCTGAACATCATCGGCTGCTATTGTAACTTGCGCCAACAATGAAATCCCCATAAATAAAATTGATTTTGTTTCCATAAAAAGATTTATAGTATTATAATTCTCAGTTAATTGATTTCGACTGTAAATGTAATACAAATAAAATTTAGTGCTACAATAAAATTTAAGTATAATACATTTTTAAACATTAGTTTATAAAGATTTAAATAGTATCACACTAATTTATTAGTTTGATTAAACTTTTTCTTACAAGATGATTTCAACCATATTTTCGTAACATTACTTTTTGTCAAAATGACATATTCCCTTGCCTGGAATCGTAAAATCAAATCCGATACCCAAATCATTTCAGAAATAAAGATTCTCACACAGATTCCCAAATTCATAATGAAAGTTATTTCTTCCTATTACAAAATAATTATCAAACACAACAGACTTATCTAAACACAAATAATAAATATAAGCTGATTAAAATAACATAATAACAAAAAGGAACAATTATATCAGGAATCAAATCTGGAGATAAAAACAACGATTTTTCATACATTTTATACCCAAAATCAAAGTGTCCCAAAACTTTGCATAAAACGACAGGACATTCAAATCAATATTTCAGCACATTTTTGATGAAATAACATGTCATTTTTATAGTTATAATTCTTAATTAACAAGAGAGATTTAACAATTCAACGACATTTAATTACTATATAAAAAAACACAAACAAGTTCCAAATTAACAATACATTCTATTTTGATAAAATCATTTCATTACACGGATAGGAAAAATGCCATAAAACAATCAATATAACATATAATACGCAAGTTTTCTTACTTTTTGTACAAAGAATACTCATAACATAATAATAAACCTATTATATATCTGAATATTGTTTATTCAAACCTTAGAAAACAAATATTGATTTTTTAGACTACTCTTATGCCTCTGCTGCATAATAAATTCTTATCTTTGAAAAGAAATCAAATAAACATTATTTTTGCGAAGAATATTTACCTTTTATCCAACCAACTTAGGAACACATTAAGTAATTTATAATCAATAATATATGGAAATAGAAAATTTAATTATTGAATGTTCCAAAAAGTATCCTACAAGTTGTAGAAGAGCACCTTTTAATGTTGTATCCTACCGTCTGAATTATTTATCAAATCCTGAAGATAAAAAACTGATAGATTCATTGCTTACAAAAGCAGAATATTTAGCGAAGAAGGTTAATCCCGGTACAGCTAATGACTCTTCACACAAAAGAGATAATAAACGAATTTTAGCTAATTGCATAGCTGGTGTTGTTTCTGAATATTTTTGGAAACAATATCTAAACAGTGACGATGAAATTGTCTCAGAAACAGAATTTGACGATGCAGCCAAACAGATAGATTTAAAAGTTATTTCTAATAATAAAAAAATAGAGGTAAGATCTTCATTCCCAAGAAAAGGAATTGAATTTGCTATATGTCATCCAATACATCAATTTGATATACTAGGTCCATATAGCAATAATTATAAACCAGGAGAAATACAAAAAGATTATTACGTAAGAACCTTGTTTCACTTAGATAATCCGATTGATATTATTGAAAGAATAAAACAAGATAGTTTTCCTGTATATCTTACTGGAGGAGCTACATGGGGAATGATGGTTAATAATAAATATTCAAAGAATAAAAATCTTGTTCCTGAAAATGACTGGTTTAATATAGAAAAAACTACCTCCTATAGGGTTGTACCGTTTAGTAATGCTGCTGATAGTATCCAGATTAAAAGAGCAATTACAGAAAATTTAGATGTTAAATATTAGCTATTGCAATGAAATACATATAAATTATATAACACCAGAGAAACAAATTCAATGAATATTGAATCTTTTTAAATAAAATCACAAAAAAAAGCTCCATAATCAATTGATTATAGAGCTTTTTTGCGGAAGCTGGGGGATTCGAACCCCCGGTACGGTTACCCGTACGTCAGTTTAGC
>NZ_CALDPF010000028.1 GCF_937912035.1 uncultured Bacteroides sp.
CTCTATCGACTTTATATGCCATATTACTTTTTAGGGACATTTACTGAATATCCCTGCTTATTATTATCTGTTATTGTTTGTTTTCTTCAGAATGCTTCGGATAGTCGATAGTGTAATGCAATCCTCTACTTTCTTTTCTTTCCATTGCCTGGCGAGTTATAAGATATCCTACGTTAATCATATTTCTCAATTCGCATATTTCTCGTGAGGCCTTGACACGCTTGAACAGTCTTTCTGTCTCTTCATACAGGATATCAAGTCTGTTCCATGCTCTTACCAGACGTAAGTTGCTTCTTACTATACCTACGTAAGATTCCATTATCTGATTTACTTCGTTCATACTTTGTGTAATAAGGACTCTTTCTTCGGTACTGATTGTTCCTTCGTCGTTCCATTCAGGAATATCCTCATTAAATTCGTATCTGTCTATTACACTCATTGCATGCTGTGCGGCTGCATCGGCATAAACTATTGCTTCAATCAGCGAGTTTGAAGCCAGACGGTTTCCTCCGTGCAGACCTGTGCATGAACATTCGCCAATTGCATATAGACGGCGTATGCTTGACTGTCCGTCCAGATCGACTTTGATACCTCCGCAAAGATAGTGGGCAGCAGGAGCAACAGGTATATAATCTTTTGTGATATCTATACCCAGGCTCAAACATTTCTTGTATATGTTAGGGAAATGTTTCTTAGTTTCCTCAGGGTCTTTGTGAGTTACGTCAAGATAAACATGATCCTCACCACGCTGTTTCATTTCGCTGTCTATTGCACGTGCTACTATATCGCGTGGTGCCAATGACAGGCGTGGGTCATATTTATGCATGAATTCTTCTCCTGCAAGATTTCTGAGAACGCCGCCATATCCGCGCATAGCTTCTGTTATAAGGAAGCTTGGACGGTCGCCTGGATGGAATAATGCAGTAGGATGGAACTGAATGAATTCCATATCTTTTACGGCACCCTTGGCACGATAAACCATTGCTATACCGTCGCCTGTTGCAACAAGTGGGTTTGTAGTGTGTCTGTATACAGCTTCACATCCACCTGTAGCCATGACAGTGACTTTCGAAAGGAAAGTATCCACTTCGCCTGTCTCTTCGTTCAGAATATATGCTCCGAAGCATTTTATACCAGGTGTGTGGCGCGTAACTATTATACCAAGATGATGTTGTGTAATAAGTTCTACAGCGTAGAAATTTGAGAATATTGTAATATTGGGGTGCTGTTTGACTGCTTCAATCAGGCTTGTCTGAATTTCAGCTCCTGTATTATCCTTGTGGTGAAGAATTCTGAACTCTGAATGTCCTCCTTCTTTGTGAAGATCGAATTCACCTTTTTCATTTTTGTCGAAATCAACCCCCCATTTTATCAGCTCTTCTATCTGTTTAGGGGCGTTTGTTATGACCTTTTCTACGGCTGCAGGGTCACTTATCCAATCTCCGGCAACCATTGTGTCGTGGATATGTTTTTCAAAGTTGTCAACTTTGAGATTCGTTACAGAAGCAATACCACCTTGTGCAAAATAAGTATTGGCTTCTTCCATTCCGGCCTTGCATATCAATGCAACTGATCCTTTATGCGCCACTTTAAGCGCAAAACTCATTCCGGCAATACCAGAGCCGATAACGAGAAAATCGAATTTCCTAACCATAATAATTTATATCTATGATGCAAAACTACTAAAAAGTTGTCATATAGCTTAATACTATGGTTATTTTATAAAACTTTTCATAGAAATAAATCATAAAAACAGATAAAGAAATTTTGTTTTAGTGGTTTATTAGTAAATTAATTTTTATCTTCACAGAAAATTACTGAGTTTTTGTAAATACTTAAAGATATGGATAGAACGTTTAAGACCGAAGTAGGATGGTGGTATTGGATTCTGATTACTGTTACATCTTTGCTTCTTTTCTTTTTCTTCTGGATGCATGACACGGTGCTGGCACTTATTATGGCCGTTCTGGTGATATATGAGATAGAAATGCTTATTCATACCCAATATATTATAACAGATGGCGGCTTGTTGAGAATTGAAACCGGTCGTTTTGTTAAAGGATTCACTCTTAATATTGAACAGATAGAATCAATAAAGCTGGTGCGTTCGATGAAGTTCTGGGCTCCTGCACTGTCATTCTATAGACTTGAGATAAAATACAATGGGAATAACAGATCTATAAAAGTACATGTTTCTCCACGGAACAAGGATTCTTTTATTTCGAAACTCAAGTCGATAAACGGCAAACTTGTAATTATTGAATAAACACAAACTAATTTTATACCTTTTTATATACTATGGATTTTCAATTAGCAATTATTGGTGGAGGACCTGCCGGTTACTCTGCCGCCGAAGCTGCTGGCAAAGCAGGTTTGAATGTCGTTCTGTTTGAGAAAAATGCTTTAGGCGGTGTTTGTCTTAACGAAGGATGTATTCCCACAAAGACATTGTTATATTCAGCCAAAGTTTTTGACGGGGCCAGAAATGCTTCAAAATATGCAGTGAAAGCAGATAATGTTTCTTTTGATATCGCAAAAATTGTAAGCAGAAAACAGAAAGTAGTCCGTAAGCTTGTGCTTGGAATAAAAAACAAAATGAGCGAATCGGGGGTTACTGTGGTCACTGGTGAAGCTTATATTCAGGATAAAAACACAATAAAATGTGGTGATGAAGTGTATAAATGTGAAAAACTGATCTTGTGTACAGGTAGCAAGACATTTGTACCTCCTGTAAAGGGGTTGGAAAAGACAGATTTCTGGACACACAGAGAAGCTCTCGACTGCAAGGAGCTGCCGGAAAGTCTTGTTATAATAGGAGGTGGAGTCATAGGAATGGAGTTTGCATCATATTTTTGCAGTCTAGGAGTAAAAGTCACAGTCGTAGAAATGACTTCAGAAATTCTTGGAGGTATAGATAAGGAGCTTGCTTCTATGTTAAGAGCTGAATACACTAAGAAAGGTGTCAGTTTCATACTTGATGCCAAGGTAACTGAGGTATGTAATGGATATTCCGGAAATATTATAGTTAAGTATCTGACTGCAGACGGCGATGGATGTGTAGAATCCGCGAAACTGTTGGTAAGTGCCGGACGCCATGCATGTACCGAAGGTTATGGATTGGAAAATCTTTCTCTTGAATTTACTCCTAAGCATAGAATCATGGTTGATACAAAGACAATGATGACTTCTGTTGACGGAGTTTATGCATGTGGAGATATTACTGGTTTCTCTATGCTTGCTCATACAGCAGTGAGAGAAGCCGAAGTCGCAGTAAATCATATTTGTGGGAAAGACGACAATATGAGTTATAAGGCTATTCCCGGAGTGGTATATACAAATCCAGAGGTGGCATCGGTAGGTATGACTGAAGAGATGGCCCAAATAGTAGGATTCGATTATAAAGTTGCAAAACTCCCTATGGCATACGCCGGAAGGTTTGTTGCCGAGAATGAGGGGATGAACGGTATATGTAAGGTAATAACAGATTCCAAGAATCATATCCTTGGAGTACATATATTGGGAAACCCAGCCTCGGAACTTATAGTAATGGCCGGAATGATGATAGAAGAAGGTAGGAAACTTGAGGATTTCAAGAAATATGTTTTTCCGCATCCTACTGTAGGTGAAATTTTCAGAGAGTTTTAATCTTTTAACTTCGTTGATTCTCAATTCTGATTATATTTGTAGACGGTTTTTGAATACTATTTAAATGGTATTTAAAAACCGTTTAAACGTATAATAAAAATACAAAATAATCATGGCAAGAACAATTTTAAGAACATCTCTATTGTTTGCTTTTCTTTTATTATGTCTACAGTCAAATTCTCAAACAATAGTTCACAGAATAGACTCGCTTATAAACAACTCCTCATTCCTTAATACATCTGAGGTAGGAATTCTGGTATACGATTTAACTTCGAAAAAAGAATTATACAGATATCAGGCAGAAAAACTCTACAGACCAGCATCTGTTGAAAAAGTTATTACTTCAGTAACAGCTCTTTCTGTCTTGGGTAAGGATTATCAGATAAAGACAGGTTTGTCATATTCAGGGTATATTGAAAGCGATACACTTTACGGTGACATTTATGTAAAAGGTGATTTTGATCCAGAGTTTATGCAGGAAGATATGGAATCGTTGGTAGATGCCATTGCGAATATGGGTATACACGGAGTAAAAGGCCGTCTGGTTGGTGATGTGTCAATGATGGACTCTGTTTATTGGGGGCCTGGTTGGGCATGGGATGACACTCCTGATACTTTCCAGCCATATCTTTCGCCATTGATGCTGAACCGTGGCTGTGTAAATGTAAGCATATCACCTTCAGGTGGAAGTAAATCCAATGTAGAGATTAAACCTGAGTCCGATTTCTATACCATTGACAATAGGACATCACCTGAAGGTACATACGTTAGTGCCACACGCAATTGGCTCAATAACGGTAATATCATATCTATATCCGGCAGTTCGAGACATAAGGCCAGTACTTCGATGAATATTTTCGATACAAAATCTTTCTTCATGAATACCCTACGCTATCAGTTACAGGGAAAGGGAATATTCATTCCCAAAGACAGTATAACATATAGTATTGTGCCAGACAATACAAAAGGTATAATAACAGTATATAGAGATATTGACGAAGTTTTAAAACGTGCATTGAAGGAGAGTGATAATCTTTCTGCCGAAGCCCTGTTCTTCCATGCTACAAGAGAAATATTTAATGGTAAGAAGTATCTCAGTCATAAGGATGGACAGAATGCCATTTACAAGTTTCTTAAGACTGATATAGGCTTTGATAGCCGAAAGTTCAGAATAGTTGACGGCTGTGGAGTTTCTGATTATAATTATGTCTCTCCGGAACTTATTATGGGATATTTGAAATATGCTTTCAGTTCTCCTTTGATATTCCCTTTGTTTTATGACAGTCTGCCGATAGCTGGTATTGATGGAACTTTACAATATAGAATGGGAAAAGGAAAAACATTCAGAAATGTGCGTGCAAAGACCGGAACTTTGACCGGCGTATGTTCATTGGCCGGCTATGTTACATCGTCATCCAAACATACAATTGCATTCGTCATTATTAATCAGAATGTGCTGAAATATGTTTCTGCAAGACGTTTTCAGGATGAAATCTGTAATATTCTGTCAACATGTGATTGAATTTACATAAGTAAAACTATATGTATAAATGTTTTAAAACATGTTATTATCATGATATTAAACATTTTTGTACATATTCTGTATATTTTTGTGTGCGGTAACGGAAATAATTTATTACTTTTGTGGAAATGATTTATTAAACAGTATTAATTATATTATTATGGTAAACTTTTCACTTGAAGGTAAGGTTGCTCTTGTAACAGGTGCATCTTACGGTATCGGTTTTGCAATCGCTTCTGCTTTTGCTAAGGCTGGTGCAAAGATCGTTTTTAACGATATCAAACAAGAATTGGTAGATAAAGGTATCGCAGCTTACAAAGAACTTGGTATCGAAGCTAAGGGATATGTATGCGACGTTACTAATGAAGAAGCTGTAAATGCTTTGGTTGCACAGATTGAAAAAGAAGTAGGTGTTATCGATATCTTGGTTAACAATGCAGGTATCATCAAGCGTATCCCAATGACTGAAATGTCTGCTGCTGAATTCCGTCAGGTAATCGATGTAGACCTTAACGCTCCATTCATCGTTTCTAAAGCTGTTATTCCTAGCATGATTAAGAAGGGTCACGGTAAGATTATCAACATTTGCTCTATGATGAGTGAACTTGGTCGTGAAACTGTTTCTGCATATGCAGCAGCTAAGGGTGGTCTTAAGATGCTTACTCGCAACATCGCTTCTGAATACGGTGAATTCAACATCCAGTGTAACGGTATCGGCCCGGGTTATATCGCTACTCCTCAGACAGCTCCTCTTCGCGAACGTCAGGCAGACGGTTCACGTCACCCATTCGATGCATTTATCATAGCTAAGACTCCTGCTGCTCGTTGGGGTAACCCAGAAGATTTGGCAGGTCCAGCTGTATTCTTGGCTTCAGATGCTTCTAACTTCGTAAACGGTCATGTATTGTACGTTGACGGTGGTATCTTGGCATACATCGGAAAGCAGCCTAAATAATTAATGGTCGCCAATAGAGAATAATATTATATAGGGTCCTGCCGGAATATTACTTTTCCGGTAGGACTTTTTTTGTTTTAAGCCTTATAAATTAAGTATGAAAAAGTTATTTGTATCTGCTGCTGTTGTTGCTATGATGGCTTCATGTGCTCAAGAAAAAGGAATTACAGTATCAGTTTCAAATCCATTGAATATAGATCGTGTAGAAGAGATTGTTGAGATTTCTGCTGATGACGTTTTGGGAAAACTGAAACTTGGTGAGACTGCAGATTTTATTATTACAGATGAAAATAAAACAGAGGTTCCTTATCAGTTGACATCTGATAATAAGATAATATTTCCCGCTACAGTAAAGGCCAATGCTATAGCATCTTACAGTATCACTAAGGGTCAGCCTTCGCATGTAAATACAGTTGTTTATGGACGTCAGTATCCGGAAAGACTTGACGATATCGCATGGGAAAATGATAAAGCCGCATATCGTGCGTATGGTCCTGCTTTACAAAAGAACGGTGAAAAAGCATACGGATATGATGTCTTTACAAAAAGCGTTTCAGAATTAGTAGTCGAAGACCGTTATGCAATGGAACTTGATAAGGATGCCAGAGCAATGATAAAGCAACTTCGTAAAGAGGGCAAAAAAGCTGAGGCAGACAGTTTGGGAAGAGCTATATCATATCATATTGATCATGGAAACGGAATGGATTGTTATGCTGTTGGTCCTACACTAGGTGGAGGTACTGCTGCTTTGATGCCAGATTCTGCAATAGCGTATCCTTATTGCTATAAGAATTTTGAGATATTGGATAATGGGCCTCTCAGATATACAATGAAACTGGAATTCAATCCTTTAAACATCGATGGAGATACAACTGTTGTTGAAACACGTATTATTCAGCTGGATAAAGGTTCACATTTAAATAAGACTACTGTAAGTTATTCTTCACTGAAGAAAGACTATCCGATAGGTGTAGGTCTTGTTGTTCACGAAGCATTACCTGACAAGTATTCAATGGATACAGAAGGTGGTTATATTGCGTATGCCGATCCTACTACTAATCCTAAAGCTGATAATGGTATAGTTTACGTAGGAGCAGTATTTCCTAATAAAGTAGAGAAAACTATGTTCCAGTCTTTTGAAAAGCCTGTAGCAGGGGCTATTGGCCATGTAATGGGTATCAATACATACCAGCCTGGCGATGAATTCGAATATTATTGGGGATCTGCATGGAGCAAATGTGGATTCGATGACGAAAAATGGAACTCATATCTTGAAGAATATGCTAAGAAGGTAAGAAATCCATTGTCTGTTACAATAAAATAATAACCTACTATTTATAATGAAAATAAGCCATCGTTACTGGTATTCTATACCAAATGTAATGATGGCTTTATTTTTTTATTCAATCGAAGACCTTAAATTCATATCCCTGTTCCATAAGCCATTCGATAGCTTTAGGCAGAGCATATCTGATGTTTTCTTCCGATTTCAGGGAATCGTGAAAAGTAATTATCGAACCGTTACGGACGTATCTCTTTACTTTTTTCAGAATCTGTTCTCCTGTAAATTTACGGTTATAATCGCGTGTTACAAGGTCCCACATTATAATCTTATACCTTTTTTTCAATTCGGCATACTGCTTTGGACTCATATATCCGTGAGGCGGTCTGAACAGATTTGTGTTCATCATCATTCTGCATGCCTTATCGGTGTTGTCAAGATATGATTTTATGTCATAACTCAGTCCGCGTATATGGTTAAATGTGTGGTTTCCTATTCTGTGTCCCTTCTCAACCACCATACGGAACTCATCAGGATGTTTACGAATGTTATCTCCCACCATAAAGAAGGTAGCTTTTATTCTATATTTGTCAAGAACATCAAGTACCCATGGAGTTACTCTAGGTATTGGTCCATCATCAAAGGTCAAATACACAGCCTTTTTGTCTTTATCCATTCGCCAAATGGCGGATGGATAAAGGCATCTTATCAATTGTGGTGGTTGTTCTATAAACATGTTTTTGTATAAATCAATTCTTTCCTACTCTTGATTCAAGCAGTGAGTATAGTTCCTGGAACTTCTGATTGTAATGAACGGCAGTTTGGCATATTTCGCCTGTTTTGTCGTCCTTTATTTTCTCCAGACTCTTACATATCTCGTCAAGGCAGTAGATATTGCGCAGGCAGTTCTCGTATGACAGTGCGAAGCGTGAGTCGTCAAGGCTCAGATACCATGCTATGTACTGAACATTGTCGTTGGCTATCTGGTCAAGAATATTCTCGGCTTTCTTATATTCACCAAGAGTGATATAGTTGTCAGCCATTTCCTTTGAACCACTGTAGATATAATCATGTCTTACAGTTGAACCAGGAATAACTTTTTCACAATAATCCAAAGCTTTTATAGCTTTCTCCTTTTTGCCTTCCTTGATAAGCTGGGTACTAAGCTGTACAAACATGCGGCGGTGAGTGTCGCACATACGTGTCACTGTTTCATCCAGATAAATGTCTGGATTTTCAATGCCTCCGAACTTGAACTTGTTCATCAGATTGTCGTACATTTTCTCACTGTCTATTGTTCTGCCCAGCTTCTTGTTGTCGAAAGGAGTGATTCTGTATGCAAGACCTTCCTGCAGGAAGTTATTTGTCAGATTCAAGTGATTGTCCGAACCAACAGTGATAGCCATGTACAGTGGTCTCTCCCAGTTAGTGTTCGCAAGCATTTCAAGCATCATCAACTCACTCTTATACAATACTCTCTTGCCTTTCAGTGACAAGTGCATGTAGTCAGGAATAGAGTCCGGAGTAAGCATTCCTGAGCGTTTGATAGCTTCCTTGTCCAGTTTGATTACTATACTGTCTGTAGGAATCATCTGTAGTCCGTCTTTAGAATTTCTCACCCAGTGTTCCAGAATGTTCTTCAGTTCGTATGGGTTGTCGCCGAATTCAGCTTTTGCCTCTTCAGGATTCTGCTTGTAATAGTTGTTTATAGTTTGCATTGCTTCCGGACGTACATATACAGCCTCGTTGTGTCCAGAAACGTAGTCAATACGATCCCAGTTGATAGGCACAGAAGGAGAGTCGTATGCAGGACGTTTCATCTGGTCGATATACCAGTCTGTCTGCAGATAGCTTAGGTTACATACACGTACATCTGTACGGAAACCTTCAGTCTCCTGATTATACCACAATGGGAATGTATCATTGTCACCGTTTGTGAATATGATAGGACATCCTTCTTCTTGAACTGTTTTCAGATAGTTTTGTCCGAAGTCTCGACAAGTATAACGTCCGCTTCTGTCGTGATCGTCCCAAGTCTGGCTAACCATCTGCAGAGGAACTAGCAGACATAATACAGCTGTTATGGAAGCAGCAGTAGTCTCGTTCATCTTCTTGCGCAGATATTCAGTTATACCTGCCACTCCAAGACCAATCCATATTGCAAAAGCATAGAATGATCCGGCGTATGCATAATCGCGTTCGCGAGGCTGCAACGGAGTCTGGTTCAGATAAAGCACAATGGCAAGACCTGTCATGAAGAACAAGAAGAATACAATCCAGAATTGCTGTATACCCTTGTCTCCTCTGTATGCCTGCCAGAACAGACCTATAAGTCCCAATATAAGAGGCAGACAGTAGAACACGTTGTGTCCCTTGTTGTTTTTCAGACTGTCAGGAAGGAATGTCTGGTCGCCAACAAGCATATTGTCTATGAACGGAATACCTGTAATCCAATTACCATGTTCTATTTCACCCTGACCCTGTATATCGTTCTGTCGTCCTGCAAAGTTCCACATGAAGTATCTCCAGTACATATAGTTCACCTGATATATAAAGAAGAACTTTATGTTTTCCCATTGAGTAGGAATTTTGACCATAACCATTTCGCCACACTGGTCGTAAGGTACTTGCTTACCTTTTATTCCGCCTACCCATGCTTCGTATTGTTGTGCGTGTGCTTCGCTGTACATACGAGGGAAGAACATGTTCTGCGCATACTTGTATTCAGTTCTGTGACGTACTATTTCGTAGCTGTCCTTTTCGTCGGGAGTTTCCTTTTCCTTACGCTGATATACTGGTGCTCCTTCCTCTACATCATACACACATCCGCCATCAACTTGTTTCAGTGCAGGTTTTGAAGCGTAGGTTTGTCCGTAGAACAATGGTCGTGTACCATACTGCTCGCGACCAAGATACTCACCAAGGGTAAAGATATCTTCAGGCGAATTCTGATCCATTGGAGTATTAGCTGACGAACGTATCACTATTACAGCGTATGAGGAATATCCCACAACAATCATCATCAAAGCCAGCAGTGAAGTGTTTAGCGTACGTGCGCTTACGCGGAATTTATCGCTTAGGTCGGCAAACAGATAAGCTGCCAGGATACCAAGTACGATTATACCTATTATCACACTGCTCCAGCCGTGTCCGTAGAATGGAATACCAAGAAGTCCCAGTGTAAGTAGGAATGATATATTCATCAGCTTGCGGCTGCGTACTGTATAGCTTTCGTAAACACCCCAGATAAGCGATGCCGCCATGACTATTATATAAACGATAAGTCCTGAGTTGAAAGGCATTCCAAAACTGTTGACAAACAACAGTTCGAACCAACCTCCCACTTTTACAATACCCGGTACGATACCGTAAAGTACAGCGGCAATAATAATCATTGAACCGCAGAGAGCCAAAAGGCTTCCTTTCAGGTTAGCGTTAGGATTCTTCTTGTAATAGTAAACCAGTACAATAGCAGGAATACACAATAGGTTAAGCAAGTGTACACCAATCGAGAGTCCTGTAAGATAAGCTATCAGAATCAGCCATCTGTCGCTGTGAGGCTCGTCTGCACGGTTTTCCCATTTCAGTATAAGCCAGAAAACCAGAGCAGTAAACAAGCTGGAATAAGCATAAACCTCACCTTCTACCGCACTGAACCAGAATGTATCACTCCAGGTATATGCCAAAGCACCGACAAGACCTGATCCCATTATGGTAATAAGTTTGCCAGTGGTCATATCCTCTATATTCGGGCATACCAGTTTTTTTGTAAGATGTGTTATACTCCAGAAAAGGAAAAGGATACATGCCGCACTCATCAGCGCGCTCATGATATTGACCATTAGCGCCACTTGCGAAGGGTCTGAAGCGAACAGACTGAATAAATTTGCAGTAAGCATGAAGAAAGGTGCGCCAGGCGGGTGTCCTACTTCCAGTTTGTAACCGGTGGTGATAAATTCCGGGCAGTCCCAGAAACTGGCTGTTGGCTCGATAGTCATGCAGTAAGTGAAAGCCGCAATTGCAAAAGCAAGCCATCCAACCAGATTGTTAATCTTGTTGTACTGTTTCATGAATTATATATTTAACTTTGTTGACCGTTGGTTAATTTCATTGACCGTTGGGTCTGTTATTATCGTCAAAAACAAGCGCAAAGATAATAAAGAATTGATAATGATAACAGTATGACAATCTTAAAGTTTCTTTATAATAGGGTGTTGATACGTTTTAAAAAAATGAGCTGTCATTCCAAATCGAACGACAGTTCATCTTGTTTCGAATGACAGGGTGTTTAAAGTTCAAAAAAGAGCTATTCCTGTTTTGGGCTTTTTAGGACATTTTGATTTATTATTTTTGTACTTTTCTGTATGTATAACTTTTATAATAAGTTTATATTTGCATAATGAATACTAAAATAATGATATCATGAATTTTGGAAGATTACTTTCAGTAATTACTTTGGGGATGATAATGGGGTGTGTTAATGCATTCGAGTTTACTCCTGCAAATATATCCTCATATATAGCTTTAAAGAAACCGGGAAATATGTCTGTATATTACCCTCTGAAGATGAACAAATTGACAGATCAGAAATTTTCCTATCAGTTGGTCGGTGATTCTGAAATGCCTGTGCTTGTATATCAGAATATAATGGGTAGTGGAAGTACCAGACAGATAGTGATTTGGATTACAGCTCTTGATGATGTCTATTTTAATTTTGGACAACAGCTTAAATCGAATTTTAAACATGATGACTGTCTGTTTTATATGCCTGGTTTTTGGTATAGACGTAATCTTCGTTCGCCCAAAGAAGCTCCTTCGTTTCATACCTCTGACAGTTGGTTGGTTCGTGATGACCGTTTAAGTACTCCAATGACGGCTGTTTATGATGAGAAGTACAATAATTCTATTTCTGTCACCCGTGTGGCGGATTTTGAATGTGATGCGTTGGCAACACATAATCATGGTGAAATTATCCTTTCAGGAAAAACATCCATAGGCTATACGGGATTTGAAAACATCAATGGAATGACTGCTCTGTCGTTTGGGTTTCCATATAAGGAAGCCCCTAAAACATATATCCGCAAACTTACTTTGGCTCCTTCTGTCCAGGCTTTTCAATTGTTGAAAAAAGGGGAAAGCATAGAATTGAAATGGGAAATCAGAGAAAACAGGGCAGATGATTTTGCCGATTTTATAAGAGAGTCGTGGGAGTATAGCTATGATTTGTACAGGCCAATGCCTGTTGAAACGCCATACACAGACGAGATGATGAAAGAAGTATTGAGTAATTTCTTTGTCGAAAGTTTTGTAGATGATACATCTGTGAAGTATTTCTCCGGCGTGGAATTACTTACTGATGATTGTTTGAAACATGATGTTGCTGAGGTTGGTTTTGTGGGGCGCACATTGTTGAATGCGTTCAATGCATTGGAGTATGGTGAGCAAAAAGACCGTAAGGAATTAGTTGATATGGCAAACGGTATTTTCGATTCTTATCTGCAAAAAGGCTTTTCTAAAAACGGTTTCTTTAATGAGGTTGTACATTTTAAACGTAATTCTGTAGAAAAGAATCATAGCATTCGTCGCCAGTCGGAAGGTATATATGCTGTCTTGTATTATTTGAATTATGAGAAGAAATACGGACGTAGTCATTCGGAATGGGAGATGCGTTTGAAGAAAATGCTTGATAACTTCTTATTGTTGCAGAATAAGGACGGAAGTTTCCCACGCAAATTTAAGGATGATTTGTCTATAGTGGATACTTCGGGAGGAAGTACGCCTTCGGCTACTCTTCCTTTGGTAATGGCCTATAAATATTTCAGAGACAGACGTTATCTGGAAGCGGCAAAACGTTCTGTTGCCTATTTGGATAAAGAATTGATATCCAAATCTGATTATTTCTCATCTACACTTGATGCCAATTGTGAGGATAAGGAGTCTTCACTATATGCCTCTACCGCTGCTTATTATCTGGCACTTGCCACAAGAGGACACGAACATGAATATTATGCAGAGCTTGCAAAGAAAGCAGCCTATTTTGCGTTGTCATGGTATTACACCTGGGATGTGCCTTTTGCTAAAGGTCAGATGTTGGGCGATGTAGGTTTGAAAACACGCGGCTGGGGGAATGTGTCTGTCGAGAATAATCATATAGATGTGTTTGTATTTGATTTTGTAGATGTACTCCGCTGGCTTTCAAAAGAGTTTGATGAGGAACGCTTTGCCGAGTTCTCAGAAGTAATAACTTCATCTATGCGTCAGCTTTTGCCGTACGAAGGACATATGTGTGGCATTGCTAAAACAGGTTTCTATCCTGAGGTGGTACAGCATACAAACTGGGATTATGGTAAAAACGGAAAAGGTTATTATAATGATATTTTTGCTCCAGGCTGGGTGGTTGCTTCTTTGTGGGAAATGTTGTCGCCTGGTAGAGCGGAGAATTTTATAAGATGAAAAAGGACCGTTATCCCTGCAATGCCGGGAAACAGTCCTTTTCCTACTACAACATAAATATTATTATCCCATTTTACCTGTCAGGTATGCACGAGTACGTTCATCATTAGGATTGGTAAACATCTTCTGTGTTTCATCGTATTCAATCAGTTCGCCAAGGAACATGAACATTGAACGGTCTGAGATACGTTTTGCCTGCGACATATTGTGTGTCACGATAAGGATAGTCACTTCCTTCTTCAGTTCGATAAGAAGTTCCTCGATGTGTTTTGTCGCGATAGGGTCCAGCGCTGAAGTTGGTTCGTCCATAAGGAGAATGTCTGGTTGTAATGCCAGTGAACGTGCGATACACAGACGTTGCTGCTGACCTCCTGAGAGGAATGTACCACGTTTTGTGAGTGAGTCTTTCACTTCGTCCCAAAGCATAACGTTGCGGAGGTTGCGTTCCACTATTTCGTCTTTCTTACTTTTGTGGAGCTTTATACCGTTGAGGATATATCCGGCAAGTACGTTATCGTAGATATTCATTGTAGGGAACGGATTAGGACGCTGGAATACCATACCAATACGTCTGCGTTCTTCAGTAGGGTCCATTTCAAGAACGTTTTCACCATTCAGCAATATCTTACCTGTAACGTTGATATTCTTGTAAAGCTCGTGCATACGGTTTACCGCACGCAGCAATGTACTTTTACCGCAGCCTGAAGGTCCCATGATGGCTGTAATGGTGTTCTTCTCAACATCGGCACTTACATTCTTTACTGCCAGAATCTTTCCTGTATATGATATTGATACATTCTGTATTTGAAGGATAGGATCTTTTATATTTTCCATTTCTTTGCAATTCTTTTAGCTAATAAGTTTAAACATAATACGAAGGTGAGCAGGAATAACGATGCTCCCCAGATGAGGCTTTGGAGGTTAGGATCGTTGAAGAATTCCCAGATAAGCAATGGTACTGCCGACATAGGGCGTGCCATGTTCCAGCTTATCGCTGCGCCTCCAAGTGCTGTAAACATAAGTGGTGCTGTTTCGCCGACTACACGGGAGATGGCAAGCAGAATACCGGTGAATATACTTCCGAATGCTGATGGAAGCATGACCTGAAGCATTACTCTCCAATAGCTTCCTCCTAGTGCAAGACCTGCCTCCTTGAGGGTTTCCGGAAGAATCTTCATTGTCTCTTCTGTGGAACGGATGATGAGTGGAAGCATCATTATGAACAGTGCAACACTTCCGGCAAATGCCGAATATCCTTTCATCGGAACTACAACCCATATATATGTGATGATACCGATGATGATTGATGGTGTACCCTGAAGAAGGTCGGTAAGATAACTTACTATTGTTGCAAACCAGTTACCTCTGTATTCCGAAAGGCAGATACCGCAGAATATTCCTACAGGAATGGCTACTATCGCGGCAAGGAACAGCATAAGGAAAGTTCCCACTATACCGTTGGCTATACCTCCCGGTATTGTTTCGCCTGCTTCCATTGCCTGCATTGCCTTATAAGCGTTCGGTGTGGCTTCTGTGATAAATGACCATCCCAACTGTTCCCAACCTTTTATGAACACTTCTCCGAGGATGGCAAGCAACGGTATCGCTGTCAGACCGGAAAGTATGCATACGGTCCAGAACAGGAGTCCGTTCTTGAATTTTCGTATCTGTAGTTTATTGTCTTTTACTATCATATTCTTCTGATTGATGAATTGTTATACGTGCTGGGCGCGGCGTATCAATATCTTTCCTATCATGTTTATTATTGCCGTAATGAGGAACAAAAGCAATCCGATTGCGATGAGTGATGAAAGTTTCAATCCGTCAGCTTCGCCAAACTGGTTGGCAATGATACTTGCCATGGTGTTTCCTGTAGTTCTCAGTGTTTCAGGCATCTGGTTTGTGTTACCGATAAGCATTGTCACTGTCATGGTTTCACCCAATGCGCGTCCGATAGCGAGGATATATGCCGAGAAGATACCTGAACCTGCCATAGGGAATATAACGCGGCGGATTACTTCGGCACGGGTTGCTCCCATAGCGTAAGCTCCTTCTTTCAGATCAGACGGAACCATCTTTATGAATTCGGCACTAAGCGATGCTGCGTATGGCACAATCATGATAGCAAGTACGAAAGCTGCTGTCAGAATTCCGGAACCTTGTGGAGAAAGGTTAAGGTGCATAAATACATGGCGAAGAGCATAGAATCCCCACAAACCATATATGATAGACGGGATACCTGCAAGCAAATCTACTACGGTACTCAGTATGGTTGCTATTTTCTTTCCCTTGAAATATTCACCGGTAAATAGTGCTACAGGAAGCGAGAATGGAATACACATGAGCAGTGCAAGAAGTGTGGTGAGAAGTGTACCTGTTATGAACGGCAGCGCACCGTATTTCTCTTTTCCGGCTGTAGTTACCCAATCGTCAGAGAAAATGAAATTCCAGAAACCGAATTCCTTGAATGCTCCTGAAGCATCATTCACCAAAGAGAATACAATTCCAACGCCGATAACCGGTATTATTATTGCCGATATTATGAGTAATGCCCTGAATATCTTGTCTTGCATGTTGATTTGTTTTTTAGTTAGGCTTTAATAAGTTTACAAAGTTGGCATGGCATATTGCCTTGCCAACTTTTTTGTCAAAACTTAATTATTTTATTTTAGGATAGCCTGTCCGTCGAAAGTAACTTCTTTCAAGTTCTGGAGGCTCTTTTCGATTGCGCTCTGTGGCAGTGGAGCGTAGTGTACAGTTTCAGTAGTTTTCTGAACATCAGCACTCAACATGTACTGAAGCATGTCAAGAGTAGCTTTAGCCTGTTCGATAGTACGGTCTGAATAGTTCTGTTCTTTGTAGATAATCAACCAAGTGAAACAGCTGATAGGATATGCGCCTGCAGCGTCAGCATTTGTGATTGAGCAGCGAGTGTCTTGTGGAATTTCGCCTGCAGCTGCTGCAGAGATACTTTCTGTAGAAGGAGTAACCAGTTCGCCACGTACATTCATAACGCTTGCGTATGGTATTTTCTGTGCGAAAGCATATTCAGAACCGATATAACCGATTGAGTATGGAGTCTGACGGATGATACCTGCTACACCCGGGTTACCTTTGGCAGCTTGACCAACTTTGAAATCAACAGTCTTACCGCAGCCGAAGTTGTTTTTCCAGTCTTCGCTTACTTTGCTCAAATAGTCAGTGAATACGAAAGTAGTACCACTACCGTCTGAACGATATGCCGGGATGATATCCTTTTCAGGAAGTTTTGTATCAGGATTCAATTTCTGAAGACGTTCGTCATTCCATTTTGTGATTTTTCCTGCGAAGATGTCAGCTATTACATCACCTGAAAGGTTCAAGGCTGTAACTTCAGGAAGGTTGTATGCCAATACTACAGCACCCATACAAGTCGGGATGTGTACAACCGGTTTCATTTCGCTCATTTCCTTGTCTGAAAGGAAAGCGTCGCTACCGGCGAAATCAACGATACCGTCTTTAAGGTTACGGACACCGCCGCCACTGCCGATACCACCGTATGATACTTTATTGTTGCCTGTTGTTCCGTAAGAGTCGAATGACATAGTGTAGAAAGGAAGTGGGAATGTTGCTCCGGCACCTGTAAGTTCTACTCCGTTTGATTTCTGTCCGCCGCAAGAAGAAACTATTGCTGCAAACACACCTGCAATGAGTGATAAATAAATCTTTTTCATACCTTAAAAAATTAATATTCTGTTGTTTTATAGTTATCTGATTTTTGTTTAGCTACTGTTCACTGAATGTTCACTAAACGTTTGCTGAACATCATTTGAACAATTATTAAAGAGCGAATGAAGCGTTTAAGTATGCGTATGTAAGATTCTTCGTTCCGTCTGCCTTAGGTGCCCATATTCTGAAGTTAGGTGATAGCTTTACATATTTGCCCAACTTGAATTCCACACCTGCCATGCCTGCCATTCCGTCTTTAGCACTGTCCCATGAGTCTTTTGATGTGAGATAGTCCCAGCGTCCGTATATGTTGATTTTCTTTGTAAGGTTTATTGTTGTGTAAACAGAAGCACCACTCTTGTCGTTTCCGTTGGCAAACTTGGTGTTCTTCATCCAGTTGTATTCTGCTCCAAGAGAAAATGCAGAGTTTTTATATCCTGCGAAAAATGCGATGTTTGTAGTTCCTTTTACATCGTCTTTGTTCTGTGCCGCATCTTTTATGCTCTGTCCGGCTTCGTTGTACGAACCGTATGCGCGTACCATAAATCCTTTTATCGGAGTGAGTGTCAAGCCGGCACCGTACTGGAGACCGTCGTCCACTTGTACTTTTTTGTAGCCTTCACCGTTTGCCACTATTACGTCGGCAGAAAATATATCGCAAAATTTGTATGCTGCAGATACAGCGAGGTCGGCGCTACTACCGAACTTATATTCATCCTGGAATGATTTCATAACGTAGCGTTTGCCCCAGAAATCTTCCTGAGTCTTGAACTGTGTTGTGCTTATCAAACCTCCGTTCAATGTCAGTCCTTCGTGTTTCCATGAAACCATTGCGTTTTTGATAAAGCCTACTCTCTGTATGTCATCAACGTCGTCTGACTGGTCAAAGTCCATAACCGCCTTTATCAAGAGATTGTGAGGTAATTTATACTGGTAGCCAATGTAAGCTCTGTCCAAATTAAAACCTCTGTCGTTGTTCACAGTTCCGAATCCTGAATGCAAATCAGAATAGATGGTAATGATTGCACTCCCTTTTTTCTCTTCTTCCTTTTCCTTTGCAAATGTTACTGTTGGTATTGTAAGTGCCAACATTACACTTAGTAAAATCTTTCTCATATTTATAGCTTGCTTAATTTTCACGATGCAAAAATGACTGTTTAGTGTTACAAACATGTTACAATTGCTTAACATTAATATTAATATGATTTTATTCTCTTAATGTATATGTCTAATAATTAGTTTATTAAATACAAATGCAATACATGTTACAAATATGTTACATGGAATATAACCTTGTTTGTGATATGTATATAATAAGAAATGAGCAAATATCCATAGAATAATTGGTGATTTAACCAATATAGGATACTTGCTCATTTTTTCGGAATATAAGCTTGCAAATATCTTTAAAATAATTTGCAAACGTTTTTCAATACTACTTTATAATGAACTTGTAGCTTCCCTCAAGTCTCTTTTGTGTATCAATCAATACAATACGGTATATCTGTTTTCCCCATACGTTTGAGAGTCGTGTATCTGGAAGTTCTATGGTCTCAAGTGTGGCCTTGAAGTTTGCAGGATATTCAAGTGTGGCATGTTCGTTACCTACTTTAATACTTACTTTTCCAGCTTTGCTAATATCTATGTCTCCCCATACAAGGAAATTCACCTGATTATAAGATTTTGTCTCTTTCAGAGAGAATTTGTCTGTTATTACAAGACGTTTATTCTCTAATTTATATGCGCGTGTCCAGCTATTTACGCCTGCTTCTTCAGGGTATGCTGTAGAAATATCGGCAGAGAAGTAACGCTGTTTCTCTTTGCATACAACATTCGTTGCTTTGTATTCCTGTCCGAAACGTTGTGGAATACCGTTTATCATAGGCAGATTGTGGTAGTTGCTTTGCATTGTCCAAATGGAATATCTTTCGCTACTGAATGTCTGGCGTGTATATGTTCCTACTCCTGCATCAATAAGCATAGGTGTGTTGTTGATGTAAAGTGAGAATGTCCCGGCGTCGTTATGATTGTGGCTCTCGTTGTTGAAGCCTCCCTTTGTGGCAAGGAACCAACCTGAGTTGTTTGTAAGATAACAGAATTCTGTTTCAGGATACCATGTACATGCAGGGACATTGTGAGCAGGTTCGGTCTGTTCCAACTCTTTATTCAGCAGTACACACTGTAATGTACGGAATACATCATTCCCTAGAGGTATAGTAGGACGTTTCCCTTTGAGCAGATATGCTGCAAACTGCATCATCTCTTCGCTGCCTACTGCACGTCCGTAGCGGTAAATCAATGGAGCATCGCCGCCGCCTTTTGCTGAAGCGTCAGCAAAGTTTACTACCCAACCGTCGCCAACATACGAACGGCTGATATATTCACCCATGCGGCGTATCATAGGATTTTTGAATAGAGATACTTTTCCGTTTGTACCGTCGGACAGTATCTGTAGATAGTCATACATCTTTCCAGCTGCGTGTCCCCAATAAGAAGGTCCTTCTTCGCATGCTCCGTCAGATTTTACGAAATTGATGAATTTATCTACTGACTGCATTGTTCGCCATACTGCATCAGTAAGTTTGTCACGATCCTCTTCAAGAAGAAGATAACACTGAAGTACATTTGAGTTACACCAAGGATTCCAGTTGTTTATAATCTCTCCAGGTTTCCAGTAGAAAGCCATCCACCATTCGCGGTCGTTTTCCATGTAAGGGTCAAGAATACGTTCCTGAAGTTCGTGGCGCAGCCGAAGCGATATAACCGGATCTGCCTTATCGAATGTATCGTGGAAGAAATAATATACCCATGCCAACATAGAACCGTAGTTACCGGAACCAAGGTCTATGATTTGCTCACGCCAGTCCGGCATAGAGCGTTTGGTGCTTTGTCTTGGCAAGTGTGCAGACAGAACCCATGAAGTCATTTCACAGCTGAAGAATACACCGTTTATCAGTTGGTCGATAAAACGTCCTTTTCCTTCAGCAAGTTCGGCCATCATAAGTACGTTTATGGCTTTGCGATTTGCTTCGTATGGATTCTGCATAATGTTTCTTTCGCCGCTACGTTCGTATTCCAGATAGTCAGTAGCACGTATTACCTGCCATTTGTAGTCGAGAATCTTTTCTCCGGCTTTGATGAGTGTCTGCCTGTCTTCTTCGCTGAGTAGTGAATTCCAGCCTTCGCGGTCGGAATATTCAGGATATGGTACCCAGGCACCGTTCATTACCAATGCTTCCTTAAGCTGTCCTTTTGTGATGTAATTTTGCAATAAATTTCTTTCGGTGTATGCATACGAGGCTGATACTATTAGTGTAAGTAGGCAGCATACACTCCATAAGCGCAGTAAATAGTGATTCTTCATTCTTGATAAAATTAATAGGTTAAATGTGAGTTCGATGTAAATGATAATATATTTATTGGGTTATAATGAATATTACAATTGTGAATATATAGAACATTTCCTATTTACGGTTTATGATTTCTTCCACTGTTTTAATCATCATGTCTCCGCGCAAGTTACGCTTCAAGATGGTACCATCTGGCGAGAACAAGATTATGTGTGGGATACCATCCACCCCATACATCTGGGTGGACTTGTTTTCTTTGTCAAAAATCTGTGGCCAAGTAACTCCTTCTGAGTCCATGGCTTTCTTCAGGTTCTCCTGATTGTCCCATACAAATAGGCCTATCACGGTTAATCCTTTATCTTTGTACTTGTTATGTAGTCTGGCCAGATTAGGTATTTCTCCTTTACATGGGCCACACCAACTTGCCCACATGTCCATTAATACGTAATTTCCTTTACCAATGAAGTCAGAGAGAGCAATGTTGTTCCCTTCAGCATCAGTACCTGTAATATCTATGTATGGCATACCTTCAGCTGTCTTTTCCTGAGCTTCAATTTTTTTGCTTATTCTTTGTACTGTCTTGGTGGATTTCAACCAATTACCGAACTTTTCAAGAAGAACTTTCTGTTGTTCTAGTGGAGTAAAGTCGAAGAGTTGCGAATACAGGAGGGTATATCCAAAAGCATCATCCCAATGACCTTCGTATAAAGCCGCACATTTATCAGCAATTGATTCCTTTTGCAACTTTACGAACTCTTTCATCTGGGAATCAAAAGCCTGTTTGTCGTTCCCGCATTGTTCCATGATTTCTTGACGACGTCGGTTAATAAGTTCATTGATACTATCTTCAGCCAGTGCCAGTTGGGCAACTTTATCGTTCAGCGGAGTTCCAGATGGTTGATTGTGCTTTTGCAAGTCTACCCGAATATTACCATTTTCCAGAATAAAATTAGCATACACACCTCTGTCTACATCAATACGGCAATAAGATGCTGTATCGACCTGTCCTTTGAACGTGAACTGATTATTTTCAATGATAGTGCTGTCTATATAACGGTTATCGTCGTAACGCAAAATATAGATTTTCTTTCCATTTGCTGATGAGTCACTTACCACACCTGTTACAGAATATTCGCTAGAATGAGGAGAGGGGCTACATGCATATAAAATCCCCAAAAAGCTTACGAAGATAATATTTTTCATAATTAACCAGGATATTGTATATTTATTAAATGATTACCGTTATATTTCCAAAGTCTAAAGTTACAAAGGTTTATTGTATAGCCGATAATTTTTGCAAATATTAATAATCAGCTATAATAAAAAAGGGTCGCAGAATGTTCTACGACCCTGAAAAATGTGTATTGTTTTTTTATTTTGCAATAACCAGATAATAGTTTTTCTTTCCACGCTGTACGAGAAGATATTTACCGTCAAGCAAATCTTCGCTTGTGATAGTCTGGTCGAATGCAGCAAGTTTCTCTTTGTTCAAAGAAACTCCACCGCCCTGTACCAGCTTTCTCATTTCGCCTTTTGAAGGGAAGATGTTTGTCTTTTCAGCAAACAGGTCAACAGCTTTTATTCCGGCCTCGATATCTGCCTTGGCAACTTCGAACTGTGGAACACCTTCAAATACTGAAAGAAGAGTATCTTCGTCAAGTTTCTTCAGAGCTTCTGAAGTTGCATTACCGAACAGGATTCCTGATGCTTCAACTGCTGCATTGTAGTCTTCTTCAGAGTGAACCATGATAGTAACTTCCTTGGCAAGGCGTTTCTGAAGAACGCGCAAGTGAGGAGCTGTTTCATGTTCAGCTATCAGGCTGTCGATTTCTTCTTTTGATATTGAAGTGAAAATCTTGATATATTTCTTAGCGTCTTCGTCGCTGACGTTGAGCCAGAACTGATAGAATTTATATGGAGATGTATATCGAGGATCCAACCATATATTTCCTGACTCTGTCTTACCGAACTTACCACCGTCGGCTTTTGTTATAAGCGGACATGTAAGTGCGTAAACCTCACCACCGTTTGTACGGCGAATCAGTTCGGCACCTGTGGTGATGTTACCCCACTGGTCGGAACCGCCCAACTGAAGTTTACAGTTCTTGGTTTCATACAGATGCAGGAAGTCATATCCTTGCAGCAGCTGATAAGTGAATTCAGTGAATGAAAGTCCGTCGCGTGCCTCTCCGTTAAGACGTTTCTGTACAGAATCTTTTGCCATCATGTAGTTTACGGTGATGTGCTTTCCTACTGTACGTGCGAAGTCGAGGAATGAGAAGTCTTTCATCCAGTCATAGTTGTTTACCAGTTCTGCCTTGTTTGGGGCGTCCGATTCGAAATCGAGGAATTTGCCCAACTGCTTCTTGATACACTCCTGATTATGGCGCAATGTTTCTTCGTCCAACAGGTTACGTTCCTGTGATTTTCCGGACGGGTCGCCAATCATACCTGTAGCACCACCTACAAGAGCCAACGGCTTGTGGCCGCAACGCTGGAAATGTCTTAACATCATAACACCGCATAAGTGACCGATGTGCAAAGAGTCTGCAGTAGGGTCAATACCGAGGTAAGCTGTTACCATTTCTTTTTCAAGTAGTTCTTCTGTGCCTGGCATCATGGTGTGTACCATTCCGCGCCATCTTAATTCTTCTACAAAGTTCATCGAATGAAATTCTTAGTTTAACATATAAAATTTTTGGTTTAACTTCGTTTACCGTTAGTTGTTGATGGCAAAATTACGACACTTTATCTGAATAACCAATTTTTATCTATTAAAAAAGAGACGTTTAGCATTTTCTGATGCGATGTTCTGTATTTTATCAGTCGGAATGTCAAGTGTTTTCGCTGCATTTGTGATTATTTCTATGATGTTTCCGCTGTGTTCGTCTGTCTCAAACAATAGTCTGTCGTGGGGTGTTATTTTTATTGATTCAGTGTTATATAACTTTCCGAAAGACAAATAGAATCCATTGCTTAAGTATTGTAATGCCTGTTCAGGTTTTCCACGGAAACCATGTATGATCCATGCCTGTTTTGGCTTTATGGATTTTCTTAGTTTTATTATTTCGTTAGATGTCTTTACGGAGTGTATTATGAGGGGGAGTTCAAGTTCTTCTGATAAGGTTATACAGTTGCAGAATGCTTCATACTGTAGATTGATATCTGTATTGCACAGTTTGTCTGTTCCGCATTCGCCTATTGCAATTACGCGTTTGTCGTTTATTGCAGTTTGTTTTATCCATTCAGTCTGTTCTTCTATGTCGTCTGCAGTAACATACCACGGATGGATACCTATAGAAATATGTATTGCTGATATGAAATCTACGGTATCCTTGTCTTTCATGCAGAAACTGTTTATTTTGTATTCATGCATGGCTGAAACGTTGTGTGAATGGATATCAGTAATCATGATAGTGGTATATTGGATTAAGGCACAGGATCATATCCTGAACCACCCCACGGATGGCAGCGGAGGACTCTTCTTATAGTGAGGTACAAACCTTTGACAGGACCGTGTTTCTTTAAGGCCTCTATGGCGTATTGTGAGCACGTAGGGGTGAACCTGCATGACGGAGGTGTAAACGGCGAAATACAGTTTCTGTAAAAATATACCGGAGCCAGTAGCAGATAAGTAAATATCAGTTTTATGGTTTTCATCTTTCACACAAACTTTTCGGCAGTAAGCTGAAGCAGCTTAATTACTTTACTTTCTATTTCAGAAGAGTCACATAACTCGTTCCCGAGCCAGATGAAAGCTATTGCTGCTTTTTTATTTTCTTTTTCCAGAAAGTCTTTCAGTATGAACTTGTTTTTCCTGTAGGCCTCTCTTATCTGTCTTTTTACACGGTTTCTTTTTACGGCTCTTTTGAATTTCTTTTTCGGGACACTTATCAGAAGTGATATTGTGGGGAGCGACTCTTCCTCTACAGGCATATAGACTATTCTGAGCGGGAATGCCGGCAGAGACTTGCTTCCACCTGAAAACAGCTTTTCTATGATTATTTTGCTGTTCAGTCTCTCTTCCTTCTGTAATGTGAATATTTTCTTCTCGCTCATTAATCTTTATTTTATGGTTAAAAAAACAAATCGGGAGTTCCGCACCGCAAAGTTAAAAACTTTCCTGATACAAAACTCCCGATTATGGGTGATATTTATTCTTTTATTACTTATTATGCTCGCGAATGAAAGAATCAAGTGCGGCAGGCATTGACGGAGCTGCTGCAGATGGAGCTTCAAGATCAAGACGCAGTCCTGCATCTTTCACAGCCTTGGCTGTTGTAGGTCCGAAACATCCTATTGCGATGTCCTTCTGCTCGAAGTTAGGGAAGTTCTTCATCAACGATTGTATTCCTGCAGGGCTGAAGAATACCAACATATCGTAATCAAAACTTTCTTCCGGTGTGAAGTCATTGCTTACAGTGCGATACATGATAGCCTCTGTGTGCTGTATCTTGTGTTTGTCGAGCAAGTCTTTAACTTCATCGTTATGAACATCCGACATTGGGATGAAATACTTCTCTGTATTGTGCTTGATAATTGTAGGCAGCAAATCAGCAAATTTTCCACTAGGGCCGAAGAATACCTTGCGTTTTCTGTACTGTACATATTTCTGTATGTAAAGTGCGATAGCTTCTGATGTACAGAAATATTTCATTGTTTCCGGTATCGTAACACGCAGATCCACACAAAGATTAAAGAAGTGGTCTATTGCATGGCGTGATGTAAACACGATAGCTGTATGGTCCAAAATAGATACTTTCTGCTGTCTGAATTCCTTTGCAGTAAGGCTTTCTACTTTTATAAACGGGCGAAAATCTATCTTCACTCCGTATTTCTCAGCAATGTCAAAATAAGGAGACTTCTCTGTTGTCGGTTTTGGCTGAGAAACAAGAACTTTCTTTATCTTCAATGCTTTAAGTTTTTAATATCAATATGCTGTTAATTAATTCTATACCTTTCCACAGAAACAGGTCGGGTATTATTTCGAGGGTGCAAAAGTACAAAATTAAATGCAAAGCGCCATGAAAACTACTGAAAAAGTACCTAAAACACTTGTAAAATAACAATATTTTACTTATAAAGATGATAATTAGTATGATTTTTGAGGAAAAATGAAATTCAGAGTCAAGAAAAACAATGTAAAGTGCTGTGGGGAAAAGTGTGAAACCAAGTGCGGCAATTATGTTAAAAACGTTTTCTATCCATAGCCTGTTTTTTTCTTTATCGAAAAAAATCCAGTTTACGAATGAGTACATTATCCATTTTATTAGTAGAAAGATAATCAGCGTTCCCGCATAGATTCCCATCATTGCAGGATGGTTTGCGTTAAAGAAAAAATCCGGGTTGGAGTAGGAGTAGTAGTGATAGATGAGTAATCCACCCATAATTCCTGATACCACGCACAGGAGTACTGTTGGTATGTTTGATGTGGAGTTGTAGCTGTCATCGAATAGATTTGTCCTGTCTGGTGAAGCTGAAATACAGTTGCGTAATATCCTATAGATCCCTTTCTTCTCATTTTGTATGGCTATGACAATGAGTAGGAAACCTAGCATTATAGCAGTCATGACGTTACTGTCCGATACCAACTTGTAAGGCATGACCTCACCTTGCATACCGCTGTCTGCCGGTATGATTGTTTGTTCGGTTTCAGGTCTTACGCATACGCTGTCGTTGAATAATTTCCACTCATTCATATCTGGTATCTGGATAAATGCTTATATGGCTGCAAATTTACGAAATTCTTTGTTCCACATAGGTATCGTATATAATAAATCTACGGCCTCTTCCGGAGTATTTGCCACTTCCCACAGTTTTACATGTTCCGGTCTCATGAAATTTTCTTCAATGGCTTTTTCAAGCATATTGAGCAACGGAGTGAAATATCCGTTTATGTTCAGAACCACTATTGGTTTGAGATATAGCCCCAACTGCTTCCATGTGATTATTTCCAGCAGTTCTTCCAATGTGCCGCATCCTCCCGGCAGTGTGATTACAGCGTCGCTCATCTCTGCCATGAGGCTCTTTCTTTCGTGCATCGTTTCGGTTTCAATGGTCTGTGTCAGTCCCGTATGGTTCCAACCTTGCTCTACCATGAAGTGCGGAATAACTCCTGTCACTTTTCCTCCTGCTTCAAGAGCAGAATCCGATACGGCTGCCATTAGTCCCTGACATCCGGCTCCGTTTATTACATTTATACCTTTTTCTGCCAGCAATTTACCTAATTGTCTTGCTGCTTCGAAATAAGCCTCGTCTATCTTTGTGCTTGATGCGCAATAAACGCATACTGATTTTATATTTTCCAAATTCTTGATTTTAGTTGTTAAGAGCTAATTGCAAATGATTTTGTAACCTGTCAATACAAAAAAATGAAGAATGAAGACACTATGTGCCATTCATTCTTCATTTTATATCTTATTGGATTATAGTCCGAAAGCTTCTTTTACTTTGTCAACATAATCCAGTTTCTCCCATGTAAAGAGTTCTACCTCAACAGTCTTGTTGCCTTCGTAAACAGATTCGAATGTTTTTGTAACGACCTTTGGTTCGCGTCCCATGTGTCCGTAAGCAGCTGTTTCGCTGTAAATTGGATTGCGGAGTTTCAGGCGCTGTTCGATAGCTTTAGGTCTCATGTCGAATATTTCGTCAATCTTCTTGGCTATCTCACCGTCGGTCATTTTTACATTGCTTCTTCCGTAAGTGTTTACGTAGATGTTGATAGGTTTTGCAACACCGATAGCGTATGAAACCTGTACTAATATCTCGTCTGCTACACCTGCTGCTACAAGGTTCTTAGCGATGTGGCGAGCAGCATATGCTGCACTACGGTCAACCTTACTTGGGTCTTTACCAGAGAAAGCACCACCACCGTGAGCACCGGCTCCACCGTATGTGTCAACGATAATCTTACGTCCGGTCAGACCTGTATCACCGTGAGGACCACCGATAACGAACTTACCGGTAGGGTTTACGTGATACTTGATGTTGTCGTTGAACAGAGCCAATACAGCAGGGTTGTGTATCTCTGCTATCACTCTTGGCATAAGTACTTCGATAACGTCCTTGCGGATTGTAGCAAGCATTTCTTCGTCTGCCTTCAACTGAGCTTCTTTAGAAGAATCTGCAGGAGCAACGAACTCATCGTGCTGTGTAGAAACTACGATAGTGTCTATTCTTACAGGACGGCGGTCGTCATCGTATTCGATAGTAACCTGGCTTTTTGAGTCCGGACGGAGGTAAGTCATTACTTTGCCTTCGCGACGGATGTCGGCAAGCACTCTAAGTATCTTGTGAGCAAGGTCGAGCGAAAGAGGCATGTAGTTTTCGGTTTCGTTTGTAGCGTAACCGAACATCATACCCTGGTCGCCTGCACCCTGATCCATTGGTTCTTCGCGTTCCACTCCGCGGTTGATATCTGCACTCTGTTCGTGAATAGCAGAAAGTACTCCGCATGAGTTTCCTTCAAACATATACTCGCTCTTTGTATAGCCAATCTTGTTGATAACCTCTCTGGCTACACGCTGCAAGTCGATGTACGCATTGGTTTTCACTTCTCCTGCCAGTACCACCTGTCCGGTAGTTACCAATGTTTCGCAAGCTACTTTAGAACTGGGGTCATAAGCCAACAGTTTGTCAAGCACAGCATCCGATATTTGATCGGCTACTTTGTCGGGGTGTCCTTCAGACACAGATTCGGATGTGAATAAATATCCCATTTTACGTTTTAAATTAAAAAATTAGTGATTGTAATTATCCGTGTACGGACAGAGTAGGAATGTAGGAATAAATATATGTGTTTTAGCATTTTTTTCCGTGGTTGCAAGCTACTCAAATCTTTCCACTTTTTATTTCCGCCTGCAAAGATACGCATATTAATTGGAATAATTACAAAATGCATATTATTTTAACATACTTGGCCTTGGAAAGTTATAGATGTGCGGGAAAAAACTTGTAAATGTGCCGGCATAATCTATAAATTAAACTTGTGTTTTTATAAACAACACTGTTGTTTGTATAAATCACAGTGATATCTCTATAAACCACAGTGTTGTTTATAGATTTATTCAAGATATTTTAGTTTTTTGTTCGGTGTTGATATTATAATTTGAGCTGTCGCAAATTATGCGACAGCTCAAATTATGTAAGAAATTCACTCTACACTAATGTGATATTTCTTTTAATCTCTTCTTAAAAACAGGATGTACAGCATCGCCTGCAATCTCTAATAATGGTTTCATAACGAAATCCCTTTCTGTCATAAGCGGGTGGGGAATGGTCAGTTCATCTGACCTCATAATCATATCGTCGTAAAGGAGAATGTCGATGTCAATAGGGCGGTCGGAATATACTTTGTTTACAGATTTCTGTGTTCTGCCCATTTCTATTTCTATTTCCTTTATAATATGAAGAATGGCTGCTGGTTCAAGCGATGTTTCCACACAAAGGGCTGCATTCAGGAATGAGTTGTCCGACTTGAATCCCCAAGGTTCTGTTTCATAAAAAGAAGATAGGGAAGTCACCTTCCCTATCTTCTCTTCTATATTGGTTACTGCCGTTAGCAGATTCTTTCTTTTGTCGCTAAGGTTGGTTCCAAGGCCCAAAAATACTTTTGCCATAATTATTTGTCGAGTATAAGCATTGCGTCGCCGTAAGTACCGAAACGGTAGTCTTCTTTAAGGGCAATGTTGTAGGCATCCATGATAAGTTCGTATCCACCGTATGAGCAAACAAGCATAAGCATTGTTGACATAGGCATGTTGAAGTTGCTCACCATTGAGTTTGCCACGCTGAAATCGTATGGAGGGAAGATGAACTTGTTTGTCCATCCTTCGTATTCCTTGAGATGTCCGTCTGTGCTTACTGCAGTTTCGATAGTTCTCATTACAGTAGTACCTACGGCACAGATGTTATGACCGTTGTCTTTGGCATTGTTTACTATGCGGCATGCTTCTGCATTGACAAACATCTGCTCTGAATCAACTTTATGTTTTGTAAGGTCTTCAACGTCTATTTCGCGGAAGTTGCCAAGTCCTGCATGCATTGTGATGAATGCAAAGTCGATACCTTTGATTTCCATACGCTTCATAAGCTCGCGGCTGAAGTGCAATCCTGAAGCAGGAACGGTTACGGCTCCTTCATTCTTTGCAAAGATATTCTGGAAGCGTTCCTCGTCAATCTTTTCAGCACGACGGTGTATGAATGGAGGCAATGGTGGTTCGCCAAGCGCATAAAGGGCTTTCTTGAACTCATCATGCGGACCGTCATAAAGGAAGCGCAGTGTACGTCCTCTTGATGTAGTGTTGTCTATAACTTCGGCTACCATTGAATCGTCTTCGCCGAAATACAGTTTGTTTCCGATACGTATCTTACGTGCCGGGTCAACAAGAACGTCCCACAGACGTAGTTCTTCGTTCAGTTCCCTGAGCAGGAATACCTCGATTTTAGCGCCTGTCTTTTCTTTGTTTCCGTACAAACGTGCAGGGAATACTTTAGTGTCGTTAAAGATAAACACATCCTTGTCGTCGAAATAATTCAGGATGTCCTTGAACACCTTGTGCTCTATTTCGCCTGTTGACTTATGTACCACCATCAGGCGTGACTCGTCTCTGTATTCTGTAGGATACAGAGCAATTTTTTCATCCGGCAATTTAAATTTGAATTGTGACAGTTTCATCTTTTGTTCCTTTCTTTCCTTAATCGTTTGTAACTTTAATATCTTGCTTGTCGAGCCATTGCTCGAAATCTTCAGGTTTCATACAGTCTTCCAGCTTCACATCTCCCACGCGGGTACGTATCAGTCCTGTGAGATGTGCACCGCTGTCGAGGGCTTGTCCGATGTCCCTTGCCAAGGCTCTGATGTAAGTTCCTTTGCTGCAGACTACTCTGATTTTTATCTCAGGCAGGTTACATTCCAAAAGCTCTATATCATCTATAACAAGTGTCTTGGCTTTTAGTTCAACTTCATCGCCTTTTCTTGCAAGGTCGTATGCTCTTTTACCGTCAACCTTACATGCCGAGAATACCGGTGGCACCTGTTCTATGGTTCCTATGAATTTTTTCAGTACTTCCTCCACCATTTCGCGTGTGATATGTTCGGTAGGATATGTCGCATCTATCTCCTTTTCAAGGTCGAACGACGGAGTGGTAGCTCCCAGTTGCAGAGTGGCGATATATTCCTTGGTGTGATACTGAAATTCCTCTATTCTTTTTGTTGCCTTTCCGGTGCATATAATCATCACTCCCGTAGCAAGAGGGTCAAGTGTTCCGGCATGTCCCACTTTTATTTTCTTCACCCCCATTTTGCGGCTTATGTGATATCTAAGCTTGTTTACTACAGCAAACGATGTCCACTTCAGCGGTTTGTCTATGTATAGAATTTCTCCTTCCTTAAAATCCAGCATACAGACCGTTTTAGTTGAGTAATGATACAGCTATAGTTATGGCTCCGGCTATCGCACAATAAATACCGAAGTAAACCAGTTTTCCTTTCTTGACAATGTTAATCATCCATTTGCAGGCGATACATCCGGAAATGAAGGCTGCAAGGAAGCCTGCTACAAGTGCACCTACCGATACACCGGCATCGGCAGCAGATGCTTCATTTACAATCTTTATACCGTCTAAAAGAGCTTCGCCCAATATTGGAGGAATAACCATAAGGAATGAGAACTGTGCGAGTGATTCTTTTTTGTTGCCAAGCAATAGTCCTGTAGCGATGGTAGAACCTGAACGTGACAATCCCGGCATTACTGCACAAGCCTGTGCCAGACCGATGATGAATGCATCTTTCATGCTGATTTTCTCTTTGGTGCGGGGCTTGGCATAATATGAAAACACCAGAAGAGCCGCAGTAAGCAACAGCATTATTCCTACAATCAGAAGTCCTGAACCGAATATGTCTTCTACATAGTCTTTGAAGAACACTCCGACAATTCCCACAGGAATCATGGAAACTATGATGTTCAATACATATTTAGTTTCTTCGTTCATCTGGAATTTGAACAGACCGCGGAAAATCCAGTCTATTTCTTTCCACAATATCACTAGCGTACTAAGTACAGTTGCCACGTGCACCACAATGGTGAATGTCAGGTTTTCTTCACCTTCTATCCCGAAAAGTGCAGAACCGATGGCAAGGTGCCCACTACTACTCACAGGCAGATATTCTGTGAGTCCTTGAAGGAGTCCCAGAATAATAGCTTCAATCCAAGTCATGTTTTGTTATTCTTAATTTTCGATATTTTCTGAAATTGATTTTGGTTTACGCAGTATGCCGTATATCATGAAAATAAATCCTACGAAACATACAAATGGTGCTACTTTGATGCGGCGCACACTGAAAATGTCCGGTTCGAATGCTGTTTCTGTCGAACCAGGTCCTGTCATCAGCAGAAAGCCGATGATGATGACTGCCATTCCTATCCCCAGAAGGATGAAGTTTGTCTTGTCGAATGCAAATTTAGTTCTGTCCATATCTTGATTATATTATTGTTTTCAATACAGTTCGCTTATTTTCATGCGCAGATATTTGTTGATTGATATGTATGCGCACAGTGTGGTTATTATCATACCGAACACCATTACTGCAAGCGCTACAATCATTATACTTTCCGGCGATACTATAGCCAGAAGTTCAGGTTCGTATTTTACGGCGGTATATGCCGATGCCGTAAGAATGGCGTTTGCCACAGCTCCGGAAAGTATTCCTATCCACAGGTTTCTGGTGATGAACGGGCGGCGTATGAAACTCCAGCTTGCACCCACCAGTTTCATGGTGTGTATCAGAAACCTTTTGGAATAGATAGTCAGACGTATGGTATTGTTTATCAGCGAGAATGATATCAGCGAGAGTAGAACAGCAAGTCCCAGCAGGAAAGCACTTATTTTCTGAAGGTTCCTGTTTACGGAGTCAAGCAGATTTTGGGGATAACTTATTTCCAATATACTCTTGTTTGCCATAAGCTCCTTCTCAATCCATTTTATGCTGTCCGGATTAGTATATCCGGCATTTAACCTTATTTCTATCGAAGCGTTGAACGGATTATGTCCCAAGAATTCGCTTGGGTCTGTACCCATAGCCTCTATCTGCTCTTTAAGTGCCTGATCCTTCGATATATATACTGTTTGTTTTACGTAGTCTTTCTTGTTGAGGCTTTCCTGAAGCTTTATTATGGAAGTTTCCTTTATTCCGTCGTCAAGTATAGCGCTGAAGGCTATGTTTTCTCTGATATACACAGAAAGGTTGTTGGCTGTCAGTACGAAAAAAACTACCAGTCCCAGCAGAAACAATACCATTGTAGTGCTTATTCCTGCTGTGATAAATTGCATGTCGAATATTGACTTATGTTTTCTCATAACTGTTTCTTCCTGAATATATAAATCATTGAACTGCTTTTGTCTTTATGGTTGAGGGATGCAATCCAGGCTTTCGTTCCTGTGAGTAATCCCCGTACGAAAGTATTGGATTTTTTCATATACTTTTCGCTGAGCATTGACACGTAAAAGGCATCGAATGGCATGGGATATCTTTCTGTCATTACAAAACCATGTTTGGATGCTAATTTTTTTATTGTAGTCGGTGTGAAGTGCCACAAATGGCGTGGAACATCGTATGCTGCCCACATTTCCTTATATTTCCCGGCATCGTATGATGTTGCGTTCGGCACAGCAATTATAAGTGTCCCACTGTCTTTGAGGATTCTCTCCAGTGTATTCCATGTACGGTCCAGTTGTTCCAGATGTTCCATTACATGCCAAAGAGTGATAACATCAAACTCTTTATCTTTAAGTGTGAATAATGTTTCCGGTGGATATACATCAAGTCCGAAGTGTTCTTTTGCGAAAGCTCTTGCCTGAGGACTTTTTTCAATTGCAGAGACCTGCCATCCTTCATTTTTCATTTTGTCTGCAAAATATCCGGTACCGGTACCAATGTCAAGAATCTTTCCGCATGTCAGATTACTGTTTCTGCTCACAAGCTTTGATTTTTCTGAAAGCATGTGTTTTCTAACCTTATGATATACTGAGTTCATAAGTCCCTTGTGAGTATCGCTGTGTGAAATGTAATCCGGTGATTCGTAGTATCGACCTATCTCAGACTCAACAGGTGCATTCTGAGTAAACATGAAGCTACAATTTATGCAACGGCACAAATCGAACGATTCGCCCGTGGCATAATGGTCTGTACATGTCATAACCTTTTCAAACTGGCTTTGTCCGCATATCGGACACTTTTCTATATATAGTTTACCCACTTTTATCCCTAATTTGCTGCAAAATAACAAAATAAATAGGTATGTATAGTATTTATTTAAAAGTTTTTAAGAGTATGTGCATATATTCGTTGTTTTTCACTATCTTCGTATATAAAATAAATCTTGGATTATGGAAAATAAAAAACTTACAAGGTCTGATGACCGCATGATAGCTGGAGTTTGTGCCGGTCTGGCAGAATATTTCGGCTTGGATACCACTTTAGTGAGGGTCGGTTATGCTTTACTTACTGTATTTACTGCGTTCTCAGGAGTTATAATATATATCATACTCATGATTGTTATGCCTGAAAGGAAATGGTAAAAATTTAGATATAAACCAAATAATTAATATTATGAATAAGATAAAGAACATGCTCATAGCTTCAGCATTATGTCTGAGCATAAGCTCTTGTTGTGGAAGTTATAAAAATGAAACGCCTGCTGCGATTCCTTCGGATCCTGAGATTGAAGCCAATATTAAGGAATGGCTTGGAAAAATGACCCTTGAACAAAAGATAGGTCAGATGTGTGAAATAACAATAGACGTTGTAAGCGATTTTGAGGGAAGCAAGAAACACGGCTTTGTGATGAACCAGGCAATGCTTGACACTGTGATAGGAAAGTATAAGGTGGGCTCATTGCTTAACGTTCCTTTGAGTATTGCACAGACTAAGGAGAAATGGGCTGAGGTAATAAAGCAGATTCAGGACATCTCAATGAAGGAGATAGGAATTCCTTGTATTTATGGCGTCGATCAGATACATGGAACGACTTATACTCTTGGGGGTACGATGTTTCCACAAGGTATAAATATGGCAGCCTCATTCAACCGTGAAATGGTCCGTAAGGGAGCTGAGATTTCTGCGTACGAAACCAAGGCCGGATGTATTCCATGGACATATGCCCCTGTAGTGGATTTGGGACGTGATCCACGCTGGCCTCGTATGTGGGAGAACTACGGTGAGGACTGTTATGTAAATGCAGAGATGGGTAAGGCTGCTGTCGCGGGTTTTCAGGGAAATGACCCTAATCATATAGGTGAATATAATGTAGCCGCATGTATGAAGCATTACATGGGTTACGGTGTTCCTGTTTCCGGAAAGGACCGTACTCCTTCTTCAATATCACGCAGCGATTTGCGCGAAAAGCATTTCGCTCCTTTCCTTGCTGCCGTTCGTAATGGCGCACTGAGCGTGATGGTCAATTCCGGTGTTGACAATGGAATGCCTTTCCATGCTAATCGTGAACTACTTACCGAATGGTTGAAAGAAGACTTGAACTGGGATGGTATGATAGTGACTGACTGGGCTGATATCAACAATCTTTGTACTCGCGACCATATTGCGGCTACCAAGAAGGAAGCTATAAAGATAGCGATTAACGCTGGTATAGATATGTCCATGGTTCCATATGAGGTAAGTTTCTGTACTTATCTTAAGGAACTTGTTGAAGATGGTGAAGTTCCTATGAGCAGAATAGATGATGCCGTATCACGTGTGCTTCGTCTTAAATACCGTTTGGGACTGTTTGAAAATCCATACTGGGATATCAAGAAATATGACAAGTTTGGCTCTGAAGAGTTTGCTGCTGTAGCACTTCAGGCAGCCGAAGAATCAGAAATACTTCTAAAGAATGATAATAATATACTTCCTGTCAAGAAAGGCAGAAAGATTCTGCTGACAGGTCCAAATGCCAATTCCATGCGCTGCCTGAATGGCGGTTGGTCATACAGCTGGCAGGGACACCGTGCTGATGAGTGTGCACAGGCATATAATACTATATACGAGGCATTATGCAACAAATATGGAAAGGAGAATATCATTTATGAACCTGGTGTTACATACGCTGCATCCAAGAATGATAACTGGTGGGAAGAAAATACACTGGAAACAGGTAAGGCTGTCTCGGCTGCTTCACGTGCCGATGTTATAGTGGCGTGTATAGGTGAGAATTCTTATTGTGAAACTCCGGGTAATATTACCGATCTTACACTGTCGGAAAATCAGAGTAATCTTGTAAAAGCTTTGGCAAAGACAGGCAAACCTATTGTGCTGGTATTGAATCAGGGACGTCCACGTATAATAAAAGATATAGAACCACTGGCACAGGGAATTATAAACATAATGCTTCCGAGTAATTATGGTGCTGACGCTTTGGCTAATCTGATGTCCGGTGATGCAAACTTCAGCGCAAAGATGCCTTTTACATATCCTAAATATGCCAGTTCTTTTGCAACTTACGATTACAAACCTTGCGAGAATATGGGACAGATGGGCGGTAACTATAACTATGATGCTGTCATGGATGTCCAGTGGCCTTTCGGCTTCGGTTTGAGCTATACTACTTACAGCTATGATAATCTTCGTGCAGACAAAACTTCGTTTACCGCGGGTGATGAAATAACAGTTTCTGTAGATGTTACCAATACCGGAAGTGTAGCAGGAAAAGAGCCTGTTCTTCTGTACTCAAAAGATATGGTTGCCAGCAGCACTCCGGACAATATCCGTTTGCGTAATTTTGAGAAGGTCTCATTACAGCCAGGTGAAACAAAGACTGTTAGTATGAAGATTAAGGGCAGTGATCTTGCCTTTGTAGGTTATGACGGTAAGTGGCGTTTGGAGAAAGGTGATTTCAAACTGAAATGTGGCGATAAGTGGATTGATTTGAGTTGCTCTGAAACAAAGATTTGGGATACACCTAATATATAAAGTAAAAATCTGATAGGATAATATAATAGAAGGCGCTGTTTCTTAGGCGCCTTTTATTGTATATATAATATTCTGTCATGTCCTAAAATGAAGTCCCATTTTAGGACATTTTCCGCATGTGTGAACATTTTTACATGTAAACGTACTATTTTATATTTCTTATAGTGATGTATGAACTTATATTTGCAATAAAAATATAATACTATTATTGATTAGCACTATTATCACTATGAGAAAGACTTTTTACGGTTTGTTTATAGTATTGCTATTGACAACCTCTTGTTTAATGGCAGAAGAAGTTCTGTATTCAAAGAAATTTGCAGATTCAGAAATGAAACGCTTTCCGCAGGCATGGCAGCTTGATCATGGCAAACGTCTGTTTTTCGGATATGCCCAAGGTGTTGGCTGTTGTGCAATGTTGGATATGTGGAGATCTACTGGAGAAAAACGATATTATGATTATGTAGAAGAATGGGCCGATACATTGATAAATGATAATGGGGAAATTTATAAGTACGATATGTCAACTTATAATTTGGATTTTATCAATTCAGGAAAAATATTGTTTGATGTTTATCACGAGACTGGAGATGAAAAGTACAAGAAAGCGATGGACCTTCTTGTCAAACAGTTGGAAAGACAACCAAGAACCCTTAAGGGCGGCTTTTGGCATAAACTTATCTATCAGCATCAGATGTGGCTTGACGGGTTGTATATGGCTTCTCCATTTATGGCCAGATATGGAGCAGAATTTAACAGACCTGACCTGATTGATGAGGCGGTAAAACAATTTAAGCTTTGTCATGAATATACCTATGATAAGAATACGGGATTATATTATCACGCATGGGATGAAAGTAAATCTCAGCGTTGGGCTGATCCTGAGACTGGGCACTCACCTAATTTTTGGGGAAGAAGCATAGGCTGGTGGTTTATGGCTCTAGTCGATGTATTGGATTATATTCCGGAAAATCATAGTGGACGAACTGAACTTATCGGATATGTCAGGGGATTGGCTGAAAGTCTTTGTAAATACCAGGATAAGAATGGATTGTGGTATCAGATTGTTGACCAGCCGGAGAGAGAAGGAAATTTTCCGGAAGCTTCGGTAACTACGCAGTGCATGTATGCTTATGCCAAAGCTGTGAACAAAGGATATATTGATGGCAAATATCGTGTAGTGGCAGAGAAGGCATTTAAGGGAATAAATGAAAAACTGATACATAAAAATGCAGATGGTACACTTACTATGACGAGGTGTTGTCAGGTTGGTGGCTTGGGAGGCAATCCTTATAGAGATGGTAGTTTTGAATATTATGTAGGAGAGAAGATACGCGATAATGATTCAAAAGCAACCGGACCTTATATAATGGGATGTCTGCAACTTGGATATTGAATAATGATTAACCTGAGAACTAAATGATAAAGATGATTATGAAAAGACTTTTTTTTATATTTTGCAGCGTTTGTCTTATTATAAATACAGCTTTTGCCTGGCAGGAGTATAAGTATGAGTATCTATATGATAATCTTCCTTTTTTGATGCCAAAGGTTATGACACCTGATTTCCCTGATAATGAAGTCAATCTGAAAGACTTTGGAGCGATAGGCGATGGCATTCATCTGTGTACAGATAATTTTTCAAAGGCTATTGATGCTCTGAGTGAAAAGGGCGGTGGAAAACTTGTAGTTCCTGCAGGTGTGTGGTTCACAGGGCCTATTGTTCTGAAAAGTAATATAAATCTGCACATCGAAAAAGGAGCCATAATACTGTTTTCACCAGATGTGGATTTATATCCTTTGGTTGAGACCGTTTTCGAGGGACTTGACACAAGACGTTGCCAGTCGCCTATTTCCGGACGTAATCTGGTAAATGTCGCTATCACAGGACAAGGAGCTATTGATGGGAATGGACATTACTGGCGACCTTTGAAGAAGCAGAAAGTGACAGAAAGTCAATGGAAAGCTGCTACATCAAGAGGAGGTGTTTATAAACGTCCTGATTATTGGTTCCCTTATCCTGAAACTCTGAAAGGTGATACAATAAGCAATATGAACGTTCCACAAAATCTTCATACAGAAGAAGAGTGGAATAGTGTAAGACATTTTTTACGTCCTGTAATGGTCAGCCTCATTGAATGTAAGAATGTATGGTTACAGGGAGTGATATTCCAGAATTCACCAGCCTGGAATCTGCATCCTCTGATGTGTGAAAATGTTTTGATAGAAGATGTCGAAGTACGTAATCCAAGTTATGCCCAAAATGGTGACGGACTGGATCTGGAGTCTTGTAAAAATGTACTTATAGTGAATTCATCATTTGATGTAGGTGATGATGGTATATGTCTTAAAAGTGGAAAAGACGAGGACGGACGCCGCAGAGCACGTCCTTGTGAGAATGTGATAGTGGATGGATGTACAGTCTATAAAGGTCATGGCGGTTTTGTTGTTGGAAGTGAGATGAGTGGTGGAGTACGTAATATTTCAGTAAGCAATTGTCAGTTTCTCGGTACAGATGTCGGACTCCGTTTTAAGAGTAAAAGAGGTAGAGGAGGCATTGTTGAGAATATATGGATAAGAAATGTATCTATGATGAATATTCCTACGGAACCAATAACATTTAATCTTTATTATGGTGGAAAATCCGCAGTTAAGGTCTTGGAGAGTGGAGAGGTTGTTCCTGCTAAGGTTGATCCTATGCCTGTTGACGAAACTACACCTTGTTTTAGGAATATTCATGTCGAGAATCTGACATGTACAAATGCACGCAGGGCGATGTATTTCAATGGAATACCTGAAATGCCGATTGACGGAATCACTTTGAAGCATATTCGTATCAGTGCCAGCAAAGATGCAGAGTTTTATTATTGTAAAAATATTCACCAGGAAGATGTAGAAATTGTTATATTGAAATAATAATTATATCTAAACATATTGTTCATTAATTTTAGAATCTATCATGAAGAGACTTTTTTATTTTATCTCAGCAATAGCTGTTATGGCTTGCAGTTCCGAAGAACATGAGCCTATTGACAGATTTGCTCTTGTAGAAAGGAATAATCCTGTGGTAACTACGGTCGATTCTTTATCTTCTTTGTCTGTAGGTAACGGGGAGTTTGCCTTTACTACAGATATTACAGGATTACAGACTTTTCCTGAAGTATATTCAAACGGAGTACCATTGGGAACACAAAGCCAATGGGGATGGCATAGCTTTGAGAATGACGGAAACTATAGACCGGAAGATGCATTAAAGGAATTTGATTTCGGACGTGGACACAAAGAAATTTATTCATGTCAGTTTAAGGAAGAAGGAAGACAAAAAGATGCCTCAAACTGGCTTCGTGCCAATCCTCATAGATTGCACCTTGGAATTGTAGGGCTGGAATTGGGTGATGATGTCGATTATTCACAACTTCAGAATATTAATCACAAACTGGATATGTGGAATGGGAAAATACATAGTAGTTTTTCAATATCAGGAGTTCAATATGATGTGAATACTGTATGTCATCCTGATAAAGACATGATAGCCTCAAGGGTGTCTTCAGCCTCAAGAACAGGTATAAAATTTCATTTTCCATATCCAACGGGGAAACATAGTGACGATGCTTGTGACTGGAATTCAAATGATAAACATTCTACTACTGTTGTGAGTCAGGATGAAAATTCTGCTGTATTGAAACGTCAGATTGATGCTACATCTTATTTTGTTACTATAAACTGGAAGGGAAAAGCCAGTCTGACCGAGAAAGAAAAGAATTATTTTGTACTTGTTCCGGCAGATACTCTGCTGGAGTTTACATGCCATTTCACTTCTATGCAAACAGAAGATACTGAAGATTCTTTTGATGACATTGTAAAGGCTTCTGCTAGCTATTGGAACAGTTTCTGGAAAGAAGGAGCTGTAGTAGACTTTTCTGAATGTACTGACTCAAGAGCAAAAGAATTGGAACGTCGTGTGGTATTAAGCCAATATTTACTTGCAATTCAATGTGCCGGATCTACTCCTCCCCAGGAAACAGGTCTTACATATAATTCTTGGTTTGGAAAATTTCATCTGGAAATGATATGGTGGCACCAGGCACAATTTGCATTATGGGGACACCCGGAATTGCTTGACCGTACATTGGCATGGTATGGGAAAGCAGAACCTATGGCTCGTGAGATTGCCCAAAGACAGGGCTTTGAAGGTGTCAGATGGATGAAAATGACCGATCCTGATGCAACGGAAGCTCCTTCTAATGTGGGAAGTTTTCTTATATGGCAACAACCGCATATCATTTATCTGGCCGAATTGTTATATCGTGCAAATCCTTCTGATGAACTTATAGGAAAATATAATGACATGATTCAGGAAACAGCAAAATTTATGTATTCATTTGCCACTTATGATAAAGAAAATGACAGATATATACTTAAAGGTGCTATTCCTGCTCAGGAAACATTGCGTGCTGCAGATACAGTAAATCCTCCTTTTGAATTATCATATTGGTTATTTGGACTGCAGACCGCACAGACATGGAGAGAACGTGCCGGCATGGAGCGTGTGGAAGAGTGGGACAATCTGATAGAGAAAATATCTCCACTGGCTTATAATGAAGACCAATTATATCTGGCTGCAGAAACAGCGGTTGATACTTATAAAGATATTCGTTTTACTTCAGACCACATGGCTGTATTAGGCGCTGTAGGCATCCTTCCTATGAATAAGCTTGTTAATCCGGAATATATGAGAAATACTTTGAATTGGGTCTGGAATAACTGGAATTGGAATAAGACATGGGGATGGGACTATCCTATGACAGCAATGAATGCAGCACGTTTGGGTGAACCGGAAAAGGCTGTAGGAGCATTGCTGATGAATAAACGTACTAATACATATCTTGTTAATGGACATAATTATCAGGACGGACGTTTGCGTGTTTATTTACCAGGAAATGGAGGACTTCTGACTGCTATTGCTATGATGTGTGCAGGTTGGGATGGTTCGGAGGGTGTTAATCCCGGATTTCCTAAGGATGGTAAATGGAATGTTAAATGGGAAGGCTTGAAACCTCTTCCTTAATCAATATGAATATATCGTAACGTAAAAAGGCGCTAACAAAGCGCCTTTTTACGTTATTGACCAGTGGATAGTAGAATCTATTTATAATTTACAGGTATTAGTCGTACATGTCCGTTTAATCCGGAAGGCATTGTCTGCCAGTCCTTATAGTCACCTTTGTTATAATTTAGTTTGGCTATATTGATATCTTTGAAAATTCTCCATTTTATATTTTTTCTGTCCATGTCGGCTATTCTGTTGGCAGGCAGGTTAGTAACCTCTATTTCTATTTTATTCTTTCCTGGTTTTAGTAACTTCCCTACTTTAAGTCTGAATGGAACAGCCCATACTGTACCTGCATTTTTCCCGTTTATATATACTCTTGCACTTTCCCTTACATCTCCGAGGTCAAGAATCCAGTCGTCAGCATTTATATCCGGCATATCCATTTCCAACGAGTAGACACCTGTGCCCATATTAATTTTGGCATTTGCCTCTTCAAGTTCTGTCCATGACGTTGGAGTATCTATCATAAACTCACCGTTTATGGCTGGAGTACTGTTTTTGAATTTCAGCTTCCAGCCATGATCGAGGCTAAGACTATATGGTTGTTCTTCAGTATATGACCAAGCAGGTTCGTCCTCTATATTTTTGTTGAAAGTTTGTATAATGATACTCTCACCTGATTTTAATTGTAGGCGAACCTGTAGTTTGCCGTCTGCATTACGATAGTCGGCTTTCCCTTTCTCACCATTCATCGGATTAAACAGCATAGCTGATGTTTCGGGAACATTGAGGGTGCTCCAACCGTCAACATCTCTCTTTTGCAGATTTGTTACGAAATAATGATGCCCTTCTGCATTAGAACGTCGTATGAACTGTAGTCCGTATAAAGTCTTCATTTCTTCAGCTTTAGTACCTGTTTCTGATAAAGTCTTCTTATAATCCGAACCGATTATAATCTGTCCCTTACCTAATTTAAATTTCTGTGTATTGCTGAAAGAAGATACTGTTGGAAGTTCCTTTGAAATTTCGGTTAATAATTTTCTGTTGTTTTTCAGGTTACTGTAACCTGGTACATCTTTAGGATATTGTTCCATGAAAACTACTGTAGCTCCCTGTTTGGCCAGATCTGTTATTCTCTTTAAAGTAGATGCCGGAATCAGCCTTACATTTGGTATAATTATAGCCTTGTATTTCGCTCCTCCACTGGTTATAAGCATATTATCCTTGCATACAGTGTTTTTGATAAATGAATCAGAGATGTAGTCTACATCATATCCGTTTGCAATAATTGTTTGTATTGTCTTGATAAATGTAGGTGCATATTGATCCATTTTATGAATGTCGAAAGCTACCAGACGTCCCGGTAAATTGTCCCATAAATCATAGATAGGCAGATATATCAGGAAATCGTTGTCGGGCTTGCCCATTTGCAGGAACGATTGGCATCTGGTTATATAATCAAAGAATGAAGGGGCATCTCTCCAAATAGAATTTGTGGGTGACATATTTATGCTGGCATAAAACAGCCATCCCGGCCATGCTGCATCTTGTGGAGAGTATGTCGTTCCATGGAAGAACATGTGGTTTACGCCTGACACAAACATCAGGTCCATATCTGGTTTACATTGTGACAAAGATGTGCGGAAATGTTCTGTAAGCCAGGTAAATGTTTCCGATGATGTAAATTGCTTTCCTGATATATGCGCTGCCGATGAGGCATACTTCAACATTGATATATCCGAGAAATTAGGACGTGTCAGCGAGTCAGTCCTTAGTCCTTTAATATGAAAATCTGTCAAACCGAAGCCTTCACATTCAGGAATATCTACCGATGCGTAAGTGTCTATAAGATTGGCAGGTGAACCGTGAGCCTGGTTTCTTGTAGTACTTCCATGCTTATGTGCCCATTTTGTCCATTTAGATGTAAAATTATCAATGAGCATTTCACTTATAGTTTCTCTATAATCGGAAACTATGCGTCTTGTCATTTCAGAACGTTCGGTGCTCAGAAATTCCGGGAAATATTTTTCCAGTTTATACCCTCTTCTTCTTTCAAATTCCTTTAATAGGTTTGGTGACCAGTCAGCCTTGTAAACCTCGTACGAGTCATTGAAAAATGTTCTTGGATACTCTGAGTTGTTTTCTTTAAAAGCTTTATCAAATTTATTCAGGTAAGCTTCTACGGCTTCCGGATTCATGTGGTCCATTACATAACCTTCACCCCCAGGGGCTGCCCGTTTTACCTTTTGTAGGGTTTTCCCGATAAATAAGGCTATAAGATTCCATTCTCCTTCAGGCGCTTTCCAACTCAACTCACCGTTATCAACCTTTTTTGTCAGATCCAGGCACTCCCCATTGTTATCGTAGGCCATTAATTTGCTTAAGGTTGCTATTTCCTGCTGTTTTGCTTCTTTAGGATCTTGAATGGAAATTTTTAGTTTTATATCTTTCCCCCCTGTGATTTTATATTTCTCGAATATAGCCCTTGTTGCCGCATGTTCGAGAGATACATCCGGACCTCCGAATGGCCATCCGGTTCCGGTATTCATGTCTATGTCGATATTATTCCTTTTTGCTTCTTCTTTGGTATATTCAAACATGTCCATCCATTGTTCTGATAAAAAAGGAATATCTTTATTCTCATTTCCTTTTACACCATAAATCGGTGTAATTTCAAGACTTCCAATTCCGGCAGCTCCATATTGTTGCAGGTTGTATGCGAGGCTCTTTTTGTCTACAGCGCTTCCCATCCACCACCAACGGCTTCCCGGACGTGCCTCAGGATTGACTGTAGGCCAATCCTGAGCTTGTGCACAACCTCCACAAAGAAGCATCAATAACAGTATATTGTTTTTTGTCATTAGTATATTGAATTATTGATTTTAATATAACAAAGATATTAATTTAACTGTCGTGTAATTATCTTAGTTTGTATATTTCACTTCCGGCCAGTAGAAAACATCCTGTTCCAAAATCATCAAAGTCTGGTTTGCTGTCGTATGTTACAGGTTGTCCGTCCTTAGGCTCTTTTCCTGTGCCCTGAACATATCCAAGGAAACCATTAGGGTGGACAGCTTCCTTAATCATGGCATCCCAGGCTTTTAGAACAACAGGAAGATACACATCGCGTTCAAGTAGTCCATTTCTTATTCCCCAGGCCATGCCATACACAAATAGTGATGTTCCTGTTAGTTCTTTACCTCCGAAATTACTTGGATCGTGTAGACTTACGTTCCAGAATCCATCTTCTCTTTGGCAGTTTTTAAGAGCTTTACTCATAGCCAGAAAGTCGTTGATATAGTCTTTCCTGTGAATCTCATTAGCTGGAATTTCGTCAAGAACACGGACTAGGGCTGCATAAACCCAACCGTTTCCTCTGCTCCAGTAGCAGTCTTCTCCGTTTGGTTCCTTATATGGAGGGTCGAAATTATGGTCTCTCCACCATAATCCGTCTTTAGGATTATACATGCCGTTATCTCCGTGTCTGTTTCTTGTGTATTCGTACATTTGCCACATTTTGTCAAAGTATTTCTGGTCACCTGTAAGTTTTCCCATTTTGGCAAATCCCGGCATACCCATTTGGATTGCGTCTATCCACCACCACTCATTTATTTGAGGTGTATTGACCAACATGTTCAGGTTAGACTTCACATTAAGCAATATTTCAGGTTTAGGACATAAGTTATACATATCTATATAAACCTGTCCGCATGCATAATTGTCCGCATGTCTGGTTGTTGTTCCCCTCCACATACCCCATTCGTGGAATTTACCCCATTCGTATGCGTACTTATAGTATTCAGTATCAGGATAAATGGAATATAATGCAAGCAGCCCTTCATAATATACTGTTCGTGTCCAGATATTGCTTGGACGCATTTTGCCATTTACAAAACTTGGAATCCTGCAGTCAGGATTGTTCTCCATGTAATGATTGTTTACTTTGATAAGTGTGTTAAGTGTTTCTTTCTGGTCAGGAATCTCTTGTGCATTGATAAATCCGGTTGATGCAACGAAGAGTGATGTTAATGCTGTGATTAATAGTTTTTTCATGATATTAATTGTTAATAGTTTATGTTACAAATATAGTGTTAGCGACTCAGATTCATATGGAAAATAATGTATAATCCTTGTACTTTTCAGTATTATATTTGTCTATTATACTTTTAAATTGCCCAGGTGTACAATTTTCCTAGTTTATGAATGATTTTCTATTTATATTATGTGTGACTTTACTTATTTTTGTTGCAATAAGTTTTCAGAATGATATGTATAATTATAAAAAATATTTTGATATGAAATTGAGAAGAACATTTATGCTTTGTGCATATTTTGTATTCCTTATGTGTAATCTTTCTGCGAAAGAAGTTTTTCCTGACGGAACACCTATACCTGACTGGTTTCGTAAAAATGAAATTACGAAATTGGAGGATTTGGGTAAAATATATAATATAACAAATTTTGGAGTAGTAAATGACAGCACAATACTGCAGACAACGCAGATTCAGGCTATAATTGATAGAGCTTCGTCTGAAGGTGGTGGGGTTATTTATATCCCAAAGGGAACTTTCTTAAGTGGCTCGCTGTTCTTTAAGCCTAAAACTCATTTGTATATAGAACGTGGAGGGACATTGAAAGGTAGTGACGACATTAGCAATTTTGATGTTATAGATACCAGAATGGAAGGACAGAATTTAAAATATTTTGCTGCTTTGGTCAATGCTATTGGTGTAGATGGATTTACTATATCCGGTGAAGGACGTATAAACGGAAATGGATTAAGGTATTGGAAATCATTCTGGTTAAGACGTAAAGTTAATCCGGAATGCACAAATCTGGAGGAACTCCGTCCAAGACTTGTCTTTATATCTGATTCAAAAAATGTTCAGCTTTCGGGTGTACGGTTGGAGAACTCTCCATTTTGGACTACACATCTATATCGTTGCGAGAACGTTAAGTTGTTGAACCTTCATATATATGCTCCTTATGCACCTGTTAAGGCTCCTAGTTCAGATGCTATTGATATAGATGTATGTACTAATGTTCTTGTCAAGAACTGTTTTATGTCTGTAAATGATGATGCTATAGCACTGAAAGGTGGTAAGGGACCTTGGGCTGATCAGGATAAAAAGAATAATGGTTCAAATCGTAATATTATTATTGAAGATTGTGTGTACGGTTTTTGCCATAGTGCTTTGACTTGTGGAAGTGAGTCTATACATAATCATAATGTTATTTTGAGACGTTGCCGTTTGGATAATGCTAAACGGTTGTTATGGCTGAAAATGAGACCGGATACACCTCAAAACTATAATTATATTACAGTAGAGAATATTACTGGAAATGTAACCAGTTTCCTGTATGCAAAACCATGGAACCAGTTTTTTGACTTGAAGGGAAGAAAAGATATTCCTTATTCTTATTCAAAACATATCACTATGCGTGATATATCAATGGAGTGTGACATCGTTTTTGATGTTACAAAAGCTGATGATCAATATAAATTGTCAGATTTTACTTTTGAAAATTTAGATTTGAAGGTTGAGAAGAAAACTGATATTAATACAGATTATATTGATGGTTTCATAATAAAAGATGTTAGGATTAATGGTAAAAACATTGCAGAACAATTTTAATAGGTATTAGGATGATTGTTTTCAGAAAAAAACTCCGGCATAACATAATGCATGCCGGAGTTTTTTTATTCCATAACCTCAACCCCCTTCAGAGTGGCTGAGCTTGATTCAGTAATCTTTACTTTTACAAAGTCACCTATACGGTGTGTTCCTCTGTCGAATACTACTACTTTGTTCTGTTCCGTACGACCGAACAACTGTTCCTTAGAACGTTTTGATACGCCTTCTGCAAGAACTTCGAATGTTTTTCCCACATCCTTTGCATTGCTTTCGGCAGAAAGCTGGTTCTGCAACTCTATCATTTCGTTCAGACGTCGTATTTTGATTTCTTCAGGTACATCGTCAGGAAGATGTTTTGATGCGTATGTACCCGGTCTTTCGGAATATTTGAACATGAATGCCGAGTCGTATGCACATTCGCGCATAAGCGACAATGACATCTGATGGTCCTCTTCCGTTTCGCTATGGAATCCTGAGAATATGTCTGTGCTTAGTCCGCAGTCTGGAATTATGCGACGTATAGCCTCTACTCTTTCAAGATACCATTCGCGTGTATATTTTCTGTTCATCAGTTTCAGTATGCGTGAACTTCCGCTCTGTACAGGCAGGTGGATGTGTTTGCATACGTTTGGCACTTCTGCTATGACATGGAGTGTTTCGTCGCTCATATCCTTAGGATGAGATGTGGTGAAACGCACTCTCATTCCCGGTACTGCTTCTGCCACAATGCGTAGGAGCATAGGGAATGTCACTGTCTTTCCGTCCTTTTCGAAACGGTATGAATTTACGTTCTGTCCCAGGAGAGTGACTTCCTTGTAGCCTTTCTTTTCCAGGTCACGAACTTCATTCAGGATACTTTCCACGTCACGACTTCTTTCGCGTCCTCTTGTGTAAGGAACGATACAGTAATGGCAGAAGTTGTTACATCCACGCATGATTGATACGAATCCTGAGATGTGGTTACCACAGATGCGCGAAGGAATTACATCACGATAAGTTTCTGTAGTTGACAGTTCCACGTTGATAGCTTTTTCTCCGGCTTCTACTGATGCTATGAGTTCCGGAAGAGTCAGATATGCATCAGGCCCCGCCACGAGGTCGACATGATGGTTTTCTATCAGGTCTTCTTTCACACGTTCTGCCATACAACCCAATACACCTACTATCAGGTTTTTCCTTTTCTTTCTCAGAGAATGAAAGAATTCCAGACGGTTCAGAATCTTCTGTTCCGCATTGTCTCTGATAGAGCATGTGTTCATAAACACCGCATCTGCTTCCTCTAGGGTCTCACATGGGGAGTAGCCTGCCATTTGCATGATAGATGCTATTACTTCACTGTCTGCCACGTTCATCTGGCATCCGTAAGTTTCGATGAACAGTTTTTTGCTGTCTTGTTCAGTTGCAGATTTTAAGTCTGCTCCTGTTGCTTCATTTGTCATAATTGCTTGATTTGTTGATTAAAATTTCTGCAAAGATAGTGCAAACCGAGCGAAGCACAAAGTGAAAACAAAGTTTTCGACTTTTGATTCCGAGGTGCAGCCTTTCTTATTAAAAGATAGTGCAAACCGAGCGAAGCATAAAGTGAAAACAAAGTTTTCGACTTTTGTGTATATTAGAGATTATTTTTATTATGGAATATAGTTTTAAATGTACTATTCAAAATGCTTTGTTGTTTGACTTAAAACGCTTTGTCGTTTTATTCAAAATGTTCTGTCATTTTTTTTAAACGTGTCAGGCTTATAAAGTGTAGTGTATTTAGTTGTCAGTTTAGTAACTCCATAATACTACAAATATTTTGTGTTTTAATATTTGTCAAAATATTTGAAATATTGGCGAATTGTGCTCATTTTGTAGAAAAAAGTATGTTTTTTATCATAATTTTGAAACAAAATGTATTGTATTTGATGTTTTTTTTCTAAATTTGGACAGCCTCGGAAAACTTACTAACTTTCGAATATATATAAATAACTTTAAAAACACAATATCATGAGCTATAAATTTATGACAGCGGCCGAAGCTGCAAGTTTGATTAAAGACGGAGATATTATTGGATTAAGTGGATTTACACCAGCCGGAACACCAAAGGCTGTTACTGCCGAGTTGGCTAAAATGGCTGAAGAAAAACATGCACGTGGAGAACATTTTAAAGTGAGCGTTCTTACAGGTGCTTCAACCGGAGATTCATGTGATGGCGTTCTGATACGTGCCAATGCACTCGAATTTAGAGCTCCATATACTACAAATACAGATTTCCGCAAGGCTTGCAACAACGGGCAGGTAAAATACTCTGATATACATCTGTCACAAATGGCTCAGAGAATCCGTTCGGGCTTCTTAGGCAAAGTTAATGTTGCCATAATGGAAGCTTGCGAACTTACTGCCGATGGACGTATTTACCTTACTGCAGGTGTGGGTATTTCCCCTACAGTGGCACGTCTGGCAGAAAAAGTTATAGTTGAACTTAACGCTGCTCATAACAAGACAAGTCTTATGGGTATGCATGATATTTATGAGCTAGAACGTCCGCCACATCGTCGTCCTATCATGATAGAACATGCTAGTGACCGTATTGGAACACCTTATATTCAGGTCGATCCGGCTAAAATTGCAGCTGTAGTAGAAGTGAATATTCCTGATGAAGCCCGTGGATTCCACGATCCGGACCCTATTACCGACAAGATTGGTCAGAATGTGGCAGACTTTCTGGTAAATGATTTACGTAAGGGTACAATACCTTCTACTTTCTTGCCTTTACAGTCTGGTGTTGGTAATATAGCAAATGCAGTGTTGAGTGCATTGGGTAAGAATCCTGATGTACCTGCTTTTGAAATGTATACTGAAGTTATCCAGAATTCAGTGATAGATTTGGTAAAAACAGGTAGAATAAAGTTCGGTAGTACATGTTCATTGAGTGTGACAAACGACTGTCTGCAGGATATTTACGATAACATTGAATTCTTCCGCGACAAACTTGTTTTGCGTCCTTCTGAAATTTCAAATTGCCCGGAAGTAGTACGTCGTCTTGGAGTTATTTCAATGAATACGGCTATTGAAGCGGATATTTACGGTAATGTAAACTCTACACATATCTGTGGAACCAAGATGATGAACGGTATTGGAGGTTCTGGCGATTTTACACGCAGTGCTTATATTTCTATTTTCTCTTGTCCTTCAATAGCAAAAGGTGGTTGTATCAGTTCGATTGTTCCTATGGTTTCACATCAGGATCATAGCGAACACTCTGTAAATGTAATTATTACAGAACAGGGTATTGCCGATTTGCGTGGTAAGAGTCCTATGGAACGTGCCAAGACTGTTATTGAGAACTGTGCTCATCCTGACTACAAGCAGCTTTTGTGGGATTATCTCAAGATAGCTAGCAAGGGACAAACTAGCCACAGTCTTTCTGCTGCGCTGGGAATGCATGAAGTGTTCCTTGACAAGGGTGATATGCGTTTGACTGACTGGGCTGACTTCAAGAGATAATCAGATAAGTGTAAGAATGTGTTAAGATAAATTTTGAAGTATTAGTTTGTAAATATTGGTTCAAAAAACTTAATATATTAAATTTGCATCATTCTCCTTTGTGATGCTTTAGAAAAGTCAAGAGCTGAATGGATTATATAACATTCAGCTCTTTAAATTCTTAAGAGTGTAATGATTATAATTTATCTATAATTAATAAGTTTTATGAACCGGTTTTGTCTTTTTGTGGTAGCATTTATAGCTACAGTTTCACTTGAGGCGCAGATTGTTGAGAAAACTTCTAACGGTGTTAAATTTTCAACAGCAGAACCTACTCTCAATGGAGAGGTTATTTTCTACTCTTCTTCTATTGTTCGTGTTGTGAAGTATCCTTCACTTCAAATGCCAGAAAAGAAAAGTTATCCTGTGGTTATGAGTCCTCAGAAGGTTGAGATTTCTTTTGAGCAAGAAGGAGATGATATGATTATGAAAACTGCCAATTTGATGGTAGTGCTTGATACTAGAACTGGGCAAGTGGAATATTCAAAACTTGATGGTGAAAGACTTCTTTCAGAAAAGCCATACGGTACAAATTTTCTTCCTCGCAAGGATGTGAATAGGGATTCATATACCGTAAGTCAATCGTTTATGCTTCAGCCGAAGGAAATTATCTACGGACTTGGACAAAGACAGATGGGAGTAATGAATCATCGTAATCAACAGATTGAACTAAGAAATGTAAATACTAATATTTGTATTCCTTATTTTACCTCTGAAAAAGGGTATGGAGTTTATTGGGATAATCCGGCTATTTCTCAGTTTAATGATACTCCATACGAGACTTCTTTCTCTTCTCAGGTAGGATTGCTCTCAGATTATTATTTCCTATATGAAGATGGTACAATGGATGGAGTTATTTCGTCATTGCGTGATTTAACCGGCAAGGCTACAATGTTCCCTTTATGGACCATGGGGTACTGGCAGTGCAGGGAGAGATATAAGAGTCCGGATGAACTATGTGATATTCTTGATAAATATCGTGAATTAAAAGTGCCTATCGATGGTATTGTACAGGACTGGCAGTACTGGGGATGTGACTCCAATTGGAATGCTATGAAATTTATGAATCCTCGTTATATCAATAAAGTTGGTAATAAAGAATGGATGAAGTATATACCTAAAGGACATAATGCCGATAATGAGGCAGTAATGAAAAAGAAACCTCGTATTAAAAGTCCTCAGGAAATGGTGGATCATGTGCATAAACAGAATGCACATCTTATGATTTCCATTTGGGCAAGTTTCGGGCCTTGGACAGAACAATATAAGGAACTGAAAAAAATGAATGCTCTTATACCGATAGATACTTGGCCAATGAATTCTGGTACAGTTCCATACGATCCTTTTAATGAAAAAGCGCGTGACTTATACTGGAAATATCTTACTCCTATGTATAACATGGGTATGGATGCATGGTGGACTGATTCTACGGAACCTGACCATTTTAACGTGAAGGATAGTGATTTTAATCTTATGACAGCCGACGGTTCCTTCCGTTCCGTTGTAAATGCCTTTCCTCTTGTTACCAATAAGGGTATATATGAACATCAGCGTGAGGTGTCAGATGAAAAACGTCTATTCCTTATGACTCGTTCTTCCTATCTTGGACAGCATCATTACGGTTCATTCAGTTGGAGTGGTGACGTTGTATCAAGTTGGAGAACTATGAAACAGCAGATACCGGCTGGTCTTAACTATATGCTTTGCGGTATACCTTTCTGGACTACTGACTTGGCAGGATTCTTCGGATGGGAGTATAATAATGACTGGAATAATGTTGCATATCAGGAACTTCATGTGCGCTGGTTCCAGTGGGGATGTTTCCAACCTATGATGCGTAATCACTGTTCTTCTCCAATGATGAACGAAATCTGGTTGTTCGGTAAGGAAGGCGATTGGGCGTACGATGCTCAGAAGCGTATTATAGAACTGCGCTACAGACTTCTTCCTTATATTTACAGTACAGCTGGAGAGTGTGTGCATAAGGATGGTGTAATGATGCGTCCTCTTGTTATGGATTTCATTTCTGACAGAAAAGCTATTCAGCTTGATGATGAGTATATGTTTGGACGTAATATTCTTGCTTGTCCAGTTACTGAACCTCTTTATACAAAGAAGGTTGAAGGTAATAAGGGCGTAACTATTGTAGATGATGTGTCTACTGCAAGCAAACCGTATGAAGTATATCTCCCAAAAGGCAGCAAATGGATTGATTTCTGGACAAACGAAGTATTTGAAGGTGGTCAGGACGTTAAGCGTGAATGTCCTATATCTATAATGCCAGTCTATATTAAGGCAGGAAGTATTATGCCTCTTGGACCTGTTGTGCAATATTCTGAAGAAAAGAAATGGGATAATCTTGATATATGTATATATCCTGGTGCAGACGGAGAGTTTACACTTTATGAAGATGAATTCGATAATTATAATTACGAAAAAGGTATGTATTCGAATATCAAATTTGTTTGGAATGACTCTGAACATACCCTTACTGTATGCGACCGTGAAGGAGAATTCCCTAAAATGTTGAAAAAACGTAGCTTTAACATTACTGTAATGCAGCCCGGCAAACCTTCTGCTGAGAAAGTTATCAGTACTGCAGATAAAAAGGTACTTTATTCAGGCAAGAAGGTTGTTGTAAAACTTTAATATGATTATTATCAAATTCAATAAATCATTTTTATAAAATGAAAACATATAAACTTTTATTGATTTTGGGATGTGCATGCAGTATGCTGACTTCTTGTTTTTCAGGTAATTCAAAATATTCAGCTTCAGTTGATAATGCAGATAAGTATACAGGTTATCTTTTTGTCTATTTCGAAGGAATGGGAACTCCCGAACTTCAGGAACAATTGCGCTTTGCAATCAGTACAGATGCGGTGAACTGGACTGCTCTGAACGGAAATCAGCCAATTGTCGCTTCAGATACTATATCTAAGAGTGGAGGTATACGCGACCCGCATATTCTTAGGGGAGAAGACGGAAAATCATATTATATGGTAGCCACTGATATGTTCACCGTTAAGAATGGTTGGGGAGAGAATCCGGGAATTGTTCTTATGAAATCGGACGATCTTATAAACTGGTCACACTCTTATATCGCCCTTGCTGAAGATTATCCTGAAAATTTTGGCAATGCACACTGGGTATGGGCACCGCAGACTATTTATGATCCGGTGGCTAAGAAATATATGATTTATTTCACACTCAATAGGAAAGAAGTTGGAGGATTGGTTACTTATTATGCATACGCTAATGAAGATTTTACTTCATTCGAGAGTGAACCTAAGGAGCTATTTAGCGCAAAATACGGATCTATTGACAATGATATTATATTTAAGGATGGCACTTATCATCTTTTCTATAAAGGAAATACCAAAGATGAAAATGGTAAGGAAGTAAAGAATGGTATACAGAAGGCTACCTCAAAATCCCTACATGGGCCATGGGTTGAGGATTTCAAGTATCATGATGCTTATGCCGGCAAGACTCCTGTTGAAGGCTCAAGTATATTCAAACTTAACGGTTCTGAAACATACGTCCTGATGTACGACTTGTATACTTCAGGAAAATATGAATATCAGACAAGTAACGATCTTTGTACTTTCGACTCTGTACCTAAACAGTTCAGTAAGGATTTCTTTCCACGACATGGTAGTGTGATTTCCATTACACAGTCTGAAATGGATGCGCTTATAAAAAAATGGGGACGCAGGACTTTCAAGGCCGAAAGTAATCCTATTATAACCCACAAACATACAGCAGACCCGGCGGCATTGGTTGTAGGTGACTCTTTGTGGTTGTTTACAGGACATGATTTCGAAGGAAATCAGAAAGGGTATAAGCTTAAGGACTGGTGTGTATTCTCAACTCCGGATATGGTTAACTGGACCGAATATCCTACTCCGCTTAAGGTGGCCGACTTTAAATGGGATAAGACAGGAGCAGCATACGCGGCCCATGTGGTAGAGAAGAATGGTAAGTACTACTATTTTATAAGCACTAATGGATCTGGAATTGGTGTGGCTATAGCAGATTGTCCTGAAGGACCTTACAAAGATGTAATTGGTAAACCTCTCCTTACTAAGGAAGACTGTTTTGGAGCTACCCATTCTTGGGTATGTATCGGTCCTGCGGTATTTATTGATGATGATGGTCAGGCTTGGATTTTCTGGGGAAACCAGATTTGCTATTATGCCAAGTTGAAGGATAATATGACCGAAATAGATGGTGAAATAAAACGGATTGATTTTGAAGGGTTTAAGTTTACCGAGGCTCCTTGGGTACATAAATACAACGGTAAATATTATCTTACTTATGCAACCGGATGGCCTGAGAAGATAGCTTATGCTATAGCTGATAATATAGAAGGGCCTTACGAGTATAAAGGTATATTGTGTGAAATAGCAGGAAATTGTAATACCACTCATCCTTCTATAGTGGAATTCAAGGGTAAATGGTATTTCTTTACACATAACGGTGGGTTACATGACGGAACTAGTTATAGCCGTTCTGTGTGTGTGGAGGAATTGAATTACAATGCTGACGGAACTATTAAGAAAATAAATATCAGTACGGAAAGTATCTATGGCAGATAAATGATTATTGTTTAGTGCTAAATATTTTTTTATCAGGATATATTTTCATTAAGTTCTAATTTTTTAGCTTTATCCAGTAAATATATTACATTCATGAATTATAATCTTTTTAGAAACTTATTAATATTGTTGTCTGTACTTTTGGGTTTTCAGCAATGTTCACAAAAGTATACGGAAAAGCAGTATGTTCCAACAGAAGAAGATATGAGTGCCTATTTAATGGTTTTCCATACTGATGAAACGCATAGCCTTCACATGGCTGTCAGTTGGGACGGATATACTTTTACTGCCCTGAATGATGCTAGACCTGTAATTAAGGGCGATACCATTGCTATGCAGAAGGGTATTCGGGATCCTCATATTTACAGAGGACCGGATGGCGCTTTTTATCTAGCTATGACCGATCTTCATATTTATGCACAAAGAGAAGGGTATAGGGATACCGAGTGGGAAAGAAGTGGTGAAGATTACGGTTGGGGAAACAACCGTGGGCTTGTTCTTATGAAATCCCGTGATTTGATTAACTGGTCGCGTGCAAATGTGAGATTCGATACATTGTCTGATGAAATGTCGGAAGTTGGGTGTGTATGGGCACCGGAAGTTACTTATGACCATAATAAAGGAAAACTTATGATTTATTATACCATGAGATATGGCAACGGACGGAATAAACTCTATTATGTCTATGTGAACGATGATTTCAATAAACTTGAATCTATGCCGAAAATACTGTTTGATTATCCGGTAGAAGGTTGCTCTGCTATAGATGGTGATATAACTTATCATAACGGCAAGTATCATTTGTTTTACGTGGCTCATGACGGTACTCCAGGTATCAAACATGCCATTTCCGATAGTGCTTCTTGTGGATATGAATATATGCCTGGGTGGTGTGATTTTGAGAATGGTGCTTGTGAAGCTCCTAATGTGTGGAAACGTATTGGCGAAGACAAGTGGGTTCTCATGTATGATATTTATAGTATTAATCCTCATAACTTCGGGTTTATTGAGACGTCCGATTTTAAAACATTCAAGAATCTGGGACGTTTTAATGAAGGTGCAATGAAAACTACAAACTTTGTGTCGCCAAAACATGGGGCGGTTATTCATCTTACTAAGGATGAGGCTAAGAGATTGGAAGAATTTTGGCGAAGATAGCCAAATGATTAAAAGTTGTTTTAAATGATGCGGGCAGTAACAAGAACAGAAGTATATGATACTTTATCTATTGTTGCTGCTTTTTACTTTCATTCTATTGTCTTTTGGGGTATCTTTATTTTTTTTATTGTATCTTTGCAAACAAATTGTATAAATAACGTAAAATCAAATATATAAAGTACATCGCTATGGAATATAATTTCAGGGAGATAGAAAAAAAATGGCAACAGAAGTGGGTGGAAAACAAGACCTACAAAGTTTCGGAAGATGAATCAAAAAAGAAGTTTTATGTGTTGAATATGTTCCCTTATCCGTCGGGAGCAGGACTTCACGTAGGTCACCCGCTGGGATATATTGCCAGCGATATATATGCCCGATACAAGCGACTTCAGGGTTTCAATGTGCTTAATCCGATGGGGTATGATGCATACGGATTGCCAGCAGAACAGTATGCAATCCAGACAGGTCAGCATCCGGCTGTAACTACAGCTGCCAATATCGCACGCTATCGTGAACAGCTTGACAAAATCGGTTTTTGCTTTGACTGGGACCGCGAAGTTCGTACTTGTGAACCTGATTATTATCACTGGACACAGTGGGCTTTCCAGAAGATGTTCAACAGCTATTACTGCAACTCATGCGGTAAGGCTCAGCCTATCGAGAATCTGGTTAAGGCTTTCGAAACAAAAGGTACTGAAGGACTTGATGTAGCTTGTGGTGAAGAATTGAGTTTCACTGCCGAAGAATGGAACACAAAATCAGAAAAGGAACAGCAGGAAATTCTGATGAACTACCGTATAGCTTATCTTGGCGAGACTATGGTGAACTGGTGTCCTGCACTGGGTACTGTATTGGCCAACGATGAGGTTGTGGATGGTGTTTCTGAACGTGGAGGTCATCCTGTAGTACAGAAAAAAATGCGTCAGTGGTGCTTGAGAGTTTCTGCTTATGCACAGAGATTGCTCGACGGACTTGAAACTGTTGACTGGACAGACTCTCTGAAAGAAACACAGCGTAACTGGATTGGCCGTTCAGAAGGTGCTGAAGTTCGTTTCAAGGTTAAGGACAGTGACATGGAGTTCACTATCTTTACAACACGTGCGGATACAATGTTCGGTGTTACTTTCATGGTTCTTGCTCCTGAAAGCGAACTGGTGGCACAACTTACTACTGAGGCTCAGAAAGTAGAAGTTGAGGCTTACCTTGACCGTACAAAGAAACGTACTGAACGCGAACGTATATCAGACCGCCGTGTGACAGGTGTGTTTAGTGGTTCGTATGCGGTAAATCCGTTCACAGGTGAGGCTGTACCTATCTGGATCAGTGACTATGTACTTGCCGGTTATGGTACAGGTGCAATCATGGCCGTTCCTGCTCACGACAGTCGTGACTATGCTTTTGCAAAACATTTCAACTTGCCTATTGTTCCGCTGGTTGAAGGGTGTGATGTCAGTGAAGAAAGCTTCGATGCCAAAGAAGGTATTGTTTGCAACTCTCCAAAAGCCGGAGCAACTCCATATTGCGATTTGAACCTTAACGGTCTTACAATAAAGGAAGCTATCGCTACTACAAAGAAATATGTAAAGGAACATAACCTCGGACGTGTAAAGGTTAACTTCCGTTTGCGTGACGCAATCTTCTCACGTCAGCGTTACTGGGGTGAACCATTCCCTGTTTACTACAAGGACGGTATGCCATATATGATAGACGAGAGCAAATTGCCTTTGCAGTTGCCTGAAGTTGCCAAGTTCCTTCCTACTGAGTCTGGCGAACCTCCATTGGGACATGCCACAAAATGGGCTTGGGACGTAAATGCCGGCGAGGTGGTTGAAAACTCTAAGATAGACAATGTAAATGTATTTCCTCTTGAACTTAATACAATGCCTGGTTTTGCAGGTTCAAGCGCATATTATCTGCGTTATATGGATCCACACAACGATAAGGCACTCGTATCTGAAAAGGCAGACAGATATTGGCAGAATGTTGACCTCTATGTAGGTGGTACTGAACATGCAACAGGTCATTTGATATATTCACGTTTTTGGAACAAATTCTTGTTTGATCTCGGTGTAAGCGTTAAGGAAGAACCATTCCAAAAGCTTGTAAACCAGGGTATGATTCAGGGCCGAAGCAACTTTGTATATCGTATCAAGGATACAAACACATTCGTTTCTCTCGGACTGAAAGACCAGTATGACGTTACTCCTCTTCATGTTGACGTAAATATCGTATCAAACGATATCCTCGATGTTGAGGCATTCAAGAACTGGCGTCCTGAATATAATAATGCAGAATTCATTCTTGAAGACGGCAAGTATGTATGCGGATGGGCGGTAGAGAAGATGAGTAAGTCTATGTACAACGTAGTAAACCCTGATATGATTGTTGAACGTTACGGAGCAGATACATTACGTATGTATGAAATGTTCCTTGGCCCTATCGAACAGTCTAAGCCATGGGATACTAACGGTATAGATGGTGTTCATCGTTTCTTGAAGAAATTGTGGAGTCTGTTCTATAGCCGTAATGACGAATTCCTTCCTCAGGACGGTGAAGCTACAAAAGAAGAACTAAAGGCAGTACACAAACTGATAAAGAAAGTGACTGGAGATATTGAGACATTCTCTTACAACACTTCAATCAGCGCGTTTATGATTTGTGTAAACGAACTCACTTCATTGAAATGTCGTAATAAGTCTGTATTGAGTGATCTTGTTGTTATCATAGCTCCGTTTGCTCCTCACTTGGCAGAAGAACTTTGGGCAGCGTTAGGAAATACAACATCTGTTTGTGATGCTCAGTGGCCTGCATTCAACGAAGACTATCTGAAAGAAGATACAGTGAAATATACAATATCTTTCAACGGTAAGGCACGTTTCACAATGGAATTTGCTGCAGATGCAGACAATGATACAATCCAGTCTGCAGTTCTAGCTGACGAACAGGCGCAGAAATGGATTGATGGCAAGACACCTAAGAAGGTGATTATCGTTCCTAAGAAGATAGTAAATGTTGTTCTGTAAACCATATTTATGGAAGCATTGTTAAAAAGAAAATTTGGCCGGGAGACGAAAGACTACCTGGCCATAACTTTAGGTTTGATATGTTACTCTATTGGTTGGGCAGCGTTTCTTTTGCCTTATCAGATTACTACGGGTGGAGTGACAGGTATAGCTGCTATAATCTATTATACGACAGGTGTTGAAATCCAAGTCTCATATTTCATCATTAATGCTGTATTTCTTGGGTTTGCATTGAAAATACTCGGACCAAAGTTCAGTATCAAAACCATATATGCCATAATCATGTTGACATTCTTATTGTGGCTTTTCCAAAGAATATTGGAGGATGATAATGGTAAATTACCTATGTTACTTGGACCAGGACAGGATTTTATGGCATGTGTCATCGGTGCCGGACTTTTAGGATTTGGCATTGGATTAGTGTTTTGTCATAATGGTAGTACAGGTGGTACTGATATAATTGCATGGATTATAAACAAGTATAAAGATGTAACTCTGGGACGTATGATGATGTATTGTGATATAATAATTATATCATCTTGTTATTTTATATTTCATGATTGGCGTCGTGTACTGTTTGGATTTTGCGTATTGTTTGTTATGAGTATAGTGATAGATTATGTAATTAATAGCACTCGTCAATCTGTACAGTTCCTTATATTTTCACGTAAGCATGATGAAATAGCTCAGGGTATTTCTACTCAGATTAACCGTGGAGTAACTCTCCTTGACGGAAAAGGATGGTATAGCAAGCAGGACATAAAGGTAGTTGTGGTTCTTGCAAAGAAAAGCCAGTCGCTTGACATCTTCCGTCTGGTGAAAGATATTGATCCTAATGCATTTATTTCCCAAAGTAATGTAGTGGGAGTTTACGGTGAAGGTTTTGACCCATTGAAAGTTAAGTAAATTATGAAGAAACTTGTTTTTGCGACAAATAACGCACATAAGCTGGAGGAAATCCGTGCGATATTAGGCAATAAGGTAGAGATCCTGAGCCTTAATGATATAAATTGTTATGCTGATATTCCTGAAACGGCTGATTCTCTGCAAGGTAATGCGGCATTGAAAGCACAGTATATATATAAGAACTATGGTTTAGACTGTTTTGCCGATGATACTGGTCTTGAAGTTGAGGCTTTGAACGGTGCGCCTGGAATATATTCTGCCAGATATGCCGGTGGAGAAGGGCATGACTCTGAAGCCAACATGAAGAAACTGCTTTCTGAAATGCAGGATAAGGACAACCGTAAGGCACGTTTCCGTACTGTTATTTGCCTGATAGAGGAAGGTAAGGAACACTTCTTCGAAGGAATAGTAAACGGCAGCATAATACGTGAAAGAAAAGGTGGAGCAGGTTTCGGCTATGATCCTGTATTTATGCCGGACGGTTATTCAGAAACTTTTGCTGAGATGGGTAATGATGAAAAGAATAAGATAAGTCATCGCGCTAGAGCTGTACAGAAACTTTGCGAATACCTAAATTATAGATGAAATTTTGTTAAAATGGAAATACGGGATTCAAATCACTTTAGATTGAGTTTCGTATTTCTTTTTTATTGATAACAATATTAATAAAGTTCGATAATATATTGATAATTGTTTTGATGAAATAATTACTTAGAATGATAATATTTTCTTCTCTAAAATCAAATCCTGTTCATTCATCTGAGGTGCCGGAATGGCGCACATACGAATGACGTCTTCTTTTTGACAAGTATAATGATAATATACTTTCTCTATATCGCTTAATTTATTTTCTATTTTTACTTCACCTTTTGTTTTCAGGAATTCAGAACGTGAGACCTTGTCGGACACCTTGACAAACAGTATTCTTCTTGCAATAGGATTGTAATTATAATCAAGGCAAGTATATACTCCTTTCAGATATTTCGGATTATCAAACATAGGCAGTTTAAGACAAATATTGAATAGAGCCATCTGCGGCTTTTCTTTCTCGTTAAACATCAGATACAGATGATCTGTTCCATTCAAAAATGCTGCCCCCCAGTGTGTACTACCATACGCATTATTATGCCCTACCTCTATATAATTCCCAACCTCTGACGGTGCTATGAGATAAGGCTCAATCTTCAATGCATTACTACTGGATGATATGCTATAGCTCATGTATATTCCACTGAAGGTATTGATCCTGTTCACAGTTTCATGTAAATTATATACCAGTGTTTCTATAAATGGAATAACTGTATTCGTATCTTTGCTCTTTACAGTCATATCCACATTGAATATTCCCTCTTTTAGCTTTGGAAGCATATTCAACAGTTTTTTCTTTGATATATTATTTACCCAAACCAACGAAGCATCCAAGGCATCATCCATATCCAACCCCTTATCCCTGTTTTTCACATATGCCGGAAGAACTGTAGAATATAATGCTGAAAGCACACTCGGCACCATTTGTGTACTTTCAGCTATATCCTTCATCTTTATACCTTTTGCCCTTAAATAAGAAATACGCTCATATATTTGTCTCAATTCATCCATCTAAATCTTCTATTTATTATTCTTCAAATATACATATTTTTTTGATTTATGTTTGTATTAATAATCAATATTACAAAGTAATTACATTTCTATGTGATATTTGTCACAAAGCGGTTATATATTAGTTGCATTAATATTTCTGAATTGTTTCAAGGTTATTATTCATTTTTTATTCATTTTTTCCTTGCCAAAGCAGTCCTACTTTTGCATCGTATTCAAAAAAAACAGAAAAATGAAAATTAATTCAGCAACCGATAAGGACATACAAACCAAAACTGCCAAATCAATCCCAGACTGGCTTTTCGTCATTTGGGCTGGCAGTACAGCATTATTGTCATACTCACTTGTCTATGCATTACGCAAACCTTTTACAGCAGCCGAATTCGAAGGATTACAATTTTTCGGAATGGATTATAAAATAGCAGTGAGTATAATCCAACTTTTAGGATACGTGCTGGCAAAATTGTTAGGTATTAAGTATATATCAGAACTGAAACCTGAAGGACGATTGAAATTTATAATAGGCTCAGCCGTACTTTCTGAAGTTTCCCTTTTGGCGTTCGGCCTCTTCCCTTTACCTTACAATATATTGGCGTTGTTTTTCAACGGTCTGTCATTAGGATGTATGTGGGGAGTAATATTCAGTTTCCTTGAGGGTAGACGTACCACGGACATACTTGCAAGTATTATGGGAGTGAGCATGGCACTAAGTTCCGGAGTTGCCAAATCCTTAGGTCTTTATGCATTAAATTCACTACACGTTAGCGAGTTCTGGATGCCGGCACTGATTGGAGGTATAGCACTTCCGCTTTTATGTTTCACAGGATGGATGATGACAAAATTCCCTGCACCGACAGAGAAAGATATAGCATCACGCTCTGTACGAGTAACATTGAACGGACAACAAAGATGGGAACTGTTCCGTAAATACATGCCACTGCTGATTATGCTATTCGGTGCAAACCTCCTGCTCACAGTTCAAAGAGATATAAAAGAAGACTTCATTGTCTGTATAGTAGATGTATCAACCATATCATCGTGGGCATTCGCACAAATAGACAGTATTGCAACATTTGTCATGTTGGCTGTATTTGCCCTATTGGCAACCACCTATAATCATATGAAAGTTCTTTGCATACTATTGATACTCTCCACTATAGGAATGGGTAGCCTGGCAATGATAGGTGCTAATTTCGAGGCTTACAATCTGCCAACAACAATATGGCTGTTCCTGCAAAGCTTATGTCTGGACATAGCTTACCTGAGTTTCCAGACTATATTTTTCGAAAGATTCATAGCATGTTTCAAAATAAAAGGAAATGTTGGATTTTTCATTATAACAATAGACTTTGTAGGATATATGGGAACTTTAGCAATATTGTTTTTCAAGGAATTCCACGCTTCACACATTGACTGGGCAGAGTTCTATAACAATATGAGCATATACATAGGAATAACATGCTGCATTGCATTTATCGGTTCGATGATATACATCATATACGAAAAATACAGAAAAAGTTCTATAGATCAGAATAATACTAAAAATAAAATCGTGAAGGAAATCCCTTCAAATATAGAAAACGAAACAATAACTACTAATATTTACTTAAAAGAATCAGCTATATGAAAAAAATTGAATGCGTAATTATGGATTGGGCGGGAACTACAATAGATTACGGATGTTTTGCACCTGTTTCCGCATTTATTGAGAGTTTCAGAATGATAGGCATCAACGTAACTGCTGCCGAAGCTCGTAAACCGATGGGACTTACAAAAATAGACCATATACGCGCCCTATTCGAAATGGAAAGTATCAACAGTGCTTTCCGTCAGAAATACGGAAGAAACTACACAGAAAAAGACGTAGAAAGCAGATATACAGAATTCCAGCGTCTGCTGTTCGCCACTCTGAAAGAATATACAGGACCTATTTCGAATGTAATAGAGACAATAGACATTCTGAGACAAAGAGGCATTAAGATAGGTTCAACTACCGGATACACAAAAAAGATGATGGAAGTAGTAGTACCTGAAGCATCAAGCAAAGGATATACACCTGACAACTATGTGACATCGGATGATCTTCCTGCAGGACGTCCATATCCATATATGATTTACAAGAATATGTGCGATCTGGGAGTACCGTCAAGATTTTCAGTATTGAAATATGGAGACACCATTTCAGATATAAAAGAAGGTATAAATGCCGGTGTTTGGAGTGTAGGTGTTATTCTAGGAAGCAACGAACTTGGACTCACCGAGGAAGAAGTAAAAGCATTGTCACCTGAAGAACTTAAACAAAGAATGGACGATGTAAGAAAGAGAATGTATGCTGCAGGAGCACACTATGTGGTAAATTCAATAGACGAATTACCAGACCTTATAGAATGTATCAACGCACGTATGGAAAACGAATTTTAAAACAATAATATAAACATAAAAACATAACCAATATGAGACCTTATTTATTATTGACCCCGGGCCCACTTACAACAAGCGAAAGTGTAAAACAAGCCATGATGAGTGACTGGTGTACATGGGATGAAGACTACAACATAGGAATAGTAGAAGTTATCAGAAAAGAACTTACAGAACTGGCAAGCAGTCGTTCTGAAGAATACACTTCAGTACTCATGCAGGGAAGCGGTAGTTTCTGTGTTGAAGCCACACTTGGCTCAGTAATACGTGAAAACGACAAACTGCTGGTTGTAGCAAACGGAGCATACGGAAAACGAATGGGTACAATATCCGAATACTATCATATAAACTACGAACTGATGGGATTTGAGGAAACACAGGCTGTAAATCCTGAAAAAGTGGATGCTTACCTCACAGAACATCCTGAAGTAACACACGTATCAGTGGTACACTGTGAAACTACAACAGGTGTCCTCAACCCGTTAAAAGAAATTGCACAGGTAGTAAAGAAACACAACAAGACATTCATTGTAGATGCAATGAGTAGTTTCGGTGGGGTACCTATCGATATGTATGAACTCGGAATAGACTTCATGATAAGCAGTGCAAACAAATGTATTCAAGGTGTACCGGGCTTTGGATTTATCATTGCACGACGCTCTATATTGGAAAAATGTAAAGGTGTGGCACGCTCACTAGCACTCGATTTGTACGAACAGTGGGATACTATGGAGAAAGGACATGGCAAATGGAGATTCACCTCACCTACACACGTAGTAAGAGCTTTCATGCAAGCCATTACAGAGCTTAAGGAAGAAGGAGGTATAGCAGCAAGACATGTACGCTACACAGAGAACCATAAAGTCCTGGTAGAAGGAATGAGAGAATTAGGTTTTAAGACACTGCTGCCAGATTCCGAACAGTCACCGGTGATAACATCATTCTATTATCCTGACAGTTCATTCAATTTCAAGGATTTCTATGAAAAACTTAAAAATAAAGGATTCGTTATATATCCGGGAAAAATATCACAGGCTGACACATTCCGTATCGGTAACATTGGCGATGTGTATCCTGATGATTTCAGAAAATTAGTTGCGGCAATAAAAGAAATACAGGCCGTAAAATAATAATGCAAATTCTTCTTACCAGTCCTGAATAGCGCAACTGTTATTTCGGACTGGTAACTATAATTGTCCCGATGAAAAGCCATATAACAAGAGACTTAAAAATTCAGGTAAAAATAATCGCTATATTTATATCAGCCATATTACCATATTTCTCATCCCAGGCCCAAAAACCTTTGAATATAAAATTCCGCTCGAGGGGATTGCTTGATGCCTCCATATCCGGGTATAGCAATAATGAAACTAAAAGCTATTTTTCACTTGAAGATTTCAGAATCGGATTTAAGGCTTCTTACAAAAAAGATGAAATAAAAGTTGACATAGGAATTGACGAAAGCAAATTGAAAATAAAAGATTTTATTTATAACCGTCATTTCAAAAAAAGTATATTGAGCATCGGAAACATGTATGAACCTTTCTCAATGGATATGCTGATAAGTACAGCAGATTTGAGATTTCATCAGTCGGCAACATCTGTACAGGCATTCACCAATAGTCGAAGATTTGGTATGACTTATCATATATTCGACAACAGTTATTATTTTTCCACAGGAATTTTTAGCAACAACGATATTAATAATCTGAAAAACAATACTGACGGAACATTTATTATCACTTCAAGAGGAATATGGAGAGAACGATATAAACCATACGAATCATTCCTGCATCTTGGAGGTGCTTTTTCACTACGAAGCAAACTTAACAACAGAAAAAATCCTTACTGTGTTACACAAGAGAGTAACGGTGTCACATCGCTATTCGACAAGCCATTACTAAATACCGAACTGACTGACACAAGATATGAATTTAAAGCCATGGCTGAATTATTATATACTTCGGAAAAGTTTATGTTACAGTCGGAATATTTCATCAAACTGATAAGACGTAATAATGGTGTACCCAATTACATATCACACGGAGGTTATATACAGGGAAGTATTTTACTCATTGGCAGAGGCTTCGACTATGATTCACAATATGCAATTCCGGAAGGGCCTAAAGGCAGTAAATCAATGGAACTGGCCGTCAGGGCAAACTACACAAACATGAATCATAGAAAGGCGGACATATACGGAGGCGAAGAAACAGACTTTTCAATAGGAATAAACTATTATTTCAATAAATATTTTGGCATCAAGCTAAATTGTAGTTATGTACATTCCGGAAGACATTGCAACGACTTCTATAGAAAAGACCTTATTATATCGCAAGCCAGGATACAATACATATTTTAATTAAATAAATTACGTTTAATTAATACAGACATTTATGTAAAAACAAGAAAGTCAGAAAAAATTCTGACTTTCTTGTTTTGTAATTGATTATTTTAAATCCATTTAATGTCTGTTGGGAAATAAATATAATTTTAATCAGCCAAAACGAAATCAAGCTGTTTCTTTTCCAGATTGGCGCGTGCCACTTTTATTTTTATTGCATCACCAAGGCTGAATTTCTGATGATAACGTCTGCCAATAAGGCAATAGTTCTTTTCGTCGAACTCGTAATAGTCATTGCCAAGGTCACGCATTGCTACCATACCTTCACATTTGTTCTCGTTTATCTCGACATATATACCCCATTCGGTCACTCCAGAGATTACTCCTTCATAAACAGTTCCTATATGATCGCTCATGAATTCTACCTGCTTGTATTTGATTGATGCGCGTTCGGCACTTGCAGCAGTCTGTTCCATTGCAGAGCTGTGTTCGCACATGCTTTCATACTTGTCGGCCTGAGCACTTCGTCCTCCGTCCAGATAGCGAGTCAGCAGACGGTGAACCATAAGGTCAGGGTAACGGCGTATAGGTGAAGTGAAATGAGTGTAGTAATCGAATGCAAGACCATAGTGACCGATGTTGTGGATTGAATATCTTGCCTTTTGCATAGAACGCAATGACACTGTTTCCACTAGGTTCTGTTCTCCCTTTCCGTTTACATCTTTCAATAGGCGGTTGATAGACTTTGATACTTCTGTTTTTGTTCCGCTCGTACGGATTTTATAACCGAAGCGTGCGATAAACTGGTTAAGGTTGTCCAACTTGTCCGGGTCCGGCAGGTCGTGGATACGATATGGGAATACTTTTGCCTTTTTGTTCTTTGGCACTTTTCCTATGTGTTCCGCAACGGTACGGTTTGCAAGAAGCATGAATTCCTCTATCAGTTTGTTTGCTTCCTTGGACTGCTTGAAATAAACGCTCAGAGGTTTTCCTTTATCGTCAATTTCAAATCTCACCTCGCAACGGTCGAAGTCGATAGCTCCTGCGGCAAGACGTTTTTCACGAAGAATCTGAGCCAGTTTGTTTAGTTCAAGAACTTCCTCCTTGAAATCTCCTTCACCGGTTTCTATTATATTCTGAGCCTCTTCGTATGTGAAACGTCTGTCGGACTTTATTACTGTATGTCTGATACGATAATCCTTGACCTCTGCTTTTTCGTTCATATCGAATATTACAGAATAAGCCAGTTTTTCTTCGTTAGGACGCAGTGAACAGATGAAGTTGCAAAGGCGTTCTGGCAACATAGGTATAGTACGGTCCACAAGATATACGGATGTGGCACGTTTCAATGCTTCCTTGTCTATGATGCTGCCCTCTTTGACATAATGTGAAACGTCGGCGATATGTACACCAACCTCCCAAAGTCCCGGTTTCAGCTGCCTTATTGAGAGCGCGTCGTCAAAGTCTTTCGCATCTTTAGGGTCGATGGTGAATGTGGTTATATTTCGGAAATCCTCGCGTTCTGCATAATCCTCTTTTGTGATTTCTGCAGATAATTTTTCTGCTGCAGCCTCTACTGATTGTGGATAAGTATATGGCAATCCGTATTCAGCCAGTATGGCGTGCATTTCAGTGTTGTTTTCACCGGCCTGTCCAAGCACGTCTATAACCTCACCGAAAGGATTTTTTGCTTCGTCCGGCCATTCTGTAATTTTTACTACAGCCTTATCGCCATTCTTTGCTCCTTTAAGCTTTTCTTTAGGTATAAAGATATCGTTGGCGAGTGTGCTTGTTTCTGTGATGAGGAAAGCATAGTTTTTAGATACTTTCAGTGTTCCTACGAAAGTAGCTTTTGCTCTGTCAAGTATTTCTATCACTTGTCCTTCTATCTTTTGTTTCTTGCATTTCGCACAAAGAGAGATCTTCACCTTGTCATTGTTCATGGCATGAGCTGAGTTCCTTTCTGCAATAAAGATAGGTTCCCCTCCATCGTCAGGTATAAACGAGTTCTTGCCGTTGCTCTTTCTGATGAAGGTACCTGTCATTATCTGACCTCTGTCATTAAGTTTCCATCTTCCTTTTTCGGCTTCAATCAGGAAATTGTCTTCTGCCATATCCTTCACTATGTCGGTACATAGCATTTTGGTAGGATGTGTTGTTAGTTTCAGTCCCAGGAATAATTGCTTAAGACTTATAGCCTCAGTCGGTTTGTTGCGGAAATAGTTTATGATGAGTTCCGACATCTCTTTTTTCTTCATTCTTTTCCCGCCTTTTTTTTCTTTTTTATTTTTAGCCATAGCTATTCCTTTCTTTGTTAGTTTCTACAAAGTAAGCAAAATAAATGGAATAAAGATATAATAGTCTTATTTATTTTCCTGCAAACCAGTAAAAGTGCCACATTTCCCAGAATTTCTAGCCTGAAAGAAATCTGCCTGTAATAATTCTGCTTTCACATATTCCTAAAATTATATGTAAAAGTCAGAATTAATACAGGCAGACCACTATTTATTACGAACTGTTTGTTATTACTTAAGGCAACAGATGATTTTTAGTACCAAGTCTTTTGATTGTCACCCATTATGAATTTCAGGCTTCCACCTTTTATGATATCATTATAGTCTATCCATGGCTTATTGTATTCTTTACCATTCAGAATTATACTCTGGATATAGTTGTTGTCTTTACCTGAGTTTTCTTTTTCGATTATGAATGTTCCATTCTTTACCTTCAGTTCTACGTTTTCGAAAAGAGGGTAACCAAATACAAATTTGCCACCTGCAGGTTCTACCTGATAAAAACCCAGTGATGAAAGTATGTACCATGCAGACATTTGTCCAACATCTTCGTTTCCTGAAAGTCCATCTGGATTTGTGCTGTACATTGTGTTTAGAACCTCTTTAATGCGCTCTGCAGTCTTCCATGGTTGTTCTAAAAGTGTGTATAAGTATGTTATATGATGACTTGGCTCATTCCCGTGGGCATATTGACCTATAAGGCCGCTTATATCTGGAGAAGAAGAATCTCCCATATCACCTTTTGCTATGAACAAGGAGTCAAGTTTTCCTATGAGCTTATCTTTGCTTCCGAAACATTCTGTAAGTCCTTCTATATCGTGTGGTACAAGCCATGTATATTGCCATGCATTACCTTCACAGTAATCATCATCTCTATGTGATGAACTATATGGGCTGAATGGAGTACGCCATGAACCATCCAACATTTTACCTCTCATAAAACCTGTTGAAGGGTCGAAATAGTTTTTGTATGATTTACTCCTTTTCATGAAGTATTCATAATCTTCCTGTTTACCTAGTTTAAGAGCTGCTTGAGCTACTGACCAGTCGGCCAATGCGTATTCCATATCGTATGCAATGGACTCCAGCATTTTGTCTGACGGGATAAAGCCATATTCAATTCTGTGTTGCATACCTCTTTCTCCGAGCATGGATGATTCTTTTAGAGCTTCGTAAGCTAATTCATAGTCAAATCCCTCTATTCCTTTAAGAATGGCATCTGCAACAACAGGAACACCAGGGTTACCTACCATACAGTCTGTTTCACAACCCATGAGATGCCATACAGGAAGTTTTCCTTGTTGCTTATAGATGGTAATCATTGTGTTTATAATATCACTCATCTTTTCAGGATGAAGAATTGTCATAAGTGGCTGTGCAGCTCTGTATGTATCCCAAAGTGAGAATGTTGTATAGTTTTTAAATCCTTCTCCCTTGTGCATTTTATTGTCTGCTCCGTAATAGTCACCGTTTACATCACAGAATTCGGATGGAGCAAACATAGAGTGATATAAAGCTGTATAGAAAATCTTTTTGGCATTATCGTCAGAACATTTATTGATTTTCACTTTACCAAGTTCCTCGTTCCATGCGTCTTTTGCGTCGGCTATTACTTTATTGAAATCCCAACCACTTAACTCTGTCTGCATATTCAGTTTGGCACCGTCTTCTGATACAGGTGATAGTGCAACTTTCATGTATATAGGTTTAGAATCATTTTGGGCAAAATTTACTCGCGCAAACATTTTTTCTCCCTTGCTTTCTTTGGCATCATTTAAGGTTTTCCCGTCTACAATGAATTCTACGCCGTCAAATTTTCTTGAGAACTCTGCATGGAAGAATACTTTCTGGTTGTTAGCCCATCCTTTTGAATATCTGTATCCGTTGATAGTACTGTCATTTACTATTCTTACAAGTGCTTCGGTTGGTTTATCCCAACATCCACCGTTTACCATATCGAATACAATTGAAGGCTTTTCGCCTGAAAGATATGTATATTTATGAAAACCAACTCGTTTTGTTGCTGTAAGTTCTACATCTACATTGTATCTTGATAAATGAGTCCTGTAATATCCCGGCACTACTGTTTCTTTCGATCTGTCAGAATATGACCATAGACCGGTTTCGTATGAAGAATTGTCTCCACGTGCATAAGTGACTTCACCTGTTACAGGCATTACATTGATGTCGTGCAGGTCGCCTATACCAGTACCGCTAAGATGTGTATGAGGAAATCCTATGACTGTAGAGTCTGATACATGATATCCCGAAACCCAATCCCAACTTTGAGGGATACTTGTGGGACCCAATTGTATAAAACCGTATGGAACGTTAGCTCCATAGAACACATGCCCATGACCTCCTGTTCCGATTTTAGGATCTACATAAGCTGTGTAGTCATGTTCCAGCACAGTAGTAGTTTCGTTACTGCATGATGCCAGAATACAAGCCAGCAGTGATACAAAAGCAATAGATAACTTCTTCATAACAAGGTAGTATTAAATTGTTTCTTAATAGGTAATTATATCATTGCAAAAATATAAATTTATTTTAAACTATGGTTTATTATTCTTAAGATTTACCTTTAAGGAAAATAGAGTGGCGTATTTTTCATCTGTTTTTTCTTATTCTTTCTGCCTTTTCTGTTATATAATCAGGGTAACCGTATAGCTTTAATATTTTTATGGCATTACCTTCATTAGCTACACCTCTTTTGATCTTGTAGTCGAAAGCCAGTGTTTCATTCTTAATGTCCTCGCAGAAATGATAAAGTTCGTACTCATTTTCAAGGAGTGATGTAAGTTCGTTGTCGTGTGTTGATGCCAGTATTATGTTGTTATGTATTGCCAGTTCTTTTAGTACAGCTGCATTTATGGAAATTCGTTCTGCAGTATTTGTTCCTTTAAACAGTTCGTCGAACACCAGAAGATGATTGCCTGATATAGCACGGTCGAATACCTTTTTCACATTTTCTGTTTCTGTGAGGAAATAACTTTTCCCTTTCTCTAAGTCATCTTCGGTATCTATTACTGAGAGGATATGCCTGCCGGTATCAATTCTGAATTCATTCGCAAAGCAGGTGTTAAGTGTTTTGCCAGTTATTGTATTTATTGCAATGGTACGTATGAAACTGGTCTTTCCCGACATATTGGAGCCTGTAATGAGTACTGATTTCGTGGATATTGATATGTCGTTTGGAATACAGTTGTCTATCAGCGGATGATAAACGGATTTAGCCGACAGCTTTTCATTATTTCCAGGTTTTGTGGGAGGGCAATAATAAGGAAGCTCTTCGCGAAGAAAAGACAAAGAACAAATTACATCCAGAAATCCGATGAAACGAAAAACGCTGTCGATATCTTTACGTTTGCTATCAATCAGACGGAATGAGTTTATAACATTTATTGTGGTATGAAGAAAGAATATATCCAGCAATTCTGTAAACATAAATAAAGGCATTGCTGCGTTACTGTCCATATTAATACTTATACGGAATAAGCGCAGTTTCTTGACCAGCTCTTTTAGGTTGTTGATATACTGGTGGATATTTCTGTTCGTATCGGCAAATATACTGATTTCTGCAACCTCTTTTGCAGTTTGTAAAAGTCTGTACAGTTGTGGTATGGAAAAATAGTATAATGAGAGCTGACTTTTCTGTTTCAGATGCAGATAGCTGTTTGCGATATATGATGCAAGAAGCAGTATAAGAAACTGTCCCGGAATGTTGCTTATAAAGGTGCATAGCAGGAAAACCGACGGTAGCCACCGGCAGATGTTGATTGCGTGGATGTAGCATTGTGAGTAGTCTGTATGTTTTCCGTGTAGTAACTCTGTTATTGTGTAAGCATCAGGTTTATTAAGTTTCCCTAGTAGTCCTACAAGCCGCTTCCTTAATGAAATGTTATCATGTAGTTCCTTTATCAGAGATTCGTTATCCTTGATTTGTGAAATTTCATCTTTGCATACAATGTGATATAAATATTGTCTGCCTATACATGAGGATGTAAAGTCTATCTTTTCGCACAGACTGTCGATGTTCAGTTCGTGACGTACATTTTCGGGCAGTCCTTTTTCTCCGAAAGTCATGTTGCGGTACGTATCGTATGCTTTGATGTCATTATCCATAGTCGGCAGAATATTATATACGCAAATATACTTACAAAAACTAAAAGATGCAATTTATTACTGTTGATGTAAACAATAGTAAAGTTCGATTGTTTTGTTATAGATAGGAAACATTATCTTTAGATGAGATAGCCTGCACCTCGGAAACAAAAGCCTGAAAACTTTGTGCTTCACTCGGTTTGCACTATCTTTGTGCCTTTATAATACGGAAAGTTATGAATAACAAAATATTAGTAACAGGAGCCAGCGGATTTATTGGCAGTTTTTTGGTTGAGGGTGGCCTTGCCGAAGGAATGCAGGTATGGGCCGGAGTGCGCAAAAGCAGTAGCAGAAAGTATTTACAGGACGAACGGATACGTTTTGCTGAACTGGATTTTACAGATTCTGACAAACTGGCGTCGCAGTTGCTCAAGCATAAGGAAGAACACGGTGGATGGGACTATATCATTCATTGTGCCGGTGTCACCAAATGTCTGGACAAGGCTGGTTTCGAGATAGGTAACTATTGGGCTACACGTCATTTCATCGAGACACTTGTTAAGCTTGATATGACTCCTAAGAATTTTATTTTTATAAGTTCACTCAGTATTTTCGGACCTATACGCGAGAAAGATTATTCGTCTATATGCGAGACGGATAAGCCTGTTCCGAACACGGCTTACGGAGTGAGTAAGCTCAAGACAGAGGAGTATCTTCATGGTCTGAAGGATTTTCCATACGTAATATTCCGTCCTACGGGAGTATATGGCCCGCGCGAGAGGGATTACTTCCTGATGATAAAGTCGATATGCAATCATGTTGATTTCGTTGCAGGATATAAGAGACAGGATATTACTTTTATATATGTAATGGATTTGGTTCAGGCTGTTTATCTGGCAATAAAGAAGGACGTAAAATACCGCTCGTATTTTGTTAGCGACGGCGAGGTGTATAACAGTCGGACATTTTCCGATCTTATACGTAAGGAACTGGGAAATCCGTGGATGATAAGATTTGTATGTCCGTTATTCCTGCTCAAAGCTATTTCGTATGTGGCTGAGTTCTTTTCACATTTCACTCACAAGCCGAGTACCCTGAATAGAGATAAATATAATATAATGAAGCAGCGCAACTGGAGGTGTGATATTAGCCCGCTCATAGAAGAATTGGGATATAAACCCGAATATAAACTGGAGCGTGGTGTAAAGGAAATAATTAGCTGGTATAAAAAAGAAGGATGGATATAAACTTAAAATTGTTGGAGAGGGTAGAGAGTGGTAAGGGACTTTTTGCCGTAGAGAGTATAAGCTTTATTTACAATGCCCTGACTTCAATCCTCATATTGATTTTGTATCCTCGCATGGACCATCCCGGCATTATGCTTCTGGAACGTCTGGGGATAGTGGCCCTCACGTTTGCCCTGATGTATCTTTATAGGGCATACCCGTGCAGGCTTACGGCTTTTGTACGTATGGTGGTACAGATGTCGCTGTTGGCATACTGGTATCCTGACACGTACGAATTCAACCGTGTGTTCGACAATCTTGACCATATATTTGCGGCCATGGAGCAGTCTTTGTTCGAGTGTCAGCCATCGGTAGAGTTTAGTAAGCATTTTCCTTCGATATGGTTCAGCGAACCGCTTAATATGGGATATTTTTTTTATTATCCCATGATGTTGATATTGGTGGTATATTATTTTGTAAATCATTATATGAAGTTCGAGAAAGTATGTTTCGTGCTAGTAACTTCGTTTTTCATATATTATTTGTTCTATCTGCTTGTACCTGTGGCAGGTCCACAGTTCTATTTTCCTGCAATAGGAATGGACAGAGTAAACGCTTGCGAGTTTCTGCAGCTTGGCGACTATTTCAATTATAATGTCCTGCTGTTCCCGGCTCCAGGTTATGACCATGGTTTTTTCTATAATCTGGTTGAGGCCTCGCAGGAGATAGGCGAGCGACCTACTGCTGCATTTCCAAGTTCGCATGTTGCCATATCCACTATAGTAATGATAATGTCGTCTAAGGTAAGCAGGAAACTTACATATTTTCTGTTGCCGTTTTATATGCTGTTATGTCTTGCTACCGTATATATTCAGGCTCATTATCTGATAGACTCTATTGTAGGATTCATATCTGCGTTTTTCGTTTATCGTATAGTTGTAACGATGTACGACAAATGGTTTATTACACCCACTTTCAAATGATTAATAAAACTATTTTATGAAGATTAGAAATATAGATTTAGGAGAACAGCCCGTACTTCTTGCCCCGATGGAAGATGTTACCGATCCGGCATTCCGACTTCTCTGTAAGGAGTTTGGGGCCGATATGGTATATACCGAGTTTGTGTCGAGTGACGCTCTGATACGTTCGGTTGGTAAAACCATGCTTAAGCTTAACATAAGCGAAAAGGAACGTCCCGTAGCTATTCAGATTTACGGGAAGGACACAGAAACCATGGTTGAGGCCGCAAAAATAGTGGAACAGGCTAATCCTGATATTCTGGATTTGAACTTCGGATGCCCCGTCAAGCGTGTAGCCGGAAAGGGGGCAGGTTCGGGTATGTTGCAGAATGTTCCTAAGATGCTCGAGATAACTAAGGCTGTGGTAGATGCTGTTAAGATACCTGTTACGGTGAAAACCCGTTTGGGATGGGATTCAGAGCATAAGATAATAGTGGAGCTTGCAGAGCAGTTGCAGGACTGCGGTATAGAAGCCTTGACAATACATGGACGTACACGCGCCCAGATGTATACGGGTGAGGCCGACTGGACCCTGATAGGCGAGGTGAAGAACAATCCGCGCATGCATATTCCTATTATAGGTAATGGTGATGTCACTACTCCGCAGCGCGCAAAGGAATGTTTCGATAAATATGGTGTGGATGCCATTATGATTGGACGTGCCAGCTTCGGTCGTCCATGGGTGTTCAAGGAAGTGAAACACTATCTTCAGACAGGTGAGGAGCTGACCGGACTTGACTTCGGATGGAAGATGAATGTTCTTCGTCGTGAGGTGCAGGACAGTGTAAACCTGCTTGACGAGCGTCGCGGTATTCTGCATGTACGTCGTCATCTTGCCGCGTCACCTTTGTTCAAGGGAATTCCTAATTTCAAGGAAACGCGTATTGCTATGCTCAGGGCAGAGACATTGGATGAACTGAATTCTATTCTTGATCATATTGAAGAGACTTTTGCCTATTGATTTATAGATTTTTCATTGCCGACTATAGTGGGCATAGCTGCTGACTGTAGTGGGCAATACTGTTGACTACAGTCGGTAGCACTGCTGACTATAGTCGGCATCAGAAAACAATATGCTTTAAGTATGTTATTATTTTTGATATAGTGGTATGACATATGTAAAAATATCCGTCATGCCTTTGTTTTTACATGTAAATATGGAAGTAATGATTATTTTGAGTAATTTTGCAGCCATAACTCAATGAAAGATAAATGAATTATTCAATTAAAGATTTCGAGATAATGGCGCCTGTAGGCTCGCGCGAGTCATTGGCAGCAGCCATTAATGCCGGAGCTGATTCTATCTATTTCGGTATTGAAAGCCTTAACATGCGTGCCCGTTCGGCAAGCACGTTCACTATTGACGATTTGCGTGAGATTGCAGCTCTCTGCGATGAGCATGGAGTGAAAAGCTACCTCACCATAAATACTATAATTTATGACGAGGACATAGAGCTGATGCGCAAGATCGTGGATGCAGCAAAGGAAGCCGGTATCAGTGCAGTGATTGCAGCCGATGTATCTGTCATGGCATACTGTAATCAGGTAGGTCAGGAAGTTCATCTCTCTACTCAGCTCAATATCAGTAACGCTGAGGCTCTGAAGTTCTATTCACGTTTTGCTGATGTAGTGGTATTGGCACGAGAACTTAACTTGAAGCAGGTACGTAAGATATACGATGCTATTCAGGAGGAGAACATAACAGGTCCGATGGGTGAGAAAGTCAGAATAGAGATGTTCTGTCACGGAGCTTTGTGTATGGCTGTATCCGGCAAATGCTATCTTAGCCTTAACGAACTGAATGCTTCTGCCAATCGTGGAGCATGCATGCAGGTGTGCCGCCGTTCTTATATAGTAAAGGACAAGGAAAGCGATATAGAACTGGAAGTTGACAATCAGTATATCATGTCTCCTAAAGACCTGAAGACCATACATTTCATGGACGAGATGATAGAAGCCGGAGTACGTGTGTTCAAGATAGAAGGACGTGCACGCGGACCTGAGTATGTGCGTACTGTAGTGGAATGCTATAAGGAGGCTATCCAGTCATATCTTGACGGTACATTTACCGAAGAAAAGAAAGCTGATTGGGATACACGTCTCAAGACAGTGTTCAACCGTGGTTTCTGGAACGGATACTATCTTGGACAGCGTCTTGGCGAGTGGAGCAAGAACTATGGTTCTGAGGCTACAGAAAGAAAGGTATATGCTGGACGCGGTATAAAATACTTCTCAAATATCGGTGTTGCTGAGTTCCTCATCGAAGCTACAGAAATAAAGGTTGGCGACAAGCTGCTTATCACCGGTCCTACTACCGGAGCAATGTATGTTAATCTCGAAGAGGCACGTGTAGCTCTCAAACCGGTAGATGTAGTGAAGAAAGGTGTTCACGTATCGTTCAAGGTTCCTGACAGAATCCGTCCTAGCGACAAACTTTACCGTATAGTTCCTGCTGAGGAATTGAAGAAGAAATAAAAAGACGTTTATACGTTTTCCACATATAATTAACACCCATGTTGATAACTATATTGATGTAGTAATCGACATGGGTGTTAATTTGTTGATATACATAGGTGTTGTTAGCTGTTCACAGGGTGTTGAAAACGTTTTGCAAACATGTTTAAAAGCGTTTACAAACTTGTTGAAAACCTTTTATGGCTGTTGAAAAGATTGTTCCTTGCATCGTATTGATACTATTGGTTTGTATAATATCTTTTGTATCTTTGCCCCGCATTTTTAATCAATTTAATTATTAACCAATGAAAGAAAACATTCAGAAAAGCAGCCGGACTATGCGTTTCAGACGCTATTCCAACCGCTCTTATGCAGTGTTCTCCACATTGAAATCTCCGGTAAGTATCGGGGTGATGACAGTAGCTATGCTGGCATCTGCACCTGTTTCTGGTATATCAGCCCAGACTGCCGAGAAAAACAATGCAGGCGAGAAACTGTATGAGCTGGAGGAAGTGGAGGTAACCGGCAGCCGTGTGCCGCTCACAGTGAGCCAGGCAGCACGAATCGTGACTGTACTCGACCGCGAGGCTATTGCCGCCGCCCCTGTACAAAGTATTAACGACCTGTTAAAGTATGCCGCCGGCGTTGATGTCCGACAGCGCGGTGACATGGGAGTACAAACGGACATAAGTATTCGTGGGGGAACGTTCGACCAAATTACTATCCTTTTGAACGGAATAAACATCTGCGACCCACAAACTGGCCATAACTCGGCCGATTTTCCTGTTGAATTAAGTGAAATAGAACGTATCGAGGTCTTGGAAGGACCTGCAGGACGTGTGTATGGCACATCATCGCTGGTGGGAGCCATCAATATCGTTACTCGTACTGCAAAGGACAGCGGGGCAGAAGTGTTTGCCGATGGCGGTTCTTATGGCTATTTCAAAGGTGGAGCTATGGTAAGCCATGTGAAGAATGGTTTGAGTAACCAGGTCTCTGGCAGCTATAGCCGCAGTGACGGATTCAGCCGTAGTAAAGCAGGAAATCTTAATGCCGATTTCAAATATGCAAGGCTCTTCTATCAGGGACGATATGAGAACGATCAGGTAGATGTACGCTGGCATGCAGGTTTCACAAACAAGGATTATGGCGCGAACACTTTCTACAGCACTCTTTCCGACGAACAGTTTGAACACGTAAGGAAGTATTACACTGCTGTTCAGGCAGAGACCAAGGGTGATGTCTATCATTTCAAGCCGTCTGTCTATTGGAACCGTTCGGACGACAGGTTTGAATTCTATCGCGGGATGCCAGATAAATCTCCTTTTAATTATCATCAGACGGATGTTTATGGTGTAAACCTTAACAACTACATCCAGACATTCCTCGGAAAGACAGCATTCGGGGCGGAGTTCAGGAATGAAGGTGTAAGGAGTACATCGCTTGGAGAACCGCTCAATTCTCCGGTGAAGGTTCCCGGTGCTGATGCCGATTTTACTCTCGGGCTTAACAGGACCAATCTGAGTTTTCATCTGGAACATAATATCGTGTTGAGGCGTTTCACTCTTTCAGCAGGAGTGATAGCCGTGAAGAACACCGGCAATGAAATGAAGTTCCGTTTCTATCCGGGTGTTGATGCCAGCTATCAGTTTGCGCGCGACTGGAAGGTTTATGCTTCTTACAACACTTCATTGCGTATGCCTACTTTTACAGAGCTGTATTATTCCGTTGGAGGTCATAAAGCCGACAAATATCTGAAACCTGAAGAAATGCAGGCAGTGGAAGTGGGAGTGAAGTATCTTCGTCCGGGAATACGTGGTACTCTTAGTCTGTACCGCTATCACGGAACGGACATGATAGACTGGATAAAGGATATATCGCAAGGCGATGACGCTCCATGGCAGTCGGTTAATCATGCCGTAATCAATACAATGGGTGCTGAGGCCTCTGTTCTTGTTGATATACGCGAACTGATGCAGCGCGATGCCTTTGTGCGTTCGGTCAATGTGTCGTACAGTTATATTGACCAGGATAAGGAAACTACGCCAAATCTACAGTCGAAATATGCATTGGAGTATCTCAGACATAAGTTCGTGGCGCAGGCAAACTTCAGGATATGGAAACTGTTAGAGATGAACGTGTCATACCGCTGGCAGGACCGAATGGGTAATTATCAGAAAGGCAATTCTATGGTGCCATACGAACCTTATTCTCTAGTAGATGCACGGTTTACATGGAATGCGCCGCAGTATAAGATATATGTAGAAGGAAACAACCTTCTGAACAAGACATATTATGACCATGGCAATATCCCGCAGCCCGGAATATGGGTAAGGGCAGGAGCAAGCTATAGGTTTAAATTCTGATAATTAAAATGTTTGTATCCTCAGGAAACTGCTTTGTTTTCTGAGGATACTCTATTTAAACATGTAACAAAATGCTCTTGTAATATATATGAAGTGAAGTTTTTGCCCCTATTTTATATTGATTTAAATCAAAAAAGCTCGAAAAAGTAAAATCTTTGTCATTGAGATTGAACAAATCTACTGTTCCTTTTGTCTTGATAAGCGTATAACATTTAATAATTTGAGATGAAAAGGATAACACTATTTGCACTTATAGGTCTTCTTTTTATGGTGTCGTGTACAAACGACGAGATGATGAACAGTAGCAATACAGGCTCGGGACGCAGTGGCATACGTTTTCGTTTGAAAAAGTCTGCCTACATAGGCGACATTGACTCGCGTACAGAGTCTGTGAGTACAGGCGTATATGACAAAGTTTTTTTCTATATAGCCGATTCTGACGGCGATGTAGTGACTACAGTACATGGCAAATATAATGCGCTAACTTCGGAAATATATGCCGAAGGCCTTCATGAGGGCGACTATAACCTGCTTGTTTTGGCTATAAAGGGCGATGAAACAGCCGATCGTGCTGAGATAAATGAAATATCAAGTATGGATGATGAATGGCTGGTGTTTCCTTCCGATCTCCACAAACCTCTGGAAGCGGAGTATTTTTATTCCTGTACACCGTTTACAGTCCGTTTAGTTCCTGCTGAAGGAGGTAGCACTGAGGTTATCAGCATTGACAGCGAAGTTACACAGGATAGGATAGTAGGTCGTTTGGATTTTAATTTCGTATATAATAACCGATATGTGCGTAATGCAACGGTTGAGAAAAGAGTGAGACTTACTGAGTCAAAGTTCTATACATCAATAACAGGTGGAGGCTCCTTTACGGGAGAAAGTGACGGTATTATAGACGATATGGTTTTAAGAGAGGATATTCCTTATCTGTTTATGCCTACAGTTTCCGGTACTGTTTTAAAAGGAGATATATTTCATACTTCAGTAAACTATCTTGATGAGAAGACTGTTCTTGACTTCAATTTTGGCCAGCAGGAAGTGTTGCCAAATCATGCACATACGGTAAGCACTGCGGTAAAGCATCCTGATGACATTTCTCCGGTTATGTATATAACTGCCGATGCTTACAGAGCTGGAAATCATGCACGAATTCTGGATGATGATGAACCTGTATCTGTTTATACGGACAGGTCTCAGCGCACTTTTAACACAGCAAAGCCATTACAGCTTTCAATTACTGATGATGGGCGTCTGCATATGCGTTTTTATTCTCCACGTGTACTTTATGGAGTTACATTGAGAGCACGTATAGCGGCTGTGGATGATGAATATTTCGATTTTGCATATTTCGATTCCATTCCTGCTTTCTGCGATTTCTATGAATCCTCTCCAATGGTAGAGAAAGGCACTATGTGTCGTACTGAGAACGGTCGCATAATCAATGTTCCGGCACTTGACGCTGCCGCCATAGCCGGAGCGGAGTTGAAGATAATTTCATCAGATCCTTATTGGGAGAAACTTCAGGGAATAAAGCACGGATGGACACTTTTTTGGGGGCTTTTTGGTGGAGACCCTTCGCGTGAAGATGGAGGTCCGGTAGGTAACTGGATGGGTATCCGTCCGGTTCACTGTAGAGAATCTGTGGCTTTCTTCCTTAATTTTACCTATATGATTGATATGGATGAACACGAGGCTATCCTTCATGAGAATGTTGACAAGTTATACGATGACAACAGACAGCCTGTAAAGGTGGAGGATGTATTGGCAAAGATGCGGCGCGGACAGACACTTCAGATTGGACTGGTCTATTCTGGAAACGGTGTTGTCGGTTTGGGTAGTCCGACTGTGTTTGGAGCATTTCAGGCTGGATGGTTCGAACATTATTCAAACCGTTATGCGTGTAACGTGATGTTCCATGAGCTGGGACACGTTATGGGGTACGGACACAATAGCTCGTTCACCTACGGTCCATGGGCAGAGCAGCTGATGAATAATTTTTATGTTGACAATATTGGCAAAATGCCTATAGATTCTCCGGCTTATCTAAAAAGTTCCTCAAATCCTCATAAATACAAATAATATCTGAATTATCATAAACAATATTTCAATATGGGAGTAAGACTTGTAAATATATTATCTGCATTATTATTGATTTCTCTTTACTCATGTAGTGATGACAGCATATCCTCCGGGAATTCGTCAGGTGATGTCGTGGCTGCCAGACTGTCATTGCTCAGTACTTCTGCCGCAGAATCTGATGAGGTAGAGAATGTGTCGGCATATCGTTTTGATGGTGGCATATTAATGGAGGTGTTTGATACGCTTGAGCCGGGAACAGATGGAGTAGTGTCTCTTAAGCCTTCTGTCATGAGTGGTAATGTATATTTTATGATTAACGCAGGAAATCTCGTTTTCGATCGTGGTTTTGAAGTAGGCGTGACTTCTGAGTCAGATTTCCAGGCAATGACTGCCGGAGCCGATGAAATGGTATCGGGTGGAATGTTTCTGTCCGGCATGTCAACTATAAGCCGACAGACATCGTCTGTAGCAGTAGCAATGAAACGTTCTGTTGCGAGAATAGATATAAGCTCTCCAATCAATAACGTTTCGGTGAATAGTGTAAAGGTGAAGAATGTATGCCCTGAAGGTTATGTAATTGAGGGAGGTAATGGTGGAAACATACCCCAGCCGGTTGATATGGTGAAAGATTATGCTGACAGTCCTCTGACATCGGCTGAAGAAACTTTGTTTTATCTTCCGCATCAGGAAGGTAAGAACTTTGAGGTAGAAATAATGGTTACATCCTCTGGTTCATGGCACAGGCTGAGAACTGTTTTACCGGATATTTCGCGCAATAAGGTTTATACCCTTAAAGTATATGGTGATGGTGAGGACTTTAGTGTGAAAGTAGTTGAAGGCTCATGGCAGGAAGGCGACGGAACAACCTCAGACGGACTTATAAATGCTTTTGTAGATGTTGATAACTCGGTACTGAGTGATGGCATTAGAGTTAATGAGACACGCGATTCTGTTTTTATACCATCATGGGAAACAAACTTCAGTCTTGCCATAAGCGGTGAGTTAGGTTCAACTGTGAATGTGGATGGCTTGGTGAAAGGTGTTGATGTCACTGTTTCTCGTTCCGGAAATCTTGATAATGTGTGCAGTTTGAATGTGAGCAGCAGTAATAAGATTATTGGTAGTGTGGACGGATACATGTATGTTAATGTACATAACGGTGATGCATTACGTGGTAGAGTTGTTCTTGTATTTTTGGCTAATCCGGTTAAGATACAGGGGCAGTTGAGTTTTGATGATAATTACGTTTGCGATTTCGGACGATATATAGACGGTGAACTGGCTGTATTGAGTGTTCCGGATGATAAAGTTATAAGACTGGAATTCGACGATAACTCACCGGAATGGATGAAACTGGAAGAAACAGCAGATGGCACATACCGTATTTTGGGAGGATGGCGCCCGAATGACGCTGATGCTGATGGAAGAATACAGGAAGGAAGAATTTTGATTTCCGACGTGTCAGGTGTGCATAGTGAGACCTATACGGTAAAGAGACAGAATTGGGGACTTCCAGTGGTAAACATAAACGGTACATGGTGGTGTAAATACAATCTGCGCGGAAACGTTAAAGATTTTACCGACCAGATCCTTGTTTCAAACGATCCTGCACGTGATGGAAATGTTGCAGACTATCTGACCGAATGTACGGATGATGAGTTCCTGAATATTCTTGGAGATCAGTATCAGGCAGGTAATCGCGATGGCCTGAAATTGAAGAATGACGGAACAGGATTTTTGTTTGAAGGATATTCTACGAAGACTGATAATTTCGGTACACTGAATCCTGGTTATATGGCTCCTGACGGTTATGAAATACCGGATTATAACGATTACAGATTCTTCAACTGGGGTAATAACTGTAATTTAGGCTATTTTAATCCGGGCGCGTTCAATAATGGTTTGGGGCAGAGATTAAACTTCTCTGTGGTAGAGAGGGAAGCCATGTTCCTGGGCTATGAGTACGGAAACGTTACTTTCTATGATTTTGAGTATGAAGGAGAGCACCTTGTATTATGCGGTCTCGGCCATCAGTGGAGCGAAACAGGTATATCGAAGAAAATGATTCAGTTTGCCACATACGGCAATTCCGGCAGTACATGGCTCATAGAAGGCTATTCCAAGAGTGAAGGCAGAGGAAACTGGTTCAAATTTGCGGCAAGTAATGCGCAGAAGACCAGAACCATACGATGTGTGAAAACTCCTGTTGAATATATTTATTAATTAATCTGTAAATAATAAAAAGACATGTCTATAAAAAACATATTTGCCATAATTATTTCGCTTGCTGTAGTTTCATGTACAGATAAAGAAGTGATGAACGAACTGAATGGAGCAAATTCTGTAATATTACCACGAGTGGTATCATATAATTACACATCCGGGAATGATGAAACAGCAGAAAAGAATGAGATGGAAACACTACATGCCTGTCTTTTTGAAAATGGTGTTATGACACGTGTTTATGCTGATATAGATCCTTTGGCTGGTATCAAAATAGATGACAGTAAGGGACGTCTTTATATGGTGGCCAATATTGAAGGAAACAATTCCGCTTCATTTTATAATATAGGTATGACCGAGGAAGAGTGGTTGTCAACTGTAATACCACATGCTGGAGGTGTCAACCTTACATATATGAGTGGTGTTATTGACATTTCAAATGAGTCCCATGGAGTTTTGCAGCTTTACAGAGGAGTAGCACGTATAGATGTCAAGGTTTCTGAAGAGCATAATTTGTCCGTATCGGCTATCACGTTCAAGAATATTGCACAGCTGTCGTATCTGAACCGCCGTCATACTGTAGAATCACCGGAAAGTACAGGTTACAACGATGTTACTCCTGTCATAGAAACTCCTCTTACCGGTAACACATGTGGAGTGGCTTATCTGTGCGAACAGGCATCGGAGAATATCTCTGCAGTGTTGACTATAAATGTAGATGGCGAAACTGTGGAAAAAGAAGTTGCTTTGCCTTCCACACTAAAGAGAAACAGTGTTTATACTATCAATGTGTTCAAGGCATCTGTGCAGGCTGATGTAACCTTAAGTGTGACAGACTGGGAAAACGGAGGTGACTTTAATCTGGCGCCAAATGAAAGAGGTCTGACGGTGGATTTAGAAGGGACATCATTTCCTGCAAATACAGAGGTGGATGCAGACCGCAGGGGAATAGTCTTGTCACACTATGCTTCGGATTTCGTTCTCTCCATAGATTGCGACGATGAACTGGAGTTGATAGCCGATCCTGAACTTCCAATGACCGTGGAACGTATAGGAGGTGCGGAGAATATTGGAAAGAATCTTTTCCGCATAACAAAGAAACTGTGGTATCCGGGTATGGAACGTGTAGAGAGAAAACTTATGTTTCATCGTAAGGGACTGAATGAGAATTATGCTGATGATTATATAAATGTTGTAATGTCTGAGCATCCGGTTAAACTGGAAGGACTGATACATTTTGAAGACAGTGCATCATTCGATTTCGGAAAATATATTGATAATGAGCTTGGTGTCTTTACAGTTCCGGCATCGAAGTCGATAACTGTTGAGTACGATGAAGGAGAAGACGAATGGATTAAACTCGATGCGTCAGGTCAGAGAGTACGTGTAATTGGAGGATGGCGCCCTAACGACAGGACTGCAAACGGCAGAGTACAGAAGGCGCGCATAGTAATAAGTAACTCGGCTGATGGCTCTGAAAGAGAGGAATACGTTATTTCACGCCGTAACTGGGGATTGCCTGTTACAAAACTTAATGGTGTGTGGTGGTGTAAGTATAATGCCATAGGTGATGCGAAAAACTTTTCAGAACAGATTCTTTCATCGGCAGATCCTGCAGCAATGGCCGGAAAGACAGTATTCGATTATTTGAGGGACTGTACGGCTGATGAGTTCTTCAATCTTTGGAAATGGAATTATCAGGGTAAGAGTTCGCAAGGACTTCAGGTAATAGACGATGGAGGAGTGGCGAAGCTGGAAGGTTATTCTTCAAGTACCGAGCATATTAATAAGATAGACGCCAAGGCTTTGGCTCCTGACGGTTATGAATTGCCATCTATGGAGAATTTTGAAAGAGTATTCAATTCTACAAGCGGAACTATTTGGCTTATGTGGGACGGTTCGCATACTACTGCATGGAATGGAAGTACAACTATTCAGCGCAGACAACGCAGAAGAAATGATGTTACCGTAGGGACAGTGTCACTGACAGATCTTATTTATATATCTATGTATAACCAGTCGGAAACAGAGTATGAACCGGTTGTGTGGTATGGCTCAAGTCCGCAGTGGAATAATGACGGTATAAAACATGGCCATTATAATAATCTGTTGATTGCTGTTCATAATCCTTCAAATGGGCAGGGATGGTTTTTCGTTGGAGGAATGAATGGTCTTTATCCGTCAAAGAACTCGGCAGGTCCGAATGATACCCGTATCCTGAGATTTAAGAAGTCTGATGTGGAATACATATATTGATACTGTCAGTAAACACTAAACGGACTGACATTATCTATAAATACAACTTGTGTTTTTATAAATATAACTTATGTTTATAAGAATACAAGTTGTATTTGCATAAACATAGATTATATTTATAGAAAATAAAAGCACGCGACGAACTTTTCTTCCTGCTAGAAATCTTTTTTTTACTTGTTTATGATTCCTCCACCGAGAACAATATCGTTCCTGTAGAATGCAGCCGCTTGTCCGGGAGCAATTGCTGCCAACGGTTCATGAAGCTTTACGTGTAACAGTCCGTCACCGGTCATTGTAACGGTACATCTGTTCGCCTGCTTCCGATATCTTATTTTTACTATTACATCATCCTTATCCAACAGAGATTCCGGGTTTATTATATTCCAGTCTGTGAGCCACATTTCGCTGTGTTCAAGCGAAGACAGTTTGTCGCTTATTATGACCTTGTTTTCTTCAGGAAGAATTTCTTTTACGAACAATGCCTTGTTCATGTATATACCCAATCCTCTGCGTTGTCCTATTGTATAAAAGGGATATCCTTCATGTTTCCCTATGTTATTGCCTTCCTCATCACAGAATATGCCGGGGCTGATTGAGTCAGTATTGACATTCTTGCGCAAAAAACTTCTGTAATCCATAGGGCAGAAGCATACTCCAAGACTGTCTTTCTTTACGGATGCTTTCATGAAGCCTTTTTCTGCTGCAATTTCTCTGACTCTTGTCTTAGTTATATTTCCCAACGGCAGTACCATCCGCTTCATAATATCCTGCGGGAGTCCCCATAGGAAGAAAGACTGGTCTTTGTCAGGGTCAGTACCACTCTTGATATGCCAATAACCGTCGCATAATGTCTTTTGTACGTAATGTCCTGTGGCAATATAGTATATTCCTTCTCTGTCGGCTATTTCTTTAAGTATGGGCCATTTCAGATAGTTGTTGCACAGCGTACATGGAACAGGGGTTCTCCCTGTCATATATTCCTTTATGAAATAGTCTATGATGTATTTCTTGAATCTGTCTCTGAGGTCGTAAGTAATGTGCGGAATGCCAAGTCTGGAGCAAAGCTCTCGTGCGTCGTCCAGATATTCGGTATTGTTATCTTTTTCAAAGAAACGGAATGTTGTTCCTGTAACTTCGTATCCTGCATCCAAAAGCAACATAGCGGCTACAGAACTGTCTGTACCTCCACTCATCCCTAATAATACTTTATTGTTTTCTTCCATAATTCTGTATCGTTGAAAATGATAGCTTGACGTAAGGGCATAAAAAAAGGAGTACCGCTGTACTCCAACCTTTGTTAACCTTAAAATCTAATACTATGAAAAACACAGTACAAAGGTACGGACTTTTTTGTTATCTGCAAGCTTTGTGTGCGAAAACTTATGTTTTATAACACTATTTAGTATTCTTGCCGTATGTTATACACTTATTAAGGTTTTGCTCTATACTCTAGTGGACTCATGCCTGTATGTTTTTTAAAATATCTCGAAAAGAATGATTGATCAGGAAAGTTTAATTCATACGAGATATCCTGTATGGACATATTTGAGTATTTAAGCATTATCTTTATTCTCTGTATTGCATGTTTGTCGATAATGTATTTGGCTGATTTGTCCGCAACATTTTGTGTTATTGACGATAAGTAGCGTGATGTTATGTATAATTTTTCTGCGTAAAATCCAACTTCTCTTTGTTGAGGGCAATACTTATGTATAAGGTGAATGAATTTGATAAACAATTCCTCTCTTCTTCCCACTTCTTCCGATTTGTCTATTTTGAAAAGTGTCCTTGTCTTGTCATATACATCAAGCAGGAAACTTTGGATATTGTTTTTGAAGATTTTTACTCTGAAACAGTTGGTCTTTTCGTTATAAAAATCTTCCATAGCTTCTACCAGATAGTTCATCTTGTTTATTCTTTTTTCTCCTAATTGTACACAGGGATATTCTTTCAGAAAAAAAGTAAACGAAGGTTCCAATTGTGCGGTTGCTTCGTCGTAAACTTCGTGTTTGAATGTTATATATGAGATCATAAAATCGTCACTATTGCTGATATTGTGGAATATGCTTCCTGCTATTATTATTAGCTGTGTATTGGCTACCAGTTCGTATGGGATAAGGTCTATTTCTATGTTTGCCGTACCTTTTCTGCAAAAGATAATTGTGTCTACATCTACTTTCATGGTTTTACCCTGAGGTAACCATTCATTCTTGTCTGCTCCTGCTTTGAAAATTTCATCATCTGGCAGTTGAAATATATGCATATAGTTTCAATTTTGTTAATAACAATTTATATCAATAAAAATACATAGTAAAAATAGTATCTAAAATTGCAATTCTGTAATATATTGCGTTGTTTTTTTATTATTTATTCTTCGTTAAATAAAAAATATTTAAGGTCTTAATAATTTATAAACCGGACAGTGAGTTCCGTTTTTGAACAATTGTGCTGTAAAAAAGAAAATTAACGTTCTTCGCAATTAACTTAATTTTGCCACGAATTTTAAAGTAAAAAGATTTATATGGTAACAGTAAACAAAAAATGGTTGCAACTGATGGGGATAGTTGGTTGCGCAATCGGGTTCGCTTCGTGTGGACAAACTCAAAAAGGAGAAATGCAAACCGGTGGTTATGAAACAATGGTTGTGGCAAAAGCTGACAAGGTTGTAGAAACAAATTATTCGGCTACAATCCGCGGACGCCAGGATATCAATATCATGCCGCAGGTATCAGGTACAATACAGAAATTATGTGTAACAGAAGGTGAGAAGGTAAGAAAAGACCAAGTACTTTTCATTATCGACCAGGTTCCTTACAAGGCTGCACTCAATACAGCAGTAGCGAACGTGAAGTCGGCACAGGCTGCTTTGGCAACTTCGGAATTGACTTATAACAGTAATAAGGAACTGTATGCTAAAAAGGTGGTATCGGAATTTACATTGCAAACTTCGGAAAATCAGTATTTGACAGCGAAAGCCCAATTGGCACAGGCAGAGGCCCAGGAAGTCAATGCCCGTAATGATTTGTCATACACTGAAGTGAAAAGTCCTAGCAATGGTGTGGTAGGTATGTTGCCATATCGTGTAGGTACATTGGTAAGTCCGTCTATGACACAGCCGTTGACTACCGTTTCTGATAACTCTGAAATGTATGTTTATTTTTCTATGACAGAAAATCAGGTACTCGGTATGGTTCGTGACTATGGTTCTATGGATGAGGCTATAGCTAAAATGCCGGAAATATCGCTTGAACTGAATGATGGTACTACATATTCAGAAAAAGGAAAGATCGAATCTATCAGTGGAGTAATAGATACACAGACTGGTACAGTTGGTGTACGTGCCGTATTCCCTAACGAGAAAGGTCTGTTGTTGAGCGGTTCATCCGGCAAGGTGTTGATACCAAGTACATACAGCGATTATATAGTGATACCTCAGGAAGCTACAGTAAAACAACAAGATAAGATTTCAGTGTTTAGGGTTGTTGACGGCAAGGCTGTGACAACATTAATTAAGGTTGCCGCCTATAATGACGGACGAGAGTATATCGTACTCGAAGGTCTTAATCCGGGCGATGAAATAGTTGCTAAGGGAGCAGGTCTTCTTCGCGAAGGAACTCAGGTAAAATAAACAAACAGAGTTGATGTGACTTTAATTAATAAAGAATAACAATGAAAGGAAATATATTTATAAAACGACCGGTGATGGCTATTTCCATCTCCATCGTGATTTTGTTGGTGGGATTTATCTCACTCATATCGTTGCCGGTAGAACAGTATCCTGATATAGCTCCTCCTACAGTTGTGGTTGATGCTACATATACGGGAGCCAGTGCCGATGCGGTAATGAACAGTGTTATAATGCCGTTGGAAGAGAGTATAAACGGTGTGGAAAACATGATGTATATCACTTCTACCGCAACAAACTCTGGTTCGGCTACAATACAGGTCTATTTCAAGCAGGGTACAGATCCTGATATGGCTGCTGTCAATGTGCAGAACCGTGTATCAAAGGCGCAGGGATTGTTGCCGTCCGAAGTAACAAAAATCGGTGTCTCTACAGCAAAAAGACAGACAAGTTTCCTTCAGATTAACTCTTTGGTTAGTACAGATGGGAAATATGATGAGACATTCCTTGCCAACTATCTGGATATTAATGTCATACCGGAAATTAAACGTATCGAAGGTGTAGGTGATGCAACATTGCTTGGAGATACTTACAGTATGCGTATATGGCTTAATCCTGAACGTATGGCTCAGTATGGTCTTGTACCAGCCGATGTTACCGCAGTGCTTGGTGAACAGAACATTGAAGCTCCTGCAGGTAATTTGGGTGAGAACTCTCCGAATGTGTTCCAGTATGCCTTGAAATATAAAGGACGTCTTAAATCTGTTGAACAGTTTGAGGATATTGTAATACGTTCAAATGATGACGGTTCTGTCCTTAGACTTAAAGATATAGCCAAGGTTGAATTAGGGCGATTGTCATATAGTTTCCATGGTGAAGTAAATGACCGTCCTGGTGTGACTTTCCTTACTTTCCAGGTTGCAGGTGCCAATGCGACAGAAGTTAATGAAGCCATAACAAAACGACTGGAAGAAATGTCTGAGGCTCTTCCTCCTGGCGTAGAGTTCGTTCAGATGATGAGTTCGAATGACTTCCTTTATGCATCTATCCACAACGTTGTGGAAACACTTGTAATAGCAATCATACTTGTTATTCTTGTGGTTTACTTCTTCTTGCAGGATTTCAAGAGTACATTGATTCCTTCTATTTCAATCATTGTATCTCTTATCGGTACGTTTGCCTGCCTTGTTGCAGCAGGTTTCAGTATAAACATTCTTACTTTGTTTGCGCTTGTGCTTGCTATTGGTACCGTGGTGGATGATGCCATTGTGGTGGTGGAAGCTGTACAGGAGAAATTCGATTCAGGCTACACTTCCCCGTATCTGGCAACAAAAGATGCGTTGAGTGATGTAACTATGGCCGTTATCTCATGTACATGTGTGTTTATGGCTGTGTTTATCCCTGTAACATTCATGGGAGGTACATCTGGTATATTCTATACTCAGTTTGGTATCACAATGGCTACTTCAGTAGGTTTGTCCATGATTTGTGCCTTGGTTCTTTGTCCTGCTCTTTGTGCCATAATGATGAGGCCGTCTGACGGACAGAAGAGTGCCAAAAGCTTTAACGGTCGTGTAAAGGCTGCATATAATGCTTCTTTCAATGCTACAATGAATAAATATAAGAAAGGAGTAATGTTTGCAATTCATCACAGATGGATAGTTTGGGCAGCACTCATCGTATCTGTAGTTTTGCTGGTATTCTTTATGAAGACTACTAAGACGGGTCTGGTTCCACAGGAAGACCAGGGAACAGTTATGGTTAATATCAGTACATCTCCTGGTAGTACTCTTACTGAAACAGTCAAGGTATTGGAAAAAGTAAAAGATATTTTGGAGAATACTCCTGAGGTTGATAACTATAGTGCCACATCAGGTTATGGTCTTATTTCAGGTCAGGGAACTTCGTATGCATCATGTATCGTCGATCTTAAACCATGGGATGAACGTAAGGGAACGGAACATTCTGCCGATGCCGTTCTTGCTCGACTGAATGCACAGTTTGCCCAAATAAAGGAAGCTCAGATCTTCTGCTTCCAGACTGGTATGATTCCTGGTTACGGTATGGGTAACTCTGTAGAATTGTATATGCAGGATAAGACCGGAGGTGATATGTCAGTGTTCTTCGGACATGTCATGAATTTCCTTGGAGCTTTGAACCAACGTCCTGAGGTAGCTATGGCATATACCTCTTACGCCATGAACTTCCCACAGATAGCTGTTGATATAGATGCTGCTAAATGTAAGCGTGCAGGAATATCTCCATCGGATGTTCTATCTGTTTTGGGTAGTTATTGTGGTGGTTCGTATGTATCAAACTTCAATGAATTCGGTAAGGTATATCGTGTAATGCTTCAGGCATCACCTGAATATCGTCTTGATGAACAGTCTCTCAATAATATGTATGTACGTAATGGGTCAGAAATGGCTCCATTGGGACAATTTGTTACATTGAGGAATGTAATGGGGGCTGAAGTTGCAAAACGATTCAATCTTTACAGCTCTATAAATGTAAATGTTAACGCTCAGGCAGGATATTCAACAGGTGAAGTACAGAACGCAATAAAAGAGGTTGCCGCTCAGACTCTTCCTACCGGATATGGATATGAATATGGTGGTATTGCTCGTGAGGAATCACAGAGTGGAGGTTCACAGACTGTATTTATATATATAATATGTGTAGTTCTTATATATCTTATCCTTTCATGTCTGTATGAAAGCTTCCTTGTTCCTTTGGCTGTTATTCTTTCAGTTCCGTTCGGCTTGATGGGTAGTTTCTTGTTTGCCAAGTTGTTCGGTTTGGAAAACAATATCTATCTTCAGACAGGTGTGATCATGTTGATTGGTTTGCTGTCAAAGACGGCTATTCTGATTACGGAATATGCGTTGGAGCGTCGTCGTAGAGGAATGGGTATTATAGAATCTGCGTATTCTGCTGCTCAAGCCCGTTTGCGTCCTATCCTGATGACTGTATTGACAATGATTTTCGGTATGATCCCGCTTATGTTTGCAACCGGTGCTGGAGCTAACGGTAACAGTTCATTGGGTACAGGTGTTGTTGGTGGTATGCTTATCGGTACTTTGGCTCTTCTTTTTGTGGTGCCTGTGTTCTATATAACTTTTGAGTATCTTCAAGAGAAAATCCGCAAACCTATGCAGGTAGAAGGAGATGCACAGTTTAAATTAGAACATGAACGCAGTCTTGAAGAGAGAAGTGCTTTAAAAAATGATGAACAGGTATAATCATTAAAAGAATAACACATGAAGAAATTAATAATACTCACTACTACAGCTGCAATGTTAAGCAGCTGTGGTATATATACAAAATATAAACCTGTTGAGACTGTTCCTGACAGCTTGTACGGAGAAAAGGTAGAGGTTACAGATACACTGAACTTCGGCAATTCTGACTGGAAAGAGGTTTTCACAGATCCTCATCTGCAGACCTTAATAGAACAAGCATTACAAAACAATACCGATTATCAGTCTGCACAGTTGAGAATAGAAGAGTCGAAAGCAACTCTACTTGCTTCGAAGCTTGCTTTCCTACCATCATTCGCTTTGGCTCCACAGGGAACAATCAGCAGTTTCGATGGTCAGAAAGCCACAAAATCATATCAGCTTCCTGTTACAGCAAGTTGGGAACTTGATATCTTCGGACGTATGCGCAATTCCAAGAAACAGGCTCAGGCATTATATGCCCAAAGCATTGATTATAAGCAGGCGGTACGTTCGCAGCTGATAGCTAGTGTAGCCAATACATATTATACACTTCTTATGCTTGACGAACAGTTGGCGTTGTCGCAGGAGACAGAAACTGCATGGAAAGAAACTGTGGATGCTGCACGTGCGCTTATGGATGCCGGACAGTATAATGAAGCTGGCGTTTCACAGATGGAAGCTACATATTACAGTGTGCAGACGTCTGTAATTGATCTGAAAGAACAGATAAATCAGACATTGAACAGTATGGCACTGCTTCTGGCAGAAACTCCACGTGATTATGAGCGCGGGAAATTAGCGGATCAGAAGATGCCTGAGGATCTGTCTGTTGGTGTGCCATTGCAAATGTTGTCAAACCGTCCTGACGTCCGTTCGGCTGAACGATCTCTTGAGGCTGCATTTTATGTTACTAACCAGGCACGTTCGGCTTTCTATCCTTCGATAGTACTTAGTGGAACTGCCGGATGGACAAATCTTGCAGGATCGATAATAGTTAATCCTGCCAAGTTCATTGCTAATGCAGTAGGACAGCTTACTTTACCTCTTTTTAACCGTGGACAGAACATTGCACAACTCCGTATAGCAAAAGCACAGCAGGAAGAGGCCAGTCTGAATTTCCAGCAAACATTGTTGAATGCAGGAGCAGAGGTGAACGATGCACTTACAGCATATCAGTCATGCAAGTTGAAAACAGATCTTTATCAGAAGCAGGTAAAGGCTTTGGAAAAGACTGTAATGAGCACTTCGCTGCTTATGGAATACGGAACAACAAACTATCTTGAGGTATTGACTGCACGTCAGTCATTGCTCAATGCACAACTAACACAAGTATCTAACCGCTTTATGGAGATACAGAGTGTGATAAGTCTCTATCAGGCCCTTGGTGGTGGAAGAGGAGAATAATAATAGTGTAAACACACACAATCATTTCATATAAAATTAACTGTTATCATTATCTAGTGTGATAATTAGATGATTGGGGCTGCCTGGGAAGTGATTTTCGGGCAGTTCTTTTTTATTTTATAATATGTATGTACTAAACTAATAATCTTTTCTTATACTGTATATGGTTCTAGTAAATGGTTAAAAGATATATGCTTATAGATTAATTTTGTAGTTGATCTTAAAATCAAAATTGTTATGTAAATAAAAAAGGTGAGCCGGAACGACTCACCCTAATTAATATATTCAAAATTTTATTAATACCACCTTGGATCTCCTACCTGATTGTAAATTAAGTCTTCATTTCCTATAGTGAAATCACCATTTGTAGCATCCTTATATTTAGGATCTAAAATTGTTCCGCTTTCGTCAAAGAACTTGGCAGCTGATTCACCAACCTTTGATGTAAGGTTAGTAGTATTGAAGTAATTATTGTTTCCAAATGTAGGAATGGCTGTGTTACCTTGATCAGAGAAACCTCTTCCGCAAGCCGGCATATTGGATATAATATTATTTGTGATTGAAATTGTATTGTTTTTGAAACGAACATATAGCAATCTTCTACTTGCATCATTGGAAACTCCGTCAATTGTACAGTGATCTATTGTTATGATAGGAGCTGCTCCGGCAAAGCTGCCTGAAGCATCATCATAACGTATGAAATCGCGTGATTTGCAGCTGTTCCATATTGTAGAGTTAGTGATATTTAGTTTGGCAATGTATCCCTTTCTGCTATCGAACAGGTCACCTCCGTCACATTCAATGTTATGTATCAGACAGTTATTGATTGTAATTTCTGAAATGTTTGCTGCAACATTGACATAATAGAAACCTTTAGTATAATTTCTGATCTCGCAATCGTCAAGAATAAACTTACCATATTCTGTCGCTGTCTTGAAATCAAATGTCTGACTGCCGTCTGTATTTGTACCATCAAGAATAATTTGTGACATAGATAATGATGCTCCTTCTAACAATTGTATGCAACCATTAATTATAGGACGATCACTAGGACGTACTGCTTTAATTTCAATATTCTTATTAATTTTCAGACTTCCTACCTTACCTTCTTCTCCAGGTATTGTATATGTACCCGGATGTAAAGCGAATGCATCTCCATTATTGGCATTTTCTAACATTGATATAAAGTCTGATTCAGGTTTGACTTCTATTGCACCACCTAGATCGATAAGAGTCTTGAATTTTTGTGTGCCCCTGGTCTTTTCTCCTTTCATTAGTTTTGCAGTGTATTCAGTTTCTGCTTTTAATCCGGTTATTGTGGCCATACCGGCAGCAATTTCATCTGCAGTTACTATATGAGGTTCAACATCGGCCGGTTCAAATCTGATTTCTGTTGCTTCTTCGCCAGGAGTCCAGTGTAATACAACTGAATTGAATGTCAAATCTTCTTCTGTTACAGTGGAAAGTATTTGTTCTGTATCAGTTTCAAAGAAAACTCCGCTCCATTTTGAAGTTTCAGATTCTGTTTCATTTACTGACTGTATTCTTGCAGAATATTGAGTTTCACCTTCAAGTCCTTTTATCGTATATGGGATTTCCTCTTCTGTTATTCCGCTAAATGTCAGTACGGGTGATCCGACAAATGTAAGACTGTCATTGGCAAACAACTCTATATTATACGAATTGGCTCCTTTAGTGAGATTCCAAGATAATTCTACATTTGTTCTGTCTTTAACACGTGCTTCCAGCTTAATAGGTGCAAATAGTCTGTCATAATCAATGCTTGTAATTTCAGTAGTCTGATCCTCACATGCCGTAGTTAGGGCTAAAAGTGATAGCCCTAACATATATTTGTGTTTTAAATAATTTCTCATAATTAATTATTTTACTAAGTGTTCTCAAAGATTATTCATTAGTCAGCATTCCATTACTACTATCGATAAATGTTTGCCATATAGGCCAGACCTGGTTTTCATCTGGGTTCTGGGTATATAATACGTCAATAAGCGAATCTTCCAATTTAGTTGTTGAAATCCAAGTTGTGTTGCTCTCATATCCTAAAGCTTCACCTTCTTCGTCAGTGTCACCATGATTAAGTCCATATATAATAAGAGTTTCACCATCCTCTGCTGTCTCATAATATAATTTTTCAGGAAGATCATTGTATGGGGCTTCTCTACGGGCTAGTTTTCTCATTTTGTCTTTAGCCTCGTCAAGCTTTGTTTTTAAAAGATTCCATCTTATCAAATCTGCCTTTCTTAAACTTTCTCCGGCAAATTCGAATGCTCTTTGATCAACAATTGCATTGAAAAATGCGTCCTTGCTAGCTGTAGCCTTTGCCATATAAGCTGTTACCTTCTCTGCCGGTAAAGCGCGATCAAGGACAGGTTTCATATATTGTGCGGCATCTGCAGGAGTGCTAAGCTCATTAATCGCTTCGGCAGCCATAAGGTATACATCAGCCAAACGCATGTATTGCCAGTTAACACCATCGTCGTTTGTAGATGTTACTATACGATTCATCCATTCATAGCGTAATTTTCCGAAACACCATTTACTTAAACTGCGAAGCTGCTGTTTTGAGCGTCCGTTAACCAATTCTTTAGACCAGTCATAAGGAACACAAGTTATATCTCTACGAATATCATCAACATCATAGTCATAGAATAAATATGGTAATGGTCCGTTCACACCACCTTGAGCTTGTTTTGTGTACTGGTCTGCTGCATTATGCTTTACGCCAAATGTATATAGGACACGACCTCTACCGTCTGAGAAAGGGATTTCCCACAATGATTCTGCTCCAGCTGTGACATCATCTTGACATAACTTCAGGAAATTATCCTTGAATGAAAGTTTTGATAGTTCCGGACAATGGGCTATTACATCCAGACATTCATCGCGTGCGATTGTATACATTGCTTCGCGAGATAATGACGGATCATTACTGAGGCGAATTCCATCAGCTCTTTGACTGTATCCACCGGCATATAAGGCAACACGAGCACGAAGACCTTTCGTGAATGCTTTATTTACACGTTCAACAGATTTTGTAACTGAGGTTTCGTTAGGCCAAGCTACCAGTCTGCTGGCTTCTTCAAGGTCACTAAGTAATTGCTTATAAATCACATCCCTGTCTGAGCGTCCGACATACATCGTTTCTGTAGTTATAGGTTCAAAACGTGCAGGAACATCACCCCAACCTTTTACCAAATCAAGGTATAATACGGCACGGAGTGTTAGTGCTTCTCCAAGTAGCTGTGCCATAGTAGAATTATTCTCTACATTTCCGTATGTCCTGAGTCCGACTATAGCCTGATTAGCTCTTTCAATACCTTCGTAGAATTTTGCGTAGGCATTATTGGTGGTGTTCATTTGTGTATTAGTAGCTGTACTGGAATATGTACACAAATCATATTTACCGGCATCTGGCATTTTTGTCGGATCCATACTATTTATCCATTCTATGTCTGAGTTTATTCCATAGTATGGTAAGTAGCGTCCTCTATATGAATTTGTTTCACCGAATGACTGGTGAATACCCATTACTGCGCCTTCGGCTAATGAAGGTGTTGAAAATATGACAGAAGAGTCCATTGATGATTTTGAAGGTGCTTCAAGATCACATGAAGAAACCAATCCCATCAAAGAAACTGAAAATAATGATATGTATATATAGCGTTTCATCTTTTTATAATTTTATGGTTAAAAGTTTAAATTAACACCTACGACAAATTGACGACTTTTTGGATAAGCGGAATAATCAACTCCCGGTGTCAGATTTGTTTTACGGATTGTTGAAACTTCCGGATCATATCCTGAATAGCTTGTTAAACAGAATACATTATAACCTGTAATATAAAAACGTAGGTTTTGTATTTTTACTTTGTTTAATAATGATTTAGGCAATGTATAACCTAATGTAAGTGTATTAAGACGAAGGAATGAGCCATCTTCTACTGCCCAGTCGCTAAATACCATTCTGTCTGTCAGCGGAGACCACATAGTTGTATTGGCATTCATGGCTGCAAGTTCTTCAAGGTCGTGGCTAAGAGTTCCATCTGGTCTCAAGTTTGTCCAACGCTTTCCGTCTGCCATTTCAGATGTCATGTTTCTGTATTGATATTTACCGGTTTGGGTAAATTCTATTTTGTTGGCATTGTATACGTCGTTACCATAACTCCAGTTGAAGTTAGCTGACAGGTCAAAACCATATAAACGAGCGTTAATACCAAAACCACCGGTATGTAAAGGATTGGCATTTCCTATAATTTCACGGTCATCAGTTGTAACTTTATTATCTTCACTACCGTCTATATTTTTCAGTTTCATTGAGCCCGGTCTTATCTTACCTACAACAGCAGAACAGTCAACTACACCGTCTCTTAATAACCATGTATCAGTTGTGGCATCATAACCGACGAAATCAGTAGTCTCATATCTTCCGTCTGCACGGTAACCATACATTTCTCCAACAGAACCACCCTTGGAAATCCAGAAATCATTACCTATCTCAGAAGATGCCCAGTAAGTTTCTGCTCCGAAATCGTTCATCATCCCTAAGTCAAGAATGGTATTTTTGTTGAATCCAATATTTGCGTTTAAACTGATACCCCAGTTCTTCTTGTCAACTACCACCCAGTTGATAGTTGCTTCAAGACCTTTATTTTCTGTTTTACCCATGTTTCTGTATTGGTTGTCATAACCGGTACCGCCTACTGGGAATTGGATAAGAAGGTCTTTAGTCGTATTCAAATATGCTTCTAATGTACCGTTCAGTTTACCTCCAAGAAGTGTAAAATCTAAACCAAGGTTTCGTGTGATAGTAGTTTCCCATTTTAGGTCAGGATTAGCCATAGTTTTGGATGGTGCCCAATAGTTTGTGAAGCCGTTAATCCATGATGTAGCTGAGTTGCTATATGTCTGAACCATTTGTCCTGAAGGTATATTGTTGTTACCTGCAGTACCATAACTAAAACGTAACTTCAAATCGTCTAACCAATTCTTGGTTCGGTCCATAAATTTTTCTGATGAGATACGCCATGCTATTGCTGCTGAAGGGAAATATCCCCACTCATTGCCGGCAGCGAATTTAGATGAACCGTCGGCACGGAATGTTGCACTCAAAAGGTATTTACTCTGGTAGTCGTAATTGATACGTCCAAAATATGATAAAAGTTTGTCATCTGGATTGTAGAAATTATCAATAGAATACGGAGTACCCATAGAAGTCAGTTTCCATGCATCTTCTGATGAGAATGTTTCTGGGAATCCATGTACAATATTTGTAAGAACATTTGACTCTGTTATAATCCATTCGTGACCAACCATTGCTGTAAGATTATGATTATCATTACCTATAAGTTTGGAGAAATCATAATTTATGGTATTTGTATTACGGAATTTATTACGATTGGTTGTCGCTAACTGAATAGCCGGTTTTCCCTGATTTTCTGCTGATGGTACATTTTTGATATAATATGTAGTGAGACCGTAGAAGCGCTGGTCTTCATTACGGTAATCATCGTATCCAAATTCTGTTCTGAACTTGAAATTCTTGAAAATCTCCCATGTGAAACTTCCTGACATGTTCAGTGTCTTTCTTTCTTGATTTCTGTCATTATCAGAAATGGCTGTAAGAGGATGGTATAAGTTCCCTAAATCATCATCACCGCTACCTGCTGATGAATCAAGATTTTCTAGTGGTATAGGAGTGTAAATAACAGAATATTTTAGTCTTTTGTCTGAATCGTATGTACTTGATACATCATTTGCACCGCCTCCACCTATATTGGTACTTGAATAGCGTACAGAGAAATCGAGAGATACATTTTTAACAGGTTTTGTATTCAGTTTGAGGCTTAAGTTATCTCGTTTAAAAGTAGAACCTTCCATAATAGCTTTATCATTCATGTGGCTATAACTGAATGCATACTTTATTTTATCACTACCTCCAGTAATGCTTAGGTTGTGATTGAATGTTGTACCGGTACGTCCAAAAGTCAAATCTTGCCAATCATTATATGGAATATTATTGTATAGATCAATATCTGAATATGAACCAAAATAATTTTCATAATTGTCAACATAGCTATCGCCTCTTAGTAGCGCTTGTTCATATTGCCATTTTGCATAGTCGGCAGGCGAGAGTACATCCAATGTTTTCGCAATTTTCTTGACACTATAATAGGCATTGTAGCTAACGTTTACTTTTCCTTCCTTTCCTGATTTTGTAGTTACCAATATTACACCATTGGCTCCTCTTGAACCATAAATAGCTGTTGATGAAGCATCTTTCAGTACTGTGATATCTTCAATGTCACTTGCAGGAATGTCTGATATTGATTCAACCGGGAAACCATCTACAATAAGAAGAGGCGAATTGTCGCCTGTAATTGAACCTCCACCACGAACACGGATTTTCATTTCTGCGTCAGGAGAACCTTCTGTTGTTGTAATTTGAACACCAGCCATTTTACCTGTCAGGGCTTCAGTTGCTGATGCAACAGGAACAGCAGTTAAAGCCTCAGAATTTACAGTTGCTACAGATCCTGTCAGGTCTTTACGTTTAACAGCACCATACCCGATTACAACGACTTCTTCTAGAGCCTGTGTGTCGTCAGTCATAACTACATCTATACGACTTCTGCCATTGACTTCTTCTTCAAGTGTTTTCATTCCAACGTATGAAAATACGATTGTTGAATTTTGTGAAACGACTAAACTATAGTTACCGTCAATGTCGGTGATGGTTCCGTTAGTGGAGTTCCCTTTCTCTATGACTGAAGCACCGATAATTGTTTCTCCATTTTTGTCTTTCACAACACCCTTTACTGAAAAATTTTGCGCTGATACGCTTAGCGATACCATTGCTACTAAAAGTGTTAGTAGACTAACGCGAGTGGTTTTCATTTTCTTAGACATTTTTATTTGAATTAAAGTAATATGTTTAATAAAATTTCTATTCGCAAATTTAGATTTGTTAGATTTAAGATATGTGTAAGAATTGATATTAGGTAGTAGAAAAACTGTTTTTTTACATTTGAGATAAAAATTTTTAATCTAAATACCTGATAAAGGAAAAATCTTTCGGATGTAAAATGTTATACAGAAATTGTATTTTAAATGTACAGTAGTTATAGGATCGGGTAATATGAAAGTTATGATAATCCTATATTGTTACAGAATGAATAGGAACTTTATATAAACCAATTTTTTAAATATTAAAGTCAAAAAATACAGTATATTGAGATGTTGAATTCCTAAATTTGTTGCCATATTGATTTTTAAAGATAATGTTATGAAAAGACAACTTTTATACTTCATTATTTCTTTTTGTTTTTGTGGACTTGTAATAGTTTCATTGTCATGTGGAAAAACAACAGATGACGAATCCAAAATAGATAATGAAGAATTAAATGAACAATTACCTGATCATCAAGTACCCGACAGAACAAAAATAAAATCATTCCCAGGTGCATACGGAGCCGGTGCTTATACTGTTGGTGGTGCTGGTGGAAAAGTCTTGATTGTGAATTCCTTGAAAGATGATGGCTCGCAGGGAACACTACGTTGGGCTGTTAATCAATCTGGAAGCCGTACAATAGTATTTTCAGTAGGTGGTATTATCGAACTGGAGAGTGGATTGGCAATCAGAAATGGAAATCTTACTATTGCCGGACAGACAGCACCTGGAGACGGTATATGCCTGAAAGGACATCCGGTTTCGATAAAGACAGATAATGTTATAATAAGGTTTATAAGATGTCGTATGGGATCTGATAAACTAACTGCCGATGAGGCTGATGGGGCCGATGCTATGTGGGGTAAGGAACATAAGAATATAATGATAGACCATTGCTCGATGAGCTGGAGTACGGATGAATGCTCATCATTTTACGATAATTCTGATTTTACTATGCAATGGTGTATAATAAGTGAAAGTCTTGCACGGTCTTTACATGATAAAGGAGCTCATGGATATGGAGGTATATGGGGAGGAAATCGTGCTACATTCCATCATAACCTGATTGCTCATCACAGCAGTCGTACTCCGAGATTGTGTGGTAGTCGTTTTACAGGACAGCCTGAAAACGAGAAGGTGGACATAAGGAATAATGTATTCTATAACTGGGGACCTACAAATGGAGGGTATGCGGGTGAAGGTGGTTATTATAATTTTATAAACAACTATTATAAACCGGGACCTTCAACTTCTACAAAGAAGAGTTTGGTCAACAGAATTTTCCAGCCTAACGGTGATGATGGGACTCAGAAAAACAAGAAAGGTGTATGGGGAAAGTTCTGTCTTAAGGGTAATTTCTTCGATGATACATGTCCGTATATGACAGAAGACATGAAGACACTGATTGGAAAGGTAAACTCTGATAACTGGGAAGGATTGCAGCCAAAGTCTACTGAAGATGTGCCATTGCCTAATAATGACAAGTCTGTGATTCAGTCTGAGAATGAGTTTGAAATATCTAAAGATGTTAGTGAGATAACTCAATTGGCCAAGGATGCTTATAATAGTGTGTTGTCGTTGTCGGGGGCTTCTTTAAAACGTGATGCTGTTGATGAAAGGATTGTGGATAATGTACTTAAAGGTAGCTTTACAGCCAATGGCAGTAACGGTAGCACAAACGGCATAATAGACAGTGCGGAAGATGTGGGCGGATGGCCTGTTTATACTGGAGGAGCGGCTTTAAAGGATTCTGATAAAGACGGAATGCCTGATTCATGGGAGGATGAACATGGACTTAATAAAAATGAGGATGATAGTTCAAAATATAACTTAAGTAAGGAATATACTAACCTTGAGGTATATTATAATAGTATTGTAGAGAATTTATATTTAATACATAAATAATGAGTTATGATTTGGAAAGGCATTTTTAGAAGGCTGCTTGGATTGGTTTGTCTTAATATGATGACTCTTCCTGTTTCAATGGCAAATTCTTATCCGACTCCTGACAGAATAGGAGTTCTGGCTTTCCCGGGGGCTGATGGCGCCGGTAAATATACAACGGGTGGTGCCGGTGGTGCTGTTTATACTGTTACATCATTAGAGGATGATGATGCGGAAGGAACATTGCGTTGGGCTGTCAATAAGAAAGGTCCACGTACAATAGTTTTTGTAGTGAGTGGTATAATTGAGTTGAAGAGTCCACTGAAAATTTCAAACGGTGATGTTACTATAGCGGGTCAGACAGCTCCCGGAGACGGTATATGTTTAAAAAACTATACTTTCGGTATTCAGGCCGACAATGTGATTGTGAGATTTATACGTTCACGTATGGGAGCAGATATTATTCAGAAAGGTAATGATGCTATGAATGGTATAAAAGGTCATAAGAATATAATAATAGACCATTGTTCTGTCAGTTGGAGTACTGATGAGTGTGCCACGTTCTATAATAACAGTAATTTCACTTTGCAGTGGTGTATCATAAGTGAAAGTCTGGCAAATTCAATTCATGAAAAAGGTGCTCACGGCTATGGTGGAATTTGGGGAGGACAAAGAGCTTCTTTCCATCATAATCTTCTTGCCCATCATACTAACCGTACGCCACGTCTTTGTGGTAGCCGTTATACAGGAAAGCCTGACGAAGAGAAAGTGGAATTGTTTAATAATGTGATTTATAATTATGGTAGCGACGGAGCTTATGCCGGCGAGGGTGGTTCGTATAATTTTATAAACAATTATTATAAACCGGGACCATTTACTGCCACAAAAACGTCGTACAAGCGTCTCTTTACAGCGTATGCTGATGATGGAAAGAATAATAATGTGAAAGGTGTTCATGGCGTATTCTTTTTCAAAGGTAATTATATTGACCCTACATGTACTAAGTTATCAGATAAGCAGCGTAAGGATATAAAACTTGTCAATAAGGATAATTCATTAGGACTGATAATCAAGAATGATTTTGCTCCTATAGGTGAGGTATTGGCCAAGAGTCCTTTTATGATTGCAGAGCATAGTTCTTTGCAGTCTGCTCGTGACGCTTTTGTTTCTGTCCTAAAATATGCGGGGGCATCTTTATGCCGTGACTCTCATGATGAACGTATAGTAAGGGAGGCTAAAAGCGGTAGTTATACGTTTGAAGGTTCTCATGGCAGTACTAACGGAATGATTGACCAACCGTCAGATGTCGGAGGTTGGGGAGAATATAGACAGACTACTGCTCCTATAGATTCGGATGGAGACGGTATTCCAGACGAGTGGGAGAAAAAGAACGGGTTGAATCCTAATGATCCGAAAGATGGTGCTATATACAGTCTTGATTCTTCATATACTAATCTGGAATTATATATTAATGGACTGGTAGAACATTTATTCCCTTGATTATAACTAAAAGTACACATATATTATCAATTAATACACAAAGAAGTGTCGGATATGGTCTAATTTTGTGATAAACTTAAACTAATTATCAGTAATGAAAACAACGCTTAAAAACCTTTTCGTGTTTGCTATGGCTTTATTGCCTATCGCATGTGCGCAAAAAAACGAAATGCAAAAATTGGAGAGTGTTATTGACGAAGGTATTTACGAAGGTTTGCCTTTTGATATGCAACAGGTGCAACAGCCGGTATTTCCGGAATATTCTGTAAATATTACTGACTTTGGAGCTGTTGCCGACGGTAAGACATTGAATACTGTGGCTATAAATAAAGCTATAAATGATGTTAGCTCAAAAGGTGGAGGTAAGGTTGTTATACCTGCCGGATTGTGGATTACCGGTCCTATCGAACTTAAAAGTAATGTAAATCTTTATACAGAGAAGAATGCGTTGATTTTGTTTACAGATGATTTCAATGCTTATCCTATCATTGAAACATCTTTTGAAGGTCTTGAAACACGTCGTTGTCAGTCGCCTATATCTGCAAAGAATGCCGAGAATATAGCTATTACCGGACATGGAGTATTTGATGGAGCAGGCGATAGCTGGCGTCCGGTGAAAAAAGGCAAGATGACAGCATCTCAGTGGAAATCACTGATTGAATCGGGAGGTGTAGTAGAGAATGATGTCTGGTATCCTACAGCTGGTTCTTTGAAAGGGGCAAAGGCATGCAAGGAATTTAATAATCCTGAAGGAATTGAGACTGATGAAGAATGGAACGAGATACGTCCTTGGTTACGTCCTGTATTGCTTAATATTGTAAAAAGTAAGAAGGTCCTTTTGGAAGGTGTGACTTTCAAAAACTCTCCAAGCTGGTGTCTGCATCCGCTTTCATGCGAACATATCACTATAAAGAATGTCAAAGTGTTCAATCCTTGGTATTCGCAGAATGGTGATGCTCTCGACCTGGAATCATGTAATTATGCATTGATTGTTGGAAATGTTTTTGATGCCGGTGATGATGCGATATGTATTAAGTCTGGAAAAGATGAGGATGGACGTAGGCGTGGCGAACCATGCCAGAATGTCATTGTGAAGAATAATGTTGTGCTTCACGGGCACGGCGGTTTCGTAGTGGGTAGTGAGATGTCTGGTGGAGTAAAGAATATATATGTTTCGGACTGTACTTTCCTTGGTACAGATGTAGGTTTACGTTTCAAAAGTACGAGGGGACGTGGCGGTGTAGTGGAGAATATCCATATCCACAATATCAATATGATAGATATTCCTCATGAAGCTTTATTATTTGATCTTTTCTATGGAGGAAAAGGTGCTGGTGAGGAAACAGAAGAAGAACTGATAGCACGCATGAAGACTGCAATACCTCCAGTGACAGAAGAAACTCCTGCTTTTCGTGATATTTACATATCTGGTATAACAGCAAATGGAGTAGGACGTGCGATGTTCTTTAACGGACTTCCTGAAATGCCAATACGTAATATTGATATCAAAGATGTGGAAATATCAAATGCTAAATCGGGTATTGTAATAAGTCAGGCCGAAAATGTTACTATAGAAAACACTAATATTCAGTCGGAAAAAGATACTTTGAAAGTCAGGTTTGTGAAGAATGTTAAGGTTAATGGTGAAGAATTCTATAATTGATAAATTTTAGAATATTGCTTATGTCTTTGGGGTATTTATAATAATGTGGTTTTATAATTTGCTCTTTGCATTCTTATTGCGTAAATTTGGGTGCAAAGAGCAATTTTTTTATTTACTTTATCACATCTAGATTTAATGTCATGAGTATTTTGAAAATTATTTTGGGATTGGCTGTTTTGTATGTTATTCCAGTTCGTGGACAAAACACGGAATATGTTTCTCAGGTATGGGTATCTGACCTTGGAAATGGGAATTACAAAAATCCGGTATTATATGCTGATTATTCTGACCCTGACGCTTGTAGAGTGGGTGACGATTATTATATGACATCTTCCAGCTTTAACTGTCTTCCGGGACTCCAAATTCTTCATTCCAAAGATTTGGTCAACTGGACTATAATAGGAGCTGCTATACCATATGAGCTTACTCCAGTAAAGACTCCTGAAAGGCCTGAACACGGTAATCATGTTTGGGCTCCAAGCATACGTCATCATAATGGAGAGTTCTACATCTTTTGGGGAGATCCGGATCAGGGAGCTTTTATGGTTAAGGCAAAGGATCCCAAAGGACCATGGTCAGAACCTGTTTTGGTTAAGGCTGGTAAAGGAATAATTGATACATGTCCGCTTTGGGATGAGGATGGCAGGGTGTATATGGTACATGCATATGCCGGAAGCCGGGCCGGACTTAAAAGTGTAATTGCAGTGTGTGAACTTAATGCTGATGCTGATAAGGCTATTACTCAATCGCGTATAATATTCGATGGTCATGAAGCTCATGAAACTTGTGAAGGTCCTAAGTTCTATAAGAAAGAAGGTTATTATTATATTTTCCATCCTGCAGGAGGAGTTCCTACCGGTTGGCAGGTAGTTCTCCGTTCGAAAAACGTATATGGCCCGTATGAATGGAGAACAGCATTGGCACAAGGAAATACCAATGTGAACGGACCTCATCAGGGGGCATGGGTAGATACTCAGACTGGTGAAGACTGGTTCCTTCATTTTCAGGATGTTGGCGCATACGGTCGTCTTGTTCATTTGCAGCCTATGACATGGAAAGACGGTTGGCCTGTTATAGGAACAGATAAGGATGGAGATGGATGTGGTGAACCTGTTTCTACTTATAAGAAACCTAATGTAGGAAAAACTTATCCGATATGTACTCCTCAAGAAAGTGACGATTTTGACGGATTTACTCTTTCACCACAGTGGCAATGGCATGCAAACATAAATGAAAAGTGGGCATATTATGCCGGTGATAAGAGCTTGTTACGTTTGTATTCTTATCCTGTAGTAGACGATTACAAAAATTTGTGGAATGTAGCAAACTTATTGCTTCAGAAAACTCCTGCAAAGAATTTTACAGCTACAATGAAACTTACTTTTATACCGTCGGCTAAGTATAAAGGAGAACGTACAGGATTGCTAGTAATGGGACTTGATTATTCAGGACTTATTATTGAAAATGCAGAAAAAGGATTGGAATTGTCTCAGGTAGAGTGTAAGAAAGCTGATAAGGGTACATCTGAAACTAAAAACGCTACAGTTGTACTTCCTGATGGTACAGTTTATTTACGGGTAAAATTCAGTTGCGATGATGAGAAAATTGCTAAAAGTGAAGGTGGACATGACCTTGTTGTAATGTGTGATTTCAGTTATAGTCTCGATGGTAAAAAATATAAGAAGATAGGCAATAGCTTCCAGGCTAAAGAGGGAAAGTGGATAGGAACTAAAATTGGCATGTTCTGTACACGTCCTGCTATTATTACGAATGATGGTGGATGGGCTGATGTTGACTGGTTTAAAATAACGAGATAGAAAGACCGAGTTACTTGTATTATTGTTGGAATTCTTATTAGCATTATATTAAGACAGAGATGTATTCCTAGGATACATCTCTGTTTCTTTTGTATATTTTCTTTGTTTGACATATGTCGTATGCTTTATTGACTACTGTGTACAGAAGAACATGAAAATAACAAAAAATACATGAGAAAGAACGATTATTACACATCATATAATAAGTATATTAATAATTTTGCAGATATGAATAAACACTATAACAGTACAATTTAATTTCTTTACATTATGAAAGCATTAAATAAAGAAACAGCCGTAAAGGTTGTTCGTCCTGAACGTATCATTCAGTTTGGTGAAGGAAATTTTCTTAGATGTTTTGTAGATTGGATTATTTCCAACATGAACGAAAAAACTGATTTCAATAGTAGTGTGGTTGTTGTGCAACCTATTGAAAAAGGTATGATAGATATGATTAATTCTCAGGATGGTCTTTATCATGTAAACCTTCAGGGACTGGAAAAAGGTGAGGTTATCAATTCATACAGACTTATTGACGTAATCAGCCGCTGCCTTAACCCTTATACAGAATACCAGTCATATCTTTCACTGGCAGAACAGCCTGAGATGAGATTTGTAATTTCCAATACGACAGAGGCCGGTATTGCATTTGATCCTGCATGTCGTCTTGAGGATACTCCTCCAAGCTCATATCCTGCAAAACTTACACAGCTCCTTTATCACCGTTACAAGTTCTTTAACGGTGCTATGGACAAAGGGCTGATAATCTTCCCATGTGAGCTTATATTCCTAAACGGTCACAAGCTGAAGGAAACAATCTATCAATATATCGAACTCTGGAACCTCGGCGAAGACTTCAAGACTTGGTTCGAACAGGCTTGTGGCGTTTATGCTACACTTGTTGACCGTATTGTTCCGGGATTCCCAAGAAAGACTATCAACGAAATTAAGGAACATCTCGGTTATGATGATAACCTGGTTGTACAGGGTGAGGCATTCCATCTTTGGGTGATTGAGGCACCTGAAAGTGTTGCTGCAGAATTCCCTGCAAATAAGGCTGGTCTTAACGTGTTGTTCGTTCCAACTGAAAAACCATATCACGAACGTAAGGTTACATTGCTTAACGGAACACATACAATCCTTTCACCTATCACTTATCTTTCAGGTATCGATATCGTACGCGATGCATGTAAGGACGAAGTAATCGGCAAGTATATCCGCAAGGCCATGTATGAAGAACTCATGCAGACACTCAACCTTCCTGAAGACGAACTTAAGGCATTTGCTGCAAGCGTACTCGAACGCTTCGAGAATCCTTTTGTTGACCATCAGGTTACATCAATCATGCTTAACGCATTCCCTAAGTTCACTGCACGTGATCTTCCTTCAGTGAAAGAATATCTCATCCGCAAGGGTGAGCTTCCATACGGAATCGTCCTAGGTCTTGCAGCGCTTATCGTATATTACAAAGGTGGAAAACGTGCCGACGGTGCTGAAATCGTTCCGAACGACGCTCCTGAAATCGTGGAATACGTGAAGAACGCGTGGACTCTGTCCGACCTTCATGCTGTAGCTGAAAAGGTTCTGGCTGCTGATTTCGTTTGGGAAGAAAACCTTAACAATATCCCTGGACTGACAGATATGGTAGCAGATATGCTTAAGGGTATTGAAGAAAAGGGCATGTATGAAATGGTGAAGGAATACGTAAAATAAATCCCTGATGGAAAATATACTTCATATACACAGTAAGGACAACGTCGTAGTGGCGTTGTCCGATCTTGCTGCCGGTACAGAAATCGTTGTTGACGGACGTAGCATTACCCTGAAGGATGATGTTCCTGCCGGACACAAGATAGCACTTCAGGATTTCCATACAGGAGATGTGGTGGTGAAATACGGTTTTCCTATCGGTTCGCTCAAGGAAGACAGAGCTACAGGAAGCCTTATAAACGAGAAATATATCCGTACGCTCCTTGGCGAGATCAAGGACTATACATACAATCCTGCAGAGGTACACTCATGCAAGTCGGAAGGTATGGTCTATTTCAAAGGTTATGAAAGGAAGAACGGCGATGTCGGAATCCGTAACGAGATATGGATTGTCCCTACAGTAGGCTGCGTGAACGGGGTGGCAAACGAACTTGTCAAACTGTTCAATGAAAAGACAGCAGGCGATAAATCCGACAATTTCGACGGTATTCATGCCTATACACACAACTGGGGTTGTTCTCAGCTGTCAGAAGACCATGAGAATACACGCAAGATACTGCGCGATATGGTTCTTCATCCTAATGCAGGAGGCGTGTTGGTATTGGGACTTGGATGCGAGAATAATCAGGTTTCTGCTTTCAGGACAATGCTCGGCGATTATGACAGCGACCGTGTAAAATTCCTCGAATGCCAGAAAGTGGAGGATGAAATATCTGCTGGCATGGAGATTCTTATGGGCCTTTATGAGAATATAAAGAAAGATGTAAGGACAGAACAGCCTGTGTCAAAGTTGAGAATAGGTCTCAAATGTGGAGGCTCAGACGGCTTCTCAGGTATTACAGCCAATCCGTTGCTAGGTTTGTTCTCCGACCGTCTTGTTTCATACGGCGGTACATGCGTGCTTACAGAAGTGCCTGAGATGTTCGGTGCAGAGACAATCCTCATGGACCGTTGTAAGGACGAGGAAACTTTCCATAAAACAGTCAGTCTGATAAACAATTTCAAGAACTACTTCATAAAGAATGATCAGGTGATATATGAGAATCCGTCACCGGGCAACAAGGCTGGAGGTATCTCTACTCTTGAAGAGAAATCTTTAGGCTGTACCCAGAAATCAGGCTCCAGTGCAGTGATTGATGTGCTGGAATATGGTGACCGTATATCAGCTCACGGCCTTAACCTCTTGAGTGCTCCGGGAAATGATCTTGTTGCAAGTACGGCACTCGCTTCTGCTGGTTGTCACATGGTACTTTTCACTACAGGCCGCGGAACACCATTCGGTACGTTCGTACCTACAGCAAAAATTTCGACTAACTCAAATCTTTATAACCGCAAGACACGCTGGATGGACTTCAATGCAGGTGTTCTTGTTGAAGGCAAGACTAAGGAAGAGGTGCTTGATGAGTTCTTTGACTTTGTCATATTAGCATGCTCGGGCGCGTATGTAAAGAACGAGATAAATAATTACCGTGAGATATCAATTTTCAAGACCGGTGTAATACTTTAACCATATAAATAATTTACCATAAAAACATATAGAATGAACAATAATAAAATGACAAACTACCGCTGGTATGTATGCGCCATGCTGTTTTTTGCTACCACGGTAAACTATCTCGACCGTCAGGTACTCTCGCTTACATGGAAAGACTTTATCTCTCCTGAATTCGGTTGGACTGACGTTCACTACGGTACCATTACCGGATGCTTTTCCTTCGTATATTCCATTGCAATGTTTTTTGCAGGAAGAACAGTTGATTATCTTGGAATCAAGAAAGGTTACTCATGGGCTATCGCCCTCTGGTCGCTCGGTGCCTGTCTTCATGCCTTCTGCGGTATAGCTACAGCAGGAATAGTTCTTGACAGCTGGTCGATGACATTTGCAGGAGCACGTGAACATATAGAAATGGCCCGTAACGCTGGTACTGCCATGATGGGTATATCAACCGTGAGCATGTGGCTTTTCCTTATAGCAAGATGTATCCTTGCTGCAGGTGAAGCAGGAAACTTCCCTTGTGCCAACAAGACAATTTCCGCATATTTCCCTCAGAAAGATCGTGCCTTTGCTACCAGTCTTTTCAATTCAGGATCACAGATAGGAGCAATGCTTGCTCCCTTCACAATTCCTGTGATAGCCCGTTTTTGGGGTTGGGAAATGTCATTCCTTATCATTGGTCTTCTCGGTTTCGTATGGTTGGGAATATGGCTTAAGACATACGAGGCACCTGAGAAAAACAAGCGTATGAACAAGCTTGAGTTTGACTATATACGTCAGGATGATAATACGGTTGAGAATGATATTAAACCGAAAGAAGAACCAAAAGAAAAGGTGAACATCTTTAAGTATTTTACCTATCGTCATACATGGGCAATATTTGCTTCGCGTTTTCTTCCTGAAGGTGTATGGTGGTTCTTCCTTTTCTGGGCTCCTGCATACGTGAAAGACATCTATGGTTACAGTTCGGACTCCTTCATGGGTATGATGCTTATATTTACATTGTATCTTATTACCATGCTTTCAATCATCGGAGGATATCTCCCTACATTTCTTGTGAATAAGAAAGGGCTTACTCCGTTTGGCGGCCGTATATCGTCAATGTTCGTTTATTCGCTCTTTCCTTTGTTGGGTATAGTTGCACCATTCCTTGGAGTATACTCATGCTGGTTCCCTATTATTATCATCGGTATAATCGGTGCCGCACATCAGAGTTGGAGCGCAAACGCGTATTCCCTAGTAAGTGACCTTTTCCCTAAATCGGTTGTGGCTACGCTTACAGGTCTTACTGGTATGGTAGGTGGTTTAGGAAGTTTTCTTTTCAACCAGGGATCAGGTATCCTATTCACATATTCACGCGAGAGTAATATGTCTTTCTTCGGTTTCGAAGGAATCCAAGCAGGATACATGATAGTATTTCTTGTAGCCTCAGTGGCCTATATATTAAGTTGGTTTGCAGTTAAGAGTTTGACAGCAGACGTTAAAAAATAATTTTAAACATAATAATTATGAGAAATTTTATGGATGAAGACTTCCTGTTGTATTCGGACACAGCGAAGTATCTGTATCACAATTTTGCAAAACATAATCCGATAATCGATTATCACTGCCATCTTGAACCAAAAAAGATAGCAGATGACTATAAATTTTCTTCAATTACAGAAATATGGCTTGGCGGTGACCATTACAAGTGGAGAGCCATGAGAACAAACGGAGTGGATGAAGAATATATAACAGGAAAGTCAACTTCAGACTGGGAGAAGTTCGAAAAATGGGCTGAGACAATCCCTTACACAATGAGAAATCCTCTTTACCACTGGAGTCATCTTGAGTTGAAGACAGCCTTCGGTATCGACAAACTTCTCTCTCCTAAGACAGCACGTGAGATATTCGACGAGTGTAATGCGAAACTTGCTACATCTGGCTATACAGCTCGCAAGTTCATGGAGCGTTACAATGTAGAGACTGTATGTACTACAGACGATCCTGTTGATACACTGGAATATCACAAGATGATAGCTGAAAGCGGTTTCAAGGTAAAGGTTCTTCCTACGTGGCGTCCAGACAAAGCTATGGCAGTTGAGAATGCAACAAACTTCCGCAGCTATGTTGAGAAACTTTCTACTGTGTCTTCAGTATCAATCAGTACATTCAATGATCTGGTTGATGCATTGAAGAGCCGTCACGACTTCTTTGCAAGCATGGGCTGCCGTCTGTCTGACCACGGTATCGAAGAATTCTATGCCGAGGACTATACTGACGCAGAGATCAACGCAATTTTCAATAAGGTATATTCAGGTAATGAACTTACAAACGAGGAGATTCTCAAGTTCAAGTCTGCAATGCTAGTAGTATTTGCCGAAATGGACAATGAAAAAGGCTGGACACAGCAATTCCACTATGGAGCTATCCGTAACAACAATACACGTATGTTTGAGAAACTAGGACCTGATACAGGTTTTGATTCAATCGGTGTGTTCAATACATCAAAAGCAATGGCCAAGTTCCTAGACCGTTTGAATTCGGCAGACAAGCTTACAAAGACAATTCTTTACAACCTCAATCCTGCAGACAATGAAGTAATCGGTACAATGATCGGTAACTTCCAGCAGGGCCCTATTGCTGGTAAAATTCAGTTCGGTTCAGGCTGGTGGTTCCTCGATCAGAAGGACGGAATGCAGAAGCAGATGAATTGTCTTTCAGTTCTTGGATTGCTGAGCCGTTTCGTAGGTATGCTTACAGACTCACGCAGCTTCCTTTCTTATCCACGTCATGAATACTTCCGTCGTATTCTTTGTAACCTGATAGGTGAAGATGTTGAGAAGGGTGAATTGCCTGCATCAGAAATAGAGTTCCTCGGTCAGATGGTAAATGATATTTCTTATAATAATGCAAAGAAATATTTGAATCTGTAATTTATTATACTTTGCATACAGATTAGATAGATAGGATTACATTAATCAACAATCAGCCAGTAAGTAATCATTAGATGGTTCTTGCTGGCTGTATGTTTTTTTAAATATTATGAAAAAGGCATTAACAATAATTTGTCTGATATTATGTTCTGTATCTTCAATATTTCCGGCACAGCAATATAAAGACAGTATAGTTGTAGCAAGGGACGGAACTGGTGATTACCGTACAATTAATGACGCTCTGGAAGGGATAAGGGCTTTTATGGATTATAAAGTAAAAGTCTTTATAAAGAAAGGTATATATAAGGAGAAAATAATCGTTCCGGCGTGGCTGCAGAATGTAGAGTTTATAGGTGAGGATGTCCGTAATACTGTTATAACATACGATGATCATGCAAATATAGATAGAATGGGCACATTCAGGACTTATACACTTAAAGTAGAAGGTTCAATGCTGACTTTCAGAAACCTTACTATAGAGAATAATGCTGAGCAGCTGGGGCAGGCAGTTGCCTTGCATACGGAGGGAGATAAATTGAGATTCTTCAATTGCCGGTTTTTGGGAAATCAGGATACCGTCTATACCGGGCGTGCAAACTCACGTCTGTATTTCAAGGATTGTTATATTGAGGGTACGACAGATTTTATTTTCGGCCCCTCAACAGCCTTGTTCTTGGATTGTATCATTCAAAGTAAGAAAAATTCCTATATAACTGCTGCTTCAACTCCTAAGGATGTAAAGGTAGGGTATGTATTTAAAAACTGCAGATTGACTGCCGACGGTAATGTCACAAAAGTATACTTGGGGCGTCCATGGCGCCCGTACGCTGCAACAGTGTTTATCGATTGCGAAATGGGTAAACATATTTGTCCGGCAGGATGGGATAACTGGAGAAACCCGGAGAATGAGAAGACTGCCAGATATGCCGAATTTGGCAATACCGGTGACGGCTCTTCTATTGACGGGCGTGTAAAATGGTCCGGTAAACTGAAAAAAACAGAGGCTAAGCTGTATGATGATATTTCATATATATACTCTGTTGCTGACTCATGGAATCCTGATACTTATTAAATAATAAGTCCACATACAGCCAGATAATGATTGGCTGTATGTGGACATTTTGTTTATTTCCTTGTTTTTTGTTCTCTGTATTCGGATGGAGTCATACCCATTTTCTGCTTGAAGCATTTGCTGAAATATCTTGGGTCGTTTATTCCCACCATGTATGCTACCTGGGTAATGGAAAATTCGCCGGACTCTATCAATTTAATGGCTTTGTTTATTCTAACCTCCTTGATAAATTCTACAGGAGCAAGTCCTGTAAGTGTTTTCAGTTTCTTGAAGAATACAGAACGGCTCACAGCCATTTCTTTTACAAGGTCGTCAACTATCAGTTCACCGTTGTCTATCCTGCTTTCCATGAGTACCAACAGCTTGTCCATGAACCTTTTGTCGCTTGGCGACATTTCAGGAACCGATTGTTCATTCTCTTCTGACTTGTCATTTTCAATTTTAACTCCCGGATCAAGGAGTTTTTCTCTGTATGCCTGTTGTATTTTCAGCTTTCTTTGCAGAATGTTTTTTACTCTAGCCTTCAGATAAGTAGCACTGAAAGGCTTTGTGATATAATCATCTGCTCCATATTCCAGTCCTTCAAGCTTACTCTCTATAGCAGTCTTGGCAGTCAGAAGAATAAGTGGAATATGACTTGTTGTGATTTCTCCCCTCAACTCCTGCATCATTTGGAAACCGTCTTTAATAGGCATCATTACGTCGCTTATGATAATATCCGGTATATATTTTAAAGCTTTTTCCTTACCTTCTTCGCCGTTGGCTCCTTCTATGATGTGATAATCGTTTGAGAAAATACCACGTAGAAACTGTCTTAATTCAGAATTGTCTTCCACAATAAGCATCGTCTCTTTGCTGTTGTCCATTTCTTCATCTTCGTCTGCAGTTATGACGTTGTTATTAATACTGCTGTCAGAACTCGTTTCCGATGTGGCTGGTGAATAGTCAATATCATTTTGCAGGAATTCCACTTTGTCGTCATAATGCTCTTTACCTTTTCTGAAATCAATTTTAAAACAGCTTCCTTCATTCTGTTTGCTTGTTACTGAGATTTCAGCCTTATGCATATCCACAAAATCCTTGACCAATGACAGACCTATTCCTGTGCTTAGATGTGAGGTATTCTTGGTCTCTACATGATTTTCGAAGCGTACGAAAAGTTTTTTCTTTTTGTTTTCTGTTATACCCACTCCTTCATCTATTACTGATACGGATACAGTATCTTCATTCTCTTTTATCGCTATTTTTATGGCCTTCCCGTCGGGAGTATATTTGAATGCGTTCGAAAGGAGATTATAAATGATTTTCTCATACTTATCTGCGTCTACCCATAGGTATATTGCATTTTTATCGGTCTCTATACTGTATGATATATTTCGTTCTTTTGCTACTGCTTCAAAGTATTCCATTACTTTATGTGTGAATGAAACAATCTCCAAAAGCTGGACTTGCATTTTCATTTTCTTGTTTTGTATTTTTCTGAAATCAAGAATCTGGTTCACAAGTCTCAACATGCGGTTTGCATTACGTTCTACTACAGAAAGCTGTTCCCGTATCCCTTTGGGCAGTTCTTTGTCTTCCAGAATATTCTCAAGCGGTGCTGTAATAAGAGTCAAAGGGGTTCTTAGTTCATGAGAAATATCTGTGAAGAATCTGAGTTTAAGGTCAGTAAGTTGATGTTCCATTACAACTTTATGTTTGAGCCTGTATATTGTAGACAGTATATATACTGCGGTAAATACTATCATAAGTAATATTAGCACATATATCAGATATGCCAAAGATGTTTCCCAAAATGAAGGTAGAATCTTTATTCTGAGATTTCGTGTGTTATCTATCCATACACCGTCTGAATTAGTTGAGCGTACCTTGAATACATAGTCACCCTTAGGAAGGTTGGTATAAGTTGCCATTCTTTGTTTCCCCACATAATTCCAGTTTTTTTCAAATCCTTCAAGTTTATATGCATACTGTATGTCCGAAGGAGTGGTATAGTCTAAAGCGGCATATTGTATAGTGAATATATTCTCTTCGTGAGATAGAACCAATTGTTTTATATCATCTATTGTACATTCTTTAAGTGGTGCAGTGCCTGGCACAACAGTATTATTGGCTAGTAACAATTGTGTAAAAATTACCGGTGGCTCATATATACTTTTCTTTATTGAGTCCGGATTGAAATAGAATATACCTTGGCTGGTACCGAAAACCATATCACCGTTCGATAAATATTCTGATGAGGCCTCGCTAAAACGTATCTTGAAGCTTCGGTGTCTGTCCTGGAAGTTTTCAAAACGTTCGTCCTCAGGACTGAATTTAGTGAGCCCGTTTTCTGTACTTATCCATAACAATCCGTTCTTGTCTTCCTGAATGGACAGAAGAATGTCTGAAGGTAGTCCGTCCTTTACGGTATAAGTCTTGAAGGTCGCTTTACCGTCCGGTTTCAAATTCTCAATTTTGTTCAGGCCGCCTCCGAAAGTCGCTATATAAAGTTCTCCTTTTTTTGTAGGTGTTATCCAGTGTACATCATTGTTGCTTAATGTAGTTGGATCTTTTGGCGAACGCATGTAGTGGTGGAATACGGCATCCGAAGGGGTCTTGAAGTCAAGTTCAGTCATTACCAGTCCTCCGGTTGTACCAATCCATAATCTGTCATTAGCATCAGCAGTGATGTATCTTACTTTATTACATTGTTTTATTGGAAATCCTTTTAATGTATTTCTGTGATTAATGAATATATCTTCACCATTTTCATTTTTTGTGATATAGTTTATTCCATTTGAAAATGTTGCAATCCATATTCTGTTGTACTTGTCTTCGTAAATGCAGTATACATTATTGTCTGACAGACTGTATATGTTGTCCGGACTATATTTATATCTTGTAAGGCGGAATTGCATATTGTCTTCCGTAGGTTCGGCTTTGATTACTCCGGCTCCTTTGGTTGCAATCCACATTATTCCTTTACTGTCGCGCATCATATAATATACATTTCCTAATAGTGGTGTCCCTGACTTGGCAATTCTTCCAGTTTCAGTCATGTAACCTATTTCGTTGTACTTACTGTCGTAAATGCGTAACATTCCGTCTTTAAGTCCTATCCACAGATTCTTGTTGTATTCTTGATAAGCTCTTACCTCGTTACTTAATGTTTCGTAATTCGAATTTACAGGACGTTTGATTCTGAAATGCTCTGTTCGGAATGTTACCTTTTCAAGTCCTTTTGAATGAGTACATATCCATAGATTTCCTTGTCTGTCGGAGAATGCACAATGGATTTTGTTTGAAAAATGCCATTTACCACCGTCCATGCTGTTGTAGAAAGGAACCAGACAGTTCTTGCTCCTGTCAAAATACGAAAATCCGCCACCGTAAGGGTGTACCCAAAGAGAACCGAAAATATCTTCATGAATGTGGAATGCCGGACGCGACCTGTCTGTGCTGGTGGGCTCGGCATATACCTTTTCAGTTTTTATTTTATCCGTATATGGATTGTAATGTGCTACTTCACCGGTAACATTCTGCTCAAACCATATTTCGTCGGCACCATCAATGTAGATATTGTCTATTGTAGCTTTGGGCAGCAGAGATTCAGGAAAATGTTTATAAGTATCATTTCCTATGTTGTAGACAAAAAATCCGTCAGATTTTGAAGCTATAATGGCATTCCCTTGTCTTTCAATATATTTAATCCCAGTGATGTCCGATTCCACAGGAAGTTTTAGCGGAGTGAATATATTGCTTTCATTATTCAATATCCATACGTAACCATTGTTTGCTCCAAAAAAAAGCTTGTCATCACATTTTTCGGCTGTAAAGAAACTCTGTTTTTTCCCTTCAGTATCTTCTCCCGAATTGGTGTATTCGAAGAATACTTCAGGCTTGTCGGCTGATTTGTTAAAGCAGGCCAATCCATTGTCAGACAGTACCCATTCTTTGTCTCCTATATTACATACATCGTATACAATAGAAACAGGAAAGAGTTCACTCCCTGATGAATAGTATTCTGTAGTGATATCTTTGCTTATAGAATCTGTTTTAACTCTGATTGCTCCCCTGTTGTGGGAGAGTAGCCAGACATTGCCGTTGGGGAGAGTCTTTATTTTAGTGATAGGAATGTGTATTTCTGTGTTGTCGTTATTAGGTACATTCTCGAAAATCTCAGTACGTGGATCAAAACGGAAAGCACGTTCATCGTATGTAAGCATCCATATATATCCATATCTGTCAAGTTCCATGCAATCCACTCTGTTGTTTGTAAGTGCTATCTCATTGTCCAGAAATCCCTTGTAGGTATGGAATGTATATCCGTCGAACTTGTTGATACCGTTCCATGTTGAGAACCACAGATTTCCTTTTTTATCTTGAAGAATGTCCATAACGGTATTTTCCGACAGGCCATCTTCAGATGAGTAATGTGTAATAACGCAATCTGTCTGCGAAAATCCCCGGGCTATTTGTAGTATAAGAATTATAAATAAAAGTTTGGTTCTCATAATATTGTTCAGTAGTTATAAATCTATAGAAATTGTTATGACATATCATTGCAAAAATACATAAAAAACTCGTCTTTTTTATTAGATTTGCATAATAACTAAGTAATAAAATGATGAAGTACTTTTATTTTTTATTGTGTTTGTTTTATGTCGGAATTCTTATGGCCCAGAAAACGGTTAAAGAGTCTGAGATAGAGAATAATATGCCTGTATATTACGAGCAGATGAAGTCTTTGCTGACTTATCCGATGTCATGGCAGTCAAATAAGGCCAAGGATATTGAGGAATGGAAGATTCAGGCACGCGACATTCTTTTTGAATGTATGGATTTGGTACAGCCGGCTCCGGACGATTATGATATGCGGATAATAGATAGTGAGCAGCGCGAGGGCTACCGTGCTTTAAAGATAGAATTCAATATATCCAGGTGGGCGAGAGTACCGGCTTATCTGCTTGTTCCTGATGGTAAAGGCAAGTTCCCTTCTGTTGTCATGCTTCATGACCATGGAGCTCATTTCCTGATAGGGAAGGAGAAGATGGTACGTCCGTTTAATGACGGACAGGAAATAATTTCAGATGCCGATTCCTGGGTTGAGAAATGCTATGATGGCAGATACGTAGGTGATTATTTTGCCAAGAACGGTTATGTAGTTCTGTCTGTCGATGCATTATTCTGGGGCGATAGGGGTTGTGCCGAGGGTATTGATTATGATCGCCAACAGGCTTTGGCCTCCAATTTTCTTCAGATGGGAGCTTCGTGGGGAGCATATATAAATATGGATGACATGAGGAGTGTGGAGTTTCTGGCTTCTCTGCCTTTTGTCGATATGGATAGAATCGGTTGCCTTGGTTTCTCGATGGGGGCTTACCGTTCGTGGATGCTCAGTTCGATGACTGACAGGATAAAGGCTGCTGCTGCAGTGTGCTGGATGAATACTACGGAGTATCTTATGACTGTCGACAATAATCAGAATAAAGGAGGTTCTGCATACTCAATGCTGCTTCCGCGTATAAGAAAATATATGGATTATCCCCATGTGGCAAGTATAGCCTGCCCTAAGCCTTCGCTTTTCTTCAATGGAAGTCAGGACAAGCTTTTTCCGGCAGAGGGAGTTGCTGACGCATATAATCAGATGCGTCAAGTGTGGGATAGTGCTGGAGCTTCTGAGAAACTGGTTACCAAAATGTGGAATGAAAAACATTTCTTCAACAGGAAAATGCAGGAAGAGGTTTTGGCATTCTTCAATAAATGGTTAAAGCCCGAATAAATTATGTCATTCGGGCTTTAACATCTTATTAATTGTATATATTATTAGGGTATTATCTTATTTCAGATGCTTTTTTATCCAGTCCAGATGTCCACGCTCTGTCTCCTCTGATGTCCAGTGTTCGTTGATTGGAGTTATCAGTGCCTCTTTAGTGCATTCCAGTGTGTTGAATACTGCATAGCTTGTAGTAGGCGGACATGTGTTGTCGTTGAAACCCCATGTCATGAATGTATCTGCTTTAATCAGTCTGGCAAAATTCACTACGTCATAGTATGCCATGGTTTCCAGTTTATCCTTACTGTCCATTCCTTTTGTTCGGAAAAAATGCGGGTATCCTCCTGCCCGTCCTGCCTTGTAACCTGCCATATCGCTTAGTGCGGGATGATTTACTACGCATGCAGTTACGCGTTTGTCCAGCCCCGCTGCAACCATTGCCAGTGCACCACCTTGACTGCCACCTTGCACTATTACATTCTTTCCGTCCCATTCCGGTAAAGATGTAAGTAAGTCGATACAGCGTATGCATGCCAGATATACACGTTTCATATAATAGTTCTCTCTGTTGTCCAGTCCGTTCATCAGATAGCCGTTCTCCTTTCCGTTAAAGGCATTGCTTATTTCATTGAACTGTTCTGCATTCATGGTAGGATTGAGACCGTGTATCTCGAATTCCAGACGTATGCAGCCTTCTTCAGCATAATATTTATGGCGGAGAGGGTCTTTTATGGTCTTTATACCAGCTCCGGGAGGTGACAATACTACCGGACAACTCCTCGGTTGCACATTCTTTGGATAGAACAGATAACCGTAAACGTCCTGTCCACGGCTGTTCAGCTGAACTTTTATCAGATAGCAGTCTATCTTGTCCGTACAATATTCTTCGGCTTTCTTTTTGGTATATTTCAGAGGATATTTGGATGCTTCGTTTATATTTTTACTCCAGAAATCGATGAAATCGTCCGGCATTTTGGTATAAGGTTTTATTTTCTCAGGCGAAAATCCCACTTTTACATGGTGGCTGTATGTCCTTCCGTTTATGTCTACGCTGAAGATGCAGTCACGGAATCCGGGCTCTTTCATTGTACCTATGTTAATCTCCGCTTTTCCGTTCTTCAGTATGATGCTGCCTTTTTTGTCGGCTGGCATTAGTTCGCTGCCGGTTTCATAATTAACTGTTATTCCATCCTGTGGAATTCCGTATTTGAATAGACTGACATTTATTTGGGCATTTTCGCCTGTTTTATATATCCAGTCTGAATGGTCAGGTTCTGTCACCCATAGCAGGTCGCTCCTGTACGGATAGTTTTCCGCCAGGACCACGACTGTTGCTACACAGGCTATTATTATAGTCAATATCCTGTTTTTCATTCATCTATCTTTTTATGTTAAGTAGTTCATTACCGTTTTTTACGGGATTCCACCCGTCTGTTCCTGCCAATACTGTTTCAATATCGTAATTGTCAAGGTTTTTCAACTGTTTGGAATATGCAGCACGTTTATTAGGGTTTGCACCTTCGCCTTTACTCTGATATTCGGCATAGAATACAGTCTTTTCATTTTCTTTGTTCCTCCAGTTGTCCCAACCTTCCGGCATAATATGTCTGTCCATATCGCATCGTATGAATACGGCCTGTGCGTATGGTCTCCAAGGACGTGACAGATACACCTTGTCCACTCCCTCGTCAGCTGTAATTTTGCAGTCGTAGAAGACGTATCCGTATTTCTGTTCTTTGTCTGTCGAAGGAGCTGTCAGGTAGCCGTTACCAACACTGTGGATGTGGCAACGGTTGAATACAGCTGTCGACCACCCGAAAATAAAGTCTACAGTCCCCTCTATATAACATTCATCGTAATACTGTCTGCAACCTTTCCCATAGGTGTACAGTGTGTCCTGAAAGCCTAGGAAACGGCAGTTTTTGAAATATGCCCTGTCTGCACTTACGAAGCATGCTACAGCCTGTCCCACAGGACCTGAAGTGTTTTCGAAAGTGATATTCTCTGCATAGAAATCAGGTGCATATATATAACATGATGAAGAGCCAGACGTACCTTTGTTCTCCCCGAAGATGTTAGGTTTGTTCGCATAGTCATCAAAAGTAAGCTTTACCTCGCCTTCACCTATCAGAGATATAGCATTTTTGCTTGCCGGAATAACAATCTTCTCTTTATATGTGCCTTCCTTTACGAGTATTGTAGTCCTAAAGTTCTTTCTGTAATCAGGTACTGCGTTTATAGCTTCCTGAACCGTGAAAAAGTCACCTGATCCGTCTTTGGAAACTACCAAATCATAGTGGCGTACGTATTGTTGTAGTTCAGGTATTGCTTTGGTCACTGCTTTTACTGCCATTTCTGCCACTACAGATGCTCCGTAAACATTCAGATGTGTATTATCTTCTCTTCCGTCAGGCAATGCTGGTATGGTTTGAGGTTTTACCCACACAAACAGTTCTTTTGATTTTTCTGGTCCCATACCTTCAATCAGTTTGTGTGTAAGACTGTTCATGTCTATAAATACAACATTCAAATCATTAGCGACATTTCTTGGTGAATTAAGATATTCTCCATGTGTGTCAATCAGTTCTAATCCTTCTTCAACATTCTTTTGTTGGACATTAGTATCAATACCGGTTCTTATATCGTCCTGCTTTATAGCATCAGCCACAGCGTTCCCGTCAGCTTTGCCGAAATTACGGCGTACTATAGAGTTGAACAGTACAGGAATTCCTCCTTTGGCTCTTGTCTCTTCTACAAACTTTTTGAGATTTGCATCGAATGTTGTTCCCGGATCTGTATGGCGTTTCGGATCATCTTTTTCGTCATTATGGCCGAATTGAATGAACACATAATCGCCTTTTTGTATTTTTGATAGAACTACATCCCATCTGCCTTCATCAATGAAACTTTTCGAACTTCTTCCGTTTACCGCATGATTATCAATGGTGATATCGTTTGTGAAATATCTTGAAAGCATCTGTCCCCATCCTCTTTCAGGATTTTCTCCTTCTAACTTTTTATTTGCCATGGTCGAATCACCAATTGTGAATATCGTAATATTCCGTTTTGTAGGTGTGAATGCTGTCAGTGTTATGAGCAGTCCTAGTATAAATATTATTTTACTTCTCATAGTATTTATCTCCTTTATACTTTACTAACTTTTTTACCTGTTTATTTCACGATATTCCTGACTTCCTGGAGACGTTCCCATTCCAGACTGGCCATTATAAACGGACCTACTGCCTTAGGATCATTGTCTCTGATTTTTTCATTTATATAATAGTCATAGTCGCCCATGCGGTAGTTCTTTCCGCCAAGACCGGCTACAGCACAAGCTTTTGTTATGCTAATCAGGCCTTTGTCGTCTATAGTTATAAAGTTATCCAGTATACCTTTATATCCCTTTTCTGCTACTGCCAGATACGAAGGATCCAAATATCCTTTTCGTACAGCCTTGAACAGAGTGTATACAAACATTACCGAGCATGAAGATTCCAGATAATTACCTTCATCGCCGCTTCTGTCTAGGACTTGATACCACAGACCTGTTTCTTCGTCCTGCAGCCTTTTTATCTGTTCTGCAACTTTGTTCAGTGTAATAATCATTGAGTCCCTGCCCGCTTCGTGTTGTGGAATAAACTCCAGAGCATCAACAAATGCCATGGCATACCAACCCAAGGCACGTCCCCAACTGTGCTGTGACTGTCCTGTTACCGGGTCAGCCCATTTCTCTTTCTTGCTGACGTCGCATGCGTGTTTATACAGGTCTGTCTTAGGATCGTAGGTGTGGCGTGCTGCCATCAGAAACTGGTTGATGATATCCTGATAAGCTCCCACCTCATTGTTTCTGAAAGCATATTCTGCATAGAAAGGCGCTCCCATGTATATGCCGTCCAGCCATACTTGGTTAGGGTAGATTTTTTTGTGCCAAAAGCCACCATCCGCATTTCTTGGATGATCTTCAAACTGACTTCTCATCAGAGCAAGGGCTTTTTTGTATTTATCGTCTTTAGTTTGTTCGTAAATACGGAAAAGAAACTTCCCTGAGTTTACACGGTCTAGACTGAATTCTTCGCGCTTATACATTTTGATTGTTCCATCGGCGTTTACCATAGTGTCGGCGTATGCCAATGCATATTCATATATTTTTTCATTGCCATATCTGTCGTATACATCCAGCATTGCCTGTAGCTCCAGTCCGTGACAGTAGTCCCATTTCAGTTTGGGCTGGAAGTCAAGTTGCCATGATTCAGGCCATCTTTGCATCTCTGATTCCACCATCCTTACGGACCATGGTTTGTCTGTTTCGTTTTTTTGTACTTGTATCTGTGATTGTTGTTGTGTAGCTTGTGTGCAGGCTGTAGCAATAAGTGATAATCCCACAACCGCCAATGTGTAAATCATTTTATGTTTCATGGGTTAAATATAATTTTTTAAGTTCTTGAATACTATTTTCATTGTGACAAAAGTATGAATAACCGTTCAGACTTATGTGTACTTTCCGTTTCATAATGTATAATTTTTGGTTTTATTGATTTATTATTATGTTTGAGTTATAAAGTAAATAAAATAAGAAATGACACATCAGTAAACTAGTTGGTATGGAAAACTCGTTTGAAGGCCTGAAAAGACTAAAAAAAGAATGACAGCTCATTTGAATTAAAATGACAGCTCATTCGATATTAAATGACAGCTCATTATTTTCTAATGTTCGGTTCCCTATTTTTAATGCTCAAACTATGTTTTGTAACATATACCTTGCAAATGTGTTACACAAGTATAAATATTTCATTATTACGGATTTTTTTCTCTAATTATTAATCGCATTCAAATAAAATGTTGTACTTTTGTATCGCGAAAAAGAGGAAACAATATATCTAAAATAATAACCAATTTAATTCATTAGAACAATGGCAAATTTAGATCTTACCAAATACGGTATCCAGGGTACCGTAGAAATCTTGCACAATCCTTCATACGAAGTATTGTTTGCTGAAGAAACAAAAGCTGGTTTGGAAGGCTATGAAAAAGGTCAGGTAACTGAACTTGGTGCAGTAAACGTTATGACTGGTATCTACACTGGTCGTTCTCCTAAAGATAAATTCTTGGTAAAAGACGCTACAAGTGAAAACACTGTATGGTGGACTTCAGAAGAATATAAAAACGACAACAAGCCTGTAACTACAGAAGCTTGGAATGTATTGAAAGAACTTGCTGCTAAAGAATTGTCAAACAAGAAACTTTATGTTGTTGACGGTTTCTGCGGTGCTAACGAAGGTACTCGTTTGAAAGTTCGTTTCATCATGGAAGTTGCATGGCAGGCTCACTTCGTAACTAACATGTTCATCCGCCCAACAGCTGAAGAACTTGAATCATTCGAACCTGACTTCATCGTTTACAACGCTTCTAAGGCTAAAGTTGAAAACTACAAAGAACTTGGCTTGAACTCTGAAACAGCTGTTGTATTCAACTTGACTACTAAGGAACAGGTTATTCTTAACACTTGGTACGGTGGTGAAATGAAGAAAGGTATGTTCTCTATGATGAACTACTTCAACCCACTTCGTGGTGTTGCTTCTATGCACTGTTCTGCTAACACTAACATGGACGAAACTGAATCAGCTATCTTCTTCGGATTGTCTGGTACAGGTAAGACTACTCTTTCTACTGACCCAAAACGTAAACTTATCGGTGATGACGAACACGGATGGGACAACGAAGGTGTATTCAACTATGAAGGTGGTTGCTACGCTAAGGTTATCAACCTTGACAAGGAATCAGAACCAGATATCTACAACGCAATCAAACGTAACGCTCTTCTTGAAAACGTTACAGTTGATGCAGAAGGTAAGATTAACTTCGCTGATAAGAGCGTAA